>CAVSUD010000011.1:0-296755 GCA_963731055.1 uncultured Actinomycetes bacterium | reverse complement strand
CCGCTAGACCCCCGGCGCCGGTCTGCACCGGATCTTCACGATCGACCCGGGACTTCTCGAAAGGCCCGTTCGTACACTGCGCCTCGTGACCCAGACCGTGGTGGTGATCGAGGACGAAGCCCCCATCGCCGATGCGGTGGCGGCGCGGCTCCGGAGCGAGGGGTTCCTGGTCGAGATCGCGACGGACGGGCCCTCAGGGGTCGAGCTGGTGCGAGCGGATCCGGCCCGACCTCGTCGTGCTCGACCTGATGCTGCCGGGCTTCGACGGGCTCGAGGTGTGCCGCCGGATCCAGCGCGACCGCGACGTCCCGGTCCTGATGCTGACGGCCCGCGACTCCGAGACCGACCTGCTCGTCGGCCTCGCCGTCGGGGCCGACGACTACCTGACCAAGCCCTTCAGCCCGCGCGAGCTCGTGGCCCGCATCCGCACCATCCTCCGCCGGGTGGAGCGTCGGGCGGGCGGCACCGACGGCGCCACGGTCACGCCCGTTCTGCGCGTGCGGGCCCGGTCGTCGCCGATCCGGCGACGAGGCGCGTGCACCTCGATGGGGAGGCCGTCCACCTCACGCCCACCGAGTTCGACCTGTTGGTGGTCCTCGGACGGCGGCCGGGAGTCGTGCTCACCCGCGAGCAGCTCCTGGCCGACGTCTGGGGCTACCGCGACGGCTCGGGGGCCCGGACGGTCGACTCCCACATCCGCTCGCTCCGCCACAAGCTCGGCGCCGACCTCGTCCGCACCGTGCACGGCGTCGGCTACGCGGTTGAGGCGCCGGGTTGATGCGCCCGCTCGACGGCCTCGGCACCATCAAGCGCAAGCTCGGCGTCGCCATCGTGATCGCCGTCGCGGTGAGCTCTCTGGTCAGCACGGCGGGGCTGCGCCTCGGCGTCCCGCTCCTCCTCCGCCCCGTCATCGCCGCGGCCATCGCACTGGCGATGGTCCAGGTCCTGGCGCGCGGCATGACCTCTCCGCTGCGGGAGATGGCGTCGGCGGCGCGCGCCATGGCCCGCGGCGAGCACGGTCGACGGGTGACGGCGACGTCGCGCGACGAGGTGGGAGAGCTCGGCCGCGCCTTCAACGCCATGGCCGCCGACCTCGAAGCCCTCGATCGCCTCCGTCGCGACCTCGTCGCCAACGTCAGCCACGAGCTCCGCACCCCCATCTCGGCCCTCCAGGCGGTGCTCGAGAACCTGGTCGACGACGTCGAGCCGCCCGACCCCGAGACGTTTCGCACGATGCTCCGGCAGGTGGAGCGCCTCGGCCGCCTCGTCACCCAGTTGCTCGACCTGAGCCGCCTCGAGTCGGGCGCGCTCCCCTTGCAGCTGCGGGCCTTCCACGTGGGTGAGCTGCTCGACCAGGTGGCCGACGAGTGCCGGCTCCACGCGCCCGCCACTCCGGTCGCAGTGACCGTCGAGCCTTTCGACCTGACGATCGAGGCCGACCCGGAGCGCGTCCACCAGGTCGTGGCCAACCTGTTGGAGAACGCGGTCCGCCACTCCCCACCCGGCGCATCGGTCGACGTCACCGCCGCCCGTGTCGGGCGGGGGGTGCGGATGGAGGTGGCCGACGCCGGACCGGGCATCGCCGAGGACGAGGTAGACCGCATCTTCGAGCGCTTCTACCGGTCGGACGCGGGGCGCGCGTCCGCCGACGGCGGGGCCGGCCTCGGGCTGGCCATCGCCCGCGGGATCGTCGACCTGCACGGCGGGTCGATCCGCCCGGAACGCCGGAGCCCGACGGGCTGCCGGATGATCGTCGATCTCCCCGGAGGGACCCCATGAGCACCATCACGACCGAAGGACCGCCGCCTCCGCCCGAGGACGGCGAGCTCCTCGTCGGGCCGGTGTGGCCGGACGTCCGCACGACGGAGCGGCCCGACCGGCGGGTCGCGGCTGCCGTGCTCGTCGCCGCAGTCGGCACCGACCTGGCCGTGCGCAGCGGCCTCGCCGGACTGGCCGGAGCCCTGTTGCCGGCGGCGGTCGCAGGCGGGATCATCGGGGCCGGTCGGGCCCGGAGCCCCAGGGCGTGGCCGGTGCTGGGGCTGGCCGCCGTCCTCGGTGCCGGCCTCGGGCTCCGTGCGGCCGGGTGGCTCCTCGCGCTGGACGTCCTCGCGTCGGCCGGACTCCTCCTGTTCGGTTCCTCCCTCGTCCGGGAGGGCGACCCGTTGGACCAGTCGATCCCCGACCTCGTGGGGCGGGTCGTGCACGCCGCCGTCCACGCCGCGCTCGTCCCGACCTTCGTCGCCGCGGCCGGCACGCGACGGTCCCGCCGCGATCGCCACCCCTCCTCCGGGTGGGCCGTCGTGCGGGGTGGCTTGCTCGCCGCGCCCGTCGTCCTGGTGATCGGCCTGCTGCTGGCCAGCGCCGACCCGGTGTTCGCGTCCTTCTTCCGGTTCCCGACCGACGCGGGTGACCTCGTGGTGCACGCCGTCCTGCTCGGCACCGGCGGCTGGGGCGCGATGACCTTGCACCGCATGGCGTCGGCTGCGCCGTACGAGGTCCACGCCGACGTGCGCCGTCCACTCGGGCGGGTCGAGGCCCTCACCGTGCTGGCGGGGCTCGTGGCGGTGTTCGCGGCGTTCACGATCTCCCAGGCCGTCACCGCCATCCGAGGGGCCGACTACGTCCGGCGCACGGCCGGCCTCACCTACGCCGAGCACGCCCGGAGCGGCTTCTTCCAGCTGCTCGTCGTCGCCGCGCTCACCCTCGGCGTGTTGCTGGCCCTCCGCGCCGCCGTGGTGGCCATCGATCGCCGGTTCGTCGTGCTGGCCGAGGTCGCGGTGGTGCTGACCCTCCTCCTGGTGGGCGGGGCGCTGCGGCGGCTGGCCCTCTACGAGCAGGCCTACGGGCTCACGCTCCTTCGGCTGTTTGCGGTGCTGTTCGCCGTCTGGATCGGCGGGGTGTTCCTGCTCCTCGCCGCCACGTTGGCCGGACTCGGACGGAGGCGGGCCTGGTTCGTGCCGGCCGCGCTCGCCCTCGGCTTGGCCGGGCTGCTCGTGTTGAACGTGGCCAACCCCGAGGCCCTGCTGGTCCGGCGCAACGTCGATCGGTTGGCCGGCACCGACCGCTTCGATCCCGACGCCATGGCGGAGCTGTCCGACGATGCCGCGCCGGTGCTCCTGGCCGCGCTGCCTCGGCTGTCACCCGATGATGCGGCCCGGGTACGGGCCGGGTTGTGCGCCGGGCGCCGGCCCCGAGCGCGGCGGTCTGTGGGCCTTCAACGCCGCGCGGCACGCGGCGGACGACGCCCGTGCCGCGGCCTGTTCCGGACCTGCGTCCTAGTCGGAGCCGGTCTCGATGTCGACGCGGGCCAGATCACCTCGTCGACGACTCCCGCACCACCTGCGAGCAGGCGAGGTCCTCAGGCGGAACTCGTCTCGTCCCTCCGGAGGGCTTCGGGCAGCGCCTCGGCGTGGACGACGGACAGGTGCTGGGTCGGCCGGGTCAGGGCGATGTAGAGCAAGCGGAGGCCGCGAGCGGCGTCGTCGACGATGCGGGCCGGCTCCACGACGACCACGGCGTCGAACTCGAGGCCCTTCGCGGTCACGGCGGGCACGAGGGTGACGGCGTGGTCGAGCCCCTCCCGCTCCGCGTCCCCGAGATCGGCTCCCACCGCGGCGAGGGCGGCGGCGACGGCGTCGTGCAGCACCTCCGGGACGATGACCGCGACCCAGGTCCACTCCCGGCTGAGCCGCTCCGCCTCCGTCGCCGCCGCCGAGGCGACGTCGCCCTCCACGGGGAGGAAGCGCGGTTCACTCCGGCCCGGACGGATGGATTCCGTCGGGCGGAGGTGCGGGGCGATCGACGGCAACAGGCGCGACGCCACCTGCAGCACGCGCCCCGGGGCGCGGTAGCCGAGCCGGAGCTCCTCGATGCGGAAGCCGTCCGGGGCGGGGAGGTGCTGCAACAGGTCCTCCCACGAGTCGCGGCCCCACACGCCGGTGCCCTGGGCGATGTCGCCGAGGATCGTGATCGAGCCACTGGGCACGCGGCGGGCCACCATGCGGGCCTGCATCGGGGAGAGGTCCTGGGCCTCGTCGATCACGGCGTGGCCGTAGGTCCGGAGCCGCCCCTCCACGAGCTCGATGGCCTCGTCCACGAGGGGACCGTCGGCCTCGGTCCAGGGCTCGGTGCGAAGCGAACGACCGGCCCTGCGCAGGAGGAGCCGCTGCTCCCCGTCGTCGAGCACGCCGTCGGCGGCCTCGGCCAGCCGCGCCTTGTTCGAGAGCAGGTCCCGGACGAGGGCCGGCGCCGACACCGAGGGCCACAGCGTGTCGAGGGCTCGCTTGAAGCCGGGCTCCGTGGCCAGGGACCGCGCCACGTCCCGGTACTCCGTGCCGAGCCGACCGGTCAGCTCGGCGTACCGCTCGTAGACCGTGCGGGCCAGGAGGTCGCGCATCGTCGTCCGGCCCGCCGAGTAGGGGATGCGCCGGCTCGCGACGGTCGCCGCCAGCTCTTGCGCCCGGGCCATCGGGATGACGATGCGCGAGAGCTGGTAGCGCACCTCGACGTCCTCGGTCACCGCTCGGCGCCGCCGCTGCAGCCCGCACCGCAGCACTTCGGCGAGGCGCGCATCTCCCTTCAGGCGGGCCGCGGCGGGGCTGTCCGTGCCGCGGATCGTGGCGTCGGGGACCAGGTCGCTGAGGACCGTCTGCACGACCGCCTCCTCGCCCAGGGAGGGGAGCACCTGCGCGATGTACCGGAGGAACGTGCGGTTCGGTCCGAGCACGAGCACGCCCGCCCGGGCCAGCGCGTCGTTGCCGAAGAGGAGGTAGGCGGCCCGGTGCAGCCCGATGGCCGTCTTGCCGGTGCCCGGTCCGCCCTGCACGGTCAGGATGCCGGCCATCGGGGCCCGGATCACGACGTCCTGCTCGGTCTGGATGGTGGCCACGATGTCGAGCATCTGGCCCGTCCGGGCCCGCTCCAGCTCGGCCAGGAGCGCGTCCCGGCCGCGGACCTGCGGGCCCTCGGCGGCGGCGGTGGCCGCCGCGTCCGGGCCGAAGAGGTCGTCGGCCATCTGCACGAGCGCGCGTCCGTCCACGACGAACTGGCGTCGCCGCTCGAGGCCCAGCGGCTCCTCGATCGTGGCGCGGTAGAAGGGGACGGCGATCGGCGCCCGCCACTCCACGACCACCGGGTCGGACGCCTCGTCCTCCACGTGGCGGCGGCCGATGTGCCACTGCTCGCCCGTCTCGAGGTCGAGCCGTCCGAAGCACAGCGGCCGGTTGGTGTCGGTCAGCTGGTTGACCCGTCGCTTCAGCGTGGCGATGAGGTCGGGATCCTCCGGCGCCGAGGAGAGGAGCCGTGCCGCCCGCTCCGCCATGAAGTCGAGGCACTCGTAGGCCCGATGGATGTGCGCCTGTTCGAGGTCGAGCTCGGCGTCGGCGTCAGCGGTGGGCACGGGGCTGGGCACGCTACCGACGTGGCCCCCGGGGGGCAACGGATTTTCAGCCGGCCGCGACCGCCACCACCGGCGTGCCCGGTGGCGAGGCCCCGAGCGATCCGTGGAACGCCACGTCGCCGAAGGTGAAGATCCCACCGTCTTCGGCCACCATCAGGTACCCGCCACCGGATGGGCTCCCGACCATCCCGGTGATCGGTCGATTGAGGCGGAGGTCGCCCGTCGAGCCGTGGAACGGGGCGTCGAAGGAGAAGATGCCGCCGTCGGAGGCCACGAGCCAGTAGCCGTTCCCGTCCGGATCGGGCACCAGGGACTGCACGGGTGCGTTGAGGTGGGCGCCCCCCATGGAGCCCCGGAACCCGGCGTCCCCGAAGGTGAAGACGCCGCCGTCGGAGGCCACGAGGTAGTACCCGCGTCCCGACGGGGTGGGGACGGAGTCGAGCACCGGGCCGTTGAGGCGGGTGCGGCTCATGTCCCCCAGCCAGGGCGCATCGCCGAAGGGGAGCACCCGTCCCGCGGTCGTGAAGAGCCAGTAGCCGTTCCCCGAGGGTGTGCGGGAGAGGGACGTGACGGTCTCGCTTGCCGGCAGCGACGGGGCCCCGCCGAGCCAGGGCGCGTCGCCGAACGCGAACACGTGGCCGCTCCGGTCGGCGATCCAGTAGCCGGCGTCGGAGGGGGTCGCCTCGATGTCCACGGCTTCGGTCCGACCGACGGCGGCGTCGCCGAGCCAGGGTGACGAGCCGAAGGCGGCCACCCGCCCGTCCCGCGTCACCATCCGATAGCCGCGCCCGCCGGCCTGGGCCGGAGCGGGCGTCGGAGCAGCCGCGGGGGCGGACGCGGCGACGGCGGTGGCGGCCGGCGGTGCGGGCTGTGGCGTCGCGGTGAGCTCGGTCGACGGGTCCGACATCCCGGCCTTGTTGACGGCCAGGACCCGGAACTGCTGCGTCGCGCCGTTCGGGAGCCCGGTGACGACGGCCGAGCGGGCGTCTCCGGGGACGCGCACCTCCGCACCGCTCGTCGAGCGCACGACGTACTCGATGACGTCGGCACCGCGGACGTCCGTCGGGGGGTCCCAACGAACGGTCGCCAGGCCGTCGCCCGGGTGCACGCTGATCGGCCGCGGGGGCAACGGCACGTTGTAGACGAGGATCGTCGGGAGTGCGCCCACCGCGGCCAGCGCGGCCCCGGAGAGGGCCCGGGTGTTGCCGATGGCGTCCGTCGCCCCGGCCTCGACGAGCCACGGCCCGGTGGCCGACGACTTCGGGATGGTGAACGATCCCTCGTACCAACCATCCAGGGCGTCACCCGACAGCCGGGGGAGGAGCCCTGCGCCCTGCGACTGCCCGAGGACGGGAAGGGTGGCCTGGACCGAGACGTAGTGGAGGTTGTCGGTCCACGGTTGCCGGATCCCGGTCAGGTCGTCGCCCGCACGCACCCGGACGCGAATCGTCTGATCGGCGTCATGGACGTTGACCTCGATGGGGTCCACGGCCACCGAGAAGATCGTCGGCGGCGTGGCGTCCTCGTTGCTGAGGACCCCGAACGACGACGGAAGTCCGGCGGAGCGGAGTGCATCCGCATCCATCGACCGCTCGTTGTCGAGCCGGTCTTGCGCCCGGATCTCGAACGTCCACTGCCCCGCCCGGGTGTGGTCCGGCAGGGTGGTCGAGCCGCGCCACGTGCCGTCGGCCGCCGTGCCGCCGACGAGGGCCAGCTGGGCCACCTGGCCGCCGCTCTGGTGGTTCGGCGGAGACAGGAACACGGCGGCGCCATCGACGCCGGAACCGCCGTCCCGCACACGCGCCGTGACCGTCGCCGTCGCCGCGCCACCTCTGGTGTCGACCGGGTCGGGCGAGACGGCGATGCTGACGATCGTCGGCGCGCTCGCGTCCGGGGCTGCGTCGGTGACGTCGATGCCGGAGGCGAGGCCGCGACGGGCCAGCTCCGCGTCGTCGAGGGATTGGCCGTTGCGGACCCGATCCGCCACCGAGAGGTGAAACGGGTAGCGACCGGCCGGCGCACCCTTGGGCACGGAGAACGACCCGGTCCAGATGCCGTCGTGGGCGTCGCCCGAGGTGAGGGTCAACCCGATCCCGTAGGCGATCGTGCGGTCGAGGGAGCTGCGGCTGAGCATCAGTTGGTCGACCCCGCTGAGGTCGTCGGTGACCCGGAGCCGGACGTCGAAGCGACCATCCGCCGACGTCACGTCGGCGGAGCCGGGCGTGACGGTGAAGGAGACGACCTGCGGCGCTGTTATGTCTCCGGTGACGTCGGTGGAGTCGACCGCCTCGGCCGGCGAGGGCGCGACCCCGAACGCCAGCATCGCCAACGCGGCCATCGCCCCGACCACCGACCGCCACCACCGCCATCGCACCCCAGCACCGCACATGGCGCGGTGTTCGACGTCCGGCCTCGCCCCTCCTGCCGATCCGGACATCGACGATCGGGGCAGGATGGCGCCGTGGCCCTCGACCGGTACCAGTCGATGCGGGACTTCGAGAAGACGGAGGAGCCGTCCGGTGCCTCCGACGCCGAGCGCTCGGAGTTCGAGCGCAAGGGAACGCCGCGCTTCGTCGTGCAGGAGCACCACGCCACTGCGCTCCACTGGGACTTCCGCCTCGAGAAGGACGGCGTGCTGGTGTCGTGGGCCGTGCCGCGCGGCGTGCCCCCGGACCCGCGCGTGAACCACCTGGCCGTGCACACCGAGGACCACCCGCTCAGCTACTTCGACTTCGAGGGGCGGATACCGAAGGGGGAGTACGGCGGCGGGAACGTGACCCTGTGGGACCAGGGCACCTACGAGGAGGAGAAGTTCTCCGACCGAGAGGTGATGGTCGTCCTCCATGGCGAGCGGGCGAAGGGGCGCCACGTCCTGTTCAGGACCGGCGGCAAGAACTGGATGATGCACCGGATGGATCCGGCCGAGGACCCGACACGGGAGCTGTTCCCCGCCGACGCCCGACCCCTCGAACCGGTGCCGATGCCGGCGCTGCCCGACGACGACGACTGGCGCTTCGCCGTCGCCTGGAAGGGCACCCGGGTCGCGGTCGTCGTGGATGGCGGGCGCTGCATCGCCCGCGACCCGTCCGGTCTGGACGTCACCAAGAAGTGGCCGGAGCTGGCGCCCTTCGGCCGCGCCGTCGGGGCGCTGCCGATCGTGTTTTCGGGCGTGCTCGTGCGGCCGAAGCCGAAGGCCGCAGCCACGTTCTTCCTCGAGGACGTGCTCTGGCTCGACGGCCATGGCACGGACCCCCTGCCCTTCGCCACCCGCCGGTCGCTCCTCGAGGATCTCGAATTGGACGGCGACTCCTGGAAGACGTCGCCCCTCTACGACGACGGGGCCGTGCTCCTCGAGGCGGCGCGGGCGCAAGGGCTGCCTGGCGTCCTCGCCTTCCGGTGGGAAGCTCCGTTGGAGGCGCCAAGGGTGGTGCCGGTCGGCGGCTGACGGGGTACGGATCGCGCATGGCCCCGCGTGCGATCTGGTCCGGTTCCATCAGCTTCGGGCTCGTCAACGTGCCCGTGAAGCTCTACTCGGCGGTGAAGCAGAAGGACGTCCGCTTCAACCAGCTCGAGGAGAAGACGGGCGCGCACATCAAGTACAAGCGCGTCTCGGAGAAGACCGGGCGGGAGGTGGACTACGACCGCATCGTGAAGGGCTACGAGGTCTCGAAGGGCCAGTACGTCACGGTCACCTCCGATGACCTCGAGGCCGTCGCGCCGGAGAAGACGCGGACTGTGGACATCGAGGACTTCGTCGCGCTCGTCGGACATCGACCCGATCTACTACGAGAAGACGTACTACCTCGCGCCCGACGGGGAGGGAGCGGCCAAGGCCTATGGCCTGCTGCTGCGGGCGATGGAGGACAAGGAGCGCGTCGCCATCGGTCGCTTCGTCCTGCGCACGAAGGAGTATCTCTGCGCCATCCGGCCCTACGACGGGGTGCTCGCCCTCGAGACGATGTACTTCCCCGACGAGGTGGTCGAGAAGGCGGACGTGCCGGGGGTGCCCGAGCGGCGGGCCAAGGTCGGCGATCGCGAGCTGAAGATCGCGGCGTCGCTGATCGACTCGCTGACGACGGAGTTCAAGCCGTCGGCCTACAAGGACACCTACCGCGATGCCCTCCTCGGGATGATCGACGAGAAGGCGGCCGGCAAGGAGATCGTGCGGCCCGAGGAGTCCGAGCAGAAGGCCGAGGTCGTCGACCTGCTGGCGGCGCTCGAGGCGTCGGTCGAGGCGGCGAAGAAGGCCAAAGCGTCCAGAAAGGCGGGGCCGGCGAAGAAGGCCACCAAGAAGGCGTCCTAGCGGGCGCTTGCCCCGCTGTATACGCAGAAGTATACAGTTGGAGCATGACGACGTCGCAGGTCGAGTTCACCGAGTCGGAGCTGCTCGCCGACGCCGACATCACCGAGCCGCTCATCGCCGGCGGCGTCCGCTGCCACGGTGGCTTCGACGACGAGGGCGTCTACGTCTCGCCCCGCACGAAGCACCGCGTCCCCGGGATCGTCGCGTGGCAGGAGAAGCACCGGGAGGACTTCGACAAGGAGATCCTCGACATCCCCCTCGAGACGTGGCCCGAGCACTACCCGAACGTGGCCCAGGCCGAACACCTGATCCGCCGTGGTGTGCGCGAGCCGCTCATCGCCACGCTCACCCGCATCGGCACCGTCGAGGGCTTCGGAGCCAACATCCGCTTCCTGCAACCGGGCGACATGCAACGGTTCTTCGACGAGGACGTGCGGGGCACGGCCATCGACCACCTGGGCAAGGGCCTGTTCGAGGCCCACGGGCGCGACGAGGCGGGGTGGGAGAAGGAGGCGGGCCACAAGGACATGTGGTTCGCCGCCCGCGACATCGCCTTCGAGCACCAGACGGCGGACGTGGACATCGACGCCATGCTGCAGCGGATGGGCTTCGGCGGGCCGGCCGCCGGCGGTCCGGCGACGCCGCCTCCTCGCCTGCTCCCCGACGACATCGACCCCACGATCGAGCAGATCGCCGGACTGATGACGCGGGTCCTCCTCATCGAGATCCAGGCGTTCCACACCTTCAAGTGGGCCGAGAAGTGGCTGTCGGACGCGACCCTCGTCGCCGGCGACGGTGAGGCGGCCGACCTCGTCTCCTACATCCGAGGCGACGAGACGCCGCACGTCGGCTACCTGAAGACGGGCCTGACGGAGATGCGGGATCGCACCTGGCTCGGCGCGTCCGGCCGGAAGTACGAGGGAGACGCCATGTTCCAGTTGATATGGGAACGGGCCCTCGACAACAGCCTCGGCGCCGGGCGGGACGTCAACCGCAAGTCGGCGCTCGACGAGGTCGAGCACTGGTGTGCCAAGAAGTCCGACGGCGCCGCGATCCTCGAGGAGTTCCACGCGCTGGGCGACGAGCCCGTGCTCGCCGAGGACCGCCTCGCCGCGGTCGACGGCGCTCCCACCACCTACTGAGCGGCGGGCCTCAGGCCCCTCCTCCTACCGGCGCTCGGCGTCGGCGTCGCCGGCCCGACCGCCACCCGCTCAGGCCGTGGTCGATTCGTCGAGCGCCACGGCCCCGATGGCCATCGCCAGGATCGTGAGCAGGGCCCCGGAGAGGCCGTAGAGCTCGAGGCCCGCGAAGCCGCCGGCGGCGGTGAGGAAGGGCCCCAAACGAATGGTCCGATGCTCCAGCCGGCGCTGCAGGAAGACGTACTCCGCGGCCTGATAGGCCACGAAGGCGACGAGGAGCACGATGCCCTTGGTCGGGTCCATCACCCCGGCCAGCACGATGATCGGGAACGCGCCGATGGTTGCCCCCAACAGCGGCACCGCATCCCACAGGACGACCCAGAGGGCGAGCGGCACCGGACCGGGCACCCCGGCGCTGCGGGCCAGGCCGTAGGCGACGAGACCCGCCAGCGCGGCCATCGCGATGGTGCCGCGCGCGTACCCGAAGGCGCGGTGGTACACGGCACCGGCGACGTGGCGGGCGTGCGCCCGGCGCTCGTCGTCGTGGATCTGACGGGCCGCGCCCTGGGCCAGGTTCGGCCCGTGCAGGAGGAAGAACAGCGTCAGCACGAACACGGCGAGGAACGACAGGCCACGGGTCGCCGCCGATCGGATGGCCTCGGCGGGGGTGCCGCCCCGCAGTCGTTCGGGGACCCGACGCACGAAGCTCTCGGTGCGGGCGCTGAGGTCGAACTCGGTGGCGGCCTCGGAGAAGCGGCTGTCCTCCTCGATCTGTTGCGCCAGGGCCGGCGCCTTCGCCTCGAGGTTGGCCATCTGATCGACGACGTCGTCGAACGCCCCGTACGCCACGCCGCCGCCGACGGCCAGCGCCGACAGGGCGATGACGGCCACGGCGATCCCGCGGGGGATCCGCCGCCCGAGCCGCTCCACGGCCGGGTAGAGCAGCGCCGCCGTCGAGGAGGCGATCAGCACCCACGCCAGCACCCGGCCGGCGCTGGCCAGTACGCGAAGGGCGAGCAACGTGAGCGTGACCGCCGCGACGGCGAGGGCGATGGAGCGCCCGCTGATCCGGAGCCGCTGTCGCACCGGTGCGCCGACGACCTCGGGCAGGTCGGGCGTGGCGGACACGCCGGTACAGTACGCGGCCACGTGAACGAGCCGCCCCCCGACAGCGTCGACCTGGACTGGCGGTCCCTCGCCGGCTTGGCGGCCGCCGTCTCCGGGCTGGTGGTGGTGTTCGGGCTGGCCCGGTCCGTCCCGCGCACGCTCGCCGCCTTGGCCGTCGGGTCCATCCTGACCCTGGGTCTCAACCCGTTGGTGTCGAAGCTCGCGTCGCGCATCGGCGACCGCCGCGGTGTCGCTCTCGGCGCGGTGCTGGCGGGGTTCCTCGCCGCCGTGACGCTCGTCGGAGTGCTGCTCGTGCCGCCGGCGGCTCGGCAGGCGCGCGATCTCGGCGACGACCTGCCCTCGGTGCTGGCCGACCTCACCGAGCTCCCCGTCGTGGGCCCGCGCATCGAACGGGCCGGCGTGCCCCAGCGGATGCAACGCTCGATCGAGGAGCTGCCGGACCGCCTCCTCGGCGACGACACGCCGCTGTTGCGCATCGGTAAGCGAGCGGCCGACGGGCTCTTGGCCGTGACCGTCACGCTGCTGTTCGTGGTGACGTTGCTCCTCGACGGGGACCGCCTGCTGCGCTCCGCGGCGGCGGCTCGTGCCCCGCCGCCACCGCGACCGGGCCGAGCGGCTGGCCGAGCTCAGCTACCGCGTCGTCGGGAAGTACGTCGCAGGCTCTCTGCTCGTCGCCGTGGTCGCCGGGCTGTGCAACCTGGTCGCCGGCCTCACCCTCGGCGTCCCGCTCGCGCCGTTGCTGGCCCTCTGGGTGATGGTGTGGAACCTCGTGCCGCAGATCGGTGGCGCGCTCGGCGGCATCCCGTTCGTCCTCTTCGGCTTCACGCAAGGGGCCAAGACCGGCCTGGCCTGCGCCGCGTTCTTCCTCGTGTACCAACAGATCGAGAACAACGTGCTCGGCCCGCTGCTCGTCGGCCAGGCCGTGAAGCTCTCGCCGCCGGCGACGATGACCGCAGCCCTGGTCGGCGTCTCCGCCGGTGGCGTGGTGGGCGCGCTGCTGGCCGTGCCGCTGCTGGGGGCGGCGAAGGCGATCTACCTCGAGTTGCGGCCGGGCGAGTCCGTCGAGAGGGCGGAGGCGGCAACCGAGCTCGGCGAGCGCGGGCTCCGGTCGGACGCGGAGGTCAGGGGGAGTCCGTGATGTGCATGGCGGCCTCCTCGGCCGACTGCGCACCGTCGTCTTCGCCCATCAACATGGCCACGGCGTCCTTCTCCTCGTCGAGCAGGCCGACGTCTTCCGAGCCCGGCTCCACCAGACGGCTGCCGATGGTCTCGTCCGGAGGCTGGGCCACGGTCGACTCGTCGACGTCGGGCTCCTCCCGCCGCACCCGCTCGGCCAGCGGTTCATCGCCGCGCTGCTCGGCCGCGGTGATGCCGAACTCCTCCACGCCCTGCGGGTGGTCGCGCGGCGGGATCATCCCCTCGTCGACGTTGATGGGGGTCTCGAGATCCGGGATGCCCTCGGCATCCAGCTCACGGCTCTGCTCGTTCGGGAAGTTGCCGGTCATGGACGGACGTCTACCCGTGCGCCGGTGCGAAGATGCGGATCGGACGTCCCCCGAGCGCCCGCTCGAGCGGCTGGACGAGCTGTAAACTTTCGAGTTACACCGCCTATGGCCGCCCCCCGTCAGCTCCTCGACCGCGCGGCCCGTCGAGCGTCGATCCTCTCGGGCGCGGCCGCTGCGTTCGCCGCCCAGGGGTACGCAGCGACATCGATGGAGGATGTGGCGGCGGCGGCCGGCATCACCAAGCTGATCGTCTACCGGCACTTCGCGTCCAAGGAGGAGCTGTACGACGCAGTGCTGGAGGGCGTCTCCGAACGGATGCAGGAGGTGTTCATCGCCGGCCTCCACGCCGGGCGCCCCGGGTCGGGAGCCGTCCGTTCGCTCCTCACGGTGGCCCGGGAGGACCCGGCCGGGTTCACCCTGCTCTGGAACCACGCCGTGCGCGAACCCCGCTTCGCCGAGCACGCCGGCTCCATCCGGGCCCGAGGGGTGGACGCGGCCGAGGCGTTGTTGGCCTCGTCGGCGGGGGGCGTCGGGGCGGACCGCCGCTGGGCGTCGGAGACGATCGTGTCGTACCTCGTGGACGCGGTGCTGCACTGGCTGACGACCGGGCGGGAGGCCGACGACGAGGTGTTCGTCGGACAGCGTCACCCGCTCCCTGCCGGCGCTGATCCGCGCCTGGGTGGGCTAAGACCCGGACACCTCGAGCAGGACGCGCCGGACCCGACGGCGGGCACGGAGCACGATCCCCGGGTTCGTCCGCTCGTAGTACGGGATGCCGATCACGGCCCGGATCGCCCAACCGCGACCCCGGGCCCAGGTCGCGTCGTCGATGCCGGCGACCGCCCGGAATCGGGACCGTGATGCTCCTTCGAACAGGTCCCATGCGATGTCCAGGTCGTTGGCCGGTTCCGCCGTACCGAGCAGGCTCCAGTCGATGACGGCGCGCAGCCGTCCGTCCTCGCCGACGAGCAGGTTGCCATCCGTGAGGTCGCCGTGGACCGGCAGCCATCCCTGGTCCCACGTCGGTGTGTCGACCGCCTCGTTCCACACGGCGAGCAGCTCGGCTTCGTCGAACTCGTGGCGGACGGCGTGGATGGCCGTGCGCATCTGCTCATCGACCGCCCGGAGCAGCGTGACCGCGTCCGGACCGGGGCAGGCCGGGGAGCTCGAGGGCATGGAGGGTGGCGACGAACTGGCCCAGGTCGTCGGCCGCCTGCAGGAGGTCGAGCGGCGGTGCGTCGGCGGCGAGCGGGTTGCGCCCCGGGATCCACCCGTACACGGCCCACGGCCAGGGGTAGCCCTCGCCCGGCGCACCGACCTCCACCGGCTCGGGGACGGCCAGGGGCAGGTGGACCCGGAGCCGGGGCAGCCAGGCGACCTCCTTGTCGATCTGCGGGACGGCCCACTCGATCAGCGGAAGGCGGACGGCCAGGTCGTCGCCGAGCCGGTACACCGCGTTGTCGGTACCGTCGGTCGGGATCCGCCGGACGGGCCGGTCGGCCAGGGTCGGCATCTGGGCCCGGAGGAGGCGCACGACCAGCGCCTCGTCGCTGTCGACCTGCTGCTCGTGCATCCTCGGGAAGGTCGACACCGGCGCTCAGTCGAGCGCGTCCCGCCCGTGCCCGTCCATCCATTTGGGCGGACGAGACGAACAGACGTTCGGCTAGCATCGGCGAGATGCGGTGGACCTTGAGCGACGACCGGGACGGGTCCCAGGGCGCGCTGTTCCCCGAGGACGAGGTCGTCGACCGCCACGTCGGCCGAGGCGAGTACGCAGGCCTCGAGTTCTTTCACGTCAACGCCAAGTCGATCCTCAACGAAGTGCCCTCGGCCTCCCATCTCCCGTTCCACTGGACGGTGAACGCCTACCGGGGATGCTCACATGGATGCTCCTACTGCTACGCGCGGCCGACGCACGACTACCTGGGCCTGAACATCGGGTCGGACTTCGACTCGAAGCTCGTGGTCAAGGTCAACGCCGTCGAGCGGCTGCGGGCGGAGCTGC
Organism: uncultured Actinomycetes bacterium; assembly: GCA_963731055.1. Classification (GTDB taxonomy): domain Bacteria; phylum Actinomycetota; class Acidimicrobiia; order Acidimicrobiales; family CADCTF01; genus DATLED01. The sequence continues at coordinate 281,277 of CAVSUD010000011.1, read as the reverse complement.
GGGCCAAGCGGTGGGCGGGAGACCACATCGCCATGGGCACGAACACCGATCCGTACCAGCGAGCCGAGGGGAAGTACCGCCTGACCCAAGGGATCATCGGTGTGCTGGCGGAGGCCCGCAACCCGTTCTCGATCCTGACGAAGTCGTCGTTGATCCTGCGGGACCTCGAGTTGCTGCGGGCGGCGAACGAGGTGACCGACGTCCGGGTGAACCTCAGCATCGGCACCCTCGACGAGGCCACGTGGAAGGCGACCGAGCCGGGCACGCCGCACCCCCGGCAGCGGGTCGAGGCGGTGCGCAAGCTCGTCGACGCCGGCATCGAGACCGGCGTGCTGGTGGCGCCGATCATCCCGGGCATGAGCGACGCCCCCGAGCAGCTGCGCGACGTCGTCCGAGCCTGTGTGGACGCCGGCGCGGTCAGCGTCAGCGCCATCCTCCTGTTCTTGAAACCGGGCGTCCGGGAGCACTGGATGGCCTGGCTGCGCGAGGCCCGCCCCGACCTGGTCAGCACCTACGAGCGCCGCTACGCCCACGGCAGCCGACTGCCGAAGCACGAGCAGGAGGCGGTCTCGGCGATCGTCCGCCGAGTCGTGAACGAGGCCGGCGGCGGTCGCGCCATCGACACCGGCGACGGCGACCTCCGCCGGATCGCCACCGAGCAACGGCTCGGGCCCGGGCGCCCTCTCGTGCCGCAGCCGGCGCCGGCGCCGGACGAGCAGCTCCACCTCCTGTGAAGGTCGGCGAACCCTGGAGAAAGGTAGACCTGCACAGAACGTACGGTGGCGGGCGATGACCTCGACCCAGGCGACCCCGCTCAAGGCGAACGACCCGTGCTGGTGCGGGAGCGGCCGGAAGTTCAAACGGTGCCACCGGAACGAGGCGGCGGTGTCGAGGATCAAGCCGGGCCGGGTGACGCCGATGCGAACGGTGCCGCCCACCATCGGCCGCCCGCCCTACGCCGACACCGGCGACGTCGTGCGGACCAACGGCACCGGCGTGCAGACCCCCCACGTGATCGAGCGGATGCGGACGGCCGGGCGCGTCGCCGCCGAGGTGCTGGAGCTCGTCGGCTCCCACGTCCGTCCGGGGATCACGACCGAGGAGCTGGACGTGATCGCCCACGAGGCGTGCATCGAGCGGGGCGCGTACCCGAGCCCGCTGAACTACCACGGCTACCCGAAGGCGATCTGCACGAGCGTCAACGAGGTGATCTGCCACGGCATCCCCGACGACCGGGCGCTCGTCGACGGCGACATCGTGAACCTGGACGTCACCACCTACGTCGACGGAGTGCACGGCGACACGAACGCCATGTTCCTCGTGGGCGAGGTCGACGAGGAGTCCAGGCGCCTCGTGACCGTGACCCGCGAGTGCCTCGAGCGAGCGATCGCCGTCGTCGCTCCCGGGGTGCCGTTCAACGCCATCGGACGCGCCATCCAGGACCACGCCGAGGGGCAGGGGTACGGCGTCGTGCGGAGCTTCATCGGCCACGGGATCGGCGAGCAGTTCCACACCGACCTGCAGATCCTGCACTACTACGAGCCGCGACTGACCCGTCCGATCGAGGAGGGCATGACCTTCACGATCGAGCCGATGATCACGATGGGCGACCACCGCCACCGCGTCTGGGAGGACGGGTGGACGGCGGTCACGGCCGACCTCCGCCGCACGGCCCAGTTCGAGCACACCCTGGTCGTGACCGCCGACGGCTGCGACGTGCTCACCCTGCCTGCGCCGCCACCGCCGACCTGAGCGGCGAGGCGAGCGCCGCCGGCTCCACCCGTTCGACCACCACGGCGGTCGAGCCGACCCACGCCGCCGCCTCGACGATGGCGGTGGCGATCGCGGTCACGGCCCGCTCGTCGCCGCGTTCGATCGTGGCCTGCTTGGCCACGAACGTGCGGCCGGAACGGGCCGGATCGACCCGTCCGACGAGGCGCCCGCCGGCCAGCACCGGCAGGGGGAAGTACCCGTGGGTCCGCTTCGGTTTCGGGGTGTACGCCTCGATGCGGTGGAAGAACCCGAACATCCGGTCGGTGCGGGCCCGGTCCCAGACCACGGGGTCGAAAGGCGAGAGCAGCGTCGTGCGGTGCCGCCCCCGGACGGACCCGGCACCGAGCGCAGCCAGGGCGGCCGGATCGGCCCACGCCTGGCCGGGCCAGCCCTCCACCGCGACCGGCACGAGCCCTGACTCCTCCACCGCCCCGTCGACGATCCCGAGGGTGAGTCGGAAGTAGTCGGCCAGGTCCTCCCGGGTGGCGACGGCGAGGTGGCGGCCGGCCCGACGCACGAGTTCGACGTGGCATTCGTGCGCGGTCGGCGTGCGTTCGAGGAGCTCCTGGGGGATGGCGTGCTCGGCGAGGTCGTAGATCCGCTTCCACCCCCGTCGTTCGATGCACACGACGTGACCGGAGCGCAGCAGCTGCTCGACCGCCACCTTCGACTCCGACCAGTCCCACCACTCGCCGCCCTGCTTGGCCCCGCCGAGCTCCGTCGTGCTGGCCGGACCGTCGGCCAGCCGGTCGAGCACGGCGCGCGAGGCGGGCCGCTTCCTGGCCTCGCGGAGGGAGATGCGGTACTTGGCCGGCTCGCGCCGACGGAAGTCGAACCACGGCCAATCCTCGATCGGGATGACGGCGAAGGCGTGGGAGAGGAACTCGAAGGCCACGGCCGGGCGCTGCCAGTAGGAGGTCTCGATGCTCGCCCTCGCGATCGCTCCGAGGCGGGCGTACTGCACCAGCTCGTGGGAGCGGGCCAACACCGAGATGGTGTCGAGCTGCACGACCCCCATCCGGCGCAGCATGGCGGCCGGACCACCCCGGCGGTCGGGCGCACCGAGGAGGCCCTGACTCCACAGGAACAAGCGCCGGGCGTCATCGGCTCGGAGCGATTCCACCGACCGATCGTAGAGTCGGTCCATGGCCCCCGCTCCTGTCGATCCGTTCGCTCCGTTCCGCCTCGACGGGCGCGTCGTGATCGTCACCGGCGCGTCCAGCGGCCTCGGTGATCGCTTCGCCCGGGTGCTCCATGCGGCCGGCGCGACGGTGGTCGTCGCGGCGCGCCGAGCCGACCGGCTCGAGGCCTTGGCCGCCGACCTCCCCGGCACCCTGGCCGTCGCCGCCGACGTGAGTGTCGACGCGGATTGCGAACGCCTCGTCGCCCGGACGCTCGACGCCCACGGCCGGCTCGACGTGCTGGTGAACAACGCCGGCATGGGCGTTCGGCCCCGGCCGAGAGCGAGGACGTGGCCGTCTTCCGCCAGACCCTCGAGGTGAACGTGACCGGTGCCTACGTGCTGAGCCAGTGGGCGGCCCGTCACTTCCTCGGCCGCGACGACGGGGGTGGTGGCGTGATCGTGAACCTGGCGTCGGTGCTCGGCATCGTCAGCGCCGGGCAGATCCCGTTCCCGTCAGTACGCGGCCAGCAAGGGCGCGCTCGTCCAACTGACGCGCGAGCTCGCGGGCCAGTGGGCCCGCCGGGGCATCAGGGTGAACGCGCTGGCCCCTGGCTGGTTCGCCAGCGAGATGACGACGGAGATGTTCGGGGACGAGTCCAGCGCGGCGTGGGTGCGGCGGAAGACGCCGATGGGCCGCGCCGGGCACCCGCACGAGCTCGATGGCGCGCTCCTGTTCCTGGCCAGCCCGGCCAGCAGCTACGTGACGGGCCAGATCCTGGCCGTCGACGGCGGCTGGACCGCCGTCTAATCCGTCTCGCCGTCCGGTCCGGGCCGGAGCATGGCCGGGTGGAGGGTGACCGCCGGGCCCTGCCGGTAGAGCTCGGCCGGACGCCCACCGGCGGCCGGCTGCGCCTTCTCGCCCACCGGCTCCACGAAGCCGAAGGTCGTCAGGACCTTCCTCCGGAAGTTGCCGACGTGGAGGTCGACGCCCCACACCGCCTCGTAGACCCGGCGGAGCTCGGCCAGCGTGAAGGGCTCCTCGAGGAAGGACGCGGCCAGTGAGGTGTACTCGAGCTTCGCCCGGGCCCGCTCGACCCCGTCGCCGACGATCCGCTCGTGGTCGAAGGCCAGCGGGACGTCGCCGAGATCGCCGACGGCCCACCACTTGGCCGAGGTGGCGTCGGAGCCGGCCGAGGGGGCCGGGAGGTCGGGCATGAGGCCGACGTAGGCGATCGAGACGATCCGCATCCGAGGATCGCGATCGGGGGTGGCGTAGGTGCGGAGCTGTTCGAGGTGGCCCGGGAAGCCGCGCACGCCGGCCTCCTCGCCGAGCTCCCGCGCCGCAGCCGCGTCCGCATCCTCCGCGGGCTCGATGAAGCCCCCCGGCAACGCCCACGCACCCCGGTACGGGAACCCACCCCGCTCGACCAGCAGCACGGACAGGCGACCGCTGCGGATCGTGAGCAGCACGATGTCGACCGTCACGGCGACCGGGTCGAAGCGGCTCGGGTCGTAGCGACGGAGGAATTCGGCTTCCTCCGGCGAGGCCGGTCGGTACTCGGTCATGGATGTGCGACCGCCGTTCCCGTGACGATCTCGACGCCGGAGGCGGACATCTCCTCGAGCGCGGCGGCCGTGGTGTCGGGGGCGACGCCGACGGTGAGGTCGACGAGCAGGCGCGTGCGGAACCCCGCTTCCACCGAGTCGAGCGCGGTGGCCCGGTCGCAGTGGTCGGTGGCGATCCCACAGACGTCGACGTCGGTGACGGCATGCGCCCGAAGCCAATCTGCGAGTGGCGGGCCGCTCGGGTGGAGGTCGGCCGGGTCGTGCACCACGACGCCTTCGAACGCCGAGTAGGCCGCCGCCGTCATGCCCTTGCGGACCAGCGCGGAGATGGCCGGCGGGACCTCTGCCGGCCCGGCCCCGAGGGCGGCCAGGAACGCCGGGTGCAGATCCGCCTCGGGCTCGCCGGCCGCACCGTGCCGGGGCCACGAGGTGGCGAAGTCCGGGCGGGTGCCGGCGGCGGCCCAGTGGCCGCCGGGGTCGAGGTGCCAATCCTGGCTGGCGACGATCTCGTCGTACGTGCCGGCCGCCACGGCCGTCGCCACGTACTCGCCGATCCGCGCCGCGAGGGCGTTCCCGCCGGCCACCGGCAGGCCGCCGCCCTCGCAGAAGGTGGGCTGGGTGTCGACCACCAGCAGGGCTCGCTTCATGGTGCGCTCCTCGGGTTGACGGGCTCGGCGACGAAGGCGGGCTCGGCGGCGACGATCATGCGGTGCAAGGGCCGAAGCTCACGCCGAGCTGCGACGTGGTGGGCCCGCACGTCGTCCGCCGACGGTTGGTGGAGGCGGCGGCCGTCGGCGACGGCGCGGACCTGGAGGGCCCGGCCCTCCCCGGCCGCGGTCGCCTCGTCGGACCAGCCCGCATCGACGACCTCGACGTGCTCGGCGACGGCGTGACCACTTCCGTCGAAGCGCCGCCACGCCCGCTTCCGTCCGCCGACGCTGATCTTGCCGGGCGACCGCTTCGCCACCGGACGGAGGGCGTCGTCGGTGCCCGGACCGTCGGCGATGGCCACCAGCTTGTAGACGAAGCTCGCCGTCGGGTGACCCGATCCGGTCACGACCTTGGTCCCGACGCCGAAGGAGTCGATGGGGCTCGTCGCTCCACGAGATCCTCGATCAGGTATTCGTCGAGGTCGCTCGAAACGACGATCCGGGTGTCGCGCGCGCCGAGCTCGTCGAGCAGCTGGCGGGCTCTGACGGCCTCGGCGGCGAGGTCTCCGGAGTCGATGCGGACGGCGCCCGGTCCGGTCGCCCCGCGGGCCGTGGCCAGGCGGACGGCGGTCCGGATCGCGGTCGGGATGTCGTAGGTGTCGACGAGGAGGGTGGTCCCGACGCCGGCGCGGTCGAGCTGACTGGCGAACGCGTCCTCCTCGCGGGCGTGGGCCAGGGTGAACGCGTGCGCCGCCGTCCCGATGGTCGGGATGTCGTACCGCCGTCCGGCCTCCAGGTTCGACGTGCCGGCGAAGCCGACCAGGTAGGCCATGCGGGCGGCCGAGACGGCGGCGTCCTCGTGGGTGCGCCGGCCCCCCATCTCCAGCAGCGGTCGGCCGTCGGCCACGCCGACCATGCGGGATGCGGCCGACGCGACGGCCGAGTCGTGGTTGATGACCGAGAGGATGAGCGTCTCCAGCACCACGGCCTCGGCGAAGGTGGCCTCGACCGTCAGGACCGGCGAGTAGGGGAAGTAGAGCTCGCCCTCGCGATAGGCGACGATGTCGCCGCCGAAGCGGTAGCAGTCGAGGAACGCCAGGGTGTCGACGTCGAAGCCGATCGACTCCAGGTACCCGAGCTCGTCGGGGCCGAAGGAGAAGTCCTCGATCTCGTCGAGCAGACGCCCGAGCCCCCCGAACACGCCGTACGGGCGCCCCGTGGGCAGCTTGCGACTGAAGACCTCGAACACCGAGCGCCGCCGGGCCAGACCGGAACGCAGCGCCGCCGCCACCATGGTGAGCTCGTAGCGGTCGGTCTGAAGGGCACTCGTCATAGACTCAATCTGAGTATTACTGGCCTCGGGCCGTCAACGCAAGACGTCCCGGAGGAAACGGGTGACCGGTGCCTGGGCGACCACCACCGTCGCAGTCGTCGCCCGCGTGGTGGCGACCAGGAACCGGCGGCGCTCGAGCGCCTCCCACCGCCGTTCCCGCTCGGCGTCGTCCGGCACGTCCGGCCCGTGGAGAACCTCGAGGTCGAACCACTCGCGTCGAGGACGCGGGCTCGGCCACCGCCCGTCGGTCGCGTCCTCCACGACGACGATGGCGGCCTCGGCGCCGACGAAGCGTTCGGCGCGGCGGCGGTCGACCACCATGGCGCCTTCGGGCAGGGGCCACGTGCGCGCGTCGCCGGGATCGAGGAGGCGGAGCTCCGGGGGCCGCTCGGGCGCCCGATGGGTCGCCCGCAGCTCGACCGTCGGCGCGCCGAAGCGGCGTGCGAACTGGTGCAGGTGGGCCGCCGACGCCAGCGGATCCGACGCCACCGCGGCCGAAGGGTTGCCGGCGACGACGAGGCGCCCGCAGGCGCCGGCCAGCTGCGTGAGGAGGCGCTGTCCTGCGAAGGAGACGAGCTGGAAGTCGTCGACCAGCAGCTCGTCGAACCGCGCCCGTTCGGCCGCGAGCACCCCGGGGGCGCGAAGGGCGAGCGATGCCTGCACGAGCGCCGCCGCCCTCGTCGACCAGTCCCTGCGCCGTCAGCCGCCCGAGGTAGCGATGGGTGAGGGCGATGAGCTCCTCGGCGGTCTCGAGGCATCCCGCGGCGTCGGCGTGGACCCGGAGCTCCTCGTCGCCCAGGAACGAGGACTGGAAGGCGACGACGGCCGACGCCGCCTCGTCGAGGTCGAGCGCAAACCCGTCGAACGTCCGCAGGATCCGCCCGGGATCCCGCAGCCGTTCGACGGCCCGCCCCTCCCGATGCAGGATCCCGACGGCCATGTCGACGAGGTCCCGCGCCTGGACGAGGAGCGGGCGACGCCCCTCCGCTCGCAGCCGCTCGGCTCGGGCCCGCAGCGCCGTGGTGGCGCCGCTGCCGAACCCCCCGAGGACACGCAGCGGGCCGCCCTCGTGGTGCACGACGAGCTGCTGGTCCGCGTCGAGCTCCATGTCGGGCTACCCGACCAGCACGAGGATCTTGCCGAGCTTCCCGCCGGCTGCGAAGCGCTCGTACGCCGCAGCCACGTCGGCCAGCGCGAACGTCTCCTCCACCGGCACCCGCACGTCTCCGGCCTCGAGGAGGGGCAGCACGTGCCGCTCGACGAGGCGGGCGGCGGCGGCCTTCTCTTCCAAGGGACGGGCTCGCAGCGTCGAGCCGTGGATCCGGGCCCGCTTGCCCATGAGCGCGAGGAGGTTGATCTCGGCGATGCCGCCGGCCCCGACGCCGATGATGGACAGGCGCCCGCCGGTGTCGAGGGCCCCGAGGTCGGCGGCGAAGTTCGGCGCGCCGACGAGCTCGAGGATCACGTCGAACGGGCCGTGGTCGGGGAACGACTCGGGCGCAACCACCTCCGTCCACCCCGCGGCCGAACCGAGATCGGCCACCGCCTCGCGGAGGGCTTCGTTGCGCACGGTGGCGGTGACCCACGCGCCGGCTGCCGCCGCCAGCTGCACCGCGGCGGTCCCGACGCCGCCGGCGGCGCCGTGGATGCAGACCTTCTCGCCCAGTTGCAGTCCGCATTGCGTGAAGAGCGCGTCGTGCGCAGTGGTGAACGTCTCGGGAAACCCGCCGGCCTCGGGCCAGTCGACGCCGACGGGCACGGCCATCGCGGCCCGTTCGTGCACGACAGCCAGCTCGGCCTGCGCGCCACCCCCGACGAGCGCCATGACGCGGTCACCGACGGCGAATCGGGTCGCGCCCGGCCCGAGCGCGACGACCTCGCCGGCCAGCTCCAGGCCGGGGATGTCCGCCGGCGCGCCGGCGGGCGGCGGGTACAGCCCTCGTCGCTGCAGGAGGTCGGCGCCGTTCAAGCCTGCGGCCCGGACTTGCACGAGCACCTCGCCAGCCCCCGGGGTCGGATCGGGGTGGTCGGCGACGACGACCTCGCCGTCGCGGATGGTCGCGGCTCGCATGGCCCGACGCTACGGGACGAGCGCGCGCAGCCGATCAGTTGATGCGGCCGGCGCCGACGAAGTCGCTGCGGTAGATCGATGCGGTGCGAACGTTCTTGCCCGTCTCCGGCGCCTCGATCATCTGGCCGTTGCCGACGTAGAGGCCGACGTGGTGGATCGGCGACCCGTAGAAGAGGAGGTCGCCGGGCTGGATGGCGCTCATGGCGACGCGGCTGGTCTCCGACCACTGCGCGCGTGACGAGTGCGACAGCTGCTCGCCGCCGGCCCGCCAAGCCCAGCTGGTGAGCCCCGAGCAGTCGAAGGACCCCGGCCCGGCGCCGCCCCTACTCGTAGGGCTTGCCGAGTTGGCGCCGCGCCTCGGCGATGGCGGCATCGGCTGCCGCCGCGAGCGCCGCCGGTGGCACCGCTGTCGGCCGCCGCTCGGCTCCGACGGCGCGGTCGTCGTCGTCGGCTTCGCCGTCGTGGTCGGTGGTGGGGGTGGCGGGAGTCGCGACGGTGACGCCGGGCTGGCGGCGGCCGGCTTCGGGCGGTCGTCGTCGTGGTGACGGCTTCGGGCGGCGTCCGACGCCGCCTTCTGCGCGCGGCTGCGCTCGCGAGCCGCCTTGGCCTCCGCCTCGGCCTTGGCCGCCTTCTCCGCCTTGGCCGCCAGCTCGGCCTGCACCCGGACGGCCTCCGCCTCGGCGCGACGCTGCTCCTCGGCCGCGACGAGGGTCGCGAGCTCGCCCTGCACCTGCGGCCAGCGTCCGCTCCTGCGCCGCCTCCGCGTCGGCGGCCTGCTTCCGCTTCGACTCGGCCTGCGTCGGCCGCCGCCTTGGCCTCCGTCCGCGCCTCGTCGAGTGCTTCCGCTGCTCGTCGAGCTGCAGGCGCACGGACCGCAGCTCGTCGAGGACGTCGACCGCGCCGGAGGTCACCGTCGTGACGTAGTGGCGCGCGGACACCCAGGTCCTCGGTGGTCCGGGTGTCGGCCAGCGATCGTCAGCGCCGGCATCGAACCGCCGCGGATGTAGGCGTCGACGGCCTGGCCCTTCGAGCGGGCGCGGACCGCCCCGGCCCGGGCGTCGGTCGTCTTGACCTTCGCTTCGGCCGAGACGAGCTCGGTCTCGACCTTGGAGATGCGGACGCGAGCCTCGTCGTAGTCCTCGGCGAGGATGCTCACCTGCCGGCTCTGCTGCTCGAGCTGGCGGGCGATCCGCTCGGCCTCGGCGCGCTTGTCCGTGACGGCGTCGGCGCCGGCGGGCGTCGGGGAGAGCAAGGTGGCGAAGAGCGCAACCAGCACCAAGAGGGCGCCGGCGCGCCTCTCGGGGGGAGTGCGCACGGGGGAAGACCTCACCTTGGGTCGGGCGAAGCGTCCAGGCTACCGTCCCCGCCGTGACTGAGTACCGCATCGAGCACGACACCATGGGCGAGGTCCGGGTCCCGACGGACGCGAAGTGGCAGGCCCAGACCCAGCGCGCGCCGTCGAGAACTTCCCGATCTCGGGGCTCCCGATCGACCCGTCGCTGATCGCCGCCCTCGCCGCCATCAAGGGCGCGGCGGCGCGCCGAGAACGGCCGGCGCAAGGTCATCCCCAAGGCGAAGGCCGAGGCGCCGCCAGCGCGGCGGCCCGACGAGGTGCTGGCCGGTCAGTGGGACGGCCGAGTTCCCGATCGACGTGTACCAGACCGGTTCGGGCACGTCCTCGAACATGAACATGAACGAGGTGCTGGCCACCCTGGCCGGCGAGGCGCTGGGCGAGAAGGTCCACCCGAACGACCACGTGAACACCCGCTCAGTCGTCGAACGACGTGTTCCCCTCCGCCATCCACGTCGCCGCCGCCATGTCGATGCAGGACGACCTGCATCCCGGCGCTCGCGCACCTGGCCGAGGCGCTGCGGAAGAAGCGAAGTCGTGGACGAAGGTCGTGAAGTCGGGACGCACGCACCTCATGGACGCCACCCCGGTCACCCTGGGCCAGGAGTTCGGCGGGTACGCGGCCCAGATCGAGCAGGCATCGAGCGGATCGAGACGACGATCCCCCGCGTGGGCGAGCTTCCGCTCGGCGGCACCGCCGTCGGCACGGGCATCAACGCGCCCAAGGGCTTCGCGGCCAAGGTCATCGAGAACCTGGCGGCCGACCTGGGCCTGCCGCTGACCGAGGCCCGCGACCACTTCGAGGCCCAGTCGGCTCGTGATGCGCTCGTCGAGGCCTCGGGCCAGTTGCGCACCTGCGCCATCGCGCTGATCAAGATCGCCAACGACCTGCGCTGGATGGGCTCCGGCCCGCGCACCGGCCTGGCCGAGATCCGCCTCCCCGACCTGCAGCCCGGCTCGTCGATCATGCCGGGCAAGGTCAACCCGGTCATCCCCGAGGCCGTCACCCAGGTGGTGACGCAGGTGATCGGCAACGACGCCGCCGTCGCCTTCGCCGGGTCGCAGGGCGCGTTCGAGCTGAACGTCTTCCTCCCGGTCATCGCCCGCAACCTGCTCGAGTCGATCCGCCTGCTGGCCAACGTCAGCCGCGTCTTCCGCGACAAGTGCATCGACGGCATCGAGGCCAACGTCGAGCGGTGCAAGGCCTACGCCGAGTCGTCGCCGTCGATCGGCACGTCGCTCAACCCGTACATCGGGTACGAGAAGGCGGCCGAGGTCATCAAGGAATCGACGAAGACCGGCCGATCGATCCGCGAGCTGGTCCTCGAGCGGGGTTGGATGTCCGACGCCGAGCTCGACAAGGCCCTCGACGTCCTGGCCCAGACCAAGGGCGGCGTCAACCGCTAGGAGTCGGCGCTCCGCCTACGGGGCGAAGATCGTGCGGAGCTCCGGCGCGATCGCTTCGGCGCCGATGCCGTGATCCTGTCCAGGGACCTCGCGGCCTACTGAGCCGGGGATGGCCCGGAGCAGGTCGTCGCCGCTCCACTCCTTGCTCAGGCCGCCGTGGAGCACATGGGTCGGCGCGGTGATGCCGGCGAGGGCCGGACCGGGCTCGTGCCCGACGACGGCGACGTCGTAGGGGAGGGTGTGGGCGATGCCGCACATGCCATCCCACGACGGCCAGTGCTCGGCGGTGGCGATCACCTCCGGCGGCAGCCCGATGGCATCGGCCAGGAACGCTCGCACGGCGGCCGCTCGGTCGCCGCCGGCCAGCGCCGACGTCAATGCCTCGTGCAACGCGACGGTCGCCTCGGCGGACACCCGGTTCGGCGGCTCGTAGACGACCAGCGTGGCCATCGGGAGCCCGGCCGCCGCGCCGAGCAGGGCGAGCGTGGCGCCCGAGGAGTGCCCGTACACCGAGGCCGGTCCTTCGACCACGCCGATGATGGCGGCGAGGTCCTCCACCTCCCGATCCACGGCGTAGTCCGGTGCGTCCCCGCTGTCGCCCCGGCCCCGACGGTCGTAGCGCACCACCGTGAAGTCGGGGGCCAGGAGGGCCGCCAGGTCGGCCGTCGTGTTCCGGTCGCAGAACGCCCCGGTCACCACGACCACCGGCGGGCCGGCGCCCTCGACCTCGTAGGCCAGTTCGGTTCCGTCCGCGGAGCGCACCTTGTCCATGGAGGTGAGACGCTTCGACCACCCCGAAGTCATCGGTGGACGCGCGTCGCCGTCAGAGCCGCGCCGGGGACCCCTCGAAGGGACCAGGATCCTTCGGCGCCGGCAGCGTCGGGGCGCTCCAGCGCATGTGCTGGGCGAGGCGGTCGGTGACCTGGCGCCACTGCGCGGGCTGCCACCCCTCGGCCGAGTTCACGATGGTGCCGTCCATGGCCAGGTGGACGATGGCCGGCAGGTGCTCGAAACCGAACGCCTTGACCGCGGCGCGGGCCGGGTCGGCAAAGGTGAGGACCTCGTCCGTGACCGGTCCGAGGAACCGGCGGCAGTCGCGTTCGTCGGCCGTCACGAGGAGGGCGACCCGGCAGTCGGCCTGCTCGAACGTCTTGATGATCCGGGCCGCGGTCGGCAGGATCCAGGCGCTCTCGTTGGTGTAGGGGTCGAGGGCGATGACCAGGAGGTGGAAGGTCGTCAGCCACTGCGAGACCGTGCGCCCCTGACCGCCGACGGGAGTGAGGAGCAGGTCGCCGGAGGGGTCGCTTGCCACGGGCCGAGAAAGTAGTGCAGGTACTCTCTGGACGGCGAAGTCGCAGCTGGAACCGAGTGGTGGGAGCCGACGCAGTGGGAATCGATTCGACGATCTACAACCTGGTTCTCGTCCTGCACCTCGTGGCCGTCGTGTACGGCTTCGGCACCGTGGCCCTGAACGCCGTCCGGGGTGCCGATGCCAAGAAGCGACCCGGCCCGGGCGGGCTGGCCATCGGCGAGTCGATGCACAACGTGAACATGGTGGCCGAGAAGATCATCTACGTGGTGCCGGTGCTCGGGTTCGCCCTCGTCGGGCTCAGCGACGGGGTCTGGGAGTTCTCCCAGACCTGGGTGTGGCTCAGCCTGGTCCTCTACATGGTCGGGATCGCGGTCTCGCACGGGGTGCTGATCCCGGCCGAGAAGCGGATGAACGAGCTCGCCACCGAGCTGGTGGCGGCCGGGACCCCGCCGACGGGCGCGGCAGCCGGCGGCCCGCCGCCCCAGGTGGCGGAGATGGAGCAGATCGAGAAGAAGAAGCTCGCTCCGGCGGGTGGCTTCCTGAACCTGCTCGTCGTGGTGATCATCGGTCTGATGATCTTCAAGCCCGGCCTCTGAGCCTTGGTGCGGGGCGACCACTAGCGTCACCTGCTGATGCCCCACCCGATCGAGCGCCTCCGCTGGGTCGCCCGCGCCGAGGGTGCCGGCCCGACGTTGCTGGCGCGGGAGGCGGCCGGTGCCCTGGCCTCGGTGGGCGACGATCTGCCCGGCCTCCTCACCGGCTGCCGCCGTCTGCTCGACCGGCACCCGGCCGTCGGACCGCTGTGGTGGCTGGCGGCGCGGTCGCTGGCGGCCGAGGATCCGGCCCGCGAGCTCTACGTGGCCATGTCCGACCTCGACGCCGACCCGACTTCGCAGGTCCTGGCCGCCCGACCTCCCCGACGACACGACGGTGACCGTGCTGGGCTGGCCCGAGCAGGCCGGCGACGCGTTGCGCCGGCGGGGCGACCTCGAGGTGTTCGTGGTCGACGACGCCCGCGGTGAGGGCCCCTCGTTCGCCCGGCGCCTCGCCGCCGACGGCGTCGAGGTCCTCGAGGTCCGGGAGGCGGGCCTCGGGAGCGCCGTCCGGGAGAGCGGGCTCGTGCTCCTCGAAGCGTCGGCGCTAGGACCGACCGGGTGCATCTGCCCTTCGGGTTCGATGGCCGCCGCGGCCGTCGGTCGCGCCCTCGGCATCGAGGTCTGGGTCGTCGCCGGTGCCGGCCGCGTCCTGCCCGGTCGCCTGTGGGACGCCCTGTTGGCCCGCCTCGACGAAGCCGACGACCCCTGGTCCCTCGAGGACGAGCTGGTGCCCCTCGAGTGGCTCACCGGCGTCGCCGGCCCGGCCGGCGTGTCGAGCCCGGAGGACGCGATCAAGCGGGCCGACTGCCCGGTCGTACCCGAGCTCCTCGGCTGGGGTTCCTAGGCCGCCCGCTCACTCGGCGGAGTGGCAGACCGCTTCCACGTTGTTGCCGTCGGGGTCGCGAACGAAGGCGCCGTAGTAGTGCTCGTGGTACTCCGGCCAGACGCGTGGCTCGTGGAGGACCTCGGCGCCGGCCGCCACCGCGGCGTCGAAGAAGGCGTGGACCGTCGCCCGGTCGGGCGCGGCGAAGGCGACGTGGGCCTCCCACGACGTGTCGTTCCCCGTGAGGCCCGAGATCCAGAAGTCCGGCTTGGTCGAGCCGTAGCCGTGGACGTCGCCGAACGACAGCATCCGGGTGGCGCCGAGGGCTGCGAGCACGGCGTCGTAGAAGGTGGCGCTGGCGGCGACGTCGGCGCACTGGATCCCGAGGTGGTCGAGCATCCGCAGATCCTGCCCCGGCGGTAGGTGTCGCGCCATGGGTGAGATCGTCGAGTTCCCGAGCAACGGCACGAGCGGGCAGGGGTACCTGGCCCTTCCGGAGGGCGGGGCCGGTCCGGGTCTCGTGGTGATCCAGGAGTGGTGGGGGCTCGTCGACCACATCAAGGACCTGTGCGATCGGTTGGCCGCCGAGGGCTTCGTCGCCCTCGCCCCGGACCTCTACCACGGCGAGACCACGGACGGAGCCCGACGAGGCGGGGAAGCTGATGATGACCCTCGACATCGAGAAGGCGGCCAAGGACATGAGCGGCGCCGTGGACGAGGTGGCCCGCCGCTCCGGCGACGGTCGACGGGGGGTCGGCGTCATCGGGTTCTGCATGGGCGGCGGCCTGGCGCTGATGGTGGCGGCGCAGCGGGGCGACCTGGTCAAGGCGGTGGCCCCCTTCTACGGCCTGATCCCGTGGCAGGGCGCGCAGCCCGACTACTCGGTGATGACCGCCGCGGTCCAGGGTCACTACGCGGAGAAGGACGACTACTTCAACGCCGAGGCCGTCGCCGGGCTCGAGCAACAGCTCGCGGCAGCCGGGGTCGAGCACGAGCTCTTCTCCTATCCCGGCGCCGATCACGCCTTCTTCAACGACACCCGCCCCGAGGTGTACGACGCAGACGCATCGGCCACGGCGTGGGGCCGCGTCCTCGAGCTCTTCCGCTCGAAGCTTTGACCGAGCTCACCGCTGCCGACGTCGCCCGGTACCCGGCGCCTGGTGCCAACGTCCCCGTCGGCATCGGCTTCAGCGGTGACGGCCGATGGCTGTCGTTCCTCTGGAGTCCCGAGCACTCGCTCCGGCGCGACCTGTTCGTCCTCGACCTGACGACCGGGGAGCGGAGGGCGCTCCTCGGCGCCGGCGGGGGCGTCACCGAGGAGAACCTCACGCTGGAGGAGCGCCTGCGGCGGGAGCGGGCGCGGGAGCTGGGCCAGGGGGTGACGTCGGCCTCCTGGGCGACGTCGGCCGACCTCAGCCGCCTCCTGGTGCCCCGCGCCGACGGGCTGCACGTGCTCGATGCCCCGGACTTCGCCGACCGACTGGCCGTCCCGCTCGCGGCCGGTGCGGGACCGATGCTCGACCCTCAGCTGTCGCCCGACGGCACCGAGGTCGCGTTCGTCCAGGACGACGAGGTCCACGTCGCGACGCTCGCCGACGGCGTCGTCCGCCCGATCACCACGGGCGCCCGCGGCACCGGCCGGACACACGGCCTGGCCGAGTTCGTGGCCCAGGAGGAGATGGACCGCAGCCACGGCTTCTGGTGGTCACCCGACGGGAAGCGCATCGCCTACACCGAGGTCGACGAGACGCACATCCCCGTCTACCGCATCGTCCACCAGGGGAGCGATGCCGTCGGGGCCGGCGCCGAGGAGGACCACCGGTACCCGTTCGCCGGTGCCGCCAACGCCCACGTCCGCCTCGCCGTCGTCGGCACCTCCGGCGGAGCACCGGTCACCGCGGAGCTCGGCGAGGCGTGGGAGTACCTGGCCCGCGTGACCTGGCTCGACGCGGAGCGCCTGGCGGTCCAGCTCGAGGACCGGGCGCAGTCACGGCTCGACGTCGTGGCCGTCGAGGTGCCGACCGGGGCCGTGACGCCCCTCCTGACCGAGACGAGCGACGTGTGGATCAACCTGCACGACGTGCTCCGGCCGGTGCCCGATGGCGCGGGACGGTTCCTCTGGGCCAGCGAACGGACGGGCTTCCGGCACCTCGAGGTGCGTTCCGCCGACGGCGCGCTCGAGCGGACCCTGACCGAGGGCGAGTGGATGGTCGACCGCGTGGTCGCCCTCGATGCGACCACGGTGTGGTTCATCGGGACCCGTCACGGGCATCTCGAGCGCCACGTCTTCACCGTGCCGCTGGCCGGCGGCGAGGTCCGACGCGTGAGCGCCGACGCCGGCCTGCACGCGGCCGTGGTGGCCCCCGACCAACGCCTCTTCGTCGACGTGCACTCGTCGCGCACACAGCCGCCCGTGGCCGTGGTGCGTTCGGCCGCCGGCGACGAGCGGCACCGCCTGGTCTCGGAGGTCGAGGGCGCCGATCCGCGGGTCACCGCCCTGCCGTTACCCCCGCCCGAGCTCACGACCGTGCTCACGCCGGACGGGGTGACGCTCGACGTCCTCGTCTATCGGCCCGCCGGCGACGGGCCGTTCCCGACCATCGTCTCGGTGTACGGCGGGCCGCACGTCCAGCAGGTCAGCGACTCCTGGTCGGTGACCTCGGCGATGCGCCGGCAGTGGCTGCGGGACCAGGGCTATCTCGTGGCTGGTGGCCGACAACCGCGGCGCCGCCGGTCGCGGTCTCGCCTTCGAAGGGGCGATCCGCCAGAACGCCGGCGACGTCGAGGTCCGCGATCAGGTGGCGGTGGTCGAGGCCATGGTCGAGCGCGGCCTGGCCGATCCCGGCCGCGTCGGCATCAACGGGTGGAGCTACGGCGGGTACATGAGCGCGCTGGCGCTGGCCAAGGCCCCGGGCACCTTCCGGGCCGCCGTGGCCGGAGCACCCGTCACCCACTGGGACGGGTACGACACCCACTACACCGAGCGCTACATGGGCACGCCCCAGGCGAACCCCGACGGCTACGAGCGTTCGTCGGTGATGGCCCACGTCGGGGGGTTGCGAGACCGTCACCTCATGCTCGTGCACGGCCTCATCGACGAGAACGTCCACTTCCGCCACAGTGCCCGCCTCATCAACGCCCTCATCGCCGCCCGCATCCCCTACGAGCTGTTCCTGCTGCCCGACGAGCGGCACTCCCCGCGGGCCGAAGAGGATCGGGTGTACCTCGAGGAACGGATCCTCGACTTCTTCGCCCGCCGGCTGTGACGCCTTCGCCGGGGGCCGCGAGCATGGTCGTCGACTGCGTCATCCCGGCCCGGGACGAGGGGCCGACCGTCGGCGCCGTCGTCGAGGTGGCCCGGGCCTGCCGGTTCGTCCGCCACGTGATCGTGGTCGACGACGGATCGGCGGACGACACCGCTGAGGTCGCCGAGGCCGCCGGCGCCAAGGTCGTCCGCCGCGAGCGATCGCGCGGCTCGAAGGCGCACGCCATGGAGGCCGGCGTGGAGGCCTCGGGTGATGCCGACGCCGTGCTGTTCGTGGACGCCGACCTCCTCGGGATCACCCCGGCCCACCTCGACGCCATCTGCGCCCCGGTGGTGGAGCAGCGGGCGGCGATGTCGCTCGGGACGTTCGACTACGGCCCGTTCTGGAACCCGTTCGTGATCCGGTTCCCCCCGACGACCGGCGAGCGGATCGTCCCGCGTTGGGTCTTCGACGCCATCCCCCCGTCCAAGCGCGACGGGTACACGATCGAGATCATGATCAACGAGGTGATCTGCGAGGCGCGGCTCCCGACCGTGGCGCGGGTCATGGAGGGCGTGACCCACCGGACCAAGCGGGAGAAGTTCGGGAAGCTCGACGGCTACCGCCGTACGTGGCGCATGTTCTGGGACCTCTGGGCCCTCTGGGGCGTCTGCCGCTGGCGGACCTACTGGTTCTACCTGCGGGACCTCACGATCGAGCGGTAGTCGGAGCGAGGACCGAGCGGTAGACGTCGACCGTCTGCTGCGCGATCGCCGCCCAGGAGAAGTGCTCGATGGCGCGGCGGCGTCCGGCGGCACCCATGGCGCCGGCGCCGGCCGGATCCTCGAGCACGCGCCCGAGGGCGGCGGCGAGGTCCCGCACGAAGCGCTCCGGATCCCGTGGGGTGCCGCTGCCGTCGTCGACCTGGTCGATCGGCACGAGCACGCCGGTCTCCCCGTCGGCGACCACCTCCGGGATCCCGCCCGTGGCCGTGGCCACCACCGCCGTCTCGCAGGCCATGGCCTCGAGGTTCACGATTCCCATCGGCTCGTAGATCGAGGGGCAGGCGAAGACGCTGGCGTGGGTCAGGACCTGGATCACCTCGTGCCGCGGCAACATCTCCGGTTCCCAGAGCACCTTGCCGGGGCGGCTGGCCCGCAGGCCGTCGACGAGGGCTTGCACCTCGGCCTCGAGCTCCGGGGTGTCCGGCGCGCCGGCCAGCAGCACGAGCTGGACGTCGGGCGGCAGCCCCTCGACCGCTCGGAGCAGGTACGGAAGGCCCTTCTGCCGGGTGATCCGCCCGACGAACACCACGGACCTCGCGTCCGGGTCCATCCCGAGGCGGGCCAGCGACGTCGGTCGTCGCGTCGGGTGCGTAGGCCGTGGTGTCGATCCCGTTGTGGACGACCACGACCCGCCCCGGATCGACGGCCGGATAGGCCCGGAGCACGTCGGCCCGCATCCCGGCCGAGACGGCGATGATGGCGTCGGCGTGCTCGAGTGAGATCTGCTCGCAGAACGAGGAGAGGGCGTACCCGCCGCCGAGCTGCTCGGCCTTCCACGGCCGGAGCGGTTCGAGGCTGTGGGTGGTCGCGACGTGGGGGATCCCGTGGAGGAGCTTGGCGACGTGGCCGGCGAAGTTCGCGTACCAGGTGTGGGTGTGGACGAGGTCGGCGCCGGTGCAGTCGGCAGCCATCTCGAGGTCGACCCCCATCGTGCGGATGGCGGCGTTCGTGCCGAGCAGCGCCATCGGGTCGGCGTAGGCCTCCACGCCGTCCTCGGGACGCTCGGCCCCGAAGCACCGGACGCGGACGTCGGGGACGATGGGGCGGAGCTCGCGGACCAGGTACTCGGTGTGCACGCCGGCGCCCCCGTAGACCTCGGGCGGATACTCCTTGGTGAGGACGTCGACTCGGTTGGGCGCAGCGGCGTTCGGCATCGGGCGAGACCCTATGGTCCCGGCCCCGGCTCCGGACTCGGTAGCTTCGGCCCGTGGCAGCGACGAAGGTCCTGGGTATCGTCCTGGCCGGCGGCGAGGGCAAACGACTGATGCCGCTCACCGCCGACCGGGCCAAGCCGGCCGTGCCCTTCGGCGGCATGTACCGGATGATCGACTTCGTCCTGTCGAACCTGGTCAACGGCGGCTACCTCAAGCTCGTGGTGCTCACGCAGTACAAGAGCCACTCCCTCGATCGCCACATCGCCAAGACGTGGCGCATGTCGACGTTGCTCGGGAACTACGTCGCCCCGGTACCGGCGCAGCAGCGCCTCGGGCCCCACTGGTACGCGGGGTCGGCGGACGCGATCCACCAGAGCCTGAACCTCATCTACGACGAGCGACCCGAGTACGTCCTCGTCTTCGGGGCCGATCACATCTACCGGATGGACCCCCGCCAGATGGTGGAGCAGCACATCGCCTCCGGCGCCGGGGTCACCGTCGCCGGCATCCGCCAGCCCCTCGAGCAGGCGGATCAGTTCGGGGTCATCGGCGTCGGCGCGGACCGGCGCACCATCACCTCGTTCCGTGAGAAGCCGAAGGACGCCGTGGGCCTCCCCGACGCCCCGGACGAGGTGTACGCGTCGATGGGGAACTACGTCTTCACGACCCAGGTCCTGATCGACGCGGTCACGCGACGACGCCCTCGACGAGCACTCCAACCACGACATGGGCGGGAACATCATCCCGGCCATGGTCGAGCGGGGGGAGGCGGCCGTGTACGACTTCCGCGACAACGAGGTCCCCGGCGGGACAGCCCGCGATCGCGGCTACTGGCGGGACGTCGGAACCCTCGACTCGTTCTACGACGCGCACCTCGACCTGATGTCGACCCACCCGGTGTTCAACCTCTACAACCGGGAGTGGCCGATCTTCACGGACCAGCCGCCGCTGCCGCCGGCCAAGACGGTCCACGCGTCGGAGGGCCGCCTCGGGGTCGCCTTCGACAGCCTCCTGTCGTCGGGGGTGATCGTCTCCGGGTCGACCGTCAGCCGCTCGGTGCTGTCACCCGGCGTGCGCGTCCACTCCTGGGCCCGGGTCGAGAACTCGGTGCTGTTCTCCGACGTCGAGATCGGTCAGCACGCCGTGGTCCGCAACGCCATCATCGACAAGAACGTCATCATCCCCGACGGGTTCGAGGTCGGCGTCGACCCCGTCGAGGACCGGCGCCGGTTCACCGTGTCGGACGCCGGCATCGTGGTGATCGGCAAGGGCGAGATCATCGATCGCTGACGGGGCGGACCTCCGGACGGCGCCCCGCCGACCACGGCGGGCCTAGGCGGTGCGGCGCCGGGCGATGAGCACGGGGATCCGACGCTCGGTCTTCTGCTGGTACTCGGCGTACGGGGGGAACGTCGCCACCGCCCGTTCCCACCACTCGTCGCGCTCGGGGCCCTCCGGCAGCTCGCGGACCTCGCCGTCCCACGGCTCGGGGCCGTCCTGGATCATCACCGCCGTCGGGTCGGCCGTGAGGTTGTGGTACCAGACGGGGTGCTTCGGAGCGCCGCCCATCGAGGCCACGAGCGCGTACTCCCCGTCGTGCTCCACCCGCATGAGCGCGGTCTTGCGGATCTTGCCGCTCTTGTTGCCGCGGCTCGTGACGATCACGATCGGGATGCCGGTCTCGCGCAACGTGTTGGCCTCGCGTACCGCCGGTGCGCTCATAGGTCTCCACCTGGTCGCGCACCCACTCCCACGGGCTCGGCTCGTACTTCCCTTCGAGGGTCATGGCCCCACCCTTGCACGTACGATGCGCCGTGCCCGCTCCCCAGGTTGCCGGCGGACCGAGGTGATCGACCGCGATCTCAAGCGGTCGCTCGGCCAGCTCATCAACGGGGTGCAGGTGGTCGGCGCGCGTCACGACGGCGTCGACCGCCTCTACTGCTCGCACTGGGTGACGCAAGTGGCCTTCGAGGAGCCGATCGTGTTGGCCTCGGTGTCGCCCAAGCACGACACCCACGCGCTCATCGCCGCCTCGGGCCGCTTCTCGGTGTCGGTCCTGGCCGGCGACCAGGTGGCGGAGGGGCAGTACTTCTCGTACCCGGGCCGGCGCTTCCGCCAGCTGGCCGACGAGTACGTCGAGACGTGGCACGACCTGCCCGTCGTCCGGGGATGCATCTCGTGGCTGGCGTGCGAGGTCTTCGAACGCAAGCCCATGGCCGACCACGACCTGTTCTTCGCCCGGGTCGTCGCAGTTCGGGAGGGACGGCTCAAGGACCCGCCGTTGCTGTACTCGTCGCGCCTCGGCTGGCGGACGAGCGGCGACAAGGCCCGGGAGCCGGGCACGTCCATCCGCGACCGGCTCCTCGAGCGCCTCACCGCCCTCGGCCTCGACGATCCGGGTGAGGCCGACTAGCGCTTCGTGTGGCGAAGGCTGCGGGACGCGCGCGGCCCGAGGAGCGACGGGTCGGGCGGCGTCGGCAGCACGAGGTCGTCCCCGAGCAGGGCCCGGAGCTCGTCGGCCAGCGCCCCGACGACCCGGGCGCGGGGGACGTGACCGGAGCCGAGGCCGTGGCGCCGGCGTAGGGCCCGCAGGCGGCTCGGCCCGTGGAGGAAGAAGCCGTCGGCCGAGACCCGGTCGCGCCGCAGTCCGGGCTGCCGATACGGCTCGCACGTCTCGGCCACCCGGTCGGCGAGCAGGTCGAGGACCCGGTCGCTCGTCCCGACGAAGAGGTCGTGGACGGGCCGACGCAACGGCTCGGGGAGGTCGGGGAGCCGGTCGGTGGTGAGCTTGGACGGCTCGGGCCGGTCGGGGATGGTCGCCGCCCACAGCAGACGGAGCAGCGCGACGAACCCGTCCGTGCACGCCGTCCCGGGGACCGTGGCCAGACCTCGGCCGAGGTGGGGGAAGCAGCCGTAGCGCCGGCCGCCGACGACCACGTCGCTCCATCCTCCGGTCGAACCGGCCGCGTTGTACGGGGGTGGCCGCGCGGCCAACAGGTCGGCCTCCCGAGCCACCGCCTCCAGCTCCGAAGGATGCTCCTCCCACCGAACGACCTCGGCCCGCGCGTACAGGCCGGTGAGGCGCCCGCCACCACGGGCGTGCTGCTGTAGGCGGCTCCTCACGTTCGTGGCCTTGCCGATGTAGAGCAGCTCCCGGCTCGGGCCGAGGAAGAAGTAGACGCCGGCCCCGGTGGGGGCCGACGCCACGACGCCGGGCGCTAGCGCGGCACCTGCGACCAAGGAAGGACCTTGTCGTTGCGCACGTCGCCCGGAAGCCCGAGGACCCGTTCGCCCAGGATGTTGCGCATCACCTCGGAGGTGCCGCCCTCGATCGAGTTGGCCCGCGCCCGGAGGAAGGCCTGGGCGATGGAGCGCGAGTCGCCGGCGGACTCGGGGCGGCGCATCTCATAGGAGCCGTAGAGCGTGCCCTGCATCCCCATGAGGTCGATGCACAGCTCGTAGATCTTCTTGTTCAGCTCGGCGTAGTGCAGCTTGCCCGTCGACCCCTCGGGGCCGGGTACGCCCAGGCGCCGGTTCTGCGAGGCCCGGACGTTGGTGAGGCGGAGCACCTCCGCCTCGCACCAGGCCGACACGAGCCGGTCGCGCAGGGCCACCGCCGGCGCCGACGACTTGTCCTCCCGGTCGTGCCACAGCTTCAGGGCCGAGCCGATCGGGCCGCTGTTGCGGGGGGCGATGGCGCCGCCGATCGAGACGCGCTCGTTCATGAGCGTGGTCAGCGAGGTGCGCCACCCGTCGCCGACATCACCGAGGCGCTCGGCGTCGGGGATCCGGACGTCGGTGAAGTACACCTCGTTGAACTCGGCGTCCCCGGTGATCTGCCGCAGCGGCCGGACCTCGACCCCGGGCGCGTGCATGTCGACGACGAAGTAGGTGAGGCCCTTGTGCTTCGGCTGATCGGGGTCCGTGCGGGCCACGAGCATCCCCCAGCGCGACAGGTGGGCGAGGGTCGTCCAGACCTTCTGGCCGTTGACGATCCACTCGTCCCCGTCCCGCACCGCCTTGGTGGCCAGGGAGGCGACGTCGCTGCCGGCCCCGGGCTCGGAGAACAGCTGGCACCACACCTCCTCGCCGGTGAAGAGGGGGCGGAGGTAGCGCTGCTTCTGCTCGTCGCTGCCGTGGGTCACGACCGTCGGCGCGCCCATGCCGTGGCCGATCGGGTTGCGGTAGTACGGCGAGGGTGCGCCGGCGTCGGCCAGCTTCGTGTTGACGACCGTCTGCAACCGGGGCGACAACCCGAGCCCGCCGTTGCCCTCCGGGAAGTGGACCCAGGCGAGTCCGGCATCGAACTGGGCGCCGAGGAACTCGGTCTCCGACGAGGAGGCCGGCGGGTAGCTGGCGAGGAGCTCGTCGGTGAGGGAGGACACGCGATCCGCTTCGGGATCGGCGGAGGCTTCGGGGGTGCGGACGTCGGTCATCGCCGCCGACGCTACCGCCGGGCGTAGAAAGGCGCCCGTGGACTACGAGCACATCCTCCTCGACGTGGCCGACGGCATCGCCACGATCACGCTCAACCGGCCCGACCAGCTCAACGCCTTCACCTCCCGGATGATGCACGAGCTGCTCGACGCCTTCGACCGGACCGATGCCGACGACGGCGTCCGCGTCGTGATCGTCACCGGCGCCGGTCGGGGTTTCTGCGCGGGGGCGGACCTGTCCGGTGGTGGCGGCACCTTCGATGCCGGCGACGGCGGGCCGGCCGTCGGCGTGGGCGGCGACGGCCATGCGATCCCGCGCGACGGCGGCGGTCGCGTGACGCTGCGGATCTTCGAGTCGCTCAAGCCGGTGATCGCCGCCATCAACGGTGCGGCCGTCGGCGTCGGCATCACCATGACGCTCCCGATGGACATCCGCCTCGCGGCGGACGACGCCAAGATCGGCTTCGTCTTCGCGCGACGTGGGATCGTGCCGGAGGCCGCGTCGTCGTGGTTCCTCACCCGTGCGGTCGGGATCAGCCGGGCCATGGAGTGGGTGGCGACGGGGCGGGTCATGCCGGCTTCCGAGGTGCTCGCCGGCGGGCTGCTCCGCAGCGTCCACCCGAGGGACGAGCTCCTCGACGTGGCCCGGGGCATCGCCCGGGAGATCGCCGACCACACCTCGCCCGTCTCCGTCGCCCTGTCCCGCCAGATGCTGTGGAAGATGCTCGGCGCCGATCACCCGATGGAGGCCCACAAGGTCGACTCCCAGGCGATCGTCAGCCGGGGCGCGTCCGAGGATGCGCGCGAAGGCGTGGTGTCGTTCCTCGAGAAGCGCCCGCCCGCCTTCCCGCTGCGGGTCAGCGACGCGATGCCGGAGTGGTTCCCGTGGTGGTCGCCCCGCGAGTACGACTGACCGGGTGGCAGGATCCCGTCCCATGGACCGTGTCGTCGTCACCATCGAGGAGGGCGTCGCCGACGTCCGCCTCAACCGCCCGGACAAGATCAACGCCCTGGACCCGGCCATGTTCGCGGCCATCGTCGACGCCGGCGAGTCGCTCAAGGCCGACCGGTCGGTGCGGGCCGTGGTGCTCTCGGGCGAGGGTCGGGGGTTCTGCGCCGGCCTCGACTTCTCCTCGTTCCAGGCGATGGCCGGCGGCACGCGCGAGCCCGAGCCCGGCGAGCGCCCGCCGCGCCAGATCACCGACGTCGAAGGGCGCATCACCCACGTCGGCCAGCAGGCGGCGTACGTGTGGCAGGAGCTCGAGGTCCCGGTGATCGCGGCCGTGCACGGCGTGGCGCTCGGCGGGGGCGCCCAGATCGCCCTGGGCGCGGATCTCCGCATCGTTGCCCCCGACGCCCGCATCTCCATCCTCGAGATCCGCTGGGGCCTCATCCCGGACATGACCGGCACCTGGATGCTGCCGAAGCTGGTCGGACTGGACGTGGCCAAGGAGCTGACGTTCACCGGACGGATGGTGGGCGGCGAGGAGGCCGTGCGCATCGGCCTCGCCACCCGGGTCGCCGATGACCCCCGCGCCGAAGCGCTCGCCCTCGCCGCCGAGATCGCCGGCAAGAGCCCCCACGCCGTCCGGGGCGCCAAGCGCCTTCTCAACGCCTCCCTCGGCCGCGCCGTCGCCGACCAGTTCGCCGACGAGCGCAAGACCATCGGTTCGCTCATCGGCAGCCCGAACCAGTCCGAGGCCGTGACGGCCTACTTCGAGAAGCGCGCCCCGAACTTCACCGACTGAATTGCCGGGTGGGGGGTTCGGCTACCCCGCCTGCAGGCGGGCGATGGCGTCGGAGATGGCGAGGGTGCGCCGGGCGTTCTCGACGTGGAGGTTCTCGATCATGCGGCCGTCGACGGTGACGACGCCCTTGCCGGCGGCCTCGGCCTCCTCGAAGGCGGCGATGACGCGCCCGGCGTGCTCGACGTCGGCCTCGGTGGGGGCGAAGGCGTCGTTGCAGGGATCGACCTGGCTCGGGTGGATGAGGGTCTTGCCGTCGAAGCCCATCTGCCGACCCTGGATGCACTCGGCCTCGAAGCCCTCGGGGTCCTTGATGTCGTTGTAGACACCGTCGAGGATCACCTTGCCGGCGAACCTTGCCGCCACCAGACACGTCGAGAGCGCGTGGAGCAGGGGACCGCGGCCCGGGATCTGCTCGGCGTGGAGCTCCTTGGCGATGTCGTTCGTCCCCATGACGAGCACGGCGAGCCGCTCGGACGACGTGCAGATGTCGACGGCGGAGAGGATCCCGCTCGGCGTCTCGAGCATCGCCCAGATGCGGGTGGAGTCGGGGGCGCCGGCTTCCTCGAGGGTGCGCTCGACGGTGCGGATGTCGTCGACCGAGCCGATCTTCGGCACCACGACGGCGGCGGGGCCGGCCTTCGCCGCGGCCCGGAGGTCGTCGAGGCCCCACTGGGTGTCGAGGCCGTTCACCCGGATCGTGACCTCCTTGAGGCCGTACTCGCCGGACGAGGCGGCGGCGCAGACGCGCTCGCGCGCCTCGAGCTTGGCGTCCGGGGCGACGGCATCCTCGAGGTCGAGGATCAGCGCGTCGGCCGGGATCGTCTTCGCCTTCTCGAGGGCCCGCTCGTTGGCGCCGGGCATGTAGAGGACGGACCGGCGCGGTCGGAGGGTGGTGTCGTTCATCGGGGGTTCGTCTCCGGATCTAGAGCGAGTAGAGCTCGGCGAGGTCGGGGTCGCGCTGCGAGAGCTCCTGGGCCAGGCCGAGGATGACGCGGCACTGCTTGACCGACGCGTCGTCCTCCATCTTCCCGTCGAGCATCACCGCGCCGGTGCCATCGCCCATGGCCTCGACCACCCGCTTGGCGTGCTCGACGTCCTTGGGGTCGGGGGAGAAGACGCGCTTGGCGATCTCGATCTGCACCGGGTGGAGGCTCCAGGCGCCGACGCAGCCGAGGAGGTAGGCGTTGCGGAACTGGTCCTCGCAGGCGACGACGTCCTTGATGTCACCGAACGGGCCGTAGAAGGGGAGGATCCCGTTGGCCACGCAGGCGTCGACCATGCGGGCGATCGTGTAGTGCCACAGGTCCTGCTGGAACGTCGTGCGGCCCTCGGTGAGGTCGTCGCCGACCGGGTCCGTGCGCACGAGGTAGCCGGGATGGCCGCCGCCGACGCGCGTCGTCTTCATGCGCCGGTTGGCGGCCAGGTCGGCCGGCCCGAGGGACAGGCCCTGCATGCGAGGGGAGGCGGCGCAGATCTCCTCGACGTTGGCCACCCCGCGCGCCGTCTCGAGGATGGCGTGGACGAGGATCGGCCGGTCGAGGCCGGCCTTGGCTTCGAGCTGGGCCAGGAGCCGGTCGACGTAGTGGATGTCCTCCGGCCCCTCGACCTTGGGGATCATGACCACGTCGAGCTTGTCGCCGATCTCGGTGACGGCGGCGGTGAGGTCGTCGAGCACCCACGGCGAGTCGAGCGAGTTCACCCGGGTCCAGAACTGGGTGTCCGGGGTCGACCAGCTCTTGCCGACCTCGATCAGGCCGGCCCGGGCCGCCTCCTTGTCGGTGGCGGGGACGCCGTCCTCGAGGTTGCACAGGAGGATGTCGACGGTCGGCGCGATGTCCGGGACCTTGGCCACCATCTTCGGGTTGGCCCCCGGGAAGAAGTGGATGACCCGCGACGGGCGGACCGGGATCTCCCGAACCGGCTCCGGCGCGCCGAGGGCGAGCGGTCGGAAGAAGTCCTTCGCGTTGCGCATGGGCCGAACGGTACGCGGCCACGGACCGGCGGATCGAATCCTCCCGGGCGCTCCGGCGGTGGGGTCAGCCGACGCCCGAGCCGTGGAAGGCGGCGTCGCCGAAGCTGAAGATCCCGCCGTCCGCCGCGACCATCCAGTACCCGCCGCCTGACGGCGTCCCGGCCATCCCGACGATGGGCTGGTTCAGGCGGATGTCGCCCGTCGAGCCGAAAAAGCGGGCGTCGCCGAAGGTGAAGATGCCGCCGTCGGAGGCCACCAGGACGTAGCCGTCGCCGCTGCGGGTCGGCGTCATGCCGGCGATCGGGCGGTTGAGGCGGAGGCCGCCGGTCGAGCCGAGGAACCGGGCGTCGCCGAAGGTGAAGATCCCACCGTCGGCGGCGACGAGCCAGTAGCCGCGTCCGGTACGGGTCGCCGCCATCCCGACGATGGGCTGGTTCAGGCGCATCGAGCCGGTCGACCCGAAGAACTCGGCGTCCCCGAAGGAGAAGATCCCGCCGTCGGACGCGACGAACCAGTAGCCCAGGCCGCTCGGCGTCGACGCCATGGCGACCACGGGCTTGTTGAGCCGGAGGTCGCCGGTCGACCCGAAGAAGCCGGCGGCGCCGAAGCTGAACACACCCCCGTCCCCGCCGGTCGTCCAGTAGCCGTTGCCCGAGGGCGTGGAGGCGAGCCCCACGATGGGCCGGTTGAGGCCCGAGACGGCGCCCTTGTCCACAGCGCCGCCGCGAGCGACGACGGCTCCGGACGCACCCGCGATCCAGTAGCCGTTGCCCGACGGCGTGGCGGCCATGGCCACGGCGTTATCGCCCGCCGGCAGGGCCGAGGAGATCGGGTGGTCGCCGACCTGGAGGCCGGTCGAGGTGAGGCGCACCGGTTCCACTGACATCCGGCGCTGGCCTTGCGTGGCGCACGTGCCGGTCTGTTGGCACTGCGGGTACGCCGGGTAGTCCGTGTACGGGGCGTTCCACCAGTGGTAGGCGAGCAGCAGTTGGCCGTCGTTGGCCACGAAGGCGGACGGACCACCGGGGCCGAGCTTCCCGTCCCGACTGGCGAGCACCGGATTGGTGGGGCTCTTGGTGCAGGGACCGACGGGCGAGGCGCATTCGGCGTAGCCGGTGGCGTAGGACGCCGACCGGTGCTCGTTGCCGCTGTAGAAGAGGAAGAGCCGGCCCTGGTGGCGCACCATCGACGGGTTCTCGATGACCGAGCCCTCCCAGGCCTGAGTCGTGCGGAGGATCTCGACGGGCGCCGTACCGGGGGCGAAGCCCGTGCCCGCCGCGTCGAGCTGTCGCGACCAGAGCCGGGTCGGCACGGATCCCGGCACGCCCTCGCTCTTCCAGAGGAGGTAGGGCACGCCGTCGGCGTCGACGAAGGGTTGCGGGTCGATGGATCCGTTCGGGTCGCTGTCACACCAGAGCGGGCCGCTGGAGCTGTCGGTGAACGGACCGAGGGGGTTGGAGGCGGTGGCGACGGAGAGGCAGAACCGCTCGCGCTCGAACGACACCCGGACGGCGTAGAAGGCGACGAACCGGCCACCGATGGCGGCCACGCCCGGCGCCCACATGTCCTTCTTCAGCCGGCCGGAGGTGTTCGGCGCGTCGGGAGCCCAGGATGCGGGGTACGGGAGGGCGTCGTTGAAGTAGGGGTCCTTGTTGAGCGGCGCGCCGGGGTCGTAGGCCGGCCGGGCGATCCACGTGCGGGCGTCCGTCGACGACATGGCGGGGAGGTAGGCGCCGCCGGTGGTGGTGGCGTAGGCGTAGTACTTGCCGCCGCTCACGAGGACGCTGGGATCGGGGAAGTTCTCCGTGTAGGCGGTCGACGGCTTGAACCAGGGGGCGCCGGCGTAGGCGCCGGCCGGGGCGGCGGACGCGACGGCGAGCAGGGTCAGGAGCGCGACGAGAAGGACGGGACGGCGGGCCACCTCTTCCGCGTCGGCCGCGAACGTGGGAAACCTGAGGGGTGGACGCGCCTTAGGCTCGGACCATGCGACGGTGCGACGTGCTCGTCGTCGGCGGTGGCGCCGTCGGTGGGGCGACGGCCTGGCAGTTGGCCCGCCGAGGGGTGGACGTCGTCCTCCTCGAGCGGTGGTCGCCGGGACACCACCACGGGAGCTCCCACGGCGCCAGCCGGATCTTCCGGACGGCGTACGCCCACGGACATCACTCCGCTGCCGCCATCCGGGCGCAGGAGCTGTGGCGAGAGCTCGAGGCGGAGACGGGCGAGGTGCTGCTCGAGGTCACCGGCGGCCTCGACATCGGCGACGAGGCCACGATCGGCGAGATCGAGACGGCGCTCGACGGCAACGATCTGCACCACGAGCGGGTCGCGGCAGAGGCGGCGATGGAACGGTGGCCGGGATTCGCGATCGGCGGCCCGGACGAGGTGATCCTGTACTCGCCCGATGCCGGCCGGCTGTGGGCCGAACGCGCCGTGGCCGCGCTCCAGGGCCGGGCCCGCACGCTCGGTTGCGAGGTGCGCACCGACGAGCCGGCGCTGACCGTCGATCCGGCCACCGGCCACGTGGCCTCGGAGCGGGAGGAGTACCTGGCCGAGACCATCGTGCTCACCGCCGGCGCGTGGACGCCCGGGCTGCTCGCCGGCTTGTCGCCGTCGTTCCACGAGGGCCTGCCGCCCCTCGTCGTGACGCAGGTGCAGTCGTTCCACTTCGCCGCCCTCGACGACGACCTCGAGTGGCCGAGCTTCGTCCACCATCGCGGCCGGAACGCGCCCGTCGTCTATGGCCTCGAGACGCCCGGGGAGGGCATCAAGGTCGCCGAGCACGGGGGCGGTTCGGAGACGGACCCCGACGACCGCTCGTTCGAGATCGACGAGATCGGGCGTCGGCGCGTGATCCGCTACGTGACCGAGCGGCTCCCCGGGCTCGACCCCAGACCGGTCTCCGAGCTCACGTGCCTCTACACCTCGACGCCGGACGACGAGTTCGTCATCGAACGGCGCGGCCGCCTCGTGATCGGCTCGGCGTGCTCAGGCCACGGCTTCAAGTTCGCACCGCACACCGGCGGGCGCCTTGCCGATCTGTGCTGATCGCCTTCCTCTGCGGCCCCGGCTGAGGACACGAGTTACTTCGCGAGCAGCTTCCTGGCGATGACCTTGAGGGCCAGGGTCTCGTCGGCGCCTTCGAAGATCGACAGCACGCGGGCGTCGACGAAGTAGCGGCTGACCGGGAACTCCTCGGCGTACCCCATGCCGCCGTGGATCTGCAGCGCCTCGCGGGTCACCCACTCGGCGGCCCGGCAGACGTAGGCCTTGACCATCGACGCCTCCATGGCGCCCTCG
This sequence comes from uncultured Actinomycetes bacterium, assembly GCA_963731055.1. GTDB lineage: Bacteria > Actinomycetota > Acidimicrobiia > Acidimicrobiales > CADCTF01 > DATLED01. Next base: position 250,635 of record CAVSUD010000011.1, on the reverse strand, counting down.
CCCTTGGCCATCATCCGGGCCACCTGGTACATGAACTGGCGGGCGGATTGGATGATGCACGGCCATCCGGGCCAGCTTCACCTTCGTGAGCTGGTAGTCGAGGATGGCCGAGCCGAACACGACCCGGTTGGCGGCGTAGTCGTACGCCGCCTCGTACGCGGCCTGCATCACGCCGACGGCGCGCGCCGCCGTCTGGAGGCGCCCGTTCTCGAACCCCTCCATCTGGAGGTAGAAGCCCGCGGCCGAGGCCCTCCTCGCCGCCGATCTGGTTCTCCGCCGGCACGAACCAGTTGTCGAACGCGACCTCATAGGAGTGCATGCCGCGGTAGCCGATGGTGTCGATCGCCCGCCCCTCCATCTTCCCGCCGGTGCCGTCCTGGACGAACTCGAAGCCGTGCCCCTCGCCTCGCGGCTTGGGCACGATGAAGAGGCTCAGGCCGCGGTGGGCCTTCGACTTGTCCGGGTCGGTGCGGGCCAGGAGCATGAGCACGTCGGCCCGGGCCGCGAACGTGCACCACGTCTTCACGCCGTTGATGGCCCACCCGGTGCCGTCGGCCGTCTTCGTGGCGGTGACCTTGAGGCCGGCCACGTCGGAGCCGTAGTCGGGCTCGGTGACCGCGACGGCGGCCATGATCTCGCCGCGTCGCGAGCTTCGGCAGCCACTCCTGCTTCTGGTCCTCGGTGCCGCCCTTGACGAGGGCGCGGGTGAGGATCTCGGGCCGGGTGATCAGTGAGCCGCCGGCGCCCAGCGAGCCCCGCGACAGCTCCTCGGTGGCGACGACCATGGCGATGTACTCGTCCTCGCCACCGGCGGCCCAGCCGCCGTACTCCTCGGGGGCGGAGAGCCCGAAGGTGCCGAGCTCGGCCAGACCGGAGATGAGGTCCTCGGGGATGTCGGCGTTGGTGCGGTGGATGTGCTCGGCGACCGGCTTGATCTTGTCCTCGGCGAAGCGACGGAAGGTGTCCTGCACCATCTCCAAGTCGCCGTCGAGGTGGCGGGGCCCCTGCTGGCCGGCGAGCTCGGCGAGGAAGGCAGGCGCGCGGTACGTGCGGACGAAGGGCATGGCCGCGCCCAGCGCACCTTCCTCGAGTCCGAACTCGTCCTCGCGACCGAGCACCTTCGTCGCTACGTCGTAGACGGCGTCGGCGACGAAGGCGCAGGCGATGCGGCCCTCGACGTCACCCTTGGACCCGTAGTCGAGCACGGCGCGCGCGTTCTCGACGGCGGCTGCGCCGTGCGCGAGATCGTAGATGGCGGTCTGGTTGCGCGTCCTGGTCGGCGGCTGCGAGGTGGCGGGCGGCCGTGTCGATGACGCCCGAGGCGACGTCGACGGCGGAGGCGGCGGCAGCGAGGTCCGGGGCGGCGGCTTCGGGCATGGCGTGAGGCTACCGAGGCCGTCTCGGCAAGCTCTAACTGCGGCGAGCGACCACCGTGACCAGCGGTGGGAGGACGACGGGGTCGTCGCCCGGGTCGACCTCGGTGAGCACCTCGAGGTAGTCGGCGACGGGGCCCGGCCCGGCGCCGGCGGGGGCCTCGGCCCACGCGTCGACGATCTCGAGCCCGGCGTCCTGGACCAGACGCGGGAGCAGCGCTCCGACGTCGGGATGGCGGGCGCCGGGCATCGAGAAGGCGGTACCGGCGATGCGGCCGGCGGAGGTGATCGGCTCCTGCGCCACCACCCAGCCGCCGACCCGGACGGCCGCGGCCATGCGGCGTAGGACCACGACGGGCTCGACGACGTGCATGAGCACGAACCGGCAGAAGGCGAGGTCGACGGGCTCGGGGAGCGTCAGGTCCTCGCCGGCCTGGGTCAGCGCGATCACCTGCGCGTGGGCCGCGGCCGCGTGGGCGACGACGTCACGAGCCGCAGGGTCGGGGTCGACGGCATAGATGCGGCCGTCGCGACCCACGACCTCGGCGAGGGCGACGCTGACGTCCCCGCCGCCGGCGCCGACGTCGACGCACCGCCAGCCCTCGCGGAGCCCGAGCCGGTCGAGCGCCGTGGCGAGCGGACGGCGGTACACGTCGTTGCGCAGGCCGAGCTCGATCATCGAACCGACGCTACCTGGGTAGATGTGCGGACATGCCCAGCTCCAGCATCAAGGACGAGAAGGTCTACAAGGCGCTCCGGCGCGACGGCGCCAGCAAGGAGAAGGCGGCCCGGATCGCCAACGCCGCCGCCGCCCAGGGCCGCTCGAAGGTCGGGAAGAAGGGCGGCAAGGCCGGTGACTACGAGGACCAGCCGAAGGAGAAGCTCTTGAAGCAGGCCAAGAAGATCGGGATCAAGGGCCGCTCGAAGATGAAGAAGAAGGAGCTCATCAAAGCGCTGCGCAAGCACTGAGCCCGTTGGTGGCAGCATCCGGGGCGTGACGAACCGCACCGATCCCGCCCTCGCCGACGAGCTGGTCGCCACCGTGCGCCGGTTCGTCGAGAAGGAGGTCGTGCCGACCGCCAGCGCGCTCGAGCACGCCGACGAGTACCCGGAGGCGCTCGTCGCCGGGCTGCGCGACCTCGGGCTGTTCGGCGCCACCATCCCCGAGGAGTACGGCGGGCTCGGCCTCGACACGGTCACCTACGCCCGCATCGTCGAAGAGCTGGCCACGGGGTGGATGTCGTTGACCGGTGTCGTCAACACCCACCTGATCTGCGCCACCCTCATCAAGCTCCATGGGACCGACGAGCAGAAGCGTTCGTGGCTCCCCCAGATGGCGGCGGGCGATCGCCGAGGCGCCCTCTCGCTCAGCGAGCCCGACGCCGGCAGCGACACCCGCGCGCTGCGCTGCAAGGCCACGCCCGACGGCGACGAGTACGTGCTCGACGGGACGAAGGCGTGGGTGACCAACGGCGAGCGCTGCGGGATCCTGGCCCTCGCGGCGCGGACGCCCGAGGGCATCACCTGCTTCATCGTCGAGAAGGAGCCCGGGCCCCGCAGCGGCGGCATCTCCGTCTCCAAGAAGGTGGACAAGCTCGGGTACAAGGGCGTGGAGACCGTCGAGATGACCTACGAGGGCCATCGGGTGCCGGCGTCGTGGGTGCTCGGAGGGGCCGAGGCGGGCGCCGGTCGGGGCCTGCACCAGATCCTCGGCGCGCTCGAGCTCGGCCGGGTGAACATCGCCGCGCGCGCCTGTGGCGTCGGCCGGGCCTCGTTCGAAGCCGCCATCAAGTACGCCCAGCAGCGCCACACCATGGGCGTGCCGATCGCCAAGCACCAGGCCATCCAGTTCAAGCTGGCGGACATGGCGACCAAGCTCGAGGCGGCGCGGTTGTTGACCCGCAGCGCAGCGGAGAAGTTCGACACCGGACAACGGGCCGACGTCGAGGCCGGCATGGCCAAGTTGTTCGCGTCCGAGACGGCGTTCGAGCTGGCGACGGAGGCGATGCGCATCCACGGCGGGTACGGCTACACGACCGAGTTCCCGGTCGAGCGGTACTACCGGGACGCCCCGCTCATGCTGATCGGTGAGGGGACCAACGAGATCCAGCGCCTCGTCATCGCGCGAGGGCTCCTCGAGCGCTATCCGCTCTGAGCCAGTCCTCGAGCGCGTCGGCGTCGAGAGGGCGCGACACGTGGAACCCCTGGACCTGATCGCAGCCGAGTGATCCCAGCGTGGCGATGGCCGCCTCGGACTCCACGCCTTCGGCCACGACGCGCAGCCCGAGGTCGTGGCCGAGGTCGATGATGGTCTGTACGAGCGCCGTCCCCTGCTCTCCGGCCTCGAGGTCGAGGACGAACGAGCGGTCGATCTTGAGCTCGTCGAGGGGGAGCCTGGCCAGGTAGCTCAACGACGAGTAGCCGGTCCCGAAGTCGTCGATGCTGAGCTTGGCGCCGAGGCCCCGCAGCCGCCGGAGGATCTGCTTGGCCATCGGGAGGTCGGCCACGACCTGGGTCTCGGTGAGCTCGAGGGTGAGCTGGCCGGGCGCGATGCCGCCACCGTCGAAGAGGAGGTCGAGCCACCGCACGAGCCCGGGGTCATAGAGGTTCTGGGCCGAGATGTTGGCGCTGATCGGCACGTCGAACCCGTGGCTGCCCCAGGCCTGGCACTGCCGGCCCGACTCCTCCAGCACCCACTCCGACAATGGGCCGATGAGCCCGCGGTCCTCGGCCAACGGGACGAACTCGCCGGGTGAGATGTCGCCGAGCTCGGCGTGGTGCCAGCGCACGAGCGCCTCCACGCCGGCGAGCCCGCCCGATGCCAGATCGACCTTGGGCTGGTACTCGAGGTTCAGCCCACCCGCGTCGATGGCGTCGCGCAGGCCGGCGACGAGCTGGAGGCGCCGGAGGTCGAACGGGTCGCGGTCCGAGGAATAGACGGCGACACCGTGCTCGGCTTTGGCCGCCCGCAGAGCCACGTCGGCGCTGCGGAGCACGGCGCCGGCATCGCGCCCGTGCTGCGGCGCGACGGCCACGCCGACCGACGCCGTGGTGCGCACGCTGAGCCGGCCGAGCACGAAGGGAGGAGAGAAGGCAGCCGCCACCTGGCTCGCGACCGCGATCGGATCCCGTCTCCCGAGGGCGACCACGAGGCCGAACTCGTCGCTGCCCACCCGGCACGGCTCGGCGGTGCGGAACGGCAACCGCCGGAGGCGACCGGCGCTCTGGCGGAGGAGGACGTCGCCCTGCGTGTGGCCGAGGGTGTCGTTGATCTCCTGGAGCCGGTCGAGGTCGACGAGGAACGCAGCCACCGGGCCGGTGCCGTTCTGCTCCGCCTCGCTGATCGCTTCCTGCAGGAGCTCCAGGAAGCGCTCGCGACTGCCGAGTCCGGTCAGGGCGTCGCGATCGGTCCTGTCCGGGGTGGGCGACGGGACGAGCACGGCACCGACCCACCCGTCGCCCAGCGGGTGGATCCGCACGTCCAGCCGGTTCCGATGGGCCGCGGGGATGTCGGTCAGCGAGACGTCGACGGCGAAGGTGGCGGCGCGGCGCACGCCTTCGAGGATCCGCTGGTCGTCGGTCACCACGCCGAGGCGTCGGGCCGCGATGTTGACCTCGGCCACCTCGGGATCGGCCACCCGCCGTGCCGGGTCCGTCCGGTACAGGATCACGCCGGCATCGAGCGCGCGAAGGAGGTCGAGGTGCGGGGAACCCACGCCCCGCAGTGTGCGGTCGCGAGGGGTCGGTTCCTATGGCCCGTTCGGGCCGTCCCGATCGGGCTGGTCAGGCCGGGGCGGGTAGGTCGGCCACCAGATCCGCCAACCGCAACCGCTCGACCTCGTCGAGCTCGAGGAAGACCAGCCGGTACTCGTAGCGACCGTCCTCGAGCACGGCGGCGTGCAGCACGGCGGCCAGCGCCACGACCCGCTCACCGCCGGGCAGCTCGAGGGTCACCGTCGGGTCGCACCCGGGCGGGAAGGCACGCGGGCATCAAGGCCCGGCAGCCTCCCTCGCCGATGTCGATGGACTCGCCGACGAGGCTGGCGAAGGCCCCGCGATCGACGGCCGACGGGTCGTCGAAGTTCGACATGATCACCGGGATCGAGAGGCGGGTCCGGGGCGCCGTGCGCCGTTGCACCCGCTCGACGTCGTGGACCCGCAGGTCGATGATCGCATCCGTCGTGCCGGCGCCGTGGGGGGCGAGTGTCGCCGTCATTCGGTACAACGCGTCGGGGGCGAAGAAGCTGGCCACCACCTCCCGCCCGGCGCCGGACGCGAATTCCGGTCGAGGCGATGCACCGAGGTCGATGACGACCGGATCGTGAGCGCCGTCGACCACGACACCCGTCAGGCAGTCGTTGCCCCCCGCCTGCAACTCGATCAGAGCGACCTGGCCCGGCACCGGTTTCCATGCGAACGGCATCTCGTGGACCTCCTGGTCGTCACGCCCGTCACTTGTATCGGACGGAAAGGTCGGAACGGGAGGATCACGCCGAGAAATGACTCGACCGGACCAGCCCCGGCGCTTCCTCCTACGCGCTTGGGCGCAGGTCGCCGGCCGCTCCTAGGGTTCGCGGCATGACGACATCGGACCGCCCCTTCGGTCGCTCCTTCGAGGACTTCGAGATCGGCGACGTCTACAAGCACTGGCCCGGCAAGACGATCACCGAGTACGACGACCACCTGTTCTGCATGATCACGATGAACCACCACCCGGTGCACACCAACGTGTGGTTCGCCGAGCACGAGAGCCCCCACGGCAAGAACCTCGTGGTCGGCAACCTCGTCTACAGCCTCGTCCTCGGCATGAGCGTCCCCGACATCAGCGGTAGCGCCATCGCCAACCTCGAGGTCACCGACCTCAAGCACGCCAAGCCGACCTACCACGGGGACACCATCTACGCCGAGAGCAAGGTGCTCGACAAGAAGGAGTCATCGTCGAAGCCTGATCGCGGCGTCGTCACCGTCGCCACCAAGGGCTTCAACCAACACGGCGACGAGGTGTGCAGCTACACCCGCAAGGTCATGGTCTGGAAGCGGGAGGGCGCGCCGGAGCGGCGCCGCCCCTACGCCGACGACGTCTGGAGCTAGGCACCATGGGACGCCGACGGCGGCGCATCGTCGCGATCGCCGTCGGCGTCCCGCTCCTCGCCGTGGCCGTGCTCGGCGCCGAGGTCGAGGTGGCTCGGCGGGGTGACGATCTCGACGACGTCCAGCTGACGTACGCGGACGCCGGCCCGACGCCGGTCCTCTGGCTCGGGGACTCCACGGCCTTCGGCGTCGGCGTCACCGACGGCGCCGACACCGTGGCATCGCTGGTGGCCGAGGCGCGCGGCGAGCGGGTCCTGAACATCGCCGTCTCGGGCGCCACCCTCGCCGACGTCGTCGGGCACCAGCGCGCCGAGCTCCCGACGCGCCCGGGGGACCGCCCCGAGCGGATCTACATCAGCGTCGGGGCGAACGACGTCACCCACCTCACCAGGGTCGAGGACTTCTTCGTGGACTACCGCGACCTGCTGGCCCGCTTGCCCGACGTCGAGATCGTCGTGCTGGGCGTGCCCGACATGGGTGCGCCGCCCCGTCTCCCGCAACCGTTGCGAGCGATTGCGGGATGGCGGGGCCGCCGCCTCGACCGGGAGGTCCGTCGGGCGGCGGCGCGCAACGGCCGCACCACCTACGTGGACATCGCCGGTCGCACCGGACCGGCGTTCCGCACCCACCCCGACCGCTACTTCGCCGCCGACGGCTACCACCCTGACGCGGCCGGCTACCGGCTCTGGGCCGACGCCGTGCTGGCGACGGTCGGCCCGTGAACATCCACGAGGCCGCCGCCAAGGGGTTCCAACGGGGGGCGGCGGACTACGAGAAGGGCCGTCCGTCGTTCCCGGCCGAGGTCCTCGACACGCTCCGAGCGGGGGCCGGCCTGGAGGAGTCCTCCAAGGTGGTGGACCTCGGCGCCGGCACAGGAAAGTTCACGAAGCTGCTCTTCGAGGTGGTCGAGCCCGGCGGCGTCATCGCCGTCGAACCGGTGCGAGCCATGCGGGAGGCGTTCGCCCGGAACTTCCCGGGCCAGACCATCCTCGAGGGCACGGCGGAGTCCGTGCCGCGGCCGGACCAGTCCGTCGACCTCGTGACCGTCGCCCAGGCCTTCCACTGGTTCGATGCCGGGCCGGCGCTCGACGAGATCGCTCGGGTCCTGCGGCCGGACGGCGCCCTCGCCCTCGTCTGGAACACCCGCGACGAACGGGTCGAGTGGACCCACCGGATCAACGGCGTGCTCGACCGGTTGGCGGGCGACGCACCGCGCTTTCGGCGCGACGACCCCGGCTGGCACGGCGCCATCGACGCGCATCCGGCCTTCGGTCCCATCGAGACCGCCTCGTTCCCGAACCCGGTCGCGATGGACCTCGACACGATGCTGGCCCGCATCGCCTCGACGAGCTACGTGTCGGCCCTCCCGGACGATGAGCGGGCGGAGGTGCTCGCCGAGGTGGCCCGGCTCACGACCGAGGTGTTGATCCGAGAGCAAGGGCCCCGGTTCGTCGAGGCGTACCGAACCGACGTCTTCTGGTGCCGCCGGCGCTGACCGACCGAGCGCGCGACCTCCTCGCCTGGTCGGACCGGACGCGACGCGACCTCCCCTGGCGACGGACGCGCGACCCGTGGGCCGTGCTCGTCAGCGAGCTGATGCTCCAACAGACACAGGTGGCGCGCGTCGTTCCGAAGTACGCCGAGTTCCTCGAGTGCTTCCCGACGCCGGCGTCGTGTGCGTCGGCGCCGGCGGGCGACGTCGTCCGGTTGTGGGCCGGCCTCGGCTACAACCGGCGCGGCGCTCAACCTCCACGCCGCGGCCAGTAGGTGCGTCGAGCGCCACGAAGGACGGCTGCCGACGACGATGGACGAGCTGCTGGCCCTTCCGGGGATCGGCCCCTACACCGCTCGCGCCGTGTTGGCCTTCGCCCACGAACGCGACGTCGGCGTCCTCGACACCAACGCGGCACGCGTCCTGGCGAGGCTTGCGGGCCGGCGGCTGGCGGCGATCGAGGCCCAGGCCGCGGCCGACCAGGCCGTGCCGGCGGGCCACGGCTGGGCGTGGAACCAGGCCCTGCTCGACCTCGGCGCGACCGTCTGCACGAAGCGGATCGCCCGGTGCGACGACTGCCCGCTGGCGCCATCGTGCGTGTGGCACCTCACCGGCCATCCGGATCCTGACCCCGCCGAAGGCAGCGCCGGCACCAGCGGCCGTCAGTCCAAGTTCGCCGGCTCCGACCGTGAAGGCCGGGGGCGCCTCGTCGCCGCCCTCCGAGCGGGCCCGGTCGAGGCGTCCGACGTGGCGATTGTCATGGGCTGGCCCGACGACCCCGGCCGCGCCGAGCGCGTCCTCGCCACGCTCGTGGCTGACGGCCTCGTCACGCCCGTCGGCGCCACCTTCGTCCTCCCCACCTGACGCCTTCGGTGGTCCGTTCTGGTCGCCAGAAGGGACCGGAGAGCGGCGCGACGCCGCCAAAAGGGACCATGGAACCGTCGCGGCACGCTCGCTAGGAGCGGTGCCCGGCGACGAGGTGGCCGAGGATCTCGTCGACGGCGGCGTCCGCGAGGGCCCGGATCTCGTCGTCGGTGCGGTCCTGGATCGGATGGGGCACGAAGACGCGGGCCACGTCCAGGCCGATCGAACGGACTTGTGCCGCAGCGGCCTCGACGAACTCCGTCGAGGCGACGAAGACGCCGGGGATCCCACGGCCTTCCAGATCGGCGATGTCGTGCACACTGCACGACGTGCAGGAGCCTCAGTCGGCGAGGGCTTCGATGACGACGTCGCAGCGGGTGGCGATCTCGTGGCGGAGGTCGATCGGAGCCGTCTTGGTGAAGGTCGGCTTCGCGTAGCGGACGGTCGTGAGGCCGCGGCCGACGAGGAGCGTCTCGAGGTGGTCGAGGAAGACGTCGCCTCTGGGCTTGCTGATGTCGAGCAGGCCGACCGTGAGGCCGTCGAGGGACTCCGGCCGCAGGGTCCGTTCCCGCGCCACCGGGGAGCGCTCGCCCGTCGGGTCCACCATCGTTCGACTCATGAGGCGATCTCCTTGGTGACGGGGGTGCTCCCGGTGGAGCCGCTGGCCCACCCCGCGATGATGGCCGAGAACAGGCCGGCGCCGCCGCCGGCGTGGCACACGAGCAGGCCGCCGTCTCGGAACTTCGGCATTGTCACGCCCTCGAGGTGCCCGGGAATGCCCTCCTCCATGCCGCCCGCGCCCCGCACGAGGTCGGTCCCGCGCAGCTGCAGGCGCGCCCCGAGCTCCTCGAGCAGGCGGGTCCGCGACCACCCCGCCTCTCGGAAGACTCGGCCGTGCTCCGGCGACACGACGACCAGGGCGTCGAAGGCGAGCGGGAGCTTCGGGTGGGCGACCGTGCGGAGGCAGGCGGCGAAGGTCGAGGCCAGCGACTCGGCCGTGCGGGAGAGCTGGTCGACCACCGGTTGGACGCCGGCGCCGGCGAACAACGTCACGGCCGAGGCGCCTTCGGTCGCGCCGCGGGACACCGACAGCGGCTCCCACGGCGACCCCTCCTCGTCCTCGGCGAAGCAGAACGTGTACTTGCCCGGGTTGCCCTGGGTGGCCCGGTCGACGCCGCCGGGACGACCGCCGCCCACGTTGCGGATGACGAGCTGCAGCGCCCGGCCGATCGTGGCGTTGGCGCGGTTGCCCTGGCCGAGTGCGTTCACGCCCGAGTTCATCCCGATCGCCGTCCGCACCGCACCGTTGACGATCACGACGGGCGACGAGAAGTACGTCGTCGCCAGGAGGCCGTGCCCGTTGAACTCCTCCGTGCACGCCACCTCCACCGCAGTCAGCACGACGGGCAGGTACTCGGGCTTGCAGCCGGCGAGCACGGCGTTGATCGCGACCTTCTCGACGGTGCACTCGACGAGGTCCGGCGGCACGACGGCGACGACGTCATCGGCTCGGCGCTTCGTGCCCTCCAGCATCCGCAGCACCCGCGCCTCGGTTGGCGGCACCACCGGGAGGCCGTCGGTCCAACCTCGCTCGAACATCGCTTCGGCCTCGTCCTCGAGCTCGGCCAGGTCGACGCGGCGGGACGCGAGCGTCGACCCGCGGAAGCGGACGGCGAGCTCGTCGGCCACCCCGGGGTCGAGCGTCCGCGATCCACACCCGGGCCGGTGCTCGGGAAGGTCCGGTCCGAGCTCGTCGTCGCCGGTGAAGCGTCGCCAGGCGGCTCGGTCCCAGCCGACGATGCGCTCGACCTCCGCCCCGTTCTGCACCCGCAGGAGCGTCGGCACGGTCTCGACCCCGAGGGAGTAGCTGGCGTCGAGACCGTCGGCCTCGTCCTCGGAGATGACGTGCACCGTCAGGTCGTCGAGCACGGGCCGGACGAGGGTGCACGTCGGGCAGTCGCCCTTGACGACGACCACGAGCCCATCGGGCACCGTCGTCACGAGGAGAGGAACTCCAGGATCCGCCCGTTGACCAGCTCGGGCTGCTCGACGTGCAGGAAGTGCCCGACCCCCGGGAGGATCTCGACGCGCGACGGGGCGGCGAGGATGCCTTCGGCGGCCCGGGCCAGGTCGGCCCCCAGGCAGCCATCGTTCTCGCCGTGGAGGTAGAGGACGGGCTGGGTCGGGAGGTTGCCGGCGGTGGCGGCCACGGCGTCGACGTCGGCATCGGCCGGCGGGACCGGCGCCGTTCCCCAGGTGGTGCGGTAGTAGCCGAGGGCGGCGGACAGGTTGGCCGGGTCGCGGAGGGCGTCGCGGACGTGAGTCACGTCCTCGGCGCCGTCGTAACCCGGGGACCAGTCCTGCCACAACCGGGCGATGAACTCGAAGTCGTTGCCCGGCACCACGAAGTCGGCGAGCGGCAACTGGAAGAAGAACATGTAGAACGACCGCTTGATCTGGTCGTACTGGAGCATCCCGCCCAGCGCAGCCGAGGGCGGCACCGCCAGTCCCACGACCTTCGACCAACGCTCGGGGGCGGCCGACGCGGCCGGATAGACCGCCGTCGCGCCCCAGTCGTGGCCGATCAGGACGGCGTCGGCGGCGCCGCCCAGGGCCTCGTGGAGCCGGTTGGCATCGAGGGCCAGGGCGGCGTTCGAGTAGCGGCCGTCGGCCGGCACCGACGTCGGTGCGTACCCCCGCATCCACGGCGCCACGGCGCGGTAGCCGGCGTCGGCCAGCGCCGGGAGGAGGTGGCGGAAGGTGTGCGCCGAGTCCGGGAACCCGTGCAGGCACAACGCCAACGGACCGTCCTCGGGCCCCGTGGCCAGATAGGCGAACTCGAGACCGTTCGCCGTGATCGTGCCCTGGTCCAAGCTCATGTGGCGGATGCTAGGCAGGGTTCACGGTCAAGGGTCCCGTCCGCCGTGCCGATCCAATGGACGTGGCCCATCCCATCCTTGACGACCTGCTGCGGGCGCTCGCCGACGCGGATGGCTCCGACCTCCATGTGAAGGTCGGTTCGCCGCCTCGGATGCGGGTGAACGGTGCCTTGCGCCGCATCGAGGGCGCCCCGCAGGTGACCCCGGACCTCACGGCGGAGATGGCCGGTTCGATCATGCGGGCCGACATGGCGGCGGTGTTCGAAGCCAAGAACGACGCCGACTTCGCGTATGCCGTGCCGAACCTCGGCCGTTTCCGCGTGAACGCCTTCCGTCAGCGCGGCACGGTCGGGATGATCTTCCGGCGGGTCAAGACCGACCCGCCCCGCTTCGAGGACCTCGGGCTGCCCGAGGTCGTCGCCCGGCTCTCCCAGGAGCATCGCGGCCTCGTGCTCGTGACCGGACCCACGGGATCGGGCAAGACGACGACCCTCGCCGCCATGATCGACCACATCAACGACACGCCGCGAATGCAACATCGTCACGATCGAGGACCCGATCGAGGTGCTGCACCGGGACAAGCTGGCGTCGATCAACCAGCGCGAGATCGGCTTCGACACCGACAGCTTCGCCAACGCCATGCGGGCCGCGATGCGCCAGGACCCCGACGTGATCCTGGTCGGCGAGATGCGGGACCAGGAGACGGTGGCCGCCGCGCTGAGCGCCGCCGAGACCGGGCACCTCGTGTTCTCGACCCTGCACACGATCGATGCCACCGAGACCGTGAACCGCATCGTGGACTTCTTCCCGCCCCACCAGCAGCACCAGATCCGGGTGGCCCTCGCCGGGTCGCTCAAGGGGACGATCTGTCAGCGTCTGGTGCCGACCGCGGACGGCACCGGTCGTGTCGCCGCCCTCGAGGTCATGGTCGTCAACGGCCGGATCCAGAACTGCATCATCGATCCCGCGCGAGGGGGCGACATGCACGAGATCATCGGCGACGGCGAGTACTACGGCATGCAGACCTTCGACCAGTCGCTGGCCAAGCTCTACGAGCGGGGCGCGGTCGACATGCGAGGCGCGATGACCGCGGCCTCCAACCCGCACGACCTCAAGGTCCTGCTCCAATCCCGCGGATTGGTCGCCTCCACCAGCCGTTGAGGTCGCGCTAACTGCAGTTGCTGTGCCTTCCGTCACACGAGAAGGAATACAGGGAAGGCGTGGGTAACCTCCTCGACACCGAGGGGGGACCACGTGCAAGTGACGTTCTGGGGGGTGCGAGGTTCGACCCCCTGCCCGAGCGACACGAACCAGCGGTACGGCGGGCAACACGGCGTGCGTCGTGCTCACCGACGGCGACGACGACCGCCGATCCTCCTCGACCTGGGCACCGGCCTCCGGCTTCTTCGCCGAGACGCCAGCCGCTCGACGGCACCTTCAACGGCACCGCACTCATCACCCACATCCACTGGGACCACGTGCAGGGGCTGCCCTTCTTCCCGCCGTGCGACCGGGCCGACGCCGCACTCGCATCTACGGCCCGCACGCAGGCGGAGGGCTCGCTCGGCGACGTGTTCGGCGACTTCATGCGGCCGCCCTACTTCCCGGTGCACTTCAGCGAGCTCGCGCGGCGACATCCGGTTCCACGACGTGACCGAGGACGATTTCGCCGTCGGCACGCCAAGGTGCGGGTGCGGCCCGTGCCGCACGTGCGGACCCACGGTCGGCTACCGGATCGAGTGGGACGGCGCCTCCGTCGCCTACCTCAGCGACCACCAGGCGCCGCTCGGCCTCGAGCACGGTCGCGGACGCGGTGCTCGAGCTGTGCGAGGGCGTCGACCTGTTCGATCCACGACGCCCAGTACACGCCGCGAGGAGTTCGCCGAGAAGGCCCATTGGGGCCACTGCACCGTCGACTACGCCGTGCTCGTCGCCAAGCGGGCCGGCGCCAAGCAAGCTGGCGTTGTTCCACCACGACCCGGCCCACGACGACGACTTCGTGGATGGGCTTATGGAGCAGGGGAAGTGCCTCGGCCTCATGGCCGGGCGTCGAGGTCTTCGCGGCCGCCGAGGGTCTCCGGCTCGACCTGCCTGCCCCCTCTCGGCAGTAGCTTCGGCCGCCGTGACGGACGAGGACCTGGACCGGCGCGGCGCCGCGCGACCATCGACAACGCGCGGCTCAAGCAGGTGATGGGTCACTTCTGCACCGGCGTCACGATCATCACCGCCGTCGACGGCGAGGACCCGGTCGGCTTCACCGCGGCAGTCGTTCCAGTCGCTCTCGCTCGACCCGCCGCTGGTGCTGTTCTCGCCGCAGAAGTCGTCGAGCACGTGGCCGCGGCTGCAGTCGGCCAAGACCTTCTGCGTGAACATCCTGTCGGAGAGCCAGGAGGCGCTGTGTCGGACCTTCGCCTCGAGCGGCGTCGACAAGTACCGCGGTGTGGGCTGGCGGCCGGGTCCGGCCTCCGGGGCCCCGATCCTCAACGGTGTGCTCGGTTGGGTCGAAGCCACCATCGAGCAGGAGATCGACGGCGGCGATCACCTCATCGTCGTCGGGCGCATCCTCGACCTCGATCTCGAGCTGGAGGGGCGGCCGTTGCTCTTCTACCGCGGGGGCTTCGGGCGGTTCGAGGTGTGAGCGCGGAGATCACGCCCATGGCCGTGGCGACGACGACGATCGAGGGCCTGGCCGTCATCACCATGAAGCAGGTGGCCGACGAGCGCGGCGTCGTGCGCGAGTTCTACCGGGCCAGCTCGTGGACCGAAGCCGGCCTTCCGTCGCTCGGCCCGTGGCAGCAGATGAACGTGACCGAATCGAAGCGGGGCGCCGTGCGGGGCCTCCACGGCGAGGACATGTTCAAGCTCGTGGCCGTGGCCGCCGGCGAGGCCTTCGGGGCCTACGTCGACACGCGTGCCGGTTCGTCCACCTTCGGCGCCGTGGCCACCGTGCGACCTGACGGCCGGGATGCAGGTGCTCGTGCCCCGAGGCGTCTGCAACGGGTTCCAGTCGCTCGACCGACACCCAGTACCTCTACACCTTCGACGCCGAGTGGCAGCCGGGCATGGCGGGGACGGCGGTGAACCCGCTCGATCCCCAGCTCGGCATCGAATGGCCCCTGCCCATCGACGCCGACGACCCGACCGTGTTGTCGGCGAAGGACCGTGACCAGCCGACCTTCGATCAGGCCGTCTCGGGGAGTGCCGACAGGTAGTTGCGGACGGCCGGGGCGCCCACGAGGCGGGCCTGCACCCGGCCTTCGCCGTCGGCCAGCAGCACCGTCGGAGCGCTGCGCACCTCGAAGGCGTCGGCCAGATGGGGTTCGCGGGTGGCGTCGACCGTGACGATGCGCGCCTTGGGGTCCAAGGTCGAGAGCTGCGCCTTCACCGGGCCGCAGCTGGCGCAGTACGGCGTGGTGAAGACGACCCAGGTCCGGTCGGCGCCGTCGAGCAGCTCGGACGGGACCCGACGGGTGACGGCCGTCGGGCGCTGGAGCCGAACCTGCCACTGGACGTACATCCGCTTGGCGATCACCAGGCCGATGACGATCGCGGCGACGAGGGCGAACTTCACGCCACGAGGTGGACGCCGCGACGGCGTGCCGCCAGGACGTAGATCTCACAGCCGACACAGATGCCGGTCACGGCGGCGAGACCGGCGAGGGCGGCGACCACGAGGGCGAGGCCCCAGGCGAGGCCGGGCGCACCGGCCACGAAGGCGACGGAGGAGGCGGTGAGGAAGCCGACGCCGACGGCGGCGGCGAAGCGGGGCGGTCGGGGGTCCTCGAGGTCGGCCGGCGGGGCGAGGCGGGGCCGGATGCACCTCGGCGTAGAACCGGAGCACCGGGCCGTAGCGGGGCCCGAAGGCGGCGCCGAGCAGCAGCACGACGGCGAACACGGGCACCACGGCCCGGACGTCGAGCAGGAACCCAACGAGCAACGCGACGGTGAGGACCGCCTGGTTGACCCGTGGTCCGCGAGGGTCGATCGGATTCGGAGTCGTCTGCTCGGCGTTGGTCATGACAGGAGTAGGAACCCGACCTGCGGGGTCAGGTATTCCTAGCGCCGTTTCTTGAGGAGGGAGAAAACGCCGCGCACGACGGTGTTCGTGAGCTGGCGACCCTCACGAGACTTGAGGAACGTCGTGACCGCCCCCTTCTCCTCCTTCTGGCGGCTGCTCCTCGGCTGCTTGGGTGGCGCCTGCCGGCGGGCTTCGGCCTCCTCCTCGTCCGCGGCCTCGGCGGCGGACGATTCGGCCAGCCGCCGGGCCAGCTTCTCCCGGGCCGAGTCCCGGTCGACCTCCTCGGCGTACTTGGACCAGAGCGGATCGGCCTTGGCCGCCGCCGTCACGTCGGCGTCGCCGACCGCGGCCATGAGCGACTGGGGCGGGCGGAGCTTCGTCCAGACCACCGGCGTCGGCGCGCCCTCGCTCGGAGAGGATCGTGACCATCGCCTCGCCGGTGCCGAGCTGCGTGAGGTCCTCCTCGAGGTCGTAGTCGTCGGTCTTCGGATAGGTCGTGACCGCGGCCTTGAGCGCCTTGGCGTCGCGGGGGGTGAAGGCCCGCAGGGCGTGCTGGACCCGGTTGCCGAGCTGGGCCAGGACCTGCTCGGGCACGTCGTCGGGCAGCTGCGTGACGAAGAAGACGCCGACGCCCTTGGACCGGATGAGCCGCACGGTCTGCGCGACCTGACTCGAGGAACTCCTTCGAGGCGTCGGCGAAGAGCAGGTGGGCCTCGTCGAAGAAGAACACGAGCTTCGGCTTGTCGAGGTCGCCCACCTCGGGGAGGTCGTGGAACAGCTCGGCCAGGAGCCACATCAGGAACGTCGAGAACAGCTTCGGCTTGTCCTGCACCGCGGCCAGCTCGAGGCAGTTGATGACCCCACGGCCGTCGCTCGTCGTGCGCATCAGGTCGGCCACCGCCAACTCCGGCTCGCCGAAGAAGGCCTCGCCGCCCTGGTCCTCGAGCTCGATGATCGAGCGGAGGAGCACGCCGACCGTCGCCGGCGCCAGGCCGCCGATCTCCTTGAGGTCGGCCTTGCCCTCGTCGGAGTCGAGGAACTTGAGGACCTCGCGCAGGTCGTCGAGGTCGAGCAGGGCCAGGTTGTTCTGGTCGGCGTAGCGGAAGACGAGCGACAGCGACGCTTCCTGGGTCTCGTTGGCGCCGAGGACCTTGGCCAGGAGCTGCGGACCGAACGACGACACCGTGGCCCGCACCGGCACCCCGGGGCCGAGTCCGCCCAGGGACAGGAACGACGTCGGGAAGCCCGCCCCCGACCACTCGACCCCGAGGTCCTGGGCCCGTGACGTCACCCGGTCGCTGGTGGCGCCCGGCTGGGAGACGCCGGAGAGGTCGCCCTTGATGTCGGCGGCGAAGACGGGCACGCCCATGGCCGACAGCTGCTCGGCCATCAGCTGGAGGGTCTTGGTCTTGCCGGTGCCCGTGGCGCCGGCGATCAGTCCGTGCCGGTTGACCATCGCGGCCGGGATCTGGACGACCGCGTCGGGGTGGGTCGTGCCGTCCAGGACGGCGCGGCCGAGGCCGAGAGCAGCACCCTCCGTGGCGTAGGCGGAGGCGATCCGCTCGGCGAACGGTGCGGCGTCGGGCTTCTTCTTGGCCATGCTCGAACGCTACCGAGTGCGTGGAGCCCCCGTATCGGCAGGCAAGTTGCCGAACTTGAGGAGGAATCGGCCGGACCGATGCCGAAGTGTGGACTTGACCACGTAGGGTGGTCGTCATGCACAAGGACGGAGCAGCACGCGTGGACCTCCAGACCCTGGGCCAATCACAGGTGCTCCGAACGACGGCCGATGTGGCCGTCGCCCGCGAGCGTGTCCGTCACCGGCGTCTGCGGCGCCTGCGCAACGTGCTCCTGCCCATCGCCGTGTGGTTCGTGTTCCGGCTCCTGGCCGGCAACCCGGTGCAGCCGGGCCTGCCCTCGATCTCCGACTCGATGGCGCCGTTCCTGCCGGGACTGGCGATCATGCTGCTGCTCACAGCCACCCTGTTGATCCCGATGCTGGGCGCCGGTCGCTCACCTCACGTCCTGTACCGGGCCAGCGAGATCGACGTCACCCTCGCCGACGTCAAGGGCAACGACGTCGTCGTGGACGAGGTCGTCAAGACGCTCAACCTGTTCCTCGCCCACAAGACCTTCATGGAGCAGATGGGCGGCACCGCTCGCCGGGCCATCCTGTTCGAAGGGCCTCCCGGCACCGGCAAGACCTACCTCGCCAAGGCAATGGCCCGCGAGGCCGGCGTGCCCTACCTCTTCGTGTCGTCCTCGGCCTTCCAGTCGATGTACTACGGCCAGACCAACCGCAAGATCCGCTCCTACTTCAAGGCGCTGCGCAAGTTCGCCCGAGAGGAGGGCGGCGCCATCGGGTTCATCGAGGAGATCGACGCCATCGGCTCGGCCCGCTCCGGTATGGGCGGTGGCGGCGGCCGTGAGGGCGTCTCGGGCGTCGTCAACGAGCTCCTGATCCAGCTGCAGTCCTTCGACACGCCGACCACCGGCGACCGGGTCAAGGGCTGGATGGTCGACCAGGTCAACCGGTGGCTCCCCGCCGGCCGGCAGCTCCGCAAGCCGGCCCTGGAGCCGGCCAACATCCTCGTGATCGGCGCCACCAACCGCGCCGCCGACCTCGACCCCGCCCTGCTCCGTCCCGGCCGGTTCGACCGGTCGATCTACTTCGACCTGCCCAACCGGCGAGGCCGTCGCGAGATCCTCGACTACTACCTGACGAAGAAGGCGCACGCCCCGGAGCTCGACGAACCGGAGAAGCGCGAGGCCCTCGCGGCCATGACCTTCGGGTACTCGCCGGTGATGCTGGAGCACCTGCTCGACGAGGCACTCATCTGGGCCCTGCGTCGCGGCGCCGCCCAGCTCGGGTGGAACGACATCCAGCAGGCCCGGATGACCGAGGAGCTCGGCCTCAAGCAGCCGGTCGAGTACGCCGAGGACGAGCGCCGGACCATCGCGACCCACGAGGCCGGACACGCCACCGTCGCCCACCTGGTCGGGAAGAGCCGGAAGCTCGAGGTGCTCTCGATCATCAAGCGGGGCCAGGCCCTCGGCCTGCTGGCCCACTCCGATCTCGAGGAGCGCTTCACCAACACCAAGTCCGAGATCGAGGCCCGGATCATGATCAGCTTCGGCGGCATGGTCGCCGAGGAGCTCTTCTTCGGTGAGTCGGGCACCGGCCCGGCGGGTGACCTCCAGGCCGCCACGTCGGCGGCGGCCCAGATGGTCGGCTCCTTCGGCATGGCCGGTTCGCTGATCTCCTACGACCTCATGGCCGGGCCCCCCGGGGCCTCGGTGGTGGCGAAGGTGCTCTCCAGCGAGGAGGGCAAGGACGCGGTCGAGGAGATCCTCGAGCGCTCCAAGGACGCGGTGACCCGGCTCCTCGGCGAGAACCGGCACCTGATCGAGGGCCTGCGCGATGCGCTCCTCGATCGGGACGAGTTGATCGGCCAGGAGATCCTCGATGTCATCCGCGGCGCCGAGCTCCAGGCCCTGGGAATGACCCTCGACCTGCGGGAGAGCACGCCGATCGTCACGGCCGAGTGACGCTCAGGTGTCGATGCCGACGCACGTGAGCGCGAAGGCGTACCAGAACGCCCGTTCCCGCCAGGCGTTGTAGCGGCCGGAGGGGCCGCCGTGGCCGGCGCCCATCTCCGTCTTCAGCAGCAGCGGCGCATCGTTGGTCCGCAACGCCCGCAGCTTGGCCACCCACTTGGCCGGTTCCCAGAAGGCCACCCGGGTGTCGTTCAGCCCCGTGGTCACCAGCATGGTCGGGTAGTCCTGCGGGCCGACGTTGTCGTAGGGCGAGTACGACTTCATGTAGGAGTAGTACTCGGCCTCCTTCGGGTTGCCCCACTCCTCGAACTCGCCCACCGTGAGCGGGATCGTCTCGTCGAGCATCGTGGTGACGACGTCGACGAAGGGCACGAGGGCGAGCACCCCGTCGAAGAGGTCCGGGCGCTCGTTCACCACCGCGCCCATGAGCAGGCCCCCCGCGCTGCCGCCCATCGCCACCAGCGCACGGACCGATGGGCGCAGGTGCTCGCCGGCGGCGATGAAGTCGCCGAAGGTGTTGCGCTTGGCCAGGAACCTCCCGTCGTCGTACCAGCGTCGGCCCATCTCCCCGCCGCCCCGGATGTGGGCGATGGCGTAGACGAAGCCCCGGTTCAGCAGGCTGATCAAGAAGGGGCTGAAGGTCGGATCGATGGTGGTCTCGTACGACCCGTAGCCGTAGAGCATCCCCGGCGCCGAGCCGTCGAGCGGCGTGTCGGCCCGCCGTACGACCGACAGCGGCACCCGGGTGCCGTCCGACGCCGTCGCCCACTGCCGCTCCGTCCGATAGTTCGCGGGGTCGAAGCCGCCCAGCACCGGCACCTGCTTCACCAGGGTCCGTGCTCCTGTGGCCAGGTCCTCGTCATACGTCGTGCGGGGCGTGATCATCGACTCGTACTCGAAGCGCAGCACAGCCCGGTCGAACTCCGGGTTCGGGCCGAGCTCCGTCGACGAGACCTCCTCCGGCACCTCGAGCTCGCGGACGGCGCCGGTCGCCGCATCCATGATCCGCAGGCGGGGCACGGCGTTGGCGTGCTCGGCGAGGACGATCCAGTCCCGGAACACCTCGACGCCGTGCAGGCGGACGTCGTCACGGTGGGGGAGGACCTCCTGCCAGTTGGCGCGGCCCGGGTCGTCGGTGGGGGCCTCGACCAGCTTGAAGTTCACGGCCCCATCGGCGTTCGTGGTGATGAGGAACCGGTCGCCATGGGCGTCGACGGAGTACTCGAGCCCGGTCGTCCGGGGCTCGACGACCCGCAGTTCGCGCTCCGGCTGGTCTGCGGGCAGGAAGTGGACCTCCGACGTCAGCGAGCTGGCCGCGCCCACGAACACGAAGGCGCCGTTCTTCGAGCGCTCCACCCAGACCGAGAACCGCTCGTCGTCCTCCTGGAAGACCAGCGTCGCCGCTTCCCGCGGGTCGCCGACCCGGTGGCGCCAGATCTGGTGGGCACGGAGGGCCTCGTCGCGCGCCGCGTAGAACACGGTGCGGTTGTCACTCGCCCAGCAGACGTTCCAGGTGACGTCGGGGATCACGTCGTCGAGGTCGCGGCGGCGGTCGAGGTCGCGGAAGCGGAGGTCGGTGTTGTCGCTGCCGTCGAAGTTCACCCCGTAGGCGACGAGGCGGTGGTCAGGGCTCGGCTCGAAGGCGCGGAGGTCGAAGTAGTCCTTGCCGGCGGCGAGCTCGTTCTCGTCGAGCAGGACCTGCTCCTCGGCGTCGAGGCTGCCGGTGCGACGGCCGCGAATGGCGTAGTCGAGCCCTTCGACCATCCGGGTCGAGTACCAGTGGCCACCGTGGAACACCGGCGGGCTCTCGTCCGTCTCCTGGATCCGGTCCTTGAACTCCTGGAACAGCGTCTCGCGCAGCGCGGCGGAGCCGGCGGTCATCGCCTCCGTGTACGCGTTCTCCGCCTCGAGGTAGGCGACGGTCTCGGGGTCGTCGCGGTCGCGCAGCCAATACCAGTCGTCGACGCGCTCGTCGGCGTGGATCGAGAGGACCTTCGGACGGCGGGGCGCGCTCGGCGGGGTGGGGCTCACGGCGGGCACGGTAGTTTCCGCCCCCATGGGGATCTACGCGCTGGGCGACCGGGTGCCGACCATCGACGAGTCGGCCTACGTGCACCCCGACGCCACGGTGATCGGCAAGGTCGAGATCGGGCCCGAGGCGACGATCTGGGCCGGCGCCGTCCTCCGGGGCGACTACGGACGGATCGTCGTCGGCGCCCGCACGTCGGTGCAGGACGGTACGGTCGTCCACGCCACCCACGACCTCGACACCGTGATCGGCGCCGACTGCGTCGTCGGCCACAACGCCCACCTCGAGGGCTGCACCATCGAGCCCCACTCCCTCGTCGGGTCCGGCTCGGTCGTCCTGCACCGCTGCGTCGTCGGTCCCCACGCGCTCGTCGGCGCCAACGCCGTCGTGACCAACGGGACCGTCGTCCCACCCCACGCCCAGGCCCTCGGCATCCCGGCCAAGATCAAGGAAGGCGCCGTCGCCGAGGGCTCCTTCGCCCCCGCCGTCGCCCTCTACGTCGCCAACGGCCACCGCTACAAGCAGGAGCTCCGCCGCCTCGACTGACCCGCTCGCTCTCACCCTCGCTCTGCGGCGCCGCCCTCCGGGCCGAGCGAACGGGGGACGCGGCGTCGGGAGCGCCAGCGAGCAGCCGCCGTGAGCGGAGCCAGCTTCATCGGCGCAGCGAACCATCAGCAGCGCTTCGGGGGACGGCGACCGGAGCGAGCGTCAGCGAGCGTAGGAAGCCGGCTCCCGGAGCGGATCCAAGAAAGCGATGGAGCCGGTGGCGGCGCGGCGGCGGGCCCAGGTGGCGACCTCGGAGTCCTCGGTCAGGTAGAGCACCTGGGCGTGAGCCGAGAGCCGGTCGAGGAGGTCGAGCATCGCCCACTTGGCGTCGGCCCGGAGGTGCAGGAAGCACTCGTCCATGAGGAGGGGGAGGGTCTCGCCCCCGGTGCCGCAGTGGCGGAGGGTGGCGAGGCGCTGCTGGAGGTGGCGCTCGAGCTCCTGCATCTTGGCGCCCGTCGGCCCGCCGATCTCGCCGTGGGACTCCTCGAGGATGGCGACCCGCCGTTCCAGGGCCGCTTGGCGGTCGGCGATCCGGCCGACGTCCGGGACGAGGCGGTTGGCCGTGTGGAACGCCGTCGCCGTCAGGTCCCGTCGCATCTGCAGCTGCGCGGGGTCGGGCTCGCGGGCGTCGGCGGCGGCGAAGGTGACGCCGAACTCGACGCGGTGCTCGGTGGCGGCGAGGGCTTCGAGGTGCTCGATCTCTCGGGTGACGTCGGGGCCGGCGCGGCCCTTGGTGCGGGCCCTCACCCGCTGCTCGGCTGCGGTCGCCCGCTCCTCGAAGGCCGCGACACGGGCGGCGAGATCGCCGTCGGGGTGACCGAGGCGGCCGAGGAGGTCCTCCAGCACGGCCTGCGCCTCGTGCTCCTCGACCTGGGCCTGTTCGAGGCGCTCCTGGAGCCGGGCGACCCGGGCCACCTCGGCCAGCTGGCGCACCAGGTCGGCGGCGAGGGTGGGGTGCTCGATCCCGAAGGGCCGGCACACCTCGAGGAGGGCCTCGCGGGCCCGCTCGACGAGCGGCTCGATCTCCTGGGTGAGGCGCCGACGGGTCTCGGTGACGTCGTCGCCGAGCCCTTCGAGGGCGGAGACGGAGGCGGCGTAGGCCCGCACCTCGACCTCGAGGCGCACGGCTTCGACGGGCGACATGTCGCCGGCCAGGAGGCGCCAGTCGCCCATGGCCCGCCGGTGCTCCTGCGCGGCCCGTTCGAGCGGGAGGCGCAGGGACGGGTCGGTGAGGGCCTCCATGCGGCGGAGGTGGAACGAGAGGTAGGACGGGACGCCGGCGCGGATGAGGGCGTCGCTCTCCCAGTCCTGCGCCTCGGCCAGTTGCTGGCGGGGGGCGAGAACCGACCAGTAGGCGGCCGCCGCCGATCCGGCCAGCGCGAGGGGGGCCAGGAACGGCGAGAGGGGCAGCGCCATGGCGCCGAGCGCGGCGGCGCCGCCGGCCGCGACCACGCCCATGCGCCGCTTCTCGATGACCTCCTCGGCCTGCTCCACCGCAGCGTGGGCCGACTCGATCTCCTGGACGAGCGCCGGCGCCTCGCCGTCCGCGTCCGACACGAGGCCGCCGAGGCGGATCGACTCCGCTTCGAGGGACCGAGCCGTGTGGATGGCGCGAACCGCCACCCGCCACAGCCGGTCCTGGCCGGTGTCGGCATCTCCGGGAACCTCGAGGGCGCGGGCCAGCCGGGCCACATCCGGGTGGGACGGGCTGTCGAGGTGCGAGGCCATCAGGCCGGCCAGACGGGCCGACAACGTGGCCCGCTGGGCCTCGGCCGCCGCCAGCTCGTCGACCAGGCGGTCGAGCCGGAGCGGCACCTCGTCGGGGATGTGGAGCGCGCCGGCGAGGGTGTGCCGGTCGAGACGCACGCGGTCGGGTCCGAAGGCCTGCGTCGCATCCGACCGCCTCCGCACGGCCTCGCGCCACCGCGTCGCCACCGGGCGGAGGAGGGCGAGGTGCGAGGCGAGGGCCCGATCGGCTTCCGCCGCGGCGGGGTCGCTGGCGAGGGCGGCCCGCTCGGACCGAAGCTCCTCGAGTTCGAGCACCATCCGGGCGTAGCGCCGGCGGGGCCGGCCCACATCGATCTGACGGATCTCCTCGTCGATGGACAGGAGCTCGAGTCGGAAGCTCTCGGCCGCGTCGCGCGCCACCCGGGCGGCGGCGAGCTGGTCGGTGAGGGCGGCGAGGGCGGCGCGGGCTTCGACCAGCTCCTTCGGCTCGGACGGCCCTTGCTGGAGGAGGCCGAGCTGGCGTCCGTCCACGTACATCAGGGCGAACAGCTCGTGGACGGTGAGCCCGAGGTGGAGGCTCGGCGGCATCGCCGGCGTGCCGTCGTCGTGGAACGCGTGGAAGGTGCCCTCGGCGGTCTGGTCCACGGTGACCCGTTGCCCCGCCCGACCGATGTAGGCGAGCTCGCTCGACACGGTGGCCTCCCCGGCCAGGGTGCCGAGCACGACCTCGACGACGCCCTGCCGATCGGCCGCGGAGACGCCCGACAGCACGGTCAACCGCTCATGGAACCGCAGCTTCTGCCCGTCGCCCGAGACTCGGAGCGCCAGTTGTTGCAACCGCATGGTCGAGATCCCTCCTGCCGATGGATCGGCACCGGGACGGGGCGGCTGAACACCGGGGAGGAATGGGACAGACCGCGCGAGTGAATAGTTCGGGACTCGAACGGTCCGGTAGGATTGACGCATGCCCCCCGCAGCTCCTGTGCTCCTCAAACCTGCGCCGGACGACCGGCGGCCCGGTTGGCGCCTGCTCCTGCAGTCGATCCGCCCGCACCGTTCGTCCATCCTCCTCGGCGTCCTCGCCGGGTTCATCTGGACGGCGGCGAAGATCTCCGTCCCGAAGCTGACCCAGCAGGGGATCGACCACGGGATCATCGGCAAGGAGGACGGCGCCCTCGTGAAGTGGTCCGTCGCCATCCTCTGCGTCGGCGTGGTGTCGGCTACGGCGATGGGCTTCCGCCGCTACCAGGCCTTCGGCACGGCGTGGAAGGCCGAGACCGAGCTCCGCCAGCGCCTGTTCGCCCACCTGCAGCGCCTCCACTTCGCCTTCCACGACCACGCGCAGACCGGCCAGCTGATGGCCCGTTCGGCCACCGACATCCAGGCCGTCAACCAGTTCCTGGTGATGATCCCGATCACCATCTCGAACATCATCACGATGGTCTCCGTCACCACGATCCTGGTGCTGACCAACTGGCGCCTGGCCATCGCCGCGCTGATCGCCCTGCCGCTGATCAACGTGTTCGCGAAGTCGTTCTCGAGCCGGGTGCACCCGGCCTCGATGGACCTGCAGGCCGAGCTGGCCGACCTGGCCACCGTCGTCGAGGAGACGATCACCGGCATCCGCGTGGTCAAGGGCTTCGGGGCCGAGTCGATCCAGTACGACCGCCTCGTCGACCAGAGCACGCGGGTCTATGACCGCTCGATCCGGCTGGCCCGGATCCGCGCCGTGTTCAACCCCTTCCTCGACTTCCTTCCGGCCGTCGGCCTCGTCGCCGTCCTCTGGTACGGCGGCCGCCAGGTGCTCGACGGCAAGCTGACGCTCGGCGAGCTCGTCGCCTTCAACGTCTACGTCTTCATGCTCATCCCGCCCCTGCGGATGACGGGCATGCTCATCGCCCAGGCCCAGCGGGCCGTGGCCGCGGCCGAGCGGATCGACCAGATCCTGCGCACGGCGCCGGCCATCGTCGACAAGCCCAAGGCGGTCGAGCTGCCCGTCGGCGGCGGCGGCGATCTCCGTTTCGAGGGCGTCTCCTTCGCCTACATCGCCGGTTCGACGCCGGTGCTGCGCAACTTCGAGCTCCACGTGAAGCCGGGCGAGTCCGTCGCCATCGTCGGCGCCACCGGCTCGGGCAAGACCACGGTGGCCCGCCTCATCCCCCGCTTCTACGAGGTCGACAGCGGGCGCGTCCTGATCGACGGCGTCGACGTCCGCGACATCAAGGTGGCCAACCTCCGCCGCGGCGTCGGCATCGTGTTCGAGGACACCTTCCTCTTCAGCGACTCGATCCGCAGCAACATCGCCTTCGCCGAGCCCGCGGCGTCCCAGGAGCAGGTCGAACGGGCCGCCTTCCTCGCCGGCGCCCACGAGTTCATCGCCGCGCTTCCCGACGGGTACGAGACGTTGATCGGCGAGCGGGGCTTCTCGCTCTCCGGCGGGCAGCGCCAGCGCATCGCGCTGGCCCGGGCCATCCTCGCCGACCCCCGGGTGCTGATCCTCGACGACGCCACCTCGTCCGTCGACCCGACCAAGGAGCATGAGATCCGCGAGGCCCTCTCCGAGGTGATGCGCAACCGCACGACGATCGTCATCGCCCACCGGCCGGCCACGATCGCCCTCGCCGACCGGGTCGTGTTGCTCGACGAGGGCCACATCGTCGTCGAGGGCACCCACGACGAGCTGCTGGAGACGAGCGAGGCGTACCGCTCGGTGCTCGCCCGCCAGGTCGCCGCCGACGGCGGTGGCCTCGAAGCCGCCGCCAACGCCGCCACGCCGACGGAGGTGCGGGCGTAATGCGCGGCGGTGGAGGCGGCGGCGGTTGGGGCGCGGCCATGGCCATGGAGGACGACGAGAAGCTCGACGCCAAGCAGGCTCGGCAGGTCGTTCGACGGGCGTTCAGGATGCTCAAGCCGTACCGCAACCAGGTGATCCTGTCGGGCATCGTGATGGTGCTCTTCACCATCTCGTCCCTAGCCGGCCCGCTCCTGGTCCGCTACGGGATCGACCGCGGCCTGCGCGGCCGCGACCGGCACGCGTTGGACCTGGCCGTGATCCTCTACGGCTGCACCGCCGTGGCTGCGCTGATCCTGTCCCGCACCCAGATCCTCGTCGTCACCCGCGTCGGTGAGAACTTCCTGCGGGACATGCGCCGGCGCGTCTTCCGGCACCTGCTCGGCCAGTCGATGTCGTTCTACGACAAGGAGCAGACCGGCAAGCTCGTGGCCCGGATGACGTCGGACATCGACTCGCTGACCGAGCTCATCCAGCAGGGCCTGGTCATGTTCGTGACCAACGGCCTCCTGTTGATCGGGACGATCGGGATCCTCGTCTACCTGTCGCCGGTACTGGCCGGCATCTGCCTGCTGGCCCTGCCCGTGGTGATCCTGGCGTCCATCCGGTTCCGCCGTGACTCCAACAAGGCGTACCTCGACGTCCGCGACCGCATCGGACAGACGTTGTCGACGCTCCAGGAGTCGATCGCCGGCGTGCGCGTCATCCAGGCCTTCGGCCAGGAGACGAACACGATCAGCCGCTTCGGCGGGCACAACACGGCCCAGCTCGACGCCAACATGAACGCGACGCGCATCTCGGCCCGCTACTTCCCCGTCATCGAGATGGCCGGGATCGGCACCACCGCCGCCGTCGTCGGCATCGGCGGCGTCTTCGTGCACAAGGATCTCGTCACCATCGGCACGATCGCCTCCTTCGTGCTCCTGATGTCGAACCTGTTCGAGCCCGTCCAGCAGCTGTCGCAGCTCTTCAACGTGTTGCAGTCGGCCGCCGCCGCCCTGTCGAAGCTGTTCGGCGTGCTCGACACCAAGGCCGAGCTCTTCGAGCGCCCCGGCGCCGTCGACCTGCCCGCGACCGGCGACTTCGAGGTCAAGGACCTCGGCTTCTCCTACACGACGGCCCGCTCGAAGGTGCTCCACGACGTGTCGCTCTCCATCGCCCACGGTGAGCGGGTCGCCCTCGTCGGCCCGACCGGCGCCGGCAAGTCGACGCTGGCCAAGCTCATGGCCCGCCTCTACGACCCGACCGAAGGCGTCGTCGCCTACGGCGGTGTCGATCTCCGTGACGCCACCTTCGGTTCGCTCCGCGAGCGGATCTGCGTCGTGCCCCAGGAGGGCTTCCTCTTCTACGGCACGATCCTCGACAACGTCCGGATCGGCCGTGAGCACACGTCGGACGAGGACGTCGTCGCCGCCCTCAAGCGGATCGGCATCTACGAGCACTTCGCCAGCCTTCCCGACGGCCTGCAGACCGAGGTCCAGGAGCGGGGCTCGCGCCTGTCGGCCGGTGAGCGGCAGCTCGTGTCGCTGGCCCGCGCCGCCCTGGCCAACCCCGCCGTCCTCGTGCTCGACGAGGCCACCTCGAACCTCGACCCCGGCACCGAGTCCACCGTCGAGCACGCGCTGAACGCGCTGATGGAGGGCCGGACGGTCATCGTCATCGCCCACCGCCTCTCGACGGCCGAACGGGCCGACCGGGTCGCCGTCGTGGATGCCGGCGGGATCCTCGAGCTCGGCTCCCACGACGAACTCATCCACCGCGGGGGCCGCTACGCCGCTCTCTTCGCCAGCTGGTCCGGCGGCCTCGCCGCCGCGGGTTGACGCCCTCGCTCTGCGGCGCCGGCCTCCGGCCCGGGGCCTTGCCGCTCGGGTGGCGGCTGCTCGCTGGCGCTCCCGACGCCGCCGGCTGGAGCGTGAGCTGACCGCAGACGCGGTTCTGGCAGCAGGAATAAGTGCTGGGGCACTGACTCCTGCTGCCAGAACGCTCAGCAGCGGCTGGGGGGAGCCGCTACGAACCGGCGGGCTCGGCCGTGGGCTCGGTGATGCCGAGCGCCTCGACGGCCAGCTCCGTCTCGATCTCGTCGAGGAGCTCGACGATCTCCTTGCCCTCGAACAGAGAGCGCTCGCGGGTGAGGCCGAGCCACTTCTCGACCTCGCTGATCACCGGGTAGGCGCGGAGCGTGGCGTAGAGGTCGAGCAGGCGGTCCTGCACCTGCTGCGCGGACTGCAGCGGCTTGTCCGCCGTCTCCTCCCGCCACTGCTGGATCTGCTCGTTGGCTTGCGTTCCCATGTCAGCTCCCTTGTTGCCCGCCGGGTCTGTTCCTACAAACGTCGGCCGGTGCAACCATCATCCCAAGAACTACGAGACAAATGGCACCACCGGACCACGAGTCCCTGGGCCTCCCGGGATGGTATCGGGCCAAGGGATTGTTACTATCGACGTAGGAGAAATCCCCCCGACGCCTCCGCACCCTCAGGAGTTGATTCGCTGTGACCACCCTCGAAGGCGGCCTCGACCTCGGCCGATACAAGCTCGGCTGGTCCGACACCGTCGATTACGTCATCAAGCCCAAGAAGGGCCTCTCCGAGGAGGTCGTCAAGGAGATCAGCTGGGTGAAGGGCGAGCCCCAGTGGATGACCGACTACCGGCTCCGGGCCTTCCGCCACTTCAACCGCAAGCCGATGGCGCCCTGGTTCGCCATCAACATGCCCGACATCGACTTCCAGGACATCTACTACTACCTGAAGCCGACGGATCACCAGGTCAGCGAGTGGGACGAGCTCCCCGAGCAGATGCGCCGCACCTACGAGAAGCTGGGCATCCCCGAGGCCGAGCAGCGCTACTTCGCCGGCGTGACCAGCCAGTACGACTCCGAGGTCGTGTACCACAAGAACCGTGAGGATCTCGAGGCCCAGGGCATCCTCTTCACCGACATGGACACGGCGGTCCGCGAGCACCCGGAGATCGTCAAGCGCTACTTCGGCACCGTCATCCCGAGCGCCGACAACAAGTTCGCCGCCCTCAACTCCGCCGTCTGGTCGGGCGGCTCGTTCATCTACGTGCCGCCGGGCGTCGAGGTCGAGATGCCCCTGCAGGCCTACTTCCGGATCAACTCCGAGAACGCCGGCCAGTTCGAGCGCACGCTGATCATCGCCGACGAGGGCGCCAAGGTGCACTACGTCGAGGGCTGCTCGGCCCCCGTGTACACCAGTGACTCGCTGCACAGCGCCGTCGTCGAGCTGGTGGCCAAGCCGTCGGCCCGCATCACCTACACGACGATCCAGAACTGGTCCCCCAACGTCTACAACCTCGTCACCAAGCGAGCCCGTGCGGAGGAGGAGGCCCACGTCGAGTGGATCGACGGCAACATCGGGAGCCGCCTCACGATGAAGTACCCGTCGGTCGTGCTCGCCGGCCGCCGAGCCTCCGGCGAGGTGCTCTCCGTCGCCTACGCCGGCCCCGGCCAGCACCAGGACGCCGGCGCCAAGATGATCCACGCCGCCCCCGAGACGACCTCCACGATCGTGTCGAAGTCCATCTCCAAGGACGGCGGGCGCACGAGCTACCGCGGTCTGGTCAAGATCGACCCGGGCGCCTACGGCTCCAAGGCGTTCGTCCGCTGCGACGCCCTGCTGCTCGACGACATCTCCCGGTCCGACACCTATCCCCGCCAGGAGATCCACGAGAAGGACGCCCAGATCGGTCACGAGGCCAGCGTCTCCAAGGTGTCCGAGGACCAGCTCTTCTACCTGATGAGCCGGGGCCTCTCCGAGGAGCAGGCCATGGGCATGATCGTGAACGGCTTCATCGAGCCGGTCACGCGCACACTTCCCATGGAGTACGCGGTGGAATGGAGCCGCTTGATCGAACTGCAGATGGAAGGGGCGGTGGGCTGATGGCCAACCCTGCACTCAACGAGAAGACCTTCGCCCCCGACCGGTTCCGCCGCGTCGACCCGGGTGCGGCCGACCGCATCTTCGGCGGCGGTGACCCGGGAGTCACCGCCCCGTCCGAGGCCCGCTCGGGCGAGGAGGCCTGGCGCTCGAGGATGACGCTCGACGGCGTGGTCCTCCGCGGCCTCGTCCTGGGCCCGATCGTGCTGGCCGCCGGCTGGTTCGGCTGGCAGTCGGTCGACGTGGTCGACGGCGTTGTCACGTCCTTCCCCGGTTGGTTGCTCCCGGTCCTGCTCGGCGCCTTCGCCGTGGCCATGGTCACGATCTTCAAGCCGCGGCTCTCGCCCTACACGGCGCCCGTCTACGCCGCCCTCGAGGGCCTCGTCCTCGGTGCGATCTCGGCCCTCTACAACGCCCGCTACGAGGGCATCGTGCTGCAGGCCGTCCTGCTCACCGGTGGCGTCTTCGCCGTGATGTTGGGCCTGTACTCGAAGCGGATCGTCAAGGTCGACGACCGGCTCCGCCGAGGGATCATCGCCGCCACCGGCGCCGTCATGGTCGTGTACCTGGTGTCCATCGTGGCCAACCTGTTCGGCGCCAACGTGCCCTTCATCCACGACTCCGGTCCGGTCGGCATCCTCTTCAGCCTCGTCGTCGTCGGCATCGCGTCGGCCAACCTCCTCCTCGACTTCGACCTCATCGAGAGGGGCGTGCAGAACGGCGCCCCGAAGTGGATGGAGTGGTACGCCGCCTTCGGCCTGCTGGTGACGCTGGTCTGGCTGTACCTCGAGCTGCTGCGCCTGCTGTCGAAGCTCCGCAGCCGCTAGCGAACCCGGGACCCGGAGCGTCTCGCCGTGCCGATGCGGGAGCACTGCAAGCACTTCCAGAGCCGCACGTACGCCTCCGGGGAGGTCGCCCGCTTCTGCGTGCTCGACCTCGCCCCGGAGGCGCCGTGGCGGTGCCCGGAGGACTGCCCGCGCTACGAGCGTCGCATGGCCGACGTGGGGTGGACCATCGAGGGCCTCGTCCGCCCGCACACCCCGCCGGAGCCGGACATGATCGAGCTCAACGACCATGCGGCCGCGCTCCTGGACGAGGCCGAGGACATCCTGAACGTGGCCGGCCCGGAGATCCTCCGGGAGGTCGAGAAGCAGCGGGCCCGGGAGCGGGGGGAGGCCGGGATCCTCGACCGCCTCAAGGACAAGTTCCGGCGCCGTCCCGGTCGGTGACCTCGCTCCGCTACCGGATCGTCGACGTCTTCAGCGACCGACCGCTGGCCGGCAACGCCCTGTGCGTCGTGCTCGATCCCGTCGAGGACGACGAGGCCATGCTGGCCATCGCACGGGAGGTGAACCTGAGCGAGACGACCTTCGTCAGCGTCACCGGCGACGGCACCTACGACGTCCGCATCTGGACCTCCAGTGTGGAGCTGCCCTTCGCCGGGCACCCCTCGATCGGATCGGCCTGGGCGCTCGGGCCGGGCCGGTGGACCCAGCGTTCGCCCGGCGCCACCGTCGTCGTCGAGGCATCGGAGGCGGGCGCGGTCATGGGCCAGCCCGACCCCACGTTCACCGAGGTCTACCCGGAGGAGCTCGGCGCCGCCCTCGGCCTGGCGCCGGCGATGGTCCGCCACGCCACCCTGATCGACCTCGCCGGCACCCAGCACGTCCTGGTCGCGGTCGACGAGGCCGCGCCGCTCGACCGGCTCCGGCCCGATGCCGGGGCGCTGTGGGCCGCGACGCGTCCGCTCAGCTCCCGGAGCGTCGGGGTCGGCGTCGTCCGGCGGGTGGACGACGCCACGCTGCACGCCAGACTCTGGGTGCCCGGACCGGTGATGTGGGAGGACGCCGGCACCGGCTCGGCCGCCGGCCCCTTCGGGCTGTTGGCCCGGCGCCTGTGGGGGAGTGACGAGGACCTCGTCGTCCGGCAAGGCGCCGAGATGGGTCGACCGTGTCGCATCGAGGTGCATGCCGAACCCGGGAACGTGCGGGTCGGCGGGCGGGTCGCCGCCTGTGCCGAAGGCCGCTTCACGTTGTAGCCAACTCCGAGACCCCGCCTAGGATCCGGCCTCGGGGAGGCGCTCGTCGCTTCCCCCTTCCGCGAGTCGAGAACCCGATTGAGCGCATTCACCGTCGAACGAGCCATCGCCCTGGAGGGGCCCGCGTGGCTGCGCGCCCGCCGGGCGGCGGCGGCCGAGCGCTTCGTCACGACCCCCTTCCCGACGGTCGAGGACGAGCTGTGGCGCTACACGCCCATCGGTACCCTCGACCTCGACGCCTTCGAGCCGGCCACGACGGCCTCCCCGGCTGCGTCGGCCCGCTTCGCCTCTCCGTTCGTGGACGCGGTCCAGGACCGGGCCGCCCTCGTCGTGCTGGTCGACGGGCGCTTGACCACGGTCGAGCTGGCCGACTCGGCCCGCAGCGCCGGCGTCACGGTGGCGGCCGCGGCCGACGGCTCCGCCCCGGAGCTGCTCCCCGTTCCCGATCCGGACGCGCTCACCGCCCTCCACGACGCGTTCGTGGCCGACGTCGTCACCATCACCATCCCGCGTGGCGTCGTCGTGGACGGACCGATCGTGGTGCTGCAGCTCGCCTCCGGGGGCGGCACGGCCGGCTTCCCGCACGTCGTCATCGATGCCGGCGAGCAGAGCGAGGTGACCCTCCTCGATCACTGGGCGTCGACCGGCGGCGGCATGGCCTTCGTCAGTGCCGTCGTCGAGCTGCGCTCCGGGCCCGCTGCGAACGTCCGGTACGTCAACGTCCAGGACTTCGAGATCGGCACCTGGTCGACCGGGCACCTCCTCGTGCACCCCGGGCGCGACGCCACGACCCGCATCTGGACCGCCGCCCTGGGCGGCACCTACGCCCGCCTGTACATCGACGCCCAGCTGGCCGAGCAGGCCGCCTCGGCCGAGATCGCCGGCCTCTACTTCGGCGAGGACGACCAGGTCCACGACTTCCGCTCCCTCCAGGACCACCGGGCCAACCGCACCGCCAGCAACTTCCTGCTGAAGGGGGCGGTGGTCGACACGGCCCATGCCGTCTACACCGGGATGATCCGGGTCCACGAGGGCGCCAAGGCCACCGAGTCGTTCCTGGCCAACCGCAACCTCGTGCTGGCCGACGGCGCCCACGTCGACTCCGTGCCGAACCTCGAGATCGTCAACGAGAACGACATCAAGAGCTGTGGGCACGCGGCGGCCACCGGTCCCGTCGACGAGGAGCACGTCTTCTACCTCGAGAGCCGCGGCGTGCCGACCGAGGTGGCCCAGCGCCTGATCGTGTTCGGGTTCTTCGACGACGTCGTGCGCGAGGTGCCGGTCGAGGGCGTGCGGGAGCCGCTCCGGGCCGCCGTCGCCGTCAAGCTGGCCAAGGCCGAGGTGGCCGGTGCCTGAGCTGCGGGTGTGCGCCAAGGACGACCTCGCGCCCGGCGAGGCCCGGCGCTTCGACGTCGGCGGCCACAAGATCTGCGTGGTCCGGATCGGCGACGACTTCTACGCCCTCGGGGACACCTGCAGCCACGAGGACTACTCGTTGGCCGAAGGCGAGATCGTCGAGGACGAGCTCGCCATCGAGTGCTGGCGCCACGGAAGCGCCTTCAGCTTGACCACCGGCGAACCGAACACGCTCCCCGCCACCCAACCCGTCCCCGTCTACGACGTCACCGTCTCCGGCGACGACGTGATCGTGAGCCCCGCATGAGTGAGTTGGTTATTCGGGGGCTGCGGGCCGGCGTGTCGGGCCGGGAGATCCTCAAGGGCGTCGACCTCACCGTCCGCTCCGGCGAGGTCCATGCCGTCATGGGCCCGAACGGCTCGGGCAAGAGCACCCTCTCCCACGTGATCATGGGCCGCCCCGGCTACACGGTGCTCGGCGGGTCGGTCACCCTCGATGGCGTCGAGCTGCTCGAGCTGCCGACGTGGAAGCGGGCCCACGCCGGCCTCTTCCTGGCCATGCAGTACCCGACCGAGGTGCCCGGCGTGAGCCTGTTCGAGACCGCTCGAGGAGGCGGCGGTGGCCGGCGGCCGCGACCGCCAGGCCGTCGTGGCCCGGGCGCGGGAGGAGGCCGTGCGCATCGGCTTCGACGAGCGGTTCCTCACCCGGGCCCTCAACGTCGACCTCTCCGGCGGCGAGAAGAAGCGCAACGAGACGCTGCAGCTCGCCGTGCTCGAGCCCAAGATCGCCATCCTCGACGAGCTCGACTCCGGGCTCGACGTCGACGCGCTGCGCGACGTGAGCCGGCGGGTCGAGGAGGCTGACGACCGAGACCGGCCTCGGCGTGCTGGCCATCACCCACTACACCCGCCTCCTCCTCGAGCTGAAGCCCGACGTCGTCCACGTCCTGTCCGGCGGCCGCATCGTGCAAGACGGGCGGTCCCGAGCTGGCCGACGAGCTCGAGGTGACGGGCTACGCCCCGTACGGCGCGAAGGAGCAGGCTGCGGCCGCCGGCGGCCGACCCCTTCGCCGACCCTCTGGCGTAGGCTCCGGTCGCAGCGACGGCCGAGGGTTGGAGAACACACAGATGAAGCAGCTGACCGGTCTCGACGCCACGTTCCTCTACATGGAGACGGCGCAGCCAGTTCGGCCACGTGTCGAGCTTCTCGATCTTCGAGCGGCCCGACGACCCGGACTACGACCCGCTCGCGGCCTGGCGAGGCCAGCATCGAGCGCGCCTCCACCTGCTCGAGCCGCTGCGCCGCCGCCTGCGCGAGGTGCCGTTCGGCCTCGACCACCCGTACTGGGTCGACGACCCCGACTTCGACCTCGACTTCCACGTGCGCCACACCGCGCTGCCGCCCCCCGGGCACCGACGAGCAGCTGGGCGAGCTGGTGGCCCGGCATCATCGGCCGCCCGCTCGACCGGCGCCGCCCGCTGTGGGAGAGCTACGTCATCGAGGGCCTGCCCGACGACCGCTTCGCCATCCTCACCAAGGTCCACCACGCCACCGTCGACGGCGCGTCCGGCGCCGAGCTGCTGACGCTGATGCTCGACGCCGACCCCGGAGGGCGACGCATCGCGCCGCCGAGCCGAGCCGAGTGGAAGCCCGAGCGCGTGCCGACCGACGCCGAGGTGCTGCACCGCGGCTGCGGCCAACCTGGCCCGCAAGCCGGGCCGCGCTCGTGCTGCTCGGCGCCCGCACCGCCCGCGAGCTCGGGCAAGGCCACCCGCAACCCGGTGCTGGTCGCCGCCGCCAACCAGGTGCGCGACAGCCTGCGCGGCCCGCTCGGCACGCTGCTCAACGTCGGCCGCCGGCTCGACGACGAGGACGTCGACCCGCCGCCGGCCGCTGCCTACGCTCCGGGCCCGCCGCGGACGCCGTTCAACGCGCACGATCACCGCCGCACCGCCGCTTCGCCTTCCGCTCGACGCTCGCTCGAGGCCGTCAAGGACATCAAGAACGCCATGGGCGCCACCGTCAACGACGTCGTCATGGCCGTCTGCGCCGGCGGCCTGCGCACGTAGCTCGAGGAGCACGACGCCCTGCCCGACGAGCCCGCTCGTGGCCATGGTGCCGGTGTCGATCCGCACCGGCGAGGAGGCCGAGCAGCTGGACCAACCGGGTCTCGGCGCATCTTCGCCGCGCTGCCCACCGACGAGCCCGACCCGCTCGAGCGGGTGCGCAAGGTCCACGAGGCGATGGTCGGCGGCCAAGGGCCTGTTCGACGCCGTGCCCGGCCGAGACGCTCACCGACTTCACCCAGTTCCCCCCGCCGGCGGTGTTCGCCCGCGCCATGCGCATGGCCACCCGGCTCCGCTCGGCGACCGCTTCGACCCGCCGGTCAACCTGGTGATCTCGAACGTGCCCGGGCCCCCGCGAGCCGCTCTACGCCGCCGGCGCCAAGCTCCTGCACTACTACCCGGTGTCGACCATCGTCGACGGCCAGGGCCTCAACATCACCGTGCAGAGCTACCTCGACACCCTCGACTTCGGCCTCGTCGCCTGCCGCGAGCTGGTGCCCGACCTCGACCACCTGCTCGACTGCATCATCTAGGAGATGGAGCTCATGGCCAAGGCCTCGAACGTCTCCGTGCCGGTCCGCCTCGCCGGCTCATCCGAGCCGGTTCATCGGGCGGAAGTGTCGCCACTTCCGCCCGAGAACCCTCGATCAACAGCTCCGGGCGAAGAGGATCTGGGGCGACGGGGGCGGCCCGTCGCGGGGTCGCTAGTGGGCGGCGGTAGTGGTGGTCGTCTCGGGCGGCGCGGTGGTCGGGACGATGGTGGTCGAGGTCGGTGCCGCGGTGGTGGTCGGCGCCGGTGCCGGCGCCGTGGTCGGTGCGACGGCGGTGGTCGTCGTCGGGGCGGCGGTGGTCGAGGGCGCGGCCGTGGGCGGCGGGGCTTCCTCGCTGGCCGGCGGCGCCTGCTCGTTGAACGGCACCGGGCGCCTTCTTGCCGCCGATGACGTAGACGGGCGTCCCGTTGGGCACGTTGTCGAACAACCAGACGAGCTGTTCATCGGGATGCGGACGCAGCCGTGGCGAGGCCGGCGTGGCCGGCACCGAGGCGACGCCGTGCATGGCGATGCCGCCGTTGAAGTACAGCGGGTTGTAGAGCTCGCCCAGCTGGCTGACCCGCCAGACCGCGGATGCGCCGGTTGACCTTGTACGAGCCGCCGGGGGTGATGGCGACGTCGCACTCGCCCTCGACGCAGTAGCGCTTCTCGTTCCCGGTGGAGACGGACAGGACCCGCACCAGGGCGCCACCCTTGTAGAGCTGCAGCACCTGCTTCTTGAGGTCGATCTCCACGCGGTTGGCGCCGCCGCTCGCCAGCATGGGCTCGGGCTCACCGGAGGCCGCGATCCTCGCGAGGACGTCCTCGGTCGCGGTGCCCGTGCGCTGCAGGCCGAATGCCTTCTGGAAGGCCATCACGGCATGGCCGGTGGCGGCGTCGAAGGTGCCGTCGACCTTGCCGGTGTCGAACTTCAGGGCGGCCAGCTTCTGCTCCATGGCCTGCACCTCGGCGCCCTTGGCGCCCCGGCCGACGACCTTGGGTGCCGGCGCGGCGGTGGTCGTGGGGGCGGGGGCCTCGGTGGTCGTGGTCGGCGCCTCGGTCGTCGTGGTGGACGACGACGTGGAGGACGTCGTCGTCGACGAGGGCGCAGAAGCCGCATCCTGCGCGGCGGAACCCGAGCAGGCCCCGGCCACGAGCGCGAGGAGCAGGGCGGTGCCGAAGAGGCGATGGGGAAGTGAGGCGCGCAACGGGAAACCTTCCAGACGTCGTACGACGCTCCAGTATGGAAGGAGGTCGGCCCGGCAGCGAATCTTTCTCTAGAGGCGGGTCGTGCCGACCGCTTCGAAGAGGTCGAGGTGGAGGGCAGCGACCCGCTCGTGGTCGTAGTCGCCACGACGGTCGCGCGCCGCCGCCGCGGCCGTCGCCAGCCGCCGGCGATCGAGCCCCTGCAGGGTGGCGGTGAGGTCGTCGCCGTACGGGATCCCGGCCGGACCCAGCGCCTCGGCCAGGTATCCCCAATCCGACACGACCGCGGCGATGCCGGCGCCGACGACGTCCCCGACGGTGCCGGTCGTGATCATGTCGGACTCGGCGAAGGGCAGGATCAGTGCGTCGAGCGACCGGAGCCGGGCGTCGTAGAGGTCCCGGTCGACCATGCGGTAGGTCTCGGTGTGGATCCGCAGGTCGTCGGGCACCGTCTCGTCCCCTCGCAGCGACCACACGTGGAGCTCGAGGTCGGTGCGGGTGGTGCGGGCGAACGCGTCCAGCACGGCCTGCACGTCCTTCTCCTGGCGGGGGGCACCGAGGACCCCGAGGCGGATCGGTCCGTCCGTCGCGCCCGTGTCGGTGTCCTCGCCCGCACCGCCGAGATGGCCGAAGTGGAGGTGGGGGATGACGCGGTGGAGGCCATCGGGGCGGAACCCGTAGCGATCCTCGACCCGCCGGCGGCCGTAGTCGCTGTGGTGGACGATGCCGTCGGCGGCGCCGGCCCACAGGTCGTAGATGTCCGGCAGACGAGGATCCTTGTCGTGGGGGACGAGGTTGTGCTGGGTCCAGACGATGCGGACGCCGGCGGCCCGGAGCCGCTCGACGGCGGCGCGGTGCCGGCCGATGTCGGGCCCGATGAACCACTCCGGCCAGTGCAGGTGGAACAGGTCCCAGTCGTCGAGGTAGGCGTCGTCGCCGAACAGCCGAGTCGTCGAGATCTGCCGGTCGACGACCGCGCCGGCCGCCACCAGCGGGTCGTAGACGCCGCGGTGGTAGTGGTGGGTGAGGCCGGTCGTGAGGATCCGGAGCTTCGGCGTCACCGACCAGCCGAGGTGCACGACCGGGGCCGGGTCCACGTCGATCTGGTGGACGGTGGGCAGCTCGGCCCAGAAGCTGCGGTACTCCTTGAGTCCTGACACGTCCACGGTGGTCACCGCATGGGGCTGGTCGGCGCGGAACTCGACCCGCAGGGGTCGGCCGGCCGTCTCCGTGAGCTGCACGGCCAGGGCGTGGGGCCGCTCAGCCGGCTCGAAGCGGAGCTCCTCGTCGGCGTGCAGCGTCCGGCCCTCGACCCGGTAGCGCACCGTGCGCCGGCCGGGCAGCGGCGACGGGGCGTCGTCGGGAAGCTCGAACTGGTGTGATCGGGGGAACCCGTCGTAGGTGAGCACGAGACCGCCGTCGGTCTTGTCGATGGCGGAGGGGAGCATGCCGCTGGTGTGGCGGACTCCCCGCCGGAAGATCGACGGCACCCCCGTCGGCAGGTCGGCATCGACCGGCACCTCGAAGAGGCCGGGGTTCCTCGGGGTCGGGAGGTAGTCGCCGACGGTCGACCCGACGATCGGGAGGACGAAGGCGAGGTCGGGGGAGCGGTAGGTCCAGACGGCGGCCGGCCGATCGACCTCGAACCGGATGAGCTCGTCGCGCGGCGGGAACAGGTCGCCGGTCGCCAGCTCCGGCGCCGCACCGGCGCCGGCGTCGATCAGGACGCCCGCCGTGTCGGCGAGCTTCCCGAGGCAGTCGAGGGTCATCTGGAGGCGGCGGAACGGGCCGCGATACCCGAAGGTGGAGCGGTGCTGGTGGGCGGTGACGAGCCCATCGGCTGCGAACCACCGGGCGAGGCGGTCGAAGGCATGATCGCCGCGTGCCAGCCAGGGTCCCGGGTCCTCCACCAACCCGTGGCCGGCGGCGAGCCCGGCCAGCTCGATGGTGAGGCAGGTCGCCAGCGCGCCGATGGAGCGGCCCCAGGGAACAGCCGCGCCGTTGGTGGCCCCGACCCGCTCGACGAGGTCGAGGGCGGCGCGGGCCCCGTGGCGCCAGACGTCGCCGAGGCGGTCGGCCATCGGCTCGGTGAAGAGGTAGATGTCGCCGGAGTAGATGTCGTAGCGGCCGATGCGGGAGACGGCGTCGTCGAGGTACCCGCCGGGGTTGGCGTCGAGGAGGGCGACGGTCCGCTCGGTGAGATCGTCGAGCACGCCGGGATCGACCTCGAGCCCGAGGCGCTGGCGGGCCACCTCGCACCGGAGCAGGACGGCGGCGTAGTTGCGGGGGAGCTGGCCGGCGTGGAGCCGTTCGATGAACGAGGTCGAGTCGCACGCCTCGAGCACACGGGCGCGGGTCTCGTCGTCGAAGCGATCGAGCAGGCCTTCGTTGCGGAGCAGCGTCTCGGCCACGCGATAGGAGAAGAACGAGTGGGTGCGGACGCCGTCGGTCGGTGCGAGGACCACCCGGAGGGCGTCGACGATCGGCCGCCCGGCCACCGATCCGACGCCGGCGCGGCCGAGGAGCCCGATGGTGAAGGCGAGGTCGGCCCGCACGTCGGCGCCCACCAGGTGCCCGGCGAACACCCCCGGGATCCGGAGGTCGGGGAGGTGGGCGGCGACGAGCGACTCGACCCGAGCGACGGCGAACGCGACGAGCCGGTCCTGGAGGGTCATGCGACGCCCCCGCCTCGGCCTTGGAGCCATCCGCGCAGCGTGGCGGCGTCGGCGCGCAACTGGCTCGGGTCGTCGTGTCGGACGAACTCGAGGAACGTGTACCGGTCGCGGGGCCAACGTTCGCCGAGGGACGTGCCGAGGAGCGCCGGCCAGACCCCGTCGCCGTCCGTGAGCGGGAGGCGCTCGCCGTCGGGCTGCCAGTGGAAGACGTGGAGGTGGCTGACGTCGGCCGCCACGCCGGCCAGCTCGTCGAGGGGAGATCGCCCGTCCACCGGCTGCCAGTAGGAGAACAGCCCCGGGGGCCGGCCGGCGGCATCGAGCAACGCGGCGGTGCCCGCCGCCGTCTCGGTGAACGTGTTCACGTGGAACTCCAGGGAGAGGGTCAGGCCGGCGCCGCCGGCCTCGGCCGTCCAGCGGGAGAGGGCCTCGGCGGCGGAGGCGAACAGCTCGTCGTCGTGGCCCGGCGGGGCGCCGAACGGGCACCACACCCGGACGTTCGGCGCGCCGAGGGCGAGCGCGGTCTCGAGCACGGGCGCCAGTCGAGCGGCCGCCGACTTCCCCGCCGCGAGGTAGGAGCCGTACGACGCGACGGGGATGCCGGCGTCGGCGCAGCGAACGGCGACCTCGGCGGCCACGTCCATGGCGCCCGGCGGCACGTGCACGTCGCCGCCCCACTCGATCCCCTCGATGCCGGCGTCCACGGCGATGCGAACGACGTCGGCCGGCGCCAGCGCACGGAAGGTGACCGAGCAGAGGCCGACCTTCACGCGATCCGCTCCAGGTCGGCCGCGGTGACCGGGTGGAGCGCCTGTTGCCCGAGCGCGAAGTGCTCGATCTCGGTGATGGCGAGATCGGCGAGCCGCTCGAGCTCACCACCGAGCGCGCCGGCGACGTGGGGCGTCACGAACGCGTTCGGCCGGGCCAGAAGGGGGTGGTCGACGGGCAGCGGCTCGGGGTCGGTGACGTCGAGCACGGCCGAGATCCGCCCGGTCGCGAGCTCGGCGAGGAGGGCGTCCTGGTCGACCAACGCCGGCCGGGCCGTGTTCACCAACGTGGACCCGTCCGCCAGGAGGGCCAGGCCGGCCGCGTCCACCAGGTGGCGGGTGGACGGGAGGTCGGGGGCGTGGATCGACACCACCGCAGAGGTGGCCATCAGCTCGTCCACCTCGATCTTCACGACGCCGAGCGCAGTGGCCTCGTCTGGTGTGAGGAACGGGTCGGCGACCGCGACGTCGAGGTCGAAGGGGGCCAACAGCTCGATGACCCGCCGGCCGACGAGCGAGGCGCCGATCAGTCCGACCCGGTTGCCGTAGTTGCCGAGGGGCCGGGGCCGGCGGGTGCGGAGCGACGGATCGCGCAGCCGTTCCCGGCTCGCGAACACCCCCTTGTTGGCGAAGAGGATGGCCGCGAGGGTGTATTCGGCGACGGGCACGGCGTTGGCGGCGGCGGCGGACGTGACGGTGATGCCGCGGGCCCACACCTCCGGGGTGACGATCGCCTTGACCGTGCCGGCGGCGTAGGCGAAGAGGCGCAGGCGGGGTAGCCGGTCGAGCGCGGCGGCATCGAGGCGGGGGCAGCCCCAGTGACCGAGCACGACCTCGGCCTGGCGCGCGGCGGCGGGCTCGTCGTCCTCGTCGACGACGACGTCGGCGACGGCCGCCAGGCGGTCCCGCTGCGCGTCGGTGAAGGCGGCGCCGGCCAGTCCTTCGGCCATCCGGAGCACGACCACGGGGCGGCGAGTCGTCGACGTCATCCCGCCGCCTGCGCGACGGCGGCGTCGCTCACCACGGGCAGCTCCACGTCGTCGTCCACTCCGGGCTCGTCGTCGAGCGCCGCGAAGAGCGAAGGTCGCCGCACCGCCAACCCACCGAGTGCGGCCAGGAGCACCACGGC
This sequence comes from uncultured Actinomycetes bacterium, assembly GCA_963731055.1. Taxonomy (GTDB): domain Bacteria; phylum Actinomycetota; class Acidimicrobiia; order Acidimicrobiales; family CADCTF01; genus DATLED01. The sequence goes on along the minus strand of CAVSUD010000011.1, from coordinate 208,608 downwards.
TCCGCCGATGGTCGTCGCTCGAAGCCCGACGCGGCGGGCGAGCACGCCCTGGACGAGCGCGCCGAGCGGGAACACGATCGAGAGCGTGGCGAAGTAGAGGCTCAGCACCCGCCCGCGGTACTCGGCCGGCGCCCGCAGCTGCATCACGGCCGAGAGCCCGGACAGGATGCAGATGTAGGCCGCACCGACCACCACGATGGCGCCGGCGGCGAAGGCCACGGTCGGTGCGAGTGCGTAGGGCACCAGTGCCACCGGGGTCAGGCCGAGCACGAGGAGGAGCATCCGCTTCCGTCCGAAGCGTTCCACGAGGGTCGGAAAGAGGAGCGATGCAGCAACGGCTCCGATCCCTTGCGCCGTGGTCAGGGCGCCGGTCGCCCCGGCGAGGGCGGTGCGACTGCCGTCGGTCAGCAAGGCGGCGAAGGCCGGGATCAGCGCGATGAACGGTGCGGCGAACGCGGCGGCGAGGGCGATGCAGGCCATCGCGGCGCGAAGGGCGGGATCGCGGCGGACGGTGCCGACCCCGGCTCGCAGGTGGGCCAAGAGGCGGGTGGTCCCGTCGGCGACGGGTGAGGGCACCCGGACGAAGGCGAATGCGACGATCACGGCGACGAACGACACGGCGTTGATGGCGAAGGCCGCGGCGTAGGAGCCGGCGACGATGACCAGCCCGGCCAGGGCAGGACCGATGACCCGTCCGAGGTTCCACTGCGCGGAACCGAGGCTGATGGCGCCGACCACGTCCTCGTCCGGCACGAGGTCGGGGAGCATCGCCTGCTGGAAGGGCATGCGGAGGGCGCCGACGCAGCCGGCCAGGAAGACCAGGGCGGTGATGAGGTACGGGTCGGTGCTGCCCCGGGCGACGACGAGCGCAAGGGTGGCGGCGATCAGGCCTTCGACCGCGGTGGCCGCGATCGAGAACCGCCGGCGGTCGAGGCGATCGGCCAGCGCGCCGCCGATCGGCGCCAGGATCCCGTTGGGGAGGAAGCCGGCCACGAACGTCGCCGCCGTCCACACCGGGTTGCGGGTCACGCCGGTGACCAGGGCGCCGACGGCCACGGTCTGCATCCACGTGCCGATGTTCGACACCAGGCTCCCCGTCCAGATGACGGCGAAGGATCGGTGCCGGAGCGGGCGGAGGGCGGCGACGGGCACGGCCCGATCCTAGAAGTGGGAGGTGGCTACTCCTCGACGACGGAGATCGCCTGCACGGGGCAGGAGTTCACCGCCGATTCGACCTTCTTGCGGAGCGATTCGTCGGGCTGCTCCTGGAGGACGTAGAGGTAGCCGTCGTCGCGGACCTCGAACACCTCCGGCGCCATCCCCTGGCAGATGCCGTTGCTCTGGCACAGATCGAAGTCGACGACGACCTTCACTCGGGACACCTCCGGGTTGGTTGGGGTGCCGCTCAGCCTACGTCGGCGTCCTGGACGGGCCCCGACGACGCCCGGACCCGGTTGTTGCGGGGCTGGTGCTCGAGGTCCACGAGGCCGAGCTCCTCGAGCAGCGGCGGGAGGTACATCCCGAACCGCCCGCGATAGCCCTTCCGGAGCCCGTACCAGCCGCCCACGGGGTTCTCGTCGCTGCGGCCCCACGCCTCCACGGTTCCGGCGGCGGCCGGCTTCTGCTCGTCGGCCGCGCCGAGCGGCATCCAGTCGCCGTGCTCCTGCAGCATCCGGTGGAGGTCGACGATGGCCTCGAGTCGGTAGCGCAGCTGCGTCTTCCCCACCTGGCAGACCAGCGCCGGAGGGTCGGCCTCCTCGTCCCTCCACATCTCGTAGCTGGAGGTGCCCGGGGCGGTCTGCAGCGTCCAGGGATCGTCCTTCGTCCCCGCGCCGCTCACGCCGAGGCGCCGGCCTCGTCGAGACCCTGGGCCAGGGTGTTCCAGGAGAGGGTGGCGCACTTGATCCGGACCGGGAACTTCACGACGCCCTGGAGGGCCTCGAGGTCGCCGAGCTTGACCGTCGGGATCCGGGGCGACGGCCTCGGCGTCGCCCGTCTCGCGACCTTCCGCGTCGAGCGCCCGCTCGTGGATCGACATCATCGCCTTGAAGGCCCGGATCAGGGCCCGAGCCTCCTCGACCGTCTTGCCCTTCACGGCCGCCGACATCATCGACGCCGACGACTGGCTGATCGAGCAGCCCTGCCCGCCGATCTTCATGTTGGCGACCCGGCCGTCCTCGACGTCGAGGTAGACGACGATCTCGTCACCGCACAGCGGATTGAAGCCCTCGGTCCTGACGGCCGGGGGCGTCTCCAGCTCGCCGCGGTTCCGCGGGGAGCGGTAGTGGTCGAGGATGATCTCGCGATAGAGGTCTTCGAGGCCGGGCACGGGTTGGTCTCCTAACCGAAGAAGGCGGCGGCGTCGGTCAGCGCCTCGCCCAGTGCATCCACGTCGGCTGCATCGTTGTACACGTAGAACGAGGCCCGCGCCGTGGCGCCCACGCCGAGCTTGCGCATGAGGGGCTTGGCGCAGTGGTGGCCGGCCCGGACGCACACGCCGTGGGAGTCGAGGACCTGGCTGATGTCGTGGGGATGGAGGTCGGCGAAGGCGAAGCTCAACACGCCGCCGCGCATGTCGGGCTCGACCGGGCCGTGGATGGTGAGACGGTCGCCGTGGCGCTCGGTGAGGGTGCGCATGGCGTAGGCCGTCGTCTCGATCTCGTGCCGGCGGACGGCGTCCATCCCGAGGGCGGTGAGGTAGTCGATGGCCACGCCCAACCCGATGGCTTCGGCGATCGGCGGCGTGCCGGCCTCGAACTTCCACGGCAACTCGTTGGGGGTGTACCCGTCGAGGCGGACGTCGCGGATCATGTCGCCGCCGCCGAGGAACGGCGGCATGGCGTCGAGCAGCTCCTCCTTCGCCCAGAGGACGCCGATGCCCGTCGGCCCGAGCATCTTGTGACCGGTGAAGGCGAAGAAGTCGGCGCCGAGAGCGAGCACGTCCGTGGCGAGGTGAGGGACGTACTGGGCTCCGTCGACCAGGACGACGGCGCCGGCGGCATGGGCGGCTTCGGCGATGCGGGCGACGGGGGTGATGGTGCCGAGGACGTTCGACATGGCCGTGATCCCCACCAGCTTCACGCCGTCGACGAGGCGGTCGAGGTCGGTGAGGTCGAGTTGACCGTCCTCGCCCAGGGGCAGGTAGCGCAGCTCGATCCCGAGCGACTCCTTGAGCATGAGCCAGGGGACGAGGTTGGCGTGGTGCTCGATCTCGGTGAGGAGGACGGCGTCGCCGGCCCGGAGGTTGGCTCGGCCCCAGCTGTTCGAGACCAGGTTGATGGCCTCGGTCACGTTCTTGGTGAAGATGACCTCGCGGTCGCTGCGGGCGCCGATGAACCGGCGGACCTTGGTGCGGCTGGCCTCGTAGCGCGCCGTCGCCTCCTCGGCCCACGCGTAGACACCGCGATGGACGTTGGCGTGGGTCGTCTCGTAGTACTCGGTCATGGCCGAGAGCACGGCCGTGGGCTTCTGGCTGCTGGCGGCGCTGTCGAGGTAGACGGCCCGGTGGCCGTTCACCTGCTGGTCGAGGATCGGGAAGTCCTTCTTGATCGTCGCCACGTCCAGGCTGTCGGGCGTCAGCGCCATGCCTCGTACCCCTCGCCCTCGAGGCGCTCGGCCAGCTCGGGTCCGCCCGTGTCGACCACCCGTCCGTCCACGAGGATGTGGACGACGTCGGGCTGGAGGGCCTGGAGGATGCGCTGGTAGTGGGTGATGAGGAGCACGCCCATCGCCGGTCGGGCCGCCCGCACCTCGTTGACACCCTTGGCCACGATCCGCAGGGCGTCGATGTCGAGGCCGGAGTCGGTCTCGTCGAGGATGGCCATCGACGGCTCGAGCATCGCCATCTGCAGGATCTCGTTGCGCTTCTTCTCGCCGCCCGAGAAGCCCTCGTTGAGGTAGCGGTCGCCGAACGCCGGATCCATCTCCAGGCGCTTCATCCACTCCATGATCGCCAGGCGCGTCTCCAGCACGGACATGTCGTCGAGGCCCTTGCGGGCACCCATGGCCTGGCGGAGGAACTGGATGACCGGGACGCCCGGCACCTCCTCCGGGTACTGGAAGGCCAGGAACAGCCCGGCCTTGGCTCGCACGTCGGTCGGCCAGTCGGTGATGTCGTCGCCCTGGAAGACGATGCGGCCCTCGGTGACGGTGTAATCGGTGTTGCCCAACAGGGCGTTGGCGAGGGTCGACTTCCCGCTGCCGTTCGGCCCCATGAGGGCGTGCACCTCGCCGGCGCCGACGCTCAGGTCGACACCCCTGAGGATCTCCTGGCCATCCACGCTGACGTGGAGGTTCTCGATCTGGAAGAGCGGGGCGACCACGCCTCCATCCTATTTCCCCTACGTCCGTAGGGGAAATAGCCGCTACCCCTCCGGCTGATGGTCCCGGAGGTCCTCCTTCCACGTCCGGAAGCGGGTGTGGCGGGTGCCGCTGGGGCCGGCGCCGTCGCCCGTCCCGTCGGCGAAGAGCCGGAAGGCGTGGGTGCGGCCGAGGTCGTCGTGCCACAGCGCCAGGTAGGCGGCGTCGGCCTTGGTGGCGGGTCCCGAACGCCACAGGAGCCACCCGCCGATGCGCCGCTTGTAGAGGGCCTCCTCGCCCTCGAAGGGGACGCCCAACTCGAGGAGCGGGGCCGGCGCTTCGACCCACGCCGTCGCCGGGATGTTGCGGTCGCGCTGGGGCAGGGGCGGCAGGTCCTCTGTGTGGACGGGCGTGGCGTCGATCGGGCGCTGGTCGTACGGGAGGGCCACCCGAGGAGTCTCCTACGCTTCGGGGGCATGAGCGCCACCGACGTCAACGAGGTCACCTGGGACCTGTCGCACCTCCTCGACGGACGGGGCGACAGGAGGCCGCCGTGTTCGAGCTGCTCGACGAGGCCGACGCCAAGGCGGACGAGCTGGCCGGGTTGCGGGGCACGTCGCCGTCATCGACGGGCCGGCCCTCGCCGAGGTGATGACGGCCATGGCCGATCTCGAGGAGACGATCGGGCAGGCCGGCGCCTACGCCTCGCTCCGCTTCGCCACCGACACCACCGACGCCGCCCGGGGCGCCCTGATGCAGAAGGTGCAGGAGCGGGCGACGGCGATCACCACCAAGCTGATCTTCTTCGAGCTGGAGTGGGCGGCCCTGCCCGACGAGCACGCCGACGCGCTGCTGGCCGACGAGCGGCTGGCCTTCTGCCGCCACCACCTGGCCGGCGCCCGGCGGTACCGGGACCACCTGCTGTCCGAGCCCGAGGAGCAGATCCTCACCGAGAAGGCCGTCACCGGCCGCTCGGCGTGGGCCCGCCTGTTCGCGAGCTGCACTCGACGATCGAGGTCGAGCTCGACGACGGGCGCGTCGGCACCCTCGAGAGGGCCTGTCGCGGCTGTCGTCGCCCGACCGCGAGGTGCGACGCGCCGCCGCGGAGGCGGTCACCGCCGGGCTGCGCCCGGGCCTGCGCACCCGGGCCTTCATCTTCAACACGCTGCTGGCCGACAAGGCCGTCGACGACCGGCTCCGCGGCTACCCGACGTGGATCTCCTCGCGGAACCTGTCCAACGAGGCGCGCGACGAGTCGGTCGCAGGCGCTGGTCGAGGCCGTGCAGGCGCGCTACGACATCCCGCAGCGCTGGTACGCGCTCAAGGCGCAGGTGCTCGGCGTCGACCGCCTCGCCGACTACGACCGCATGGCGTCGGTGGCCGAGTCCGAGGAGGAGATCGGCTGGGACGAGGCCCGCAAGATCGTCCTCGACGCCTACGGCTCGTTCTCGCCGGAGCTGGCGGCGACGGCGCAGCGCTTCTTCGACGAGCGCTGGATCGACGCCCCGCCCCGTCCCGGCAAGCGGGCCGGCGCCTTCTGCGCCTACACCGTGCCCGTCCGCCACCCGTACGTGTTCCTCAACTGGACGGGACGCCGGCGCGACGTCCTGACCCTGGCCCACGAGCTCGGCCACGGCCTGCACGCCTACCTGGCCCGGGAGCAGGGCGTCTTCCACCAGTCGACGCCGCTCACGCTGGCCGAGACGGCGTCGGTGTTCGGCGAGACGGTCACCTTCGGACGGCTGCTCGAGGCCGTCGACCGACCCGGCCGACCGGCTGGCGCTGCTGGCCGAGAACATCGAGGGCGCCATCGCCACGGTGTTCCGCCAGACGGCGATGAACCGCTTCGAGGACGCCGTGCACACCGCCCGCCGCGACCGAGGGCGAGCTGTCGGTCGACCGCTTCGGCGACGCTCTGGGCGCGCGACCCAGGCGCGAGATGCTCGGCGACGCGGTCGAGGTCACCGAGGGCTACCGCACCTGGTGGTGCTACATCCCGCACTTCATCGGCACGCCCGGCTACGTCTACGCCTACGCCTACGGCCAGCTGCTCGCCCTGTCGGTGTACCGCCAGTACGAGGAGCAGGGCTCGGACTTCGTGCCCCGCTACCTCCACCTGCTCGCCGCCGGCGGCTCGATGGCCGCCCGAGGAGCTCGGCCGCATCGTCGGCTGCGACCTCGCCGACCCCGGCTTCTGGGACGGCGGCCTCGACATCGTCGAGGCCCAGCTCGACGCGGCCGAGACCGCCGCGTTCGCCGCCGGCCGCCTCCACCGCTGACCCCCCCGTTGCGGCGACGACCGCGGTCTCCCGACTGGCGTCGTAGACGGGCTGACCGGCGTGCTGTTGCCCATCGAGCTCGATGAAGATCCCGAGTTCCGGCCAGGCCAGGTCCACCCGAGCGACGAAGTCGCCCCAGCGATCGAACACCTCGACCTGGCGCTGCGGAGGTCCGAGTCCGGGCACCAGCCGCGCGATCTGCACCATGAGCGTCTCCAACAGGCTCTCCGTCGGCGGCGCGCCGACGGGTCGCATCAGCAGTATGCGGCGGATGCGGGCCGTTCCCTTCATCCGCATCCGGCCGAGGTGCGGGAGCTCGTCCTCGAGCGCCTTCGTCGTGACGAGACCCCGGCGCAGGAACGATTCGAGGGCTTGCTCCCACCCGTCGTCGGGGCCTCGGTGGGCCAGGTCGACGAGGGTCTGCAGGCCGTCGGTGCAGCGGAAGCCGGCCACCTCCACGATGCGATCGGGGGCGAGGAGCCGGTGCCGGAGTCCGGGCCGCTTCGCGCTGGCCGTGCGGTCGACCGTCACGTCGGCCACCGGAGCGGCGCCGGCATCGGACCGGTGGAGGACGGCGGCGAGCGCCCCGCTGACGACGCCGTCGGTGGCGACGGCGACCGCCAGCGACCGGCTGAGCGGGGTTGCCGGTCCCGGCCCGGATCGGAACGTGTCGTGGCCGACGGCGTGGATCCGGCCGCTCGTGACGTCCCATCGGAGCTGCGATCGGGTCCGTCCACTGCTCGTTCCCACGAAGAACTCCTGCGCGTGCATGTCGATGTTGCCCTTCCGGTCGTGCCGCTGCCCTCGGCGTTGCCCTTGTGGTCGCCACGAGGGCAACCGCAACGGGTCGGGGAGGGAGGGGGGTTCGAGTGGGGGGAAGGGCGGTGCGATCAGGAACGGTAGGGGTCGGGTGGGACAGCCTGAGGTCTGCTCTGCGTGGATGGCCGGGTTCGGGTACCGTCGGCCCGGGGTGAGACAACCGTCACCCGGGAGGGCAGGAACCTGACCTCCCGATGGCGAACTCTTCCTCGAGTCCCCTGCAGCAACGGGGCTCATCCACACGTCGCAGCTGAAGAACAACGAGGGGTTTCATGCGTCGCTCCACACTCCGCCTCTACGCGCCCTTCATCGCCCTGGCGATGATCCAGGCCGCGTTCGTCGTGCTCTCCCCCTCGAAGGGAGAGAGCCCGCAGAACCTCTTCGCCACCGGCAGCCCGCTCGGCGCCGCTCCCGGCGCGCCACTGCCGGCAGACGGTGCCGCAGCAACGAACGACACCGTCGTCGACGGCGCGACGCCCGACGCCGGCACCGATCCCGCCGCGACCGGCGCCAGCGGCGTCAGTGGCACCACCGGCGCCACCGGGAAGGCCGGCACGACCGGCGGCGGCACGGCCGCCAAGCCGGGTGCGACGGGGGGCACGGGCGGCACCGCCGCCGGCGCCACGCCGGGGGCGCCGGCCAGTGGGGGTGGCGCGGCCGCCGCCGCCGGCGACACCAGCCATTGCAAGGGCAGCCAGCAGACCGACGTCATCTACAACACCCCGCCGTGCGCCCCGAAGTTCACCGGCAGCAACGGCGGCGTCACCTACCCGGGCGTCAACGACAAAGAGGTCCTGATGGTCTGGTTCTCCTGCCAGCCCAACGAGCAGGTGAACGCCATCCTCGCCACGCAGGGCCTCGCCGCCTCCGAAGAGGAGTCGGCGGCGATGATCAACGCCTCGCTGAAGTTCATGAACACGCAGTACGAGTTCTACGGCCGCAAGATCGTCTGGAAGCGGGTGATCGGCGACTGCCCGAGCGCCCCCGAGGATCCGGCCAAGACCCGTGCGGCGGCTTCGGAGATCGTCAAGATGCACCCGTTCATCATCTATTCGGGCGTCAGCGTCGCCGGCCAGGACGTGTGGTCGCAGAACGGCATCATCAGCGTCGGCGCCCCGTACCAGGCGGCCGAGCTCTACGCCGGTCGCCGGCCCTACCGCTGGGACATCTTCCCGACCGGCGAGGAGGGGGCCGACTCGATCGCCGAGTACTACTGCAAGAAGATGGTCGGTAAGCCGGCGTCCAACGCCGGCACCGTGATCCACCCGCAGATCGGCAACCGCAGCACCGTGCGCAAGCTCGCCATCGTGACGCCCGACGACGGGAACGGCGCCACGCTGCCGGCCGCCCGCAAGGTGAAGGCCACCGTCAAGAGCTGCTCGAACGGCACGGAGGATCCGGCCATCTTCACCTACGCCTCCGACATCGGACGGGCCTCGGAGCAGACCCGGGTGACCGTCGCCGGTCTGATCGAGAACAAGGCGACGACCGTCGTGTGCATGTGCGACCCGATCGCACCGACCTTCCTCACCAAGGGCATGACCCAGAACAGCTACTTCCCCGAGCACATCGTGCCGGCGGGCGGGCTGCTCGACTACGACGTCCTCGGCCGCCTCTACGACAACGCGCAGTGGACGCACGCCTTCGGTCCGAGCCAGCTCGTCAACCCGGTGCCGTTCGAGCAGTCGGACGCCGCCAGGGTGTGGCGGGCCGCCGGCAACTCCGGTTCCCCGTGCGCCTCGTGCAACCTGCTGACCGGATACATGGGCTTCATCGGCGGCGGCATCCAGCAGGCCGGTCCGAACCTCAACCCCCTCACCTTCGAGCGGGGCTACGTCGGCTCCAACTACCGCCGCGGTGGGTGGAAGGAGACCGGCGGCAACGCCGGTGTGTACCTCATCAAGTTCGGGCCGGGCGACTACAACGCCATCTCCGACTTCCGAGAGGTGTTCTGGGATGCGGCGGCCCGCTCGGAGATCGACGGCAAGCCGGGCGCCTACATCCCGATCGACGGCGGCCACCGCTACGCGGCCGGCGAGCTGGACGGATCCTTCAAGGTGGCGGCGAAGCCCTCGTGACCGCCCCCTCCATCCAACGGCTGGGGGGCCAATTCAACGGACAGCTGCAGAAGGTGACGGGGCACCGGGTCGCGGGCCCGATCGCCAAGCTGCTCTTCGCCTACGTCGTGCTGATCGAATTCGCGGTGCAGGTGGTGTTCGGCCAGCTGCACCTCGGGCCGCTCACCATCGGCATCCGTGACACGCCCATCCCCCGCGCCATCTTCCTGAACGGGGCGACGATCGGGTTGCTCTACGGGCTCCTGGGCATGGGCCTGATCCTGGTGTACCGGGCCAACCGCATCATCAACTTCGCCCAGGCCCAGCTCGGATCGGTGCCGGCGGTGGCGGCGCTGCTGGTGATGCTGCGCAAGGACGTGAACTACTTCCTCACGATCCCGATCGTGATCTTCGGCGGCATGGCCCTCGGGGCCCTCGTCGAGCGGCTCATCATCCGCCGGTTCAAGACCGCGCCGCGCCTCATCCTCACGGTCGCCACGATCGGCGTCCAGCTGCTCCTGCTGGCAGCGGAGTTCGGCGTGCAGACGGCGATCGTCGGCAAGCAGATCTCGAGCAACAACTTCACCACGCCGTGGTCGACGCTCGTCGGCTGGGACATCGGCCCGCTCCGGTTCAACGGCGACTTCGCCATGGCCGCCGTGGTCACCGCCGTCCTGTGCGCGTTGCTCGGTGCCTTCTTCCGCTTCACCGACATGGGCATCGCCGTACGGGCCTCGGCCGAGAACGGGGAACGGGCCTCGCTGCTCGGCATCCCGGTGGCGCGGGTCTCGACCATCGTCTGGGTCATCGCCGCCACGCTGTCCGCCGTCGCCGTCTTCCTGCGGGCGCCCCTCACCGGTCTCACCCTCGGCTCGTCCGTCGGCGCGTCGGTGCTGCTCTACGGCCTGGCCGCGGCCGTCATCGCCCGGATGGAGAGCCTCCCGATCTGCGTGATCGCCGGCATGGGCATCGGCATCGTCGATCAGTCGGCGCTCTACGGCACCCGCCGTGCGAGCCTGGCCGTGGCGACGATGCTCCTCGTGATCCTCGTCGCCCTGCTCCTCCAGCGCGGTCGCCTGGCCCGGGCCTTCGACGCCGCCGCCGGAACGTGGCAGGCGGTGAAGGAGTACCGCCCGATCCCGCCCGAGCTGCGCCAGGTCCGCGAGGTCGTGTTGGCCAAGGGCCTGCTCGTCAACGTCGTGCTGTTGGTCGCCGTCGTGTTGCCCCTGGTGCTTCCCGACCGCTTCGCGGCCCGCTTCGCACTCGTCGTGATCTTCGCCATGGTCGGCGTGTCGCTCGTCATCCTCACCGGGTGGTCCGGGCAGATCTCGTTGGGGCAGTGGGCCTTCTCCGGCATCGGCGCCGCCGTCGCCGGATCCCTCGCCGTGCGCGGTTGGGACTTCTTCATCTGCATCCTCGTCGCCGGCCTCGTCGGTGCGATCGCCGCAGTGTTGATCGGCCTGCCGGCCCTGCGGATCCAGGGCCTGTTCCTGGCCGTGACGACGCTCGCCTTCGCGTTCACGGTGCAGAACTTCTTCCTGAACAAGGACTACTTCGGCGACCTGTTGCCGAAGACGGGGCAGATCGTCGCCCGGCCGAAGCTCTATGGCATCTTCAGCACCCGGTCCGACGTCCGGTACTACTTCGTGTGCCTGGCCTTCCTCGTGCTGATGATGCTGATCGCCCGGTCGGTGCGGAAGAACCGGCTCGGCCGGATCCTCATCGGCGTCCGCGACAACGGTCGCGGGCGTGCAGGCCTACGGGGTCAACCTGGCCCGCACCCGCCTCGCCGCCTTCGCCATCAGCGGCTTCATCGCCGCCGTGGCCGGCGGGCTCTACGCCTTCCTCAACGAGGCCGTGTACGCCGAGGCGTTCCGCCCCGAGCGGTCGATCACCGTGTTCGCCATCAGCGTCATCGGCGGCCTCACGTCGCTGCCCGGAGCGATCTTCGGATCCATCTACGTGGAGGGCGTGCCGATCTTCTTCGGCGGGAACCAGACCATCGCCTTGTTGACCTCGAGCCTCGGCCTGCTGTTCCTGCTGCTGCTCGTGCCCGGCGGCCTCTCCGAGGTCTTCTACCGGACCCGCGACAACTTCCTGCGGTGGGTGGCCAAGCGCAACGACATCCACGTCCCGAGCCTCGTCGCCGACTCCCTCGTCACCAGCGCCGACCAGCCCCAGGACGTCATTTCCGGTGCGGAGAAGGCGGTCGAGGCGGCCGAGCTCCTCGTCGGCCTCGAGCCGATGGAGGCGATCGAGCTCATCGGCTGCCCACGCTGCGGGGCCAGGATCCCGATCGCGGAGGCCAAGCACCACGCGCACTTCCAAGTGTCGGCCGACGAGGAGACGGGGGTGCCGGCATGAAGCGGCTGAGCGTCAAGTCCTTCTTCGAGAGGTCGACGGGCGGGGACCCGACGTTCCCACTCGTCGCGCTGTTCCTCATCTTCTTCATCGACGAGTTCGACACCGCCGCGTTCAACGTGCTGGCGCCGAACATCAAGAAGGCGTTCGACCTGTCGAACAACGCCTTCAGCATCATCGTCGTGTTGAACATCACGATCGTGCTGCTCCTGGCCATCCCCCTCGGGTACTACGGGGACCGCCTGCCGCGGAAGAACCTGGTGACCGTCGGCGCCATCGCGGCGGGGATCTTCTCGTTCCTCACCGGTGTCGCCCCGTTCGTGGCCCTGTTGGTGGTCTTCCGCCTCGGCAACGGCATCGGGCGGCTGGTCAACGACTCGATCCACAACTCCCTCCTCGCCGACTACTACAAGCCGGAGGTGCGGGCGAGCGTCTTCGCCACCCACCGCAACGCCATCTACTTCGGCGGGATCCTGGGGTCGGCCCTCACGGGCGGGCTCGCCGCCGTGTTCGGGTGGCGCATCACCTTCGCCCTCCTCCTGATCCCGTGCGTGGCGGTGGCCCTGCTCGGCTTCCGGCTCAAGGAGCCCGTGCGCGGTGGCACCGACGCCCCCGACCTCGCGGCCGAGGTGGAGAAGGAGGCGCCGGTCCCGTTCGCCGAGGCCCGCCGCATCCTGTCGTCGGTGCAGACGCTCCGGCGCCAGTTCGCGGCCTACGTCTTCATCGGCGCCGGCCTCGTGCCCCTCGCCTTCCTCCTCCCGATCTTCCTCGAGGACGAGTTCCACGTCGGCCCGTTCCCGCGCGGCGTCATCGGCGCCATGAACTCCATCGCCTCCTTCGCCGGCGTGCAGATGAGCGGCAAGTGGACGGCCAAGTGGCTGGCCCAGGGGATGGGCGAGCCCATCAAGCGGGCCGGCCTCTCGATCATGTGCGTCGGCGTCGGGCTCGGTCTTCTCGCCGCGGCCCCGTGGGTCGTGCTGTTCGTGGCCATCGGCCTGGCGACCAGCTTCACGGCCGGGATCTTCTATCCCCCCTTCTACGCCACGCAGGCCTTCGTGTCGCCGGCGCGGGTGCGGACGCTCTCGTTCAGCTTCGGCGCCCTCTACCTGGTGGCCGGGGTGTGGGGCCTCTACATCATCCCGGGCGTGTCGAAGATCGCCGACGCCCACGGCCTTCGCTGGGGCCTCCTGGCGACGGTGCCGTACTGGCTCGTCGGCGGCCTCGTCCTGCGCTCGGCCCACAAGTTCGTCGGACCCGACGCGCAGCGGGCCCTCGGCGAGCTCAACCTCACCGCGCAGCTCCGGGCCGCCCGGCTCAGCGGCGAGGACCAGGCGCTGCTCGTGTGTCGCGGCGTCGAGGCGGCCTACGACCAGGTGCAGGTGCTGTTCGGGGTCGACCTCGAGGTCCGACCCGGCGAGATCGTCGCCCTCCTCGGCACCAACGGCGCCGGCAAGTCGACGTTGCTCCGGGCCATCAGCGGCACGATGGACCCGATCGGCGGGTCGATCTACTTCGACAACCGCGACATCACCCACACCGACGCGCAGAACACGGTGAAGCTCGGCATCGTCCAGGTGCCCGGCGGCAAGGCCGTGTTCCCGACCCTGTCGGTGGCCGAGCACCTCCGCGCCGCGGGCTGGCTCTACCGCGACCAGCCCGAGTACCTGAAGGAGGCGACGGAGGAGGTCCTCGTGACGTTCCCCCGCCTCCGCGAGCGCATCGACCAGATGGCCGGCAACCTCTCCGGCGGCGAGCAGCAGATGCTCGCCCTGGGCATGGCCTTCATCGCCAAGCCCAAGCTCCTCATGATCGACGAGCTCTCCCTCGGCCTCGGCGCCGACGATCGTCGAGCAGCTGCTCGGCATCGTGCGCCGGATCCAGGATCAGGGCACGGCGATCATCCTCGTCGAGCAGTCGATCAACGTCGCCCTCACGGTGGCCGAGCGGGCCTACTTCCTCGAGAAGGGCGAGGTCCGCTTCGAGGGACCGACGGCCGAGCTGATCGAGCGCGACGACATCGTCCGCTCCGTGTTCCTCCAGGGCGCGGCCCAGTCCGGCGACGGTGTCTCGACGCCGGCGACGGTCAAGCGGGACGCGATCGAACGCACGCCGATCGGTGAGACGGTGCTCGAGCTCGACGGATTCGGTGAAGCGCTTCGGCGGCATCACCGCCGTCGACGGCACGACCTTCCACCTCCGCGAGCACGAGATCCTCGGGCTCATCGGGCCGAACGGTGCCGGCAAGACGACGATCTTCGATCTCATCTCGGGATTCCTCGTGCCCGACGAGGGCACCATCACCTTCGCCGGCGAGAACATCACGAGCCTGCAGCCGGACAAGCGGGCGTGGCGGGGGCTCGGTCGCTCGTTCCAGGACGCCCGCCTCGTCCCGTCGCTCACCGTCGCGGAGAACATCGCCATCGGGCTCGAGCGCTTCATCGACGTCCGCGACCCGCTGGCGTCGGCCCTCGGCCTCCCGGGCATCGTCCGCGCCGAGGAGGACGTGGCCTACTCGGTCGCCGACCTCGTCGAGCTGATGAACCTCGGGTCGTACCGCGACAAGTTCGTCCGGGAGCTGTCGACCGGTACCCGGCGGATCGTCGACCTCGCCATGTGCATCGCCCACGACCCGAAGGTCCTGCTCCTCGACGAGCCGTCGTCCGGCATCGCCCAGCGCGAGACCGAAGCGCTCGGCCCGCTGCTCCACCGCATCCAGCGCGAGGCCGGCTGCGCGCTGCTCGATCATCGAACACGACATGCCCCTCATCACGAGCATCTCCGATCGGATGATCGCCCTCGAGCTCGGCCGTCCGATCGTGGAGGGCACGCCCGAGGAGGTGACGAGCGACCCGGTCGTCGTCTCGTCGTACCTCGGTGGCGACATGGCCACCATCAACCGCTCGGGCGGCGGGCCGGCCCTGGCCGTTCCGACGTCCACGTCCGCCCGCCGCACGCGACGCCGCAGCGCGGCGATGGCGGCCGCGGCCAACGGCAGCACGTTGCAGGAAGGAAACGACGCATGAGGATGCATCGACGTGGACTCGGGGCCGTCGCCGCCGTGGCAATGGCCGCAGGATCGGCGCTCTGTCTCGCACCCGGCGCGTCCGCCGCGACGGTGGACGGGTCCGGCTGGTGGTGGCGCCCGAACACGACGGCGGCGCCGATCGAGGTGCCGCCGCGCGCCGACGTCTCCGTCGACCAGCTCCTCGTCGAGGGAACGGCCGAGGGCGCCACGGCGGTCGCCGCCGTGCGGTTCAAGCTGTCGGAGGGCGAGACCAGCCCCATCCTCACGCTCACGGCGACGCAGGATTCGGCCGTCCCGGCGACGGCTGTCGTCCTCGCCTGCCGAGTCGGCTCGTCGTGGCTGCCGGCCCAGGGCGGGAAGTGGGAGCAGAAGCCCATCCCCGACTGCGCCACGTCGGTGCAGGGCATCCAGTCCGAGGGCGGGAAGGTCACCTTCGCCCTGACGCCGCTGCAGTCGGGTTCGAATGTCGAGGTCGTGCTCGTGCCGGGCAACAACCCGACTGCCGGCAACGACTACGCCAAGGGATCGTCCTTCACGCTGAAGTTCCCCAAGCCGACGACGGCCGACCTCAAGACGACGACGGGCGACTCGAGCGGCTTCTCGGGCACGGGCGGTTCGTTCGCAGCGCCGGACGCGTCGTCGTTCGGTGCCGACAGCGGCTCGACGGGCGACTCGTCCTCGTTGCCCAGTGGTGGATCGACCTTCGACAGCGGTTCGGCCGCGCCGTCGGGCGGGTCGACGTTCGACAGCCCCGGCCCGTCGTTCTCGGCCTCGCCGGCGTTCTCGCAGCCGAGCACGTTCACCCCGGCGGAGGCCACCGCGGCGCCGGCCACCGCCGCGTTGCCGGCCCGGGAGCAGATCACGGCGACCGGGGTGACGCCGGTGGCGGCCGCCCCGGTCTCGAACACCTCCGCCCCGAAGAAGGGCCGGACGCTCGGGATCGTCGTGTTGCTCCTCGGCGCCGCCCTGGGCTTCTGGGCCTACACCGGCAACTCGCTCCTCGGGGGCGGGCCGAAGCCGGTCCCGGTGCCCGTGGTCCCGGTCGGGGAACCGATCGTCGGCGGCCTCGGCCGCTTCGCCCGGACCCGCACGGGTCCGCCCCCCAGTCTGTCGTAGGGGCTCTCGGCTACGGTGCCGCCACTACTTCGAGCTTCGAACCAATGGGGGACCACGTGAAGATCGATCCTGACGCCGCCGGCCTCGACGCCCGCCGCCTCGAGCGGATCACCGAGCATCTACAGACGCGCTACGTCGATCCCGGCCGGATCATCGGCGGCCAGGCCGTCGTCGCCCGCCACGGCGCGGTGGGCTACTTCGAGTCCTTCGGGGAGATGGACCGCGAGCGGGGCAAGCCGGTCGTCGACGACACGATCTGGCGCATCTACTCGATGACCAAGCCGATCACCGGCGTCGCGCTCGCTCTCCCTCTACGAGCAGGGGCTGTTCCAGCTGAACGACCCCATCTCGCGCTACATCCCGGAGTGGAAGGGCCTGCAGGTGAAGGAGCGGGCCGACGACGGATCGAGCCGCCTCGTCGCCCCGCGGCGGCCGATGTCGGTGAAGGACGTGCTGATGCACATGTCCGGCCTCGGGATGGGCGCCATGGCCGCCTCGGCCGACACGCCGAACGTGTCGATGCTCGACGGCACCGACACCCTCGCCGACGTGATGACCAAGCTCGCCGACCAACCGCTGGTGTTCCACCCGGGCACCAGCTGGCTCTACGGCATCTCCACCGACGTCTGCGGGCGGCTCGTCGAGATCCTGTCCGGTCAGCGCTTCGACGAGTACCTGCAGTCGGCCATCTTCGGACCGCTCGGCATGACCGACACCGGCTTCACCGTCGGCGACGACCAGGTCGACCGGTTCGCGGCGAGCTACTTCCGGCGACCCGACAAGTCGCTGAAGCTGGTCGACGATCCGGAGACGTCGCCGTACCGGAAGGAGCGGGCGTTCCTGTCGGGCGGCGGCGGCCTGGTGTCCACGACGGCCGACTACCTCCGCTTCACCCAGATGCTCGTCAACGGCGGGGAGCTCGACGGGGTCCGCATCCTCGGGCGCAAGACGGTGGAGCTCATGGCCTCGAACCACCTCCCCGGCGGCGGCACCATGACGGACTTCGCCATGCCCGGCGGCTTCGGCGAGGTCGGCTTCACCGGGATGGGCTTCGGCCTGACCGTGGCGGTGAACGAGGGCCCGGAGAAGTCCGGCGTGATCAGCTCGAAGGGCGACTTCACCTGGGGTGGCTACGCGTCCACGATCTTCTGGGTCGACCCGGCCGAGGAGCTCGTCGTCATCTTCATGACCCAGCTCATCCCGTCGGGCACGTTCAACTTCCGCGATCAGCTCAAGGCCCTCGTGTACCCGTCCATCGTGGACTGACGGGGGGTGGGCGTCGCCCGGCGCCGGTATCAGCCCGAGCGGGCCGAGCGGAGGGAGCGGCCGATGTCGAGCAGGTGGTGGTGGGCGTCGTGGACGGCGCGCTCCGCCAGCACGCGCACCGTCCGCTCGGCGCCCGAGCCGTCACTGGCCCGCCCGACCCGCTGCCACTGCGTCTCGTCGAGGGTCTCGAGCACGCCCGCCAGCGCCTTCGCCTCCGCTTCGAACCCGGCGGCGACCATGGCGGGATCGGCCTCGTTGTAGGTCGGCGGCACGGCGTCGAACCCACCGCCCTCGAGCTGCGGCTGGTCCTCGTCGAGGACCAGCTGGATGCGGTTCCGGTAGAACGCGAGCACATCGCGGGTGTGCCCGGCGTACTCGAGGGCCGACCACACCTCAGGAGCCGGTCGCCGGCGCAGCAGGGCCGGCCCGTCCTCGTTCGGCAGGAACCGGGTCAACGGGGCCCGGTACTTGCGGACGTAGCCGTCGATGGCGGCGACCAGATCGGCGTCGGTCTTGGCGGCAGGATCGAACCCGCACTCGTCACAGGTGGACACGTCTGCCACGGTAGGGGCATGGCGTTCGGGCAAGACAGCAAGGTCGTGGTCGAGCAGGTCGACGACACGAACTGGGTGACGAGGGAGGAGCTCCGCTACGAGGGGAAGGAGCAGTCGTTCACGGTGCCGAACGGGAGCGCCACCGACTTCGCCTCCGTCCCGCGGCTCTTCGTGTGGCTGCTCCCGCGGTACGGCCGCTACACGAAGGCGGCGATCCTGCACGACCACCTGTGGCGGGACCTGGCCACCACCGGCGCCATCAGCTGGGTCGACGCCGATGCCACCTTCCGACGGGCCATGCGGGAGCTCGGGGTGCCGTTCCTGCGCCGGTGGCTCATGTGGGCGGCCGTGCGGTGGGCGGCCCTGCTGAAGCCCGGCGGCACGAAGGGGTGGTCGGACGAGGCCTGGCGGGTCGTGCTGCTGTCGGCCGTCGCCCTCCCGATCGTGCTCCCGCCGGCGGCGGCGATCGTGGCGTCGCTCGGCGTGTTCTACGTGCTCGAGTGGCTCCTGTGGGTGCCGCTCCAGATCAACGACCTCGTCCGCCGGCGGACCGGGCGCGCGAACCGCAAGGCGGTCAACCCGCCGGAGGTGGAGTGGAAGGCGTCGTAGCCGGCGCCTGCCACTCGGACACGAGCCCCTCGAGCGACGGTTCGTTCGGCGGCTTGGCCCCACCCGGGTGCGACGTCCCCAGGTAGAGGAAGCCGACGACGGCATCGAGCTCGGTGAGGCCGAGCGCCTCCTTCACGTGGGCATCGAAGACGAGGTCCCCCGTCCGCCACATCGAGCCGTACCCGAGGGCGGTCGCGGCCAGGAGGATGTTCTGGGCGGCGGCGTTGGCCGCCCCGACCTGGTCCTCCCACGGGATCTTCTCGTCCCGCACGTGCACGGCGGCGACCACCACGACGATCGGCGCCCTCCCCAGCTTCGTCCGCTCCTTGGAGAGCTTGGCCGGCTCGGGTTGCGCGCCGACCAGTTCGACCCGCTTCAGGTAGGCGTCGGCCAGTACCTCGCCGAACGCCTCCTTGCCCTCGCCCCGCAGGACGATGAAGCGGAACGGACGGAGCTCCCCGTGGTCGGGGGCGGCGGCGCCGGCCCGGAGGATCTGGGCCAGCTCGTCGTCCGTCGGGGCCGGCTCGGTCAGACGGCCGATCGACCGTCGGCGGAAGAGGACGTCGAGGGCTTCACCACCCACGATCGACCCACTCCTGCAGGTGCGGGCGCTCGGACCCGATCGTCGTGTCGTCGCCGTGACCCGGCATCACGATCGTGCTCGGGTCCAGCTTCGAGAAGATGCGCTCGTCGATCGACCGGATGATCTGCTCGAACGAGCTGCCCGGGAACTTGGTCGCGCCCGGTCCGCCGGGGAACAGCGTGTCGCCCGACAGCAGCACCGGCGAGCCCTCGATGAGGAAGCACATCGACCCGGGCGTGTGCCCCGGCGTCGCGATGGTGCGGAGGCGAAGCCGGCCGACCTCGATGACCGAGTCGTCCTCGAGCACGAAGTCGTAGGACGGCAACATCTCGGCGTCGGCGGCCGTGACGCCGACCTGGTAGCCGGCGTCCCGAACGGCGGGCACGGCCTGGATGTGATCCCAGTGGCCATGGGTCTCGAGGACCTTCCGGACCCCGAGCGTCTGGCACAGCTCGAGCAGCCGCTCGTGCTCGTTGGCGGCGTCCATCAGGACCGCGTCGCCGGTGGCCTTGCACCGCACCACGAACACGTTGTTGTCGACGGGCCCGACCACGACCTTGTGGATCTCGACGTCGGTGTCCTCGTAGTGCAGGGTCGGCATGCCGACCATCTTCTCAGGCCTCCGGGCTCACCACCTCGAAGCCGAGGGCGGCGGCGGCCGGGATCTGGTGGCGGTCGAAGGTGAGGTAGCGCACCGGCCGGGGGAGGCGGTCGGCGGCGGCGAGGTGGATGGCATCGACGATGCGCATCGAGAACGAGCTCCCGAGCTCGACGGCCCGGCTGAGGCAGCGATCGTCGACCGGGACGACGGCGAAGGCGTCCCAGTCGTCGCGGAACGACGACCACAACCGGGCTTGTTGGCGCGGGCCGGCGGCGAGCTGGTGGAGGGCCACCATCGTCTCGGTCCGCGCCAGCGCCGACGCCACCCAGGTGGCGTCGGCGGCCATGGTGTCGACCACGAGCCGGCGGCCGGGCTCGTCCACGTAGCGCTGCACGAGGGCGGACGTGTCGAGGAAGACGGTCATGCCCCGCGGAGCTCGTCGAGCACGCGGGACGAGCGGGTGTCCACCGGCAGCGCGGTCGCCTCGGGTGCGGCCGGGTGGTCGCGGCGCCCGGGGGGGACCAGGAGGCCGGCGGCGATGAGGTCCTCGACCGTCACGTCGCGGCCGGCGGGGGACAGGGGCCCGAGGAGCGCGACCGGGACGCCGTCGGAGGTGATCACCACCCGTTCGCCCGACGACGCCCGGCGGACGAGCGCGGCCACGTTGGCCCGCAGCTCCCGCACCCCGACCGCCGTCCGTCCCTCGTCTGATGTGTCCACAGGCGTACACACTAGGACTGGCAGCCCTTCGAGGGCCGAACTACCTTGCCGCTCCATGAACTTCGCTTTCTCCGAAGAGCAGGAAGAGCTGCGCAAGAGCGTTCGCCGCTTCCTCGAGTCCAAGAGCCCCGAGACCGCCGTCCGCGAGCTGATGGAGACCACCGAGGGCTACGACAAGGCCGTCTGGAACCAGATGGGCGAGCAGCTCGGCCTGCAGGGTCTCGCCATCCCCGAGGAGTACGGGGGCTCCGGCTACTCCTACGTCGAGCTCATCATCGTGCTCGAGGAGATGGGTCGCGCCCTGTTGGCCGCCCCTTACTTCTCGACCGTCGCCCTCGCCGCCAACGCGCTCCTGACGAGCGGTGACGACGCCGCCAAGAAGGAGCTCCTCCCGGGCATCGCCTCCGGCGAGACCATCGCCACCCTGGCCATCACCGAGGACAGCGGCCGCTGGGACCTCGACGCCGTGACCGCTCACCGCCACCAAGTCCGGCGACGGCTACACCCTCGACGGCCACAAGATGTTCGTGCTCGACGGCCACATCGCCGACCTGATCCTCGTGGCCGCGAAGACCGACGGCGGGCTCAGCCTCTTCGCCGTCGAGGGCGACGCCGCCGGCCTCACCCGCACGCCCGCTGTCGACCATGGACCAGACCCGCAAGCAGGCCCGCCTCGAGTTCGCCGGCACGCCGGCCCGCCTCGTCGGCACCGAGGGCGGCGGCCGCCGCCGGCCTCCAGAAGACGCTCGACCTCGCCGCCGTGGCCCTCGCCGCCGAGCAGGTCGGTGGCGCCCAGAAGTGCCTCGACATGTCCGTCGAGTACGCCAAGGTCCGCGTCCAGTTCGGCCGCCCGATCGGCTCGTTCCAGGCCATCAAGCACAAGTGCGCCGACATGCTGCTCGAGGTCGAGTCGGCCAAGTCCGCCGCGTACTACGCCGGTTGGGCCGCCGCCGAGGACTCCGACGAGCTGCCGGTCGTGGCCTCCCTGGCCAAGGCCTACTGCTCCGACGCCTACTTCCACGCCTCCGCCGAGAACATCCAGATCCACGGCGGCATCGGCTTCACGTGGGAGCACCCGGCCCACCTGTACTTCAAGCGGGCCAAGTCCTCCGAGCTCCTGCTCGGCGACCCGACCTACCACCGCGAGCTGCTCGCGCAGCGCATCGGTCTGTAGCCCTCCGGGCCACAACGTCGATCGGAGCCCCGGCCACCGGCCGGGGCTCCTTCGCGTCCGTCGCCGATGTGATCAGGACGGGGCGATCACCGGTCGGTCGGACGGGGCCGCCGATTCGTGGACGGCGCCCTCCGGCATCAGGAACACCGTCCTGGGCGGGTCCGCCCGTTGGTACACGACCTCGACGCGGGTGCCCACCCCACCGCCGGGGTAGCGGGTCGACTTCTCGACGAACCGGAAGGAGGGCGATCCGTCGCGGGGCTCCACCTCGAAGGTGAACCGCTTCAGGCGGCTGCCGTTGATCTTGGTGTTCGTCGACTCGACGTCGACGAGGGTGGCGTTGGCCGTCACCCCGTCGCGCCAGGTCTCGGCGAAGCGGCTCCGACGGCGCGCCGCCCGCACGACCATCGCCGCCCAGATCACGATCCCGGCAACGGCGAAGGCCAGGAACAGGAGGCTCATCAGCCGGTAGACCGGTTCACCGTCGGAGCAGGTCGCGGAGCCCCCGCTGGAAGACCGGCACGACTCGGACCGATACGGCGTGTCGACGGCCAGCCACCAGTAGAGGCCGTAGGAGGACAGGAAGACGAAGGGCAGCGCGATGGCGAGGGGCAGGGCGGAGAGCCCACCCATGGGCGTGCGGCGCGGCTCGGGATGGCCCGTTGGTGGCCGCCGGACGAGGCCGACGAGCAGGGCGATGGCGATGACGGACACGGCCGATCCGGCGACACCGACGGCCAAGAGGGCCGGCAGCACCTTGGCGTGCGACGCCAGCTCGGCGCGGCCGTCGAGCACGCACACGAGCGGCGTGTTGCGCACCATGGCGGGCGGTTCCTCGACGTGCGGATACCGCACGACGACGGCGTCGACGGTGCCGGTCGGGCAGACCGCCGACGCCACCGTCGTCTGCAGCCCGGGCGCCACGACCGTCGCCACGAAGAGGAAGACGCACGCGCCGACGAGGGTCAGGAGCGCCTTGTCGATCCTTCCGATGATCCTCACGTCCGCGCGCCTCAGCTCGGGTACGAGCGCATCGGACGCCCGTCTGCGAAGTAGTCGATGCGCCCGCCGCGTCCGCCCTCGACGTAGACGCGGATGACGAGGTCGGGGGTGAAGGGCAGGTTCTTCTCCACGATCACGTGGCTGACGGTGCCGCCGTCCACGCCGAGATCCCGGGGCGTTCGCTCGACGAGGCCCGGGACGATCGACCAGTCGACGTCGGTGGAGACGAACCGGGAGCGTTCGAGGTCGGTCACGGCGGTTTCGGGAACCTCGGTGGGTGGCTGCACCCCACGACCGCGGACGACGACACGCTCGATGTGGCCGGTCGCCGGTTCGGAGGTGGTCACGATGCCGTAGCCCTCGTAGAGCACGACCTCGAGCAGCGAGCGCTCGCCGGTGAGGCTCGCACGGACGACCTCCAACAGGGCCGCCCCGTCGCCGAAGCCGTAACTCGGATCGGACGGCTCGGTCGCAGGCTGGCCTTGGGCGGCCGGCGCGAGCCCACCGAGCTCCGGGCTCGACACCACCTCCGCCGGCCGCTCGATGGAGGCCGGCTCCGGTTGCACGGGGGCGGCGAGGCCGCTGCGCCGTTCGAACTCCGACACCGTCATCGCCGGTGCCCCGCACGCCCCGGCCGCCGGCCCGAGCGCGAGCACGAGCAGCCCGAGACCGACCGCCTTTCGCGACGGTCGCGCGCGCCCTCCCTCCGCCATGTCCCCGCCTCCTCGCCGACCGTCCCACGCAGCCGACGGGCCGAGGCTAGTCATCGGCCGGACCGGGCCGTTCCTAGGATGCGCCCGATGCCCGCATGATCGTCGTCTACATCCTCGTGGCCCTGGCGCTCGCGTTCGGGGTCGCCGCCTTCGTGGTCGGCCGCGAGGCACGGCGCCTCGACGCCGAGCCGCCCCGGCCGGTGTTCGACCCGGACGAGGCCGTCGAGTGGGTGGCCAACCACCTGCCCTTCGAGGTCGAGCGCGGTGCTGAGCCACGACGACGTCCGGCGGATCCTGGAGTGGAACCTCGAGTACTTCCGGTCCAAGGGTGTCAGCGGCAACGGGTCGACGCCGCACCTCGAGGGACCGATCGTCGTGGGGGGCGCGGAGACGGTGGCCTACGTGCTCGACCAGGCCGCCCGCACCGGGAACGACTACCGCGCCGACCAGGTGCTGGCCGTCCTCGACGCCCAGATGAGCTACCTCGAGGCCATCGGCGCGGTCGGACCGGAAGCGGGCGACGAGCTGTAACCCGACGTTCATCAAAAGTGGCACCCCACCGCCGATCGCTCGGTATGCTTTCCGGTACCAGAGAAAGGAGGTGGTCCACATATCAGGTGAAAGTTTTGGGACTCTGGAGGTGGCTGGCCACTAGGTCGGCTTCGCTGGACCACCTGGGTTGGAAACCCACCAGTACACCGCTCGAGCAGCCCGAGTTCGGAGTTGGTCCCGCCGAACGCAGCAAGGACGCTCGAGTCTTTCCGGCAACATCGTTGATGAAGCCCCGCTCCGGCGGGGCCTTCATCGTGTTCTCGGTAGTGTGCGGCTCATGAGCCGGCCCGTTCGCTTCGAGCACTTCCAGCACGTGGGGGACAAGCGCTCCCAGATCGTTCACGACCTCGACAACGCCGAAGGAGGCTGCGACATCGACGAGCTGATGGTCTCCGAGCAGTTCCTCGCCATCTCGCCCGACACCGTGCCCGAGGCCCGCAACCGCGGCTACAAGCCCTGCCGGCACTGCATCCCGGCTCCTCGGGACTAGGGGCGA
Source organism: uncultured Actinomycetes bacterium (assembly GCA_963731055.1). Lineage (GTDB taxonomy): Bacteria > Actinomycetota > Acidimicrobiia > Acidimicrobiales > CADCTF01 > DATLED01. The sequence goes on along the minus strand of CAVSUD010000011.1, from coordinate 184,382 downwards.
AGGCGCGGCCCAGGAAGGCGACACGTCTCCTGGGGGTCGCGCCTGTACCGTGAGCGACGGCATGGACGAGGTGATCGAATCGGACGGACTGCGGCTGTGGGCGCACACCGGTCGACCCACTTCCAGCGGCACGGCGGCCCGCCGGCGCGGGCTCGTCCTGGCCCACGGCTTCCCGACGGGCCCCCAGTGGGCCGAGAGCTCGGGCAGGACGTACCCCGAGTTCGCCGACCGCCTGGCCAACGACGCGGGCTGGACCGTCCTCGCCTTCAACTTCCGGGGCACGGGCGGGTCCGAGGGCGACTTCTCGCATGGCCGGCTGGCTCCACGACCTGCGGGCCGCCATCGACCACCTCGTCGAGCCGTCCGAGGTGGCGAGGGGTGTGGCTGGCCGGGTTCCGCACCGGTGGCGTCGCTGGCCATCTGCGCTGCCGCCGACGACGACCGGGTGCAGGGTGTGGCCACGTTCGGGGCGCCGGCCGACTTCGACGACTGGGCCGCCGACCCCCGCCGCTTCCTCCAGCACGCCCGCGAGCTCGGCGTCGTCCGCTCTCCCGGCTACCCCGACGACCTGTCCGCGTGGGCCCAGGAGCTCAAGGAGATCCGGGCCATCGGGTGCGTCCACCAGCTCCCGCCCCGCCCGCTGATGATCGTCCACGGATCGATCGACGACGTGGTGCCGCTGTCGGATGCCCGCGCCCTCGCCGACTCAGCGGAGTCCTCGGAGCTGCGAATCATCACCGGCGCCGGCCACCGACTCCGCCACGACCCCCGGGCCGTCGCCGTCCTCCTCGGCTGGCTCGACCGCCAGGACATCTAGCCGCCGATCAGGACCAGGCGGCGTCGATGAGACGGCGCAGCCCCCGGGCGTTGCGCTCCGGATCCTCGGCCTCGGTCAGGTTCCGCGACGACGACGAACCGACGGGCGCCGGCTTCGAGCATGGCCGGGAGCGTCTCGAGGGTGACACCGCCGGTGACGAAGAACGGGTGCGGTGTGGTCGTGGCGGCGTAGCGGAGGTACTCGAGGCCCGTGCCCGGGCCGGCCCGCCTTCGTCGGCGTCTCGTTGACCGGGCCGGTGCTCACGTAGTCGACCGGCTCGTCGGCGGCGGCGTCGAGCTCGTCCGGGGGCGTGGGTCGAGACAGCCCGACGATGGCGTCGGGGCCGAGGATGCGGCGGGCCAGCGCCGGCGGGGCGTCGTCCTGGCCCACGTGCACCCCGTCGGCCCCGAGCTCGAGGGCGAGGTCGGGCCGGTCGTTCAGCACGAACGGCACGCCCGCGTCGGCGCAGACGGCCTGGAGCGACGGCGGCGCGCGGTCGAGCACGCGCCGGGCGTCGAGGCGCCTTGTCGCGGAGCTGCACGACGTCGACCCCGCCGGCGATGCATGCCGGTCACGAAGTCGGCCAGGTCGGGACGGTCGGGCGTGCAGAGGTAGAGCCGGCGCCCGCCAGAGCGGGTTCAGCCACCGGCCACCGCCCGCACCAGCTCGAGCCGGTCGCCGTGCGGCGAGGCACGTCGTGCGTGGCGACGCCGGCTCGTCACCGGCTCGCCGTTGCGTTCGACGACGATGACCCGCCGCGCCAGTCCGAGCTGCCCCGAACAGCTCCTGCAGCGTGGCCGCGTCGGGCACCTCGACCGCCTCGCCGTTCACGTGCACGACCACCGTCGGAAGCTACCCGGCCGACGGGAAGGCGACGAGCTGGACGAGGCCGTCGATCGGAGCCCGGAGGAGATGGCTCTCGCCGCCCGGAGCCCCGCTCCAGGCGATGCGTCCCTCGGGGGTCAACCAGAAGAGGGCGCCGCCCGAGGGGCTCCAGGCGATGGTCCGGGGACGGACCGTGGCGCGCGGTCCGCCCACGGCATCGAGGCGGGGTCGTTGCCGATCGGTGAGGTCGAGGCGCAGCAACGACGCGATGTTGCCGGCGAGCGGACCGGCGGCGAAGGCGAGGGCATCCGGGTTCGGCGCGACGCCCACGAGCCCCCGGCGTCGGTCCGCGGCAACGGCACCTCGATCACTTCGTCGGTCGCCAGGAAGTGGACCTCCAGCATCGGCCGTCCGGACCGCTGCACGGCCACCAGCCCCGCCGACGCGCCGGTGAAGCGGGCGTCGCTCCCGAACGAGCGCAGGGCCGCGCCGGTACGGGCGTCGATCAGGCGCAGGCCGGCGGCATCGGACACCACGAGGCCGGCGCCGGTGTCGGCGAGGAGCGCCGCGTCCGGCGCCAGGGCGACCCCCGGCCCGGCGTCGGTGCCGTCGGGCGTCACCGGCGTGGCCCGCCCGGGGCCGTCGACGACCCAGGCCGCCGTTCCGGGGCTGCGACCGGACACGGCCTGCAGGGCCGGCCGGCTCCACGCCGGCGCGGCGTCGCGGTCGAGGGGAAAGGCCGTCAGCGTGCCGCCGGCGAGGGCGAGGACCGACGACCCTCCGCCGAAGACGGCCTCCGGGGGAGGGATCTCCCGTCGCGAGACGGTGCTGCCGTCGATGTCGATGACGGCCAGCTGCCCATCCGCCGTCACGCCCGCCAGATGGGTCCGGAGCGGTTCGTCGGCGAAACGGCGCAGCTCGAGCAACGCGCCCGCGGTGGCGCGGATCTCGGGCTCGGCCACCTCCACCGGCGTGAGCCGGAACCGGTCGAGCTGTTCGCCCAGGGCGAGCTGGGCCCGCTGCAGCGGCGAGTCCCCGAGGACGAGGCGGTCGGGCGAGAGCTGGCGCCGGCGGAACTCGAGGGCCGAGAGCATCTGGTCGCGCACGGCGTCGATGCGCTCGTCGCGAACTGCGAGGCGGCGCAACCGCTCCTCGAAGCGCAGGAGCCCGATGGTCTCCTCGTCGCCGATGCGTCCGATGGCGTCGCGGCCGGTGTCCGAGTGGTTGCGGTCACCGACCTCGTCCACGCACCTTCAGCACGGCGGAGTCGGCCCGCTGGCGGGCCTGGTCGAGCGCCATCGCCTCGGACCAGGCGCGCTCGACGGACCGGAGCGTCCGGATGGTCGAGCCGATCGACGCGGCGCCGAGTGCAGAGGCGAGGCTGGCCAGGCCCAGGAGGAGGGCGAGCGTGCGGAGCCGCCGCGCCCGTGGCGGCCGGACGCCGCCGGCCGGCGTGGGCTTCTGCGCCGGCGCCTCGCCCGTGTCGGGATCGATGACCTCGAGATCGAACGAAGCCGACGGCCGGTCACCGGCGCGCGGACGCCCCACGCGATCAGGCCTTGGCCGACTCGGCCTTCGCCTTCGCCTCGGCCTTCATCTGCTTCTTGTGGGCCCGCACCTGCCTGAGGGCCTGCGGACCGTCGATGTCGGCCACGGATCGGAAGGAGCCGGGCTCGCCGTACACGCCGGCCGCCTCCGCCCAGCCCTTCGGTGCCGCGCCGAGGCGCTTGCCGAGGAGCGCGACGAAGATCTTCGCCTTCTGGTCGCCGAAGCCGGGCATCGCCTTCATCCGCCGCAGGAGATCGGCGCCGTCCGTGGCCGTCTCCCACACCCGTTCGGCCTGACCGTCGTACTCGTCGAGGAGGTGCCGGCAGACCTCCTGCACCCGCTTGGCCATGGAGGAGGGGAACCGGTGGAGCGCCGGCGGTGTGGCGAACCACGCCTGGAGCTCGTCAGGATCCGCCTCCGCGATCGCCTCCGCCGTCAGCGTGCCGCCCATGCGCTCCTGGAGGACGAGGGGGCTGTGGAACGCCTTCTCGAGGGGGATCTGCTGGTCGAGCACCATGCCGATCAGGAGGGCGAGGGGGTCGCGCTCGAGGAGGCGATCGGCTTCCTCCTGGCCGGAGAAGGGGAGCTTCAGCGGGGCGGTGGCCATGGCCCGGACGTTACGCGACCCTCGGGTCCGGAGCCTCCGCGTCGATGCCGTAGGTGGCGATGGCCGCGTCGACCTCGCCGGTGCTCCCGGCCCCGGCGGCCGCCAGCTGGTGGAGCACGGCGACGACGATGTGGGCGGCGTCGACCTCGAAGTGCCGGCGCAGCGCCGCGCGGGTGTCGGAGCGGCCGTAGCCGTCGGTGCCGAGGGCGGTGAACGGGCCGGGCACGAACCGGGCGACCTGGTCGGGCACGACCTTCATGAAGTCGGTGACCGCGACGACCGGGCCCGGTCGCCGCCGCCCAGCGCTTCGGTCACGTAGGGCGTCCGGGCCGGCTCGCCGGGGTGCAGGCGGTTCCACCGCTCGCACGGCGAGCGCGTCGTCCCGCATGCCCTTGTAAGACGTCGCCGACCACAGCTCGGCGGCCACGTCGTGCTGCTCGGCCAGCACCCGCTGCGCCTCGACGGCCGCGCCATATGCCGACCCTGAGAACAGGATCGTCGCCCGGCGCGATGGGCCCGTCGGGAGCCGTCGCGAAGCGGTAGAGCCCGCGGACGATGCCCGTCGGCGACGCCCTCGGGCATCGGCGGGCATCGGGTAGTTCTCGTTGTAGAGGGTCAGGTAGTAGAAGCGGTCCTCGGGGTCCTCGCCGTACATCCGCCGGATGCCGTCCTGGATGATCACGGCCACCTCGTAGGCGAAGGCCGGGTCGTAGCTGCAGAGGTTCGGGCACGGTGGAGGCCGAGGACGAGGGTGTGGCCGTCCTCGTGCTGCAGCCCCTCGCCGTTGAGCGTGGTGCGACCGGCGGTGGCGCCGAGCAGGAAGCCCCGGCCCCGCTGGTCGCCGAACGGCCCAGATCAGGTCGCCGACCCGCTGGAACCCGAACATCGAATAGAAGATGAAGAACGGCACCATCGGCTGGCCCCAGGTGGCGTAGGCGCGTGCCGGCGGCGGTGAACGACGCCATCGAGCCGGCCTCGGTGATGCCCTCCTCGAGGATCTGGCCCTGCTGGCCTCCCGGTACGAGAGCAGCATGCCGGCGTCGACGGGCTCGTACAGCTGGCCGAACGGGGCGTAGATCTTCACCTCGGCGAACAGCGCGTCGATACCGAAGGTGCGGGCCTCGTCGGGGATGATCGGCACGACACGCGGCCCGACGTGCTCGTCGCGGAGCAGGTTGCGCAGCAGCCGGGCGAAGGCCATCGTGGTGGTGACGGCCTGGCTTCGACCCGGCCGTCGAACTCGGCGAACGCGCCCGGCTCCGGCTGGGCGGAGCGTGACGCTTGCGCACGACGCGGCTCGGCAGCGGGCCGTCGAGCGTCTGGCGCCGCTGCATCAGGTACTCGTGCTCGGGCGAGCCCTCGGCCGGTCGGTAGTACGGCGGGAGGTCGGCGTCGAGCGCCTCGTCCGGCATCTCGTCCTGCAGGTAGAGCCGGTCCCGCAGGAGGGCGAGCTGCGCCTTGGTCATCTTCTTGATCTGGTGCGTGGCGTTGCGGGCCTCGATCTCCGGGCCGAGCGTCCACCCCTTGACCGTCTTGGCCAGGATCACGGTGGGCGCGCCCTTGTGCTCGACGGCGGCCTTGTAGGCGGCGTAGAGCTTGCGGTAGTCGTGGCCGCCACGGGGCAGGTTGCGCAGCTCGTCGTCGCTCAGGTGCTCGACCAGCTTGCGCAGGCGCGGGTCGGGTCCGAAGAAGTGCTCCCGGATGTAGGCGCCCGACTCGGCGGCGTACTTCTGGAACTCGCCGTCGACGGTCGTGTTCATCTTGTTCAGAAGCACGCCGTCGACGTCGCGGGCGAGGAGCTCGTCCCACTTCGAGCCCCAGACCGACCTTGATGACGTTCCAGCCCGCGCCGCGGAAGACGGCCTCGAGCTCCTGGATGATCTTGCCGTTGCCGCGCACCGGGCCGTCGAGCCGCTGCAGGTTGCAGTTGACGACGAAGATCAGGTTGTCGAGCTGCTCGCGCGGCCGGCGATGCGAGAGGCGCGCCGAGCGACTCGGGCTCGTCGATCTCGCCGTCGCCGAGGAAGCACCACACCCGGCTGTTCGACGTGTCGGCGATGCGGCGGTGCTGGAGGTAGCGGTTGAAGCGGGCCTGGTAGATGGCGTTGATCGGGCCGAGCCCCATCGAGACGGTCGGGAACTCCCAGAAGTCCGGCATGAGCCGGGGGTGCGGGTACGACGACAGGCCGTCGCCGTCGATCTCCTGGCGGAAGTGGTCGAGCTGGTCCTCGCTCGAGCCGGCCCTCGAGGAACGCCCGGGCGTAGATGCCCGGGCGCGGCGTGGCCCTGGAAGTACACCTGGTCGCCGGGCAGCCCGTCGTCCTTGCCGCGGAAGAAGTGGTTGAAGCCGACCTCGTAGAGCGCTGGCCGACGAGGCGTAGGTGGAGAGGTGGCCGCCGATGCCGTCGGACAGGGCGTTGGCCCGCGTCACCATCACGGCCGCGTTCCAGCGGATGAAGGCGCGGATGCGGCGCTCGAGGTGCTCGTCGCCGGGGAACCACGGCTCCTGCTCGGGCGGGATCGTGTTGATGTAGGGCGTCGAGACGGTGGCGGGGAACCCGACCTGGAGCGCTCGCGCCCGCTCGAGCAGCTTCATCAGCAGGTATCGGGCCGCGGCCCTCGTCCGCTGGGCGTCGACGACGGCGTCGAAGGAGTCGAGCCACTCGGCCGTCACCTCGGGATCGATGTCGGGCAGCTGGTGGCTGAACCCGTCGAAGATCACCGCCTCAACCTATGCCGGGTCCTGCCCCAATCGATCCAGCAGGTGCTCGTTCCGACGGCGCTCGCGCTCGAGGTCGGCGATGAGCTCCTGTTGCCACGTCGCCGCGTCGCGCGAGCTCGGTGGCGAGCGCCCGTTCCTCGAACAGGGACATGACCACCCGAGCGAGGTCCTCGAGACCGGCGATCTGGTCGTCGGTCATCGAGCGGACCTCGTCGTCGAACACGCAGATGGTGCCCACCACGTGGCGGACCGGGGCCAGCAGCGGGGCGGCGGCGTATTGGCGGATCCGGCCGAGCTCGCCCGTCACGAACGGGCTGTCGCAGAAGCGGGGGTCGATGCTCGAGTCCGCCACGTGGACGGTCTGGCCGTGGACGACGGCGCCGGCGCACATCGACTGCTCGCGTCGGACCTCTCGGCGCTCCGCACCGAACGCCGCCGCCTGCCACTGGCGCTCGGCGTCGATGAGGTTGATGACGGCATGGGAGGACCCGGTGACGCGGGCGGCGAGACGGACGATGGCGTCGAGGTCCGCCGCCGGCTGCTGGTCGAGCACGTGGTAGCGCCGCAGCGCCTCCAGTCGCTCCTCCTCGTCGTCGGGTACCGGGAAGGGCGTGGGCCCCTCGGTGGGCGGCCGCGCGGGTTCGTCGCGATCGAACGAACGTTGCAGGTCCGCGATCACCTCAGCCGGGAGGCCCCGGGCGATCCCGAACACCGCGTCGTCCACGCGGGCCATGCCCCGCTCGGCCAGTTCGAGGAGCTCGTTCCTCCGCTCCTCGTCCAACCGGTCCCACCGCAGGCGCACGGTTCGTGTCGCGCCGGCGGCGAGGCCGATCGCCCCCCGCAGGTTGTGGGCCACCAACGAGAGGGTCGCGTCGTCGAGATCTTCGGCCATCGAATGCGAGCATACGGAGCGGCGGTAGGTTCGGCGGGCATGACGACCGCGTACACGGACGGCGCCTGCTCGGGGAACCCCGGTCCCGGTGGGTGGGCGTGGGCCGTTCCCGGCGGTCGCTTCGCGTCCGGGGCCGAGGCCCACTCGACGAACCAGCGCATGGAGATCCACGCCGTGCTCGATGCCGTCCGGACCGTCGAAGGTCCCGTCGAGATCGTCAGTGACTCCACCTACGTCGTCCACTGCTTCCGCGATCGCTGGTGGGAGGGGTGGCTCCGCCGGGGATGGGTCAACTCGGCCAAGAAGCCGGTGGCCAACCGGGACCTGTGGGAGCCCCTGATCGACGCGTATCGTGTCGACCCGCAGCGGCTGCGGTTCCGCTGGGTCAAGGGGCACAGCGGGGACGTGATGAACGATCTCGTGGACCGGCTCGCGGTGGAGGCGGCCCAATCCCAGCGGGGTCGCTCCGGCGCCGAGCCCCCGGACTGGTCGTCACTCGGGCCGGCCGATGCGGTCGGAGTCGGACCGAAGGTCAGGCCACCGGTGGCCGAGGTGGCGGCCGTCGACCCTCGGGTGCCTGCGGGGCGGAGGCTGGCCGTCGTCGGGCACAAGCCTCCCGAGCTCGGCGGCTACGACGACAACCTCCTGACCGCCGAGCTCCGCCGCAAGCTCACCGAGGCGCTGGCGGCGAAACGCGAGATGCACCCGGATCTCGTCGTGCTGAGCGGCCTGGGTCTGGGCGCGGAGCAGCTCGGGGCCGAAGCGGCGATCGCCGCGCGCGTCCCCTTCGTGGCCGTCCTGGCCTATCCCGATCCGGATGCCGTCTGGCCGGCCCATTCCCGCGAACGCTTTCGCGAGATCCTCGCGTTGGCCCAGGACACGCTGGTGCTGCAGTCGAAGGCGCCCGAGACGAAGCAGAAGGCCGGTGCCGCGCTCGCGCGCCGTGACGACTGGATGTTCCGGCATGCCGACGAGGCGATCGCCGTCTGGGACGGCGCCGATCGTGCCGTCGGGCTGCTCGTCCGCTCGCTCAACGACCGCGTGGGTGAGGACGAGGTCTGGGTGGTGGCGCCCTGAGCCAGGGCCACGTCGGCGTCGACACCGGCGGCACCTTCACCGATGTCGTGACCGCGGACGGGCGGGTCGCGCAAGGTGCTGTCGGACCGGTCCGACCCGTCCTCGTCCGTCGCGCTCGGCATCGAGGAGGCGGGGGGAGCGACGTCGCTGGCCCACGGCACCACGGTGGCGACGAACGCGGTACTCGAACGCCGCGGTGGGCGGGTCGCCCTCATCACCACCCGCGGGTTCGCGGATGTCATCGAGATCGGGCGCCAGCACCGTCCGTCCCTCTACGACCCGTTCGCCGACCGCCCCGTACCACTCGTGCCGCGGGACCTCCGCTTCGAGGTCGGCGGTCGACTGGCGGCCGACGGAACCGAGCTGGAGCCGTTGGACCCCGCCGCCGTCCCGGACCTGCCGGACGGGGTGGAGGCAGTGGCCGTCTGCCTGCTCCACGCCGATCGCTCCTCGAGGCACGAGCAGGTGGTGGCCGAGGTGCTCCGAGGTCGCGGCCTGCGACGTGACCTGCTCGTCGGAGATCTCCCCGGAGTTCCGCGAGTACGAGCGCACGATCACCACGGTGCTGAACGCCTACCTGCGGCCGCCGCTGCCGCCGGTATCTCCGGGCCTTGGCGGGCGTCGCCGAGGACGTCTCGGTGCTGACGTCGGCCGGCGGGCTCGTCCCCGTGGCCGAAGCCGCCGACCGCCCCGCCGCGCTGTTGCTCTCCGGACCGGCGGGAGGCGTGGGCGCCGCTGCCACCGCCGCCGTCGCCGCCGGGTACCCGGACGCCGTGACCTTCGACATGGGCGGGACGAGCACCGACGTCTGCCTCGTGCTGGACGGGCGTCCGGCCCCAGCGGCCCAACGGTCGGTGGGCGGGTTCCCGGTCCGCCTGCCCTCGCTCGACATCCACACGATCGGCGCCGGCGGCGGCTCGATCGCCAGGTCGGATCCGGGCGGTGCCCTCGTCGTGGGGCCGACGAGCGCCGGCGCGTCCCCGGTCCGGCCTGCTACGGCCTCGGCGGCCGGAGCACCGACCGTCACCGACGCCGACCTCGTCGCTGGGCCGCATCGCGTCGACGGCGCCGTTCCCGGGGCTCGGCCGCCTGGACGTGGCCGCGGCGAAGGCCGCGTTGGTGGCCGCAGGGGTGACGGCCCAGGGCGTGATCGACGTCGTCGACGCAGTCGATGGTGCAGGCGGTCCGGGCCGTGTCGGTCGGCCCGTGGCGTCGATCCGCGCGGGCTGGCGCTGGTGGCGTTCGGCGGCGCCGGCCCGCTGCATGCCTGTGCCGTGGCCGACGTGCTGGGGATGCGGGCCGTGGTCGTGCCGCCGCGGGCCGGCGTCCTCTCGGCGGTCGGCATCCTCGGCGCGCCGCGCCAGAGCGACCTCGTCCGGTCGTGGCCGGTGTCGGTGACCTCGGACGGACGGGTTGGTCGACGCTGGCGGTCATCGCCAGTCGGGCCGTCGGCGGCGGCGCGACGGTCGACGTCGCCGTCGACTGCCGCTACGCAGGCCAGAGCCACGAGCTGACCGTCGCCGACGTCGACGACTTCGCCGGCCGAGCACGACCGGCGCAACGGCTACGCCCGGCCCGGACGCCGCCGATCGAGGTGGTCGCGCTGCGGGCCTCGGCTCGCGTCGCCGCCGAGGGTCGCCGTCGACGACCTCCCGGCGCCGGCGGTCGAGCGGGTCGGGCCGTGGCGGGTCCGTCCGTGATCGCCGAGCCGGACTGCACCATCTGGGTGCCGGACGGCTGGCGGCCGACCGTGCGTCGACGGCGGCGCCTGGGTGCTGACCCGACCGGCCGCGAGGCGGACGTCGTCGACCGTCACGCACGGTCGAGCTGGACCCGGCCGCGCTGCAGGTCCTGATCTCCCGGCTTGACCGGCGTGGCCGAGGAGATGGGGGCCGTGCTGCGCCGGGCCGCGTTCAGCCCGAACATCAAGGAGCGGGCCGACTGCTCGGCCGCGCTGTTCACCGCCGACGGCGAGCTGCTCGTGCAGGCCGAGCACATCCCGGTGCACCTCGGCTCGATGCCGGCGTCGGTGGCGGCCGCCATCGACGCGTTCGGCGACGGATCGATCGCGGCCCGGCGACCAGGTCATCCTCAACGACCCCTTCGCCGGCGGCACCCACCTCAACGACATCACGCTCGTGGCCCCGTGCTTCGTCGACGGCCGCCTCGTCGGCTGGGCGGCCAACCGGGCCCACCACGCCGACGTCGGCGGGCATGGCGCCCGGGCTCGATCCCGCCCGACGCCACCGAGATCTACCAGGAGGGCCTGCGCATCCCGCCCGTGCTGCTCACCGACGAGGTCGCGGCCATCCTCCTGCGCCAACTCCCGCACGCCCGACGAGCGCGCGCGGCGACCTCGACGCCCAGGTCGGCGCCAACCGTGTGGGCGTGGCCCGCCTCGCCGCCGCTCGGCCGGCGCGCCGCTCGACGAGGTGCGTGGCCTACGGCGAGCGGCGCATGCGGGCCGCGCTGGCCGGCGCTGCCCGACGGCCGTGGCGTTCGACGACGTGCTCGACTCCGCCGGCCCCGGCCACGACCAGCAGCGCCCGTCGCCGATCGTGCGTCGACGTGACGGTCGACGGCGACGAGCGTCACGTTCGACTTCACCGGCACGGACGCCCAGCGCGCGGGCAACGTCAACGCCGTCGAGGCCGTGACCGATCAGCGCCGTGGCCTTCGCCCTGCGGTCGGCGCGTCGACCCGACGCATCCCGGCCAACGGCGGCGCCATCCGCCCGGTCGACGGTCGTCGCGCCCGCCGGCATCGGTCGTCGCCGCCGCGTCCCCGGCGGCCGTCGGCGCCGGCAACGTCGAGGTCAGCCAGCGGGTCGCCGACGTGTGCCTCGGCGCGCTGGCCCAGGCCGTGCCCGGACCGGGTCGGCGCGGCTCGCCAGGGGACGATGAACAACGTCCTCGTCGGCGGCGACGGGCTGGGTGTTCTACGAGACCATCGGCCGGCGGCCAGGGCGGCCGCCCGGGTGCACGCGGCCGGGCATGAGCGGCGTGCACACCGGCATGACCAACACCTGAACACGCCGATCGAGGCGCTCGAGCGGGCGTTCCCGATGCGGGTGCTCGCGCTACGGCCTGCGGCGGGGGAGCGGCGGCGCCGGCGCTCGCGCCCGGCGGGGACGGGCATCGAGCGGGACCTGCTGATGCTCGAGGACGTCACCGTGTCGCTCATCACCGAGCGGCGAGTGTCTCGGCCGTGGGGCCTGGCCGGCGGCGCGCCGGGCGCCGTGGGGGAGAACTGGCTGCTGCCCGGCGGCGACGAGGCCGGCGCCGAGCGCCTGCCCGACAAGTGCACGATGCGTATGCGACGCGGTGACGTGCTGCGGATGCTCACGCCCGGCGGAGGCGGGTGGGGAGTCCCACCGCGCTGAGCGCTCAGGACGGCGCCACGACCGTGAGTCCGAGGTCGACGGCGGCGGCCGCCATTCGCTCGTCGTATGTGCACACACGCGACAGATCGGCCCCAACCTCCATTGCGGTAGCGAGGTGGATCGCGTCGAGTGATCGGAGCTCGAGAGGCAGGAGTGCGCCCGCCGCACGCAGGACTCGATCGTTGATTCGGATCACGTCGAGCCGCCGAAGTACGTCATCGCCCCGGGCGACAGCCTCTGCGCCAAAGGGGAGAAGGGCGCGTACTACTTCCGCCCGCGAGCGCGCTCGTGACCAAAGGTTGCTTGCGGCGAAGGTAACGCCGCAAGGCTGCCGATTCGGGTTCTCGTATGGCCAGCTTCACGAGCGCGGTGGAGTCGAGGTAGGTCGCCCGCTCAGCGCTCATCGCGACGGAGGCGGTCGAGGAACTGGGATGCCGTCAGTAGGTTCTTGGGCGTGACCAGCGGATCGGGCAGATCGTCGAGCGACGACGCCGCGGCGGTGATATCTCCCGTCGCCCGCAGCTGTTCGAGCGTTCCACGGTCGGGAAGTGGTGCCAACACGGCGACCGGTCGACCTCGATCGGTGACTTCGATTGTCTCGCCGGCCTCGACCAGACGGAGCAACTCACTTGCTCGCTGTCTCAGCTCCCGAACCCCCACTGTCGTCATGTGCTAGCTGTAGCACATCGTCAGCCGGACGGCTCGAACGGTGTCCGCACAGATGACCGACACTGAACACGCCCACCGAAGCGCTCGAGCGGGCGTTCCCGATGCGAGTGTCGACGTACGGGCCTGCGGCGGGGGAGTGGCGGCGCCGGCCGTGCGCCCGGCGGGGACGGGATCGAGCGAGATCTGCTGATGCTGGAGGACGTCACCGTGTCGCTCATCACCGAGCGGCGGGCCTCGCAGCCCTGGGGCCTCGCCGGCGGAGCGCACGGAGCGGTGGGGGAGAACTGGCTCTTGCCTCAAGGCGACGAGTCTCGAGCCGAGCGCCTCCTCGACAAGTGCACTCTCCGTGTGCGCGCCGGCGATGTGCTGCGAATGCTGACGCCCGGCGGCGGTGGCTGGGGGCAGCCACCCGTGCACGGTTGAGTCGAGGCCAGCTGTGCGGCGCTATGAGTCGAGCGGGTTGGCTACGTGAAGTCCGCGCCGCTGGGCGGCGTCGCAGAGGGCGGTGTCGGCACTGGTCAACACGGTCGCCTCGACGGTGAGCGCCGCCGCCAGGTGGACGGCGTCGTAACCACGGAGCGCCTCGTCCTCAGCGAGCTCGGCCGCGTCGGCGATCAGCCGCTCGGTGACCTCCACGATCGTGAGCCCGTCGACAAGGGACGCGAACTCGGTTCGAGCGCTCCGGTGCTGATTCGACCCGAGGCGTCCGCCTCGTAAGGCGGCCGCAAGGGCAGCGCGCCCTTCGACGACGACCAACGCCATCGAAGCCACGACGTCTGCGCTGTCCCAGATCAGTTCGGCTCGGTCGGACCCGTCCTCATCGATCACGAGCTTGAGGAGGCACGACGTGTCGACATAGGTGATCATCGACGCTGTTCAGCGACGAGGTCGCTCACCGACCCCTTCGCCTTGATGCGCCTCGCCGGGCGCTGTCGTCGAGAACTCCGTGGCGGCCTCACCGCACCCGATGCAACGAGCTCGGCCAGCCGGTCGCTCGGGTGGTCCAAGGAAGAAGACGCGCCACGGGCCTGCCGTGCTCAGTGACGATGATCTCCTCGCCGTGCTGCACCCGGTCCAGATACCGGCTGAGATTGTTCTTCAGGTCCCGTACGCCGACTTCAGATCGAGATGTAGCTACCGTCATAGACGCATTGTAGCTACGTCCTGCCACATTCGCAGGAGGAGATGAGCGGGCCCGTTCTGGGTGGGCCGGACGACCTCAGAGGTCGTTCAACCCGCCCAGAAGAGATCGTTGGCCGGGCGACGACTGACGTCGACCTAAGGGTTGTCGCCCACGCATCCGCCGGCGACCTCGCCGACCTTGTCGGTGATCTCCTGCTGCTTCTCCGGGAAGTATCCCGCCAACGTGAGGTCGCGGGCGGTGAACCCGCTCGCCGTGAGGGCGTCCAAGAGGCAGGTCGCCTGTTGCTCGTCGAGGGAGCCGTCACCGGTGGCCCCCTTGACGAAGCCGTCGCGGACGGCGTCGGTCATGGGAGCCGGGTTCTCGATCTCGGTGTCGGGATCGACGCACTTCGGCACCTCCTCGACGTACGCCCGCTCCGCCGGTCCACCGGTGCCGGGCTTCTTGGCGTAGTCGAGGATCTGGCGCGTCGTCAGGTCGTCCCGGGCGAAGACCTTGTCGATGATGCAGTCGCTCTCCTCGCCGGTGAAGACGCCCTCGACCGCCTTGCGGGCCTCCTTCTTGGCGTCGTCCCGGTCGTCGGCGGAGAACTCCGAGACGGGGGCGTCCTGGTCCGGCCCGCAGGAAGCGAGCCCGAGAGAGAGGGTGAGCAGCGTCAACAGGACGACAGCGGTTCGGCGCATGACGGACGTTCTAGTCCCCTCGGTGGAGGTGGGCGCGTTGGCCGTCCCGGTCGAAGATCATGATCACCTCGGCCGGGCCGTCGAGGGCGTCGACGGCGTGAGGGGTCATGGTCGAGAACTCCGCCGCTTGTCCCGCCTCGACCATGATCGTCCGGTCCCCCAGGGTGAGTCGGATGCGGCCCTCGAGGACGTAGAACCAGTCGTGGCCGGGGTGTACGCGGAGGCTCGGCCCGTCGCCTCCGCGGCTCGATCCGCATCTTCAACGACGCCGTGGAGCCGGTCGGGCGGCTCAGCGGCCACGTCGTCACTCCTGCGCGGTGGGCCGCCACCGGACGGATGATGACGTCGGCATCGGCGGCGTCCCTCTCGAGCAGGGCATCGAGATCGATCTGCAGCGCGCGGGCGAGGGGAAGCAACACGTCGAGGCTTATCGCCCGCTTGCCCGTCTCGAGGCGGCTGATCGTCGATGCACTCAGGTGGCTCCGCGCGGCCAGCGCGTCCAGCGACCAACCGAGGGTCTGCCGCAAGCTGCGGAGGCGGGAACGGACGAGCTGCTCGACGTCGTCGGCATCGGACTCCGGGGGCATCGTCCCAGGATGACCGGCTCTTGCAGATCCTGCAAGGGCCCTTGAGGAAAGAGGATGACCCCCGTACGGTTCGATCCATGGACGATGAGGCCGGGACCACGCCGCACGACGACGCCACCGAATGGGACGGCCGCTACGCCCGCTCGAACCAGTGGTGGAGTGGTCGCCCCAACGGCGGCCTGGTCGCCGAGGCCGGGCAGCTTCGAGCCGGATCCGCGCTCGATGTCGGCTGCGGCGAAGGGGCCGACGCGATCTGGCTGGCGCAGCAGGGCTGGCGCGTGACCGCGCTCGACATCTCGGGCGTGGCCGTCGCTCGCGGACGTCGCGGAGCGGACGAGGCGGGCGTCGAGATCGAATGGCACATCGGTGACCTCGCGGCGATGCCCGAGGTCCGGTCGGTGGGCTACGACCTCGTGTCGCTGCAGTACCCGGCCCTCCGCCGCACGGCCGCCGACGTCGTGATCGGCGCACTGCTGGGCGCCGTGGCGCCCGGCGGACGGTTGCTCGTCGTGGGCCACGACCTCGCCGCCGGGGCGGGCCACGAGCACCTCCACGACTTCGATCCGGCCGAGTACGTGCAGCCCCCCGACGTCGCGGCGCGCCTCGACGACGAATGGCAGATCGAGGTGCAGGAGGTCCGTCCGCGTCGGTGGCCGGAAGAGGACCCTTCGCGCCACAGTGCCCGACGTCGTCCTCCGAGCGCGCCGACGGCTCACGGCCGAACGGAGCCACCGTGCCGGCGCGGGGTGACCTTCGTCCCCGCGGCCACCGCCGACGGCTGGTGACTGGTCAGACGTCGACGCCGGCGCGACGCAGGAGCCCGAACCCCTGGTCCATCGCCCAGTCCACTCCCGGGATCCGTGCCGCCCGGGTGAGGCCGGCGACCCGCGGCACCGTGATCGTGCGGGACGCCGGACGCGTGTCGCGTTCCAGCGCCAGGCGCACGGCCTTGGCGACCTCCTCGGGCGTGGTGCCGAAGGTCTCGAAGGCCTTCTGCAGCGTGGCCGTGGTGCCTTCGTCGCCTTCCTGATCGAGCGCCCCGGTCTCCTTGACGGGTCCCGGTGCCACCAGCGTCACGCGCACGTTGGTGCCGACGAGCTCGCGACGCAGACCTTCCGTGAAGGCGTGGACCGCGGCCTTGGTGGCGGAGTACATCGTGAGCGGAGGGCCGGGGGCAAAGCCGAGGATAGAGCCGATGTTCACGACGTGACCGCGGTCGCGCTGCAGCATCCCCGGCACGACGCCGGCGCACACGGCGACCAGGGCCTCGAGGTTCAGTGCGATCTCGCCGGCCGCCTCGTCGTCGGGCATGTCGAGGAACGAGCCGACCCAGGCGGCGGCCGCGTTGTTGATGACGGCGTCGAGAGGCCCGACGTCGTCGAGCATCCGGCGCCGGGCGTCGCGGTCGGTCAGATCACAGGGGAACGGACGGACTCTGGCATCGGCCTCGGTCAGCTCCTGCAGGCGGTCGGCGCTCCGCGCCACCGCGAGCACCTGGGCGCCCCGAGAGGCGAGATCGAGGGCGATGGTGCGGCCGATGCCGCCCGATGCGCCCGTGACGAGGATGGTGCTGCCGGCGATGTCCACGGGTCGGGTCTACCCGTGTGGCGGCTTAAAAAACGCTAAAAGGAACTGAACTAGCCGAAGACGAGGCGGGTGATCCAGTCGGCCACGAGCGCCGGCTTGTCCTCGCCGTCGATCTCGACCGTGATCGTGCGGGTGACGTTGATGGCGCTGCCCTTGAGCTCCACGGACTTGGTGACGCCGCTCGCCCGCACCCTCGAGCCGCTCTTGACCGGGCTCACGAAGCGCACCTTGTCGAAGCCGTAGTTGACCCCCATGAGGAGCCCCTCCATCCGCGGAGCCGGGCCCTCGGCGCCGCCCTCGTTGCGGACGGAGCCGACGAGGTGGGTCAGAAGCGACAGGGTCAGGAACCCGTGGGCGATCGTGGTGCCCCACGGGGAGCTCGTCGCGGCCCGCTCGGGGTCGACGTGGATGAACTGGTGGTCGTGGGTGGCGTCGGCGAAGGTGTTGATGAGCTCCTGGGTGACCTCGAACCACTCGCCCGTTCCTTCGGACTGGCCCTCGGTCGCCCGCATCGCCTCGTAAGCCTGTTCGGCGTTCGTCGTCATGGCGCCTTCCTATCGCAACCGATGGTGCTCGCTCGCCGCATGTGCATCACCGCCGTCGTGGCCGCACGGGTCGGGGTGGATCGTCGCGTCCGACAGGCGGCGGAGCTGATGCAACAGCTCGTGGCGGGCCGCCTCGGTGATGGCGTGCGCCTCCGACAGTGGGCGGTCCATGTCCACGACGACGTCGGCCTCGGCGTGCAGCGAGTGGCCGATCCAGCGGAGCCGGACGAGCCCCACCCCCTCCACGCCGGGAACCCCGGCGAGGATCTCCTCGGCCCGGCCGACGAGGGCGGGATCGACGGCGTCCATGAGGCGATGGAGCACCTCCCGGGCGGCGGTGCGGAGGACGACCAGGATGGCGACGGTGATGGCCAGGCCGACGAGCGGGTCGGCCCGGTCGTACCCGAGGGCCACGCCGGCCGCGCCGACGACGACGGCCAGCGACGTGAACCCGTCGGTGCGGGCGTGCAGGCCGTCGGCGACGAGGGCGGCCGACCCGATGCGTCGACCGACGCGGATCCGGTACTGGGCCACGGCCTCGTTCCCGGCGAACCCGATGACCCCAGCTGCGGCCACGGCCAGCAGGTGCTGGACGGGTTCCGGGTCGATCAGCCGGCGGATCGACTCGTACCCGGCGAAGGCCGCGGACAGGGCGATCATGGCGACGACGAACACCCCGGCCAGGTCCTCGGCCCGCCCGTAGCCGTAGGTGTAGCGCCGCGTCGGGGCCCTCCGTCCGAGCACGAAGGCGATGCCTAGCGGGACGGCCGTCAGCGCGTCCGCCACGTTGTGGAAGGTGTCGCCGAGGAGGGCGACGGACCCCGTGAAGACGACCACGACGCCCTGGAGCACGGCCGTGATGGCGAGGGCGGCCAGCGACCATCGCAGCGCACGGACGCCGTCCTGGCTCGCCTCCAGCTCGGCGTCGAGCTTGTCGGCGGCGTCGTGGGAGTGCGGTGCGGCGTGGCGCAGCCGTCCGAGGAGCCCCCGACGCTCCTCGTGCTCGTGCTCGTGCTCGTGCTCGTGGCCGTGCTCCTGGTCGTGGGCGTGCGGAGCGGAGGGGGCCACGGGGCCGTTCTACCCGTCCCTCAGCGGGCGTCGCTTACCCCACTGGCGGGTCAGCGTGGCGGCCAGCTCGGAGTGGGCGTCGAATCGCTGCACCGCGCCGAGGATCGCATCGGTGACGGCGAGAGAGAAGGGTCGGCCCTCGGGCACCGCACGGCGGCAGCCGATCGCGGCCAACCGATCGTCGGAGATGCGGCCGATGGCGGCCCAGGCCTCCAGCAACGACCCGACCTGGTCCGGGTTCGCCCGCACGGACCAGAGGAACTCGTCGCTGCTCTCGGCGATGTCGCTCCAGACCTGCAAGAAGCGGCCGAAGGCGTCGAACACCCCCGGGTCGACGGCCCGGTCGAGGAGCTCGGGGTGGGTCCGGACGGCGGCGACGATGCTCGTAGCGTTGTGGATCCAGGCGCGCGCCGCGCTCGAGGGGATGGGTCCGATCTTCACGCCCGGGTAGGCAGCCGCATCGTTCCAGTAGCGGACGAGGATCTCCGACAGCGAGTCCACGAGCTCCTCGACCGGCGCTTCCTTGAGCACCACGTCGAGCGCGCCGGCGGCGATGGCGGCCTGGTAGGTGCCGGCATCGGCATCCGACGTGTAGAGCACGACGGCCGTCTCCGGCGAGACCTCGCGGAGGCGGGGGAGGGCCTCGACGCCGGTCAGGTTCGGCATGTGGCGATCGATGATCAGGAGGTCCGGCCGGGTGAGGGCGACCAACTCGATGGCGGCGAAGCCGTCGGCCGCCTCGCCGACGATCGTGAACCGTCCGTCGATGTCGAGGTGGAGGCGGACCAGGCGGCGGACCGTGTCGGAGTCGTCGACGAGGGCGACCCGGACCCGGCGGAGCTCCTCGGTGGTGTCGCGCTTGCGGGCCATCGTCACGGTTGTTCCACGTTCGCACGGATCGCGCCCCCGTCGGAAGCACGAACGGGCGGAAAAGCCCGAAACCGCCGTTCGAGCGGGTCGGCGCCGACGGGGCCGCGGCCTATGCTGCCGCCGCTCCGCGTGACCACTGATCGCGGGTGAACGGTCGGAGAGGCCACGTGGCGAACGTGTCGACGCAGGTGGACGAGGCGACGGGGCCCGACCTCCCGCCGACGACCGCCGCGGACCGGATCCGGCTGCTCGGGCTGAGCTTCGTGATGCTCTTCGTCGAGCTCGCGCTCATCCGGTGGGCCGGGTCGAACGTGTTGCACCTCTCGTACTTCTCGAACTTCGTGCTCCTGGGCAGCTTCCTCGGCATCGGGATCGGCTTCCTCCGCGGCGATCGTCGCCGCGACCTCTTCCCGTTCGCACCACTCGCGCTCGCGCTCCTCGTCGCGTTCGTGCGGTTCTTCCCCGTGGACGTCCGTGTCAGCGGTGGCACGCTGCTGTTCTTCACGACCGGCAACGCGGCCAGCACCGGCCCGCCCCGCTGGGTCACCCTGCCCGTGCTGTTCATCGTGGTCGCGGCGGCGATGGCGTGTCTCGGTCAGGGCGTGGCCAGGACGTTCTCCCGGTTCGAGCCGCTCGAGGCCTACCGCTGGGATGTCGTCGGGAGCATCAGTGGGATCGTCGCCTTCTCGGTGCTCTCGTTCCTCGGCGCCCCGCCGCTCGGCTGGGGGCTGCTGGCCGCAGCGGTGCTCGTCGCCCTGCAGCCGCCGCGCCACCTGGTGGGGGCGGTCCGGACCATCGTGCCGTTGGCGGTGCTCGTCGTGCTCCTCGGGCTCGAGAGCTTCACGGCGGGGTCGAGCTGGTCGCCCTATTACAAGATCACCCTCGATCGCGACCCCGACATCATCTCGGTCAACGGCGTCCCGCACCAGGTGCTGCTGCCGGCGGACACCGGCTTCTTCTACGACGAGGTCTACGACCGGCTTCCGGCCGGACCGGTCGGTGACGTGCTGATCATCGGGGCGGGCAGCGGCAACGACGTCGCCGTCGCCCTTGCCCATGGCGCCCGCCACGTCGACGCCGTCGAGATCGACCCGAGGATCCAGGAGATCGGTCGCGACATCCACCCGGATCGTCCGTACTCCGATCCCCGGGTCGACGTGCACATCGGTGACGGGCGGGCCTTCCTGCAGCGCACCACCTCCACCTACGACCTGGTCCTCTTCGCCCTCCCGGACTCGATCACCCTCGTCGCCGGACAGTCCTCGTTGCGGCTCGAGAGCTTCCTCTTCACGAGAGAGGCGGTCGAGGCGGTGAAGGACCGGCTCCGGCCGGAAGGCACCTTCGCCATGTACAACTACTACCGCCAACCCTGGCTGGTGGACCGCCTGGCGACGACCGTCGGCGACGTCTTCGGCACGACGCCGTGCGTGGACGTCGGGAAGCAGGAGGGCGTGTTCGCGTCCGTCGCCGCCAGCCTCGACGCCGGCGCGACTGCAGTGCAGCTCGGCGTTCTCGCCGTCATCGACGCCGGTGCCCAAGCCGGCCACCGACGACCGCCCCTTCCCCTACCTCCGCACGCCGGGGATCCCGGGCTTCTACCTGGCCACGATCGCGTTCATCGTGCTGGCGTCGCTCCTCGCCGTTCGCGCGACGTCCGGCCCGTTCCGACGGATGCGGCCGTACGCCGACCTGTTCTTCATGGGGGCGGCCTTCCTGCTCCTCGAGACGAAGCACGTCGTGCAGTTCGCCCTGCTGTTCGGGACGACGTGGTTCGTCAACGCGCTGGTCTTCGCCGGCGTGCTCGTGAGCGTGCTGGCCGCCATCGAGCTGGCGCGGCGCTACACCCCGAAGCGACCCGAACTGCTCTACGTCGCGCTCTTCGCCGCCCTGGGCGTGGCGTGGGTCGTGCCGTCGCGGGTGCTGCTCTCCCTCGACGCCGCCCCCCGCTTCCTGGTGGCCATCGCTCTCGCCTTCGCCCCCATCTTCCTGGCCAACCTGATCTTCGCCGAGCGGTTCCGGGACGTGAGCCACGCCACCGAGGCCTTCGGCGCCAACCTCCTCGGGGCGATGCTCGGTGGCGTCCTGGAGTACCTCGCGCTGCTCGTCGGGTACCGCTCCCTGCTCATCGTCGCCGCCGTGCTCTACGGCCTCGCGTTCCTCGTCGGCCGGACGCAGCTGCGGGCGCTCGCCGCTCGGTCGTAGATCGCGGTGCGGCGGCCTGCGCTGCGACCCCTCGCCGTCGGCGCCGTCCTCTTGGTGCCGCTCGTCGTGCTGGCCGTCCGGGTGCTCGTCGACGGGTCCGCGTCGCCCAGCGGGGATGTCGGACTCATCCACCTACGTGTGGCCGACGTCGGCGGCCACACGCCGTTGCTGGGGTCCTACAGCCGCTTCGGGTTCAACCAGCCGGGCCCCTTGCTCTTCTACCTCCTGGCCTTGCCGTACCGCCTCTCCGGCGCGCGCTTCACGGGCATCGAGGTCGGCGCCATCGCCCTGACGGCGGCGGCGCTCGGGGGGATCGTGTCGGTGGCGTGGCGACGGGCGGGCACGATCGGTGCGCTCGGGACCGGCGCGGTGCTGGCCGTGTTCGTGCACGGGCTCGGACCGGCCTGGTTGGCGGACCCGTGGGAGCCCCACGTCCTCGCCCCGATCGTCGCGGCGTCGATCGTCTTCGCCGCCGACGTGGTCGCCGGCCGACGCCGTTCATTGGTGGTCGTCGCCGCGCTCACGTCGCTCATGGCCCAGGCCTTGTCGAGCATGTTCCCGTTCGCGCTGGTGCTGGCGGCGTGGGCGACGGCGGCCGTCCTCGTCCAGGCTCGGAGGCAGCCGGAGGCGCGCCGGGCCGCCCTTCGCGCGGTGCTCGCCGCCGGCGCCCTCGCCGCCGTGCTGTGGGCGCCCTCGATCGGCGAGCAGCTGCGGGGTACGCCGGGCAACCTCACGGCGATGGCCCGCGCCTTGAACGGCGGAGGCGCCACCATCGGGTTCCCGACGGCGTGGCGGCTGGTGGCGGCCGAGCTCGGTCTGAAGGCGACCTGGCTCGGGTTCGCGTCGCCCCGGCAGGGCTTCTCGAACACGGTCGACGTCTCGGCCGCTCCCCTCGTCCCGGTCGGCCTCGTGGTCCTGCTCGTCTCCGTCGGCTTCGCCCTCGCTCGCGGCCGGCGCCGGGTCGCGCCCCTGGCAGCGACGACGGTGGTGGCCCTCGTCGCCGCGGTGGCGTCGTTCTCCCGGTTGCTCGGTCCGGTGTTCGTGTGGATCCCGCAGTGGCTCCGCGTGATCGGGCTGAGCGCGTGGCTGACGTCGGCCGCCGCCATCGCGACCTCCTTCGACGTCGGTGTCGCCCGGTCCCTCCGCCGGCTTGTGACGCCGGTCGCCGCCGCCGTGCTGGTGGGGACGTCGGCCCTGACCGCGGTGCAGGCTCTGGGGGAGTGGCGGGAGCCGGACCCGCTGCGGGATGCCGTGGCGGTGCTGGCCGCCCGGGGCGCCGACGCGGTCGACCGGGACGATCGCGTGCTGGTCCGCTCGGTCGCCTCGGCACCGCTCGTCTTCGGCGGCCAGGACGTGGCGCCCGAGGTGCTCGTGCTCGGCCTCGAGCAGCGCGGCGTCGACACGCTCGTCGACCGGGAGCTCGTCTTCAAGTTCGGTCGGGAACGGGCGCACCCCGAGCGGGCGACGGTCGAGCTTCGCCTCGTGACCCTGGGGGATCCGTCGGGCGAGGTGCCGACCCCGGACGGCTTCACGGTGGTGGCGACGGAAGACCCCCTGGGCCCGTTGCGGGCGCGGCGGGGGCGGCTGCTGGCCAGGGCCGGGCTGGGTCCGGGCGCCTCCAATCGCGACGTGATCGACGCCGTGGCCGCGGATCCGACCAAGCGGCCGCTGGCGGTGCAGCTGGGGCGGCTCCCCGACCTGCCCGTCCTGGCCCTTCTCCGGGGCCGGGTCGAAGACATGCCTTGACAGACATATAACCAGTACCGCATACTCGAACGGTGACAACCACGCTCGAGGTCCTCGCCGAACCCAACCGACGGCGGATCCTCGACCTGCTCCGGGAGCGGGAGCGGCCGGTCGGCGATCTCGTCGATGCCATGGCACTCAGCCAGCCGGCCGTCTCGAAGCACCTCCGGGTGCTCCGCGACGCGGGGCTCGTCATAGCTCGCGCGCCGACGCGCAGCGCCGTTTCTACCGGCTCCGGACCGAGCCGCTGGAAGAGCTCGACGCCTGGCTCGAGCCGTACCGAAACCTGTGGGATGGACGGCTCGACGCCCTGGAAGCCCACCTCGACCGGACCACGCAACGTACGACAGGGGGACGACATGGGTGACGACGGCTGGGGAGAGCTCGTCCGGGACGGAGCCGGGCGGGGCCACGAGCTCCGGTTCGTCCGTCGGCTCGACCACCCGCCCGAGGACGTCTGGCGGGCGCTGAGCGAGCCGGACCAGGTCGTGCAGTGGTTCCCGAGCGAGATTCGCGGCGAGCGGTCGGCGGGTGGGCCGCTGCGCTTCGTGTTCGGGGGTGACGAGGCCAGCGCCATCGACGGCACGCTGGTGACCTACGACCCGCCGTCGCTCCTCGAGCTGCGCTGGGGCGGGGATGAGCTGCTGCGCTTCGAGCTCGAGGCGATCGACGCCGGCACCCGCCTCACGCTCACCGTCGTGTTCGACGAGCTGGGCAAGGCGGCGAGGGACGCGGCGGGATGGCACGTCTGCCTCGACGTCCTCGGCCATCGCCTCGCAGAGACGGAGCCGCCCTGGGACGGGCGGGCCCACTGGGACGTCGTCCACCTGCGTTACGTGGCGGCCTTCGGGCCGGACGCAGCGACCATCGGGCCGCCGGGGGCGCCGAGTGTGACAGCGGAGCGGGTGTCCGAATAGGGTCCGCGGCCATGGCACTCGACCTCAACGGCACCTCTTCGATCGTCACCGGTGGCGGCTCCGGCCTCGGTGAATCCACCGCCCGTCTGCTCGCCGCGCGCGGCGCCAAGGTCGTCATCGCCGACCTCAAGGACGACCGCAACGTCGCCGGCGACATCGGCGGCGTCTTCGTCCAGTGCGACGTCACGAACCCCGAGCAGGTCATCCAGGCCTGCGACACGGCGCTCGAGATGGGCCCGCTCCGCAGCCTGGTGACCGCCGCCGGCATCGGCATGGCCACCCGCACGATCGGCCGGGACGGCTCCTACGACTCGGCCCACAACCTCGACCTGTTCCGCCGCGTGGTGGAGATCAACCTCGTCGGCACGTTCAACTGCGTCCGCCTCGCCGCGACCGCGATGAGCCGCACCGAGCCGGCCGACGGCGACAACCACCGTGGCGCCATCGTGACGGTGTCCTCCGTGGCCGGCCTCGAGGGCCAGATCGGCCAGGTCAGCTACTCCGCCTCCAAGGGCGGTGTGATCGGCATGGTCCACCCCATGGCCCGCGACCTCGCCGTCGTCGGTGTCCGCGTCAACTGCATCGCCCCCGGCCTCATCGACACCCCGATCTACGGGCAGGGCGACGCCTCCGAGGCGTTCAAGGCCAACCTCAAGCGCGACGTGCTCTTCCCGGACCGCCTCGGCACGGCCGACGAGTTCGCCACGATGGCCGTCGAGCTCATCACGAACACCTACATGAACATGCAGACCATCCGGGTCGACGGCGGCATCCGGTTCCAGCCGAAGTGACCCCGTCGGAGCGCTGACGCGGCTCCGACCCTCGCCTGGCACAAGGAGAGGGCGCCGGCTCTGATGGCCGGCGCCCCCTCCTCCGCCGTTCGACGGCCCGGTCGACGCTCTCCCGTCGGGAGCGCCGACGAGGGCCGTCAGGTGAAACCCGCCGCACGGGCTCAGACCGTGCGCAGTGAGACCGTGAACCCCCGAGCCGCCGCCTTGGCCAGCAGGCCGGCGACCGTCGGACCCTCCTCCTCGCACACGCCGGTGCAGAGGCGGCTGACGATGCCGTAGGCCTTGCCCGACTTGACGTGGACGAGCGGCCCTCCGGAGTCGCCGAAGATCAAGGGGGCGACGACCCGGTGGATCGAGTCGTCGTCGGAGGCGACCACGCCGACCCGGCGCTCCTGGGTCGGCTGGGTGAGACCGAAGCCGACGCCGTACCCGGAGAGCTGCACGAGATCGCCGACCGCCGTCTCACTGGCCGAGGCGACACCGGTCGGGTAGGTCGGGTTCCCCTTCATCGCGGCGCGGACCCGGCCGACGGCGCTCGGGAGGATCTCGATGAACGAGTAGTCGTCGACGGTGCTGTTCTCGTCGCCGATCAGGGCGACGCGGCCGAAGGTCTCACCTGTCCCCAGCTGCACGCTCTGGCCGATGGCCGACACGCAGTGGGCCGCCGTCCCGCCGAACACCTTGCCGGCCTGCGCGCCCGTCCCGTCGTAGATGAAGTTGAGGGTGCAGCCGCCCACCGTCGTGGCGATCTCCACGCCCGGCTGGATGGTCTCGCCGGCCGCTTCGGCCGGACCCCCTGTGCCCACCACCGTGGTGGCGACGGCGGCCAGCAACAGCGTGAATCGTGCGATGCGTCGGATGGTCATGGTCCTCCTCGTCAGCCCGCCGGCTCGGAAGGGGAACGCTCCAGTGACCAAAACCTTGCGGTCGCGTACGATCGCCCCGCCGATCCACCTCCCCCTTTTCAGTTCCGGGCGCGATTCCTCCGGTATTCCGGACGGATCGCGCCCAGTTCCAGGAGGAGGAGCCGATGGGCGTCCCGGGGATGGTCGGCAGGATCGCGGCAAGGCAGCACGGGGCCGTGGCGCTCCGGCAACTGGAGGATCTCGGGGTCTCGTCGAGCACGATCCACGGGTGGGTCGTGGCCGGTTGGCTGCGGCGGGCCCAACCCGGCGTGGTCATCGTGGCGGGCTCGGCGAACACCTACGAGCAGCGGTTGGCGGCGGCCCTCCTGGCCGCAGGCGACGGCGCCGTGGTCTCCCATCGCGCCGCCGTGTACCTGTGGGGACTCCTCGACAGGGCGCCGGTCGAGATCTCGGTCCCGAGGGGGAAGACGCCCGACCTGCGGGGCGTGATCGTCCACCAGACCCGAGACCCGATCGTCGTCTCGCACCGGCGGGGCCTCGCGGTCACCACGCCGATGCGGGCCCTCGTCGACATCGGGGCGGTGCTGGGTGACGCCGACGTGGAGGACGTGCTCGACCGCGCCCTGGTGGCGCGGCTGTTCTCGGCGGCGGGAGCGGAGTGGGCACTCGCCTCGGTGGCCCGCCGGGGCCGCCGCGGGTGCGGCGCGCTGCGCCGGGTGCTCGACCAACGAGCGCTGGCCGAGAAGCCGCCGGACGGGCTGCTCGAGCCCAGGTTCGCCCGGCTGCAGCGGACGTACGGGCTGCCGCCGGCCGAGTTCCAGTGGCCCGTGCGGCACCGCGGTCGCTCCTACTTCATCGACTTCGCCTATCCGGGTCTCATGATCGCCATCGAGGTGGACGGGTACGGCCAGCGGTCGACCCGTTCGGCCTTCGAGTCGGACACCGAACGTCAGACGGTGCTGGCCCTCCTCGGATGGACCGTGCTCCGGTTCACCTGGACGAAGGTCGTCCGTCGCCCGGCCGAGGTCGCCGCCGACGTCCGCTGCGCAATCGGGCGCGCTGCGTCCGGTATCCCGGACGGATCGCGCCCAGAACGGTGAGCGCTCGCAGGAGGTCAGGCGGCGCCGCCTCGACGGCCTGCGGTCCCCCGTAGGCTCGCCCGATGCGCTTCGTGGAGGTTGGTGGGGTTCGGCTGTCGGCGGTGGGGCTCGGGACGTGGCAGTTCGGCTCGCGGGAGTGGGGGTACGGCGACGAGTACGCCGAGGGCACCGCCATCGAGATCACCCGGCGGGCCCTCGACCTCGGGATCAACCTCATCGACACGGCCGAGATCTATGCCTTCGGCAAGTCCGAGCGGATCGTCGGTCGGGCCATCGCCGGCCGCCGCGAGGAGGCGTTCGTGGCCACCAAGGTGTTCCCGGTGCTGCCGCTCTCGTCGATCGTGCAACAGCGCGGGATCGCCAGCGCCGACCGCCTCGGCGTCGAGCGGCTCGACCTGTACCAGGTCCACTGGCCGAACCCGATCGTGCCCCTGGGCCAGACGATGGAGGGGATGGCGCGGCTGCAGCGGACCGGCCTCGTCCGCCACGTCGGCGTCAGCAACTTCTCGCTCGGGAAGTGGCAGGAGGCGGAGGCGGCCCTGGGCGGCCCGGTGCTCACCAACCAGGTCCAGTACAGCCTCGTCACCCGCAAGCCCGATCGCGACCTCATCCCGTGGGCGCAGCAGCACGACCGCCTGGTCATCGCCTACAGCCCGCTGGCCCAGGGACTCCTCTCGGCCAAGTACGACGGGTCGAACGCGCCCGGCGGGGTGCGGGCGTCGAACTCCCTGTTCCTCCCGGAGAACATCGAACGGGCGCGGCCCCTCCTCGACGCGCTCCGCGAGATCGCCGTCGCCCACTCGGCCTCGGCGGCCCAGGTGGCGCTGGCGTGGGTCCTGCGCCGCCCCAACGTCGTGGTGATCCCCGGCGCCAGCAGCGTCGCGCAGCTCAGTCGAACGCGGCGGCCGCCGACCTCGAGCTCACCGACGACGACGACGCCCGCCTGACCGAGGCATCCGACCGCTTCTCGCCCGTCGCGGGCGCGCCGGCGATGGCCAAGATGCTGCGTCGGCGCCTGCCCGGGTTCTAGGAGCCTTCTCGGCGGGGTAGGTCCCGCCCATGGGCAAGGCCGAAGCCAAGGGCAAGGGCAAGGGGAGCACGAAGGGCGGGTTGGACGAGGCGCTCGGCGTGGGCGTCGCCGCCGTGGCGCTCGTGGCCGGCGCCGGCGTCGCCGCCTCGCGGCGGGTCCGGACCATCAAGAACGGTCAACCGCCGTCCGACACGGCGCCGGTCGTCCCGATCCGCCCGGCCGACCCGCCGGCCCCGCCGACGGGGATCAAGGGGAAGCTCGTCACGCTCGGCGAGCGGTTCGAGCCGCTCGGCTGGGCCCTCAAGATCCAGGAGCGCTACGGCGACCTCCACGGCAACAACCTCGCCGCCGCCATTACCTTCCAGGCCTTCGTCTCGCTCTTCCCGCTCCTCCTCGTGGCCGTCGCCATCATCGGGTTCGTCGCCGGCGGTGGCACCGACATCGCCGGGCGCGTCATCCGCGAGCCTCGGGCTCAACGGTGACGCCCGCTCCGCGGTGGTCGACGCGGTCAACGCAGCCAAGGAGTCGAAGAAGGCGGCGTCGGCGGTGGGGCTGGGCTCGCTCTTCTGGTCCGGACTCGGGCTCGTGAACGCGCTCCAGTACGGCTACAACCAGGTCTGGCAGGTCGAGGAGCGGGGGCTCAAGGACAAGGCCGTCGGCATCTTGTGGCTGGCCGGCGCCGCCGTCGTGTTCGTCGGTGCGGCCGCCATCACCACGGTGCTGCGGTGGCTGCCCGGGTACTTCGCCCCGCTCGGGCTCCTCGTCGCCCTGATCGTCAACTTCGGGCTCTGGGTGTGGACGTCGAAGATCCTGCCGAACACCCGCATCCCGTGGAAGGCCGTCCTCCCGGGAGCGCTGTTCGCGGCCATCGGCCTCGAGGTCCTCAAGGCCGTCGGCGCCTTCTACGTGCCGAAGATGGTGGCATCCTCGTCGCAGCTCTACGGCACCCTCGGCGTGGTCTTCGCCCTTCTGGCCTGGCTGTTCTTCTTCGGGCGCCTCATCGTCTACTCGGCGGTGATCAACGTCGTGCTGTGGGAAAAGGAAGCCGGCACGGTGCGGGTCGTGACGGAGGTGCCGGCCCAGCCCGGCGCATCGACGGGCGAGCAGGTGAGCCGGATGGGTCGCTTGGAGGCGGACAAGACGGCGTAGGTAGCGTCGGCGCATCGCCGCCGCCCGCCTCGAGCACGAGCCCGCCCTCGACGGCCTCCGGGGCGTCGCCGTCGCCGGTGTCCTCGCCTACCACGCCGGGTTCGGCTGGGCCCGGGGTGGCTACCTCGGCGTCTCGGCCTTCTTCACCCTCTCGGGCTACCTGATCACGCGCCTGCTCCTGGCTCAGGCCGGCGAGGGCCCGGTCGACCTCCGCCGCTTCTGGGTGCGTCGGGCGCGTCGCCTGTTGCCGGCCGCATTGGCCACCCTCACCGTCGTCGCGCTGTTGGCGCCGTGGCTGGCGACGCCCGAGCAGTTGGCGACGCTGCGGGGCGACGTGCTGGCCGCTCTCGCCCAGGTGGCCAACTGGCGGTTCCTGCTCCGCGGCGGGTCCTACGGCGATCGGTTCGCGGCACCGTCTCCCGTCCTGCACTTCTGGAGCCTGGCCATCGAGGAGCAGTTCTACGTGCTGTTCCCGCTGGTCGTGGCCGGGGTGGTGCGGCGTCACGGAGGCGACGCCCGGCGTGGGCTCGCCGGCGTGCTCGTCCTGCTCACCGTCGTCGCCCTCGGCGTGTGGTGCCGCCTTCGGGGGCTCGTACTACTCGGCGCTGACCCGGGCCCCGGAGCTGCTGATCGGCGCCATCCTGGCCTGCGCCCTCGCCGGTCGGGCACCGAGCCGAGGTCTCCGAACGACGGCCGGCCGCCGAGCGGTCGACGCCGCCGGCATCGGGCTCGTGGTGGCCGGGCTCTGGGCGTGGGGCCGGATCCCGGTGTCATCGCCGGCGCTGGTACGGGGTGGGTTCGCGGTGCACGCCGTCGCTGTAGCCGCCCTCATCGCCGTCGTGCGGCAGCGGGGGACGGTGGCACGCGCGCTCTCGCTCGGGCCCTTCCGGGCGCTCGGTCGGATCTCCTACGGGACGTACCTGTACCACTGGCCCGTGTTCGTGTTCCTCACGCCGGAACGGATGCGGGTGCGGGGCGTACCGCTCGTCGGCCTCCACCTGGCCGTCACCCTCCTGACCGCCACGCTGTCGGCCCGATACCTCGAACGCCCGATCCGGGAAGGTCGCGCCCTCGGTCGCAGTCGAGCCCGGATCGCGTTGCCGGCCGCGGTCGTCGTCGTGGCCCTCGCGGTCCTCCTGGCCACGGTCGATCCGCCGGCGCCGGAGAACCGCTTTCGCGCCGCCGCCCTCGCGCCCACGTCCTCGCCGGCGGGCATCCCGCGCGTCGGCGTCTTCGGCGACTCCACGGCCCTGCGCACCGCCTTCGGGCTCCCGGGCTGGGGGATGCGGACGCGCGAGCTGTCGACGGTGGTCGACGCCACCCGCATCGGGTGCAGCCTCGGCCGGGGCGGGATGCTCGATGTGGGCGGTGACCGTCGCCCGGTGCTCTCCGGGTGCGACGACTGGGGTACTCGCTGGGCCGAGGTCGTGCGCGTGCAGCGCCTCGACGCCGCCATCGTGCAGATCGGGCCGTGGGACGCGGCCGACCGTCGGCTCCCCGGTCGTTCGGACTGGCTCCACCTGGGGCAGCCGGTCTACGACGCCTTCCTCGCCTCGGAGATGCGGACGGCGGTGGACGTGCTGTCGGCGGGAGGGGGCGAGGGTGGTGTGGCTCACGAGCCCCCGCATCGACCTGGCCCGTTCGATGGTGCCGGCCCCCCGCTCGCCCCTCGCCGCTTCCGATCCGGCCCGCATGGACCGGCTCAACGAGCTCGTTCGGCAGATCGCAACCGAACGTCCGGACGTGGTGCCGCGTCATCGACGTCGCCGCCTATCTCCGCTCCCGTCCCGGCGGCGAGTTCGATCCCGGACTACGACCGGACGGCGTCCACGTCAGCGAGGTCGCCGCCGGTGAGCTGGCCGAGTGGCTGGGCCCGCAGGTCGTCGCCGCGCTGGCCGACGATCAGACCCGCTGCCAGTCCTTCCAGACCGGGTCGTAGCCGGCGGCCCGGAGCGCGGCGGCCACCTCGGCCGGCGACCGCGTCGTCGCTGATCTCGAACTGCGGCTCGGCGTCGCTCGGCGACGCGTAGCCGCCGGGCTCGGTGTGCGAGCCGGCCGACATGGTCGTGACGCCGAGGGGGACGAGCGCGTCGCGCAGCGCGGCCGGCTCGCGGGTCGACAGGGTGATGCCGACGTCGGGCAGGGTCAGCGCGGAGCGCGCACAGCAGCTGGACGAACTCGGGGTCGTCGACCGGGTCGGCCGGCTCGAAGCCGCCGGCCGCGGGCGCAGCCGGGGGAGGGCGACGGACGACCTCGCACCGCCACCACCGCCGCATGAGCGCCCGGGCGTGGGCGCCGAGCGCGAGGGCCTCCGAGCGCCAGTCGTCGTGCAGGCCGAGCAGGGCGCCGATGCCGAGGCGGCGCATGCCGGCGGCCGCGGCCCGGTCGGGGGCGGCCGAGCCGCCAGTCGTAGTTGCGCTTCTTGCCCTTCAGGTGCACCTCGGCGTAGGTGCCGCGGTCGTAGGTCTCCTGGTAGACGACCACGCCGTCGCAGCCGGCCTCGACGAGTCGGCGGTAGGTGCCGTCGTCCCACACCTGGACCTCGACCGAGATCTCGCGGCACCACCGGCGCGATGCGCCCGGACGCACTCGACGAGGTAGTCCTTGCTGACGATGCGGGCGTGCTCGCCGGCGACGAGCAGCAGGTGGCGGAAGCCGCGCGCCGACGAGCTCCGTCGGCCTCGGCCCGCACCTCCTCGGGCGACAGCGTGCGGCGGACGATCTCGTTGCCGGCCGAGAACCCGCAGTAGGTGCACGTCGAGACGCACTCGTTCGACAGGTAGAGCGGCGCGAACAGGCGCACGGCCCGGCCGAAGCGGCGGACCGTGATCGCGGTGGGCGGCCTGCGCCAGGTCCTCCAGCCGCTCGGCGGCCGGCGGCGGAGAGGAGCACGGCGAGGTCGTCGAGCGTCGGGCCCGGGTCGCGCGCAGCGCCCGCTCGACGTCGGCTCGGTGGCCGTCGTCGACCACGGCGCGCAGGCGCGGCGAGGTCGGTGGCCAGCGAGGTCGGCGGCCGCCGTGCCCGCCGGCACGCCCTCGGGCGCGACTCGAGGACGACCGGCTGCCCGCCGGTCGAGCTCACGACGACAGGAAGCCGGTGAGCGGGGAGGAGGCGGCGGCGGTCGTCGACGGCGCCGGCCAGGCCGGCCGGCACGCCGGCCCGCCGGCCTCCACCGCCTTGCGGAACGCGGCGGCCATGGCCGCCGGGTCGCCGGCGATGGAGATGGCGGTGTTCACGAGCACGGCGTCGGCACCGAGCTCCATGGCCTCGGCGGCCTGGCTCGGCGCGCCGATGCCGGCGTCCACGACCACCGGCACGATCGCCTGCTCGACGATGAGCTCGAGTGCCGCCTGGGTCCTGCAGCCCCTGGTTCGACCCGATCCACGAGCCGAGCGGCATGACGGTGGCGCAGCCGGCCTCCTCGAGGCGCTTGCACAGCACCGGGTCGGCGGAGCAGTAGGGCAGGACCGTGAACCCCTCGGCACACAGCACCTCGGCCGCCTTGAGCGTCTCGATCGGGTCGGGCAGGAGGTAGCGCGGATCGGGCGTGACCTCGAGCTTGATCCAGTCGGGTAGGCCGGCGGCCCGAGCGAGGCGGGCCAGCCGGACGGCCTCCTCGGCGTCGACGGCGCCCGAGGTGTTGGTCAGCAGCAGCACGCGCTCGGGTCGATGGCGTCGAGGATGTCGTCGCTCGCGCCGTCAGGTCGACCCGGCGCAGGGCCACGGTGACCAGCTCGGTGCCGCTGGCCACGATCGCGTCACGCAGCGCACGGTTCGACGGGAACTTGCCCGTGCCCAGGAAGAGGCGCGAGCCGAAGTCCCGGTCGGCGATCCTCAACGTGTCCGTCCCGAGGTTCGACTCGGTCCCTGGCTGCACTGCGTCTCCCTTGCGCTGGTTCCAAGGGTAGCGGCAGTAGCGTGCGATCCCGCATGGCCGCCGCCCCTGCCGTCACCCGGACCGCCGGTCCGCACGACGCGCCCCTCGATCCCACCATCGCCGCCTCGCCCGGTCCGCGCCGCCCCTTCGTCGTCGGGGCGGTCGCCGTCGCGGTCGTGGTCGGCGGGCTCCTCCGCCTCTACGCCCGGTCCGAGCTGTGGCTGGACGAGGCGCTGACGGTGAACCTGGCGTCGGTGCCGTTGCGTGAGCTCAGGGGCGTCCTCGCACGGGACGGCGCCCCGCCGCTGTACTACGTGCTCCTCCACGGCTGGATGGCCGTCTTCGGTCGGGGGGAACGAGGCGGTCCGGTTGCTGTCGGCGGGGTTCAGCATCGCGACGCTGCCCCTGATGTACCGGGCCGGTCGACGCCTCGGCGGTCCGCGCGCGTCGCCGTGGCCGCGCTCGTGCTCCTGGCCACATCGCCCTTCGCCATCCGGTACGGCACCGAGGCCCGCATGTACTCGCTGGTGGCGCTGCTGGTCACCGCCGGCTGGCTCGCCCTCACCGCCGCGCTCGAGGATCCGCGGGCGCCCCGTTTGGTCGGCGTGGGCGCCGTCAGCGGTGCCCTGTTGCTGACGCACTACTGGTCGTTCTACCTCGTGGGCGTCACCGCCGTGGGCCTGGCCCTGGCGGCCTGGAGGCGGCCGGCGCGGCGGGCTGCGGCGGTGCGGGCCCTGGCCGCGGTGGTGATCGGAAGCGTGGTGCTCTTCGGCCCGTGGGTGCCGACGTTCCTCTACCAGGCCGCCCACACCGGCACGCCGTGGGGTCTGCCCCCGGGACCCATCGAGGTCGCCTTCACCACCCTCGTCGACCTCGGAGGAGGTCCGTTCCCGGAGGGCCAGGCCCTCGCCGGCCTGCTCGCCGCGCTGGCTCTGCTCGCCGTGTTCGGGTCGGCGGTCGACGCCCGACGGATCGAGCTCGACCTGCGCACCCGTCCCGGCGCCCGCCGCGAGCTCCTGGTCGGCGGGGTCACCCTCTTCGTCGCCGTGTCGGCCGGGGTGGTGACAGCCAGCGCGTTCGCCACCCGGTACACGTCCGTGGCCTTCCCGCTCCTGATCCTGGCCGCCGCGTACGGGTTCCGCTCGTTCGCCGACCGACGCCTCGCCGTCGGCCTCCTCGCCCTGCTGGCCCTGCTCGGCGGCGTCGGTGGGGTGCGGAGCATGATCTTCCGCCGCACGTCCGCCGATTCGGTGAGCCAGCTCATCGCGGCCAACGGCGGGCAGCCCGGTGACGTAGTCGCCTACTGCCCCGACCAGCTCGGTCCGGACGTGGCGCGCCTCCTGCCGGACGGCTACGAGCAGCTGACCTTCCCGGACGGCGCCCGCCCGGAGATCGTCGACTGGGTCGACTACGGCGAGCGGATGCGGGAGGCCGATCCGGCCGGGTTCGCCCAGCAGGTGCTCCAGCGGGCCGCCGGGCACACCATCTGGTACGTGTGGATGCCGGGCTACCGCACGCTCGACAAGCAGTGCGAGCTCGTGAACAACGCCCTCGGCGATGCCCGCCCCGGAAACGCGCAGCTCTTGGAGCCCGATCGTTCCGCGTTCGAGCGGCACGTCCTGTGGCGTCATCCGGCGCCGGCCGCCGGGTGACGATCACGGTCCGGTCGCGCCCCGACTCGCGGCCGACCGACGGCGTCCGGCGGCCGGGGTCCCTGCGCACCGGCGAGGGGCGGGGTGGCCGCCTCCTGGAGCTGGCCACGAGCCCCGGGGTGGCGTCGTGGTGCACGGCCCGCGTCGCGGTCATCGCCGCGCTCGCCTTCGCGAGGTACCTCGTCAGCAACCTCGGCGCCGAGGATCCCGCCGGCCGCCCGCCGTCGGGCCTCGTCGGCTGGGATGCGTCCTGGTACCTGCGCATCATCGAGTCGGGCTACCAGCACCTCCCCTGGGAGTCGATGCGGTTCTTCCCGCTGCTCCCCCTGATCGCCAAGGTCTTCAGCCCGGTCCTCGGGGCCCGCCTCGCCCTCCTCCTGGTGGTCAACCTCGCCGCGCTCGGTGCCGGGATCCTCATCGAGCGCCTGGCCCGGTTCGAGACGGGCGATCGAGCCCTGGCCGGGAGGGCGGCATGGTTCCTGGCTCTCCTCCCGCCGGCGTTCGTCCTGGTCATGGGCTACGCCGAGTCGCTCCTCGTCCTCTTCTCCGTCGCCACCTTCCTCGCCCTGCGGCGCCGGCGGTGGGGCCAGGCCGCGGTCCTCGGCCTGCTGGCCGGCCTGTGTCGCCCGTTGGGCGTGCTGCTGTTCATCCCGGCCGCCATCGAGGCGTCCCGCGAGCTGCGGCGGGCGCCGACCGCCGAGCGGGTGCGTCGCACCCTCGCCGCGGTGGCGCCGGGCGTCGGCGGGCTGGCCTACCTGGCCTGGTCCTGGATCGCCCACGGCGACCCCCTCCGGCCCCTGCGCCTCCAACAGGAGTTCGACCGCCGGGGCGGGTTCGAGAACCCCGTCTCCCGCATGATCGAGGCCGCGCGCCAGCTCCTCGACGGAGCCGATCTGGGCTCCGGCCTGCACTTCCCCTGGGCCATCGGGTTCCTCGTGCTGCTCGTCGTCTGCTTCCGCCGGTGGCCGGCGTCCTACGGCGCCTTCGCCGCCGCCGTGCTGCTCGTCGCCCTCAGCGCCGGCAACCTCGACTCGCTCGAGCGGTACGGCCTGAGCGCGTTCCCGCTCGTCCTCGCCCTCGCCGGGCTGCTTCGGCCGGCCTGGCTCGAGCGGGCCGCCCTGGTGCTGGCGGCCACCGGCCTGACCGTCTACGCCACGCTCGCATTTCTCGGCGCCTACGTCCCCTGACAGACTTCACCCCGTGGAAGAGTCCGTGCAGGAAACACCCGGCGCGGGGGCGCCCGAGGTCGTCATCATCGGCGCCGGCCCGGCCGGCCTGACCGCCGCCTACCAGCTCGCGAAGCGGGCCGTCGCCTCGACCGTGCTCGAGGCCGACGACGTCGTCGGCGGCATCAGCCGGACCGTGGAGCGCGACGGCTGGCGGTTCGACATCGGCGGCCACCGGTTCTTCACCAAGGTGCAGCCGGTCGAGGACCTGTGGCACGAGATCCTCCCGCCCGAGGACTTCCTGCAGCGCCCCCGCATGAGCCGCATCTTCTACAAGGGCAAGTACTACGACTACCCGCTCAAGCCGCTCAACGCGCTCGGAACCTCGGTCCGATCGAGGCGGTGCTCTGCGTGCTGTCCTACGCGTGGGCGCGGGTCCGGCCGCCCAAGGACCAGCGCAACCTCGAGGGCTGGATCTCGGCCCGCTTCGGCAAGCGCCTCTACAAGCACTTCTTCAAGAGCTACAACGAGAAGCTCTGGGGCCGTCCCGGCCAGCGAGATCTCGGCCGACTTCGCCGCCCAGCGGATCAAGAACCTGACGATCCTCAACGCGCCTGACCTCGGCGCTGAAGCCGAAGCCGAGGAACAAGAAGGACCAGATCACGTCGCTCATCGAGGAGTTCCAGTACCCGAAGTACGGGCCCGGGATGATGTGGGAGCGCTGCCGCGAGCTGGTCGAGGCCGCCGGCACCAAGGTCGTCATGCACTCACGGGTCACGAAGATCCGCCACGAGGGCGGCAAGGCCGTCGAGGTGACGGCCACCTCGGGCGGCGCCACCACGACCTACCCCTGCGACCACGTCATCTCGTCGATGCCGTTCTCGCAGCTGCTGGCGATCATGGACCCGCCGGTGACGCGCCGAGGTCTCGGCCGCCGCGACGAGCCTCGCGTTCCGCGACTTCCTCACCGTCGCCCTCGTCGTGCCCGAGAAGTACTCGTTCCCGGACAACTGGATCTACATCCACGACCCCGAGGTCAAGGTCGGACGCATCCAGAACTTCGGTTCGTGGTCGCCGTACCTCGTCAAGGAGGGTCGCACCTGCCTCGGCCTCGAGTACTTCGTGTTCGAGGGCGACGAGCTCTGGACCATGCCCGACGACGACCTCATCGAGCTGGGCAAGCGGGAGCTGACGAAGCTCGGCCTCGTCGACGCCGGCAAGGTCGAGGCCGGCTACGTGGTGCGGATGCCCAAGGCGTATCCCGTCTACGACGAGCACTACAAGGACCACCGTCGAGGTGATGCGGACCTGGCTCGCGCAGCACGCCGCCGAACGTGCATCCCGTCGGTCGCAACGGCATGCACAAGTACAACAACCAGGACCACTCGATGCTGCACGGCGATGCTCTCGGTCGAGAACATCTTCGGCGGCCCGGCACGACATCTGGGAGGTCAACGTCGAAGAGGAGTACCACGAGGAGAAGAAGCCGGCCTAGCTGGCTCTTCAGGTCCGGCGGGCCACCGCCAGCAACGACGTGCCGATCGGCGCCGACACCCGTCCGACGAAGGTGCGCTCGAGCGTCGTCAACACCATGGCGGCCCGGTCCACCACGAACGACGTGCGGTCCAGGCCGAGGGCCGGGTCCTCGCCGCTCGAGCCGCCGCCTCGGATGCGGCGCTCGAGCCACACGGGTGGCACGAGCCAGCTGAAGACGTGGCCGAGGAGCGCGACGTCGAAGCCGGCGTCGATCAGCTCGCGTCGGAGCATTCGTCGCGTGTAGCGGCGGTGGTGGCCGAGGTGGACGTCGGCGGCGCTCCACAGCCACGGGTGGGCGGGGACGTTGATCACGAGGCGGCCGCCCGGGCGCAGGGCGCGGCGGGCCTCGGCGAGGGCCGGGGCGGGATCGGGCAGGTGCTCGATCACGTCGAGCAGGCAGACGACGTCGACGCTGGCGTCGCCGAGCGGGAGCGGGGCGACCGAGGTGCGAGCGGCCGGCATGCCATTGACGTGCCGGGCGTGGTGCACGAGGCGGTCGCCGCCCTCGAGCACGAGCACCCGGCCCGGGTCCCACCCGAGCATGGCGGTGACGCCCCCGGTTCCGGCCCCCACGTCGACGAGGAACCCCCCGCCGCCCCCGGTGCGGGCGAGCGCTGTCGCCACGAGCGCCGCCTTGCCGCGGAACCACCAGTGCGAACGGTCGGCCCCGATGAGCTCCTCGGCCTGACGTCCCTCGAAGACGCCGGCTGCCGGCGCGGTGGAGTTCGTTGCGGGCGCGTCGGTCGATCGCGGGGGGACCCCGGCGCGCGCCATTCGGGAGGAGCGCCAGATGCGGGGGGTCTCCAGCACCATGGCGAGACCGTCGCGCCCGACGTTGACCTTGGAGCGGTCGTCGTGGCGCCAGGCGATGGGCACCTCCCGCACGACGATCCCGAGGGCCTGGGCTACGGCCACCACCTCGGCGTCCCAGGCGAACCCACGCTGGCGGCAGTGGGGGAGCACCCGCGACCACACCTGCGTCGACGCGGCCTTGGCCCCACACTGGGTGTCGACGACGCCGGGGGTGACCGTGGCCTGGAGGAGGCGGTTGTAGGCCCGACCGAGCCCCTCGCGGACGCGCCCCTCCCGCCGCACCAGCGTCGAGGCGGTCAGGTCGCGCGACCCGATGGCCAGGACCTCGGACTGCCGCGCCGCGTCCACGACCTTGGCCAGCTCCTCGAGGGGGGTCGACAGGTCGAGGTCGCAGAAGGCGGCGACGTCGGCCGTGGCCGCGGCGAGCCCGGCACCCACGGCTGCGCCCTTCCCCTCGTGGGCACGACGGAGGAGGCGGACGGTGCCGTTGGCGCGGGTGGCGATGAGCGCGTCGATCAGGGCGGGGGTGCGGTCCGTGCTGCCGTCGTCGACGAAGAGCAGCTCGCTTCCGGGGCCGAGGCCGGCGACGAAGTCGGCCAGTCGCGGCCCGTACTCCGTGAACCGGACCTCCTCGTCGAACACCGGCACCACCAGGCTGAGCGTCGGTGCCTTCACGCTGCCGCCGGTTCCCAGAACAGGGCGACGGTCTGCTTCTGCCACTTCTCGAGCAGGTCGACGTAGCGCGCCACCCGGTCCCGCCACGCCGGGTCGATCGGGGCCAGATCGCGGCGGACGATGAGCACGAAGTCGTCACCGCGGATGAGCGGTTCCGGGGCACGGACCTCTCCGGTCGCCGGACCGAAGTCGCGCAGCGCACCGATGCGCGACGCGGCCCGTCCGGCCTCGTTCAGGCGGAGGCCGTGGGTCTCGATGTACGCGCCGACCGCGGCCCGGAGGCGGGCCAGCTCAATGCGCTCCGCCGGCGTGAGGCCCTCGATCCGGGCGACCAGCGTCGTGCCGGGCGGCGGGTCGAACGCGGCATCCCGGTCGCGCTGCAGGAGCCGGCCCCGCTCGTGCCCGGTGGCGGCGCGGCGAGGCCCCCAGCTGGTGCTGCATCACCGGGTCGGCCACGCGGAACTCGATGCCCCGGCGCTGGAGATCGGCCATCACGGCCAGGTTGTACGGCTCGGCGAACCGGATGCCCTCGGTGTCGAGGAGGAGCGGACCCTTCCCCTCGAGCGACCCGAGCTGGGCCAGGAGGCGCCGCGCCGCCGGGATCTGAGCGGCGTCCGCGGACGGTCCCGTCTTCGGGTTGTACGACGGGAGGGTGGCGAGGGCGATCAGCGCCACGAGCGTGGTGAACGACCGCGGCGCGGACGACCGGCGCGGCCCGTCGCCCGGGTACCGGTGGTGCCGAGGAGCAGCGCGAAGGTGGCGAACGTGCCGATGGCCCAGAGCCAGCGCAGCTGGTGCGGCGCGACGGCGAAGATGCCGAGCGGGATGATCGTGGTGGTGGCGAAGGCGCCCACGACCGCCAGCAGCGCGAGGCCGGCGGCGGCACCGGCGGGCCGGTCCCGCCGTCGCCAGGCGATCGCGACGGCGGCGGCGAGGGCGACCGCCAGCACCACGAGCGCCATCGTCGCCGTGGCCCGTGCCGGCAGCTTGGCCCGTCCCAACAGGACGAGGCCCTTCTCGAACGAGGGCCGGCCCCAGAAGGGGGGGAGGGCGAGGATCGACGCCACCAGCCGCACGCCGAGGTCCGGGCCGATGGTCCGGCGCTGCCGCCCGCGTGGGTCAGCAGCTTGGAGAGGTTCCCGAAGCCGTCGTCGTCGAACTGGTCGATCAGGGGCTGGAGCCAGCTCAGGAACGTGACCACGACCGAAGCTGCGCCGGCCCGGAGCAACTCGCGGCGGCGCCCTCCCCAGGCCTCGGGTCGCCGGTGGCGGGTCAGGACCAGGTCGGCGACCAGAGCCAGCCCGGCCGCGCCGCCGATCAACGCGGCGAGGACGGCGTAGCTGAAGTGCGTCTGCACGATGAAGCTGGCCACGCCGGCCAGCCACGGCAGGGTGCCGAGATCGCCCTGCGCCGTCGCCCACGCGAGCAGCAGGAGGAAGAGGAAGGGGAGCAGCAGCGAGTTCGGTTGCCACGGGTCGAAGAGGAGCTCGCTGCCCATCGTCCACGCCAGACCGGCCGCCATCACCATCGCCGCGGTGGTGGCGATGGGGCCGCCTCGGCGGTGGGCGACGACGGCGATCCCGATCACCGAGAGGATGTTGAGGATCGCCACGCCGATGGCGAGCCCCGCGCCTCCGCCGATCCTGGTCGGGAGGGCGAGCACGTCGAAGAACAGCGGTCCCGGGTTGTTGATGTCGAGGCCGACGCTCGTCGACGCCGAGGTCCACGTTCCGACCAGGGGGTGGTGGTGGGTGAAGACGTCGCGCGCCCGAACGGCGAAGAAGGCGTTGTCGCCGATCGGGATCCACCCGCCGTGGACGGCGCGCGCCGTGGCCACCACGATCGGCAGCGCGGCGAGCACGACGCTGACGATGTTGAGCCACCGCAGCCGGCGAGGGGACCGCTCGTCCCCGGCCACGGTCACAGCGACGTCCCGGCCGGAGCCAGGAAGACCGCCATCGGCTCCCCGAGCTCGACGAGGCGGGCCACTCGTTCGCGCGTCAGGCGGGGGAGCCGGGGGTCGATCGACGCGGCGAAGAGGTTGTCGTCGAGGAGCCCGGCGACGTCGTCGAAGCCTTCGTCGGCCAGCTCGTCGCCGACCGTGATGCGGAGGCGATCGAACTCGGCCTGCTCCTTCGGGGTCCGGACGTCGGCCGCCGCCACCTCCACGGCGCCGACCTTCGACCGGAACTCCTCGATGTTGCGCCCGGAGGCGAAGTGGATCTCGACCGTCGCCTCGGCGGGGTCGATGACGCGGTAGCGGGTGAGCGGGACGTGGAGCCCCTTGGTCATGCCGGTCCGGTACCCACGCCGTTCGAGCTCGCTCACGAGGCCGTAGGCCTGCGACCCGATGTGGACCGCGTCGGTCCACGACACCACGTAGACGCCGCGGCGGCCGTCGGCACCGGCCACCCCCCCCTCGAGGGCGCGAAGGGTGCCGGGCAGGAGCGCCCCGAGCCCGGCCGACAGCCGTGGCGCCGGCGGCTCGGCGTCGGTGGCATCGCGGGCGAAGAGGAGCGACGAGGCGAGCACCGCGGCGGCGAGCACCGGCGGGCCGAGCCGTCGGAGCGTCGGTCCCGTGCGCGGAGCCCACGCCGACGTCGCGGCCACGGCCGTCCACGCCACCGCCAGCGCCAACAGGAGGGCGAGGCCCCACGCCCACAGCATCAGGTACCACCACAGCGACCCGAAGATCCGGCTGATCGACAGCGTCGCGAACACCAGTCCGGCGGCGACCACCACGTGCAGGCGCAGCAACCTCCGGTGGCGTAGTGCGACGGCGCCGGCGACGGCGACGACCCACAGGAGGAGCACCGTGACGCCGGCGCCGATCGGCCCGGTGGTGCCGGCGGTGGCTTGCTCGAGGTTGCCGTCGTCGGCGGTCACGAGGTCGGTGAGGTCGAGGTGCTGGACCGTCAGCTCGACTCCCGTCCGGAGCCCCACGGCCTCCTCCGGCGGATCGCCGAAGTGCTCGGCGAGGAGCGTCAGGTTGCCGGGCTCGTGCACCAGCTCGTCGATGACCGGGGGTGCCCAGAGCACGATGCCGAGGGCGCCGGCGGCGAGGATCCACCGCCGGCGCCGGCGCCGACCGCTCCGGGGCGGCGCAGCGGATCGCGACGACGGAGGCCACCCCCGCCACCGCCGCGAAGCCGAGGGAGAGGGCCAGGTACGGCACGTGGGTCTGGGCGCAGCACCGACGCCGCGACGACGGCCACCGGCAACAGGGCGAGGTCGTCCTCGAGCACCGACCAGACGCAGAGCAGCAGCACGACCACCAGGTCACCGGGAGGTACGGGTTCCACGGCTGGGTGAGCACGTCACCCCGTAGCCCGCGCAGGAGGACGGCGAAGAGCAGCGCGACGGCGAGCACGCCGCGCACGCCGGCGCGGCGGCGGGCGACGACAGTCCGGTGCCCACGCGCGAGGCCATGGATCACGACGGTGGCCGCCTGCATGGCCCAGGCGGTCGAGCCGAGCAGCCGGTACACCGGCGCCAGCAGGTAGAAGCTCAGCGGTCCGGGGTGGCTGCCCTGGTCGAGTAGCGTCGCCGATGCGGCCCGGCAGGCCGATCAGCGGGTGTGGCGCCGCGAACGACGTCGCGGACGCGGAACTCGGTCATGGCCAGGTCGAGCACGGGTACCACGTGCGGCCGACCGGAGGGCGACGAGACCGACGAGCAACGGCGCGAGCGACGACGGCGGTGAGTCCGGCCACGAGAAGCGAGCTCGCGCCGGTCGGGTCCGTCCTTCGATCACGCCAGGCGCTTCAGGAGCCGCAGCACCCCGAGCTCGCACCGGCGACTGGTGGTGCGACGTGGCGCCGTCGCGGACGTCGCCCCGGTGGGCGAGGAACCACTCGTAGGACTCGATCAGCATCGTCGGCGTTCGACTAGGTCGGGCTCCAGCCGAGCTCGGTCCGCGCCGCGGTGGTGTCGAACCAGAGCGACTCGCCGTAGAGCAGCCAGTGGTAGGGCGCGAAGGGAGCCTGTCCGGCGAGCGACAGGCCCTGCATGGCCAGGCGGGCCGGCGCCGACGGGCAGCGAGCGGACCCGGAACCCGGTGCCGGCGTGGTCGACCAGGCGCCTCGAGCGTCTCGCGCATCGTGCCGAACTCGGTCGGCGCCGATGTTGTAGGTCGCGGCGCCCGGGACGGTCGGCGGCGAGGAGGCAGGCGTCGGCCAGGTCGTCGGCGTGGACGAACTGGTAGCGGTTGTCGCCGCCGCCGAGCACGAACACCGGCGCGCCCTCGGCCACGAACTCGAACAGGATGGCCATGATCCCGAGCCGGCCGTGGCCGAGGATCGTGCGGGGCCGGACGATCGTGACGTCGAGGCCGGCGGCGGCCGCCTCGCGGCACAGCACCTCGGCCTCGACCTTGGCCCGGCCGTAGGCCTCGAGCGGCTGCGGCGGGGTGTCCTCGGTGACCGGGTTGGTGCTCCGGGATCCCGAAGATGGCGCTCGACGAGGTGTGCACGACCTTGCCGACGCCGGCGTCGCGAGCGGCCAGGAGCACGTTGGCCGTGCCCGTCACGTTCACCGACCAGAACAGCTCGCGGTCCTTGGCCAGCGGCACCTGGGCCACGTTGTGGAGCACCACGTCGATCCCGTCGCACGCGGCCCGTACCGCGTCGCGATCCCGCACGTCGGCGACCACGACGTCGACCACCGCCCCCCCGAGCGCGCCGCAGGAGGGTTCACGTCGAGGATCCGGACGGTGTCGCCGCGGGCGAGGGCGCGGTCCACGAGGATCGTGCCGAAGTAGCCGGACCCACCGGTGACGAGGACGGAGCGGCCGGTCACAGCGCCTGCCCCCGCTCGAGGCACCAGCGGACGCTGGCCCGCATGCCCTCGAACAGGTCGGTGGGCGGTTCGTAGCCCAGCTCGTCGCGGGCGCGCGAGATGTCGCAGGCGATCGTGTCCTTGAGCTCACCGAGCACGTGGAGGGCCTGGAAGTAGCGGCCGGCGCCCTGGAGCGCGGCGTCGGCGCGCGCGGCGACGACGCCGACCAGGCGGGGAAGTCGGGGCCGGCCGCCGGAGACGGGGAGCCCTTCGGCCTCGAAGGCGCGCGCGGACGGTGGCGAACACGTCGCGCAGCTCGTGCGGCTCGGCGTCTGCGATCCAGTAGGCGCGACCCGGCGCGGCCGCGGCCACCTCGGCCCGCAGGAGGCCGTGGACGAGGTTGCCCGTGAAGACCATCGACCGCTGTTGCGTGCCGTCGTCCGACGAGGGGGAAGCGCCCACGCCGCACCGTGCCGAGCCACGTGGTCTGGCGGGCCGGCTGGAAGGGCCCGTAGAACCACGGCGGGCGGAGGATGACCGTCTCGAGGTCGCCCCGGTCGCCGCTGCGCTGCACGAGCTGCTCCGCCTCGAGCTTGGAGCGCCCGTAGGAGAGATACGGGTTCGTCGGGGAGTCCTCGGTGAACCGGTCGCCCGGTGACGGGTTGGCGCCGAAGGGCGAGTTGCTCGACACGTGCAGGAACCGGCCGGCGCCGTGTCGGCGGGCCCGGTCGAGCACCAGCTGCGTGCCGCCGACGTTCACGTCGAACAGCTCGCGGGTGCGACCGTCCGGGTGGATGACCCCGGCGGCATGGAACACGGTCGGTCGTTCGGCCCCGTCGAAGAGCCGGTCGAGCGCGGCCGGATCGCGGACGTCGCCGACCACGATCTCCACGGACGGGCCGGCGAGCTCGAGGCGGACGCCGTCGGCGGGGTCGGGGACGAGGCACCGGATGCGGTCGCGTTCGCCGGCCAGCGCCCGCACGAGGTTCTGACCGAGCCAGCCGGATGCGCCTGTCACCACGACGGCGCGCGACGGCAACAGGTCCTGGGCGGGCGGCGTCACGGCGCCGTCGCCAGGAAGTGCTCGGCGT
This sequence comes from uncultured Actinomycetes bacterium, assembly GCA_963731055.1. GTDB lineage: Bacteria > Actinomycetota > Acidimicrobiia > Acidimicrobiales > CADCTF01 > DATLED01. Next base: position 139,975 of record CAVSUD010000011.1, on the reverse strand, counting down.
TGCGGAGGGCGATCGTCATGACGCCGGCCTGCGGGTTCACGCCGGGGGCGTCGGGCAGGAGCGATGCGTCGTTGACGCGGAGGTTCGGATGGTCCCAGACCGTGCCGAAGCTGTCGGCGCCGGTGTGGGCGCGGTCCTCGCCCATGCGGATCGACGAGGTCAGGTGCACGGTCATCAGGTTGGTCCGGACCCGATCGACCGCGGACCACCAGCGCACCAGGTCCTCCGTCGACCGGGCGACGACGCCGCCGTGGACCGAGGGGTACAGCTCCGACGCCCCGGCCGCCAGCAACAGCTCGCCCAGGTGCACGAGCCCGCGGGCGAGGCGGCTGAGGTCGGCGTCGGTGAGCCGGTAGAGCACGAGCGGCGCGGCGAGCCCGGGCACCGCCTGCACCCGTCCGGAGCCCTCGCTGCGGATGGCGGCGTAGTAGACGCTGACCTGCTCCCAGTCGGCCAGCGCCTCGGTGAAGTCGGCCGAGGAGTCGGCGAGGGCGAGGGCGACGTGGCCCCGCCGGCTGGCCGATCCGCCGATGGTGAGGCTCGGGGAGAACTCGACGATGCGGTGCATCGGAACGGAGTCGTGGTCGACGGGATGCGGGAACCGCGCCGCGATCTTGATGGTGGGGTGGAGGCGGAGCCCTCGGCCGATCTGGTGGCGGATCCCGCTGCGCTGCAACAGCGCCGGCGTCTGCACGGCGCCGCCGCACACGAACACGGCGTCGGCGCGGATCGTGAGCGCCTCGTCCGTGCCGTCTTCGCGGCGGCGGGTGCCGACGGCTCCTGTGACGCGCCCCTTCTCGCGAGTCAGTTTTGTCACCCGGCAGTCGGGCACGACCTCGGCGCCGGCGGTGACCGCCCGGGGGATCTGGGTGCGGGCCATCGTCTGCTTCACGCCCCGACCGTGTTCGTCGTAGCGGAACACCCGGGGGAACTCGACCGAGCGCCAGCCGAGCTTGGTCGCGCCCCGTTCGAGGAGGGCCGACGACAACGGCGGCGCGCCCGGCACGAAGGACACCGACTGCTGCTCTTCGACCCGAACCGCGTAGTTCTCCAGCGCGGAGGGCGAGAACTCCTCGATGGCGTAGGTGGTGGCCCACTCCTCCACGAGCGCGTCGGGCAGGCGGTGCCACAGACCGCTGTTGACCTCGGTGCTCCCGCCGACGCAGCGCCCCTCGGCGTAGGCGACCGGGGGCGTGCCGAGCGCCGCCGACGATCCGTGGTGCCGGTACTTCACGACCATCTCGTCCAGCGAGAAGGGTTCGATCGCGTCGGGGTCGACCCAGGGCCCTTCCTCGACCACCAGCACCCGGCGCCCGGCGGCGGCCAGCGTCGCCGCCGTGGTCGCGCCACCCGCCCCCGATCCGATGACCAGGATCTCGGTGTCGCGGACGGTCACGCCATCTCCTCCTCGGCGAAGAGGACGAGGGAGCGGAACAATCGGACGTACTGCCGCACGAGGGGGATCGGGCTGCCGGCGAGGGAGTCGACCACGGCGGCGGGCGCCCCCCGCCGACCGCGGTTGCGGACGCGGGCGAAGGCCCCGAAGGCGACCGTCTCGACGACGACCCCGATGCGCAGGAACTCGGGCATCGTGCGCAGGCTGCCGTCGACCCACGCTTCGACGTGCCGGCGGACGTCGGCGTCCGCGGCGGAGGTCAGGGTCGCGACGAGGTCGCGCTCGAAACCGAGCATGGGGAGCGACAGTAGCGGTCGGGTCACCCGGTACTCTGCCGCCGGATGACGGCAGACGCGGGCCCCGGGCGTCGCTCTCGGGGCGCGCGGTTGGTGGCGGCCGCCGCCGTCCTCATCGTCTGCGTCCTGCCGCTGCGCGGCCTCTGGCGGGCTCCGGGTCCGCCGATGGAGGAGGGCTTCATGCTCGTCTTCCCGGAGCTCGTCCTGCACGGCCTGGTGCCGAATCGTGACTTCCTGCACCTCTACGGCCCGGGCAGCCTGTGGGTGCTGGCCGCGGTCTACACGGTGCTTCGGGACGACCCTCCAGGTGGAACGGGCCGTCGGTTTCGTCCAGTTGCTGGGGGTGGTCTCGGGCGTCTTCGCGCTGCTCCGGCTCTGGGGCCGGCGGATCGCCGCGCTGGGGGCGATGGCCGCCGCCGTCGTGATCCTCCCCCCGACCGGTCTCACCGCGATGGCGTGGGTCGGCGCCGTCGCCCTGGGTCTGTGGTCGGTCGTCTGGGCCACCTCTGCTCTCGGATCGGCCGAGCGCCGGCGCGGCCGCCTGGTGGTGGCGGGTCTGCTCGGAGGCGCCGCGCTGTTGTACCGCCCCGACCTCGCAGTGGCCGTCGGGGGCTCCGCGCTCGTGGTGCTCCTCGGGCTCGACCGGCGGGACCGCCTCCGCTACCTCGCCGCCCTCGCCGCCGGCGTCGCCCCGTTCCTGGTGCACGTGGCGATGGCCGGACCGGGTCACGTGGTGCGGGGACTTCTCTACGAGCCCGTCGTGCAGCTCCGCGCCGGGCGGAGCCTCCCGCTGCCGCCGTCGTGGAACGACTTCGACGGGTTCCTGCAACGGGCCGGGCGCCTCGACGAGCCGCCGTGGCCGCTGCCGGCCATCCCGTCCCCGAACCAGCTCGTCCTGTGGCTGGCGGCCCTCGTCCTGGCCGCCGCGCTGCTCGTCCTGGCCGGTGCGCTCGTCTTCCGGCGCCGCCACGACCGGCGCCTGCTGGCCATCGCCGTCTTCGCCGCCGGCCTCCTCCCGCAGGCCGTGCAGCGGCCCGACTCCACCCACCTCGCCTGGGTCAGCTGCGTCGCCTTCGGGCTGCTCCCGGCGGCCGTGCTCGAGCTGGCCACGCCTCGGTCGCGAGCGCCGCGCCGGATGGTTCGGTCCGATGGCGGCCGGCCTCGTCCCGCTCGTCCTTCTCCTCGCCGTGCTGCCGGACTTCACCTTCCGCAGCTACGGCGACGCCGTCGTGCAGGGGTTCGGAAGGCGCCGCGACGTCGGGACGATGGTGCGCGGTGACCGCAGCTTCTACTACGGCCGGCGCGACGCGGTCTCCGCCGTCGCCGAGCTCCTCCGCCAAGCCGACGCCGTGTCCGAGCCCGGTGACCGGCTCTTCGTGGGCACCGGCGATCTTCGCAAGACGCCCTACAGCGAGGCCTTCCTCTACTACCTGCTGCCCGAGCTCGTGCCCGCCACGCGCTACATCGAGATGGACCCGGGGGTCGCCAACGCGGAGGGGTCCGGGTTGGCCGACGACCTGGCCTCGGCCGACGTCGTGATCCTGTCGTCGATCCGTGACGACTGGAACGAGCCGAACGACTCCCGGCGCTTCGGCTCCGAGGAGTCGACCCGCGTCCTCGCCCGCGACTTCTGCCTCGACCGTTCCTTCGGGGCCGGGCTCTTCGGACGTGGCCTCTACGAGCTCTACGTGCGGTGCGATCCCGCCGCGACCGGGTCGTAGGATGCGCGCCTTGCCGACGACGCCGCCGCCTGCGTCCCTCGCCGACGCGCTGCTCGCCGCTCGCGTCGTGGCGTCCGGGCTGCGTCGCGTGCACATGCTGGCCTGGCGGGACCTCGAGGACGTCGAGGCGGGGGGCTCGGAGGTGCACGCGGCACGAGGTGGCTCGGCTGCTGGGCGGCGGCCGGTCTCGAGGTCACGATGCGGACGTCCTGGGCCCAGGGACGCGCCGCCATCGTCCGCCGTGACGGCTACCGCGTGGTGCGGAAGGCGGGCCGGTACCTGGTCTTCCCACGAGCGATCCTCAGCGAGGTCGCCGAGCGCCACGGCTCGTGGGACGCGATGGTCGAGATCTGGAACGGCATGCCGTTCTTCTCGCCGCTGTGGCGGCGCGGTCGCCCGGCGGTCGTGTGGCTGCACCACGTGCACGGCGAGATGTGGCGCATGGTGCTGCCCGACAACGAGCAGCTGGCGAGGGCGGGCGAGCTGCTCGAGTCGCAAGCTCGCCCCACCGTTCTACCGGCGGGCCCGCGTCGTCACGCTCTCCGAGTCGTCCAAGGCCGAGCTCGTCCACGACCTCGGCTTCCGCGCCGACCGGGTCGCCGTCGTGCCGCCCGGCATCGACGCACGTTTCTGTCCCGCCGGCGTCGATCGTTCGGAGACGCCGCTGCTGGTGGCCGTCGGCCGGCTCGTGCCGGTCAAGCGCTACGACCTCCTCATCCGCACCTTCGCCCGCGTGCTCCAGCGGTACCCGTCGGCCTCGGCTCGTCATCGTCGGCGAGGGCTACGAACGGCCGCAGCTCGAGGAGCTGGTCGCCGAGCTCGCCCCGGCGACGCGGTGGAGCTGCCCGGGCACCTCGCCGACGACGAAGTGCTCGCCCTGTACCGGCAGGCCTGGGCCGTGACGAGCGCGTCGGCCCGCGAAGGTTGGGGCATGACCATCACCGAGGCGGCCGCCTGCGGCACGCCCGCCGTCGCCACCCGCATCCCGGGTCATGTCGACGCCGTGATCGACGGCGAGTCCGGCCTGCTCGTCGACGACGAGGACGATGCCGTCGCCACCCTGGAGCGCTTCTTCGGCGACGACGTCCTGCGCAAGCAGCTCGCCGAGGGCGCCCTCGCACGGGCCGCCGAGCTGACCTGGGACGCGACGGCGCCGGCCACCTTCGAGGTGCTGGCCGCCGAGGCGGAGCGCCGCAACCGCCGTCGATGACGGCGCCCGCCTCCGAACGGCGGACGTCGCTCCGGCTCGCTGCCGACCTCCTCCTCGCCGCCGCCGTCTACGTCCCGCTCCTCCGGACGCGCCCGGCGCAGGTCGCCGCCGACACCAAGAGCTACCTCTACCTCGACCCGGCCAAGCTCCTCGGCGCGGGCGCCGTCGATGTGGGACCCGAACGTCGGCCTGGGCACGGTGACCCACCAGAACATCGGCTACCTGTGGCCGATGGGGCCCTGGTACTGGGTCTTCGACCGGCTCGGCGCGCCCGACTGGGTGGCCCAGCGGCTGTGGCTGGCGACGATCCTGTTCGCCGCCGGCGCCGGCGTGCTGTTCCTGGCGCGCACGCTGCGCTGGCGGGGGGCCGCGTCCCGTCGTCGCCGCGCTCGCCTACATGCTCAGCCCTACGTCCTCGACTACTCCGTGCCGCATCTCGGTGATCCTCCTGCCGTGGGCGGCGCTGCCGTGGCTGGTCGGCCCTGACGACCGGGCCCTCCGGCGAGGCGGCTGGCGCCACCCGGCGCTGTTCGCGCTGGTGGTGCCGACCGTCGGCGGCGTCAACGCGACCGCCCTCGTGCTGCGCCGGTCTCGGGCCCGTGCTCTGGATCGCCGTTCGCCGTGTGGGTGCATCGGAGGTCGCGCCGGCCGCGGTCGCTCGATCGCCACGGCGGCCGAGATCGGCGTGCTGACGGTCGCGGTGCTCGCTGTGGTGGATCGCCGGGCCTGTGCGGTGCAGGGCGAGCTACGGCATCGACGTCCTCCGCTACACCGAGACGGTCGAGACCGTGGCCACGCCTCGCTCGTCGCTCGGAGGTCCTGCGGGGCCTCGGCTACTGGTTCTTCTACGGCAACGACAAGCTCGGCCCCTGGATCGAGCCGGCCGTCGACTACACCCAGCGCCTCTGGCTGATCGCCGTCGGCTTCGCCGTCCCGGTGCTCGGCGCTGCGTCGGCCGCGGCGCTCGTCCGCTGGCGCCACCGGGCCTTCTTCGTCGCCCTGATCGCCGTCGGCACCGCTCATCGCCGTCGGCGCCCACCCGTACGACGACGCCGTCGCCGCTCGGGGCGCGCGTTCAAGGCGCTTGCGACCGGCTCCGACCGCGGGCCTGGCCCTGCGCAGCACGCCGCGTGCCGTCCCGCTCGTCGTCCCTCGGCCTCGCGCTGCTCCTCGGCGCCGGCGTCGCCGCCCTGGGCCGGCGTCGCGCCGCGCTGGGCCTCGCCGCCGCCGTCGGTGGCCGTCGGGCTGGCCGTGGCCGGCCTGCCGCCGCTGTGGCAACGGCGGCATCGCCGTCGGCGAGCACCTCGCGCCGACCCGAGGACCTGCCGGCCTACTGGACGCAGGCGGCCGACGCCCTCGACGCGACGGGGTCACGACGACCCGGGTGCTCGAGCTGCCCGGGACCGACTTCGCGTCGTACCGCTGGGGCAACACCGTCGACCCGATCACGCCGGACCTCATGGACCGGCCGTACGTGGCCCGCGAGCTGATCCCGTACGGCACGGCGGCGCCGGCCGACCTCCTCAACGCCCTCGACCGCCGGCTCCAGGAAGGGGTCTTCGACCCCGGCGCGCTGGCCCCGATCGCCCGGCTGATGGGCGTCGGCGACGTCGTGTTGCGCAACGACCTCCAGTACGAGCGCTACCGGACGCCGCGGCCCCGCCGTCCTGGCCGACCTCTTCGGTGGGGTCGTCCCGGGCCTCGGCGCCGCCACCGCCTACGGGCCGCCGTCGGCCACCGTCCCGTCGGCCGTGCCGCCGCCGTTGGACGAGAACGAGCTCGGTGTGCCGCCGACGGTCGACGACCCGGCGCCCGTGGTCGTGCGCCCGATCGATGATCCGACGCCGATCCTCCGGACGCAGGCCGCGACCGGGAGCCTGCTCGTCGCCGGCGACGGGGAGGGTCTGGTCGAGTTGGCCGGCGCCGGGCGGCTCACGACCGACGCGCCCGTCCGGTACGCCGCGTCCCTGACGGATGCGGCTTCCTGGGACCGGGCCCTGCGTGACGCCGGCGCTCTGGTCCTCACCGACACCAACCGCCAGCGGGCCCGTCGGTGGGGGACCGTGCGGGAGAACACCGGCTTCACCGAACCGGCCGGGTACGAGCCCCTGGCCGACGACCCGACCGACGCCCGGCTCGATGTCTTCCCGACGGAGACGAGCGCCGACCGCACGGTGGCCCAACACCGGGGCGTGCGGGCGGTGCGGGCCACCGCCTACGGCAACCCGATCTCCTACACGCCGGAGGATCGTCCGGCGAACGCCCTGGACGGCGACCTGACCAGCGCCTGGAGGGTGGGTGCCTTCGCCGACGTCGTCGGGGAGCGCCTGCGGGTGGACCTCGTTGCGCCGGTGCAGGCGGGGTCCGTGCGGCTGGTCCAGCCCCTGAACGGGCCGCGGAACCGGTCGATCACGTCGGCGCGGCTCCACTTCGACAACGGCGCCGCGGTCGACGTCGTCCTCGGGCCCGAGTCCTCGACGCCCGAGGGCCAGATCGTGAACTTCTCGCCGAGGACCTTCCGCCGGCTCGACTTCGAGATCCGGGCCACCGACGCCGGGCGATACCCGAAGTACGACGGCTACAGCGGCGTCGGCCTGGCCGAGCTGGACGTGTCCGGCGTCCGCGTCGACGAGGTCGTGCGCCTCCCGACGTCGTTGCTCGAGCGGGCCGGGGCCCGCGCCTCCGCCCATCCCCTCGTCGTGCTCCTGAGCCGCCAGCGGGCCAACCCGGGCGATCCGGCGCGCGGTGACGAGGAGCCGGCGATGGCCCGCACGTTCTCGCTGCCGGCGCCCCGCCGCTTCGACGCCCTCACCGGCACGGCCCGCCTGGCCGCCACGCTGCCCGATGACGCCATCGACGAACTCGTCGCCGGCGGCGGCCCAGGAGCGCCGCGACCGGCGGTGGTGGCCCGCTCCGACGCCCGCCTCCCCGGCGATCTCCGCAGTCGCGCGTCGGCCGCGCTCGACGGTGACCCGGGTACGGCCTGGCAGCCGGGCCTGCTGGAGCAGGCCGGCCACTGGATCGAGGCGGAGGTGCCCGACGCCATCACCGTCGACCACCTCGACCTGCAGGTCGTCGCCGACGGGCGGCATTCGGTGCCCACGCGGGTGACGGTGGAGGTCGACGGCGAGGAGACCCAGGCCGCCACCCTCCCGCCCCTAACGGACCGCGCCGAGCGGGGTGCGGTGGCGCCGGCGACGATCACGTTCCCGGCGCTCACCGGCCGCCGCTTCCGGCTGACGGTGGAGGAGGTGCGGTCGGCGACGACGCCCGACTTCTTCAGCCCGCAGCAGCTGGAGCTCCCGGTCGCCATCGCCGAGCTCGGGCTTCCCGGCGTGACCCGCGCGGCCGCCGCCGGGCCCTTCTCGTCGCCCTGTCGCGACGACCTCGTGACCATGGACGGACGGCCGTTCCCGGTGCGCGTCACCGGCGACGTGGCCGGCGCCGTCGCTCGGCAGGGACTGGACGTGGTGGCGTGCGGGGTCAGCGCCGGTCTCGACCTCGCATCCGGCGATCACGAGGTCCGCACCGCCAAGGGCCGCACGGCCGGCATCGACATCGACCGGCTCGTCCTGTCGGCGGCGGCCGTCGATCCCGATCCCGCCGGGGAGGTTCCTGCCGCCCCGCCCCGCCTCGACGCGACCCCGGTGGGCCGGAGCGGGTTCGACGTGCGGGTCGCCGACCCGGAGCGACCCTTCTGGTTGGTGCTCGGGGAGAGCCACAACCTGGGGTGGCACCTCACCATCGACGGGGCGGACGCCGGCCCGCCGACGCTCGTCGACGGGTACGCCAACGGGTGGCGCATCGACGCGCCGGGCCAGTCGCTGGCGCTGACCCTGCGCTGGACGCCGCAACGCACCGTCAACCGCGGCATCGCGATCTCCGTGGCGGCGGTCGGGCTGTGCCTCGTCATCCTCCTGGCCAGCTTCGTCCTCGGCGACCGCGGTCGGGGCGGCCGCCGCCGCCGGGGGCCGGCCCATGCGATGCGCCCCGGAGACGACGAGGAGGCACTCGCGGCGACGGGCGCCCCCGACCTCGACCGTCCGGATCGCATCCGTCCGCCCGTGCTGATGCCCGTCGCCGTTGCCGTCGCCTTCGGCCTCGCCGCCGGGCCCGTCGTCGGGCTGGTGGCCGCCGCCGTCACCGCCCTCGCCGTCGTCCTCCGGCCCGCCCGGTGGATCCTCGCCTTCGGCGCCGCCACCGCCCTGGCCGCAGCCGGGGCCTACACCGCCCTCCAGCAGGCCCGCTACCGCTATCCGCCCGACTTCGCCTGGCCCGTCAACGTGGAGCGGGCCCACGACCTCGGGTGGCTGGCGGTCGCGCTGCTGGTGGCCAGCGTCGCCACCCGGAGGCATCGGCGCGAGCCGGCCCGGACTGAAGAATCCCTGAAAACTGCCACCGCATCGCAACAGAACCGTAATGAGGGCGCTACAGTCCCCGATGCGTTGTGACTGGCGTCACAACACCGGGATCGGCCGAGTCGGCCGGCCCGTCTGAGGAGCAGGGAGAAGCGTCTGTGAGTTCCGGACCGCGATCACAAGGCTCGCATCTTGCGAAACTTTTTGTGATCCTGGCCCTGATCGGTCTGGTCGCCGCAGCATGCGGTGGCGGCAAGAGCGACAAGGGCGACGAAAACAGCGACGGTGGGATCGTCAAGAGCGACGATGAAGACACAACAACCAAGGCCAAGGACGGTGGCAGCGTCACCTTCGGTGTCGAAGCCGAGAGCACCGGCTGGCAGCCCTGCGTCGACTCCCACTCGGAGTCCGGCACCACGGTCATGCACTCCATCTACGACCCGATCGCGGCTCGTACCGAGGACGGCAAGGTCATCCCGTACCTGGCCGAGACGATCACCCCGAACGCGACGTCGACCGAATGGGTCGTCAAGATGCGCTCGGGCGTGAAGTTCTCCGACGGCACGCCGCTCGACTCGGCCGCCGTGAAGAACTACTACGACAAGGCCGCCGCCCCGACGTCGCGTTGCGTGTCGGCCGTCGCCATCATCCAGGAGGTCCAGGTCGTCGACGACCTGACCGTCAAGTTCGTGCTGAAGAGCCCGTTCGGGCCGTTCGCGGAGTCGCTCACCGGCGTCTACATCTTCTCGCCGACGAACGCCGAGGCCAAGGGCCCCGACGTGTCGGCCAACCCGGTCGGCACCGGTCCCTTCACCCTCGCCGCCTGGGAGCGTGACTCCAAGCTGACGCTGAAGAAGAACCCGACCTACTGGCAGAAGGGCCTCCCGCACCTCGACGAGGTCATCATCAAGCCCATCCCGGACGAGGACGCCCGCCTGGCGTCGCTCAGCTCGGGTGAGGTCGACATGATGTTCACCCTGCGCCAGCAGTACGTCCGCCAGGCCCGTGACCTCGGCGACTCCTTCAAGCGCTACGAGTTCATCGGCAACAACTCCGGTGGATCGATCTTCAACACGGCGCTGGCGCCGGTCGACGACAAGCGGGTCCGTGCGGGCCTCGCCCACGCCGTCAACCAGCCCGACCTGATCAAGATCCTCGGTGGTGAGGGCATCACCCCGGAGACGACGCAGTTCTTCTCGAAGGACTCGCCGTGGTACTCGGAGAAGGTCGCCAAGGCCTACCCGAAGTTCGACGTCGCGGCCGGCAAGAAGCTCATCGACGAGTACAAGAACGACCCCGCCCGCTCCGACAAGCAGCCCGTCGGTTCGCCGGTGAAGGTGCAGTTCAACTGCCCGCCCGACCCGACGCTCGTCGCGGTCGCCCAGGGCTACCAGCAGATGGCCAAGGCCGTCGGCGTGGAGATGGACCTGAAGCAGGTCGAGCAGGCCACCCACATCGGCAATGCGGTGGGCAAGCCCCCGTACACGGCCGCCGACTACATGATCAACTGCTGGCGCCTCGGTGGCCAGGGTGATCCCGACTCGATCCTGTTCAACCAGTACGGCGTCGTCGAGGGTGCAGCCGCCAACGTCACCAACTTCACCTCGCCCAAGGTCCAGGAGCTCCTGAAGACCGGCCGCGAGAGCTCGGACTTCGACGCCCGCTACAAGGCGTACGAGGAGCTCGGTCTGCTCTTCGACGAAGAGGTGCCCCACATCTGGACCGGGTCCACGGCGGCTTCCACCGTCGCCAAGCCCGAGCTCAAGAACGTGGCCAGCAACTGGGTGTACCCGGACGGGAAGAGCAAGGGCAAGAGCGAGCAGAGCTTCATCCGCTTCGCCTACGTCTTCCTCGACAAGTAGCTGCGGCGTAGTAAGCCGTAGCACCGCAACACCGCAACACCGGAACACCGCACCACCCGCAGCATCCGGAACACCCACGTAGACGAAACCTGAGGAGACGGTCGGCACCATGCAGTTCCTGCGCAAGCTCGTAACGCTGGTGCCGACCGTCTTCCTCGTCTCCGTGTTGACGTTCCTCCTGACCAGCCTCCTGCCGGGCGATCCCGCCCTGCAGGTGCTGGGCGGGGCGGAGCCTTCCGTCGAGGCCATCCAGGCCGTCCGGAAGGACCTCGGGCTCGACAAGCCCCTGCCCATCCGCTACCTCTCCTACGTCGGCGACGTCGCCAGGGGCGACTTCGGCCGGTCGTACCGCACGCGCCAGCCCGTGCTCGAAGCCATCTTCGAGCGGCTCCCGGTGACCCTCGAGATCGGCCTCTTCGCCTTGGTGGTCGCCACGCTGGCCGCCATCCCCCTGGGTGTGTTCAGCGCCTATCGCGCCAACGGCTTCGTCGACCGGACGATCACGACGGCCAGCTTCGGGCTGCTCGCCGTGCCCAGCTTCATGACCGCGCTCATCCTGTTGTACGTCTTCGCGGTCTACTTAGGTCTGTTTCCAGCCACGGGCTGGACTCGAATAACCGACGACCTGGGGAAGAACCTCCGGGGCGTCGTGCTCCCGGCGACCTCACTCGGGATCGGCCAGCTCGCGGTCTACACCCGGCTGCTGCGCTCCGACATGATCGCCACCCTCCAAGAGGACTTCGTGTCCATGGCGCGGGCCAAGGGCCTGCCGACGTGGCGCATCCTCTTCCGGCACGCGCTGCGGCCGTCGTCGTTCTCGCTGCTGACGATCATCGGCCTCCAGGTCGGTAACCTCATCGGCGGTGCCGTCATCGTGGAGCAGTTCTTCGCGCTCCCCGGCATCGGCCGCCTCCTCTTCGACTCGATCAGTCAGCGGGATCTGATCATGGTGCAGGGCGTCGTGCTCTTCCTCGCCCTGTCGACGGTGTTCGCCAACTTCGCTGTCGACCTGCTCTACAGCGTCCTCGACCCCAGGATCCGCCGTGGCTCAAGCGCAGCCTGACCTCGATTCCCCGGACCAGGAGCCGGCCGGCGCCGCCCATGAGCTCGCGCCCGGCGTCTCCATGGCCCCCGATCCGCAGACGGCCGGGATCACCATCCCGCCGCCGCGCAAGAAGCGGCCGAAGGTCTTCTTCTACCTCGCACTGGGGTGGTTGGGCCTGGTCGTGTTCTGCGCGCTCTTCGCCAACTTCCTCCCGGTGAAGGATCCGAACCTCCAGAACATCTCCCTCCGCCTCGAGGGCCCCGGGCCGGGCGGCATCCTCGGCGCCGACGATCTCGGCCGCGACATCCTCGCCCGTCTCGTCTTCGGCGCACGGGTGTCGATGGTGGTCTCGCTGACGGCCGTCCTCATCGGGTCGATCGTGGGGGGCACGTTGGGGCTCACGGCCGGCTTCTTCCGGGGCTGGTACGAGAAGACGGTCATGTCGCTCGTCGACGTGCTCCTCGCCTTCCCGGCGCTCGTCCTCCTGCTCGCCCTCGTCGCCTTCGTGGGCCAGAGCCTCCCCACCATCGCCTTCGTCGTCGGCTTCCTGGCCATCCCCGGCTACACCCGGGTGGCTCGAGGCACGACCCTGTCGGTGGCCCAACGGGAGTACGTGCTGGCCGCTCGAGCGATGGGGGCGACCAACAAGCGGATCCTGTTCAAGGAGCTGCTGCCGAACGTGGCGCTGCCCGTGCTCGCCTTCGGGCTCGTGGCCATCGGCCTCGTGATCGTGGCCGAGGGCTCGCTCGCCTTCCTCGGCCTGTCCGTGAAGTTCCCGACCGCAACCTGGGGCTCGATGATCGCCGCCGGCAAGATCCACCTCCGCACGGGCCCGCACCTGGCCCTCATCCCGTCCCTGGCCATGTTCCTCACGGTGCTCTCGCTCAACTACGTGGGCGACCAGCTCCGCAGCCGCTTCGACGTCCGGGAGTCGGCACTGTGAGCGACGATTGCGAGCGAGCCATCACAAGCCGCGTGCGGGCATCTCGGCCGACGAGGGAGGCCGTTCGATGACTGCTTCGAGAAGGGATACGCGGCGGGAGCGTCGGATCCAGGCGCTGCAGCAGACCGACACCAAGCGCGAGGAGGGCCTCCTCCTCGACGTCCAGGACCTGCGCACCTGGTTCCGCACGCCGCGGGGCATCGTCCGGGCCGTCGACGGCGTCACCTTCGATCTCCAGCGCGGCAAGACCATCGGCATCGTGGGCGAGTCCGGTTCGGGCAAGACCGTGCTGTCCCGCTCGGTCATGGGGCTCCTGCCGAAGTCGTCGACCTTCCACCCGACGGGCAAGGTCATGTTCGACGGCAAGGACCTCCTGACGCTTCCCGAGAAGCAGATGCGCGACATCTGGGGCGAGGAGGTGGCGATGGTCATGCAGGACCCGATGACGTCGCTCAACCCCGTCGTCAAGATCGGCCGCCAGATCACCGAAGGCCTCGAGCACCACCTCGGCATGAAGGGCAAGGACGCCAAGGAGGCGGCCGTCGCCCTGCTCACCTCGGTCGGCATCCCCGAGCCCGATGCGGCGCCTCAACCAGTACCCGCACGAGCTCTCCGGCGGCATGCGCCAGCGGGTGACGATCGCCATCGCGCTCGCCTGCGGCCCCCGCCTGCTGATCGCCGACGAGCCCACCACCGCGCTCGACGTGACCGTGCAGGCCCAGATCCTCGACCTCCTGCAGAAGCAGCAGCGCGAGCGCTTCATGGCCATGGTCCTCGTCACCCACGACCTCGGGGTCGTGGCCGGCCGTACCGACGAGATCACCGTGATGTACGCCGGGCGGATCGTGGAGAAGGCGCCAGACCGACGACCTCTTCCACGACATGAAGATGCCGTACACCGAGGCGCTGCTGCAAGTCGATCCCGAGCGTCGAGATGCCCAGCCACACCCGGCTCCAGGCCATCGGCGGCCGCCCGCCGGACCTCGTCAACCTGCCCGACGGGCTGCAAGTTCGCGCCGCGCTGCCCCTACGCGCAGGACCAGCTGCCGCGAAGAGGAGCCGCCGCTCATGCCGGCCGCCGACCCCGGCCACGAGTTCCGCTGCTGGTTCCCGGTCGGCACGCCCGAGGGCATGGAGGCGCTGGCCAAGAACGTGCGCGAGCACAAGGTGCCGGGCAGGACAACCCGGCCTCCAGCCCGATCCCCCGACGTCCCGAAGCCTGGAGAACTCCTAGCCCATGGCCGGCACCGGTACCGCGCACCTGCGCGACCGACGACGCCGCTCCTGCGCGTCGAGGACCTCGTCGTCGAGTTCCCGGCCGGGCGGCGGCAAGGTCGTCACGCCGTCTCGGGCATCAGCCTCGACGTGCGTCGAGGGCGAGACCCTCGGCCTCGTCGGCGAGTCGGGCTGCGGCAAGTCCACGACGGGCCGGGCGATCATGCAGCTGCCCCGCCCGACCGAGCGGCGCGCGTCACGCTTCGACGGCAACGACCTCACGACGCTCGACGGCGAGGACCTGCGCCGCACCCGCACCGCAGCTGCAGATGATCTTCCAGGACCCGATCTCGTCGCTGAACCCGCGCCGCAAGATCAAGGACATCGTCGGCCGAGCCGCCTCGACATCTGGAAGGTCGGCACCAAGGCCGAGCGAGCAGCCAAGGTCGACGAGGTCCTCGAGGCCGTCGGCCTCGACCCCGAGGCGGTCGGCGATCGCCGGCCCCACCAGTTCTCCGGCGGCCAGTGCCAGCGCATCTCGATCGCCCGGGCCGCTGGTCGCTCGAGCCCGAAGCTCATCATCTGCGACGAGCCGGTCTCGGCCCTCGACGTGTCGGTGCAGGCCCAGATCCTGAACCTGCTCGAGGACATGAAGGAGCGCTACGGGCTCACGCTGGTGTTCATCGCCCACGACCTCGCCGTCGTCAAGAACATCAGCGACCGGGTGGCCGTGATGTACCTCGGCAAGCTGTGCGAGGTCGGCGCCGCCCGACGACCTCTACGCCGCGCCCGCACCACCCCTACACCGCCGCGCTGCTCGGCCTCGATCCCGGAGCCGGACCCCGAGGTCCGCCCGTCGGCCGCCGGCGCTCAGCGGCGAGCTGCCGTCGCCCATCGACCCGCCGTCGGGCTGCCGGTTCCGCACCCGCTGCCCGCGGGCCGAGGAGCGGTGCGCGGCGGAGGAGCCGATCATGCGCCAGGTCCCCGGCGAGGACGACCACTTCGTCGCCTGCCACTTCCCGCTCGCCGCCCCCGAGGCCCCGCCTCGCGAGGAGCTGCTCGCGGCGCAGCAGGCCGCCGAGGCCGACCGCACGACCCCCGAGGTCTCCTCGTCCGGGCCGGCGGTAGCGTCGCCCGGGTGAAGACCTACAAGCTGATCATCGCCGCGCTGGTGTGCGGCGTGGCGATCCTCGCCGCCTTCGCCGCTCAGGTTCTCGTGGCCCGGTAACGGACGTAGGCTCGGCGGCATGGCTGAGCAGTTCGACGTGGTCGTCATCGGCGGCGGTCCCGGCGGGTACGCCGCCGCCCTGTACGGCGCCGCGGCCGGTCTCAACATCGCCGTGGTCGAGAAGGACAAGGTCGGCGGCACGTGCCTCCACCGGGGGTGCATCCCGGCCAAGGAGTTCCTCGAGACGGCGCAGCGTCTACCGCGTCGGTGAGCGGAGCCAAGGAGTTCGGCATCACCTCGGACTCGCCGACGGTCGACTTCTCCGTCAGCCAGGCCCGCAAGCAGAAGGTCGTCGACGGGCTCTGGAAGGGCCTGGCCGGGCTGATGAAGCGCCGCAAGATCACCACCGTCCACGGCACCGGGCAGCTGGCCCCCGGGCAACACGGTGAAGGTCGACGACGGCACCGAGCTCAAGGGCACCCACGTCATCCTCGCCGCCGGCTCCGTGCCGCGCACGATCCCGGGCTTCGAGCTCGACGGCAAGTTCGTCCTGACGCTCCGACGAGTTCCTCGATGCTCGACAAGCTCCCGGCCTCGGCCGTCGTCATCGGCGGCGGGGCCATCGGGTGCGAGTTCGCTTCGACGATGGCCGACCTCGGCGTCCAGGTGACGATCCTCGAGGCCCTGCCCAAGATCCTGCCGGGCTGCGACGCCGACGTCGCCGACGTGGTCGTCAAGTCGTTCAAGAAGCGCGGCATCGACATCCGCACCGGCGTCTCGGTCAACGGGCCACACCCCCGGCGAGACGGGCACGACCGTCGCAGTTCGGCGACGGCGAGTCCGTCACCGTGGACGTCGATCGTCGTGTCGGTCGGGCGCCGCCCGCTCTCCGACGGCCTACTCGCTCGAGGGCACCGGCGGTCGAGGTCGACGAGCGGGGCTTCGTCGAGGTCGACGAGTCCATGCGCACCGCCGAGGACGGGGTCTTCGCCGTCGGCGACCTGGTCTCGATCGACGGCGCCGTGCACCCGGCGCTCGCCCACGTCGGCTTCGCCGAAGGCATGTCGTGATCAAGACGATCCTCGGCGAGGATCCGCTGCCCGTCGACTACGCCAAGGTCCCCTGGTGCATCTACACCCACCCCGAGGTGGCCTTCGTCGGCCTCTCCGAGGAGGCGGCCAAGGAGGCCGGCTACGACGTCGTGGTCAAGAAGGACCCGTTCATCGGCAACGGACGCGCCCTGATCATCGGAGAGACCGAAGGCATGGTCAAGGTCATCGCCGAGAAGCAGCCCGACGGACGGGCCGGCACGATCCTCGGCGTCCACATGGCGGGCCCGTGGGTCACCGAGCAGCTCGGCCAGGGCTACCTGGCCGTGAACTGGGAAGCCACCGTCGACGAGGTCGCCGCACTTCATCCAGCCCCACCCGACGCTCTCCGAGGTCTTCGGCGAGACGGTGCTGGCGCTCACCGGGAGAGGACTCCACACCTAGTCATGGCTGACATCACGATGCCCCAGCTCGGCGAGACCGTCACCGAGGGCACGATCACCAAGTGGCTGAAGAATGTCGGTGACCGGATCGAGGAGGACGAGGTGCATCTTCGAGGTGTCGACCGACAAGGTCGACTCCGAGGTGCCGTCGCCCGTCGCCGGCTTCCTGACCGAGATCCAGGTGCCCGAGGGCGAGACGGCCGAGGTCGGCGCCGTGCTGGCCGTGGTCGGCCGACGCGCCGCCCGCGGGCGGCGGAGAAGCCGCCCCGGCCGAGGACGCCTCCGGAGGTGGGGATCCCGAGCCGACGGCCGGCTCCGACGTCCCGACCGACGCGCCGGCGCCCGAGGCGACGGCGGCCGTGGCCGAGGCCGAGGTCGAGCAGATGGGCCAGCCCGATCCCGCCGCCGGCACGTCGGCGCCGCCCGCACCGGCGGCCGCAACCGCACCGACCACGTCCGACGAGGGCGACGGCGACGCCGCCGGCAAGGTGTTGTCGCCGGTCGTCCGCCGGCTGATCGCCGAGCACGACCTCGATCCCGCCCAGATCCCGGGCACTGGCGCCGGCGGTCGCATCACCCGCGCCGACGTGCTCGCCGTCATCGACCGGCGCCGCCGGCGGTGCGCCGCCCGCGCCCGCGTCGACGCCGGCACCTTCCACGGCTGCTCCTGCGTCTCGTCCGGCGCCGGCGTCCGCCGCCGGCGCCGGTGCGTCCCGGCGATCGCGACGAGGTCGTCCCGTTCTCGAACATCCGGCGCCGCACGGCCGAGCACATGGTCCGCTCGCTGGCCACGTCGGCCCACACCCTCGTCGTCATCGAGGTCGACTACGACAACGTCGACAAGGTGCGCAACGCGGCCAAGGACGCAGTTCAAGGAAGAGGAGGGCGTCACCCTCTCGTACCTGCCCGTTCATCGCCCGCGCCCTGGTCGACGCCATCCGCGAGTTCCCCCACCTCAACTCGAGCGTCGGTGACGACGAGCTGCTCGTCCACAAGTACGTGAACCTCGGCATCGCCGTCGACATGGACTACCAGGGCCTCATCGTCCCGGTGATCAAGGACGCCGACACCAAGCGGTTGCGGGCCCTCGCCCGCGAGCTCGGCGACCTCGGCCGGCGGGCGAAGACCAAGAAGCTGAGCGCCGACGAGATCGCCGGCGGCACCATCACGATCACCAACGCCGGCGGGTTCGGCACCCTCATCACCGGCCCGATCATCAACCAGCCCCAGACGGCGATCCTGTCGACCGACGGGGTCAAGCCGCGCCCCGTGGCCATCCCTTTGCCCGACGGCGGCTACGGCATCGCCGTGCATCCCGTCGGCAACCTGGCCTTCTCCTGGGATCACCGGGCCTACGACGGGGCGTACGCGTCGGCGTGTCTGGCCCGCGTCAAGGAGATCCTCGAGACCCGCGACTGGGCCGCGGAGCTGAGCTGATGTTGCGCGCTCGGTG
The DNA here is from genome assembly GCA_963731055.1 of uncultured Actinomycetes bacterium. Taxonomy (GTDB): domain Bacteria; phylum Actinomycetota; class Acidimicrobiia; order Acidimicrobiales; family CADCTF01; genus DATLED01. The sequence continues at coordinate 121,816 of CAVSUD010000011.1, read as the reverse complement.
GCTCGGGCGCGTCCGGTACGACGACGCGCACGCCCTACAGCGGGCGCTGTTCGAGCGGTCGCGCGACAACCATCTGCTCCTCCTCGAGCATCCGCACGTCTACACGCTCGGGGTGCGGGCGAGGGCCGAGCACGTCCTCGTGGATCCCGCCACCGTCGGGGCTGAGCTCGTCACGACCGACCGGGGCGGGGACGTCACCTACCACGGGCCCGGGCAGCTCGTCGGGTACCCGATCGTGTCGGTGCCCATGGGCCCCGACGCCACCCCCGGCTACGTCCACGCCGTCGAGCAGCTGGTCATCGACGTCCTCGCCGACGTCGGCCTCCCGGGTGCCTCCCGTCTGGACGGCTACCCCGGCGTCTGGGTCGGGGAGCGGAAGATCTGTGCCATCGGCGTCCGCCTCTCGCGCGGGCGCTCGATGCACGGGTTCGCCCTGAACGTCGCGCCCGACCTGGCCATGTTCGGCCACATCGTGCCGTGCGGCATCGCCGACAAGGCGGTCACGTCGCTCGCGGCCGAAGGGCTGGACGTGCCGATGCGCGAGGTGGTGGACGCGGTCGTCCGACGGGCCGCGATGCGTTGGGGTGGCCCCGACGGCCTCGTCGATCGCGCCGACGTCGCGTGGCAGGTGCGGCCGGAGGACCTCTCGGCCTTCACCCGGACCGGCGTGGCCGACCCCGCGTCCCAACCGGTGCGACTGCTGGGTCGACTGGCCTCGGCCGGCGTCGACTCCTCCACCGCCTTGCCCCTCGCCGAGCGGAAGCCGGAGTGGTTGCGGGTCAAGGCCGTCATGGGTCCTGAGTACCGCGCGCTGAAGCAGACGATGCGGACCAACGAGCTCGTCACCGTGTGCGAGGAGGCGGGCTGCCCCAACATCTTCGAGTGCTGGACCGACGGCACGGCGACGTTCATGATCAACGGCGAGCGCTGCACCCGCGCCTGTGGCTTCTGCCTCGTCGACACCCGCCATCCGATGCCGCTCGACCCCGGCGAGCCGGAGCGGGTCGCGGCCGCCGTCGCGTCCATGGGCCTGCAGCACGCCGTGGTGACGGCGGTGGCCCGCGACGACCTCTTGGACGGCGGTGCGGGCGCCTTCGCGGCGACCATCTCGGCCATTCGGGTGGCGGCGCCGGGCTGCGCGGTGGAGGTGCTGATCCCCGACGCCAAGGGTTCGTCGGCCGCGCTGGCCACGATCTTCGACGCCCGCCCGGACGTGCTCAACCACAACATCGAGACGGTGGCCCGGCTGCAGCGGGCCGTCCGTCCGTCCGCCTCCTACGCCCGCTCCCTGTCCGTCCTCGGCCGAGCCGCCAAGGCCGACCTGGTGGTGAAGTCCGGGATCATCCTCGGGATGGGTGAGACCACCGACGAGGTGGTGTCGACGTTGGCCGACCTCCGCGCCGTCGGCGTCGACATCGTCACCATCGGCCAGTACCTACGGCCTACCGCGCAGCACCTGCCCGTGGCGCGATGGTGGACGCCGGAGGAGTTCGAATCGCTCCGGATCGTCGGTGAGGCGATGGGCTTCCGGCACGTGCAGTCGTCGCCCCTCACTCGTTCGAGCTACCACGCCCGGGAAGCGGCGTCACCGGGCCAGGTCGTCCAGCGCTTCGTCCGGTAGGACGAACGATCGCGCCGTGAGGTCGTCCTCGGGCTCGAGGACCGTGGGGAAGCGCCGTCCAGGCAACGCCTGCACCTCGTTGAGCTCCTGGACCGAGCCCGAGAACTTGAGCCACCCGGCGATCGTCCCGGTGCCGCGTGTCCACGGCCCAGACCCCACAGTCTCGGTCGCCCTCCTTCACCAGAACCCCGTCGAAAACGGTCTCGCGCACCTGGGACAGGCCGACCAGCACGTACCCGCCGAGGAACGACAGCCTCCAGGTGAAGCCCGGCAGCTTGACGACCGTCTCGACCTTCCCGTTCTCGGGGTCGAGGATGCACGAGGTTCCCTTGCCGGATTCCAAGAACCAAAGCTGCGTTGTACCAGCGGGGTGAGTGGGGCATGCAGAGCCCACGGGCGATCGTCTCTCCCGTCCCTCCTCGGAGCCGACCGCGGCGTCTTCACCTTCGGCTCGATCCCGTACCTCGAATCGATGGGTGGGACCAAGCTGAACAGCCCGGTGCTCGACTTCATCAACTCGTTCGAGCAGCACCCGCGGCGCAGTGATGGCGAGGCCTCCGCTCCGGCGGGGCCTCGTCGCGTCGTGAGCCTGATCGCACAGTGAGCGCCGATCCGGCCGCCATCGTCGCTGTCTCGACGGAAACCGGCTTCGCCCTGACCAAGCGGAAGCCGAAGAGTCGTCGGCGCTCCGACGCGCCATGCACCACGGCGGATCAACGCTAGTCAAGATGAGGCATTTACGGCGTTAAGTGTTGTAGCGGACAATGTCAAGAGTTACCGTACGCCCTCTTGGCCGGGCGTGAGCTCGGCGTCCTGGTATCAGGCGGCAGAAAGCGGAGAACACATGCAGAAGCATTGGCGAAGGCGAGCGACAGCGGCGCTCCTCGGCACCGCCCTCATCGCCGCCGGCGTTGGGGCCCCGGCGCCGGTTGGCGCTGCGGGCGTGGAGGCGGCGAAGAATGCGAAGGAGCCGGCTGAGACGCATTTCCCGGCGAGGCACCCCAAGGCGGACGATCCGACGGCTCGCACGGCACGCGTCATGCGAGCGCCCCTGACGCTCGAGGCCCGTGCCCCCCGGGAAGCCATCACCAGCACGTACACGGTCAACAGCACTGGTGACGAGCCCAACGCCGACCCGGCGTCGACGTCGTGCGAGCACCGACGTCGACCCCGACGCCGGAGTCTGCACCCTTCGAGCTGCCGTCGATGCCGCGAACGCCGACCCGGCCACCACCGACCGGATCGTCGTCCCCGCGGGCACGATCGTGCTGACCAACGGCCAGATCACGATCGCCTCGGATCTCCTCATCAACGGCGCAGGTGCGGCATCCACGATCGTCGACGGCGACTTCGGCAGCCGGATCTTCTATCTGGACGCCAGCACCAACGACGCCACCGCCGAGGTCACCGACCTCACCCTCACGCAGGGCACCGACTTCGGCAACGGCGGCGCGGTCTACGTGGCGAACAACGCCGCGCTCGACTCTGACCGGCGTCACGTTGTCCGAAAGCCTCTCGTCCGACGGCGGGGCGCTCTATGCCGACTCCCAAGCCTCGCTGTGGCTCGACCGCACCACGTTCACGGGCAATGAAGCCTCGTCCGACGGTGGCGCCGTGTACATCGATGGCGCGGCCTACATCGTCGACTCCGTCATCGGCGGCCCTGCGCCGGCCGATGCCAACGTGGCCAACAACCGCGGCGGTGGCCTGTTCAACGACGGGACGACGACGATCGTGAACTCCACCGTGAGGAACAACGAGGTCTCGCCCGTCACCTCCCTCCTGGCGCTGCAGCCAAACAACCACAACACCTTCCGCGGCGCCGGCATCGACAACCTCGGGCAGATGTCGATCAGCGGCGGCTCGGTCTCGGACAATCGCATCGTCAAGCCGACGAGCAGTGCATATGGCGGCGGCATCGCCAACGCTGAGCAGCTCCTCGTCACGGGCACCACGATCTCTGGCAACACCATTCAGGCCAACTACATCGAAGGCGTCGGCGTCTACGCCGACTACCTCACGACCCTCATCGACACGACCGTGTCCGACAACGTCGGTACGGTCACGTGCGCGGGCTGCGACGTCTACGGCGCCGGAGTCTCCAACGAGTACACCCTCACGATGAAGGGCGGCGCCCTCCGCAACAACCGCGGCCAGGGCCTCGGCTCCCAGAGCTACACCGACGGCATCACGACCGACGAGAGCACCACCTTCGTCTCGGAAGCCGCGAACTTCACCGGGAACGACGTGGGCAAGACGATCACCGGCGCCGGCATCCCCGACGACACGACGATCGCGGCGTACGTCGACGAGGCCACCGTCACCCTCTCGAACGCGGCCACGGCGACTGCGACGGCAGTGGCCTTCACCATCGTCGACCGCATCGACGCCTACGGCTACGGCGGCGGCCTCTACAACGACTACACCGCGACCGTCAGCGGCGTGACCATCGAGGGCAACTCCCTCGACGGCATGGACAAGAACGGCGGTACCTACGTCGAGGGCGCAGCCGTTGCCAACGAGGACACGCTGACGTTGTCCGACTCGACCGTCCGCAACAACACCGGCCGCGCCGACGATGTCTACGGAGCCATCTACAGCGACGACACCGCTGCGCTGCAGAACCTGACGATCTCCGGGTCGGTCGCCGACGCCGGTTCCTACGTCGAGGGCGGGGCCATCGACAACGAGGACTACATGACGATCCTCAACGTCAGCGTCGCCGACACCACGGCGACCGCAACCGGTCCCGGCGGCGATGTCTACGGCGGCGCCGTCTACCACTACGACAACGAGGAGGAGGCCTGGGACGGCCTCCGGATCACCAACACCAACGTCACCGCCACCGACTACATCGAAGGCGGCGCCCTGGCCACGGAGTACGAGATCGTGCTCTCCAACTCCTCGATCTCCGGCACGAACGCGACGACCACCGCCGACGGGAGCGAAATCGAGGGCGGAGCGTGGTACCTGTACTACGGCGGCGTCATCACCAACGTCCAGGTCTTGAACACGAAGACCACGGCGGAGGGTCTCGGCAGCGACGTCTACGGTGGCGCCGTCTACGACGACGATGACACCGTCTTCAAGGCCTTCACGATCGACAGCACCGTCGTGACGGCCGGCGACGAAGTCGAGGGTGGCGGACTCGTCAGCTACTACCCGATGAACATGAACGACTCGAGCATCACCCGCTCGGTGGTCACGACAAGGGACGATGCCAGCAGGATCGAGGGGGCTGGTCTTCTACAGCGACGACTCGACCTCACTGACCAACGTCACAATCGCCGACAACTCGGCCACGGCGGGCGGCGAGGGCTCCACCGGCCAGGGCGGCGGCATCTGGACGGACTACCACGCCACCCTCACCCACGTGACGGTCGCTGGGAACTCGGCCAACGGCCTCACCGCCGTTGCCGACGATCCGGAGGTCGATGGCGATCAGAGCGTTCCGGCGAACGACGACGATGCGGGCAGCGGCATCTACACCGCCAGCGACATGACGTTCCGGGGGACCATCGTCGCCGCCAACACCCCGTCCGACGTGAACTGCTCGACGGGCGGTTCCTCGAACTCCACTCGCCTCCACTCCGCGGGCTACAACCTCGAGAGCGGCGACACTTGCCAGTTCGACACCGTGGGCGACCTCGTCAACACCAACCCCGGTCTCGGCGGGCTGGTGGCGGCAGGGTCGACGTTCGTTCGGCCGCTGGTGCCGGGCAGCCGCGGCCATCGACACGGCCTCGAACAACGGGTGCCCTGCGACGGACCAGCGTGGTCAGGAACGTCCCGTTGGTCCGACCTGCGACATCGGGGCCTTCAAGTACAAGGCGGCGGCGACACCGCCGACGAACGACACTCCGCCGACGAACAACACCCCGCCGACGAACAACACCCCGCCGACGAACAACAACCCGCCGACCGGCGCCAACGGTTATCGGATGGTGGCGGCCGACGGTGGCATCTTCACCTTCGGTGCCCGCGAGTTCCACGGTTCGACGGGTGACATCAAGCTGAACAAGCCGATCGTCGGCGGTGCCACGAACAAGGCGACCTACGACGGGTACTGGATCGTGGCGTCCGACGGTGGCGTGTTCACCTTCAACGCCCCGTTCTACGGGTCGTTGGCCGGGCAGAAGCTGACCGTCTCCGGCGACGGAGATCGAGCCCACCCCTACGGGCAAGGGCTACTGGATCGTCTCGGCCGACGGGAAGGTGTACACCTTCGGCGACGCCGAACCTCTTCGGGGACATGGCCGGCAAGGCACTGAACCAGCCGGTCATCGGTATGTCGGTGACGCCGACAGGCAAGGGCTACTGGCTCGTGGCGAGGACGGTGGCATCTTCAACTTCGGTGACGCCGGCTTCTTCGGCTCCACCGGCGCCATGAAGCTGAACGCCCCGATCATCGACCTCGCTCCGTCGGTCGACAACAAGGGCTACTACCTGTTGGCCAAGGACGGCGGCGTCTTCACGTTCGGGTCCGCCGACTTCAAGGGCTCGACCGGCGACCTGAAGCTCAACGCCCCGGTGATCGCCATGCTGGTCGCCCCCGACGGCGCCGGATACTGGCTGGCCGCGACCGACGGTGGCATCTTCACCTTCGGCGCCGCCGTTCCTGGGCTCGATGGGCGGCACAAGCTCAACGGCCCGGTGCTCGACCTCATCAACTAGTCCAGCAGCACTCGGGTACTGCACGAAGGCCCCGCTCCTCGGAGCGGGGCCTTCGTGTTTGCCGGACTTCCGATCGTTGAACACCCTCAGTCCTCAGTTGTCCTCCCGGGACACCGATCTCCATCTCGGTGCCCTCGATCTCCCCTCTGGCAGCCCTTCCTTGGCGATGAACGTCCCTCCCCCCACCCACCGCTCACTGCGGCCTCGACCTCGGTCCTCGCTGGCGCTAATGACGGTGCTGGGCGTCCTCCTGTCGTTCGTGTCCGTGGGCCCTGCGTCGGCGTCCACGCCGAGGTGCCCCGGGGTCGAGGGCGGGCTTGCGGATGCCATCCGCCCGTCGCGATCCCTCCGGGTGCCGTCGACATCGGTGTGGTGCCGGGCGATGCGCCGGTCTCGCTTCGGGTCGTGCTCCCCCTGCGGAACGAGAGGGAGCTCGCCGCGTTGGTGGCGAGGGTCTCAGCTCCCGGGTCGAGGGTCCGGAGAACCCTTCCTCACGCCCGAGCAGTTCACCGACCGGTTCGGGCCAACGAGGATGCCGCCGTCACGCACTGTCCGGCAGGCTCTGGAGCCGCGGGGCCTGGGCGCCGGGCCGCGTTGCGGCCAACCGCCAGTCGGTCGCCGTCGACGCAACAGCCGCGGAGGTTCCTCCGCGTTCAAGACGGCGTTCGTCAACAGCGGCTCCGGGACGGGACGATGGCGCGCCGTCAATCCCGCCCGGCCCGGGCTCTGCCGGGCGCATCCGCCATCATCGGCCTCAACGACATCCCGCGAGGTAGGCGAACCGCAGCCGACGACCCGATTCCGCACGCGAGTTGCAGCGGAGCCGATGCCGTCAGTGGTTGGGTGCCCCAGGAGCTCGCCACTGCCTACGGCGCCGGTCCCCTCTACGACCGCACCGCCGGCGGGGTCGGCCAGACGATCGCACTGTACGAGCTCTCGTCGTACCGCGCCCTCCGACGTCGCGGCCGCCCAGGCCTGCTTCGGCTCCACCGGCAAGGTGAGCCGGATCGCCGTCAGCGGAGGAGCGACCTCATCCAGGGGGGCCGTCGAGGTGAACCTCGACGCCGGGATCGTGTTCGGCCAGGCGCCGGCCGCCGACGTGTTGATCTACGAGGGCCCGAACTCCGGCACCGGTGCCTTCGACACGTTCGCCGCCATCGTGAACCAGAATCGCGCCCAGGTCGTCAGCGTGAGCTGGGGTCTGTGCGAGCCCTTGGTCCCGAGAGCCGAGGCGCAGGCCGAGCACACCCTGTTCGCCCAGGCTGCGGCGCAAGGCCAAAGCATCTTCGTCGCCGCCGGAGACGACGGCTCGTCGGACTGTCGGTCAACCAACGGGTCCACGACTCTGGCGGTCGACGACCCCGCCGGCCAGCCGTACGTAACGGCGGTCGGGGGGACCACGCTTTCGGCCGTCAGCCCACGGACCGAGTCCGTGTGGAACTCTGCGTCTGGCGCCGGCGGCGGCGGCCTCTCGCAGAACTGGCCCGCCCCCTCTTACCAGTCGGGGGTCACGGCCGCTGGGAGCAGCGGCCGTCCGTGTGGTTCGACGAGCGGCGTCTGCCGACAAGTGCCGGATGTGTCGGCCTCCGCCGATCCCGCCTTCGGCTATCCCACCTACTGCACGTCGAGCGGATGTCGCGGGGGCTGGTCGGCCGTCGGTGGGACCAGCGGCGCGGCTCCACTGTGGGCGGGTCTGGCCGCCGTGATGAACGAGTACTGCGGGCCGGCCAACCGGCTCGGCTTCGCCAACCCGAAGCTGTACGCAGCGAGTGCCGGGCTGAATGACGTCACCAGCGGCAACAACGGCACGGGGGCGAACCTCGGGACGTATCCAGCGACGGGGGGCTATGACTTGGCCACGGGGCTCGGCACGCCGGCGGCCGCCGATCTGGCGTTCGGCCTCTGCGGCGCTCCGTCGGCGGCGGCGAAGGTGACGGCCGTGCCGAACGAGCTCGACTTCGGACCCGTCACCACCGGCTCTGCGGTCGATAGCGTCGTCCACCTCCGAAGCATCGGAGGCGCGCCGGCCAACCTCTCAACGACATCAATCGGCGGCGATGGCGGGCCATCGTTCTCGGTCGTCTCGGATGGCTGTGCCGGCCAGCGCCTCGCTCCCACCGAAGGCTGCGAGGTCACCGTGCGGTTCTCACCCACCACGGGCGGACCCAGGTCGGCCAAGCTCGAAGTTACGACCGACGCAGGCGCCGGGATCGTCACCGCGACGCTCTCCGGCACCGGCGATGTCCCGAGGACGACCTTCACGATCACCCCGTCGCCCCTCGCATTCGGATCGGTGACCGTGGGCGGCGCCGCCCAGCAAACCGCCACGGTCACCAACACCGGCTCGTCTTCTCTCCTCATCGGCACCGCGTCACTGTCCGGTCCGAGCGTCAATGCGATCGTGAGCGACACCTGCTCGGGCGCGACCGTGGCGCCGGCCGGCATCTGTTCGATCGTGATCGTGTTCCGTCCGACGTCGGCCGGCACGTCCACGGCGACGCTCGTGGTCCCGGACTCGCGTCCATCCCGGTCTGGTCGTGTCAGCTCCGGTGACCGGCACGGGCGCCTCGCCGCCCACCACCACCACGACGACGACCACCACGACCCTGCCGCCGCCGCCGCCGCCCGCCACGGCGCCGCCGGCCGCGGCTCCTCCGCCGGCGCCGGCGCCGCCGCGTGCCGAGGGGTACTGGATGATCGGCGCCGGGGGCGACACGTACGCGTTCGGCGATGCCCGATGGTTCGGCAACACCGCGAGCGGCGCCGAGGTGGTGGATCTCGAGCCGACGGCGAGCGGCAACGGCTACTGGACGGTGGACGCCGTCGGGCGGGTGCGCGCCTTCGGCGACGCCCCCGATCTCGGCGGCGCGTCCGCCCTCTCGGCGTTCGAGCGGGTCACCAGCCTCTCCCGCTCGGGGTCGGGCCGCGGCTACTGGTTGTTCACGTCGATGGGCCGGGTGCTCGCCTTCGGTGACGCCCCGTTCCTGGGTGACCTCCGGGGAACCCGGCTCAACGGTCCGGTGTTGGACTCGATCCCGACCCCGACCGGGCGCGGGCTACTACATGGTCGCCTCCGACGGCGGCATCTTCACCTTCGGCGATGCCGACTTCCTGGGGTCGATGGGTGACCAGCGCCTCAACGCCCCGGTCCAGTCGCTCGTACCCGACTCCGATGGTCGCGGCTACTGGCTCGTCGCCTCCGACGGTGGCATCTTCGCCTTCGACGCGCCGTTCCATGGCTCGATGGGTTCGGTCCGCCTCAACCGCCCCGTGACGGGCATGGTGGCCTCGGGATCGTCCGGCTACCTGATGGTCGCCGAGGACGGCGGGATCTTCACCTTCGGGGACGCGGTGTTCTCCGGGTCACTCGGCGATCGGCCGCCGGCGCGACCCATCACTTCGGTGGCGCCCGCCCCGTAACCTGCGGCCATGCCCCAGTCGCGCCTCGAGCGAGTCCGCTCCCGCATGGAGGACGCCGGGGTCGACGCCCTGCTCCTCTCCCTCGGCGCCGACCTTCCGTGGCTCACCGGCTACGAGGCCATGCCGCTCGAGCGGCTCACCATGCTCGTCCTGCCCGTCGACGGGGAGGCGACGCTCGTCGTGCCCGCGCCTCGAGGCGCCCCGGGTCGAGGAACGGCCGGAGGTGTTCGCCGTCCGGCCGTGGGGCGAGACCGACGATCCGGTTGCCATCGTCGCCGACCTCGTCGGCGGCCGCACCCGCCTCGCCATCAGCGACCGCGCCTGGGCCACGTTCGTCCTCGGGCTCCAGGCCGCGCTTCCCGACGCCACGTGGGTCCGGAGCAGCACCGTCACCTCGCCGCTACGGGCCGTGAAGGACCCCGACGAGGTCGACAAGCTGCGGGCCGCGGCGCAGGCGGCCGACCGCGTCGCCGACGCAGCTCCTCGGCGGCGACATCCCGCTCGTCGGCCGCACGGAAGCGGAGGTCAGCGCCGAGCTCGGTCGCCGCCTGCGGGCCGAAGGCCACGACAAGGTGAACTTCGCCATCGTGGGCAGCGGCCCGAACGCGGCCAGCCCCCATCACGAACCCGGCGAGCGCGTCATCGGCGCCGGCGAAGCGATCGTGTGCGATTTCGGCGGCACGATGGCCGGCTACTGCTCGGACATCACCCGCACCGTCTTCACCGGCCCGCCGCCGGCGGAGTTCCGCGAGCTGTACGACGTGCTCCAGCAGGCGCAGGGCGAAGCGGTGGATGCCGCGACGACCGGGCGCACCTGCGAAGCCGTCGACGCCGCGGCCCGGGACCGCATCGTCGAGGCCGGCTTCGGCGACTTCTTCATCCACCGGACCGGGCACGGCATCGGCCTCGAGGAGCACGAGGATCCGTACCTCGTGGCCGGCAACACCCAGCCCCTGGAGGCCGGCCACGCCTTCTCGATCGAACCCGGCATCTACCTGGCCGGCCGTTTCGGCGCCCGCATCGAGGACATCGTGGTGGCCACGGCCGACGGACCCGAGTCCCTCAATCGCACCGACCACGACCTGCACGTCGTGGAGGTCTGACCGTGGACCTCGGCATCGCAGGACGGGTCGCGCTCGTGACGGCGTCGTCGAAGGGACTCGGCCGAGCGAGTGCCATCGCGCTGGCCCAGGAGGGGTGCAAGGTCGTGCTCTGTGCCCGCGGCGAGGAGGCGCTCACGGCGGCGGCGGCCGACGTCGAGGCGGCCGGGTCCGGTGCGGTGCTGGCCGTCGTCGACGACGTCACCGAACCCGAGCCGCCGGCCCGTCTGGTGGCGGCGACGCTCGAGGAGTTCGGCGCGATCGACATCGTCGTCGGCAACGCCGGCGGGCCGCCGCCGGCCCGCGCCCTCGATGTCACGGACGACGCCATCGCGACGCGCCATCAACGCCAACCTGCACGACGTCGGTACGGCTGGCCCGCGAGGCCGTCCCGCACATGCGGGAGCGGGGCTGGGGGCGCATCTGCTTCATCACGTCGTCGTCGATCAAGCAGCCCATCCCGACGCTGTCGATGTCGAACGTGGCCCGGACGGGGCTGTGGGCGTGGGCCAAGACCGCCGCCCAGGACCTGATGGACGCCGGGATCACGGTGAACCTGGCCTGTCCCGGGTCGCACGACACCGACCGCATGAAAGCGCTCGTGGCCAACGGCTCGCTCGGGCCGCCTCGGCGACCCGGCCGACTTCGGCAAGGTCGTCGCCTTCCTGTGCTCCGACGCGGCGAAGTTCGTCAGCGGCACCGCGCTGCAGGTCGACGGCGCCGGCGTCCTCGGCCTCCTGTAGGCGCGGCGCCGATTTCGCCAAGGGTCGGCGGCGCTGACAGTTTGGAGTCGTCATGATCCGCCTCGACGCCGCCACCGTCCTGCTGCAGTGGGCCGTCGGCGGGTTGGTCTTCCTCTGGGTCACGACGCGGCGGCGGGAGGTCGGCATCGGCTACGGCTGGCTGCTGCGCGGGGTGTACCTGGTGCTGGCGGCCGGCGCCGTGGCCGCCGGCCGGATCGGTGATGCGGTGCCGCTGCGCGACGCCAGCGCCATCGGCGTCGTGGTGGCCTCGGGCGTGGCGCTGGCCGTCTCGGTCGTGCGCCGCAGAGCCGGGGTGGCGGGCGAGCGCGACCGGGAGGAACGGCGGTCCGACGACTGGCCACGGTCACCGGCATCGACCGAGCCGCCGCCGAGCGGGACCGAGCCGCCCCCGAGTTCCCTCCGCCCTCGACCTGGTGGCGCCGGCCCTCGGTCTCCTCGGGCTGGTCGTGGCCGGGTGGCCGATGCGGCCACCGGGGCGGGCACAGGCACGGTCGCGCTGTCGGTCGCCCGCACCGCTCGTCGGCGCCGTGTTCCTCGGCGCCGTGTCCGACGCCATGCTGCTCGGCCACTGGTACCTCGTGCAGCCGGGGCTCGGCCGCGGCGCCGCTGCACGAGCTCAACCGGTGGCTGGCGCTGGTGCTGGCCCTTCGAGGTCGCGCGCTCCTGCTGTGCCGACCGGGATGCTGTCGGTCCTGTCGGGCACCATCAACGACGGCTACGGCGGCATCCTCGGCTGGTTCTGGGTCGCCTGCGCGCTCGACACGATCGTCCTCTGCTTCGTCACCCGCGCCGCCCTGAAGGAGCGGGCCTACTCGGCCGTCATGGCCGCCACCGGCCTCCTCTACCTCGCCATCCTCACCGCCTTCGGCACCGACCTCGTGGCGAGAGCCGTCCTCGCCGGCGCCTGATCAGGCCACCGGCGAAACCCGCAGTTGCGGCGTCGGGAGCGCCAGCGAGCAGCCGCCCGTCGAGCGGCAAGGCCCCGGCCCGGAGGGCGTCGCCGCAGAGCGAGACCGACAACTACGCGACGAAGTACTTGGCCTGGGGGTGGTGGCAGATGATGGCCGAGGTGGTCTGCTCGGGCTGGTACTGGAACGCCGGTCTCCTCGGACACCTCGATGCCGATGCGGTCGGCCCCCAGCAGCGCGGCCACCGTCTCGTTGTCCTCGAGGTCGGGGCAGGCCGGGTAGCCCCACGAGTAGCGGCCGCCGCGGTACTGCTGACGGAACAGGCCGGCGAGCGACGGGCCCGTCCTCGTCGGCGAAGCCCCACTCCTCGCGGATGCGGCGGTGCCAGAGCTCGGCGAGCGCCTCGGTCATCTCGACGCCGAGGCCGTGGAGGAAGAGGTAGTCCTGGTAGCGGTCGGCCTCCTTGAGCCGCATCGCCTCCTCGGTGACCTCGTTGCCCATGGTGACGATGTGGAATGCGCGCGTAGTCGACGTCGCCGGCGCCGCCGTCGTACGGACGGAAGAAGTCGGCGATGCAGAGGTACGGCTCGACCGTCTGGCGGGGGTAGTGGAAGCGGGCCGAGCTCGGTGGCCCGCTCGGCGTCGGACCAGACGACCACGTCGTCGCCGTCACCGTTGACGGCGTAGTAGCCGTAGACGACCTGGGGCACGAGCACGCCGGCGGCCCGCGCCGACGCCAGCTGCTCGCGCAGGAGGCTGGCGGATGCGGATCTTGAAGTCCTCGTCGCTTCTCGCCGGTCGCCTTGTCGGGCCGGAAGCCCCACTGGGTGCGGAAGAGGGCCGTCTCGTTCAGGAAGGCGGCGATCTCGTCGAGCGGGATGCCCTTGATCACCTTCGAGCCGAGGAACGGCGGCACGAAGATCTCGTTGTCGGCGGCGACCTCGGGGGAACGGGCCGGGAGCGTCGAGGGGTCGATGGCGGCCCGTTCCGCCGCGACCCGATCGGAGCGGGAGACGCGGTCGGACTCGGCGATCTCGCGTCCGAAGGTCTCGTCGACGGTGCCCGTCTTCTTCAGCTCCATGAGACGGTCCATCGTGCGGAGACCCTCGAAGGCGTCCTTGCCGTAGAAGACCTTCCCCTCGTAGACGGTGCGGAGGTCGCGCTCGACGTAGGTGCGGGTGAGCGCCGCACCACCGAGGAGGATCGGCACCTCGGCCAGCCCGCGCGAGTTCAGCTCCTCGAGGTTCTCGCGCATGATGAGCGTCGACTTCACGAGGAGGCCCGACATCCCGATGGCGTCGGCCTTGACCTCGAGGGCCTTCTCGATCATCGCCGTCACGGCCACCTTGATGCCGAGGTTGTGGACCGTGTAGCCGTTGTTCGTGAGGATGATGTCGACGAGGTTCTTGCCGATGTCGTGCACGTCGCCCTTGACCGTGGCCAGCACGAGCGTGCCCTTGCCCCCCTGGTCGGACGTCTCCATGTGGGGCTCGAGGTAGCGGACGGCCGCCTTCATGGTCTCGGCCGACTGCAGCACGAACGGCAGCTGCATCTGGCCGGACCCGAAGAGCTCGCCGACGACCTTCATCCCCGACAGGAGGTCGTCGTTGATGATCGACAGCGGCGTCTTGTCGGCGGCCATGGCCTCGGCGAGATCGTCGTCGAGGCCGTCGCGGTCGCCGTCGATGATGCGCTGCTTCAGGCGGGCCTCGATGGTCCAGTCCGACCGGTCCTCCTTCGTCGAGAGCGCGGCCGACGACACGCCCTCGAAGGCCCGCAGCAGCTCCTGGAGCGGGTCGTAGCCGGCCGCCGGATCGCGGCGGTCGTAGATGACGTCGAGGCAGATCTTCACGTGCGCCGGGTCGATCCGGTTCAGCGGGAGGATGCGAGCCGCATGGACGATGGCGGCGTCGAGCCCCGCCTCCTGGCACTCGTGCAGGTAGACCGAGTTGAGGACGTGGCGGGCGGCGGGGGAGAGCCCGAAGGAGATGTTGGACAGACCGAGGATCGTCTTCGCCCCCGGCAACTGCGCCTTGATGAGCTTGATGCCCTCGATGGTGGCCATGCCGTCGCCACGCGATTCGTCCATGCCCGTCGCCAGCGTCAGCGCCAGAGGGTCGAAGAACAGGTCCTCGGGGGCGAGGCCGTAGCGCTCGACGGCGATGTCGTAGATCTGTCGGGCCGCCCGCAGCTTCCACTCGGGGTCGCGGGCCTGGCCCTGTTCGTCGATGCAGGTGCACACGACCGCGGCGCCGTACTCCGCGGCCATGGTGAGGAAGCGGTCGAGCCGGGTGCCGGGGGCGTCGCCGTCCTCGAGGTTGACCGAGTTGAGGATGGCCTTGCCGCCGAGCCACTGGAGGCCGGCCTCGATCACCCCGGGCTCGGTCGAGTCGAGCATCACCGGGATGGTGACCTGGGTGGCGAAGCGCGAAGCCAGCTCGTCCATCGTCGCCACGCCGTCCTCGCCGACGTAGTCGACGCAGAGGTCGACCACGTGGGAGCCCTCGCCGACCGCATCCTGGGCCATGCGGACGCAGGTCTCCCAGTCCTCGTCGAGCATCGCCTCGCGGAACTTCTTGGATCCGTTGGCGTTCGTCCGCTCGCCGACGGCGAGGTAGGACGGCGCCTGGTCGTACGACGTGTGGCTGTAGAGCGAGGAGAGGCCCGGATCGTCGGCGTCGGCCCGCACCCCTGGCGTCAGGTCGCGGCACTTCTCGACCACGTGACGGAGGTGCTCCGGTGACGTGCCACAGCAGCCGCCGACGACGGAGACGCCCATCTCGGTGATGAACCGGGCATGGAAGTCGGCGAGCTCGGCCGGCGTCAGGTCGTAGTGCATCTTCCCGTCGACGACGGACGGGAGCCCGGCGTTGGGCAGGCAGGAGACCGGGATCCGGGAGTGGGTGGTGAGGTGGCGGAGGTGCTCGCTCATCTCGCGTGGGCCGGTGGCGCAGTTGAGGCCGATGACGTCGGGCCGCATGGCGGCGAGAGCGGTGACGGCGGCACCGGTCTCGGTGCCGGTGAGCATCCGACCGGTGGCCTCGATGGTGACCTGCACCTGGATCGGCACCTGCCGCCCGGCCGCCTTCATGGCTCGGCGGGCGCCGATCATGGCCGCCTTGGCCTGCAGGAGGTCCTGCACCGTCTCGATGATGATCAGGTCGACCCCGCCGGCCAGCAGGCCCCGCGCCGCGAGTTCGTAGCCGTCGCGGATGGGGGCGAAGCGGATCCACCCGAGCGAGGGCATCGACTTGTTCGTCGGACCGAGCGAGCCGGCGACGAACCCGCCGAACCCGGAGGCCACCTCCCGGGCGATCTCGGCCGATTTCCGGGCCAGCGCCTCGGCCTGGTCGCCGATGCCGTACTCGTCGAGGGCCCACGGCAGCGCACCGAAGGAGTTCGTCTCGACCACGTCGACGCCGACCTCGAAGAACGATCGGTGGAGGTCGGCGATCACATCCGGACGCGACACGTTGAGGATCTCGGGGCAGCCCTCGAGCTCCGGTCCGCCGTAGTCGTCGGCCGTCAGCTCCCGCACCTGGAGGTTCGTCCCGGTGGCGCCGTCGAAGATGACGACTCGCTCGCGGACGGCGTCGAGGAAGGAGGTCACCCCGAAAGTCTACGGGTGCCCCCGCGAAAGCCCTCTACCGTTTGCACCCGTGTTGACGGGCAAGCGGCTCACCAAGTCCTACGGGTCGGCCGTCGTGCTGACGGAGGTCGACGTCAGCGTCGGACCTCGCAGTCGCCTGGGGCTGGTCGGACCCAACGGCATCGGGAAGTCGACGTTGCTGCGCATCCTCGCGGGGCTCGAGACGCCGGACGAGGGGACGGTCGAGCGGGCCCCCGTCTCCCTCGAGGTGGGGTGGCTGCCCCAGGAGGTCGACGCCACCCCGGGGGAGACCTTGCGCACCTACCTCGCCCGCCGCACCGGCGTCGCCGCCGCGGAGCAGGAGCTCGAGCACTGGACGGCGCTCTTGTCGACCGACCCCACCGAGGCGATCGAGCCGTACACCGAAGCCCTCGAGCGGTTCATGACCCTCGGCGGCGACGACCTGGCGGCCCGGGCCGGTGAGGTGTGCGCCGACGTGGGGCTGCCGGCGGATCGCCTGGACGTGGCGATGGCCGACCTGTCGGGCGGGCAGCAGGCGCGAGCCGCGCTCGCCGCGATCCTGCTGGCCCGCTTCGACGTCTTCCTCCTCGACGAGCCGACCAACAACCTCGACTTCAACGGACTCGACCGCCTCGAGCGGTTCCTCGACGGGCTGGCCGGCGGGGTCATCGTCGTCTCCCACGACCGGGCCTTCCTCGATCGCACCGTCACCCGCATCCTCGAGCTGCAGGAGGAGAGCCACCGCGCCGTGGAGTACGCCGGAGGCTGGAGCGACTTCATCGATCAGCGGGAGCTGGCGCGGAGCCAGCAGTACGAGGCGTTCGACCGCTACAAGGCCGAGCGGGGGCGGCTCACCGACCGGATCAAGGAACAGCGGCAGTGGGCGGATCAGCGGCGTCAACAAGGAGAAGAAGAACCCCAAGGACGGCGACAAGGCGCAGCGCGACTTCCGCGTCAACCGGACCGAGAAGCAGGCGTCAAAGGTCCGGATCAGCGAGAAGGCACTGGCCAACCTCGAGGCGGTCGACAAGCCGTGGGAGGGCTGGCGGCTGCAGCTCCAGTTCGCGCCCGAGGCTCGCAGCGGCGCGGTCGTGGCGCGGCTCGACGCCGCCGTGGTGGCGCGGGGCACGTTCACCCTCGGACCGATCGATCTCGAGATCGCCTGGCAGGAGCGCCTGGCCATCGTGGGCCCGAACGGGGGCGGCAAGACCACGTTGCTGAAGACGTTGCTGGGCGAGCTGGCATTGGTCGCCGGCGGCCGGTTCCTCGGCCCGGGCGTCAAGGTCGGCACGATGGACCAGGCCCGTGACCTCTTCTCCGGCGCCGACCCCGTGCTGTCCACCTTCATGCGGGAGGCGGGCATGCCGCAGCTGGCGGAGGCGCGCTCGCTCCTGGCCAAGTTCGGCCTGACATCGGAGCACGTGGACCGACCGGGAGGGCGACTGTCGCCGGGGGAGCGCAGCCGCGCCATCCTCGCCACGCTCATGGCCTCCGGGGTGAACTGCCTGGTGCTCGACGAGCCGACGAACCACCTCGACCTCGCGGCCATCGAGGAGCTCGAGCGGGCCCTCGACGGCTACGAGGGGACGCTGCTGCTGGTCACCCACGACCGCCGGCTCCTCGACGCCGTCGCCGTCACCCGCACGATCCGGGTCGAGGACGGCCGCATAGTCTCGCCGGCGTGAGCCGCGAGCGCTTCTACACGACCAAGGGCGACGACGGCACCACCGGCCTGTACTTCGGGGGCCGGGTCCGCAAGGACGCCGACGCCCCCGAGGCGTACGGGGCGGTCGACGAGGCGCAGGCGTTCCTCGGCCTGGCCCGAGCCGAGACGGAACGGGGCGGCGAGCTCGACCAGCTCCTCCTCCAGGTCGAGCGGGACCTGTATGTGCTGATGGCCGAGCTGGCCACCGCGCCGGAGAACCGCTCGAAGCTGACCGCCGGGGCCACGTCGGTGACGCCGGCGATGCTGGTCGAGATCGAGCGGGCGACCGACGACCTCTCCGCCCGGTTCACGATGCCGAGCGAGTTCGTCCTGCCCGGCGAGACCGCGCCTGAGCGCGCTCCTCGAAGTGGCGCGGACCGTGGTCCGCCGAGCCGAGCGGCGGTCGCTGTCCGTCGCCGCGCCGGACTCGTCCGTCATCCCCTACCTCAATCGGCTGTCGAGCCTGCTGTGGGCGATGGCCCGTTGGCAGGAGGGGCAGGCCGTTCCGGCGAAGGAGAACTGATGCCGATCCAATTCACCACCGCCCGCGAGGTGCCGGCGGATGCCGACGTCCTCGTGGTCCCGGTGCTCGCCGGTCCCGTGGTGCCCGTCGGAGGTCCGGCCGAGCTCGACCTCCCGTTCCTGGCCTCGCGCGACTTCGAGGGGAAGCTCGGACAGACCCAGCCGCTGCTGGCCGACGACGGGTCGACGATCCTGGCGGTCGGCCTCGGCGCCGCGGACGCGATCGATCTCGACACCCTTCGCCGGGCCGGGGCGGCGGCGGTGAAGGCGTCGTGGAAGGCACGGGCCGTGGCGGTGGCCCTCCTCGACGCCGTGCCGTCGACGATCGATCGGGCCAAGGCGGCGCAGGCGCTCGCCGAGGGGATGGTCCTTGGTGGCCACCAGTTCACCACCTACAAGTCGGCCTCGAAGCCGTGCGCCATCGAGGCGGTGACGGTGGTGTCGAGCGGTGGCGTCGCGCTTCAGAAGGGGCTCGACCGCGGCGCCCGCATCGGCGCAGCAGTCGCCCTGGCCCGCGATCTCGTGAACCAGCCGGCCCGCGACATGACGCCGCGGCACCTCGAGGCGGTCGCCCGTCGGGTGGCCGAGGAACAGGGCCTCACGGTCAACGTCATGGACGAGGTGGCCATCGTCAACGAGGGCCTCGGCGGTCTGGCCGGCGTGGCGGCCGGTTCGGAGGAGCCGCCCCGCCTCATCGAGCTGGTCTACGACCCGCCCGGGGCACGCGGCACGATCGTCCTCGTCGGCAAGGGCATCACCTTCGACTCGGGCGGGCTGTCCCTCAAGTCCGGCGAGGGGATGATGACGATGAAGTGCGACATGGGCGGAGCCGCGGCCGTGATCGCGGCCATGTCGGCCATGCCCGCCGTCGCTCCCAAGGTGCGGGTGATCGGCATCGCCGCCTGCACCGAGAACCTGCCGAGCGGCAAGGCCATCAAGCCGGGCGACGTGCTGAAGATCCGCAACGGCAAGACCGTCGAGGTGCTCAACACCGACGCCGAGGGTCGCCTCGTGCTGGCCGACGCGCTGTCGTTGGCCGTGGAGGCGGGGCCCGACGCCATCGTCGACCTCGCCACCCTCACCGGCGCCTGCATCGTTGCGCTCGGACGCGACATCGCCGGTCTCATGGGCAACGACGACGACCTGGTGGGACAGGTGGCGGCGGCGAGCGAGCGGGCGGGGGAGCCGATGTGGCACCTCCCCCTGCCGGCGCAGTACCGCAAGCACATCGACTCCGAGATCGCCGACATCAAGAACATCGGGATGGCCGGTGCGGCCGGCACCCTGTCCGCCGGACTGTTCCTCCAGGAGTTCGTCGGCGACACGCCGTGGGTGCACCTCGACATCGCCGGCCCGGCCTTCCGCAGCGACGAGGACGGCTACCTGGCCAAGGGCGGCACCGGGTTCGGCGTGCGGACGCTGCTGGAGCTGGTGGCGACCTACCGCCGGCCGAGTCGCCGCTCCGCCTGATCCTCGGGCACGGCTCTCCGCGCCCGCGGCGTTCGGGGAACGACGTCGGGTCGGCGGGTGCATCCGGGTGCCGCTGGTACCTTCCCGTCGCAGTGGACCTGGCGACGGAGATCGGCCGCGGATCAGCGCTCGCGCTGGCCGTCGTCCTGGCCTGGGCGGCGGCGGCCAAGGCGCGCGACCGGCGCGGCACGATCGCCTCCTTCGAGGGTCTCGGGCTCCCGGCGCCGGCGTCCCTCGCCGTCGGCGTGCCGGTGGTCGAGCTCGTCGTGGCGGCCGCCCTGGTGGCCGTACCCGCCGTCGCGGCCATCGCCGCCCTCGTGCTGCTGGTCGGGTTCTCGGTCGTGATCGGGCGGGCCGTGGCCGCCGGCGCCACCGTCGGGTGCGCGTGCTTCGGCGGCCCGGCGTCGCGTCCCGTGTCCGTGCTCGAGCTGCTCCGCAACGCCGGCCTCGCGGCGCTCGGCATCCTGGCCACCGGCGCCGGACGGGGCCCGGCGCCCTGGCCGTCGGTGCCGGCGCTCCTCGTCGTGGGCGTCCTGGTCGGGGTCGGGCCGCGTCGGGCTCGGTCTCGCCGCCCGCCGACGCGACGCCGGCTTTAGGTGATCGGGTTCGGTGGCTGGTAGCGGGCCCGGGCCTCGGCGACGGCCCGCTCGGCCTCCTCGCGGCCCTGCCACTCGCTGATCTCCGTGCCCTTGCCCGGCTCGAGGGCCTTGTAGACCTCGAAGAAGTGGGCGATCTCGTCGAGCAGGTGGGGCTGCAGATCGTCGAGGTCGCGCACCGTCTGCCACCGCGGGTCGGTGTGGGGCACCGTCAGCACCTTGGCATCGGGGCCGGCCTCGTCGGACATCCAGAAGACGCCGACCGGCCGGGCGAGCACGTGGCAGCCCGGGAACGTCGGCTCGTCGAGGAGCACCATGGCGTCGAGCGGATCCCCGTCCTCGCCGAGGGTGTGCGGGAAGAACCCGTAGTCCGTCGGATACATCGTGGCCGTGAACAACGTGCGGTCCAGCCACGGCTCGCCGCTCATGTGATCGATCTCGTACTTGTTGCGCGACCCCTTGGGGATCTCGACCACGACCTCGACTTCCATGCGCGGACGCTAGCCGGTTGCGGCGACCGGGTTGGCGTGGTAGAACATGAAATGCATTGACACGATAGAAACTGCAACAGCAGTTGCTGTCGCTCCACTTCCCCCTCCAGCTCGCCCGCGCTCCGCTCGGAGGCACCATGCGCCCCGCTCCCACGTTCGTCCCCCTCGACACCCTGACCGTTCACGCCTGGCCCGACGAGATCATCGACTCGCTCGGCCACCACCCCTGCTCCTCCTATGTCGAGACCTTCTGGCTTGGCGTCCTCGGCCCCTCGACCACCTTCTTGTTGCGCCATCTGGTGACAACCCTGGAGGCGGCGCCGGACGGCTTCGAGCTCCCGCTCGCCGTCACCGCCCGCCGGCTCGGCCTCGGCGACAAGGGTGGGCGGCACTCGCCGTTCGTCCGGTCGCTGGCCCGGCTGGTCCAGTTCGAGCTGGCCCAGCTGGAGGACGCGTCGACCCTGCTCGTCCGTCGGCGGGTGCCGCCGTTGAACCGGCGCCAGGTGCTGCGCCTGCCCGACCTGCTGCAGACCGCACACCTGCAGTGGCAGGAGGAGCAGCTCAAGACCGCGCCGCTCGAGCACCTGCGCCGGCGGTCGCGTCAGCTCGCCCTCAGCTACCTCGAGACCGGCCTCGAGATCGAGGAGACCGAGCGCCAGCTCCTGCGCCTCGGCTACCACCCTTCGATCGCGTTCGAGTCGACCCGCTGGGCCGTCGATCGCCACCAGCTCGCGCTCGCCGCCGCCCAGTAGCCGGCGGGCGCTGACGGAGGGCCGATGATGCCCGTTCAGGCAGAGTGTGCCGCAGCGGTTGACGCCGGGTCGCGGATGGGCGACGGTGGACGGGCCCAGGAGGTCGAGTGGCCGTACACCCGCCGAGACCGGCGCCGACCGCGAAGCAGCCCGTCGATCGGCGAGCGCCCGCGCCCACGCCCGCCACGACGAAGGTGGCCGAGGGCCCGACCACGAGCGCGCTCGGCACCACCGAGGCGCCCGTCGTCCTCGCCGCCCAGGATGCGCTCAGCCTGCAACGCTCGGCCGGAAACCAGGCCGTCGCCAACGCCGATCCTCGTACAGCGCAAGGTCGCCGCCGGCACCCCCGCCACCCGGCCGACCCTGATGATCGGTCGCAACGGCGAAGCGGTCGGGGTCCTCCAGCAGAAGCTCAACGCCGATGGCGCCGCGCCGCCGCTCGTCATCGACGGGGACTTCGGTTCGAAGACGCTGACCGCCGTGCGCGTCTTCCAGAAGAAGAACGGGCTGACCGCGGACGGCGTCGTCGGCAAGAAGACCTGGGTCGCCGTCGACCTGGCCGCCCCCGGCGGCGGGAAGGCCGACGGCGAGGAGCAGGAGGTCAAGGGTCCCGACGAGGCCGACCCGGTCGCCATCCCCGACGCCGGCACCTCGCTGCACCCGACCGTGGGCACCGGCGCGACCACGACCGGCCCGGCGGTGCAGGAGCTGCAGCAGAAGCTCAACCTGGCCGGCGCCACGCCCAAGCTCACCGCCGACGGCGTCTTCGGCGCCGCCACCAGCAAGGCCATCCTCGGCTTCCAGAACGCCAACGGGATCTCCCCCGCGTCGGGCGTGGCCGACAAGGCGACGTGGGACGTGCTCGACAAGAAGGGGGCCGGCTCCACCGTCGGCCGGGTCGAGCGGGCCTGGCACGAGAACGTCGGCGGCGACCCCAACATCGGCATGACCTCGCGCTACACGTGGAAGATCACGCCCGAGGACAACCCCGACAAGATCGAGGTGACGGCCAAGGTCAAGTTCACGTCCAACGCCCCGAAGGCCTCGTGGCCCGGGTTCGTCGAGGCGGCATGGAACAAGTTCAGCGCCGTGAACCTGGCCGAGGGCCGCGTCGTCGACATCCGCTTCAAGCTCGAGCCGGTGTCCTCGGGCGAGGACAACGTGGTGGACGTGAAGCCCGGCGCGGGCCGGGCCAACGTGGGCGAGTGGTTCCTCGGGGACACCGACGAGGCGAACACCATCGCCCACGAGTTCGGTCACCTCGCCGGGCTGCAGGACGAGTACCAGCAGACGGCGGCCGACTACAAGCGCACCACCGGACGCGTGGCGCCCGTCGGCCAGACCGAGTCGCCCACCGGATTCAGCTCGAGCGGCGTCGCCGGCTTGTTGCGCACCGCCATCGCCGGGAAGGGCGCCACGACGACCCCGGACGCCGACGCGCTCACGGTGATTCAGGACGCGGGTCTTCTGCAGGGCATGTTCGCCCAACAGGTGTTGCAGGCCTACAACCGGTCGACCGGTACCGACCTCATCCAGGACCTCCGCGGCCTCAACTCGGCCGACGAGTTCGAGCTGATCGAGCCGTTCACCTACTCGAGCGGCTCGATGATGGGCGATGACAGCCGCCACGCCGCGGACAACTCCCACGACCACGGCGTGCAGCCGCGACACGTGCGGGAGTTCCTCGGCTACGTCCGGCAGTGGGGCGTGGCCCGAGGCGTGCCCGACCTCTGGGTCGTGGTGTGAGGCTGGCGTCCATCGTGGCGCCGCTCCTGACCTTCGGGATGCTCACCGCGGGGTGCGGCCTCGATCGCCGCGAGCCAACCTCGTCGTCGACGCCGACGACGACGACGACCAAGGGAGATGCTGTGGGAGTGCACGTCACCTACATCCGTGCCGGCGGCCGCGGTGTGCCGCCGGAAGCCGAGACCATCGCCGTCGCCGGCGATGGCACCTTCGACGCGTGGCGGACGGTGGCCAACGGGGCCGTCGGCCGCTTCGCCGGCTCGCTCGACGAGGAGGTCGCCGCCCGGATCGCCGCGGCCGCGGCCGCCGCCGACGGGAGCGCCGCGCCTGCCGCCACCCGCCCGCCGGGAGCGCCGAGGGAGTCGATCCAGGTGGGTGACGCCGCCGCCACCGACGTCAGCCGCCAGTCGACCGGCCCGTGGGGCGACCTCCGCACGGCCCTGATCGACGCACTCGAGGCTGCGGTCGCGTTCCCGTCCTCGGCCATCGCGCTGACCGTGACGCCGGACGCCGGAGCTCCCACGGCCCGACTGGCGCCGGCCGGACGTGGGTCGCCGCTCGCCGTCGAGATCGAGGGGGCGACGTTCCTCGTCGTGCGGTACACCGACGGGTGGGAGGAGACCGGGCGGGTCGAGGTTCCGGTGCCCGCTCTGGATGCCGACGTCGCCCTCGGGCCCGGGGTCGCGCCTTCGACGGGTGACCGCCTGCAGGTCACGGTCACCTTCACCGCCGACGACCACGGACGGATGCGCAAGGTGCAGGTCACCCGCGAGGGGCGCGGCGCGTAGCGGCCTGCGGTCCCGGGCAGGATGAGGACATGGCGCCCGTCGACGACGCACGCGAGCTCGTCCACTCCAGCGACCGCATCGTCGTGCTCACCGGGGCGGGCATCTCGACCGACTCCGGCATCGCCGACTACCGCGGGCCGAACGGGCTCTGGACCAAGAACCCGAAGGCCGAGCGGACCAGCGACATCCGGTACTACCTCAACGACCCGGAGGTGCGGCGCCTGGCGTGGGAGCACCGCCTCGGGAGCCCCATCTGGGACGCGCAGCCGAACGCCGGCCACCGTGCCCTCGTCGAGCTCGAGCGCCAGGGCCGCCTCGACACCCTGGTCACCCAGAACATCGACGGACTGCACCACCTGGCCGGCACGAGCCCCGAGCGGATCATCGAGATCCACGGCAACGCCCGCACCGTCGTGTGTTGGGAGTGCGGGGACTCCGCCCCGATGGAACGGGCCCTCGAGCGGGTGCGGGCCGGGGAGGCCGATCCGCCCTGCCGGAGCTGCGGTGGGATCTTGAAGTCGGCGACCATCAGCTTCGGTCAGCAACTCGTGGCCGCCGACCTCCTGCGGGCGGAGCAGGCGGCGCAGCGGGCCGACCTGGTGCTGGCCATCGGGTCGACGCTGTCGGTCTACCCGGCCGCCGGCCTGATCCCGTCGGCGTTGGAGCACGGGGCCCGGCTCGTCATCCTCAACGCCGACCCCACGCGATACGACCCCCACGCCGATGTCGTGCTGCACGCCTCGATCAGCGAGGTGCTCCCCGAAATCGTCCGCGATGGACCACCTCATCGAGCGGACGTCGCCCCCGCCTGAGCGACGGCGACGGCTCGTCGGGCGCCCGGTAGCCGAGGGCGATGGCGCCGATCGGGGTGTAGGCGTCGGGCACGTCGAAGGCCCGCCGGAAGCCGGGCAGGTCGTCGGGGAAGATCCCGAAGAAGAGCGCGCCCAGGCCGGCGTCCACGGCCGTGAGCAGCATGAGCAGGGCCGCCATCCCGGTGTCGACGTCCCAGTACGGGACGGGCCAGAACGACTCCCGCTTGTCCGTCACGCCCTTGTCCGCCTCGGCGTAGCGGTCGAGGTAGGCCTGCTTGTGCGACATCGGGACGATGAGCACCGGGGCGGCGAACAGGCCCTGCCAGCGGAACCGGGCCCGAGCCTCCTCGACCCAGGTCACCGACCAGAGTCGCTCGGTCTCCTCCCGTCCCTCCAGCACCAGGAAGGCCCATCCCTGGGAGAACCCGGCCGAGGGCGCATGGAGGGCGTTCCCGAGGACGCGGTCGAGGACGTCGGGCGGGACGGGCTGGTCGGTGAAGTTGCGGACCATGCGGCGCCGGCGGACGACGTCCTGGAACTCCATCGGCCCAGCGTCGCAGACCGGGCGCGGAGTGTCGTCCCCACGACAGACGGGCCGATGCCGGCGGGGGACGATCGAGTCATGTTCGAGACGATCGTGGTGGGGACCGATGGTTCGGAGACGGCGACGGAGGCGGTCGCGGCAGGCCGCCGCCCTCGCTCGCACGTGTGGGGCTGCGGTGCTGCACCTGGTGACGGCCTACAAGCCGTTGGAGGCGATGTACCTGGCGCCCGACGTGGTCCCGTCCGGCCTGACCGGGCTGGTGGATCCGCGGGGCGAGGCCCGGACGGTGGTCGAGGAGGCGGCCGCCAAGGTGCGAGTCGAGGGGGTCGACGTCGAGACCTACGTGTGGCCGGGCGACGCCGCCTCGGCCATCATCGACGTGGCCTCGACGGCACGCGCCGACCTCATCGTCGTCGGGAGTCGCGGCATGTCCGGGGCGGCCCGCTTCCTCCTCGGCCGCGTCCCCAACAAGGTCTCGCACCACGCCCCCTGCGACGTCCTGATCGTCCGGACGTGCTGATGCGGGAATTCCGACCCAGCAGGTAAGGTTTTCCCTGCTATGGCGTCGTTCCGAGAGTTGCTGAACCAGACCAAGACCCGCATCCGCGAGGTCGACACCGCCGAGGCCGAGCAGGAGATCGCCCAGCGCGGCACCGTGCTGCTCGACGTCCGCGAGCCCGACGAGTACGACCAGGGCGCGGTCCCCGGGGCGATCCACATCCCCCGCGGGCACCTGGAGAGCCAGATCGAGTCGAAGGTAACCGACAAGGACGCGCCGATCGTCATCTATTGCGCCGGCGGCACCCGCTCGGCCTTCGCCGCCGACACCCTGACGCAGCTCGGCTACACCGACGTCGTGTCCGTCGTCGGCGGGTTCAACAAGTGGAAGAACGAGGGGCGCGACTGGTCGGTCCCGAAGACGCTGACCCCCGAGCAGCGCAACCGCTACCAGCGCCACCTCCTCCTGCCCGAGGTCGGCGAAGCGGGCCAGCAGAAGCTGCTCGAGTCCCGGGTGCTGCTCCTCGGCGCCGGCGGCCTCGGATCCCCCGCCGCCCTCTACCTCGCGGCCGCCGGCGTCGGCACGATCGGCATCATCGACATGGACGTCGTCGACGAGTCGAACCTGCAGCGCCAGATCCTGCACAACATGGACCGGATCGGTGACCGCAAGGTCGACTCCGCGAAGAAGACGCTGACCCTCATCAACCCCGACGTCGACGTCGTCACCTACGACACCCGCCTCGGCGCCGACAACGTGCTCGACATCATCGACGGCTACGACGTGATCGTCGACGGCACGGACAACTTCCCCACCCGCTACCTGGTCAACGACGCCTCGCTGATCAAGAGGATCCCGGTCGTCTACGGCGCCATCTTCCGCTTCGAGGGGCAGGCCTCGGTCTTCCATCCGTACGAAGGCCCCTGCTACCGCTGCCTCCTGCCCGAGCCCCCGCCGGCCGAGATGGCGCCGTCGTGCGCCGAGGCCGGCGTCCTCGGGGTGCTGCCCGGCATCATCGGGTCGATCCAGGCCATGGAGGCGATCAAGCTCCTGTTGGGCCTGGGCGACTCGCTCGCCGGTCGGCTCATGGCCTACGACGCGCTGGAGGAGTCGTTCCGGACCTTCAAGGTGCCGCGCGACCCCGACTGCCCGGCGTGCGGTCCGAACGCCGGCGAGATCGTCATCGCCGAGTACGACGAGCTCTGCATGCCCCACCCCAAGCAGGCGCCGCCCACCTCCGCGTAGTCCACTTGGCCGGTCGACGGCGGTCCTCCGTAACCTGAGCCCATGGCCGCAGACGCAGAGGACCGCCGCACGCTCGACTCGGGCATCGAGATCAAGCCGACGTACCGCCCCGGCGACCTCGAGGGGTGGTCGTACGACGAGCGGCTGGGCGAGCCGGGCAAGTTCCCCTACACCCGCGGCGTCTACCCGAACATGTACCGGGGTCGTCCGTGGACGATGCGCCAGTACTCGGGCTTCGGGACGGCCGAGGCGACGAACGAGCGCTGGAAGATGCTGCTGGCCAGCGGCTCGACCGGCCTGTGCTGTGCCTTCGACCTGCCGACGCAGATGGGCTACGACTCCGACCACCCGCGGGCCGAGGGCGAGATCGGCAAGGTCGGCGTGGCCATCGACTCCCTCGCCGACATGCGGCTCCTGCTCGGCGGACCTGCCCCTCGACACGATCTCGACGTCGATGACGATCAACGCCACGTCGTCCATCCTCCTGCTGCTCTACCAGCTGGTCGCCGAGGAGAACGGCGTCGACCCGCAAGGTGCTGACCGGGACGATCCAGAACGACATCCTCAAGGAGTACGTGGCCCGCGGCACCTACATCTACCCGCCCCGCCCGTCGATGCGGATCATCACCGACATCTTCGGCTACTGCCAGCAGCACCTGCCGCAGTGGAACACGATCTCGATCTCCGGCTACCACATCCGCGAGGCCGGCAGCACGGCGGTGCAGGAGATCGCGTTCACGCTGGCCAACGGCATCGCCTACGTCGCCGCCGCCATCGACGCCGGCCTCGACGTCGACGAGTTCGCCCCGCGGCTGTCGTTCTTCTGGAACGCCCACAACAACTTCTTCGAGGAGGTGGCCAAGTTCCGGGCCAGCCGCCGCATGTGGGCCCGCATCATGACCGAGCGGTTCGCGGCGAAGTCCGAGAAGTCGAAGCTCCTCCGCTTCCACACCCAGACGGGCGGGTCGACGCTGACCGCCCAGCAGCCCGAGAACAACCTCATGCGGGTGACGTTGCAGGCGCTGGCGGCCGTGCTCGGCGGTACGCAGTCGCTCCACACCAACGGCTACGACGAGGCGCTCGGGCTGCCGACGCCCAAGGCGGCCAAGCTCGCGCTGCGCACCCAGCAGATCATCGCCAGCGAGTCCGGCGTCACCGAGACCGTCGACCCGCTCGCCGGTTCGTTCTTCGTCGAGTCGCTCACCGACGAGATCGAGAAGGCGGCCTGGCAGTACCTCGAGAAGATCGACGCCATGGGCGGAGCGGTCGCGGCCATCGAGGCCGGGTTCATGCAGGACGAGATCACCCAGGCCGCCTACGACTTCACCCGCGCCGTCGACCGGGGCGACAAGGTCGTCGTCGGCGTCAACAAGTACGTCGACGACAAGCCCGAGCCGTCCGACGTCTTCCCGATCGATCCCGAGTCCCAGCGCCGCCAGGCAGAGCGGACGCAGTCGGTGCGGGCCGGGCGCGACCAGGCCGCGGTCGATGCCGCCCTGGCCGACGTGGCGGCGGCGGCGAAGGGCACCGCGAACCTCCTCTATCCGATGAAGGAGGCCCTGCGGGCCATGGCCACGCTCGGCGAGGTGAGCGACGTCCTCCGCAACGAGTACGGGGTGTATCAGCCGAGCTGACCCGCGGTGCGCGTCCCGGACGGGCTGCGCCAGACTCGCGGCATGGGTGCGGGCGTGATCGGCGGACGGGCACCCGCGTCCCTGCAGCGCCGAGTGCTGATGATCGCGGCGGGGGCGTTCCTCGTCGTGGCCGGCGTCATCGGCTTCTCGGGGACGATCGTCCTCGATCTCCGCCGCGTCCTCGACGAGCAGCGCACGGTGCTGGTCCCGGCGCTGCGGGCCGTCTCCGACTACGACGTCGCCGTGCGCGAGCAACAGCGGGGCGAGCGAGGGTTCGTGATCACCGCCGACGAGCAGTTCCTGGAGCCGTACGCCCGCGGATCGGTCGGAGTCGCCTCGGCCGAGGTGGAGATCCGCCGGCGGCTGGCCCGGGACGAGGCGGCAATCGCGCGATTCGACGCTGTTGATGCCGCCTACGACGCATGGGTGCACGAGGCATCCGAGCCGGCCGTCGCCGCCGTCCGGCGGGGCGAGATGGAGGAGGCGGCGGCGACCGTGGCGACGATCGGGCAGCCCCGCTTCGAGGCGTACCAGGTCGCCCTGGCGGGGCTGGAAGACCACGTCAACGGACGCGTCGATCGCTCCGAGGCGGTGGTGGGCGACAAGGAGGGCCGGCTCCTGCGCCTCCTCTTCGGCGCCGGCCTCGCCGCCCTCGCCGTCCTGGCGCTCGTGCTCGCCGCCCTCGACCGCTGGATCATCGCCCCCGTCGAACGTCTGTCGGCCGCCGTGCGGCGGGTGGCCGGCGGCGACCTCACCGACCACGTCGCCGTGAACGGGCCGCGCGAGGTGCAGGACCTCGCCGCCGACGTCGACGCCATGCGGGTGCGGATCGTGGCGGAGCTCGAGGAGATGCGGCGGGCCAACGAGGCGCTCGAGCAGCAGGCCCCGCTCGTGGTCGGCCTGCGCGACGTCCTCCTCCCCGAGATCCAGACGCCCTCGCACGTCGACCTGGCGTCGCTGTTCCTCCCGGCCGAGGGCGTGCTGGCCGGCGACTGGTTCGACCTCTGGACGCTCGACGACGGCCGCATCGGGTTGGTCGTCGTCGACATCTCGGGCCACGGCGCCGATGCCGGGCTGTTCGCCCTCCGGCTCAAAGACCTGCTCGTGTCGGCCGTGGCGATCTTCCCGCAACCCGGCGCCGCCCTCGGCTGGGTGGCCGACCGCCTCGGCGACACCGGTGAGCGCTTCGCCACCATCTTCCTCGCCGTTCTCGACGCCGATCGCGGCCGTATGATCTACGCCAGCGCCGGCCACCCGGCCGTCATCGTGGCCACCCCCACGGCCGTCGTCTCCCTGCTGCCGACCGGGCCGCTGCTCGGGCCGCTGCGGTCGACATGGGAGACCCGGGCGACGGAGGTGGGCTCCGACGCAGTGGTGGTGGCCTACACCGACGGGCTCACCGAGGCCCGCTCGGAGGGGGGCGAGGAGTTCGGGACGACCCGCCTGCTCGAGCTCGTCACGCGCCTACGGGGGGCCCGCCCGACGATCGTCGTCGAGGCCTGCCACACCGAGCTCACCGCGTTCGCCGCCGGCCGCTTCCAGGACGACGTGACCCTCGTCGCGGTGGCGGCTAGCAGCCCTCCCGGATGACGCGATCGCAGACGTCGAGGCAGGTCCCGCAGATCCGCCCGCGGCCGCCCTTGACCATCGTCGCGCCCGAGGCGCCGCCGGCCCCGCAGAACCCGCAGGGGTGGTCCTCGCCGACCGCAGGGCGGAGCACGACCTGGCGAGGGCCCTTGGCCGATGCGGCCGACGCCTCCACCTGCCGGGCGCAGCCCACGCAGCCGTCGCAGATGTAGACGTTCGGTCCGGCCACGAGGTGGGCCGTGTCGCTCTGGCTGGTGTTGCAGAACGAGCAGCGGACCCGACCGGACCGGCGCATCACGGGGCGGGCCGGGCGGTCGTCGGCCAGGATGCGCTGGCAGGTGACGGTGCAGGCGGTGCAGATGCGGGGCGGACCGACCGCCGCCTCGGCCATGACGCCGCCGATGCCCGACGGGTTGCCGCAGAACGAGCAGATCGCCCCTTGCTCCACCGGCACCGCCCGGAGGTCGCCGGCCGGGTCGCCCCCGACGGTGGACGCGGCGGCGGCGACGCATCCGGCGCAGATGAACACCGGGCCGGGCCCGGCGAGGAGCTTGTCGAGCTCGGCGCGGCGGGTGCCGCAGAACGAGCACGCATCCTCGGACGCGGTCACGGCGACCGCCGCCGACCCGGTGGGCGTCACTGCTGCCCCGGCGGCGGTCGCAGAAGGGGAGGCCGGCGAGACGTCGATGACGGCCGAGGGCTCGACCTCGACGATCCCGTCCGTACCGATGATCTGGTGCACCCGCTGATGGCTCATGCCGAGGGCGGTGGCGATCTCGCGCATCGAGCCTCCGCCCGCGTGGAGCCGGCGGATCGACTGGTGGTAGGCGGCGCGAGCCTCGTAGGCCTCGTCCTCGAGCACCTCGAGCCGGGTGCGGGCGGATTCCACGTCGCGGAGGACGTGCTCGTCGAGGCTCATGTCCAGTCATGTAGACACAGACGGACGCCGGTGTCAAGGGAAGTAGACGCTCGGAGGTGGGTAGCCTGCCGGACGTGCCGGTTCGGTTCGTGATCATCGGTGGCGGACCGGCGGGGCACACGGCGGCCACCCATGCCGCACGGTTGGGGGCCGAGGTCACCCTCATCGAGCGCGATGTCGTCGGCGGGGCCGCCCACCTGTGGGACTGCATCCCGTCCAAGGCGATGATCGCCACCGGCGGGGCGATGGCCGAGGCCCGCCGCGCCGCCGTGATGGGCCTGGCCCGGCTCGAGGCCGAGCTCGACTTCGAGGCCCTCAAGGTGCGGATCCAGGGCATCGAGGATCGCCTGAACGCGTCGGTCCGAACCCTCCTCGACAGCCAGGGCGTGCGGATCATCCGGGGCACCGGGCGCCTGGTGGGACCGCACGAGGTCGAGGCGACGGACGAAGCCGGCAAGGTCCACGCCCTGGGGGCCGACGCCGTCCTGGTGGGCACGGGCTCGCGCCCCCGCGTGCCCGAGTGGTGCACCCCGGACGGCGAGCGGATCCTGTTGACCCGCGACGCCTATCCGCCGCCCGAGCTCCCCTCCCACCTGATCGTGGTCGGCTCGGGCGTGACCGGCGTGGAGTTCGTCCACATGTTCTCGAGCTTCGGGTGCCAGGTGACGCTGATCGTCTCGCGCCAACAGGTCCTGCCCGGTCGCGACGCCGAGGTGGCGGCGGTGCTCGAGGAGGACTTCATCGCCCGTGGCGTCAAGCTCTACAAGGGCGCCCGGGCCGTCGCCATCGAGCGGGAGGGCGATGCCGAGGTGGTCGTGCGCTGCGACGACGGGCGCATGGCCCGTGGGTCGCATGCGCTGTTGGCCATCGGCGCCGTCCCGAACTCCGAGACGCTCGGGCTGGAATCGGCCGGCGTCGAGACCGACGGCGGCTACGTCACCGTCAACCAGCACTGCCAGTCCAACGTGAAGCACATCTACGCCGCCGGCGACCTGTCCGGGAAGCTGCCGCTGTCTTCGGTGGCGTCGAGCCAGGGCCGCAAGGTGGCCGAGCACGTGATGGGCCTGCACACCCGCGAGCACCGCCACCTCGACTACGACAAGGCTGCGTCGGCCATCTTCACCGAGCCCGAGATCGCCGACGTCGGCCTGGCCGAGGCGGAGGCGTTCGCCATCGGCCGCAAGATCCGGGTCACCAAGGTGCCGCTCGCCTCGTCGGCCAAGGCGCACATCGAGGGCGACACCCGGGGGTTCGTGAAGATCCTCTCGGATCCGGCCACCGGTGTCGTGCTCGGCGGGTCCATCGTCGGACGGAACGCCGCCGAGCTCATCTCGGTGCTGGCCCTGGCGGTCACGGCCAACCTCAAGGTCAGCGACATCTCGGAGTCGCTGCTGGTGCACCCGGCCCTGGCCGAGGCCATCGCCGACGCCGCCGACTGATCGCTTCGCCTCGTTCGTGGGCCGCTTGACGGGCACCTCGGTGCGCAAGCACACGGTGGCGACGGTGCTCGCCGCGGTCCTGGCCGTCTCGGCCGCGTGTTCGTCCGACGACAACGCTCGGTCGTCGCCGACCCGTACCCCCACGACGACCAGCCGCCCGTCGACCGCGACCACCACCGCGTCGCCACCGGCGGGTGGGCCCCGATTGGTGGCCGCCGGCGACATCGCCTGCCCGCCCGGCCGGCCTGCGACGCCCGTGCAGTGCCAACAGGAGGCGACGGCGGCGCTCGTCGAGTCGCTCCACCCGGACGTGGTCGCGCCGCTCGGCGACCTGCAGTACGAACGGGGGGAGGCGGCCAACTTCGCCGCGTCCTACGGGCCCTCGTGGGGACGCCTGCTCGACCGGACGAGGCCGGCGCCCGGGAACCACGAGTACGCCGGCGGGAAAGCGCGCGGCTACGACGCGACGTTCGGTGATCGGGCCCGAGGGGTCGACGGGCGCGGCTGGTACAGCTACGAGCTGGGTGGATGGCACGTGGTCGTGCTCAACAGCGTGTGCTCCGCCATCGGCGGCTGCGGGCCGGGGAGCGACGAGCTGGCGTGGCTCCACGAGGACCTGGCCCGCAGCCCGGCGCCCTGCACGCTGGCCTACTGGCACCACCCGCGCTGGTCGTCGGGCCTTCACGGCAGCGACGAGGGCTACCAGGCCTTCTGGGACGAGCTGGTCGCGGACGGGGCCGACGTCGTGCTCAGCGGCCACGATCACCACTACGAGCGGTTCGCGCCGGTCCAGGGCGTCCGCCAGTTCGTCGTCGGTACCGGCGGCCGCAGCCTCTATCCGGTGGTCGCCCGGGAGCGGGGGAGCGAGGTGGTCGACACCCGCACGTTCGGCGTGCTGGCGTTGACCCTCCGGCCCGACGGCTACGACTGGCGGTTCGTGCCGATCGCCGGATCGACCTTCACCGACGCCGGGTCAGGCCGGTGTTGACGCGCCGCAGCAACCGCTCGCGCACCGGCCCGTTGAGGGCGGCATCGATGGCCGTCCAGGCCATGGCGACGGCCCCGTCCCGCATCGCCTTGTCGGCCGTGGGCGTGGCGCAGAAGGCGGCGAACTCGGGCTGGTGGTTCGACACCGGGAAGCAGTCGAGGCCGAGCATCGGGTGGATGGTCGGCATGGCCAGGGAGACGTTGGCCATGTCGGTCGACCCGCTCATCTTGTCGAGGCCGCCGCCGAGGTCGGGGAACTGCCGGCCGAGGCCCTCGGCGTTGGCCCGGTAGATGTTGCGCAGGTCGACGTCGTCGCGGATCTCGGAGTAGTGCGGGCTCTGCGGCTCGATCCGGCAGTCGCACCCGGTGGCGAGGGCGCCGGCCTCGAAGCAGCGCTCGACCTGGGCTCGAGCTCGGCCAGCACGGTCGAGGGTGCGCTCCCGGATGTACCACTTGCCCGTCGTGTGGGCCGGGACGATGTTCGGCGCGTCGCCGCCATGGGTGACGATGCCGTGGATGCGGCCTCGCGGCGAATGTGCTGGCGCAGCAGGCCGATGGCGACCTGGGCGACGGTCAGCGCGTCGGCGGCGTTGATCCCGAGCTCCGGGAAGGCCGACGCGTGGGCCTCCTTGCCGGTGTAGTGCACGTCGACGTGGGCGACGGCCAGGCACGGCATGTGGTCCATCTCCGTCGGCGACGGGGTGCACCATCATCGCCGCGTGGACGCCGTCGAAGGCGCCGCGCTCGAGCATGAGGATCTTGCCGCCGCCGCCCTCCTCGGCCGGCGTGCCGATGACCTTGACCGTGATGCCGAGGTCGTCGGCCAGCGGCCGGCAGGGCGAGGGCCGCGCCCACGGCCGAGGCGGCGATGATGTTGTGGCCGCAGGCGTGGCCGATGCCGGGCAGCGCGTCGTACTCGGCGCAGATGCCGATGACGAGCGGTCCGGAGCCGGCCGTGGCGACGAACGCGGTCGGGCAGGTCGGCCACGCCGGTCTCGACCTCGAAGCCGGCGGCGGCCAGCGGCTCGGCGCACCAGGCGCTGCCCCGCACCTCCTCGAAGCGAAGCTCGGGATTGGCGTGGATCCGGTGGCTGAGGTCGACGAGGGCGGCACCCTCGGCGTCGACGAGCTCCTGGGCGGCGGCCTTCACGTCCGTGGGCATCGGGTTCGACGCTAGTACCGTCCCCTGGCGTGAGCGCCACCCCCGCCGGCTGGTTCCCGGACCCGTCCACCCGTCACGAGCTGCGGTACTGGGACGGCACGGTGTGGACGTCCCATGTGTCGGATCGTGGCGTCGTCGTCGTCGACGAGGGCCCGATCGTGGTGCCGCCTCCGGTCGGCGCGCAGTCCGCCGAGAAGGTGCAGCGCCAGGTCGAGCGCCAAGCCGGGCTCGTGGGTGCGTCGACGTCCACGGGCGGCGGCACGCTCTTCACGGAGCGGGTGCTGGTCGTCAACCAGAAGGCGAAGATCCTCGAGCTCACCAACGAGTACGCGGTCTACGACGCAGCCGGACGCCAGATCGGCGGCGTCCGTCAGGTCGGGCAGTCGGCGGCGCGGAAGGTGCTGCGGGCGCTCACCTCCATCGACCAGTACCTCAAGACCCGCCTCGAGGTCGTCGGGATGGACGGGCAGCCGCTGCTCGAGCTGACCCGTCCGCCCAAGGTCTTCAAGTCGACGGTCGTCGTCACCCGACCCGACGGCGCCGAGGTGGGCCGCATCGTCCAACAGAACATGGTCGGGAAGATCAACTTCTCCCTCGAGGTCGGCGGCTCGCCCGTCGGGGCCATCAAGGCCGAGAACTGGCGGGCCTGGAACTTCCGCATCGAGGACGCCGGCGGTCGCGAGGTGGCCCGCATCACCAAGACGTGGGAGGGCCTGGCCAAGACCATGTTCACCACCGCCGACAACTACGTCGTGCAGATCCACGAGCGACCTGACCGAGCCCGCTCCACTCCCTCGTGGTCGCCGCCGCCCTGTCCGTGGACACCGCCCTCAAGCAGGACGATCGGGGTCTCGGAAGCTGAGGCCGGCGCCGCCGAGGCCGACCTAGGAGATCGTGGCGACGGTGTCGCCGGCGCCGACGGCCTGGCCCGGCTGCGACCTTGATCTCCTTGACCGTGCCGGCCATCTCGGCGCTGCACGTTGTTCTCCATCTTCATGGCCTCGAGGACGCAGATGGCCTGGCCGACCTCGACCGTGTCGCCCACGGCCACGAGGACCTTGACGATCGTGCCCTGCATCGGGACGGTGACGTTGCCGCTGCCGGCCACGCCGACCCGCCGCTGCCCGCACCGGGACGAGGCGCTGCGGCCGCCGGGGCCCGCCCGCCGGCCACGGCGCCGCCGGCGACGACGGCGGGCGCGAGGTCGGGCACCCACAGCTTGACCTTGAAGCGGCGGCCGTCGACCTCGACGTCGACGTCGCGCTGCACCCGCGGCCTCGCCGTCGTCGCCGTCGGCGGGCGGCGCGGCCGGCGCCGGTCGAGCCAGATCGCGGAGAGGTCGAGGGTGTCCTCCACCCACTTGGTCGAGTGCTTGCCGGCCGGCGAAGTCCGGCGTGCTCGAGGATGGCGAGGTGCGGCCGGGATGGTGGTGGCGACGCCCTCGATCTCGGTCTCGTCGAGGGCCCGGAGCGTGCGGCGGATGGCGCGTGTCGCGGTCCGGGCCCCAGCACGATGAGCTTGGCGATGAGGTTGTCGTAGTACTGGCTGACCGTCGTCGCCCTCGTCGTAGCCGGCGTCGACGCGCACGCCGAAGCCGTCGGGCGCGGCGGAAGCGGGTGATCGGTGCCGGGGGAGGGGAGGAACTTGCCGCCGGCCGGGTCCTCGGCGTTGATGCGGACCTCGATGGCGTGGCCGTTGCGGCGGGCGGCGATCTCGTCCTGGGTGAAGGGGAGCGGCTCGCCGGCGGCGACGCGCAGCTGCAGCTCGACGAGGTCGAGGCCGGTGGTCAGCTCGGTGACGGGGTGCTCGACCTGGAGGCGGGTGTTCATCTCCAGGAAGAAGAAGTCGCCGTCCTGGTAGAGGAACTCGACGGTGCCGGCGTTGACGTAGCCGCAGGCCTTGGCGACCTTGACCGCGGCCTCGCCCATGGCCTGGCGGACCTCGTCGGGGAAGTCGGGCGCCGGGCTCTCCTCGATCAGCTTCTGGTGGCGGCGCTGGGCCGAGCAGTCGCGCTCGCCGAGCCACACGGCGTTGCCGTGGGTGTCGGCGAAGACCTGCATCTCGACGTGGCGGGGCCAGGTGAGGTAGCGCTCGACGTAGCACTCGCCGCGTCCGAAGCCCTTCAGCGCCTCGCACTGGGCGGACTCGAGGGCGGCGTGCGGCCTCGTCGGCGGACTTCACGACCCGCATGCCGCGTCCGCCGCCGCCGTAGGCGGCCTTGATGGCGACGGGCCAGCCGTTCTCCTCGCCGAAGGCCACGACCTCGCTCGCCGGTCGTGAGGACTCGGTTGTCGCCGGGCACGCCGTAGACGCCGCGCCTCGGCGGCCGCGATGCGGGCGCGAGATCTTGTCGCCCATGACCTCGATGGCCTCGGGCGGCGGGCCGATGAACGTGACGCCCGGCGTCGGTGATGGCCCGGGCGAAGTCGGTGTTCTCGGAGAAGAACCCGTAGCCGGGGTGGACGGCCTCGGCGCCGCTGCGCCGGATGACGTCGAGGATCGCCTCGGTGTTGAGGTAGCTCTCGGCCGCCGTGGTGCCGCCCAGGGCGTAGGCCTCGTCGGCGAGCCGCACGTGCAGGGCGTCGCGGTCGAGGTCGGAGTAGACGGCGACGGTGGCGATGCCGAGCTCGCGGCAGGTGCGGATGACCCGGACGGCGATCTCGCCCCGGTTGGCGATCAGGACCTTGGCGAACATCCGGCCGGCGGCGGGTGCAGGGGGTTGGGCGGAGGGTGAAGACATGGCGGTGCGTACTGTAAGCGGCCGTGCCCGTGACCTTCGATGTGCGCCGGTTCCCGACCATCGACTCGACCAACACGTGGGTGCTGGAGCAGGCCCGGGCCGGGGCGCCCGAGGGTCTGGTGGCCGTCGCCGACCACCAGACGGCCGGCCGCGGACGGCTCGGTCGGGTCTGGGAGGCGCCGGCCGGGGCGAACCTGCTCCTGACCGTGCTGCTGCGCCCGGCGGTGGTCTCCTACCGCTCGTTGGCGTGTGTCGCCCTGGCCGCCCGCGACGCCTGCGCGGCCGTCGCCGGCGTCACCCCGGACGTGAAGTGGCCCAACGACCTGCTCGTCGGCGGGGCCAAGCTGGCCGGCGTGCTGGCCGAGACCGACGGCGCCGGCGCCGTCGCCGTCGGCATCGGCCTGAACGTCGCCTGGGCGCCCCCGGGGGCCGCCTCCCTCGGTGAGTCCATCGCCCGCGACGACGTGGTCGACGCCTTCCTCGCCGCCCTCGCCGGCTGGCTCGACCGCACCGACGCCGACGTCGCCTCCGCCTACCGGTCCGCCTGCACCACTCTCGGCCAGCAGGTGCGCGTCGAGCTCGTGGACGGAGAGAGCTTCGAAGGCGTCGCCGCCGACGTCGACGACGATGGCCGCCTCCTCGTCGAGGTCAACGCCTGTCTCCGCACCGTCGACGTCGGCGACGTCGTCCACCTCCGCTGACGGGTTCTCGAGGCGTCAGCGCACAGTTCCGATAGCGGGAGCCTCGAAAACCGATCTCTCGGTCGGTCAGGGGCCGGACTCGGTGTAGATCCTCGTGACGACGTCGTCGATGTCGGGTTCCTCGATGGCGAGGTCGCGGACCTTGGCGACGGCGGCGATGGCGGCGACCACGGAGGCGGCCGAGGTGTCGGCGCGGCGGAAGCGGAGCCACTGGCGGGGGCCTTCGACGCGGATGGTCTCGCAGCCGTCGACGACGAGCGCCGGCGCCGCGTCCGTCGAGGTCGACGACGACGGTGCGGAACTCGCCGAACCGGTCCTTGATCTCGGCGACGGTGCCGTCGTGGATGACGTGGCCGTGGTCGATCACGACGAGGCGGGAGCAGAGGCGCTCGACGTCGGACAGGTCGTGGGTCGTCAACACGACCGTGACCCCCCGCTCGCGGTTGACGGCGGCCAGGAACTCGCGCACCCGGGACTTGGAGACGACGTCGAGGCCGATGGTCGGCTCGTCGAGGTAGAGGATCGACGGGTCGTGGAGGAGAGCGGCGCAGAGGTCGCCTCGCATGCGCTGGCCGAGGGAGAGCTGGCGGACGGGGGTGTCCAGGAACGGGCCCATCTCGAGGAGGTCCACGAACCCGGCCAGGTTGGCGGCGTGCCGTGCCGCGTCCACCCGGTAGACGTGGCGCAGCAGCTCGAAGGACTCTCGGAGGGGGAGGTCCCACCAGAGCTGGGTCCGCTGACCGAACACGACGCCGATGCGGCGGGCGAGCTCGACGCGCCGACGCTGGGGGTCGACGCCGGCGACGGTGATGCGGCCGGCCGAAGGGACCAGGATGCCGGTCAGCATCTTGATCGTCGTCGACTTCCCGGCGCCGTTCGGACCGATGTAGCCGACGAGCTCGCCGGCGCCGACGGACAGGGTCACACCGTCGACGGCGCGAACGGCGACCTTGGTCCGGCGGAACCGTCCCGCCCGCTTCCGGAGGACGAACTCCTTGGTCACGGCTTCGAGCGAGATCACGGGCTCGGCCGTCACGAGCCCGTGCTCCGGTAGTGGCGGATCGCCGTTCGCCACACGACCCTGGCCAGCAACACGGCGACGATCGCCACGAGCGGGGAGGCGAAACGGAGCGCCGCCGGAGCCCCGAGCGGGTCGTCCTTGCCCAGCACGTACAACGACGGGAAGTAGTTCACGAACGCAGCCGGCACGACGAAGGTCAGGAAGCGTCGGAGCCAGGTCGTCATGATGTGCAGGGGGTACCCGGTGGCGTAGGAGGACCCGTAGGTGAAGCTGTTCATCAGCTCGCCGGCCTCGATCAACCAGAACGAGATCGATGCGGAGATCACCCAGATGGCGCCGAAGATGGCGGTGCCCGTCACGATCATCACCACCACCGCCGCGACCCGACCGGCGTGCCACCGCACGTCGAGGGCGGCGATGGCG
The DNA here is from genome assembly GCA_963731055.1 of uncultured Actinomycetes bacterium. GTDB lineage: Bacteria > Actinomycetota > Acidimicrobiia > Acidimicrobiales > CADCTF01 > DATLED01. The sequence goes on along the minus strand of CAVSUD010000011.1, from coordinate 81,936 downwards.
ACGATGAGAACGGTGCCACCCTGGACGAGCTTGCCCAACCGGCGGAAGGCGAAGTCGTCGGCGCACAACTGGAAGAGGGGCCCGAGCGGTCGTACGAGCAGCGCGTCGAACGTGCCGAGTCGGATGCGTTGCGGGGCCCGCTCCACCTGGCTGATGAACACATCGCCGAGGTGGAACGACACGGCGGACGTCCCGTAGAGGAACGCCACCTCGGCGACGCTCCACCCTTCGAGGGAGTCGATGCGGCCGAAGATGACGGCGATGGTGAGGAAGTCGACGAACGTGATGAGGCCCTGGGTCACGGTGTAGCCGTAGAAGGCGAAGCGGTACTGGTGGTCGGCGCGGATCCGGGCGCCGGCCAGCACCCGATAGATGTGGGCGAGCTCCCGCACCTCGGCCACCGCGCCGCCCCGTTCAGCCACCCTGCACCACCACCCGCCGGGTGGCGGCGGCCAGCACGAGGCGGCCGGTACCCAGCAGCACCAGGGCCCAGGCCACCTGCTGGGCCAGGGCGCCGGCGAGCCCGCGGCCGTCGTACTTGCCGAGGAGCACCTCGAGCGGGATCTGCACGAACGAGGCGAAGGGCAGCGCCCGCGCCAGGGTCTCGGCCCACGCCGGGAAGAAGGTGATCGGGATCGTGAAGCCGGAGAGGAACAGCGCCAGCACGACGCTCATCTGGCTCGCGGCGCGGTAGTCGAGGGTCCAGAAGGTCGACAGGCTCACCATGAACCGCAGGGCGAAGCTGACCAGGAGCCCGAGGAACGAGCTCACCAGGAACAGCAGCCAGGGGCCCGGCGTCGTCGGCAGGCGCAGGTCGAAGGCGAGGCCGCCGGCGAGCACCGGCACCACGGCGCGGACGGTGGCCTGGAAGCCGGCCCGCCCCACGTCCTCGGCCAGCTCGAAGAGCTGGAGGTCGACGGGCCGGTAGAGGTCGGTGACGACGTCGCCGGTGAGGATCCGCTCGGCCAGCGGGAGGTGGCCCACGAAGGTGCCGATGACGGCGACGAAGCCCTGGCTGACGAAGGCGAACGTAAGCGCGTCGGCGACATCGAAGCCGCCGATCGATTCCCGCTGGCGGAACACGGCCAGGAGGACCGAGGCCCGGATGAACCCGAAGACGGTGTTCGTGACGACGCCGCCGAACGTGGCGGCCCGGTAGGTCGAGTACCGGCGGAAGGCCCGCTTCGTCACCTCCCAGAAGAGCCGCACAGGATCTGCGAACCTACGGGTCGAGGTCCTCCGCGACAAGCCGTTCGAACGCCTCGGCGGCGGCCGTGGTGAGCGGGCCCGGCGCGTGGCCCAAGGCGTTGCCGTCCACGGCGCGGATGGACTGCACCTCGCGGGTCGTCGAGGTGAGGAACGCTTCGTCGGCGGCGGCCAGCGCGCCGACGGACAGGTCCTCCTCGGTCGCGCCCGTGGCCTCGATCACGAGCGCCCGCGTCACGCCGGCCAGGCAACCCGACGCCAGCGGCGGCGTCACGAGTCGACCGCCGATGCCCAAGAACACGTTGGAGCCGGTCCCCTCGCACAGGGCGCCGACCGTGTTGGCGAAGATGGCCTCCGACGCGCCCCGCTCCTTGGCCCACGCCAGGGCCACCACGTTCTCGCCGTAGGACGTGGTCTTGAGCCCCGCCAGCGCGCCCTTCTCGTTGCGCGTCCATGGCACCACCACCACGTCCGCCGTCGGGGGCCACTCGGCCAGCCCTCCGCCGGCGACCACCACGGTCGGGCCGCCCGCCCCTCGATCCGAGCCGAGGGGCGAGTCGCCGCCGGTGACCGTCACCCGCAGGCGGGAGCGCGCGAGCCCGTTGGCCATCACGACCTGGGCCATGGCATCGGCGATCACCGTGGGATCAGGCGGCTCCAGGCCGAGGCCGCGACAGGAGATGGCCAGGCGCTCGAGGTGCCGGCGGACGGCGAAGGGACGCCCGCCGTAGACGATCAAGGTCTCGAAGACGCCGTCGCCGGTGAGTAGCCCGTGATCGAACGGCGAGACGCGGGCCCGGTCGGCGGGCGCCAGCGCACCGTCGATCCACACGACGTTCGGCGGAGTGGCGGTCACGGCGCGGACACTACCGAGAGCAGCCGGCGGGCCTTGAGCTCCGTCTCGGCCCACTCGCCCTCCGGCGTCGAGTCCCACGTGATGGCGCCGCCCGTCCCGAAGTGAATGCGGCCCTCTGCGAACCAGAAGGTGCGGATGGCCACGTTCAGATCCCCCTCCCCGGCGTCGGCGTCGACCCACCCGACGGCCCCGCAGTAAGGGCCGCGCGCGACGGGCTCGAGCCGGTCGATCACCTCGAGGGCGGCGATCTTCGGAGCGCCGGTCACGGAACCGGGCGGGAAGGTGGCGCCGATGGCATCGGCCCATCCGAGGCCCGGCCGCAGCCGGCCGCGCACGGTCGAGACGAGGTGGTAGAGACCGGGGTGGCGCTCCACCTCGCACAGCCCCGGCACCTCGACCGTTCCCCACTCGCAGACGCGACCGAGGTCGTTGCGCACGAGGTCGACGATCATGACGTTCTCGGCGCGATCCTTGGCCAGGAAGCCGCGGGGCGTCGCCGCCGTCCCCTTTATGGGCTGGGACTCGACGATGTCGCCGTCGCGGCGGAGGAACCGTTCCGGGGAGGCCGAAGCGATGTGGACGTCCTGGGCGGGAAGGCGGATGACGGCCGAGTAGGGCGCCGGGTTGCCCGTCGTGAGCGCGGCGCCGAGGGCGGCGGCGTCGGCGCCGCGCGGCAAGGGGGCCGACAGCACCCGGCACAGGTTCACCTGGTACACCTCGCCGTCGGCGATCAGGTCGCGGATGGCCCCGACGGCATCGCAGTAGGCCGTACGGTCGAGCGACGACGTCCACGACCCCGCGGCGGGCCCCACCCACGGCCGGCCCGGCCACGGCACCGCCCCCCGCACGCGGTCGAAACGGGCGCACAACGGGTCGCCGTCGTAGGGCAGCACGACCACCCAGAAGCCGGTGGAGTCGAGGGCGGCGAGGTCCGTCGTCACGTCCCGGAGGTCCGTGCAGAGCTGGCCGCCGACGACGGCCAGCGGGAACGGCTCGCTCACGGGCCGGAGCGTACGCTCCACGCGATGCACTTCGACCTGTCCGACGAGCAGGAGTCGTTCCGGAAGGTCGTGCGCGACTTCGCCACGGCGGAGATCGCCCCGCACGCGGAGGCGTGGGACCGCGACCACACGTTCCCGACCGACGTGATCCTGGCCATGGGCGAGCTCGGCCTGTTCGGCCTCGTCTTCCCGGAGGAGTACGGCGGAGCCGGCGCGGACTTCACGACCCTGTGCGTCGCCATCGAGGAGCTGGCCCGCGTCGACCAGTCGATGGCCATCACGCTCGAGGCCGGCGTCGGTCTCGGGGCCAACCCGATCTTCCAGTTCGGCACCGAGGAGCAGAAGCAGCGGTGGCTGCCGGACCTCGTGGCCGGCCGGGCGCTGGGGGGCTTCGGCCTGACCGAACCGGGGGCGGGCAGCGACGCCGGCGGCACCCGCACCACCGCCGAATCGGACCCGGCGACGGGCGAGTGGGTGATCGAGGGGGAGAAGGCGTTCATCACCAACTCAGGCACCGACATCACGTCGATCGTCACCGTCACGGCCCGCACGGGGCCGGGGGAGATCAGCGCCATCGTGGTGCCGGCGGGGACGCCGGGGTTCGAGGTGCAACCGGCCTACCGGAAGATGGGGTGGCACGCCTCCGACACGCACGGCCTCACCTTCGCCGGCTGCCGTGTGCCCGAGGACCACCTCCTCGGCGTGCGGGGCAACGGGTTCCGCCAGTTCCTGGCCATCCTCGACGAGGGCCGGATCGCCATCGCCGCCCTCGCCGTCGGCACCATCCAGGCCTGCCTCGACCTGAGCGTCGCCTACGCCAACGATCGCCAGGCCTTCGGGCGCCCCATCGGGGCCAACCAGGCCGTGGCCTTCAAGTGCGCCGATCTCGCCGTGCTGTGCGAGAACGCCCGGTTGCTCACCTACAAGGCCGCCTGGTTGAAGGACATGGGTCGCCCCTTCAAGCGCGAGGCGGCCATCGCCAAGCTGTACGCGACGGAGGCGGCGGTGACGGCCACGCGGGAGGCGACGCAGATCTTCGGCGGGTACGGGTTCATGGACGAGACGCCGGTGAGCCGGTTCTACCGGGACTCCAAGATCCTGGAGATCGGTGAGGGCACGAGCGAGATCCAGCGCCTGGTCATCGCCCGCGACCTGGGTCTGCCGGTCACCTGACCACCTGGCATCCGACGGAGAACCCTGATCTGACCCGGACACCGAGGGCGGGTACGTTGGGGAGGTGGCCACCCCTCCCGAGGAGGTAGTGCAGCCGCGTCCCCAGGCGCACGGGCGCCGCTGGCCGCGACGCCTCCTCATCGCCGCCAACATCATCGTCGCCGTGTGCGTGGTCACGACCGCGTGCGGCTACGGCTACGTCCGGTGGAAGTTCGGCCAGATCGGGACGATCGGCGATCTCGGGGCCGTGCTCCGCGGTGGAGGCGACGCCGCCCCGCCGCCCGGAGAGCCGATGAACGTCCTCGTCGTGGGCTCGGACACCCGTGAGGGGATCGCGCAGGCGGGCAGCGACAACTTCGGTGGGACCAAGGAGGTCCAGGGCCAACGCAGCGACACGGTCATCCTCCTGCGGGTCGACCCGAAGAAGGAGCAGGCGTCGATGCTCTCGATCCCGCGCGACCTCTACGTCCCGATCGCCGGCACCCAGCGCTCGGACCGCATCAACAGCGCGTTCGAGGAAGGCGCCGACCGGCTCATCGCCACCGTCAGCCAGACCTTCGGCGTGCCCATCGACCACTACGTCGAGGTCGACTTCAACGGCTTCCGCGGCATCGTCGGCGCCGTCGACGGCGTGCAGATCTACAGCCCGGCCCGCGCCCGCGACAAGGTCACCGGGCTCGACATCCCGAACCCCGGGTGCGTCACGCTCGACGGCGACCAGGCACTCGCGTTCGTCCGCAGCCGTCACTACGAGTACTTCGAGAACGGCAAGTGGCGGACCGACCCCACCGGCGATCTCGGGCGGATCCAACGCCAGCAGGACTTCGTTCGCCGGGTCCTGAAGAAGGCCAACGAGCGGGCGCGTGGGCTCAACGTCCTCGCCATCAACCGTCTCGTCGAGACCGGCATCCACAACGTGCAGATCGACGAGGGCTTCGGTCCGGGCGAGATCGCCAGCCTGGCCCGCCGGTTCAAGTCGCTCGACCCCGATGCCGTGCAGATGCTGACCATCCCGACCGTCCCGGCCAACATCGGCGGGGCCGCGGTCCTCCGGATGAAGCAGCCCGAGACGCAGGGCGTCGTCGACACCTTCCTGGCCCGGACGCCGGCGCCCGCCTCCGGCCCGGACGCCGATGTGCCCGCCATCCCGCTCGGCAACATCCGCATCCGCGTGCTGAACGGGTCCGGGGCCGAGGGCCAGGCGCGCGACGTCGGCGGCGACCTCGGCGCGCTCGGCTTCAACGTCGCCGGGCTCGGTCAGGCCAAGTCCTTCCGGTTCACCGACACCGTGCTGACGTACGGACCGGGCCAGCTCGACAAGGCCAAGGTCGTCCAGTCCAAGATCAAGGGGCCGACCAAGCTGGAGGAGGACCCGACCCTGCGGTCCATCGACGTCGTCGTCACCACCGGCGGCCTGTACGGCGGCGTCGCGGGTGAGGCCGAGCCGGCCCCCACCACGCCGACCACGACGGCGCCCGGCAAGGCGACGACGACGGTGCCCCCGACCGACCCTGGGCCCCAGTGCTGATGGCCTCGCTCTGCGGCGTCGCCCTGCGGGCCGAGGCCTTGCCGCTCGGCTGGCGGCTGCTCGCGGGCGCTCCCGACGCCGCTCGGTGTCGACGGTGGTAGGCACTCGCAGATGAAAGGGATCATCCTCGCCGGCGGGAGCGGGACCCGCTTGCATCCGGTGACGCTCGGGATCTCGAAGCAGCTGCTCCCGGTCTACGACAAGCCGATGGTGTACTACCCGTTGTCGGTGCTGATGTTGGCCGGCGTACGCGACGTGCTGGTCATCTCGACGCCGCACGACCTCCCGCAGTTCGAGCGGCTGCTCGGCGACGGGGGCCGCTTGGGGATGTCGCTGTCCTATGCCGTCCAGCCGGAACCCAACGGACTGGCCGAGGCGTTCGTCATCGGCGCCGACTTCATCGGCGACGACACGTGCTGCCTCGTGCTCGGCGACAACATCTTCCACGGCCACGGCCTGCAGGAGCACCTGCTCGAGGCGTCGGAGCTCACGTCGGGGTGCGTGCTGTTCGGGTACGGCGTGAAGGACCCGGAGCGCTACGGCGTGGCCGAGGTCGACCTCGCCGGCAATGTGCTGTCCATCGAGGAGAAGCCGGCCAAGCCCCGCTCGAACCTCGCCGTCACCGGCCTCTACTTCTACGACAACGCCGTGGTGGAGATCGCCCGCGACCTCGAGCCGTCCCCGCGTGGTGAGCTCGAGATCACCGACGTGAACAACCTCTACATCCAGCAGGGCACGGCCAAGCTCGTGGAGCTCGGACGCGGCATGGCCTGGCTCGACACCGGCACCCACGACTCGTTGCTGGAGGCGTCCACGTTCGTCCAGGTGCTCGAGCACCGCCAGGGCGAGCAGATCGCGTGCCTGGAGGAGATCGCCTGGCGGATGGGCTACATCGAGCGCGAGGAGCTCCACCGCCTGGGCGAGCAGCTCGGCAAGTCGCCCTACGGCCAGTACATCGTCCGCCTCGCCACGGACGGGTCGCCCCGGGAGCCGAGGTCGCTCCGCCGGTAGGTTGGTCGGCGCCATGAAGGTCTTCGTCACCGGCGGCGCCGGGTTCATCGGGTCCAACTATGTCCGCCACCTGCTGGCCAACAGCGACGACGAGGTGACGGTGTACGACGCCCTCACCTACGCCGGCCACCTGTCGACCCTCAAAGACGTCGACGACTCGCCGCGGTACCGGTTCGTGAAGGGCAACATCTGTGACCCCGGGACGCTCGAGGACGCCATGCGCGGCCACGACGCCGTCGTGCACTTCGCGGCCGAGAGCCACGTCGACCGGTCGATAGCCGGGCCGGACGACTTCATCAACACCAACTGCTTCGGCACGAACATCGTGATGGACACGGCCCGTCGCCTGGAGATCCCCCGGGTCGTGCACATCGGGACGGACGAGGTCTACGGGTCGGTCGAGGTCGGCAGCTCGTCGGAGACGGATCCGCTCGAGCCCCGCTCGCCGTACTCCGCCTCCAAGGCGGGGTCCGATCTCATCGCCCTGAGCTACCACCACACCTACGGACTGCCGGTGACGGTGACGAGGTGCACGAACAACTTCGGGCCCTGGCAGTTCCCCGAGAAGGCGATCCCGCTGTTCACGACCAACCTCCTCGACGGCAAGAAGCTGCCGCTCTACGGCGACGGGCTCAACGAGCGCGACTGGCTCTTCGTGGACGACCACTGCTCGGGCGTGGAGCTGGTCCGTCGACCACGGCAACCCGGGCGAGATCTACAACATCGGGGCCGGCAACGAGACGCCGAACCGCGTGCTGGTCGACAAGCTGCTGGGGCTGCTCGGGGTCGGCGAGGAGATGGTCGAGTACGTGGAGGACCGCAAGGGCCACGATCGTCGCTACTCCGTCGACATCACCAAGATCACCCGGCCTCGGCTGGACGAAGCAGCGCACGCTGGACGAGGCCCTCGAGGCCACGGTCGACTGGTACCGCGACAACCGCTGGTGGTGGGAGCCCCTGAAGCGAGGCGTGGTCCTGATCACCGGCGCCGGCGGCGAGCTCGGCACGGACCTCGTCCGCACCTTCGACGACGGGAGCGGCCGGTACGACGTCATCGCCGCCGACCCGCCACGAGCTCGACCTCGGCGACCGCGACAGCGTCCTGGGCGCCATCACGACGCGTGCGAGCCCGACGCCGTGATCCACGCCGGGGCCTGGACGGCGGTCGATGCCTGCGAGGGCGACCCCGACCGGGCGCTCCGGATCAACGCGCTCGGCAGCCGCCACGTCGCAGCACGCCGCCCGCATCGTCGGCGCCCAGGTCTTCGTACGTCAGCACCGACTTCGTCTTCGACGGCACGCAGAGCTCCGCCGATCGACGAGTGGGTCGCCGACCAACCCGATCGCGTCTACGGGCGCTCGAAGCTGGGCGGGGAGCTGGAGATCGACCCGGGCAACACCATCATCCGCACCCGCGGGGGCACCGGGTTCGTGAAGGCCATGCTGCGATTGGCCGGGGAGCGGGAGGAGGTGCGGGTCGTCGCCGATCAGGTCGGGTCGCCGACGTTCACCCCGGACCTCGCCGGGATGATCCGCCGCCTCGTGGTCGGACGCCTGCCTGGCCTCTTCCACGTGACGAACCCCGGCACCGCCACCTGGTTCGAGCTGGCCCGGGCCACCTTCGCGGCGGCGGGCCTCGACCCGGGGCGGGTCACGCCGATCACCACGGACGAATATCCGAGCCCGGCCCGGCGCCCGGCATACTCGGTGCTCGACAACGCCGCCCTGCGCCTGCAGGGCATCCCCCTCCTGCCCGATTGGCGCGAGCCGCTCGAGCGCCTCGTGAAGGAGCTGACCTCGTAATGGCCAACATCGCCGTCATCGGCACCGGCTACGTCGGATTGACCACGGGCGCGTACCTCGCCCACCTCGGGCACTACGTCGTGTGCGCCGACGTGATCCCGGAGAAGGTCGAGTCGCTCCACCGCGGGATCATGCCCATCCTCGAGGCCGGCCTCGACGAGCTCGTCAAGGCGAGGGGCTCGACGGCGGGCGCCTCCAGTTCGTCCTCGGTGCGGCGGCGGCCGTCAAGCTGTCCGACGCCGAGTTCGTCTTCCTCTGCGTGCCGACCCCCCAGGGCGACGACGGCTCGGCCGACCTGAGCTACATCGAGGCGGCGGCCCGCAGATCTCGGCCCGGCGCTGCAGCCGGAGTCCGTCGTCATCAACAAGTCCACCGTGCCGGTCGGCTCCACCCTCGTCGTCGAGCGGGCGCTCGGGCGGCGACGACGTCGCCGTCGTGTCGAACCCCGAGTTCCTCCGCGAGGGCTCGGCGGTGCACGACTGCCTCCACCCCGACCGCATCGTCATCGGCGCCGAGGACCAAGCGGCCGCCATCCGGGTCGCCGTCGCTGTTCGAGCGAGATCAAGGCGCCGGTCATCGTCACCGACCCGGCTTCGGCCGAGACGATCAAGTACGCCTCCAACGCCTTCCTGGCCACGAAGATCAGCTTCGTCAACGCCATCGCCAACGTGTGCGAGGCCGTCGGCGCCGACGTCCGCGACGTCGTCGCTCGGCATGGGCTACGACAAGCGCATCGGCTTCGAGTTCCTCAAGCCGGGCCCCGGCTGGGGCGGCAGTTGCTTCCCCAAGGACTCGCGCGCGCTGGTGCGCATCGCCGAGGACGACGGCTACGACTTCGCCCTCCTCCGGGGCGTCATCGAGGTCAACGACGAGCAGTTCGACCGCATGGCGGCCAAGATCGTCCGGCATGGCCGGCGGGTCGGTCGACGGGCAAGACGGTCGCCGTGTGGGGCCTCACGTTCAAGGCCCGCACCGACGACCGTCCGGCGCTCGCCCTGCGCTCGAGGTCATCGAGCGGCTGCAGGCGAAGGGGGCCGAGGATCCGCGGCCTACGACCCGGCGGCGAAGGAGACGCCTGACGGGCGTCGAGCGGTGCGCCGATCCGTACGCCGCCTGCGAAGGGGCCGACGTGCTCGCCGTGCTGACCGAGTGGGACGAGCTGCGGTGGCTCGACTTCGAGAAGGTCGCCGGCCTCATGCACGGGCCCGGATGGTCGACGGCCGCAACCTCCTCGACCCTGCCGCCGTCCGGCGCAAGGGCTTCCAGTACGAGGGTCTCGGGCGCCCGTGACCGGTCGACGCGTCGTCGTCACCGGCGGCGCCGGCTTCCTCGGCTCCCACCTCTGTCGCGCCCTGCTCGCTCGCGGCGACGAGGTGATCGCCATCGACAACCTCATCACGGGGTCGATGCGCAACGTCGAGGATCTGGTCGGCACCGCCGGCTTCACGTTCCAGCACCACGACGTGTCGAACTACGTCCACGTCGCCGGGCGGGTCGACGCCGTGATGCACCTCGCCTCCCCGGCGTCACCGGCCGACTTCGAGCGCATCCCGATCCAGATCCTCAAGGTCGGGTCGCGGGGCACGCAGCACGCGCTCGGGCCTGGCCAAGGACAAGGGCGCCCGTTTCTTCCTCGCCTCGACGAGCGAGGTCTACGGCGATCCCCTGGTCCACCCGCAGCCCGAGACCTACTGGGGCAACGTGAACCCGATCGGTCCCCGCGGCGTCTACGACGAGGCCAAGCGCTTCGCCGAGGCGATGACCTTCGCCTACCACCGCTACCACCAGGTCGACGTGCGGGTCGTGCGCATCTTCAACACCTACGGACCCTCGATGCGGCCCGACGACGGGCGGGCGGTGAGCAACTTCCTCGTGCAGGCCATGGGTGGGAGGCCCATCACGGTCTACGGCGACGGGAGCCAGAGTCGCTCCTTCACCTACGTCGACGACGAGATCCGCGGCTTCCTGGCCCTCCTCGACAGCGACCAGACCGGCCCGATGAACATCGGGAACGACAACGAGTTCACCATCCTCGAGCTGGCTCGGATGGCCATCGAGGTGACGGGCTCGAGCTCGGAGATCGCCCACGAGCCGTTGCCGGTCGACGACCCGACCCAGCGCAAGCCCGACCTCACCCTGGCCCGGTCCACCCTCGGCTGGGAGCCGGAGATCCAGCTGCGTGAGGGCCTCGAGCGGACGGCGGCGTACTTCAAGACCGTGCTTTGACCGTCAGCGGGATCACCGTCAACTACAACGCGCGGGAGGTCCTGCTCGAGTGTCTGCGGTCGCTGCGGGCCGAAGGCGTGCACGACGTGGTGGTGGCCGACAACGCATCGCAGGACGGGGCCGAGCCGGCCGTCCTCGCCCAGGATCCGGACGTCACCTACCTCCAGACCGGCCGCAACCTCGGCTACGGCGGCGGGCTCAACCGGGGCGTGGCCCGCACCGAGCCGGGCACCGAGTTCCTGCTCTGCATCAACCCCGACGCCCGCCTCGAGCCAGGGGCCCTGAAGCGCCTGTTGGGGGCGTTCGAGGACCGGCCGCGGCTCGGGATCGTCGGGCCCCGCGTCGAGGATCCGGACGGCACGCTGTACCCGTCGGTCCGGGAGTTCCCGAGGCTCGTGGACGCCGTCGGGCACGCCGTGCTCGGGATGGTGTGGGGCGGCAACCCGTTCACCCGGCGCTATCGGATGCTCGACCTCGACCACGAGGTGGCGGCCGACGTCGATTGGGTCTCGGGCTGTTGCTTCGTGATCCGCCGATCGTGTTGGGAGGAGATCGGCGGCTTCGACGAGGGGTACTTCATGTACGCCGAGGACATGGATCTCTGCTGGCGGGCCCGGCAGGCCGGGTGGGAGGTCGCATACGAGCCCGGGGCCGTCGCCGTGCACGTGCAGGGTGTGTCCACCGACCGCCACCCGTACCGAATGATCGCCGAGCACCACCGCGCGCTGCTCCGCTTCGCCGGCCGCAGCAGCCGCGGCTGGGAACGGGTGCTGTTGCCCGTGATGGCCCTCGGGCTCGCCGTCCGGACGCCGCTGGCATGGCTGCATCGCGCCCTCGCCGGCCGGGCGCGGCGCGCCGGAGCGGAGGGACCGGTCCACTAGGGTTCCGGCGCTATGGGACGAGCCTCTTCGAGCAAGAAGGTCGCCCGCGCGGCCAGCACCGGCGGGGGAAGGACGGCTCGTGGGGCCCGCCCGCTGGCCTGGTACGGGGCCATCGCCCTGGTCGTGATCCTCGGGATCTCCGGCATCGTGTTCAGCCGGGCCGAGCGTCGTCAGGAGCTCGCCTCCGGCCGCGACGCCAGCGCCCCCGTCGCCAACCGCGACCACTGGCACGCCGCCTACGGCGTCTACCTCTGCGACTCCTTCTCGGCCCCGCTGGCCGAGGAGCGCGACCCCAAGGGCATCCACAGCCACGGCGACGGGATCATCCACATCCACCCGTTCGTGCGCTCCGCGGCGGGCCGCAACGCCACGCTTGGCGTCTTCGCCGAGGCCGTCGGCCTCGGGCTCAGCGACGACGAGCTCAAGGTGCCCGGCGGCAAGACCTACGAGTCCGGCAAGACCAAGTGCGGGGACGAGCCCGGCGTGGTGCAGGTCAAGGTCAACGACAAGGTGATCACCGAGGAAGTGGCCAAGATCAAGCTGGCCGACTCCGACCTCGTGACCATCGCCTTCGCCCCCAAGGGCGCGGAACTGCCGACCCCGCCGACGGCCGACGACCTCGCCCGACTCAACCCGGAGACCGAGCAGGTCGAGCCTGCGGGCGCCGAGACGACGACGCCGGGCGAGACCCCCACCACGGCGCCGGCCGACGGCGGCGAGACCGGCACCCCGACCACCGCCGCACCGTGAAGGCCGTCGTCCTCGTCGGGGGCGAGGGCACGCGGCTCCGGCCACTGACCTACTCCACCCCGAAGCCGATGCTGCCGGTGGCCGAGGTCCCGATGATCGAGCGGGTCGTCGCCCACCTGGCGGGCCACGGGATCGACGAGGTCGTGCTGTCCATGGGGTACCGGCCGGACGCGTTCCTGGCCGCCTTCCCCGAGGGCACGTGCAGCGGAGTGCGCCTGACGTACGCGGTGGAGCCCGAGCGGCTCGACACCGCCGGCGGCATCGCCTTCGCGGCCCGGGCCGCCGGTCTCGACGAGACGTTCCTCGTCATGAACGGCGACGTCCTCAGCGACCTCGACGTGACCGAGCTCGTGGGGTTCCATCGCGAGCGCGGCGGCGAGGCCACGATCGCCCTCACGCCGGTGGAGGACCCCTCGGCCTTCGGTGTCGTGCCCACCGACGATCGCGGTCGCGTGACGGCGTTCATCGAGAAGCCGAACCGGGAGGACGCGCCGACCAACTTCATCAACGCCGGGTTCTACGTGCTTCGAGCCGTCGGTGATCGACCGGGTGCCCGTCGACGCCGCCCTGCACCTCGAGCAGCAAGGTGTTCCCCCGGATGGTCGAGGAGGGCGTGCTCTTCGCCCTCGGGTCGTCGCAGTACTGGACCGACACCGGCACGCCGCCGCTGTACCTGCAGGCCAGCCTCGACTACGTGCGGGGCCTCCGCGGCGACCCGCCGGCGCCCGGAGCGAAGGAGCGCGGACCCGGGGTCTGGACCCTCGGGGCGGGGGTCATCGACGGCACGGTCCTCCCCGCGAGCCTCATCGGCGACGCGGCGTACATCGGCTCCGGCGCCACGGTGGAGGAGTCCGTCATCGGCGGCGGCGCCCGAGTCGAACACGGCGCCACCGTGCGCCACTCGCTCCTCCTCCCCGGCGCCGTGGTGAGGCCGGGGGCCGTCGTCGATCACTCGATCATCGGCGAGGGGGCCGTGATCGGCGACGGGGCGACGGTCACCGATCTCACCGTCGTGCAGGGCCGCGCCGTCGTCGCCGACGGCGCGGCGCTGGCCGGCGGACGGGTCGCCGCGTCCTGACGTGCGGGCCCTCGTCACCGGCGGCGCCGGTTTCATCGGGTCGACGCTGGTCGACCGGCTCCTGGCCGAGGGCCACGCGGTCGACGTGGTCGACGACCTGTCCACCGGCTCGCTGACGAACCTGGCCGAGGCCCGCGCCGCCAACGGACGCGGACTTCACGTTCCACCGCCTCGACATCCGCACGCCGGAGGTCACCGAGCTCATCGCCCGGCGTCGGCCCGAGGTGGTGTTCCACCTGGCCGCCCAGATGGACGTGCGCGGTGTCGGTGGCCCGTCCGGTGTTCGACGCCGAGGTCAACGTCATCGGCACGCTGCACGTGCTCGAGGGCGCCCGCCAGGGCGGCGCCCGCAAGGTCGTGTTCGCCTCGAGCGGCGGCACCATCTACGGCGACCCGGACCCGGCCGAGCTCCCCGTCCGGGAGACGCAGCCGCAGCAGCCGCTGTCGCCCTACGGCGTGGCCAAGAAGGCGGTCGGCGACTACCTGTCGCCTACCGCGAGCTGCACGACCTCGAGTTCACGGCGCTCGCCCTGGCCAACGTCTACGGGCCGCGGCAGAACCCGCACGGCGAGGCCGGCGTCGTGGCCATCTTCGGCCAGGCGACTGCTGGCCGGGGAGCCGTGCACCATCTACGGCGACGGCTCGTCAGACCCGCGACTACGTCTTCGTCGACGACGTGGTCGACGCCTTCGCCCGCGCCATCGACGCCGGGGACGGCCTGCTGCTCAACGTCGGCACCGGGATCGAGACGCCGGCCTGCGCCAGCTCTACGACGCCGTGGCCGACGGCGGCGGGCGTCGACCGCCGAGCCCGTCCACGCCCCGACCGCGCCCGGGCGAGCTCCACCGGTCGTGCCTCGACCCCGGCCGGGCCGAGATCCACCTCGGCTGGCGCCCTGGACCACCCTCGGCGACGGCGTCGCCACCACCATCGCTAGCTTCCGCAGCGACGCACCGCCTGACGCCGTGTCTGGCGCCAGCGAGCGGCCTACCGCAGACTCGGCCGTAGGGCGGCGCCGCACAGCGGACGGTCAGCGGAAGAGGTCCTCGTCCGGGGCGGCGGACGATCTCGGCGGCGACGGAGCCCTCGCGGAGCCACGTCGGGTCGACGCCGCGGACGATGGCGACGGCGACGCCGGAGGCCTTGCCCATGACGAGCTCGGCGGCCGACGCCAGCTCGTCGGCGACGCACACCTCGGTGACCTGCAGCTCGCGGCCGTAGGCGTCCTCGGTGCCCGCGGAGGTCGACGACGGCGGCGACGCCGGCGCACGCCGATGGCGACGTCGGTGACGCCGCGGCGCCACGTCCGGCCGAAGGTGTCGCAGACGATCACGCCGACCTTCACGCCGGCCTTGCGCGCCTGGAGGCCGTCGCGGATCCGTGCGGGCCGAGCGGTCGGCGTCGACGGGGAGCAGGGCGGCCCAGCCGCGGCTCCATGTTCGACAGGTCGATGCCGGCGTTGGCGCAGACGAAGCCGTGCTTGGTCTCGGTGATCATGAGGTCGCCCCGCTGCGCAGGATCGCGCACGGCCTCGCGCTCGACGATCGCCTTGTGGCTGAGGCGGGTCGTCGGGATCGACGGCCTCGAGGCGGCCCTCGGCCTTGGACACGATCTTCTGGGTGACGACGAGCACGTCGCCGTCCCGCAGCGCGGCGTCGCCGGTGGCGGCGGCGAGGATGAGGTCGGCGAGGTCGTCGCCCTCGACCGACCTCGGGGATGCCGTGGACGGGGATGAGCTCGATGCCCGCTCACGCCAGCATCACCTTCGGCCAGCGCCGCCGACTCGTCCGGGCCCGTCATGATCGTCGGGGCCACGACGCAGCGCACGCCCTCGGCCTCGACGGCGCCGGCGAGGTCGGCGTCGGCCTCGTCGATGACGAGGGTGCCGCACGACGCTCGGCGTAGATGCGGGCCACCCCGACCACCGACGCCTCGTGGCCGAGCTCGGTGAGGAGCCGGTCGGCCGGGCCCTTCACCGCCGCGCCGGCGATGATCGGGCGACACGGCGACGACGTCGTCCCGGCGGGCCTCGCATCGGCGTCGCGGACGCCGGGCACGGCCAGCACCGGCCCGATCGACACGATCGGGTTCGACGGCGCAGATCACCACCCGGTCGGCCTCGGCGATCGGCCGTCGAGCACGCCGGGGCCGGGCGTCGCCGACTCGACGCCGTCGAAGCGCACCGCCGCACACGGCCACGTCGTGGTGCCGGCCCACGAAGTACTCCTGGAAGCCGATCTCGCCCTCGCCGGTCGGCCAGGTGACGCGGGTGCGCGACGTCGTCCTCGGTCATCGGGCAGCAGGCGCAGGCCGAGGCCCCAGCGGGCGGCGATCTCGGCGGTGATCTCGGCCAGCGTGGCGCCCTCGGCGCGGCGGTGCGTGCGGTAGAGGTGGGTGCCGAGGTCCTGGTCGCCGAGGCCGAACCACGTCTGGCCGCCGTAGCGCCCGAGCGCCTCCATGGCCTGCCACGTCTCGCCCTCGAGGCCCCAGCCCCGCTCGGCGTTGATCGCGCCGGCGAGGGTGTAGGTGATGGTGTCGAGGTCGGGGCTGATGCGCAGGCCGTGCAGCCACGAGGTCGTCGCCGGTGTTCACCACGGCGGTGACGTCGGCCGGGTCGTGGACGGCGACGATCCCGCGCAGGAAGCGGGCGGCGCCGACCCCGCCGGCGAGGCACGTGAGCATGGCGGGGGACGCTACCGCCGTCCGTCCGTCGCGGGCTTTTGCGCAGTTGCGGCCCGCCTGGGCGGCAGAATCGTGCGAAAGGTTCAGTTCGCGGCGGTTCCCGGCCGACACCCGACGGATGCGACGTCTCGCCGCCCTCACCCTCACCACGCTCGCGGCCGCCGCCGGGCTGCTCGGACCGACGGTCGCACCGGCCGGCGCCGCGGCCGAGGCCGAGTACCGCGAGCTGCACTTCCCGGTCGAAGGGCCGGTGTCGTTCTCCGACGACTTCGGGGATCCCCGCAGCGGGGGTCGCACCCACGAGGGCAACGACCTCCTCGGCACCAAGCTGCAGCACCTGGTGGCGGCCAACGACGGCACGGTGACCCTGGCCCGGCTCGACGCGTCGAACCTCTCCGGCCACATGCTGACGATCAAGGACGCCGACGGGTGGCAGTACCGCTACCTGCACATCAACAACGACACGCCCGGCACCGACGACGGGCTGGCCCTGCCCCAGGACATCTGGGCGCCGGGGATCGCCGTCGGCGCCAAGGTCAAGGCCGGGCAGTTCGTCGCCTTCCTGGGCGACAGCGGGAACGCCGAGACGACCTCGCCCCACCTGCACTTCGAACTGGTACGGCCCGACGGCGTCACCATCGACCCGTGGACGAGCCTGCGCCTGGCCCGCGGCCTGCCCGCCGGCACCCGCTGCTCCTACGGGTCGAACCCGAAGGCGAAGCCCTCGGCCGCGTCCGGGGCCGGCTACTACGTCCTCGGGAGCGACGGCGGCATCTTCACCTTCGGAGCCGCTCCGTTCCTCGGGTCGGTGCCCGGTCTGCAGCTCGGCTCGAAGGTGACGGCGCTGCGGCTGAGCGCCACGAAGTCCGGCCTCGGCTACCACGTCCTCGGTGCCGACGGCGGCATCTTCACCTTCGGCGACGCCCCGTTCCTGGGCTCCGTCCCGGGGCTGAACCTCGGCGTGCAGGTGCAGGCCCTCGACCTGCAGCGGACGTCCACCGGGAAGGGCTACTGGGTCCTCGGCCGCGATGGCGGGGTGTTCTCCTTCGGCGACGCGCCCTTCTACGGCTCCGTGCCCGGGCTCGGCATCACCGGCGCCAAGGCCCTCCGCCTGATCCCGACGCCGACGGGCCGGGGCTACTGGGTCCTGGGCGTGGACGGGGGCGTGTTCAGCTTCGGCGACGCCGCCTTCCACGGCTCGGTGCCGGGCCTCGGCATCGCGACCAAGGTGGTGGCCATGGCCGCCGACCCGAAGGGCCGCGGCTACTGGGTGCTGGCCGACGACGGCGGCGTCTTCAGCTTCGACGTGCCCTTCACCGGGTCGGTCCCGGGCGCCGGTCTCTGTGCGTGGCCACGGGGCGTGCAGATGGCCCCGACGGCCACCGGGAACGGCTACTGGGTCGTCGGTGACGAGGGCAGCATCTTCACGTTCGGTGACGCCATGGGCTACGGGGACGTGCCTGGGGCCGGGCTGAAGGGTGTTCGAGCGGTCGACCTGGGGGTCGTGGCGCCGAAATAGTCATGCTGCGTGGTCGGCGGGCTAAAGAACGCTGACGGTGGCGACGAAACATCCACATGCGACGCACTGCGGTCATCGCCCTTTTCGCAACGTTCCTTTCGTTGCTCTTCGTTCCCTTTGCCACGGCAGCCTCGGCTGCGGACGGTGGCGCCGAGGCCCAGTTCCTCTCGCTGATCAACGGAGAGCGGACCAGCCGGGGTCTGAACGCCCTCACGCTGCGCGGCGAGGTCGTCCCCGTCGCCCGGAACTGGACGAACAAGCTGATCGGCGACCAGGCCCTCTCCCACAACCCGTCGCTGGCCAACCAGATGCCGGCCGACTGGATCTCCATCGGCGAGAACGTCGGCTTCGGCTCGACCGTCGAGGGCCTCCACTCCGCCTTCATGAACTCCGCCGGCCACCGCGCCAACATCCTGGGCGACTTCCACCAGGCCGGGATCGGCGTCGACCGCGACGAGCGGGGCCGCATGTGGGTGACCGTGAACTTCATGAAGAGCCGCTCCCCGCAGGTCGCCTCGTCGAGCTCCTCCGGGGGCGGCGACACGGGCGGCGGGTCCGGCTCGGGCTACTGGATGGTCGGCGCCGACGGCTCGGTCTACGCCTTCGGCGGCGCCGCCCACCTCGGCAACGCCCCGACCGCCTCGGCCGAGGACCTCGAGCCCACGCCGTCCAAGGCCGGCTACTGGGTGGTCAGCTCGGCCGGCAACGTCTTCGCCTTCGGCGACGCCCCCAGCCTGGGCGGCATCGACGGTCGCCTGGCCGCCGGTGAGCGGGTGACGTCGATCTCGGCCACGCCGTCCGGCGCCGGGTACTGGCTCTTCACCACCCTCGGCCGGGTCGTGGCCTTCGGCGACGCCCCCCACCTCGGCGACATGGCCGGCACCCGCCTCAACGCCCCGGTGCTCGACTCGATCCCCACGCCGTCGGGCCGGGGCTACTACATGGTGGCCGGCGACGGCGGCATCTTCACCTTCGGGGACGCCGACTTCCACGGCTCGATGGGCGGCGTGCAGCTCAACGCCCCGGTCCAGTCGCTCGTCCCCGACAGCGACGGGATCGGCTACTGGCTGGTGGCCTCCGACGGCGGCATCTTCGCCTTCGACGCCGCTTCAAGGGCTCGATGGGCGGCACCAAGCTGAACAAGCCGGTCACCGGCATGGTCCGCCTACGGCCCGACGGCTACCTGATGGTCGGCGAGGACGGCGGCATCTTCACCTTCTGCGACCAGCCGACTTCAACGGCTCCCTCGGCGATCGCCCGCCGGCCCGCCCGATCACCTCGGTCGCCGTCCGGGTGTAGCCGCTTTCGACCCATGACAAAAGGGTCAGCGTCGTGGCCGGTACCCTCGTCCGGTTGTGAACCGCCGTCGCTTCGCTGCACTCCTCCTCACGACCTCCCTCGCCGCCGGCCTCCTGGCCGGCGGCGTCGCGTCCGCTCCTCCGGCCGGCGCCTATCCGAACCCGTCCGTCGAGCTCGTGGGCCACGGGTTCGGGCATGGCCGGGGCCTCGGCCAGTACGGCGCCCTGGGGTACGCCATCGACAAGAACTGGGGCTACAAGCAGATCCTCGGCCACTACTACGGCGGAACGACCGAGGGTGGCCTCCCCGGCGGTGACGGCTTCGGGATCACCGTCCGGTTGATGGACCGCAACGGCGGCGACACGGTCGTCACCGGCCCGCTGAGCGTCGACGAGGACCCGACAGCCGGTGTCCAGTCGGCGGTCATCGTCCACCGGACCGGGCCCGACACCTGGACGGCGCAGTACAACTCGGCGGGCTCGTGCACCGGTCCGTGGGGACCCGCTCGGGCCGTCGCCGGCGGTTCGGTCACCATCCGGCCCCAGGGGGCGCGCTGTTGACCACCTGCCTCTCCAACGGCACCCGCACGGTCAAGGGCACGCTGCGGGCCGACGACATCGACAACACCCAGGTCACGGTCAACGACCTGGCCATGGGCGACTACCTCAAGGGGGTCGTCCCCCGGGAGTCCCCGGCGTCGTGGGGCACGCTCGGGGGCGGGAAGGGGATCGAGGCGCTCAAGGCCCAGTCCGTGTCCGCCCGCTCCTACGCCGCGGCCGAGAACCGCTACCCGGGTGTGGCCAAGACCTGCGACACGACCGCCTGCCAGGTCTACAACGGCTCGAGCCAGACCATCAACGGCTCGACGGTGAAGGAGGAGCCGCCGACCAACACCGCCGTCGACGCCACGGCCGGCGAGGTCCGCTTCCTCAACGGCGTCGTGGCCCGGAGCGAGTTCTCCTCCTCGACCGGCGGCTACACGGCCGGCGGCACCTTCCCGGCGGTGTCGGACGAGGGCGACGCCACGGCGTCCAACCCGAACCGGACGTGGACGGCGAAGATCGGCGTCGACGTCATCGAGGCCCGCTACCCCAAGGGCACGCTCAACGAGGTCCGGGTCCTCGATCGCAACGGCCTCGGCGCCGAGGGCGGGCGTGTCCTTCGGGTCCGCCTCGTCTTCTCGGGCGGCAACGTCGACCTGACCGGCGACCAGTTCCGCTCGGCCTTCAGCCTCAAGTCGGACTGGTTCACCCCCGTCAACGTGGCCTCGTTCCCGTACCACGTGGTGACCCGGGACGGCGGCGTCTTCTCCTTCGGCGGCGCCCAGTTCCGCGGGTCGTTGCCCGGCATCGGCGTGCGCACCGCCGCCCACGACATCACCGAAGGCCCAGGTGGGGGCTACTGGATCCTCGGGGAGGACGGCGGCGTCTTCAGCTTCGACGTCCCCTTCCACGGCTCGATGGGCGGCCAGCGGTTCAACTCCCCGGTGGTCGGGATGGAGGCCACGGCCGCCCGCCAGGGATACTGGCTCGTCGCCGGTGACGGCGGCATCTTCACCTTCGGCGACGCCCCGTTCTTCGGCTCGACCGGCAACCTCGCGCCTCAACAAGCCCGTCGTGGCCATGGCACCGACCCGCAGCGGCCAGGGCTACTGGATGGTGGCCACCGACGGCGGCATCTTCACCTTCGGCGATGCGCCGTTCCACGGCTCGACCGGCAGCCTCCGGCTCAACCAGCCGGTCTCGCCATGGCGCCGACCCCGAGCGGCCAGGGCTACTGGCTGGTGGCCAAGGACGGCGGCATCTTCACCTTCGGCGACGCCACCTTCCAGGGCAGCCTGCCCGGGCGCCGGCGTCCTCGAGACCGCCGTCGAGCTGATGCCGAGCCCCTCGGGCTCCGGGTACCTCATCGTGACCGCCCAGGGTCACGTCTACGCCTTCGGGGACGCCTCCTCCGGGGCGGTCCCGCCGACGTCGGCGGTGGCCCCAGCCCGGCCGTCGGGGCCGGCCGGGTCCTGTAGTCCGCGGCTCGGGCAGTTTCGGGTCGACGTACGCCGTCGCGTGGCGTACCCTCAGGTTCTCGCACCCTGGCGCGGGCATTCGGAGGTTTGCATTCTGTGGCGAAGCGCGATCAAGCAGCTCCTGACGAGGATCTCGTTCGGCTGTACCTGACCGACATCGGGCGGCACACGCTGCTGTCCAAGGACGACGAGGCCGCGCTGGCCGAGGCCGCGACTGGTCGGGATCGAGGCCGCGGAGCGAGCTCGCACGCCGAGCGCCTCACCCCGGCCCGGAAGCGCCAGCTCCGCCGCCTGGTCGCCGAGGGCGAGGCCGCCGAGCTCCGCTTCGTCCAGGCCAACCTCCGCCTCGTCGTCTCGATCGCCAAGAAGTACCAGGCGTCGGGCGTGCCCGCTGCTCGACCTCGTCCAGGAGGGCAACCTCGGCCTGATGCACGCCGTCGAGAAGTTCGACCACCGCAAGGGCTTCAAGTTCTCCACCTACGCCACGTGGTGGATCCGCCAGGCGATCACCCGCGGCATCGCCAACACGGGTCGCTCGATCCGCCTCCCGGTGCACGCCGGCGACATGGTCAAGCAGCTCCAGCGCACCCGGGCCCGACTCGAGGACCAGCTCGGCCGGCCGGCCCGACCACGGCCGAGCTGGCCGAGGCCATGGGCGAGCCCTTCGACAAGGTCCGCACGCTGCTCTCGCACTCGCGCGAGCCCGCTGTCGCTGTCCGAGCCCCTCCGGGAGGACTCCGACGGCGAGCTGGGCGACATCGTCGGCGACGAGTCGGCCGTGTCCCCGAGGAGGCCGCCGCTCGAGGCCGCGCTGCCCGGCGAGGTCGAGAAGATCCTGGCGCCCCTCGAGGACCGGGAGCGCAGCATCCTGCGCCTCCGCTACGGCCTCGACGGGGGCGAGCCCCGCACCCTCGACGACGTCGGCGAGCCATTTCTCCCTCACCCGGGAGCGGATCCGCCAGATCGAGGCCAAGGCCATGTCGAAGCTCCGCCACCCCTCGACCGAGGTGCAGTTCAGCTTCAGCTCGTAACTTCGGCCTTGCTCTGCGGCGCCGCCCTCCGGGCCGAGGCCTTGCCGCTCGGCGGGCGGCTGCTCGCTGGCGCTCCCGACGCCGCCTCGGCTCAGGTGGGGCCCTGGAGTGCATCCCCGTCGAAGCGGTCGGTCGTGGCGAACTCCTCGACCGGCTTCCTCGTCAGGCGGGTCGGTTGGTGCACGGGCCTCCCGAGGGCCAGCACCGCCGCGACCCGCGAACTCGTCCGGGACGCCGAGCAACGTCTTCACATCGTCCTCGCGGTGGACCGGCATGGTGGTGATCACGCCGCCGAGACCCTCGGCCCGCGCCGCCAGCAGGATCGACCAGGCGAACGGATAGACGGACGCGCCGCCGATGAAGGTGTAGCGGTCGAGGTCACGATCGACCGCCGCCAACAGGCGGAGATCGGCGAGGAGCACGAGGAGGGCCGGGACCCGGTCGAGGTGCTCGGCGAAGGGGCCGAGGCCCACGGGCGTCGTTCCCGCCCTCCTCGATGGGCGCCAGCGCCTCCGCTTCGCGCTCGCGGTCGGTCACCGGCGCCCAGGGCCGCAGGCCGGCCACCGTCATCGCCAGGTAGCGCTTCCACCCCTCGACGTAGGCGTCGCGCAACCGGCTTGAGTCGCCGGGTCCTTGACCACGATGACCCGCCACGACTGCGCGTTCCCCACCGTTGGGGGCGAAGCGGGCGCTGTCGAGCACCCGCTCGAGCACGACGTCGGGCACCGGGTCTTCCGTGAACTCCCGGATGGCGCCGGTCGTACGCAGGGTCGTCAGCAGATCCATCCCTGCGGTCTACCGCTTTCGCCCACCGGGGCGCGCCGACCGGCGTTCGGGGTGCGAACGCGGGACGGTGAGGGGTCAGGCCGAAGCGCTCGTCTTCAGGGCCAGGTCGATGGCCGGGATGCCCGGCTGCGCGCCGTGGAAGCGGGAGTCGCCGAAGGTGAAGATGCCGCCGTCGGCGCCCATCACGAAGTAGCCCTTGCCGCTCGGCGTGGCCCGGATCTGCACGGTGTCGGCGGTGCCCTTCAGCCCGAGTCCGGGGACCGAGCCGTAGAAGTTCACCTCCTCCCCGAAGGTGAAGATGCCGCCGTCGCGGCGCCGAGCCAGTAGCCCTGTGCCGCTCGGGTGCGGCGCCATCGACGACGATCGGCGGGTTGAGCTGCATGCCGCCGGTCGAGCCGAAGAACTTGGCGTCGCCGAAGGTGAAGATGCCGCCGTCGCCGGCCACCAGCCAGTAGCCCTTGCCGGACGGGGTGGCCGCCATCGCCGACGATCGGCTTGTTCAGCCGCATGGCTCCGGTGGAGCCGTAGAAGCCGGCGTCGCCGAAGGAGAAGATCCCGCCGTCGGCGGCCACGGACCCAGTAGCCCTTGCCGGTGGGGGTCGGCTCGATGCCGACCACCGGCTTGTTGAGCCGCATCGCCGCCGGTCGAGCCGTAGAAGCCGGCGTCGCCGTAGTTGCTGACCCGCCCGTTGCTCGACGAGCAGCCAGTACCCGTTCCCGGACCGGGTCGAGGCCATGGAGGCAGCCGGAGCGGGGATCTCACCGGCGCCGCCCTGATACGGGGCGTTCCCGAAGCTGTAGACGCCGGTGTCGCGGCTCAGCACCCAGTAGCCGGTGGTGGTGGGCCTCGGCTTGACCGGGCCGACGGCGGACGGCGATGCGCTGGCGCATGGCCGGCAGCTGCTCGTAGAGGCGATCGCCGGGGCACGCCGTCGTGCCGGCGTCGCGGTGGCCGATCAGCGCCGGCCTGTCGCCGGTCGACCATGTGACGGTGCCGGTCACGTCGATGTCGTGGCGGTCGGCCTTCCAGGCGAACATCCGCTCGACGGCGGCCACGGCCGCGCGACGTCGGACGGTTGTCCCCGCTGAAGTCGCCGAGGAGGGCCACGCCGACCGTGCCGGTGTTGTTGCCGCTGATGTGAGCGCCGATGACGCCGCGACGGCCGGTGTCCTCCCCGGTCGGCATCTCGCCGTTGACGTATTGGCGGGCGTAGCGACCCTCGTAGATCCGGCCGGCCGAGTCGACGAGGAAGTTGTAGCCGATGTCGTTCCACCCGTTGGACTTGGTGTGGTAGGCGTAGATCGCCCGGACGGTGGCGGCCGGGTCGTCGCCTTCGCCGCCGGCCGTGTGGTGCAGGGCGAGGCGCCGGATGGGGGCGAACGCCGCCGGATCGGATCCCTTCATGGACTCATCCGCGCCCCACTGCGAGCGGGTGATCACGTTCGGCTGGGGCACGGGAGGCGGCGAGGAGGGGAGGAGGCCGGCGCGGCGGCCGGCGCGGCGGCCGTCGTCGTGGTCGTCGTCGCCGGCGCGAGCGGGACGCTCTGCGCGCCCGCCGCCGGCGGGTGGTCGACGATGACGTGGCGCGGGCCGTGCTCGGTGTCGATGGCCACCACTTCGATCGCCGGCGGGCGACCCGGACCGCACCCGCACCTGGGCGTCGACGGCGTCGTCGGTCACGATCAGACCCGAGAGGCGCACGCCGGTGGCGTCGTCGCCGAGGTCATGGGCCAGCGTGACGGGTTGCCAGGCCGACCACGGCGAGGCCGAGGCCCGCCAGCGGAGGTCGAGGACGTCGCCCTCGTCGCCGTGCCAGCGCACCCCGAGGTGCGACGACGGGTACGTGAGGTCGACCACGGCGCCGGGTGCCGCCGGCAACTCGTCGAGGCGCACCGCGGGCTCGCTCCACGCCGGCTGGATGGGCAGGGCGGTGCCGGCGGCCAGCACGAAGAGGACGACGAGGACGCGACGGAGGTGCTTCAGGGACATCGGTTGCTCCGCTCCTCCAGATCAAGCCCGCTCGACCGGTCACAGTAACCCCAGGAACCACAGGCGGGGCGTCACGTGTTGTTCGGCCGCAACCGGACGGACCTGAGCCCTTCGTCCGGTTCCCGCGGCTACTCCCGGCTGAAGCGGTGGTCGATGGCCAGCGCCATGGCGACCACGGGCTTGTTCAACGTGAGATCGCCGGTGGACCCGAGGAACGGCGCCCCGCCGAAGGCGAAGACCCCGCCGTCACTGGCCACGAGCCAGTAGCCGTGCCGAAGCAGGTCGAGGTCATGGCCACGATCGGCTTGTTCAGCTTGAGATCCCCGGTCGAGCCGAAGAAGCCGGCGTCGCCGAAGGCGAAGATCCCGCCGTCGGTGGCGACGAGCCAGTAGCCGTCGCCGGTCGGCGTGGGCGTGATCCCGACGATCGGCTGGTTCAGCGCGAGGTCGCCGGTCGAGCCGAAGAAGCCGGCGTCGCCGAAGGCGAAGATCCCGCCGTCGGGGGCCACCAGCCAGTAGCCCGTCACCGGTGCGGTCGGCGGCCATGCCCACGATCGGCTGGTTGAGGCGCGTGCCCCCCGTCGAGCCGAAGAAGCGGGCGTCGCCGAAGGCGAAGATCCCGCCGTCGCGAGCCACCAGCCAGTAGCCGTTGCCCGTCGCGGTGGCGGCCATGCCGACGATCGGCTGGTTGAGCTTGATCGCTCCGGTCGAGCCGAAGAAGGCGGCGTCGCCGAAGGCGAAGATCCCGCCGTCGGACGCCACCAGCCAGTAGCCCCGGCCGGTCGCCGTGCGGGCCATGGCCGACGATCGGCTAGTTCAGCTTGAGGTCGCCGGTCGACCCGAGGAAGCGCGGCGTCGCCGAAGGCGAAGATCCCGCCGTCGGTGGCCACCATCCAGTAGCCGAGGGCGTCCTTCGGTGCCGGCACGCTCCCGGACCGGAGCAGGGCGACGGCCTTGGCCAGGTCGAGGGCCCCGGCGCCGTACTCGTCGTCGGGACCGGGGGCACCGGCCTCCCGGGTGCCGGCCAACATGGCGCGGCGCACGGTTTCGAGGTCGGGGTTGATGCCGAGCAGCACGGCGGCGGCGCCGGCGGCGTGCGCAGCGGCCATCGAGGTGCCGGAGTCGAAGAAGAACCCGAACCCGTTGTTGGTGGTGCGGCCCGGGTCGTAGGCCTCCTGGAGGATCCCGTTGCGGGGGTCCTCCTGATCACCGGACCGTGGGAACAGGCGCCCGCTACCGCTGAGGTCACCACCCGGGCCCGTGGCCGACAGCTCGCAACCGGCGTTGGAGTACGGGCAGCGCGAGCCGTTCGCCGCGGAGCCGCGCCGATGCCCATGGCCCGGCGGCAGGCGCCGGGATACGACACCGGCTGGAACCCGCCCTCGGCCTCGTTTCCCGACGCCGCGACGACGAGGGCGGTGCGGGAGGCGACCTCCACGGCGTCGCACAGGGTGCGGGAGTACTCGCCGCCGAGCGAGAGGTTCACGACCTTGGCGCCCTGGCTGACGGCGTAGAGGATGCCGGCCGCCGTGTCCGACACGCTTCCCTCGCCGAACTTGTCGAGGACCTTGATCGGGAGCAACGAGGCCAGCGGGGCGACGCCGGCCACGCTGAAGCAGGCGTTCGGCGAGCTCGGGACGCAGCCGCCGGAGACGCCCTGCGGGTTGTTCGTGCGCTGGGCGATCGTGCCGGCGATGTGGGTGCCGTGGCCGTTCTCGTCCTCGGCGGTGTCGTCGTCGTTCACGAAGTCGCGGATCGCGATCGGTCAGCACGTTGACCGGGGTGTCGTTCCCGCCGAGGCGGAGGCCGGTGTCGACGATGGCCACGACGACACCGGCGCCCTGGGCGGCCGGGTAGACGGGCTCCCAGTTCAGCGTGCCCTCGTTGCCCGCCCCGAGCGGCCTCAGGTTCCACTGGAGGTCGTAGGCGTTGTCGAGCGGCGCCGTCAGCGCGTGGACCGTTCCGTCGACCTCGGCCGCGACGACGTCGCCCCGGCGGCGGTACTCGGCGAGCGCCCCGTCCACGTCGGCG
This sequence comes from uncultured Actinomycetes bacterium, assembly GCA_963731055.1. Classification (GTDB taxonomy): domain Bacteria; phylum Actinomycetota; class Acidimicrobiia; order Acidimicrobiales; family CADCTF01; genus DATLED01. Next base: position 55,066 of record CAVSUD010000011.1, on the reverse strand, counting down.
ACCTCGACCACGTCGGCGTCGATCGCCCCGAGGCGTCGCTCGAGGTGGCCGGCGGCGGCGCGGTGGGCCGCGGCCCGCACGGCTGACGGCGTCGCGTCATCGAAGGTGACCAGCAGCCGCCCCGCCTGGGGCGGCGAGGCCTCGTCGGCCGGCGCCGGGGTCGGGGCGAGGAGGAGGGCGACGAGCGCGATCGGCACGGTCGCGTAGAGGCGGAGACGCACCACGGAAGGCTACGCCCGGTCGAGACCCACGCCGACCGCCCCCCGGCTGTCACCACTACGCTGTCCCGGCCGTGGCCACTGAACCGAGAACGCCGGTCCTGCCGCGCGCCGCCCTCGTCGACGAGATCGTCCGGGCGGCCGACGCCCGATCCGCCGAGGCGGACTTCCCCTCCTCCACCGTGCAGCGGATCCGGGCCGCCGCCGCTCGACTGGCGGCGAGCGAGTTCCGGCCCGACGACCTCCGGCACGGCGCCCTGTTGTTGGAGCGCCAGGCGACCATCGACCTCCAGGTGCCCACGGCCTCCCGGGTGCCGGGCGTCTCGCTCGTGAAGCGGGTGCTGAAGAAGCTGATGATCTGGTACCTCCGCTTCCTCGGCCACCAGATCTCCGCGTTCGGACAGGCCACGGCCCGGTTCGGGGTGACCGTGGCCAACCGGGTCGACGCCCTCGACGGGGACGTGCAGGAGCTGCGGGACCGGGTCGAGGCCCTCGAAGACCGGGTGGGCGGCCGGTGACGACACGGGTGCTCCACCAGTTCGTCCCGAACCTGGCGGCCGGGGACGCCATCGGGGTCCACGTCCGCCTCACGCAGGACGCGCTGCGCTCGGCCGGGTGGGAGAGCGAGATCTTCTACGACGACGCGCAGGCGGCGGTGAAGAAGCTCGGCCGTCACTACTCCACGTGGGACCGGGCGGCGGACGGACGCAACGGCGAGGCCTGGATCCTCTTCCAGCTCTCGACCGGGAGCCGGATGACCCCGTTCCTCCTCGACCAGGACGTGCCGTTCGGCGTCTACTTCCACAACATCACGCCGCCCCTGTTCTTCGAGCGTTGGGAACCCGGCGCGGCCGAGAACCTCCGCACGGCGCTGGGCGAGATGCGGCGGCTCGCGCCCTCGGCCCGCTTCGCCATCGCCAACTCGACCTTCAGTGCGGGCGATCTGGCCGAGGCCGGCTATGCGCCGACCGCCGTCAGCCCGGTCCTGCTCGATCCCAAGGAGCTGGCCGGTTCGCCCAACGCGCGGCTGTTGCAGCGGTTGCGAGCGCGAGACGGCCGGGGGTGGCACCCGCTGGCTCTTCATCGGGCGGGTGGCGCCCAACAAGTGTCAACACGACGTCGATCGCGGCGTTCGCCACCTATCGCGAGCTCTACGACCCGAAGGCCCGACTCACGCTCGTCGGGGGCCGGACCTCGAACGTCTACTACCGGTCGCTCGAACTGCTGGCCGACGAGCTCGGCGTCGCCGACGTGGTCGAGTTCACCGACACGATCTCCCACGACGAGAAGCTGGCCTGCTACCGCGCCGCCGACGTGTTCGTGTGCCTGAGCGAGCACGAGGGCTTCAAGGTGCCGGCCGTCGAGGCGATGCACTTCGGGCTGCCCGTCGTCGCGCTGGCGGCCGCCGCCGTCCCCGAGACCGTGGGCGACGCAGGGGTCCTCCTCCCGACCAAGGAGCCGGTCGTCGTGGCCGCCGCTGTGCACCGGGTCATGACCGACGATCCGCTGCGGGCCGAGATCCTCGAGGCCGGTCGCCGCCGAGCCGACGACTTCTCCCTCGACCGCACCCGCCGGCGCCTGCTCGACCTCCTCGAGGAGCACGTCCGATGAGCCGCGGCCGGCTGGCGTTCGTGACGCCGCGCTACGGCGAGGGCGTCGTCGGCGGATCGGAGTCGGTGCTGCGGGAGGCGGCCGTGGGGCTGGTCGGGCGGGGCTGGGAGGTCGACGTCCTCACCACCTGCGCCCGCGACCACCACACCTGGGCCAACGCGCTACCCGCCGGGCGCGAGTTCGTCGACGGCGACGGTGTGCGGCGTGCGGCGCTTCCCGACGGTGCACACGACGGCGACCGAGCGCATGCGGGACACGATCGAGGGCCGCATCCAGCTCGGCGCTCCCGGTCGACGCCCGACGAGCAGCAGGACGTGGGTGAACGGCACGCTTCCGCGTCCCCGAGCTCTTCCACCACCTCGTCGGCACGGCCGAGACTACCGGGCCATCGTCCTGTCGCCGTACCTGTTCTGGACGACGTTCGTCGTGCGCCAGCGTCGGCACCGGACCGCACGATCGTCATGCCCTGCCTCCACGACGAGCACTACGCCTACCTCGAGATCGTTCAAGCCGCTGCTGACCGGCTCGGCCCAGGTCTGGTTCCTGTCCGAGCCCGAGCGTGACCTGGCCCGCCGGATCGGCCGGGCGCGACGGACTCGCGCCGCGTTCGTCACCGGCGCCGGCGTCCACGTCCCGCCGGCGTACGACGCCGCGAAGGGTTCCGGGCCACGGCACGGCACTGGGCCGGCCGTTCGTCTACTACGGCGGCCGGCGCGAGGGCGGCAAGGGCTGGGATGAGCTGCTCGGCGCGTTCGCCCGCGCCGTCGTGCGAGTACGGGGTCGACCTCGACCTCGTGACCACCGGCGTCGGCCCCGTCGACCCGGCGCCCATCGTGGCGTCGCGGGTGCACGATCTCGGGCTGGTGGCCTACGAGGAGCTCGGTCGACGTCTTCGCCGCCGCCGCCGCCTACGTCCAGCCGTCGAAGAACGAGAGCTTCTCCCGCACGATCATGGAGTCGTGGCTGGCCGGCACCGGCGTCATCGCCAACGCCGGCAGTGCCGTGGTGGCCTGGCACTGCGGGCGCTCCGGCGCCGGCTTCACCTACCGCGACCCGGACGAGCTCGCGCAGTCCCTCGCCCTCGTGGCCGAGCAGCCCGAAGCGATGCGGGCGCTCGCGCCGCAAGGGCGCGACTACGTCCTGCGGGACTACACCTGGCCGGTCGTGCTCGACCGGATGGAAGCGGCCCTCGAGGAGCTGCCGGCATGAGCCGGGTCGTGGTCGCCGGGCCCTATCCGACGATGCCGGGACCGGAGTCGGCGGCGACGTTCGCGCTCGTGCGCCGGTTGGTGGCGGCCGGCGACGACGTCACCGTGGTCTCCCCCTTGCCGTCCGCCGCCCACCACACCGCCGACCCCGGCGGTCCTCGTGGCGCGGCGCGGCTCGCCTCCCTCGTGCGGGGCGCCGACGTCGTGCACCTCCGCCTCGACGCGGCCGCGCTGGCCGCGGGCTCCGATGCACGGGCGCTCTTCCCGGGCCGACTGGCGTTGCGCACGGTGGTGCAGCGGGCCGCCCGCACGGAGGTCCGCCTCGATCGCGTGCCGGGCACGGTGAGCCGGGCGTGGGCGAACCTGGTGCTGGCCAAGGCCGCCGAGGTGCGGGTGGCGACGGACGGGGAACGGGCCGCGTTGGTCGCAGCGGGCGTCGACCCGGCCAAGGTCGTCGTCGATCCCGAGCCGGAGATGGCCTCGGCCCTCGCCGGCGGGTTCGCCCCTCGTCGGGTCGAGTCCGACACGGCGCCGGCGGCGCCGGCGAGCGGCGCCTCGGCCGCCGACCTCCAGGCGTTGGTGCAGCAACGGGCGGTGCAGGACCGGGCCCTCCATCGCAAGGCGTCGGCGCCGGCGGAGGGCACGGCCAGCCTCCCCCTGCGTCACCTCGTCCGGATGGAGCGCGCGCCCGTCCGTTCGAACAAGCCCGGCGGAGCGTTCCTCAAGCGCCTCATGGCCAAGGCCCTCCAGTGGCAGTTCGACAACGTGATCGCCTCCGTCAACCGCCTCCACCAGGCCACGATCGACGCCATCGACAACCTCGAGGCCGAGGACACCGACCCGGTTCGTTGAGCGGAAGTGGTCGCCGGAGGGCGATCACCGAGCGGTCGGGGCGACCACTTCCACTGGCGGAAGGCGAAGTGCGGTGACGAGCGCATCGGCGGCGGCGTCGAACGTCGAGGCGTCGGCATGGGCACGCGCCGCGGTGGCCAGGGTCCGACGCCGGCCGCCGTCGGTGAGCAAGGACCGGAGCTCGCCGGCCAGGCCCTCGGGGGTCACGTCGGCGGGCACCTGCACGGCGACGCCGGGCGGGAAGGAGCGGTTGGCGCCGATGGCGGTGACGATGGTCGGGAGCGAGGCCGCGAGCGCGTCCCCGATGGCGGCGGATGACTCGCCGTTCGTCGACGACCGGAGCTGGACGGCGACCCAGGCCCGCGCCAGCCAGCGTCGGTAGTCGGCCTCGTCGACGGCGCCGACGATCTCGACGCGATCGCGGACACCGGCGCGCTCGGCGGCGGCGACCACGTCGGCGGCGTCCTCCGCGCCGGCCGGCCCGACGAAGGCGAGCGTGGCGGGGTCGGGGGCGGCGGCGGCGAAGGCCTCGACGAGGAGCGGGCCCGACTTCGTGCGGTTCAACACGCCGAGGCTGACCACCAGCGGCGTCGGCTGGGGGGCCGGTTCGACCGTCGGTCCGACGGCGAAGGGGACGAAGCCCACGCGGTCACGATCCTCCGGCCGGGCGTCGAGACGGGCCAGCTCCGCCGCGAACGCGGACGTGGTGAGGAAGCGGGCGGCGCCGGCGATGACGTCACGGGCCATGAGCACCCCCCAGCGCTCGATCTCCGCCGGCGAAAGCTCGCCCGCTTCGCCGAGGCCGCACGGGAGACGGCCGCCGTACATGCGCTGCAGGGTGGCGTGGAAGCCACCCGGCGTCGCGTCGGGGTGCTGCCACGGCGCGAACCGGTAGAGCGTCGTCAGGCGCACGTCGTGGGCCAACACGGTGCAGCGCCGGCGCAGGGCGAGGGCCAGTCCGCCCGTGTGGAACTCGCTGTTCCCGAGGGCCACGACCACGTCGTCGTACGAGCCCTCCATCGCCTCGACCCGCTCGAAGGCGGCGAGCGGACGGGCTCCGCCGGCCGCCACCACGTCGGCGCGGTGGTGGGCCGGGCCGTCCACGAAGGCATCGACCCGGACGTCGGCGCGGGACCGCAGGGCGTCGAGCAGCTTGGCGCTGTAGTCCGCCACGCCCCCGGGCTGGGGCGGCAGGGGCGACACGAACGCGATGCGATGCGGCCTGACCTTCGGGGCCGTGGCCGGCGCCGGCGAACGAGGAACGTCGGCGTAGAACGAACGGGTCTCGGCGGCGACGTCGTCCCACGTGCGCCGGGGCCGCGAGCGGGCGAACTCCGTCAGCGCCTCTCGGTGGGCGGCATCGGTGAGCGCCCGGTCGATCGCCGCCGCCATGGCGGAGGGGGAGGTGGCGTCGAACCGGGCGGCGTCGGGCAGCAGCTCGATCATCGAGGTGTTGTCGCCGGCGATGGCGGGCGTCCCGCAGGCCAGGGCTTCCACCACGGGCAGGCCGAACCCCTCGGCGAGCGACGGGAACACGACGAGATCGGCGGACTGGTTGCGGGCGACGAGATCGGCCTCGTCGACGTACCCCGTCAACCGCAGCCCGTCGGCGAACCCCAGCCCTTCGGCCATCACCTCGAGGTGGTGGCGGTGCTGCGGCGGCAGGGCGCCGGCGACGACGAGGGTCCACCGTCGCCGGACGCCCTCGGGCAGGAGGGACCAGGCCCGCAGCAGGCCTTCGACGTTCTTGCGGCCGTCGCTGCCCGCCGTGCACAACACGATGCGCTCACGCTCCACGCGGCGGCGCGGGCCGGAAGGCGGCCGACGCCACGAGCGGGGTGGCCCGGACGCGTCGTGTCGGCACCCCGAGTCGGGCGACCACGTCGGCGGCGACGTGTTCGGAGATGGTCAGGACGCCGTCCGCCCCGCGCACGAGCTCGAGACGGGCGAGGTAGCGACGCCGCTGGCCGGGATCCTCGAGGTACGTCTCGGGCAGGGCCAGGGGGATGAGGTCGAAGAGGGTGACCACGACCCGCAGGCCGGCGGCGCGCGACCGGCGGCAGGAGCCGGTCGATGGGGATGGCCAGCTCGATCGGCGACGCCACGTGCAGGAGATCGGCGCCCTCGTAGACGCCGGGCTCGTCGACGAACCGCAGCTTCCCGGCGGCGACCAGTGGCTCGATCCCGCCCGGGAGCGGGAGGTCGGGGTTGAGGAGGTACGTGGTGACGGGCGACGAGTCGCCGAGGCGCTCATGGGCCAGGGCGACCTCGGTCACGTACCGGGCGACGCCGCGATCGCGGTGGTCCTTGCTCTGCGCCCCCTGGAGGTCGAAGAGCACCGGGCTACGAGCGGTCGAGGCGGGCCCGGAGCTCGGCCACTTCGTCCCGGAGCGCGGCCACGGTCGCGGTCAGCTCCTGGAGGGACCGGCCGAGCAGCGCGGCGACCTCGTTCGAGGCGTCGAGGTCGTCGGTGACGATGCGGCGGACGTCGACGGTGGCGAGGCGCACGTCCTCGATCTGGCCCGAGAGCTGGTCGAGCCGGGGGAGCGAGACGTCCTCGGCGTGCTGGCGCAGCTGCCGGTTCAGGGGCCGCAGGAGCGCGCGGAGCCCGGCCACGACGGTCAGTGCACCGTGACGTGCACGGGCAGGGCGATCATCCCCTGGTCCTTGCCGCCGGCCTGGACCTCGAAGCGGCGCTTCTGCTCCCAGTGGTCGTAGACGAGACCGCTCAGGGTGTGGGCGCCCACGGTGAGGCCGTAGGTGCCGTCGACGAGGGGCACCCGGCCGAGGTCGAAGCGGACGCGGCGCTTGCCGTCGACGACGCCGAGCTCGGCCCCCTTCAGCGAGCTGTTGGTGCCGAAGATCAACTCGCCCATCGGGCCGTAGACGGCGATGCCGATCACGACGTCGTCGACGGGCTCGTTGGACTCGAGGTGCACGTCGAAGCGGAGGGGTTCGTCGGGGTGCACGTTGTGGCGGTCGGCTTCGGGATACAGGACCTCCACCTCCTCGATCCGGACCTTGCCCCACAGCGGCGACAGCTCGGAGCGGGCCATCTCGGGGGACACGTCGGCGGCCGAGGTGACCCCGGACATGAGGCGTTCACGGAACTCGCGGATCACGTCGTTCGGATCGCCCTCCACCACGAGCTTCCCGTGGTCGAGCGCGGCGGCCCGGTCGCACATCTGGCGCACCAGGTCGGCGGCGTGGGTGACCACGACGATCGTGCGCCCCTCCTGCTGGAAGGTCCGGACCTTGTCGAGGCACTTGCGCTGGAACGACTCGTCGCCGACGGACAGCACCTCGTCGACGAGGAGGATGTCGGGGTCGACGTGGATGGCGACGGCGAACCCCAGCCGGATGTACATGCCCGACGAGTAGTGCTTCACCGGCGTGTCGATGAACCGCTCGAGCTCGGCGAACCCGACGATGTCGTCGAAGACCTTGTCGACGAAGCCCTTCTTCAGGCCGAGGATCGAGGCGTTCAGGTAGACGTTCTCCCGGCCGGTCAGGTCGGGGTGGAAGCCGGCGCCCAGTTCGAGGAGCGCCGCCAGACGGCCGACCGTGCGCACCGAACCGTTCGACGGCTGGAGGATGCCGGCCATGCACTTCAGCAAGGTGCTCTTGCCCGACCCGTTGTGGCCGAGGAGCCCCATCGTCGTCCCGGCCTCGATCTCGAGGGAGACGTCGTCGAGGGCCTGGAAGCTCTCGTGGGGCACGCGGCCCAGGTGGATCAGGCGCTCCTTCGTCGAGGTGTACTTCTCGCGATAGAGCTTGAACGACTTCGAGACCCGGTCGATCTCGACGGCGGCTGCCAACGCGCTACAGCTCCTCGGTGAAGTTGCCCTCGAGGCGCCGGAAGACCGTCAGGCTGAAGGCGAGAAGACCCAGGCTGGCGATGAGGACGACCACGATGTTGCGGGCGTACCACCAGTAGGGGAACTGGTGCACGGCGTTGCTGTAGCCGCCGTAGATGGCTCGTTGGAACACCAACACGCACGGGGGTCACCGGGTTGATCAGGTACAGGCCCGAGAACCGCCCGAGCTTCGCCGCGATCAGGTCGTAGTTGTAGACGATCGGCGAGCAGACAGAACCAGGGCAGGAGCGCGATCTCCACCAGGTGCTGCATGTCCCGGAGGTACACGTTGACGGCGGAGAAGAAGATCGAGAGCGCGGCCGTGAACACCAACAAGGCGAACAGCGCGAACGGCAGCATCGGGAGGTAGCGCCACTCGACTGGGTGCCGGAAGATCAGGAGCGTCACGATCATCACGAGGCCCTGCAGGAAGAAGTGGACGAGGGCGGCGCCGATGGCCGACAACGGGAGCACCTCGCGGGGGAACCAGACCTTGTTGACGATCCCGGATGTGCCGACGACGGACCCGGTGGCGGTGATGAACCCGACGTTGAAGAGGTTCCACACCAGGAGGCCGGACAACAGGTAGATCGGGAAGCGCGGGATCCCGCTCCCGAGCAACACCGAGAACACGAAGTAGTAGACGAGCAGGAGCATCGCCGGGTTCAGCAGCGACCACAAGAAGCCGAGGACGCTCGACTTGTACTTGACCTTGAGGTCCTTGCGGACGAGGTTCACGAGCAGCTCGCGGTAGCGGAAGATGTCGCGGACGCGGGCGCCGAGGTGGCCCTTGGGTGTGATCGTCCGGGAGGGCAGGGAGAGGTCGGTCATCGGGAGGGGAGTGCCCCCGTGGAGGGGTCACCCAGCGTACCCCGCCACTAGGTTCAACCCCTTCATGAGGATCGCCATCGACGCCACGCCGCTCATCGGCGAGGGCACCGGCGTGGCCACCTTCACCCGGGGAGCGGTGCGGGAGCTGGCCGCCCGGGAGGGGGTGGGCGTCACCGCCTACGGCCTCACGGCCCGGGGCACGGGGGCGCTGGCCGAGGTCGTGCCGGTCGGGGTCCGGGTCGTGTCGCGTCCGATGCCGGCCGGCGTGCTCGGCCGCGTGTGGTCCCGTTCGGATGCGGCGCCGGCGGAGTGGTGGACGGGCGCCGTCGACGTCGTCCACGGGACGAACTTCGTCGTGCCCCCGACCCGCCGGGCCGCCGCGGTCGTCACCGTGTACGACCTCACTGCGGTCCGCTTCCCCGAGCTGTGCGCGCCGGCCAGCCTGCGCTACCCCGCCCTGGTGCGGCGGGCCGTGCGGCGGGGCGCGTGGGTCCACACGTTGGCCACGGCCATCGCCGAGGAGGTGGTCGAGCTCCTGGGGGTGCCGGCCGATCGCGTGCGGGTCGTGCCGTCGGGCCTCGATGCCACCGCCGTCACCGGCGACGCGGCACGAGGTCGCACGGTGGCGGGCGCCGACCGCTACCTCCTGGCCCTCGGCACGGTCGAACCCCGGAAGGGCCTGCCGGCGCTGGTGCGGGCCTTCGATCGCCTGGCGGCGGCTCGTCCTGGCCTCCACCTGGTCGTGGCCGGTCCGGACGGGTGGGGGACCGACGCCCTCGCCGAGGCCATCGGCCGGTCCGCCCATGGCGATCGCATCCGGCGGCTCGGCTGGGTCGACGTCGCGACCCGCGCCGACCTGCTCGCCGGCGCCGTCGCCCTGGTCGCGCCGTCCGTCTACGAGGGCTTCGGCTACCCGCCGCTGGAGGCGATGGCCGCCGGCCTCCCGGTCGTGGCCACGGCGGCCGGATCGCTGCCGGAGGTGCTGGATGGAGCCGCCCTCCTCGTGCCCGTCGGCGACCTCGAGGCGCTGACGGACGCCATCGCTTCCGTCGTCGACGACGAGCGCCATCGCGGCCGAGCTCGCCTCCCGGGGTCCGATCCATGCGGCCCGCTTCACGTGGGCCGACTGCGTGGAGGGGCTCCTGGCGTTGTACGGCGACGCCATCGCGGCGCGAGGCGCTCGGCCGTGACCGCGGCTTCGTCGTTCGAGGTGATGCTCGTCGTCGAGCAGCTCCGGCGCTCGGTCGCCGGGGCGACCAGCGGCATCGGCACGTACACCCTCGGGTTGCTGCAGGGTCTCGCGGCCATGGGCGCCGAGGGGCCCGGCCTCGCCCTGCACGCCAGCCGGCCGTCGACGACTCCCGATTCCCTCGCCGCGCACGGGCATCCCGTGCGGGCGTCGCGCCTGCCCGGCCGGCTCCTCACCCGGGCGTGGGATCGCCGCCTCGTCGGTGCGCCCGCCGACGGGATCGACGTCGTCCACTCGACGTCCCTCGCCTTCCCGAAGGGAACGCGGTCGGTGATGGTGCACGACCTGGCGTGGCGCGCCGTCCCGGAGGCCTATCCGCCGCGGGGCCGGCGCTGGCACGAGGCGGCCCTCCGAGCGCGCCCTCGCCGAGGTCGAGCTCCTCGTCGTGCCGGCCCCGCCGGCGGCCGACGCCCTCGTCGCGGCCGGCGCGGACCATCGACGCGTCGAGGTCGTCGCCGAGGGGGCGGACCACCTCCCGCCGGCCGACCTCGCCGGCGCGCAGCGGATCCTCGACCGCCTCGGCGTGCGGGACGGGTTCCTGCTGACGGTCGGCACCCTGCAGCCCCGGAAGAACCTGGCCCGCCTCCTCGAGGCCTACGGCCGGGCCCGGTCGGAGCTGACCGAGCCGTGGCCGCTCGTCGTCGTCGGCACCGACGGCTGGGGTCCTTCCCTCCCCGCCTCGTCGATCCCGCCGGGGGTCGTGCTGGCCGGGGAGGTCCGGGGGGCCGAGCTGGCGGGGCTCTACCGCCGGGCCCGGTGCCTGGCCTTCGTGCCCTTGGCCGAGGGCTTCGGCCTCCCGCCGGTCGAGGCGATGCGCGAGTGCACGCCGGTCGTGGCCAGTGCGTCGGTGCCGTCGACGGCCGGGACCGGCGCCGTCCTCGAGGTCGATCCGCTGGACGTCGCCGCCATCGCCGGCGCGCTCGTGCGCGCCTCCTCGGACGATCGCGTCCGGAGCGAGCTGGTGACGGCCGGGCTGGAGCTCACGAAGGAGCTCACGTGGGAGGCGGCGGCGAGGCGGCACGACGAGCTCTGGCGGGCGCTGTCGTGACCGGGGTCGGGATCGACGTCAGCGCCATCCCGCACGATCCCCGCGGCGCGGGACGTTATGTCGTGGAGCTCGTGCGGGCCCTGCACGCCCGGGGCAACGTCGAGCTGCACCTCTCCACCCGTCGCGACGACGCCGAGCGATGGCGGTCGTTGGCGCCGGCGGCCGACGTGCGCGCCGGTGGTCCCCAACGGCCGGGCCCGCCGGCTGGTGTGGGAACAGGTCGCCAGCCCCCGCTTCGTCGATCGCTGGGGGATCGACGTGCACCACGGGCCGCACTACACGATGCCGGAGCTGGCCAAGGTGCCACGGGTCGTCACCGTCCACGACCTCACGTTCTTCGACCATCCCGAGTGGCACGAGAAGGTGAAGGTGGCCGTGTTCACCCGTGCCATCCGGGCCGCGGCCGAGCGGGCCGACGCGATCGTCTGCGTCAGCGGGCCCACCGGCCGCCGGCTCACCGAGCTGCTCGACCCCCGGTGCCCCGTCCACGTCGTCCCCCACGGCGTCGACCACGAGCTGTTCCGGCCCGACGGCGATGCGATGGCCGACGACGCGCGTCCTCGCCCCGCTCGGCATCCGACGTCCCTACCTCGCGTTCTGGGGCACCCTCGAGCCGCGCAAGGACGTGGCCACCCTCGTGGCCGCCTTCGACGCCCTGGCCGCCGACCATCCCGATCTGCAGCTGGTAGTCGCCGGGGGCTCGGGGTGGGGCAACGAGCCGTTCGAAGCGGCCCTGGCGGCCAGCCCGCATCGCCGTCGCATCGTCCGCACCGGCTACGTCCCCGACGCCGTGATACCGCCCCTCGTCCGTCGGTCCGAGGCCGTCGTCTACGCCGCGCTGGAGGAAGGGTTCGGCCTCCCGGCGCTCGAGGCCCTCGCCTGCGGCGCTCCGGTCGTCACCACCGAGGGATCGGTGATGGAGGAGATCACGGACGGTGCCCCGTGGCTGGCCCGGGCCGGCGACGCCGGTGCCCTCGAAGCGCGCCCTCCGCGAGATCCTGGATCCGGAGCGCGGGACGGAGCGCGCCCGTCGGCGCGCCCTCGGACTGGAGGTCGCCGGCCGCTACACGTGGGACGCGACAGCCGCGGCCCACGAGGCCGTCTACACCGAGCGGGCCGGCCGCCCCACCGGCCGTCGGTAGGGTTCGGGCGGATGAGAGCGTTGGTGACGGGAGGTCGAGGGTTCGTCGGCCGATGGCTGTCGGCCCACCTCGAGAAGGAGGGGGACGACGTCGTCGTCACCGGCGAGGAGGTGGACGTCACCGACGCCACCGCCGTGCGCGCCTCGCTCGAGGAGATCCGGCCGGACGCGGTGTACCACCTCGCCGGTTGGGCCAGCGTCGGCTCGTCGTGGCACGACCCGGCCGCGGCGTTCACGGTCAACGCCAACGGCACCCTGCACGTGCTCGACGCGGCGCGCCGGCTCGAGGCGCCGCCGAGCGTCCTCGTCGTCAGCTCGGCCGAGGTCTACGGGCCGGTCCAGCCGGCGCAGCTCCCGCTCACCGAGGAGACCCCGGTCTCCCCGGTGTCGCCGTACGCGGCCAGCAAGGTGGCGGCGGAGGTGGCGGCCCGGCAGGCCTTCCTCGGGTACGGGCTGCCGGTCTTCGTGGTCCGCCCCTTCAACCACATCGGGCCCGGGCAGGCGCCCGGCTTCGTCGTGTCCGACCTGGCCAAGCGGATCATCGAGGCGGAGCGGTCCGGGGCGACGGTCCTGCAGATGGGCAACCCCTCGCCCCGGCGCGATCTCACCGACGTCCGCGACGTGGTGCGGGCCTACCGCGCCCTGGTCGTGCGAGGCGAGCCCGGCGAGACCTACAACGTGTGCTCCGGCGAGGACGTCCTCATCGGCGACCTGGCCCGCCGGATGATCGAGCTGTCCGGCGTCGACCTCGAGCTACGCACCGGATCCGTCGAGCTCCGGCCGGTGGACGTGCCGGTGCTCCGGGGCGACGCGACCCGGTTGCGGGCGGCGACGGGCTGGGTCCCCGAGATTCCGCTCGACGAGACCCTTCGCGACGTGCTCGACCACTGGCGGGAGCAATCGCCCGCGGCCTGAGGCCCGGGCGCGACGAACGTGGACCCGCGGCTGCTCCTGGGGGTGGGAGCCGGGGCGACGAAGGCGGAGGTGCGGGCCGCGCAGCGCCGGCTGGCGCGCCGCGTGGCGCCGTTGCGCGGAGGCACCCCGGAGCTCGTCCGTCTGATCGACGCGGCCGCCGAGGCACTGTCGGGTTCCGGGGGCGGCGCGGGCCGGCTCCGCGCCGATCCGCATCGCGTCCTCGGGCTCGGGCCGGGCGCGTCCGACGAGGAGGTCCGCACGGCCTACCGACACCTCGTGCGGGTCGTACATCCCGATCTCGGGGGCACCGACGAGCTGTTCCGGGTCGTGGCCGGCGCCCACGACGTGCTCACCGCTCCCGCGCCGCGGCCCGGGGCCGGCACCGGACGCGTGCGTTGGCGCCCGCCGCCGGGCCCCCCGCCACCGCGTGGTCCGTACCGGGCTCCGCCCCCCGAGGCCCGGCACCACGTCCCGGCGTGGCGGGCCGTGCGGGATCTCACCTGCAACGGCGGCGTGCTCGGCCTCGACGTCGCGCTCGTGGCCGCGTGTACGGCCTCGCACCCCGCCCTCGGCGTCATGGCCTCGATCGCCACCCTGGCCCTCGTGGGGCCGGTCCTGCGCCCCGCCGTGCTCGGGCTGCTGCCGCGCCGTCATCGTCCTGCGCGGCGCGAGGGTCCGGGTGGCCGCGGCGGTCGAGCCGGAACGCTTCCTCGAGGCCACGTGCCTCGATGCCCCCGTCGGGCGTCAGCGGGAGGAGCAGCTGTACGCGGCCTACGTCCGGTGGTGCCACGCCGGGCATCGCGGCCCGCCGGTGGCGTCGTGGGTGTTCGTGGAGCGGTTGCGATCCCTCGGCCTGCTCCTCGTGAAGCCGACCGGCTGGGAGGAAGGCCTCTGGGTCGGGATCGCCCTCCGGCGGTCCTGAGCCCGGACGCGGACGAGGGACCCGCAACGGGGTCCCTCGTCCTCATCTCCGGACGCACGGCCCCGGGGGGGAGGGGCGGCGTGCGGAGCGGCTATGCGGCGGCGGTGGTCCGGTACTCGTTGAGGCGGGTGCGGAACTGCTCGCCGGCGTCCTTGGCCGTGGTGCGGACCTGCTTGAAGACCTCGCGGGCGGACTCCGGGAGGCGCTCCTCGAACTGGTCGAGGGAGGCCTCGACGGCCTCGACGACGGGCTCGATGCGCCCCTCGGCCTCGGCTGCGAAGGTCGTGAGCTGCTCGCGCAGATCGCCGAGGTTCAGCTGCTGCTCGAGCTCACGACGACGTACCTGGGCCTTCTGGAAGGCGATGACGCCGAAGCCGACCGCGACGTAGGCCGCATCGGTGAGCGTCTTGGTCAGGTCCTGCAGGGGGGTCTCGGCCATGCTTGCCACTCTACGCTTTCTGTATAACTTTTGCAAGCATTCCGTCCGCACGATCGGACGGACACCCACCACTAGCGTGACTCGGCCATGTCGACCCAGACCACGGACGAGGACGAGGCCCCGGCCGTCGGCGTGCCCGCGGTCGTCGCCGTGGTGGTCACCTGCGACGCCGGGCCCTGGCTCGAGGAGACGCCTCGGCCGCATTGGCAGCCCAGGACTACCCGAACCTCTCGGTGCTGGTCATCGACGCGGCCAGTCGGCGAGGACCCGACGCCGCGCGTCGCCGCCGTCGCTGCCCTCGGCCTACGTCCGGCGCCTCGAGGCCAACCCGGGCTTCGCGGCCGGCCGCCAACGACGTCCTCGGCGTCGTCGAAGGCGCCGTCGTTCTACGTGTTCCTCCACGACGACGTCGCGCCTCGACCCCGACGCCCTGCGCGCTCCTCGTCGAGGAGGCCTTCCGCTCGAACGCCGGCGTCGTCGGGCCGAAGCTCGTCGACTGGGACGACCCGCGTCGCCTGCTGCGGCGTCGGCGCGTCGGCCGACAAGGCCGGCGTCGTCCGCGCCGTACGGCCGAGCGCGGCGAGCTCGACCAGGAGCAGCACGACGCCGTGCGCGACGTGTTCGTCGTCCCCGGCGGGTGCACCCTCGTCCGGGCCGACCTGTTCGCGACCCTCGGCGGGTTCGACGCCGGCATCTGCCGATGTTCGGCGAGGACCTCGACCTGTGCTGGCGGGCCCAGATCGCCGGCGCCCGCGTCGTCGTGGCCCCGGGGGCGCGGGTGCGCCACCGCGAGGCGACCGTCGCCGGGGCGCGGGACCTCGTGCTGGGTGATGCCTCCGGGGAGCTCGAGGAGCGGGTCGCCCGCCTCCGGTTCCGGCACCGGCTCCGCACCGTCCTGAAGGTCTACGGACCGGTCCACCTGATCCGGGTCCTCCCGCAGCTCGTCGTCCTGATGGTCGTGGAGAGCATCGCCGCGCTGCTCGGCGGCCAGCGCCGGGTCGCCGGCGCCGTCGCCGACGCCTGGCGCTGGAACGTGGCCCACCGCCGCGACCTCCGCTCGGCCCGACGGGTCGCGCAGTCGCACCGCACCCTCAAGGACGCCGACGTCCGTCGCCTCCAGACCCGCGGCAGCGTGCGGCTCTCCGGCGCTCTTCAGGGCGGTCTCGCGGTCGAGGAACGCACCCTCGGCGTGGGCGCGGCGGGGAGGCAGTTCGCCGGATCGCTCAGCGCCGGAGCCCTGCGCCAGACCCTGCTCGTCTGGGGCGTGGTCGCCGTCGTCCTCCTATTCGGCTCGCGGCACCTGCTGAGCGGCCGGTTCCCGGCCATCGGCCAGCTGGCCCCCTTCCCGGAGAGCCCCCTCACCCTCCTGCGCCACTTCCTCTCCGGATGGCGGACCTCCGGCCTCGGAAGCGAGGCGCCGGCCCCGCCGGCGTTCGCCGTCCTCGGCGCCCTCGGCATCCTCTTCGGCGGCGCCATGGGCGTGCTGCAGCGGGTCGTCGTGCTCGGCCTCCTCCCGCTGGCGCTGGTCGGGATGCACCGGTTGACCGCGCCCCTGGGGTCGTGGCGCGTCCGCCTGGTCGGCGTCGTGCTCTACGCCGCCATCCCGCTGCCCTACGACGCCCTTGCGGCCGGCCGGTGGTCGGGCCTCATCGCGTACGCCGCCGCGCCCTGGATCCTCGGCCGCCTGCTCCGGGCAACGGGCCTCGAGCCGTTCGGGCTGCCCGCCGCGGACGAGGCCATCGTGCGGCGGACGCCATCCCGTCGGGCCGTGCGCACCACGGCGACCGACGCGGTCGAGGATCTGCTGGGCGCCGAGGCGGGCACCCTCGACACGCTCGACACCGAGGAGCTCCGGCTGGCCGTGGGGGCGGTCGCAGGGCACCACCACCACGACGCCGGCCACGGGTCGGCTGCCGACGACCGGCGTCTGCCGGTGCCGGTGTGGGTGCGCCACCCGGGGACCCTCGTGTTCCAGGCGGCCGCCGCCGCGGGCCTGCTGGCGCTGGTCGCCGCCTTCGTCCCCTCGATCGTGCTCGCCGTCCTCCTGGTCGGGGTCGGCCTGGTCCTCGGCGGGCTGCTCGTCGGGGGCGCCGCCGCCGGTCTCCGGGCCCTCGCGGTCGGCTTCGTCGCCTCCCTCGCCGCCGGCCTCCTGCTCGTGCCGTGGACCTTCGAGCTCGTCCTCCCCGGCGCCACGTGGGCCGGGTTCGCGGGGGTCGGTCGCTCCGTCGGCGACGCGCCCGGCCTCGGACAGCTCGTCGGGTTCGGCGTCGGTCCCTTCGGCCGGGGCCCGCTCACCTTCGGCTTCCTGGTGGTGGCCGCCCTGCCCCTCGTCGTCGGTCGGCGTTGGCGCTTCGGCTGGGCCGCCCGCCTCTGGATGGTGGCTGCCGTGAGCTGGGGTGCGGCCTGGGCCCTGGGTCGCGGGTGGCTCGGGGTGCCCCCGCCGAACGCGGACGTGCTGCTCGCTCCGGCCGCCGCCGCCCTGGTCCTGGCCGCCGTGCTCGGGCTCTCGGCCTTCGAGATCGACCTGCCCGCCTATCGGTTCGGCTGGCGCCAGGCGGCTTCGCTGGTGGCTGCGACCGCCGCGGTCGTCGCCACCCTCCCGGTCCTGGCCGGCTCGTTCGAAGGCCGGTGGCGGATCCCCGATCGCGACCTCGCCCAGCTCCTGTCGTGGATGCCCGAACGGCAGGCGGACGGCGAGTTCCGCGTGCTCTGGGCCGGCGATCCCGAGGCGCTCCCCCTCGACGGCTGGCGGCTCGGCGACGGTCTCGCCTACGCCAGCTCTCGCGGCGGTCCGCCCGACGTGACGGACCAGTGGCCCTCCTCGGACCAGGGCTCGACCGGCCTGTTGCGTGACGCGCTCGATGTCGCCCGTCGCGACGAGACCAGCCGCCTCGGGCACCTCCTCGCGCCGCTGGGCGTGCGGTACGTCGCCATCCCCCTTCGGGCCGGTCCGGCCCGCAGCGGGGGTCGCGCCCTGCCCCGTCCGGACGACGTGCTCGTGGCGCTCCGGGCCCAGATCGACCTCCGCCTCGTCGAGGCCGACGACGCCATCGTGGTCTACGAGAACGCGGCGTGGGCGCCGGCCGTCTCGGTCCTTCCGCCGGCGGCCCTCGAAGCGAGCCGCACCTCCGGGGCCGAAGCCGCCCGCACCACCGAGCTCTCCGGCGCGCCCAAGGCGCTGACCCGCGTCGGGTCGACGCGCTACGAGGGGACGTGGCCCGGGCCGGAGCTGTTCTTCGCCGAGTCCTACTCGCCCCGCTGGCGCTTCGGCGTCGACGGAGCGGCCGCGGCCCCACACCGGAAGGCCTTCGGCTGGGCCAACGCCTGGACCGCGGCCGCCGGCCGCGCCACCCTCACGTACCGCACGTCCCCGCTGCGCTACGCCGCCCTCCTCCTCCAGCTCGCGCTGTGGACCGTGCTCGCCCGGTTGCTCCTCCAGGGCCGACGCGAGCGGCGCGCCGCTGACGGCCCGTCCGGGGTCGACGGATGAGCGAGACGTCCGCCGCGACCGAGTTCGCGGCGGCGACCCCCCGATCGCGCCGGATCCTCGTGTTCGCCGTCCTGCTCGCGCTCGCCGTCTCCGGCGGCGTCCTCGACCGTCTGCCGACGCGCGCCGACGGTCGTGTCGCCGCGTCCACTCGCCTGGCGACCATGCCCGTCGCCGGCCCGCCCACCGCGCTGTCCTCGACGTGGTTCTGCGCCGGCGCCACCGCCACGCCCGAGGGGGTCGAGGGCATCATCGCCGACGGCGCCATCACGGTGGCCAACGGCGGCGACCGGGCCCTGCAGGGCACGGTCACCGTGGTGCCGAGCGACGGCGAGGCGAAGACGGTCCCGCTGCAGGTCGGCCCTCGGGGCCGCACCCGGTTCCTGCTGCGCGACGTCCTCACCGCCCCCTACGCCGCCGCGCTCGTCGAGCTCGACGGCGGCGAGGTCGTGGTGGATCAGGAGGTCGGCGGTCCGCTCGGCATCAGCACGGCCCCCTGCGCTTCGGCCGCCTCCGACCGCTGGTACCTCGCCGAGGGGTCGACGGCGCGCGAGGACAGCATGCGCCTCGCCATCTTCAACCCGTTCCCGGAGGACGCGATCGTCGACCTCGCCTTCGCCACCGATCAGGGCCGCGCCGTCCCGTCCGACTTCACCGGCCTCGTCGTCAAGGGGGGCCGACTCCTCGTCGTCAAGGTCGAGGACCACGTCCGCCGACGCAACAACGTGGCCCTCACGGCTGTCGCCCGCAGCGGTCGGATCGTCGTCGACCGCCTGCAGCTGCGGGGCGGCGCCACCAAGGGCATCAGCCTCGCTCTCGCCGCGCCGAGCGCCGGAGTGCGGTGGTACTTCCCCGAGGGGCTGGTGGCCGACGGGGTGACCGAGCGCTACCACCTCTACAACCCGACGGACGAGGAGGCCGAGGTCTCGGTCTCGCTGGCGCTGGAGGAGGGCTCGGCGGAGCCGTTCGACCTCACCATCCCCGCTCGCGAGCGGGTGACGGTGAACGCATCCGAAGAGGAGCGGGTGCCCCGCAACGTCGGCCACGCCGCCACCGTCGACTCCCTCAACGGCGTGCCGGTCGTGGCCGAACGGAGCGTGACCGCCGTCGCTCCGGCCACCCGCACCGGGATCGCCGACTCCCTCGGGATCCGACGGCCGGCCGTGCAGTGGGTGCTGGCCTCCGGTTCGGCCACCCCGACGCTCGACGAGTGGGTCGTGGTGCTGAACCCGGGCCCGGCCGACGCCAGCCTGACGATCCAGGGTCTGGCCACCGGACAGTTGCTCTCGATCGAGGGTCTGCAGGGGGTGTCGGTTCCGGCCGGCCGTCGCGTGGCCGTCCGGCTCACCGACCACGTGAGCCGACCGGAGCTCTCCCTCCTCGTCCGCTCCACGACACCCGTCGTGGTCGAGCGGGGGATCTACGTCGTGGGCGCGCCGGGCATCGCCCTCAGCGCCGGCATCCCGTTGCGCTAGGGCGTCGCCTCGCCCGCCTCCTTGGCCGCGGCCTCCTTGGCCTGCTGCTCCTGGACCGCCACCATGATCGCCTGGAAGATCTTCGCGGCGTCCTCGTCGAGGTGGTCCTTGGCCTTCAAGAAGATGAGCCCGCCGATGAACACCGGCGGGCTGACCACGAGCAGGGCCGTCCGGAGGTTGTCGCCGAAGATGTCGGCCAAGGTGAAGACGATGATGGCCGCCGCGGCCTGGCCGAGGATCACCGACACGAGGTTGAAGGCGCCGAACCCGGCGCCGCGGAGGTTGGCCGGCACGGCGTCGCTGAGGCCGGCCCGCAGGGCCGGCACCGCCAGGCTGATGATGAACGCGCCGAGCACCTGGAGCGCGAAGGTCGGGGCCAGCGGGAGCCGCAGGTACGACAGGACGAAGACGGTCTGCCCGGCCAGCACGCAGTAGGCCGGGATGGCCATGCGAGCACCCTTGATGCGGTTGGCGTAGCGGTCGGCGACCCGCCCGCCGAGGAGAACGCCCGGGATGCCGCCGAGCACCAGGATGGCGCCGACGTAGGTCTCGGCCAGCCCCGGCTTCACTCCGAGGTTCCGCTCGTAGAAGGGCGGGAGGGCGGCCCCGACGGCCGTGATCGAGAACAGCAGGGCCGACACGCCGACGAGGGCGTAGCGCATCGTCGGGATCGACAGGATGGTGCGCATGTCGGCCCGCAGGCCGGCCAGCAGGTCCCGGAGGAACGGGCCGACGCCCTCGTCGAGGAGGCCCGTGCGCACGTCGACGTCGTCCTCGCCCGACGACGTGACGCCGAGGCTCAGGCGGTCGGCCTCGCCCCGTCCGGGCTCACGCAGCCGGTAGACGAAGAAGGCGATGACGATGCCGGGGGTGCCGACGATGAGGAAGGCCCATCGCCACCCGAGGGTGGCGGACACGGCGCCGCCACCGGCGAGGCCGATGCCGAAGCCGAGGAAGACGAGCACCTGCTGGACCGAGAACGCCTTCCCGCGTCGGTCCAGGGGGTAGTAGTCGGCCAGCAGGCTGGCCGTCGACGGCTCGGTGATCGCCTGGCCGAAGCCGAGGGCCGAGCGGATGGCGATGAGGGCGCCGTAGTTCGGCGCCGCCGCCGTGAGCGCCGTGACACCGGACCACGCGATCGACGGTGTGGCCGATCGTCCGGGTGCGGTGCCACCGGTCGGCGAGGTAGCCGGCCGGGACGCTGATGAGCCCGTTGACGAGCACGAAGCACGACAGGAGCAGCCCGACCTGGGTGTCAGAGAGGGAGAGGTCGCGGGCGATCTCGTTCTGCGCCCCCCGCACGATGTTCTGATCGATCTGGTCGATCATGATCACGAGACCGAGGATCCACATCGGCCAACTCGACGTCGGCTTCGCCGGCGACGCGCTGGGCGAGGGGTGGGCGGGGGTCTCCTGCGCATCGGCCGACGATGGCGTGATCCCGAGCGTCGCCGGCTCGAAGATCTGCTCGTGTTGGTGCCCCACGTCATCGCTCATGGGGGTGAGTTGTAGCCAAACGGGCGCCGCGCTGCATGATCGGAGTGTGGAGCGGGTCGTCGTCGCGCTGGTGCTGGTGGCCGTCGCCGTCGTGGTCGCCGTCCTCTTGGAGCGCCGGAAACCGGCCCCGCCCACCCAGCCGCGTCGGTGGGAGGTGCCGACGCAACTCGATCGGGATGACTTCGAAGGGCGGGACCGGCCGTGGCTCGTCGCCGTCTTCACCTCGGCCACCTGCGAGTCGTGCGCACGGCTGCTCCCCAAGGCGGCGGTGCTCGAGAGCGACGACGTGGCCGTGATCGAGGTGCCGTACCAGTCGCGGAAGGACCTGCACGAGCGTTACGCCGTCGGCGCCGTGCCGACCCTCGTCGTGGCCGACGCCGAGGGCGTCGTCCAGGCGTCGTTCGTCGGCGTGCCGACGGCGACCGATCTGTGGGCCGCGGTAGCTGAGGCCCGGGAGCCCGGCTCGAGCCCCGAGCCGGACCTCGGGGCGACGCACCCGCAGCCGTAGGGCCCACCGACCCGCAGCCGCCCCGCCGTCAGGACGAAGATCGCACCCGCACGGCCGGCGCCACCACGGCCTCCCACGCGCCCCACACCACGAGCGCGACGGCCCAAAGGGTCCAGCGACCGAGGATCGCGAAGTCGTACGCGAAGTAGAAGGACGCCGCGCCACTGAGGGCCGAGAGCAGGGCCCCGGTGATGCGACCCGTTCCCGTGCGTCGGGAGTACCAGTCGGCGAGCAGCAGGCCGAGGCCGAGGCCGAGCAGGTAGGCCGGCGCCGTTCGCGAGCGGTCGATCACGTCGGTCGAGACCGCCAGCACCGCGCTGCCCCAACCGGCCAGCGGGAGGCCGGAGAGCACCAGCCGGTGACTTCGCGAGGCCACGCCGGCGGCGATGGCGACCAGGCCGACGATGAGGGGGGTGCTGTTGAAGGTGAGGCCCAACCCACCCACCGCCAGGCCGTAGACGACCCCACCGACGGCCAGGATGGCGCCGGCCACCGCGCTCGGTCGCTTCACACGACCCTTGGAACCTGCGCCGTCGGCGTCTCGATCGTGAGGTCGGCGTCGACCAGTGTCTCGTCGACCGCGGGCGCCCCGTGCGGGGCCTCGGTGCCGCCGGCGTCGGTGTCAGGACCCAGCCGCGGGACGGGCGCCTCGCGCACGGCCCGACCGGCACCGAGGTCGACCAGGCGCTTGACCTCGAGTCCGTCGATCGTCTCCTTCTCGAGCAGCGCGGCCGCGACGCCGTCCAGCCCGGCCTTGTGCTCGCGGAGGAGTTGTAGGGCCCGCTCCTCCTCCTGCCGCAGGATCCGTTCGACCTCCTCGTCGATGACCCGGGAGGTCTCGTCGGAGTAATCGCGCGTGTGCATGAGGTCCTCGCCCAGGAAGACCTCGCCCTGGGAACCCCACGCCATCGGGCCGATGCGGTCGCTCATGCCCCACTCGCGGACCATCTTCCGGGCCAGCTCGGTGTTGCCGACGAGGTCGTTGTTGGCCCCGGTGGACAGGTCGCCGTAGATCAGCAGCTCGGCGACCCGGCCGCCCATCCGCACGCACAGCGAATCCTCGATGTAGTCGCGGGGGTAGATGTGGCGCTCCTCCATCGGCAGCTGCTGGGTGACGCCGAGGGCCATGCCGGTCGGCAGGATCGTGACCTTGTGGACGGGGTCGGCGTTGGGGAGCACGTAGGCGAGCACGGCATGGCCCCCCTCGTGGAACGCGATCCGCTCCTTCTCGTCGTCGCTCAGCGCCATCGACTCGCGCCGCTGGCCCATGATCACGCGATCGCGGGCGGCCTCGAAGTCGGCCATCGCCACGGCGTCGCCCCCGCGGCGCACGGCGTGCAGGGCGGCCTCGTTCACGAGGTTGGCCAGGTCGGCCCCGCTCATGCCCGGCGTGCCCCGGGCCACCAGCATCAGGTCGACGTCGGCGCCGATCTTCTTGTCCTTGCAGTGGACCTGGAGGATGGGCAGGCGCTCCTCGAGGTCGGGGAGGGGAACGACGATCTGGCGGTCGAAGCGGCCCGGGCGCAGGAGGGCGGGGTCGAGGATGTCGGGCCGGTTGGTCGCGGCCATCATCACGATGCCCTCGGTGGTCTCGAACCCGTCCATCTCCGAGAGCATCTGGTTGAGCGTCTGCTCGCGCTCGTCGTGCCCGCCGCCGAGGCCGGCGCCGCGCTTGCGGCCGATCGAGTCGATCTCGTCCACGAAGATGATGGCGGGCGCCTGCTTCCGGGCCGTCTGGAAGAGGTCGCGCACCCGGCTGGCGCCGACGCCGACGAACATCTCCATGAAGTCCGAGCCCGTCACCGACATGAAGGGGACCCCGGCCTCGCCGGCGACGGCGCGGGCGATGAGGGTCTTGCCCGTCCCGGGCGGACCCACGAGCAGCACGCCCTTCGGGATCCGGGCGCCGACCTCCTTGAACTTGCCGGGCTGCTTCAGGAAGTCGACGACCTCGGTGATCTCCTGCTTGACGCCCTCGTAGCCGGCCACGTCGCCGAAGGTGGTCTTCGGCTTCTCGGTCGAGAAGACCTTGGCCCGGCTCTTGCCGATCGACATGATCCCGCTCATCTGGCCCTGCGCCCGCTTGGCCATCCAGACGTAGAAGCCGGCGATGAGACCGATGAAGAAGACGTAGGGGAGGAACTGGACGAGCAGGTTCGGCGTCGGCGTGTCGAAGGTGATCTCGACGCCCTTGTCGCGGAGGAGCTTGACGTCGTCGTCGATCTGGTTGCCCGGGCCGTCGGCCGTGAACTCCTCCCCGCCGCGGAGCTCACCGGTCACCGCCCCGGTCGTGTTGTCGATGGCGACCTTGGTGACGTCACCCGCGTTGACCTTGGCGATGTACTCGGTGTAGCTGAGGTCCTTGGGGGTGCCGCCGTCGAAGAACGGGCTGAGCACGAGCGCCAACACGACGAGGACGCCGAGGACGGCGAGCACCCAGCGCCAACTCTGATCGGGGCCGGACCCGCCCGCGCCGGTGCCGGGCAGCCGGGGGCCACCGGACCGTTCCGGTCGGTCGTTGGGACCCGGCGGGCGCAGGTCCTGGGGCGCTCGGCTCATGACGGCATGCTAGGTGGGCCACCCTCGTTACCCGGCGCGACCATCCACGCCTTTCGCGCGAAGCGTGGGTACCGTCACCGGCATGGAATCTGCCCGCCACTGCGCCCGGCCCACGTGCAGCGCGCCGGCGGCGGCGTCCCTCACGTACCACTACGGGTCGAGGAGCGTCTGGCTCGACAACCTGGACGAGGAGCGCGAGCCGTCGGCCTACGACCTCTGCTCCGGCCACGCGGCCCGGTTGCGGGTGCCGGTCGGCTGGGCCCTGGAGGACCGCCGCACCCCGATCATCCCGATCCGCGCCAGCATCGCGGTCTAGTCGCCCTCGCTCTGCGGCACCGCCCTCCGGGCCGTTCGTCGCATTCGGGACGGCGGCCTCAAGCTTTTCGGCCGCGCCGCCGATGCCTCCTGCGTTGACGTCGGCCGTGGAGGGCCCGACGCACTCACTGGAGGAACTGCGATGACCTGTCCCAAGTGCTCGGCGCGTCAGCTGGTCGAGATCGGCGTCACCCTGCAGGGCAAGGACGTCACCCTGCACTCCTGCTCGCGCTGCGACAGCCGCTGGTGGGACGACGAGCGGGGCGAGGTCATCCAACTGGACGAGGTCATCGACCTCGCCACCGTCCGCCGCTGACACCAGGCCGCGGCTCGTTCGCGCCGAGTGCCCACGGGCGGGCGTGATCCGAACTGGGCGCGGTTCTGTTGCAACATGGGCGGACATGTCCGTGTCGCGCCGCCTCTCCCTCGACGTGCCCGCGCCCCGCTCACGGTGGCGGTGGCCGAGCCTGGAGACGGCCGTCACGGTGTTCGTGGTGGTCGCCGGCGCCGTCTTCATCCTCCTGCAGCTGCAGCCCGGACTGATCGCAGCGAACACGACGGCGGCCGGCGGGGACATGGGCGCCCACGTCTGGGGGCCCGCCTACCTGCGCGACCACCTCCTGCCCCACGGCCGCATCACCGGATGGACCCCGGACTGGTACGGCGGCTTCCCGGCGCTGCACTTCTACTTCCCGCTGCCGAGCCTGCTGATCGTGGCGCTCGACCTCGTGCTGCCCTACACGGTCGCCTTCAAGATCGTCACCGTGCTGGGGCTGCTCTCGCTGCCGGCCGCGGCCGCCGTGTTCGGCCGCCAGCTCCGGTTGCCGTTCCCGACGCCGGCGGTCCTCGCCGCCGCCACCATCCCGTTCGTCTTCGATCGCTTCCACACGATCTGGGGCGGCAACGCCGCCGCCACGCTGGCCGGTGAGTTCGCCTTCTCCATCAGCCTCAGCCTGGCGCTGTTCTTCCTCGCCGCCCTGGCCCGGGCCCTCGAGACCGGACGGGGGCGTGCCCTCGCCGCCGCCCTCTTCGCCGCCACCGCGCTCTGCCACCTCCTGCCGGCCGCCTTCGCCGTGTTCGCGGCCGCCATCCTCCTCCTGACCCGTCGGCCCGACCGGGCCCGGTGGGGGATCGTGGTCACGGTGGGGGCCGTCGGCGCCGCGTTGGCCGCCTTCTGGTTCGTGCCCTTCATCGGCCGGCTCCCCTACAGCAACGACATGGGGTGGGAGCGGACCTACGCCTACCTCGACAACCTCTTCCCGTTCCTGCGCCACGACGACGGGGCGACGGCGGCGATGACCCGCCACCTGTACGCCGTGTTCCCGCTCGCCCTGTTCGGCGTCATCGTCGGGTCCGTCCGCCGCCGGAGGGGTGTCGTCGCGCTGACGGGCATCGCCCTGTTCTGCGCCGCCGCCTTCCGCCTGGTCCCGGATGGCGCCATCTGGAACGCCCGTTTCCTGCCCTTCTGGTACCTCAGCGTGTACCTGCTGGCCGGCGTGGGCGTGGCCGAGCTGAGCCTGTTGCTGCGCGATCTCTTCGCCCGGCTGGAGCCGGCCCCGATCTTCGACCCCGACCCCGACGACGAGCGGCCGATCCCGCTCCCGGCCCACGCCGGCCCTGGTCCGGCCCCCGTGGTCGCAGCGGTCGGCGCGCTCGTCTGCGCCATCGTGCTGACCGGTATCCCGCTCGGGATCTTCGACAGTGGTCGCGTGGATCTGCCCGGCGGCGCCAGCGTGCCGTTCGTGAAGAAGGCGAGCCTCGACGACTCCTTCGTGCCGTCGTGGGCCCGGTGGAACTACAGCGGCTACGAGCGCAAGGACGCCTACCCCGAGTTCCGGGAGCTGATCTCGACGATGGACGAGATCGGACGGACCGACGGCTGTGGTCGGGCCATGTGGGAGTACGAGCCCGAGCTCAATCGCTTCGGGACCCCCATGGCCCCGATGCTCCTCCCGTACTTCACCGACGGGTGCATCGGCTCGATGGAGGGCTTGTTCTTCGAGTCCTCGGCCAGCGTCCCGTACCACTTCCTCAACCAGTCGGAGCTCTCCCGCACCCCTTCCCGGGCCATGCGCGACCTGCCCTACCGCGACCTCGATGTCGCGTCGGGCGTGGAGCACCTGCAGCTCCTCGGCGTGCGGTACTACCTCGCCATCTCGCCCGAGGCGCAGGCCCAGGCGGCCGAGAACGACGATCTCGTGCTGCTGACGTCGACGACCCCGACATCGGTCGTCTACAGCGACGGCACGAAGGACCGCTTCTGGCAGATCTACCAGGTGCGCGACAGCGAGCTCGTCACCCCGCTGTCGTTCGAGCCGGCGGTCGGTCGCGGCCTGCAAGGGCGCAAGGCCAAGGAGCGGTGGCTGGGCGCTGCCGTCGGTTGGTACCAGGACCGCACCCGATGGGACATCCCGCTGGCCGACGACGGGCCGGCCGGCTGGGCCCGCATCGACCCGAGCGACGCCGCCCCGCCGCCCGTCGCCGTGCGCCCGGCCCGCGTCGAGCGCGATCCGCTCCGACGACGACGGCATCTCCTTCGACGTCGACCGTGCCGGTAGTCCCGTTCTCGTCCGGTCGTCGTACTTCCCGAACTGGAAGGCCAAGGGGGCGCAGGGTCCCTACCGCGTGGCCCCGAACCTCATGGTCGTCATCCCGACGGGCACCCACGTCGACCTCCACTACGGCTGGACCGGGCTCGACCTGGGCGCCTGGGCCGTCACGGCCCTCGGCCTCGTCGCGCTGGCGTTCCTCGCTCGCCGCCGTCCCGTGGGGCTCCCCGCCCCGCCTGCGCCGCCGGCCGAGGAGTACGTCGATCCGTTCGTGGTCGACCGACCCATCGGGGGCCGCCTCGAGGTCGCCCTCCCGGCGTCCTCGAGCGTTCCCTGAGCAGGTCAGGTCCGCAGGCCGGACGGTAGAGTCCCCGCGACATGGCGTCCCTCGACCCGATCTTCAAGGCCTACGACGTCCGGGGCATCGTCCCGGACCAGTTCGACGCCGAGCCTCGCCTACGCCATCGGCGCCGCCTTCGCCCGCTTCGCCGCCGACGCCGACGGCGGCACCGTGATCGTCGCCCGCGACATGCGGCCCTCCGGCGTCGAGCTGGCCGCGGCCTTCACCGAGGGCGCCACCGGCCAGGGCGTCGACGTCGTCGACCTCGGCCTGGCCTCCACCGACCTCCTCTACTTCGCCTCCGGGCAGCTCGACGCCCCCGGCGCCATGTTCACGGCCTCGCACAACCCGGCCCAGTACAACGGCATCAAGTTCTGCCTGGCCGGCGCCAAGCCGTCGGCGCAGGACACCGGGCTCGACGAGATCAAGGACCATGGCCGCCGCCGGGCGTCCCGCCGACGAGTCCACGACCGGCGGACGCGTCACCACGCAGCGACCTGCTCGCCGACTTCGCCGACCACGTGCGTCGCTTCGTCGACCTCCCGGCGCTGCGGCCGCTCAAGGTCGTCGCCGACACCGCCAACGGCATGGGCGGCCTCGTCGTCCCCGGCGTGTTCGCGGAGCTGCCCTTCGACCTCGAGATCCTGTTCCCGGAGCTCGACGGCACGTTCCCGAACCACCCCGCCGACCCGATCCAGCCCGAGAACCTGGTCGACCTGCAGGCGCCGGGTGCTCGAGACCGGCGCCGACATCGGCCTCGCCTTCGACGGCGACGCCGACCGGGTGTTCCTCGTCGACGAGCAGGCGCAAGCCGATCTCCGGCTCGCACCACCACGGCGATGGTGGCCAAGGCGATGCTCGAGAAGAAGCCGGGCGCGACGATCCTGCACAACCTGATCTGCTCGAAGGCGGTCGCCCGAGGTGGTCCGCGAGAACGGCGGCACCCCGATCCGCACCCGGGTCGGCCACTCCTTCATCAAGGAGCGCATGGCCGAGACCGGCGCCGTCTTCGGCGGCGAGCACTCGGGGCACTACTACTTCCGCGACAACTACCGGGCCGACTCCGGCCTCATCGCCGCCCTGGTCGTGCTCGAGCTGCTCTGCCGTTCCGGCCAGCCGCTCTCGGAGCTGCGCAAGCCGTTCGAGCGCTACGCCGCCTCCGGCGAGATCAACACCGAGGTCGACGACCCCCTCGCCGTGATCGAGCGGGTGCGCGGCCCACTATGCGGCGGCCGGCGCCGCCCACGACGGCCTCGACGGGCTGACCGTCGACCTCGGCGACTGGTGGTTCAACCTGCGCCCGTCGAACACCGAGCCGCTGCTGCGCCTCAACCTCGAAGCGCCCGACGCCGCGTCGTGCGCGGCCCACATGGCCGAGGTCCTGGCACTGATGAAGGGAACCGACTGATGGCCCTCGACCCGCAGCTCCTCGAGATCCTCGCCTGCCCGGAGGACAAGGGCCCGCTGCTCTACTTCGAGGACGAGGACGCTCTCTACAACCCCCGCCTGAAGCGGCGCTACGCCATCAAGGACGACATCCCGGTGATGCTCATCGACGAGGCCGAGACGGTCGACGACGCCGAGCACGAGCGGCTCCTGGCCAAGGCCGAGGCCGACGGCATCAAGCCGACGTTCGACGAGAGCGCCTGAGATGACGGGGGTCGCGCAGGACCCGGCCGACGTGCAACCGGAGCGGCTCGACACGGTCGGCATGTTCGAGCTGACGGCGGGGCTCCCCGAGCAGGTCCGGACGGCGGCCGAAGACGCACGCGGCCTCGACGACCTCCCCGACAAGTCGACGATCGAGCACGTGGTCGTCCTCGGCATGGGCGGCAGCGGCGTCTCCGGCGACATCCTCGCCGCGTCGGCCGGCCGTTCATGCCCGTGCCCGTCGTCGTGGTGAAGGGCTACGAGCTGCCGGCGTTCGTCGGCGACAGCTCGCTGGTGTTCGCCATCTCGTTCTCCGGCAACACCGAGGAGACGATCGAGGCGGCGACCGAAGCGGCGATGCAGGGCGCCAAGATCGTCGCCATCACCCAGGGCGGCGAGCTCGGCAAGCTGGCCGCCGGTTGGGGCGCGCCGATCATCCCGGTGCCCGACATCCCGCAGCCCCGCGCCGCCCTCGGCGCGATGGCCATCCCGCCGCTCGTCGTGCTCGAGGAGATCGGCCTGTTCCCCGGCGCCACGCAATGGATCGGACTCGCCGTCGACCAGCTGCAGCGGCGCCGCGACGCGCTCGTCAAGGGCGGCAACGACGCCGAGAAGCTGGCCCGCCGCATCGGCCGCACCATCCCGCTGATCCACGGCGGCGGCGCCGTCGGCGCCACCGCCGCGCAGCGTTGGAAGACCCAGATCAACGAGAACGCCAACGCCCCGGCGTTCTGGGCCGCCCAGCCGGAGCTGTGCCACAACGAGATCCAGGGCTGGGGCCAGCACGGCGACGTCACCCGCCAGGTGCTCACGCTCGTGGCGCTGCGCCACGACTCCGAGCACCCGCAGGTGACCCGCCGCTTCGACCTCACGGCCGAGCACATGCGACGAGGTCGTCGGCGGCATCGAGCAGGTCCAGGCCGAGGGCGACGGCGACCTGGCCCAGCTCCTCGACCTGATCCTCTTCGGCGACTTCGTGTCGCCTGCACCTCGCCGCCCAGGAGGGCATCGACCCGGGCCCGGTCCCGACCCTCGTCGAGCTCAAGCAGCGCCTCGCGGAGAGCTGAGTCGGTGGACGAGCTGGCCGGCCGCACGGCCGTCATCACCGGTGCCGCCAGTGGCATCGGTCGCGCCACGGCCGAGGCGCTCGCGGCCGAGGGCATGCAGGTCGTGCTGGCCGACATCGAGGGCGACGCCCTCGAGGCGACCACTGCGGAGCTCGCCGCCGCGGGGCACGCCGTGCTCGCCGTCCGCACCGACGTGTCGGACGGGGCTTCGATGGAGGCGCTCGCCGAGCAGACCGTCGCCCACTTCGGCGGCGTCCACCTCGTCCACCTGAACGCCGGCGTCGCCGCCGGCGGCCCGGCCTGGACCCTGAGCGAGAAGGACTGGGCGTGGGTCCTCGGGGTGAACCTGTGGGGCGTCATCCACGGGATCCGCTCCTTCGTGCCGCGCCTGCTGGCCGCGGGCGAACCGGCCCACGTCGTGGCCACGGCGTCCATGGCCGGGCTCACATCGAGCGCCTTCATGGCGCCGTACAACGTGAGCAAGCACGGCGTCGTCACGCTGGCCGAGACGCTGCAACGCGACCTCTCGATGCTGAACGCCCCGGTCGGGGTCTCGGTCCTGTGCCCGGGCTGGGTGAACACCGGCATCGGCGACTCCGGGCGCAACCGCCCGGACGACCTGCGCGACGGGTCCGGGCCCAACCTCCTCGAATCGGGGGACGCGTCGCCGCTGAAGGCCGTCCTCGAGGCCGGCCTCCCGCCGGAGCGGGTCGCCGCCATGGTCGTCGAGGCCGTCAAGACGCAACGCTTCTACATCCTCACCCACGACGACTGGCAGCCGATGGTGCGCCAGCGGATGGACGACATCCTCGACGGGCGCACGCCGTCGCCCATGTTCCTCCCCACCTGACGCTGAGCGACCTCCCCGCCACCGTCGAGGAGCCGGCGCCCGAGGGCCGGCTCCGCGCCGCACCGTCGCTGTTGCTGGCGGCGGCGGCGTTCGTCCTGGGTCTCCTCCTGGCCGGCGCCTTCGGCGCCATCGCCATCGGGGTCACCCACGCCGACCCGCGCGACGCCAACGGCACCGGTCTCCTGATCGGCAGCTTCGTCGGCCTGTGGATCCCGCTCGTCGGTGCCGCCCTGTTGGCCAGCCGGCGCTTCGGGACGCGGTCGCCGTCGCGCGACCTCGGCCTTCGCATCGAGGTCGCGGACGTCGGCATCGGTCTGTTGGCGGGCATCGCCGGCCTGGTGGCGACGTCGGCGGTGCAGCTCCTGCTCTCGCCGTTCCCCGACCTCATCGGCTCGAACACGAACTTCGTCGAGGAACAGGCCAAGAACCCGATCGGGGTGGTCGTCATCGTGGTCTCCACGTTGATCGGCGCGCCGATCGTCGAAGAGCTCTTCTTTCGCGGTCTGCTCCAGCACGCCATGGCCCGACTCGGTCTGCTCGCCGTCGTCGTGCAGGCGGCGATCTTCGGGCTCATCCACTACACGCCGGACCAGGGCCTCGGCAACGTCGGCATCGTGCTCGGCATCGGCACGTTCGGGCTCGTCCTCGGACTCGCCGCTCGCCACACCGGGCGCCTCGGGACCTCGATGATCGGCCACGCCCTCTTCAACACCGCCGCCGTGCTGCCGCTCCTCCTGCGCTGAATCCCGGGCGGCGCCGGGGACGCACGGCCAAGATGAGGGCATGGCGGTCGTGCAGGTGTCGGGCATCGCGTTCTCGCACCCGGGCGGCGGCGAGCTCTTCCGCGACGTGTCGTTCCGGGCCCGGACCGGGGCCCACGTGGCCATCGTCGGCCCGAACGGCGTCGGGAAGTCCACGCTCTTCGGCTGCATCACCGGCGCCCTGCGACCGACCGAGGGCTCGGTCCACGTGGACGGCGCCGTCGCCCTGATGCCCCAGGCGATCGGCACCGATGCCGGTGGCACCGGCCCGGTCGAGGCCAGAGCGACCACGACGGTCCGGGAGCTCCTCGTGCGCTTCGCGCCGCACGAGGTGCGGGCGGCGGGCGAGGCGCTCGCCGCCGCCGAGGTGGGCAACTCCACCGCTCCCACGGCGACCACCGGCATCGCCCTCGGTGAGGCCCACGTGACCTGGGGCGAGGTCGCCGGGTACGAGCACGAGAGCCGATGGGACGCGTGCTGCGCCGAGGTGCTCGGTCAGAGCCTCGCCGCCGCCGGGAGTCGTCCGATCGCCGAGCTGTCGGGAGGTGAGCGGAAGCGGCTCGTGCTCGAGTCGCTGTTCAGCTCCGACGTGCCCATCCTCCTCCTCGACGAGCCCGACAACTTCCTCGACATCCCCGGCAAGCGCTGGCTCGAGCGCCGCATCGCCGCCTCCACCAAGACGATCGTCTTCGTCAGCCACGACCGCGATCTGCTGGCCGGAGCGGCGACGTCGATCGTCACGCTCGAGGTCAACGGGTGCTGGACCCATCCTGGTTCGTGGGCCACCTACGACGAGGCGCGCCGGGCGCGCAACGATCAGCTCGGCGGGGCCGTCGCGGCCTGGAAGGAGGAGGAGCGGCGGCTGTTCCGCTACTTCAAGGAGATGAAGCAGCGGGCCAGCATCAACGACGGGAACGCCGCTCGCGCCAACGCCGCGGAGTCGCGATGGGAGCGCTTCGTGGCCGTGGGGCCGCCACCCCCGCCGCCGCCTCTTCGCTCGGTGTCGATGCAGCTGGCCGGGGCCGGGAGCGGGAAGGTCGTGATCCGGTGCGTCGGGCTGGAGCTGATCGGCTTGAGCGAACCCTTCGACCTCGAGGTGCACCACGGGGACCGGCTGGGTGTCCTCGGTCCGAACGGCACGGGCAAGTCGCACCTGCTCCGCCTCTTCGGGGGCGCCGACGACGTGCTGCACGAGGGCTCGTGGTCCCTCGGCGCGCGGGTGGTGGCCCGCCGCTTCCACCAGACCGACGATGTCCCGGAGTGGCGGGGCCGGACGCCGATGGACATCGTCGCCGATCATCACCTGCCCGAGGAGCCGGCCCGCAAGGCGCTCGCCCGGTATGGCCTGGCCGACACGTCCGACCGCCCCGTGGAGACCCTGTCCGGGGGCCAGCGGGCCCGGCTCCAGGTGCTCGGCCTCGAGCTCAGCGGGGTCAACCTGTTGTTGCTCGACGAGCCCACCGACAACCTCGACCTGGCGTCCGCCGAGGCGCTCGAGGCGTCACTGGCCACCTTCGAGGGCGCCATCGTCTGCGTCACCCACGACCGGTGGTTCATGCGGTCGATGACCAGGTGGATCGTCCTCGACGACGACGGCTCGGTCACCGAGGCCCTCGACGTCGAGTCCGCCCTCGGCGTCGTCACCGGCGAAGGTGCCCGTCGGAGCGCGCTCGTCCGCCTCACCCGATGAGCCGTCCGCGGTAGGCTGGGACCGCGTTGCAGGGCTGTCCAGAGTGGTGTCAGCAGACCCCAGCCCGCTTCGTACGCCACGGCCCCCGAACCTTCGGGAGCCCTCGTTCGACGCGGAGATGCGCTGATGACTGCCCCTGTCCATGACCTCACGAAGGGCGACTTCCAGGTCGCCGACCTCTCCTTGGCCGACTTCGGTCGCAAGGAGATCCAGCTGGCCGAGGAGGAGATGCCCGGCCTGATGGCCCTGCGGGCCGAGTTCGGCGACAGCCAGCCCCTCGCCGGCGCCCGCATCGCCGGCTCGCTGCACATGACGATCCAGACCGCCGTCCTCATCGAGACGCTCACGGCCCTCGGCGCCGAGGTGCGCTGGGCGTCCTGCAACATCTTCTCGACCCAGGACCACGCCGCCGCCGCCATCGCCGCCGCCGGCATCCCGGTCTTCGCCTGGAAGAACGAGACGCTCGAGGAGTACTGGGAGTGCTGCGAGAAGATCCTCCGCTGGCCCGACGGCGACGGGCCCAACATGATCCTCGACGACGGCGGCGACGCCACGATGCTCGTCCACCTCGGCACCGAGTTCGAGAAGGCCGGCGCCGTGCCGGCCGACGGCGAGGACGACTCCGACGAGTTCAAGGTCGTGCTGGCCACGCTGCGCCGCACGCTGGCCGAGACGCCCAACCTCTGGACCCAGATCGGCAACGCCATCAAGGGCGTCACCGAGGAGACCACGACCGGCGTCCATCGCCTGTACCAGCGCTTCGAGGCCGACACCCTGCTGTTCCCGGCCATCAACGTGAACGACTCGGTCACGAAGTCGAAGTTCGACAACCTCTACGGCATCCGCCACTCGCTCATCGACGGGATCAACCGGGCCACCGACGTGATGATCGGCGGCAAGGTGGCCGTCGTCCTCGGCTACGGCGACGTGGGCAAGGGCTGCGCCCAGTCCCTCAAGGGCCAGGGCGCCCGCGTCATCGTCACCGAGGTCGACCCCATCTGCGCGCTGCAGGCGGCCATGGAGGGCTTCGAGGTCAACACCCTCGAGCGGGTCCTCGACAAGGCCGACATCTTCATCACCGCCACCGGCAACCGCGACGTCATCACCGCCGAGCACATGGGCAAGATGAAGCACAACGCCATCGTCGGCAACATCGGCCACTTCGACAACGAGATCGACATGGCCGGCCTCGGGCGCCTGTCCGACGTCCAGCGGGTCAACATCAAGCCCCAGACCGACGAGTTCGTGTTCCCCGACGGCCACTCGGTGATCATCCTGGCCGAGGGTCGTCTCCTGAACCTGGGCTGCGCCACCGGCCATCCCTCGTTCGTGATGTCGACCTCGTTCACCAACCAGGTGCTGGCCCAGATCGAGTTGTTCCTGCGCCTCGAGCAGTACCCCATCGGCGTGCACCGCCTGCCCCGCGAGCTCGACGAGAAGGTCGCCCGCCTGCACCTCGACAAGCTCGGCGCCCGCCTGACCGAGCTCACCGACAAGCAGTCGAGCTACCTCGGCATCCCGCAGCAGGGCCCGTTCAAGCCCGAGCATTACCGCTATTGATGGTCTCGCTCTGCGGCGCCGCCCTCCGGGCCGGAGCCTTGCCGCTCGACTGATGCTCGTCGCTGGCGCTTCCCTCGCATCGGCCTCTCGAGAGGCCGGCGCAGGGAGCGCCAGCGAGTTGGCGGCGACTATTCGGCGGGGCCGGCGAGCTCGGGCTGGACGAGGCGGACGGGCACGCGGAGCCGGTCCAGGAAGAACTGGACGAGGGGACCGATCGAGAGGGCGAAGAGCAGCGTGCCGATGCCGACGGTGCCCCCGAGGGCCCATCCGCCGGCGAGCGCCGTGAGCTCGATCGCCGTGCGGACCAGGCGAAGCGAGAGGCGTCCCTCGGTCCGCCCCGAGATCCCGGTCATCAGCCCGTCTCGGGGTCCCGGGCCGAGGCCGGCACCGATGTAGAGCCCGGAGCCGGCGCCGAGCAGGAGGATGCCGGCGAGGAGAAGGGCGATCCGCACGGGGAGCGTCGCCGGCGGGTCGAACAGGTGCAGCACGGTGTTGGTGGTCAGGCCGATCAGAACGGCGTTCGACAGCGTGCCGACGCCGAGGCGCTGGCGGAGCGGGATCCACGCGACCAGCACGACGAAGGCGACGAGGATGCTGACGGTACCGATGGTCAGTCCCATGCGTTGGGCGATGCCCTGATGGAGCACCTCCCAGGGCCCGAGGCCGAGGCCGGCGAGGACCATGCTGGCCACCCCGCAGCCGCAGCCGACGAGGCCGACGAGGAGCCGTGGGAGTCGGGTCCCGAGCTCGGCGCGAGGTGGCACGGTGAACACGGGCCCAGGGTACGGGCGGTCTCGCGTGTGCCCGGAATCGTGTCGTACCCCCTCCGTAGGGTCGAGGCATGGGGATCGTCGCACTGTTGCTGCCAACCCGTTGCCCCGTCTGTGGCCGTCCGGGGCCGGCGCCCTGCTCGGCGTGCTGGGCCCGGCTGGCCCCGGCTCCGGTCGGCGTGGCGCCCCCGCCCGGCGTCGACCGGTGCCGGTCGCTGCTGCGCTACGACGGCGCCGGCCGGGAGCTGCTGGCCCGACTCAAGTACCGCAACGCACGGTCCTCCCTCGGGTGGCTGGCGGCCGGGATGGCGTCCCTGGCCGTTCGCCTCGTCGAGGAGGGGCGCCTGGAGGTCGTCACCTGGGCGCCGACGAGCGCCGCCCGCCGCCGCGAGCGCGGGTTCGATCAGGCCGAGCTGCTCGCTCGGGCCGTCGGGGGCCACTTGGCGTTGCCCGTCGAACGCCTGCTCCTCCGCCGGCCCGGGCCGCCGCAGACGGGGCGGACGGGGGAGGATCGGCGGCGAGGGCCGCCGCTGGTCCTGCGCCCCGGGCGGCCAGCGCCGTCCGCCGGCGCCCGGGTGCTCCTGATCGACGACGTGATGACCTCGGGGGCGACGCTTCGGGCGGCCGCGACCGCGCTGCGTGGTGGCGGAGCCGAGGTGGTGATGGCCGTCACCGCCGGGCGAACACCGCTCAAGGTTGCCCGTGGAGCGGCCGACGCCTAGTGCATCATGGCCGAAGCCTCCCCAAACGGACTCGTCGCCTCTCTGCCGGCCGGGCTGCTCGAGCAGCTCACCGCCGGCCCTACGGTCACTCTCCGTGCTGCCCACGTGGCGCGGGCCCGGCGTCACGCCGCCGTCCGGGCCTTCGACGACCGCGAGGTCGTCGTCGAGATCGCCTCGCAACTGCTCCTGCTGTCCGCCCCGGCCTGACGGCTACGCTCCCGGCGGGGCCGCGTGCGGGTCTGTGGTTGCAAGTCGATGCCAGTCGCAGGCGAAACGACCCACGTAAGGCAACCCGTGGTTGCTGAGCATGGTGCGGCTTAGGAGTAAGCCCTGCCCGTCCCGAGCCCATCCGGGGCGAAGGTCACGGAGAAGGGACGAAGCGGGCAGCACGACGCTGTTGGACCGGCTCGCCGGTCGCCGGCGCCGGCCCGTCAACCCCTCAGCAGGCGAGTGTGGGGACAAAGACCAGGTCAGCCGCACGCGACCCCATGCTCAGCCGATCCACAGCCGTCCGGCCGGACGTCACTACACTGCCGCCCTGGTGCGGTCGGATCACCCGGGTCATGACCCGAGACGGCTGTCTGGGGCGATTCCCTGGTCAAGTGCGGGTGTCCGGACGACGAAACGATGGGCAGAACGGACTGCTCACACGGGCTGGCCCGTCGGGGCACCCGACCGCTGAGAGGGGACACGTGGCCGAAGAGCACACCGAGGGCACAGGCGTCATCCGGGTGATGATCGCGGACGACCAGCCCCTGTTCCGCCGCGGGCTGAACGTCGTCCTCCACACCGAGGAGGGCATCGAGGTGGTCGCCGAGGCCGAGGACGGCGAAGAGGCGATCACGAAGTCCGAGGAGTTCGCGCCCGACGTCGTGCTCATGGACGTTCGCATGCCCCGCGTCAACGGCATCGAGGCGGCTCGGGCCATCCACGATCGGGTGCCGTCCACCAAGATCTTGATGCTGACGGTGTCCGACGAGGATCAGGACCTCTTCGAAGCGATCAAGGCCGGCGCCAGCGGCTACCTCCTGAAGGAGGTCAGCGTGGAGGAGGTGGCGGACTCGGTCCGGGCCGTCGTCCAGGGCCAGACCCTCATCAGCCCCTCCATGGCGTCGAAGCTGCTCACCGAGTTCGTCGCCCTCGAGAAGCGGGTCAACGAGAAGCACCAGTACCCGAGCCCGACGCTGACGACGCGCGAGCTCGAGGTCCTGAAGCTGGTGGCCAAGGGCATGTCCAACCGGGAGATCGCCGACGATCTGTACATCTCGGAGAACACGGTCAAGAACCACGTGCGGAACATCCTGGAGAAGCTGCACCTCCACTCCCGGATGGAAGCCGTGATCTACGCCGTCCGCGAGCGTCTGCTCGACATCAACGAGCCGAACGCGTAGCTCGCCGCTTGGCCACGACGACCCCCGCCTCGTCGGACACGATCGAGAACTCGGCGTCGGGCCCGTTCGTGAGCTCCTCTTCGAGCTCGGGCTCCTGGGCCAGCGTGAGGTCGAGCACCAGGTAGTCGACGGTCGCGGGATCGTCGGGGTGGCGGTTGGCGATGCCCCAGTTGCCCGGGATCCACGGGTTCGGCCACTCGTAGATCCGTTGGCGATGGGTCGCGTGAGGTACGAGGAAGTAGTTCGTCGCCAACGAGGCGTCGGCCGGCACCTGCGCCAACGCCTGACGGTAGGACTCGTGGCGCTCGCTCGGGCCGACCCAGACGCCGCTGCGGAAGGGCCGTCCGAGCGGGGACGGTGACCACGTCCGGTGGGCCCAGATCGAGCTCAGGACGAGCACCACCAGCGCCACGCGGCAACGCGTGGCGGTGCAGCCGGCGGGCCCGTCCGAGGCCGTGCACGGTGGCGGCGAAGACGGCGACGGTCGGGACGACGGAGTAGTGGAAACGGGCGTCGTGGGTCGTGGCCAGGCTCGACGAGCGCGTTGGCTCCCACCTGTGGTCCCGCGATCAGGAGGAAGGGCAGCCCGAGCACGGCGAGCAACCCGGTCGGCGCCAGCAACCGCCCGTAGTACGCCAGCCGCTCCCGCTCGACCAGCACCCGCAGGGTCGCGACCGGGTCCGAGACGATGTTCCACAGCACCGCAGGCGCGTCGTTCCCGAACTGGGGGAAGAACTCCTGCACGTAGAACGGGGGCGCGCCCCCGTTGCTGGCCGGCATCACGACCTGGGTCGCCAGGATGTACCAGGCGGCGCCGACGCCGGCGGTGAGCAGCCCCGGCCGCCAGGCGCCGTCCCGTCGACCACCGGCGGCCAGCACCAGGCCGAGCATGGCGACGGCGAGGCCGATGTCCTCCTTGGTCGTCAAGGCGAACCCGACGGCGAGGGCGAACCACATCCACGATCGGCGCCGGGCCAGCCAGACGGCGAGGAGGAGCGGCGCGATGGCCAGCGTCTCGGGGTGGAAGTGCCACCAGTTGATCCAGTTCAGCGTCGGATAGGCGAGGTAGGCGGCCGCCGGCACGAGGGGGGACCACCGGCGCGGCGCCAGCACGTCCCGGGCCAGGAGGTAGACCGGCACGGCCCCGGCGGACAGGAACGCGGTCTCGACGGCATAGAGGAACGTCGGACCGGCGCCGAGCCAGTAGGCCGGGACGAACAGCAGGCTCACCAGGTTGAGGTGGTGCCCGAAGTACTGCAGGCCGCGGACCGTGACGAAGGGGGACCGGAACCTCGACAGCAGCCAGATCCCTTGGTCGTGGATGCCCATGTCGAAGCCGAACGTCCCGAACCGGACCTGCTGGCGGTACGTCAGCACCCCGAAGGTCAGGAGGTGGATCGCGACCAGGGCCGCAAGCACGAGGTGCGGTCCCCGCCGGGTCACCGGCGCACGCTAGGGGGCGCGGGGGGTTCGAAACCGGACGCCGTAGACTCGTTCGCCAATGAGTGTCTTCTCGAAGATCCTGCGCGCCGGCGAGGGCAAGAAGGTCCGGGCCCTGCAGGCCATCGTGCCCGAGATCAACGCCATCGAGCCCGAGATGGAGGCGCTCAGCGACGACGCGCTGCGCCACAAGACCGTCGAGTTCCGCGAGGAGCTGGCCCGGCGGATCGCGGCGGGCGAGGAGGAGGCCGACGTCCTCAACGACTTCCTGGTCGAGGCGTTCGCCGTCGTCCGGGAGGCCGCCAAGCGGGTCATCGGCCAGCGCCACTTCGACGTGCAGCTGATGGGCGGCGCCGCGCTCCACTTCGGCTGGATCGCCGAGATGAAGACCGGCGAGGGCAAGACGCTCGTCTCGACCCTGCCGCTGTACCTCAACGGTCTCACGGGCCGCGGGGTCCACCTCGTCACCGTGAACGACTACCTGGCCGGGTTCCACGCCGAGTGGATGGGCCGCATCCACAACTGGCTCGGCCTCACCGTCGGCCTCGTCGTCCCGGATCTGCGCCACGACGTGGCCGCCAAGCAGGCGGCCTACGCCTGCGACATCACCTACGGCACGAACAACGAGTTCGGCTTCGACTACCTCCGCGACAACATGGCCAAGTCGAAGGACCACATGCGCCAGCGGGGCCACGTCTACGGCATCGTCGACGAGGTCGACTCGATCCTCATCGACGAGGCCCGCACGCCGCTGATCATCTCGGGGCCGCGCAACGGAGTCGGCCAAGCTCTACCACCAGTTCGCCGGCATCGCCCGGACCCTCAAGCGCGACGAGCGACTACGAGGTCGACGAGGAGAAGCGCACCGTCGCCCCCACCGAGGAGGGCATCGAGGCGGTCGAGCGCATGCTCGGCGTCGAGAACCTCTACGACCTCGTGTCAGCTCAACCACGTCCACCAGCTCAGCAGGCGCTGCGGGCCAAGGAGCTCTACAAGCGGGACAAGGACTACATCGTCCAGGACGGCGAGGTGAAGATCGTCGACGAGTTCACCGGCCGCATCCTCGAGGGCCGGCGCTGGTCCGACGGGCTTGCACCAGGCCGTCGAGGCCAAGGAGCGGGTGAGGATCAAGGAGGAGAACCACACCTGGGCCACCGTCACCCTCCAGAACTACTTCCGCCTCTACGAGAAGCTCGCCGGGCATGACCGGCACGGCCGAGACCGAGGCCTCCGAGTTCGCCAACACCTACAACCTGCCGGTCGTGCCGATCCCCACGAACCGGCCGCTCGTCCGCGATGGACCAGCCCGACCTCATCTACAAGACCGAGCTGGCCAAGTTCGAGGCCGCCATCGAGGACATCAAGGAGCGCTACGACGCGGGCCAGCCGGTCCTCGTCGGCACCGCCTCCGTCGAGAAGTCCGAGGTGCTGTCGCGGATGCTCGAGAAGAAGGGCATCCCGCACGAGGTCCTCAACGCCAAGCAGCACGCCCGGGAGGCGCACGTCGTCGCCCAGGCCGGTCGCCTCCACGGCATCACCGTCGCCACGAACATGGCCGGCCGCGGCGTCGACATCCTCCTCGGCGGCAACCCGGAAGGCCTGGCCGCGCGACGAGGTGACGGCCCAGGGTCTCGACCCCGCCAGCGAGGAGGGTCTCGCCCTCTACAACCGGCTGCTCCCGAAGTACGAGACCGAGTGCACGAACGAGGGCGCGAAGGTCCGCGAGCTCGGCGGCCTCTACGTGCTGGGCTCCGAGCGCCACGAGTCCCGCCGCATCGACAACCAGCTGCGGGGCCGCGCCGGCCGGCAGGGCGACCCGGGCGAGAGCCGGTTCTACCTGTCCCTCGAGGACGACCTCATGCGCCTCTTCGCCACGGGGGCCATGAACTACGTCATGGGCAAGGCCCTGCCCGACGACGTGCCGATCGAGTCGAAGATGGTCACCAAGGCCGTGGTGCGGGCGCAGAACACGGTCGAGGCCCGCAACGCCGAGATCCGCAAGAACGTCCTGAAGTACGACGAGGTCTACAACGAGCAGCGCAAGGTCATCTACGCCCGCCGCATGCAGGTCCTCGACGGCGAGGACCTGCGCGACGAGACGATGCAGCTGATCGAGTCGTCCCTCGAGGACGCGGTCGCCACCTTCTGCACTAGCGACTACCCGGAGGACTGGGACGTCGACGGTCTGCTGGCCGAGATGACGACCTACTACCCGACGAAGTTCTCGGCCGACGAGCTCAAGGAAGCGGCGACCCGTGAGCAGCTGACGGACTCCTTCGTCGCCGAGGCCACGGCGTACTACGAGGGCCGCGAGGACGAGCTCACCGAGGAGCTCATGCGCGAGCTCGAGCGCCAGATCATGCTGCAGATCATCGATCAGCACTGGGTCGAGCACCTGTCCGACATGGACTACCTCAACGAGGGCATCGGCCTCCGCGCCATGGGCCAGAAGGACCCGCTCGTCGAGTGGCAGCGTGAGGGCTTCGAGATGTTCGGCAAGATGATGGAGTCGATCGACGACGACTACGTCAAGTACGTCATGCACGTGCAGGTGGTCGTCGAGGAGCCCGAGGAGCCGGACCTCACCCAGTCGCAGTTCACCGCCGCCGAGGACCCGGTCCAGTCCCCGGCCGCCCTCCCGCCGGCGCCCTCCGCCGACGAGCCGCAGGCCCCCGTCGCCCAAGCCCCTGATGTGACGCAGGCCCCCGTCGTCAAGACCGAGCACGAGCGGGTCGGCCGCAACGACCCGTGCTGGTGCGGCAGCGGCAAGAAGTTCAAGCACTGCCACGGCACCCCCTGACCTGACCTGACCTGACCTGACCTGACCTGGCCGTACGGACCCGGCCGCACGACTTCGGTGGTCCCTTCTGGCGACCAGAAGGGACCACGAAGCGGTCCTCAGCGACCCGAAGGGTCCACCGAAGCGAGACGGCGACGGGCCTGCACCAGCAGCCCCTCCACCTGCCGTGCCGTCACGACCCGATGCCGGACGACCTCGTCCCAAGTGAAGCGGCCAACGAGCCACCCGGTGGCGACGATCACGTTGGTCTCCCGCCGGGCGTCGTAGACGGGCTGGTCCTTGTGGCCCTGGCCGTCGAGCTCGATGAACAGGCCGAGCTCGGGCCAGGCGAAGTCGACGAAGGCGATGAAGGTGCCGTGTTCGCTGCGGATCTCCACCTGGCGCTGCGGCTCGGGGACGCCGAGTCGCCGGCAGATCTGCTGGATGAACAACGTCTCGAGTAGCGACCCCGTCGGAGGTGCCCCCGCTGGCCGGCGGAGCAGGACGCGTCGGATGCGGGCCGTCCCGGGCGTGCGTCGACGGCCGAGCTCGGGCAGCCACCTATCGAGCTCGGCGATCTGCACCAGCTTCTTGCGCAAGGCGGATTCCAGCATCTGCTCCCAGGTGTCGTCGTCCACTTCGGCGGCGAGATCCACCAGGGTCTGCACCGGGCCCGTGCACCGGATACCGCCGTACTCGGCGACGTCGATGAGGTCGTCGGTGCGACGGACGCCGGCGCGC
This sequence comes from uncultured Actinomycetes bacterium, assembly GCA_963731055.1. GTDB lineage: Bacteria > Actinomycetota > Acidimicrobiia > Acidimicrobiales > CADCTF01 > DATLED01. The sequence continues at coordinate 12,624 of CAVSUD010000011.1, read as the reverse complement.
TTGTGGCTCGACGCCGCCGGCACGACGACCGTCGGCACCAACGTCGGGACCGAGTCGAAGCCGTGGAGGACGCCGGCGACCCGCTTGCCCGCCATCCCGTCCACGACGATCGCGAGCGCGAGGCACCGGTCCAGGACGCTGATCTCGTCGGCACCGAAGCGGTAGAGCGCCCGGTCGACGCGTCGCCATCGTCCGGTCGCTTCGCCGTGGCGCAGCTGGGCGCGGGTCAGGCCGCTCTCGTCGGCGGTGAAGAACAGAGATCGCATGGGGTCCCCCGAGGTTGGGTGGACCCTTCTGGCGCCTGGCACCGGCTTCGCGGGCCGTTCTGGCGGCCGAAAGGGACCACGAAACAGGCTCGGGGGAAGCGGGCTGGGTTCGAACGTAGCGGCGGTAGCCTCGGGGCGCCATGCGCAACTTCACGGACGATCTCGCCGGGCTGCGGAAGCGGCTGTCCGAGGCGGAGGCGTACCTCGGGATCGGCGGGAAGCGGGAGCGGCTGCAGGAGCTCGAGGTCGAGATGGGCCGGCCCGACCTGTGGGACGACCAGGACAACGCTCGCGCCGTGACCACCGAGTACGGCAACGCCAGTGACGACGTCGAGCTGGTCGACGCGTTGACGGGGCGGCTCGACGACGCCGAGGCCCTGTTCGAGATGGCGCGCGAGGAGGGCGACGAGAGCCAGGAGCCCGAGATCGAGGAGGAGGTCGCGGCGCTCGGCAAGGAGCTCGACGCGCTCGAGCTGCGCAGCTTGTTCACCGGCGAGCACGACGAGCCCGACGCGATCTGCGAGATCCACGCCGGCGAGGGCGGCACCGACGCCCAGGACTGGGCCGAGATGCTGCTGCGCATGTACCTGCGCTGGGCCGAGCGCCGGGGCTTCGACGTCGAGCTCGACGAGGTCTCGACCGGGCGCCGAGGCCGGCATCCTCGCGCCACCGTTCATGGTCAAGGGCCGCTACGCCTACGGCCTGCTCACGCGCCGAGAACGGCGTCCACCGCCTGGTGCGCATCAGCCCGTTCAACGCCCAGGGCAAGCGCCAGACCGCTTCGCCGCCTCGAGGTCACGCCGTTCCTCGAGGACCTCAGTGGCGAGATCGTGATCGACGACAAGGACCTGCGGATCGACACCTACCGCTCGCTCCGGCGCCGGCGGCCAGCACGTCAACGTGACCGACTCGGCGGTCCGCATCACCCACCTGCCCACCGGCATCGTGGTCAGCTGCCAGAACGAGCGCAGCCAGCACCAGAACAAGGACCGGGCCATGCAGGTCCTGACGGCCAAGCTCGCCGAGCTGCCAGCGCGAGGAGCGCCAGGCCGAGCTGGACGCCGATCCGCGGGCGTCAGCGACCCAGGTCGGGTTCGGCAGCCAGATCCGCTCCTACGTGCATGCAGCCGTACCAGATGGTCAAGGACGACCGCGACCGAGCACGAGACCGGCAACGTCCAGGCGTGCTCGACGGCGACCTCGACGAGTTCATGGAGGCCTACCTGCGCTGGCGGCGCCAGGCCGAGGGCTCGTAGCGCCCGACGCCCAGTGTGCGGTTGCCGCGGTCGATTCCCTCGTAGGGCGAACCGCCCGGGCTAGCGTCTGCGAACCCGCTCCATGATCAAGCTCGAGAACGTCTCCAAGATCTACAAGGGCGAGCACCGTCGCCCTCCGCGACGCCACCGTCGACATCGACAAGGGCGAGTTCGTCTTCCTGGTCGGGCCCTCCGGCTCGGGCAAGTCGACCTTCCTCCGCCTCGCTCACCAAGGAGGAGGAGCCGGACGCGCGGCAGCATCTGCGTGGCCGGCAAGGACATCGGCGCGCTGACGCCGCTGGAAGGTCCCGTACCTGCGCCGCAACATCGGCTGCGTCTTCCAGGACTTCAAGCTCCTCCCCAACAAGACGGTCTACGAGAACGTCGCCTTCGCCCTCGAGGTGATCGGCCGGCCCCGGCACGTCGTCACAGACCCAGGTGCCCGCAGATCCTCGACCTCGTCGGCCTGGCCAAGAAGACGGAGAACCTCCCCGACCGAGCTCTCCGGCGGCGAGCAGCAGCGGGTGTCGATCGCCCGGGCGTTCGTCAACCGGCCGCTGATCCTCCTGGCCGACGAGCCCACCGGCAACCTCGACCCGACCACCTCGGTCGGCATCATGCGCCTGCTCGACCGCATCAACCGCACCGGCACCACCGTCGTCATGGCCACCCACGACCAGGGCATCGTCGACACGATGCGCCGCCGGGTGATCGAGCTCGACCGCGGCACCGATCATCCGCGACCAGGCCCGCGGCGTCTACGGCGTCGGGTCCTGATCGGACCGGATGGATTCGCCGGACGAGCGCGCCCGTGCGGACCAGCACTGGCGCCGGCAGCTCCAGCTGACCTGCCTGGCCGGGGTCGCGTTCGTGATCACCGCCGGCGCCACCCGTCTCGTCCTGGCCGACTACGGCCGTGACCCCGCCCACCGCACCATCGTCGTCGGCGCCCTCGTCGTGTCCGCCCTCGGACTGACCTGCGTGCTCGGGCTCCTGCTCGTGCACGTCTGTCGCGTCGCCGCCTTCACCTTCCGCAGAGGAGAGCAATAACCATGGCCATCTCGGTCGATTACGTCGTCCGTGAGACGGTGACGAACCTCCGTCGCAACCTGCTCATGACCACTGCTGCCGTGCTGACGGTCGCCGTCTCGCTCTTCCTGGTCGGTGGCTCGTTGCTGCTCCAGCAGGCGGTGAACAAGGCCACCCTCCAGTGGCGGGGCGGCGTCGAGCTCAACATCTTCCTGAACCCGGACGTGGCGGCCAACCAGCGCGAGGGCCTCCAGACGGAGCTGGCCGCCATGCCCGAGGTCAAGAAGGTCACGTTCGTCGATCAGGCGGCGGCCTACGACGAGTTCAAGCAGATGTTCGCCAACTCGCCGGACATGGTCGAGAGCGTCACGCCCGAGGACCTGCCGCCGTCGTTCCGAGTCGTGCCCCGTGAGCCCGAGCTGGTCGAGACGGTGGGCGACCGGTTCTCCAAGCGCGAGGGTGTGAAGGAGGTCGTCTACGCCAAGGAGACGGTCGACACGCTGCTCAAGGTGACCAACTACCTCAAGTGGGGGATCCGGGTCATCGCCATCGTGTTGCTGCTCTCGGCCACGTTGCTCATCCTGAACACCATCCGCATGGCCATCTTCGCCCGGCGCCGAGAGGTGGCGGTGATGAAGCTGGTCGGCGCCACGAACTGGTTCATCCGCATCCCCTTCATGTTGGAAGGGATGTTCCAGGGGATCGTGGGCGCAGGGCTGGCGATCCTGTTCATGTGGTTCGGGCGCACGGTCATCGAACGGGTCATCGAGGACAACTCGTTGCTCGGGCAGTTCGTGGTGTCGGGCGGTGACGTCCTCGGAACCGGGGCCTTCATCCTCATCGTCGGCGCCCTCGTCGGCGGCGTCGGCTCCGCCATCGCCGTGAGCCGCTTCCTCGACGTCTGATCGGTCGGGCTCGGCGGCGTCGCCCTCCGGGCTGAGGCCGTTCCGATCGACGGGCGGCTGCTCGCGGGCGCTCCCCCCGGCGCCGCGCCGGGTGGGGCTCGTGTTGCTACCGTTGCAGGAGTGACTTCGGCTCGTCGGGCGGGCACGGTGGCGACGCTGCTCGTCGCGCTCGTGCTGCCGGCGGCCGGCGGCGGTACCGGCGCCGGCGCTGCGACCACCACGACGACCACCATCGTCCGGAAGCCGACGACGACGACCACCTCGACGACCTCGCTCGAATCGGCCCGTCAGCAGGCCATCGACGGGCAGATCAAGACGCTGCGCGAGCAGGTCGAGGAGGCGTCGGACCGGGAGGGCGCGGTGCTCGACCGGCTCGACGAGGTGGCGGCGGGCAAGCGCTCCCTCGACGGACAGGTCGCGGCGCTCGACGCCGACATCGCCGCCGCCGAGGCCGAGCTCACCGCGGCATCCGAGCACTTCGGCACCGTCACCGCCGACCTCCAGCGGGCCGAGGCCAAGTTCGACGCGACGGACGGGGATCTCACCGGCGCCCGTACCGACCTGACCGAACGTGCCGTGCGCGCCTACGTCCACCAGCCGACCGCGCAGCTGGCCAGCCTCCTGCTCGAGCGCCAGTCCTTCCGCGAGCTCGCCGCCGCCCGCGACTTCCTCTCGAGCGTGGTGGATGCGCAGGCCCGCTCCGTCGAGCGGTACCGCCGCCTCCGGGGCGACATCGACGCGGAGCGCCAGTCCCTGGCCACGCTGCAGGCGGACATGTCGGCCCAGCGCGACGTCGTCGCGCTCCATCGCGACGAGCTGCTGCGGGTGCGGGGACGCCAGGACGAGCTGCGGGCCAAGGCGTCGGTCGAGCAGGGCCGCCAGCAGGCCCTCCTGCGGGACGTCCGGTCCCGGGTCAAGGAGTTCGAGGGCGAGATCGCCGCCCTCAAGAAGGAGAGCGACAACATCGCCTCGTTGCTGCGAACTCGGCAGGCCGCCCAGCAGAAGGCGGCGCCGTCCGGGAAGGGCGCGCTCGCAACGCCCGTGGCGGGGGCGGTCACGTCGACGTTCGGCGCGCGCCTCCATCCGATCTTCCAGACGATGCGGATGCACGCCGGCACCGACTTCGCGGCCTCGGTCGGCACCCCGGTGAAGGCGGCGGCCGATGGGGTCGTCGTCGCCGCCGGCACCCGTAGCGGATACGGCGAGACCGTGATCCTCGATCACGGCAACAACCTCGCCACCCTCTACGGCCACCTCAGCCGCGTCGGCATCGCGGACGGCGCGAAGGTCACCCGAGGCCAGGTCATCGGGTTCTCCGGCTCGAGCGGCTACTCGACCGGCCCCCACCTCCACTTCGAGGTCCGCGTCAGCGGCAACCCGGTGGACCCCCTCCGCTACCTCTGACGAACCGGGGCGGTGGTGCGACGCGTCGTGCGGACTACGAGCGGATGGTGCGGGTGTGCTCGGGGCTGAGGTCCTCGTCCAACGTCGTCGCGCTCGTGCGGCCGTCGTCCCCGACGTCGAGCACGGTGCGATCCTCGCCGTCCTCGGTGCCACCGGCCTTGAAGTGCCGGCCGCTGGACCGCACCTCGGTCGGGTCGCCGTCGGGCGAGACGATGGACGTGGCGCCCGCGGTTGCTTCGGCCCTGCGGTCCGCCTCGGGGCCGACGGTCGGATCGAGGGCTCGGGCCAGGAGCTTTCCGTGCCACCGCTCGCCGGCGATGCCGCCGAGCAGGGAGCCGAGCAGCATGGCGGCCAGGGCGGCGAGACCGGCGATGGTGCCGATGGCGGCGTACTCCTCGCCCGACGTCGGCACGCCGATCGAGCGGAGGTTGCTGACGAGGGCGTCGCCGTCGGCCTGGCTGCCGATGGCCGCTCCGACGCCGATGGCCAGCAGGATCCCGACCACGAAGACGAGGACGCCGTTGAGGGCGCCGGCTCGACGAGCCATGCGTCCGGCCACGTAGCCACCGAAGAGGTAGGCGAGGAAGAGGCTGGCGCCGACGGCGATGCCGGTGCCGATGCCGAGCTGGCGCCAGTCGTTGTCGCTCAGCGACCGGGTCTCCACGCCCAGGACGTTGAGCACGGCACCGGCGATGGCGGCGACGATGGCGAACGCCCCGTAGGCCACGAGGACGCCGGCGAGCACGCTCACCAGCGACGTCTTCGAATAGCCGGCCTCGGTGGCCATCTCCAACCGGTCCCTGCGGTTCTCCACGGTTCGTTGCCTGCGCATGCGTCCCCCTCGGATCGACTCCGTCCTCCAGAGCCTTCCCGAGGTCGGGGCCGACGAACCCGCCGTGGTGCGGGTCAGGCCCCCGTCGACGTCGCCGTGGCTGCGGACGCGACCTCGGTGGCCTCCAGCGGCTTCATGATCAGGTCGATCGCCGACCAGAACGTGCGGCTCATCGGGTAGAAGAAGATCGGCACGATGGTGCCGACGACCGCGCCGCCGAGGGCCAGCTTCCCGGGCGGGGGGTGCGGCAGCGTCGCCCACACCCCGAAGGTGATGAACGCGGCCAGCGTGACCAGCATCACGCCGAAGTTCACGACGAAAGCGCCGAGGAAGAACCCTTCCTCGCGCTCGAAGCACATGCCGCAGCGGGGGCACCGCGGCTTCATGGACAACCAGCCGGTGAAGAGCTTCCCGCCACCGCAGCGCGGGCACCGCCGGACGAGGCCGCGCACCAACATCCGGACCGGGCCGGGCAGGGGGTACGGATCGGTCGCCATGAGCGGAACCTACCCGTGGGGCCGCCGCTTCCCTCCGTCCTCTGCGGTCGGATCCACCGGCCAGTCGTGCTTGGGGTACCGGCCGGCCAGATCCTTCCGGACACCCGCCCACGAGCCGGCCCAGAAGCCGGGGAGATCGGCGGTGACCTGGACGGGACGGCCCGCCGGCGAGAGGAGCTCGAACACGATCGGCTCGCCGGCCAGGGTCGGGTGGGTGCCGGGAACCCGCGCCGTGCCGAACGCGTCCTGGACCTTCACCCGCACGGTCGGGCGACGACCTTCGACATCCACCTGGACGGGCACGGTGCGACCCCGAGCGAGGGTCAGCGAGCGCGGCACGATCTCCTCCAGCCGCCGCACGAGGTGGTGCCCCAGGAGGTTGCGCAGGAGGCGGACGAGGTCGACCGCCTCGAGGTCGGCCCGCCCCGCCGCTCGGCGGGCCCGGAGCTCGGGCGCCAGCCAATCGTCGAGCGTGGCGAGGAGGGTGGCATCGTCGATCTCGGGCCAGACGACCCGGGCGTCGCGGCGCGCGGCGAACGAGGCGCGGTGTTGCAGATCGCGGGCCCCGTCGCTCCAGTGGAGCGCGGCGAGTCGGGTCGAGCGCACGTGGTCCACGAGGACCTCGACGGCCCGGGCGTCGGCGGCGTCGGCGGGGCCCTCGACGGCCATCAGGACCAGCCCGTCGAGGCGTCGTTCCGTGCGCTGCCGGACGTCGTTGCGGGCCCGGTCCCAGGCGATGGTCGTTGCCGTGACGACGTCGCCGCCGGCCGCCATCACCACGTCGTCGGCGTCGAGGGAGGCGGCCAGGCGGATGCGCCCGTCGGCCTTCCGGTCGGGTTGGACGTCGGCGGCCACGATGAAGGCCTGGTCGCCGAGCGGATCCGTCGCCGGCAACCACGCGCCGCCGCCGGTGCGGAGGCGGAACCGGCCATTCCCCCGGCGTTGGGCGATCCGATCGGGGTAGGCGAGCGCGAGCACCAGGCCGGCCCGGTCGGGATCCGCCCGTTCGAGCACCGCCGGGCTGCGGCCGGCGCGGCGCAGGAGCTGGCCCGCCCGACGTCGCGCGCCGGCGACCGCGCCGATGTCTCCCTGGTGGTGGCGGGCGGTCCGGTCGGCGATGAGCCGGACCCGTTCGGCGGCATCCGTGGTCACCTCGTCCGGCCGGCCCCGCAGGACGTCCCGGTCCTCGAGCAGGGCGGCGAGCGCGACGGCCGTGCCCACGGCGCCGTCGTCGAGGTCGAGCGCCCGCACCACCATGTGGGCGAGTCGGGGGTGCAACGGCAGGTCCGCCATCCGCCGCCCGATCGACGTGGGGCGGTGCTCGGCGTCGACGGCGTCGAGTCGCCGGAGCAGCTCGTGGGCCTCCGCCATGGCCCGGGGCGGCGGCGGGTCGAGGAACGGGAGGCCCGTCGCCTCGACGCCCCACAGGGCGAGGTCGAGCGCGAAGCCGGCCAGGTCGACGACCGCGATCTCCGGCGGGGCGTGGGGCGCTCGGGCGGCGTGCTCGAGCTGCGACCAGAGCCGGTACACGATGCCCGGCTCCGTCCGTCCGGCCCGGCCGGCCCGTTGATCGGTGCTGGCGCGTCGAGGCGGCGCCGGTGACGAGGCGCGTGAGGCCGCTGCGGGCGTCGTACCGGGGGCTCCGGGCCAGGCCGGCGTCGACGACGACCCGCACCCCCTCGACCGTGAGGCTCGTCTCGGCGATGTCGGTGGCCAGCACGACCCGCCGACGGCCGGGCGCGCTCGGATGCAACGCCGCGTCCTGTTCCGCCGCGGTCAGGGCGCCGAAGAGGGGGCGCACGTCGACGGCCGGCCCGACGCGTCCGGTCAGGGCCTGTTGGGCCCGGCGGATCTCGCCGGCGCCGGGGAGGAACACGAGGACGTCGCCCGACTCCTCCCGTAGGGCCCGCAGGACGGCCTCGGGCACGGCGTCCACCGGTCGAGCTCGGCTCGCCGGCGGGAGCGGGACCCACCGGACGTCCACCTCGTGCTGGCGTCCCTCGCTGGTGACGACGGCGGCGTGGGGCCCGAGCAGATCGGCCACCCTCGCGGCGGCGAGGGTCGCCGACATGACCACGAGGCGCAGGTCGGGTCGCAGCGACCGCCGGACGTCGAGCGCGAACGCGAGGCCCAGGTCGGCCTGGAGGTTCCGCTCGTGGAGCTCGTCGAAGAGCACGGCGGCGACACCCGGCAGGTCCGGCTCGTGCTGCAGCCGTCGGGTCAGGATGCCCTCGGTCACCACCTCGACCCGCATCGCGGCGCTGGTGCGATGGTCGTCGCGGGTCCGATAGCCCACCGTGGCGCCGACGTCCTCCCCGAGCAGGTCCGCCATGCGCCGCGCCGCCGCTCGTGTGGCCAGCCGCCGAGGCTCGAGCACGAGGATCCGTCCGTTCCCCACCCACGGCTCGTCCAGCAGCCGCAGCGGCACGATCGTCGTCTTGCCGGCGCCCGGGGGCGCCTGCAGCACCGCCGTCCCGGGCCCGCCGGGACCCAGGGCCCGCCGCAACGCCGGGACGCACGCCTCGACCGGCAGGTCGGTCAGCAGCGGCGTCGGCATCGGATCAGTTTCCCCGTTCGCTGGACCCTTTCGGTTGCTCGGAAGCGCTTGGTGGTCCGTTCTGGTCGCCGAAAGGCGCCAGCCAACGCGACTCGGCCCGGCGTCGAGGCGCCGGGCCGTTCGTGAGCAAGGGGTGGAGGTGGAGGGAATCGAACCCTCTCGACAGCGGGCCTACGGGACGCCTATAGACATGGTTCGTAGCCCCTGACCTGCCTGTTCGCCGTTACCGGTCTTGACCGCGACTGACCTTCGGCGGCCGCAAATTCGTGTCTCTGTGTCCGCGTGTCTTTCTCGTGTCCGATCTACGGCTCAGCTGTGGTCCTCAGTTCGACGACTCGACCGCGCCCTTGGCGGCTCTTCGTGGCCTCTTCGTGCTTCGACTCCAACTCGCCCGCGAGAGTCTCTTGCACCCCCTTGAAGAGGTGGCCGTAGCGACGGAACGTGGTGAGGATGTCAGCGTGCCCAAGCCGTTGCTGCACCGCCAGCGGGCTCGCTCCCATGTGGATCACCTGCGAAGCATGTGCATGGCGGAAGTCGTAGGTCCGGAACTGGTCGGGGAGCCCTGCATCGCGGAGCGCAGGACGGATAACCGCCTCGCGGAACCACTTGGTTCGGAGGCCTTCGCCCTTCACGCCGGCGAAGACCCAGTCGTCCGCCTGGAGCGGTCGCCCCGCCTGCGCCTCCCTCCGGATGAGGTGCTCCGCCAAAATCTCGACCAGGAACATCGGCAGCGGAACGAGACGTTCCTGGTCCGTCTTGGTCGGCCCTTCGTAGAGGCGACCACTGACTTCCGTGAGGGTCTCGCAGATGTGCACCGTCCCCTTCAACAGGTGGAGGTGCTTGACGCGAAGGCCCGCCATCTCTGCTGGCCTGCACCCGACGTAGATCAGGAAGACCACGGCCGCGTCGTACATCCCGTCGAATCGCGGGTAGGTGGTCCACGACGCGGAGTAGGTCCACCAGCTCTAGGGCCATCCCTGACTGCTTCTTCGAGACCTTGATGTGATGGTCGGCAGCAGCGTTCTCCCGAACAGCCCGCGCCTTTAACGCCGCCTTCAGTACCTGCGAGAGGACGGAGACGGCGTCTCGCGTCGTCTTCGGTCCGATGCCCTGCTTGGCGAGCATCGCAGCGATGAAGTCCTCGACGTCTTGATAGTCAATGTCCGCGATGGCCCAACCGCCGAAGAAGGGTCGGACGTGGAGCTTCAGCAGCCTTCGGTACGAGGCCTGCGTGCTTGGAGCAAGCCGGACAAGTCCGCGCTCGTAGGCGTCGCACCACTCGTCGAACCGAGCCCTGCGCATCTTGGGATCAGTCCAGTCGCCACGTTGGATGTCTGCGCCGTTGAGCTCGATCCAGCGACGAGCTTCGGTCTTCGTCCCGGCGATGTGGGAGCCACCACGCCCATTCGGCTTGCGGTAGCGGACCTTCCACTTCGAACCGGGCTCCGCGAGCGTGTTCCCCTTCGAGTCCTTTAGAGGCAGCCCGGACGCGTCACGCTTTGGGCGGGTCGGCTCGATTGACGCCATGTCTGACTCCGATCTCGCGCCGTGGCGGCACACCACGAGCTTCTTGCGACGAGGGCGGGCTCCGCCGGCCTGAAGGACCCGCCGCCGCCGATTCCGCGGGCGTCCCGCACCTCCGACAAGAGTACGAGTGGAGCGGCGCTCAGCCAGCACTCTCGAATGTAATGCGAAGGAGGCGCGTGCGGGCTCTGGATCGCTAGCTCGCGCGATCGTCGGGCCCCGGCACTCGGGCGGCCTCGAGCCACTCCGCGATTTCGACGGGATCGAAGCGGATGAGATGGCCCCACTTGATGAAGGGGATCCGTCTTTCGGCGACGAGGCGGCGGATGTGGCGGACGTTGACGCCGAGGTGCCCGGCGATGCCGGTGATGTCGAGGAGGCGGTCGGGGAGCTGGGGCGGGAGGTGTGCGGGCAAGTTCGGTCCTGTCGTTGGTTGTCGATCAGGCGGGGCCTCGACTGCGCCGGCCCCGGAGGCGCTTGCGACGAGAAAGGTGAGTGGTCGCGTGAGCCGTCTAGGCCCGAGAAGGGCCCGTCAGGTCACAGGCGGCGCCGCGCTGTGTCGTCGCCGACCTCTGCAAGCCACTGGGAGCCGCGCGTGGCGACACGGCCCCTTGGTGGAAGGTCCAACGGAACCGGTTTCCCTACGCGATGTCGGGGCGCCGAACCAGTTGTTTAGCCGCCACCGACGGCACACGCATTATTCGCTCGCTGCGTTAGCCGCAGGCGCGGCGTGGGGACCGTCGGTGCTCGAACATCGGAGGCAGGTTTATCGGCTCGGCGGTTGGTTGGAGAGCCACTTACCAGCGGCTACGACGGTGGGACCTCATTACCGCCTTCACAGCGATAATGATGGCCGCGACTCGCTCCCTCGTTGACGGACGCCGCGCAGCCGACCGGTGGTCCCCGTCCAAAACCGCGAGGGCACGCTCTCCTCTAGCTGTGTCTGAGGGCAACGAAAATCCTTCGAGACGAATTGAGGTCTGTCGGGACGTGAGGATTCCGCGCCTACGGGACATTTTGGATCAGGGCCGGGAGGGGGTACACGGCGTACCCCGTGCCACTATCGATGGTGACCGCCTCACCACTGAGCACCGCCGGCACACCTCGGATCGTCGATTGCGGCAGCGTGATAATGAGGCAGATCCCGCCAAGTGTTGCATCAGCGCCACCCGAAACCACGGGAATCCCGGGCATAGTCGAGGTGACGGCACATTCGGTGGCGAGCGAACTGACGCCGCAATAGAAGCGGACGTCCCAGAACGCGAACCTGCTTCCGGGAATCAGCGAGGTAGAGAAGCCTGGGGCGTACGAGTCCAGGCTCGCGAAGAGGGTGCAAAAGAGTCCCGCGGTTGGCGCCGCAGGATCGTAGGGACAGGGCCCCGCGCTCAAATTCGTCTCGCCGCGGGCAACGGCCGCAGCGCAAGTGCCGTCATCGGACATCCGGTACCCCTGAATGACCATCGTCGTCGCGGTCGACTGGGCGTCGGGGGCTGGCGATGGGGCCGTGGCGACCTCGGCAGAACTCGGCATCGCTACCGCTGGCTGCAGCAGTACGGCAAGAACCGTTACGACAAGCCAGATGGTCTTGCGTCGGGTGACGAGTCGACTGAGCATCAGTTCCTCCAGGTTCGCCATACGCAGGACGGCACAGCTGCACGTTCCCTCGGTAAGCGACGACAGTCCATAGCCCGATGTAGCCATCTTCGTGCCGTGACTAGCCGTCCCGTCGAGACCTCGTGCTTGCGCCTCGCCAACGCCTCGATGTTCAAGGAGGGCGTACGCCGACAGGCGACGTGGGAGGGATGACACCGAAGCACCGGCGCTGAATCGCGTCTCTCCCGATACAGGTTGCAACGGACGCGATGCATCGGAGCCCGCAAACACCCTCTTCCGGCACGCGTGCGTCTCCCGACACCCTGACCACGACGCGCCCGGCGGTGCATCCAACGCCACCGCAGAGGCCGGCATTTACCGCGAGCAACCAGTGAGAGCCACGCAGAGATTATCCGAGCGAATGATGTCGCCAAACGGCTTCGAAGAGGCCTTGCGATCCGAAGGGAAAGTGATCTGAGCCAGTCCCGTTGAGGGGCTCGCGGGCGGAGGTGCCGGGTGGTGGAGCGTTCCAACTCTTCGACGGCAACTGTTGGGTCCGTCTGCACGTGATTGAACACGCCCGCCGAGACCTTCGGCGCCAGCTGGCCCGCTGGCCTGGTGTGCGCTGGAGGAAATCATCGAGGACGCACGCATCGACGTCCTCGGGCGGCGCGTGGCGGCGACGAGTGTCCGGCACCTCGCAGTGAACCTTGGTGTCAGCAAGGAGAGAGAGAGAGAGAGAGAGAGAGAGAGAGAGAGGG
>CAVSUD010000010.1:0-179982 GCA_963731055.1 uncultured Actinomycetes bacterium | reverse complement strand
GGGGTCCTCGCCGATGCGGCCCGAGGGGTGCGCGCCGACCGGGTTGAAGTAGCGCAACAGGGCGATCCGCCAGCGGTCGGGTTCGCTGGCGACCACGTCCCGCAGGAGCTCCTCGATGACGAGCTTGGTCCGCCCGTAGGGGTTCGTCGCCTGGAGACGGGTCGCCTCGGTGATCGGGACCTCGGGTGGGTCGCCGTACACCGTGGCGCTGCTGGAGAAGACGAGGTCGCGGACACCGTGGGCCTGCATCACCTCGCAGAGGGCGATGGTGCCGGCCACGTTGTTGTCGTAGTAGCGCAGCGGTTGCGCCACCGACTCCCCCACTGCTTTCAGCCCGGCGAAGTGCACGACGGCATCGGGTCGCGCCGCCGCAAAGACGGCACCGAGCCCGGCGCGGTCCCGCAGGTCGACCTCGTGCAGGGCGGCGGTGCGACCCGTGATCTCCTCGACCCGGCGCAGCGCCTCGGCGCGGCTGTTGGACAGGTTGTCGACCACGACCACGTCGTGGCCGGCCTCGAGCAGCACGACGGCGGTGTGGGTGCCGATGTAGCCGGCGCCGCCCGTGAGCATGACCCTCATCCGAGGGCCTCCGCGGCCTTGCGGGCGGCGATGAGGACGGGGTCCCACACGGGGGCGAACGGCGGCGCGTAGCTGAGGTCGAGGGCCGTCATCTCCTCGACGGTCATGCCCGCGGTGATGGCCGTCGCGATCACGTCGATGCGCTTGGCCGCGCCCTCGTTGCCGAGGATCTGGGCGCCGAGCACGCGGCCGCTCCGCTTCTCGGCCAGGAGCTTGATCCGGATCGGCTGGGCCCCGGGGTAGTAGCCCGCCCTCGTCGTCGAGTCGATGGTGGCGGCCACGAACTCGAAGCCGGCCTCGGTCGCCTCGCGCTCGGTGACGCCCGTGCGCCCGACCTCGAGGGCGCAGAGCTTCGTGACGGCCGTGCCGACGACGCCGGGGAACGTGGCGTAGCCGCCGCCGAGGTTGATGCCGGCGACCCGTCCCTGCTTGTTGGCCACCGTGCCGAGGGCGACGTGGACGAACTGGCCGGTGACGCGGTGGAAGCTCTCGCAGCAGTCACCGGCGGCCCACACGTTCGGCACGCTCGTCCGTTGGCGACGGTCCACCCGGATGGCCCCGCGGTGGCCGGTGGCGACGCCGGCCTCGGCGGCGAGGGCACTGTTCGGGCTGACGCCCATCCCGAGGATCACGAGTTCGGCGGGCAGCGTCTCCCCGGACGTGGTGTGGACGGCGCCGGGTTCGAAGGCGTCCACCCGCTCGTTGCAATGGACCTCGATGCCGTGGCTGCGCATGGCATCCGCGACCCGGGCCCCCATGTCCTCGTCGAGGGTCGACATCGGCTGGGGCGTCGCCGTCACCACGACGACCTCGGCGCCGCGGTGCAGGTAGGCCTCGGCCATCTCCAGGCCGATGTAGCCCCCGCCGACGACGACGACGCGCTTCGGCCTCGTCCGCACCGTCGCCTCCAGCAGGCGGGATGCGTCCTCGAGGTTCTGCACGCCGTGGACGTGCGGGCCGTCGATGCCGGGCAGGTCCGGCCGCATCGGGACGGCACCGAGCCCGAGGTGCAGTTGGTCGTAGCCGATGGTGTAGGTCCGGTCGTGCTCGTGGTCGCGCACCTCGACCCGTTGGGCGGCGACATCGATGCCGACCGCCTCCTGGCGCATCCGCACGTCGATGCGGTGCTGGTCGCGGAACTGCTGCGGGGTCCGGGCCACGAGGTCGTCGATGTCGTCGACCTCGCCGCCCACGAGGTACGGGATGCCGCACGCGCTGTAGCTCGTCCACCGGCCCTTCTCGAGGGCCACGATCTCGAGGTCGGCGCGCCGCCTCCGGGCCTGGGACGCGGCGGCCATGCCGGCCGCGTCACCACCGATCACGACGAGCCGCTCAGCCATGGGACGATGTCTACATGCCGGAGTCGATCCCGCTCGTCCGTGTGGACTGCCGCCACTTCATCGGCCGGTCGACGACGGGCGGCGAGCGGGTCGAACGCTGCCGGATCGACGCCAACCTCGAAGATCCCTTCCGCTGTCCCGACGGCTGCCTGTTCTGGGAGGGTCGCCGCGTCTCAGGCGCCGGGTGGACGGTCGCTGATGGCGACCGCCCCGGCGAGTAGATCGCTCCGAGTCCTCCTCGGGCGCAGGCAGGAGCAACTCGAAGACGCTCCCTCCACCGGGTCGAGAGCGGTACGACAGGCTGCCGCCCATCGCCGCCGCGATCTGGTGGCCCAGGTACAGCCCGATCCCGGTCCCCGACCGGGACGACGACAACCGGGAGTACTGGCGGAACATCCGGGCGGCGTCCGCCGCCGGGATCCCAGGACCGAAGTCCGATACGAGCACCGCCGCGCCCACGGCCCGGCGTTCGACGGCCAGCTCGATCGGCGTGCCCTCGGGGCTGAAGCGGACGGCGTTGTTGACCAGGTTCCACAGCACCTGCCGGGTCCGCACCTCGTCGACCCGCACGACCGGGCCGCACCCGTCGATGCGCAACGTGATCGGGTGGTCCGTGATGCCGCGCATGTCGTCCACCACGGATGCCGCGAAGGCATCGAGATCGAGGTGGACGACGTCGAGCGGCAACGTGCCGTCATCGAGCAGGGCCAGGTCGCCGATCGTCTGGACGACGGTCGACGCGGAACGAGCGTTTCGGATGATCGCGTCCACCGCCCGGCGATGACCTCCCGTGCCGCTCTCGAGCACGCCGTCGGCGATGAGGTCGGCATAGCCGACGATGGCCGTGAGCGGTGTGCGCAGCTCGTGGGCGAGAAGTCCGACGGCGGGTGCGTCCGAGAAGCTGTCGGCCATCCGCGCCGACCTCTCGGGCGCGCTGGCCGTGCCGGCGAAGGGAGCGGGGCCGTCGAGCAGGGCGTCGATGGCGTCCGGCGGGCGGGCGGGCGACCACAGCCACCCTTGGGCGTGGCTGACGCCGAGCTGTAGGAGGGCCGCCTCCTGGTCCAATGTCTCCACGCCCTCGGCCACGACGTCGAGGCCGAGGGCCGCGCGAGGCTGACGACGGCTTCGACGATGACGGTGTCACCGGCGTCGACGCCCAGGCCGGACACGAACGACTGGTCGATCTTCAACTCGTCGACGGGCAGCGACTTCAGGTACGCCAGGCTGCTCCACCCGGTGCCGAAGTCGTCGATGGACAGCTTGACCCCGGTCGCCTTGAGCGCTCGGAGCGTCCGCACGGCGGCGTCGGCGTCGGTCATCACCGACGTCTCCGTCACCTCGAGCCGCAGCCGGGACGGGGTGAGCCGGAACTCCTCCAACGCGGCTTCCAGGTCGCCGACCAGCCCGGGATCGAGGAGGTGCCGGGCCGAGAGGTTGCAGGCCACGACGAGCCGGTGCTCGGGCCATGCGCGCTCCCATGCAGCCGCCTGCCGGCACGCCTGCCGGAGCACCCATCGGCCGAGGGAGACGATCAGCGCCGATCGCTCCGCGATCGGAAGGAACTCCGAAGGGGGCAGGAAGCCGAGCTCGGGGTGGTTCCAGCGGACGAGGGCCTCGACGCCGACGATCGCACCGGAGCGCATGTCGATCTGGGGCTGGTACTGCAAGCAGAGCTCGTCGCTGGCGATCGCCCGGCGGAGCCCGGATTCGACGGCCAGCTGGCGCCCGGCGATACCGGCGAGCTCGTCGTTGTAGCACTGCGCCATCCCACGGCCGAGGCCCTTGCTGTGGCGAACGGCGGCATCGGCGCGCTGCAGGAGCTCGGTCAGATCGACACCCTCCTCGAGCGCCGCGACGCCGATGCTGACCGAGAGCCAGATGGCCTGCCCATCCACGACGGTCTCGCCGCCCGAGATCGAGTGCACGAACCGCTCGGCAGCCGCTTGGGCACCGCCCTCGGCGACGACTTCGTGGCTCACCACCAGGAACTCATCGGCCCCGAGGTGGAACACGACCTCGTCGGAGGCGGCGGATGCGACGAGTTGCGCCGCCACGGCCCGCAGCACCTCGTCGCCGACCTGCTCGCCGTAGGTGGCGTTGATGAGCCCGAACCCGTCTATGTCCACGAGCAGCAGCGCACCCGTGTCGCTGCGGCGCGGGAGATACCGCCCCGAGGCCGCCAACATCCTGCGGTTCGGGAGCCCGGTCAGGTCGTCGTGCATCGAGGCGTACAGCGCGTGCTCGGCTTGGCGCGTCCGCTCCGTCACGTCGCTCAACGTCAGCACGACCCCGGCCACCGCCGGGTCGTCGAGGAGGTCGGCGGCGTGGACCTCGACGACGCGCAGCTCGTCGCCGCGCTGCATCCGGACCTCGATGGTCGCGTCCTCCCCCGTCTGCCAACGCCCACGGGCGCGGCGGAGGGCGTCATGGTCCTCCCGGGCGACGAGGTCGAACAACGTCCGCCCGACCACCTCCTCGGCCGAACGGCCGAGCACTCGGCCCACCGACGGGCTGGCGTAGCGCAGGATCCCGGCCTCGTCCTCGACGGCGATGACATCGGCGGTCGACGTCAGCAGGGCGTGCAGCCGGGCCTCACTGGCGCGGGTGGCGCGCTCCGCCGCAGCCCGCTCCGTGATGTCGACGGCTACGGCGACCCCGCCCGTCACGGCCCCGTTCGCATCGCAGAGCGGTCGGCTGTGGACCTCCCAGACACCGTGCTCGCCCTCGACGGAGACGCTGTTGGACTCGCCACCGAGGGCGCGGAGGGCGCCGTCGACGATCGCCGGGTCGCCGGCGAACACGTCCTGGACCCGCAGCCCCTCGATGCCTGCGTACTCCGGCAGGCCCTGGAGGGCGTGGCCACCGAAGAAGTCGATGGCGCCCTGGATGTCGAAGGTGGCGAGGACCAGCGGCGCGTGCGAGATGACGGCGTCCAGGCGCTGGCGACCGAGCTCGAGCTCGGCCCGGTTGCGCTCCTCCTCGCGGAGGTCCTGCGCCTGGACGAGCAAGCGGACGGTGCCCTGCGTCGGGATCCTGCGCACCACGGCGCGGATCGGGATCGTCCCGTCACCCCGCCGGCAACGCCCGACGATCCGGATGTCGTCGACCTCGCCGTCCAGGAGGCGGCGGAACCCCTCCCTCGCGTCGGAGAGGTCCGAGGCCCAGAAGTCGGCGACCTGGTGGATCCGGGCCTCCACCTCGGTGACGTCGAGCAGCTCGCAGAACGACTCGTTCGCGGCGAGGATCGTGCCCTTCGCATCGATGATGGCCTGAGCGACGACGTCGGAGTCGAACAGGGCCCGCAACCGCCGTTCGGACTCGCGCAGCTCGTTCGAGGCATCCAGCGCGTCCTGGACATCGCGGATGTGCCAGACGAAGGCCCTGACCTCGGGATCGTCCGTGAGGTCGGTGCGGGTGCCCTCCACCGCGCGGACCTCGCGTCGTGGTGACCTTGAAGTGGTGGACGGCCGATTCCTCGCCCCGGTCGCGGGCATGGGCGACGGCCGCCTCCAGTGCCGCCCGGTCGGACGGGTCGACGAGGTCGAAGCCGCTGCCGCCGACGAGCGACGGGCCGAAGCCGAGCATCTCTTCGACGGGCCCGTGGATGTCGATGAGCACGCCCTCAGTGGAGACGAGGAGGACCAGGTCCCGCCCGAGACCCAGGAGGGTGCTCAACTTCCGACGCGAGCTCACACCAAGGTCCATCGACGGGCGCGCCCGACGATCCGAGGGTCTCGCCGGGAAATGACTCAGCTGTGTCACCGGCGCCGGAAGTGCGGGACGGAGCGGTGGCGCCGGACGTGGGCAGATGTTGTCCGTCCGTGGTGGCGCGGAAGCCGGCTACCCGAGCGGGTCGGCGGCGCCGGGCCGGGGCTCGCCCTCACCGGCGGCGTCCCAGCGGGCGGCGAAGGTCCGGAGGGTCTCGGCGGCGGCATCAGCATCGTCGGCCTTGGACGCCCAGAGCTCGGTGGCGCCCGGGCGGTCCGCCTGCCAGCGGGCGCGGATCACCTCGTCCTCGAGCGCCCGAACCGCCGACCACAACGCCCGCCGCACCGTCGCCAGCCGGTCGGCGCCGAGTTGGGCATCGTCGAATCGATGCCCTGCGTCGCACGTGTGCCCGGCATCATCGAGCTCGAGCGGCCCGGAGCAGATCGGACAATGAATCAGGCGCGTCACACCACGATCTTGGCACCCTCGCTTGGATCGATTCACGGCGGCGACCGTCGAGCCACCGGCGGTCCAACCCGTCAGGGCTCGGCGGGCGACGCGACGCCGGCCACCGCGTCGTCGGCGAGGACCACGTCGACGTCGACCCGGGGCGTGAGGGCACCGGCCGCCGGCGTCGGCCGGAGGTCCGGCAGCCCGAGTGCGCCGGCGAGGGCCGCCGCTTCGGCGGCGAACCCGTCGCGATAGGTGATGGTCGTGGCTGCGATCGGCCTCGGCGGGCTCGGGGCCGGCGGCCGCACGTCGTACCCTCGCGCCTTCATCGCCGTGCCCACCGCGACCGCCGCACCGGCCGTGCGCGACCCGTTCGAGAAGCGGACGCCGATCTCCGCCGGAGCCCGCCCCTGCGGGGCCGTGGTCGTCGTCGCCGGGGCGGACGTCGTGGTCGTCGACGTCGTCGAGGCGGTCGTGGTGGTCTCGGCATCGGCATCGGCCGCCACGGTGAGGTCGAGCGGGTCGGGGTCACGCCCGACCTGGAGTCCGCCGCCGATCACGATGCCGACGGGCACGGCCACCACGATCACGAGCAGCGCGGTGAAGAGGCGCTCTCGCCACGCGGCCCGCACGGGTTAGAGGAGCTCGCCGGCGGCGAGGCGACTGAAGAACTTGCTCCGCGGCAGCACCTCGTGCACGCCGGCCGCCTCGGCCGCGGCGAGGAGCTGGTGGTCGACGTGCGAGCCGTAGCCGACGACTCGTGCCCCAGCGGCGACGAGATCGGGCAGGACCTCGAGGACGCCCCGCTTCGACAGGTCGACGAGCACGACCGTGGTGTCGGCGAGGCCGACGAGCGCCTCCGGCCGCGCGACGAAGCGGCAGTCGGCGACGGCGGCCGAGATCTTCGACCGGTCCATGAGGTCAGGGGTGTAGGCGGCGACGGGCGACAAGGCTCCTACTCTTCCAGCCTCAGGAGGGCCAGCGGTGGAAGGCTCGCCGCCGTCAGGAACGGTGGCGCTGCTTGTGCACGAAGGCCTTCGCCGCACCCCAGGTGATGCCGAGGTCGAGGAGGGACGGGTCGAGGTCGGACCAGGTCGCCGGCGTGAGGTCGTAGTCGTCGTCGGGGAACCGCTCGGTGGAGAACTTGTCCCGCGGCACGACCGGTGCTCCGGCCTCGTGGAGGACCCGAGTCGGATAGACGGTCGCGCGGCGGAGCAACGCCAGCGGGTTCCCCTTCTGGATCGTCGATGTCGGCCTCGAGCAGGGCTCGCACCCGACCGCCGACGTCCTCGCCGCGCCTCTTCCCCGGCCCGACGGAGCGCCTCCAGCACCGGCCGCGGCACCCGGGTCAATCGCCGGCGTACGCACCGCTCGACCCAGGCGGGTAGGACGGTGTCGATGGCATCCGCCAACGCAGCCGCGTGCGCAGCGAGCTCGTCCGCGGGATCCATCGAATGAAGATACGGGCGCTGTCGGTCTTCGAGGGCATCGTCTACCACTGCATGGCCGTCGACACGGCCAATCCGGCCCGTCCGACCCTCGAGGTCGACGCCCGGACCCAGGAGGGCGACCTCGACGTCGGCCCGTTGCTCGTCACCGTCGCCGACTGGGCCCGCATGGTGGGCGACGAGGCCACCATCAAGGCATGCCTCCCCGAGTTGCAGCGGCGCGGTCGGCTCGAGGAGCGCATGGGAGTGCTCCACGTCCGCTTCCCGACGTGGACCGACGTCACGCCCGACGACTGAACGGGTCGCCGGCGCCGTAGACCGGCCATGCGCGCCATCGAGAACGTGTGGGACTACCCGCGCCCACCGCGGGTCGAGCGATCGAACGAGGAGGTCGTCGTCGTCCTCGGCGGGCTCGTGGTCGCGAGGACCACGTCGTCGGTGCGGGTGCTCGAGACCAGCCACCCCCCGACCTACTACCTCCCCCGTTCGTCGTTCGCGGCCGGCGCGTTGCGTTCTTCCCCGACGCCCGCTCGACGTTCTGTGAGTTCAAGGGCCGAGCCGGCTACGGCGACCTCCACGGCGGCCTCGGTCGCGTCGAGCGGGCGGTGGCGTGGTGGTACGACGACCCCGCCGACGGCTTCGAAGCGCTGCAGGGTCACGTCGCCCTCTATCCCGGGCGCATGGACGCGTGCACCATCGACGGTGAGGTCGTGCAGGCGCAAGAAGGCGACTTCTACGGCGGGTGGATCACCAGCCGGATCCGTGGGCCGTTCAAGGGCGGCCCCGGCACCCGAGCCTGGTAGCACCCGGCGGCGTCGGGAGCGCCAGCGAGCAGCCGCCACCCGAGCGGCAAGGCCCCGGGCCGGAGGCCTGCGCCGCAGAGCGAGGGCGAAAATCTACGACTCGAGCAGGTCGCCCAGGCGGTCGACCTCGACGCCGAAGTCGCGCAGCCACTCGATCGCCCGTTCGATCGACGCGCCCTCGCCGCCGAATTCGCACACGACCCAGCCGACGTGCTCCTCGATCTTGGCCTGGCGGATGTTCGGCATCACGTCGAACTCGCGGACGAGCCGGGCGATGATCGGCTGCTTGATGAGGTGCTCGGGAAAGGTCAGCTTCACGCGGGCGGTGGCGTTGCTCATGATGTCTTCAAAGCTCCGTTCAGGTTGCCGGACCGGAAGCCCTCGAGGTCGAGGGTGACGTAGCGGTAGCCGGCCGAGCGGACGGCGGCGACGACCTCGTCGCGCCGTTCGACGGCCCGCAGGCAGATCCTCGCCGGTCGACCTCGATCCGGGCCGTGTCGCCGTAGTGACGGACCCGGAGCTGGCGGAACCCGAGCCGACGCAGCGCCGACTCGGCCCGGCCCACGTTGGTCGAGCACGGTCAGCGTCACCGGCGTCCCGTAGGGGACGCGCGACGCGAGGCAGGCGGCGGCCGGCTTGTCCCACGTGCGCAGGCCGAGCTCGCGCGACCCCGCGCGGACGTCGGCCTTGGTGAAGCCGGCGTCGACGAGCGGGAACGCGCGCGCCCCGCTCGGCGGCGGCGCGCTGGCCGGGACGGTGGTCGCCGAGGTCGTCGAGGTTCACGCCGAGCACGACCGTGGCGCCCTCGGCCCGGCGCCTGCGGGCTCAGCGACGTCCATCAGCGCCGCCTTGCAGTGGTAGCAGCGGTCGCCGTCGTTCGCGGCGTACGCCGGGTTGGCCAGCTCGTCGGTGACGACCGGCGTCCAGCGCAGGCCCCACTCCTCGGCCAGCGCCCGGCACTCGCCTCCTCCTCCGGCGCCAGCGAGGGCGACACGGCGGTGACGGCGAGGGCCCGTTCGGGGCCGAGCGTGTCGTGGGCCACCCAGGCCAGGAAGGCCGAATCGGCGCCGCCGCTGAAGGCGACGACCACGCGGTCGAGCTCGACGAGGCGGGCTCGCAGGGCCGCGAGCTCAGGCATCGACGACACGGCAGGAGGAGCGGCTCGGTCACGACGGGGAGTCTTGCACCTGAAGATTTCCTGGTCGTCACGCCGTCGCGGAGGGCGGCGGTTTACACTGCGCCGCGTTACATTCCTATGACAGAGGAGAACGCTCCATGCGTCATCGCAGCCGGTTCTGGCGATTCCCGGTCCTGCTGGTGGTCGCCGCCATGCTGTTCGCAGCCTGTGGCAGTGACAAGAAAGAGGCTTCCGGTGGCAGCACCGACGAAGGAGCCTCGACCGCCGCCAACAAGACCGTGAAGATCGGCGTCATCGCCCCGCTCTCCGGCAGCCTCTCGGCCCTCGGCCTCGGCATCAAGAACTCCGTCGACCTCGCCATCAAGCAGGCCAACGACAGACAAGAAGATCCCCGGCTGGACGCATCGAGCTCGACGCGCCGAGGACGACACGGCCAAGCCCGACGTCGGCGCCCAGGCGGCCACCAAGCTCGCCTCGCGACTCGGCCGTCGTCGGCGTCGTCGGCACGCTAACTCCAGCGTCGCCGCGCAGGTGCAGCCCATCCTCGACCAGGCCAGAACATCGTCATGGTCTCGCCGGCCAACACCAACCCGACGCTCACCCAGGGCGCCGACCCGGCCAGCCCAGAAGCGGCCGTTCAAGAACTACTTCCGGGTCGCCACCACCGACGCCATCCAGGGCCCGTTCGCGGCCAACTACGCGCTACGACGACCGGCAACGCCAAGAACGTCGTGGTCATCCACGACAAGAAGACCTACGGCCAGGGCCTGGCGCCGCCTTCACAGGGCCAGTTCGACGAAGCACGGCGGCAAGGTCGTCGCGACCGAGACCGTCAACCCGGGCGACAAGGACTTCAGCGCCGTGCTGACCAAGATCAAGCCGCTCAACCCCGACCTGATCTACTACGGCGGCGAGTACCCGGAGGCGCAGCTGCTGACCAGCCAGGCCAAGGCCGCAGGGCATCAAGGCCCCGCTCATGGGCGGCGACGGCATCTACGACGGACCTACATCACCACGGCCAAGGACGCATCCGAGGGCGACCTCTGCCACCTCCGTGGGCGCCCCGACCGAGACCTCGACTCGGCCAAGCCGACTTCGTCGACGCCTACACCGCGGCCAAGTACCAGGACGCCTACTCGGCCTACGGCGCCTACGCCTACGACGCGGCCAACGTCATCATCGACGCCATGGCCAAGGTCCTCAAGGGCGAGAAGGACCTCACCCCGGCGATCCGCGAGAAGATCGTGGCCGCGGTGCAGGACACCGATATCGAGGGCGTGACCGGCAAGGTCTCCTTCGACGAGTTCGGTGACACGACCACCAAGGTGCTGACGGTCTACAAGGTCACCAACCAGGAGTGGAAGGCCGTCAAGACCGACGAGTTCAAGTAGCAAGGTCGCTCACCCGACCAAGTCGTCTGTGAGGGGCGGGGCCGCGAGGCCCCGCCCCTCGTTCCGTCAAGGAGCCCCCGTTTGACGCAGTTCCTGCAGCAACTGGTCAACGGAGTCGTCCTCGGTGCGACCTATGGGCTCATCGCCCTCGGGTACACGATGGTCTACGGCATCATCCAGCTCATCAACTTCGCGCACGGCGAGATCTTCATGGTCGGCGCCTTCGCCGGGTTGTACTCCTACGAGCGCCTGCCCGACGGGCTCCGCGACAACGTGCTGATCGCGCTGCCACTCGTGATGCTGACGGCGATCGTCATCGCCGTCGCGACCTCGCTCCTGGTGGAGCGTCTCGCCTACCGCCCCCTGCGCACGGGCCTCCCGGCTGGCCCCGCTGATCACCGCCATCGGCGTGTCGATCGCGCTGCAGGAGGTGGTCCGCCTCTTCTATCCGCTCCCCGACGGACGCCTGGGGCGAAGTCGCCGGTGCCGTTCCCGCGGCTGATCAACGGCCCCAACATCGAGCTCGGCTCGGTCACCGTCGCCCGGGTCTCGTTGTTCGTGGTGGTCGTGGCCGTGGTGCTGATGCTCGGCCTGCAGACCTTCGTCCGCACCACCCGCACCGGCAAGGCCATGCGGGCCACCGCCCAGGACCCGGACACGGCCAAGCTGATGGGCATCGACACCGACAAGATCATCGTCATCACCTTCGCCATCGGGGCCGCCCTCGCGGCGGTCGCCGGCGTGATGCAGGGGATGCGGTTCGTGCAGGTCGACTTCCGCATCGGGTTCCTGGCCGGCATCAAGGCGTTCACCGCCGCGGTGCTCGGCGGCATCGGCAACATCACGGGCGCTGTCCTCGGCGGGTTCGTCCTCGGCATCGTCGAGGTGCTGGCCAGCCGCTACCTGCTCGGGGGTTCGGCCTGGAAGGACGTCTGGGCCTTCGTCGTGTTGATCGGCGTGCTCGTGTTCCGGCCGTCGGGCCTCCTGGGTGAGCGGGTGGCGACGCGGGCATGAGCACCCTCTCGTCCGTGCTCGACGCCGCCCGTCCCCGGCTCGCGCCACTCCGGCTCCCGCTCGCGGCCGCCGGCGCGCTGTTGCTCGTGGTCGGTTCGCTCACCCCCTGGGCCACGTTCTTCTTCGGGTACCCGGGCAAGGTCACGCTGGCCGGCTTCCCGGGCGGCGCCCGCCTGTACCCGTTGCTCCTCGCTGCGGCCGCCGTCCTCGTGGTCGTGGACGTGCCGGGCCGACGCCGGGCCGGCCTCGCCGCCGCGATCGGCGCGCTGGCCATCGTCGCCGGCAACGTGGTGGCCATCGCCCACGACGGTGGCGGCTTCGGAGCCGTCGCCTACGGCGCATGGCTCGCCCTCGTCGGTGCGGTGCTGCTCCTGTTGGGCGTCCTCGGCCTGCCCGACGACCGCCCGGTGCCGGCCTCGTTCCGTCGCCTCCCGGCCGTGGCCGAGCTGCTGATCATCGCCGTCAGCCTGGCCGTCCTCCTGCTGATCGTGGTCAAGGCGCTCGACATCGAGGAGTCGAGCTGGTTCGTCAGCTTCGTCGCCTTCGTGGCCCTCGCCGCCGGCGCGCTCCAGCGCCTCGGCGTGTTCGCCGGGCTGCAGGACCTCTTCATCCGGCACCGCCGGATCACCCTGGCGGCGACGGCCATCACGGCCATCGCCTTCCCCTTCACCCAGTCCGGCTCGTCGTACTGGCTGCGGGTGTTCGCCTCGATCGGCGTGTTCGCCGCCGCCGCCATCGGCCTGAACGTGGTCGTCGGCCTGGCCGGTCTGCTCGACCTGGGTTACATCGCCTTCTTCGGAGTCGGCGCCTACGTCGGCGCCCTCATGGGCTCGGCCGCGCGCGACCACCTACGACGCCGAGTGGCCCTTCGTGCTGGTGGTGTTCATCGGCGCCACGGTCGCCGCCGTGTTCGGCGTCGTGATCGGTGCGCCGACGTTGCGATTGCGGGGGGACTACCTCGCCATCGTGACGCTCGGGTTCGGTGAGATCTTCCGCATCGCCGTCAACAACATGGACGGGATCACCCGCGGGCCCAACGGGATCGCGGGCGTCCCCGACCTCGCCCTCGGTTCGTTCAACTTCGGTGACCCGCACCAGCTCTTCGGGCTGACGCTGCCGGGGTTCGCCAACTACTACTTCGTCGAGCTCCTGCTCGTCGCCGCCGTGATCCTCGTCTTCACGCCGGCTGAACGACAGCCGGATCGGGCGGGCCTGGGTGGCCATCCGCGAGGACGAGACGGCCGCCGCGGCCATGGGCATCAACACGGTCCGGATGAAGCTGCTCGCCTTCGCCATGGGCGCCTTCCTGGCCGGCGCGGCGGGCACGGTCAACGCCCACGTGGCGGCGTCGGCGGCGCCCGACTCCTTCACCTTCCTCGAGTCGATCCTGCTGCTCGCGGCCGTGGTCCTCGGCGGGATGGGCACCGTGCCGGGCGCCATCCTCGGCTCGGCCGCCCTGTTCATCATCCCGGAGAAGCTGCGGGCCTTCCAGGACAAGCGGCTCCTGCTCTTCGGCGTCGCCCTCATCCTGATGATGCGCTTCCGCCCGGAGGGCATCGTGCCCAGCCGACGCCGCCAGCGCGAGTTGCACGCCGACGACACCGAGGCCGACGCCATGTCCGCCCCACCCGGTGCTCCGGTCGCGGCAGGGGAGCACGGCATGACCGCGCCCGCCGGCGGCGCACCGGTGCTGGTGGCGCGTGCGGTGACGAAGCAGTTCGGTGGGCTGACGGCGGTCAACGGCGTGGACCTCGAAGTGGGCGACGGCGAGATCGTGGGGCTCATCGGGCCGAACGGGGCCGGGAAGACGACCTTCTTCAACTGCCTGACCGGGATGGAGGTGCCGACCTCGGGGGAGATCACCTTCCAGGGGCGCAAGCTCTCGGGCAAGGCCCACGAGGTGACGGCGTCGGGCCTGGCCCGGACGTTCCAGAACATCCGCCTCTTCCCGAACATGACGGCGCTCGAGAACGTGCTCGTCGGCCGCCACTGCCGCACGCGGGAAGGCCTCCTCTCCGCCATCGGACGGGGACCGACCTACCGCCGGGAGGAGCGGGACTCGACGGCTCGGGCCCGGGAGCTCCTGGCCTTCGTGGGGCTGACGAGGGTCGAGCACGACCTGGCCCGCAACCTCCCGTACGGCGACCAACGCCGGCTCGAGATCGCCCGAGCCCTCGCCACCGAGCCCGGCGTGCTGCTGCTCGACGAACCGACGGCGGGCATGAACCCGCAGGAGACGGCCTCGGCGATGCAGCTCGTCCGCAAGATCCGCGACCAGGGTCTGGCCGTCGTCGTCATCGAGCACGACATGAAGTTCATCTTCAACCTCTGCGACCGCGTCGCCGTGCTCGTGCAGGGCCAGAAGCTGGTCGAGGGCACGCCGTCGGAGGTGCAGTCCGACCCGCGGGTCGTCGAGGCCTACCTCGGGACGCCGGTGGAACTGTGACCGTCATGCTCGAGGTCGAGGACCTCCACGTCTCCTACGGGAAGATCGAGGCGGTCAAGGGCATCTCCTTCACGGTCGAGGCGGGCCAGGTCGTCACGCTCATCGGTGGCAACGGCGCCGGCAAGACGACGACGCTCCGCACCCTGTCGGGGCTGTTGCGGCCGGCGGCGGGCCGAATCGTGTTCGAGGGCACCGACATCGCCGCCACGCCGGCCCACGAGATCGTGGCCAAGGGCATCGCCCACTCGCCCGAGGGCCGGCGCATCTTCCCCCGCCTGTCCGTGCAGGAGAACCTCGAGCTCGGCGCGTTCATCCGTCGCGACCCGTCGGGCGTCAAAGCCGACCAGCAGCGGATCTACGAGCTCTTCCCCGTGCTGGCCGAGCGGGCGTCCCAGGCGGCCGGGACGTTGAGTGGCGGGGAGCAACAGATGCTGGCCATGGGTCGCGCCCTCATGAGCCGGCCCCGCCTCCTCATGCTCGACGAACCCTCGATGGGGCTCTCGCCGATCATGATGCAGCGGATCCTCTCGACGGTCAGCGAGCTCAAGGCGCAGGGCACCACGATCCTGCTCGTGGAGCAGAACGCTCAGGCCGCGCTCTCCTTGGCCGACTCGGCCTACGTGATCGAGACGGGCCACATCGTGCTGGCCGGCACCGGTGCCGACCTGCTCACCAACGACGAGGTCCGCAAGGCGTACCTCGGCGAAGACTGAGGTGCCGGTATGAGCACCCGCCGCCCCGTGGCCATCGTCACCGGCGCCTCCCGAGGTCTGGGAGCCGCCCTCGCCCGCCGGTTGGCCGAGGACGGGTGGGCCCTCGTGCTCGACGCCCGCGACGGGGAGGCCCTGGCCGCGACGTTGGACGAGTCGTTCCCCAACGGCGGGCCCCACATCATCGCCATCGGGGGAGACGTCGCCGACGCCCACCACCGCCGGGCCCTCGTGTCGATCGCGCTCGAGCACCACGGCGCGCTCGACCGCGCTGATCAACAACGCGTCGCACCTCGGCCCGTCGCCCCAGCCGCACCTCGGCGACTACCCGGTCGAGGAGCTCCGCCGGGTCTTCGACGTGAACGTGATCGCCCCCCTCGCACTCGCGGCGGAGGCGCTCCCCCACCTCCGAGCGTCGAAGGGCCGGATCCTCAACGTGACCTCCGACGCCGGCGTCGAGCCCTACGAGGGCTGGGGTGGGTACGGCTCGTCGAAGGCCGCCCTCGAGCACGCGTCGCGGATCCTGGCCGCCGAAGAGCCCGACGTGCGGGTCTTCGTCGTCGACCCGGGCGACATGCGGACGCAGATGCACCAGGAGGCCTTTCCCGGCGAGGACATCTCGGACCGCCCGCCGCCCGAGGTCAGCGTGCCCGGTTTCCTCACCCTCCTACGCGAGGACCTGCCCAGCGGTCGCTACGCCGCCCGCGACGTGGTCGCGCCGTGACCGCCACCGCCGAGTACCGCTGGCCAACGACGCGGGGTCGGCCATGGGATCAGCCCAGGCCGAGCTGGGCGAGCACCTCGTCCGCCGACCCGATCATGCCGGCGTAGAACGGGCCGAACTCGGCGTAGATCGCCGACGCCTTGTCGTAGCGCATCGTGTAGACGGTCTCCTTGAGATCGTCGGGGTGCTGCCCGAAGAGCGTGACGCCCCACTCGTAGTCGTCGAGACCAGTGGACCCGGTGACGAGCTGGAGGATCCGGCCGCTGAACTTCCGGCCGCTCGCGCCGTGCTCGAGCATCATCTCCTTGCGGTCGTCGTAGGCGGTCGTGAACCAGTTCTGGTCCGGGGTGCCCCGCCGCTTCGACATCGGATAGAAGCAGATGGCCCGCTTGTCCTCCGGCGGGAGGTTCGGGTAGAGCCGGGCGTCGAGCATCGCCTGGGGCATGCCCTGCGCGTACTCGCTGACCTCGGTGAGGCTGACATAGGACTCGGCGACGAGCAGCCCGGCCCGCTGCAACGCGGTCTGCAGGCGGCGCAGGTGCCAGACGTCGGGCCCGAGGGCGAGGAAGCCGAGGTCGGCCTTGTGCCCCAGCACGGCGAAGACGACCACCTGGTGCTCGTCGGCCTGCGCCTCCTTGACGGCCGAGCGCACGGCCTGCGCGTCCGTCTGCGGCGTCACCTTGCAGAACAGGTGGAGGACGTTCCACCCGACAGACGGGATCAGGGGCTCGGTCACGACTCGATTCTACGGGCCGGAGGCGAGAAACAACTTGCGTGCCGCCGACGACGGGTCCATCGTGGGAAGTGCTCCACCGGGCTCAGCGCTCGGCCGGCGGAGTGGAGTCGTCGGCGCTGAAGGCATGGAGCACGTGGCAGACCACAGGATGATCGGGAAGGCGGGCCGGGTGACCGGCACGATCGCCCCCGGTCGGGTCGGGGAGGTGATGGTCCCCGTCCGCGGTGGCACGGAGCACTTCCACGCCTATGCCGCCGACGGTGACGACACCATCGCGTCCGGGACCAGCATCGTGGTGGTCGAGTACTTCCCGCCTCGCAGCGTCGTCGTCACCCCCTTGTAGCGCATCTAGGTGGATGCATCGATGTTGTATCTGGCGATCGGCGCTGGGGCGCTGATCCTCCTCATCACCCTCTTCAAGCTCATGTGGCGAGTGGCCGAGCCGAACGAGGCCCTCATCATCTCGGGCCTGAAGACGGACAACCCCGCGGGCACCGACGCCGCCATGGCCAGCCTCGGGTTCAAGATCGTCACCGGCAAGGGCACGCTCGTGATCCCCGGCGTGCAGACGGTACGCCGCCTCTCGCTCGACCTCCGCGAGGCGGAGCTCGAGATCGAGTGCGTCACCCACCAGGGCATCCCGCTCGGCGTGAAGGGCGTGGTGATCTTCAAGGTCGGCGACGACTTCCATTCCATCGCCAACTCGGCGCGGCGCTTCCTCGACCAGCAGGACCTCATGGACCAGCGCGTGCACAACGTCTTCGCCGGTCACCTCCGCGCCATCGTCGGCTCGATGACGGTCGAGGAGATGATCCGCGACCGCGAGAAGCTGACCTCCCTCACCCGCCAGTCGTCCGGCATCGAGATGGAGAAGCTCGGCCTCATCGTCGACTCCCTCCAGATCCAGGAGATCATCGACCCGACCGGATACATCGAGAACCTGGCCCGGCCGCAAGCGGCCGTCGTCGAGTCCAACGCCCGCATCGCGTCGGCCGAATCGGATCGCGCCGCGACGCAGGCCGAGGCCGAGGCCGAGGCCCGCAAGGCCGAGGCCATCCGGGAGTCGGCCATCAAGCAGGCGGGCTACCAGGCCGAGGTCGACCAGGCCGAAGCGGTGTCGAAGCAGTCGGGCCCGCTGGCCGACGCCAAGGCCCGCCAGCAGGTGGTGGCCGAGGCGACGAAGGTGGCCAAGCTCGAAGCCGAGCAGGCCGAGCAGCGGCTCTTCGTCGAGGTCCGCAAGCCCGCCGACGCCCGCGCCTACGAGCAGCGGGCGATCGCCGAGGCGTCGCGCGACGCGGTCATGGCGGCGGCGTCCGCCGAGGCCGAGCACGCCCGCGTCGTCGGCTTGGCCGAAGCAGAAGCCATCGAGGCCAAGGGTCTGGCCGAGGCGGCCGCGCTGAAGGCCCGCGCCGAGGCGTTGGCCGAGAACCAGGACGCCGTCATCGGTCAGCAGCTGGCCGAGCGTTGGCCCGAGATCGTCGAGGCCGCGGCCAAGCCGTTCGGCAACATCGACAACCTCACCGTCCTCAACGGTGCCAGTGGCCTGTCCGAGGCGCTCGCCTCGGCGCTGTCACAGGGCGTCGCCGGCCTCGGCCTCGCCCGCCAGCTCCTGGCTTCGGGCACCAAGCCCGTGAGCCACGACGAGCCCGCGCCCGCCGCCGTCGCGCCGGCGCCGGCCAAGGCCAACGGCCGCAAACCGGCGGCGCCGACCAAGTAGGCCGGCGGGGCTGGTCTGCGGATTCGTGGTCCCTTCTGGTCGCGGAAGCGGCCTTCGTGGTCCCTTCTGGTCGCCGGAAGGGACCACCGAAGGGTCTACGGCTCCGAGGACGTCAGCGGGGGGTGACGCGGACCGTCGTGTTGTAGTCCGGCACCTGGCTGTGGGGCTCGCGGTGGGACGGGCCGTGCGGCAGCAGGACGTTGCCCTCGGGCCAGTGGACCTGGAGGGTGCGGGCCGGCAGACGGGTCAGCTTCACGTGCCCGTCGTAGGAACCGGTGGCCGAGGTCAACGTGATCGCATCGCCGGCGCCGAGGCCGAGGGCCTCGGCGTCGGTCACGTCCATGAGCACGTCGTGGCGGGCGGCACCGTTGAGCGGGTCGGCGGCGGCGTAGACCATCGAGTTGAACTGCTTGCCCCGCCGGGTGGAGACGAAGAACTCGCCCGGCGGCGCAGGTCGGCCGGCGGCCGTCGGCTGAATCGACCGGCCCGGAAGCGCCGGGACGGCCAGCGGGCGAGGTGCCGGCCGCCGTACTGGACGTCGTCGCCGGAGTCGCGCAGCGACTCGATGCCGGCGTACAGCGGGACGACCTCGGCGATCTCGCGACGCAGCGCCTGGTTCGTCGGCCACGCGAACCGGTCGGCCAGGTCGGGCCGGACCCGGCGCGGCCAGGTCGGCGAAGATGCGCCACTCGCTGCGGGCCTCGCCGACGCGATGCCCGGGGATCTCGGGCGAGAAGATGATGCGGCGCTCGGTCGTCGTCTCGGTGCCGCCGCCCTCCTGCTCGTAGCGGGTGGCGGCCGGGAGCAGGATCACCTCGCCGCCGGGTGCGGGCGGGACGAGCATCTGCGACGATGACGACGATGTCCTGGTGGACCCGGAGGGGCACGTTGCGCCAGCGCCCGCTCCACGAAGGGCGGGATCGGGCAGCACGTCGAGGAAGTTGCCGCCGCTGGCGTAGAGGACGTCGAGGTCGCCCCGCGCGGCGGCCTCGATCATCTCGGGGGCGGTGAGGCCCGGCACCGACGGGCACCTCGAAGCCCCACTTCCGGGCGAACTCGGCGGCGTGCTCCTCGTCGACGGGGTCACCGCCCGGGAAGGCGGTGGAGTAGGCGCCCATCTCGGCGCCGCCCTGGACGCCGGAGTGGCCGCGGATCGGCATGAGGCCGGCGCCGTCGCGCTCGACGTTGCCGCGGGCGAGCGCCAGGTTCACGATCGACCGCACGCCGTCGACCGACTCGCGGTGCTGGGTGATGCCCATCGACCAGATGAGGATGGCGGACCGGGCCGAGGCGTAGAGGTCGGCGAACGAGCGCACCTGCGCGTCGGTCAGTCCGCACGCCTCCAACAGCGACGCCATCGGCTGCGCGTCCAAGGAAGCGACGAGCTCGTCCCAGCCCTCGGTCCGCGACGCGATGTACGCCGAGTCGACCTGCGCTCCGTTCGATGAGCACCTTCAACACGGCGTTCCCGAAGGCGACGTCGCCGCCCGGTCGCACCGGGATGTGGAGGTCGCAGATCTTGGTGCCGAACACGGCGGACTCCGGCGAGGACGGGACCCAGTAGCGGTCGAGGCCGGGCTCGAGGTACGGGTTGACGACCGCGACCTTGGTGCCGTTGCGCTTGGCCTCGTACAGGTACTTCATGAACACGGGCTGGTTGTTCGCCGGGTTCGACCCGATGAGCACGACGAGGTCGGTCTCGAGCACGTCGGCGAACGAGCACGTCGTGGCGGCGGCGCCGATGGCGTCCTTGAGGGCGTAGGTCGACGGGGCGTGGCAGACGCGAGCGGCGCTGTCGACGCTGACGCGATGCCCATGGCGCGCGCCGCCTTCCCGGCCGACGTAGTACACCTCGTTGGTGACGCCGCGACTGGTCAGGTAGATGGCCGCACGGTCACCGCCGGCCCGGGTGATGGCGCCGGCGATGGTCCAGAGGGCGTCCTCCCAGGAGATGCGGGTGAAGCCGGCCTCCCCCGCCCGCCGTCGCATCGGATGGGCGAGGCGACCGAGCGCCCGCAGCTCGGCGCCGGATCGGGTCGTCCGCAGCTCCTCCACCTCGTCGAGGGCGTGGCCGCCGATGGCGTCGGCGGTGTTGACGGCCAGGAGCTTCAGGCGGGTCGTGCAGAGGTGGACGCCCGTCGATCGTCCAGTCGTGGAAGCCGGTGACGCCGAGGGCACACCCGTCGCACGTCCCCCTCGACAGCACCCGCCAGGCGTAGAGCGGGTGGCGCTTGTTCTCCCAGGCCACCTTCACCATCTCGCCGTAGTGGTTCGGCTTCTGCTGCCCGATGCCGTTGGGCGCCAGCCCCGCCCAGGTCGAGGGCTTCCAGCGGGTCACGTGTAGAGGTTGGCGCGATCGCCGCGGAGGAAGCCGGCCAGCGTGATCCCCGACCGCTGGGCGGTCTCGACCGCCAACGCCGTGGGTCCGCTCACGCCGACGACGAGGCCGAAGCCGGCCGCCCACGCCTTCTGCACGATCTCGAACGAGACGCGCCCGGAGACGAACAAGCCGCGCCCGGCCTCGAGGCGGCCGTCGAGGAGAAGCCGTCCGACGACCTTGTCGACGGCGTTGTGGCGGCCGACGTCCTCGCGCACGAGTCCGATCGAGCCCGTGGCCGGATCGAAGTCGGCGGCGGCGTGGACGGAGCCGGTGGCTGCGAACAGCTCTTGATCCGTGCGGACCTTCTCCGCCACCGTCGTCGCGATCTCGATGTCGAAGGGGACCGGCGGACCGGGGAGCGGCGCGAGCCGCTCGGCCAGGGCGTCGATCGAGACCGATCCGCACAACCCGCACGAGGAGGTCGTGGTGCCGAGCCGGGCGACCGGCTCCGGCGCCCGGCCGTTGGTGGACACGCTGACGATGTTGAACCCGGTGTCGACGGCCGAGCCGGTCGCGCAATAGCGGACCTCCGACACCGGATGGCCGCCGAGGAGGCCCTCGGTGAAGAGGAAGCCGACGGCGAGCTCGTAGTCGTGACCCGGCGTCCGCATCGTGGTCGTGACGAGGTGCTCGTCGAGGCGGATCTCCATCGGCTCCTCGACGACGAGCTTGTCCGGCGTCCGCCGACGCTCGCCGCCGTGCACCCGGGTGACCAGCACCGGATTCGTCCGACCGCGGGGCATCCACCAGACTCTACGTGCGATGCGCCGCTTCCTCCTTGCGCTCGTTCTCGCCCTCTGGCCGGTGGCGGCGGCGGCGCAGGAAGCGGTCGTGCCGGTGCTCGTGATCGACGGGCGGGGCTTCGGGCACGGCGTCGGGATGGCCCAGGAGGGCGCGTACTGGATGGCCGCGGCGGGGGCATCGACCGAGCAGATCTTCGGGCAGTTCTATCCCGGCGCCGGATTCGGGCGGGCCCGCGGCCCCGTGCGGGTGCCGCTGCTCGATGCCGGGCGGGCGCCCTCGTCGGGGGTGCTCGCCTTCCCCGACGGGGGTGAGGTGCGGGAGAACGGGACGGGGACGGCGAGCCCCGGCTTCCCGTTGCGGGTGCCGCCGGGCGGTGAGGTGCTCATCGGGTGGGACGGCGGGCGCTACCGGGTCGAACCCCGCTTCGCGACCGGTCCTTCCGCCGGTCCTGCCGGGCTCGGGCGGACCGATCGCATCGAGCTCGCCTCGGGGCCCGGCCGACGCTTCCAGATCCCGACGGTGCCGACGACGCCGTCGACCACGGCCCCGCCGACGACCACCACCACGGCGGGCGGAGGGGGCGGCGGCGGCAACGACCCTCCGCCGACGACGGTGGCGCCGGCCCCGACCCCGACGACCTCGCGGCCGGCACCGGCTCCCACCTCACCGCCACCCTCCACCACGTCGACCACGGCCGAGCCCGCACCGGCGCCGGCGCCCCCTCCGGCCGGTGGAGGCGGAGCCCTCTCCTCCCCCGTGGCACTGGTGGCCGTCCCCGCGGGCGGCGGCTCGGTCGCCGTTCCGTCTCGCCAGCGACGGTATCGCGGGGTCATCGAGGCCACCGCCGCCGGCGGGACGCTGCGCCTCGTCAACGCCGTCGACCTGGAGACGTACCTCAAGGGCATGGGCGAGGTCCGGGATCCGTCGTGGCCGCCGGCCGCGTTGCGGGCCCAGGCCATCGCGGCGCGGACGTACGCCATGCGGGCGATGGCCGCCGGCGGCGAGATCTGTGACACCCAGCGCTGCCAGGTGTACCTCGGCTCGCAGGCCGAGTACGGCGCCATGAACAAGGCCGTCGACGACTCCCGCGAGCAGGTGCTGGTCTTCAACCGCGCGCTGATCTCGGCCGTCTACTCGGCCAACGGGGGCGGCTTCTCCGCCAGCCGGGAGGAGGGGTTCGGGGTGACCGGTGACGACGTGCCCTACCTCCGCGCCGCGCCGTACCTCACGAAGGATCCGGGGGCGTGGTCGGTCACCGTCGCCCTCTCCGACGTCGGCCGTCGCTTCGCCTACCCCGGCACGGTGACCGACGTGCGGCTGGGCCGGGCCGGGCCGAGCGGACGGGCCATCGAGGTGGTGCTCGAGGGTTCGGCAGGGCCAAAGGTGGTGGCCGGGATCGCGTTCGACGCCGGCCTCGGCCTGCGCTCGACCTTGTTCACCCTGCGCATCGAGGCCGGGGTGGCGCCACCGCCTCCGCCGCCCGCCGAGGAGGCCGCGCTCCAGGCTCCCCCGGACGAGGCGGCCGCCTCCGTCGCCGAGGCCCTGGCCGAGCCGGAGGCGCCGCCCACGACGCGACCCGCGTCGGGCCAGCCGCCGCCGCCCGCTCCTCGTCGTTCTCGCTCGGCCCGTCCGAAGAGATCGCGCTCTTCGTCTCGTGGCTGGCGTTCGCGGCCGCCGGCGCCTTGGTCGTGTTCAGGCCGTGGGCGCGTCGGCCTTCCACGCTTCGGCCATCGCCATCCGCTCGGCCATCGGAGGATGGCTCGCCTTGAGCCGACGGCCGAGGGTCGGCCGAAGGTCCATCAGGTTCTCGACCGAGATGTCGTGGAAGAAGTCCCCGAGCTCGCGGGGTGACCCCAGCAGCGAGTAGGCGAACAGGTCGGCTTGGCGCTCGTGCACCCGGGTGAGCCAGGCCGAGGCCAGCCCCGTGGCCTGGCCGAGGAGGGTGAAGAGGAGCAGGAAGAGCGGGAGCGCGCCAGGGTCACCGGGCGAGTCGACGCCGGCCAGGTCGAGCACGGTCCGGTTCTCCATGAGCACGCCGAGGACGGCGAACATGGCGAAGGTCGTGACGAGGGCCATGGGGATGGTGCGCAGGATGTGGCGCAGCTTCCAGTGCCCGATCTCGTGGGCGATGACGCTGACGATGGCCGGAGTCGGGTACCGGAGCATGTTGTCGAACAGCACGACGCGACGGACCTTCCCGATGCCGGCGACGTAGGCGTTCGGGCGGGTGTCGCGCTTCGAGCTGTCCTCGACGAGGACCTCGGTGATGTCGGCGCCGGCCCGGCGCGCCGTGGCGAGGATCTCGTCGCGGAGCTCTCCCTCCTCGAGCGGCGTGTACCGGTTGAAGAGGGGGAACACGACGATCGGGAACAGGATCCCGATGCTCAGCTGGACCGCGGCGAACACCACCCAACCGAGCACCCACCACAGATCGCTGCTTCGGATCACAGCGAAGAGCGGCCCGAACAGCAGCAGGTACAGGACGAGGACGAGCGGGATCGACTTGACCTCGTCGAGCACGAAGCCCTTCGTCGTCTGCTTGGAGAAGCCCCAGCGCTTGTCGTAGCCCAGCTCCCGCCAGACGCCGAAGGGCAGCGCGGCGAGGCTGGCCGTCACCTGCACCGCGGCGATGCTCACCACGAGCCCGACGATCCAGTTCGCCACGCCGAGGCCGTCGATCACGTCGGGCGCGAGGTGCGAGAGGACGACGGCGACGCTGACGGCGAATCCGATGGCGGCCCCGACGGCCAGCACCTTGCGCAGAGGCTTGCCGTACTCGTCGGCCTTGGCCATCTCCTCGGCCGAGTACCACTCCTCGGGATCCGCGGGGAACGCCCGCCACGGGCTGATCGCGTTGGTCACGCGGGCACGGTACGCGAAGAGGCCCGCCCCTCTCGGGACGGGCCTCTCGTCACTGCTCGGCGTCGTGCGCCGTCAGCTCAGTAGTCCTCCATGCCGCCCATGCCGCCGCCGCCGCCCGCGTTCTCCTCGGGCTTGTCGACGATGACGGCCTCGGTGGTGAGGAACAGGGCCGCGATCGACGCTGCGTTCTGCAGCGCGGACCGGGTGACCTTGGCCGCATCGGGCACCTTGGCCGACAGGTCCTCGTACTCGTCGGTGGCGGCGTTGTAGCCGAAGCCGCCTTCGAGGGCCTTGACCTTCTCGACGATGACCCCGCCCTCCATGCCGGCGTTGACGGCGATCTGGCGGAGGGGCTCCTCGACGGCCTTGGCCACGATGCGCGCACCCGTGGCCTCGTCGCCCTCGAGCTTCTGGATGCGGTCGAGGATGGCGGCCTGCGAGCGGAGCAGGGCCACGCCACCGCCGGGCACGACGCCCTCTTCGACGGCGGCCTTGGCGGTCGAGACGGCATCTTCGATGCGGTGCTTGACCTCCTTGAGCTCGACCTCGGTGGCGGCCCCGACCTTCAGCACGGCGACGCCGCCGGACAGCTTGGCCAGGCGCTCCTGGAGCTTCTCCCGGTCGTAGTCGCTGTCGGTGTTGTCGATCTCGGCCTTGATCTGGTTGATGCGGCCCTTGATCTCGTCCTCGGCGCCGCCACCTTCGACGATGGTGGTCTCGTCCTTGGTGATGACGATCTTGCGGGCGCTGCCCAGCAGGTCGAGGGTGACGTTCTCGAGCTTGAGGCCGACCTCCTCGGTGACGACCTGGCCGCCGGTGAGGATGGCCATGTCCTGCAGCATCGCCTTGCGGCGCTCGCCGAAGCCGGGGGCCTTGACGGCGACCGACTTGAACGTGCCGCGGATCTTGTTCACCACGAGGGTGGCGAGGGCCTCGCCCTCGACGTCCTCGGCGATGATGACGAGCGGGCGGCCGCCCTGCATGACCTTCTCGAGGAGGGGCAGCAGGTCGCGGACGGCGCTGATCTTCGAGCCGACGAGCAGGATGTAGGGGTCGTCGATCGACGCCTCCATGCGCTCGGGGTCGGTGACGAAGTACGGCGAGATGTAGCCCTTGTCGAAGCGCATGCCCTCGACGAGCTCGATGTCCATCCCGAAGGTGTTGGACTCCTCGACGGTGATGACGCCGTCCTTGCCGACCTTGTCCATGGCCTCGGCGATGAGCGCGCCGATCTCGGTGTCGTTGTTGGCCGAGATGGAGGCGACGCTGGCGATCTGCTCCTTGGAGTCGACCTCCTTGGACAGCTGGTCCGCAGGCTCTCGACGGCGGCCTCGACGGCGGCCTCGATGCCCTGCTTGAGCGACATCGGGTTGGCGCCCGCGGCCACGTTCTTCAGGCCCTCGCGGACCATGGCCCAGGCGAGGAC
Organism: uncultured Actinomycetes bacterium; assembly: GCA_963731055.1. GTDB lineage: Bacteria > Actinomycetota > Acidimicrobiia > Acidimicrobiales > CADCTF01 > DATLED01. The sequence continues at coordinate 154,366 of CAVSUD010000010.1, read as the reverse complement.
GGTGGCCGTCGTCGTGCCGTCACCGGCGACGTCGTCGGTCTTCTTGGCGACCTCCTTGACCAGCTCGGCGCCGATCCGCTCGTAGGGGTCCTCGAGCTCGATGTCCTTGGCGACGGAGACGCCGTCCTTGGTGATGGTGGGTGCGCCCCACTTCTTCTCGAGGACGACGTTGCGGCCCTTCGGGCCGAGGGTGACGCGGACGGCGTCGGCGAGCTGGTTCATGCCAGCTTCGAGCGAACGTCGGGCCGTCTCGTCGAACGAAATCATCTTGGCCATAGGGGTGTTGTCCTCCGGGTTGCAGTTAGCAGTCGGGTGAGGTGACTGCTAACAGCATTGCACTCGTTAGCAGTCGCCGCAAGCGACTGCTAACGCAGGGCGAAGACGAATCAGCGGCGGAGGAGGGTGGCGGCGGTGCCGGCGCCGCGGGCGCGGCTCTTGTTGAAGGCGGCCTCGAGGCGGTCGAGGAGCTCGGCCTTCTGGAGCCCGGCCTCGCGGCGCGCGGTGAGGGCCTGGCCGGAGGACTCGAGCAGCCACGTGACCCGGGAGACGAGCTCCTCGGGGTCGAACGGCTTGGTCAGGTACTCGTCGGCGCCGAGCTCCCAGCCGCGGAGGTGATCGTCGCTCCTCGGTCTTGCAGGTGAGGATGATCACGCGGGTGTCGGGCGCGAGGCGCTTGGCCCGCATGCCCCGGAGCACCCGAAGCCGTCCGTTCCGGGCATCATCACGTCGAGCACCATGGCGTCGGGCGCCTTGGACTCGAGCGCCACGAGCGCCGCCTCACCGTCCCTGGCCTGGCGGACGACGAAGCCCGAGTCCTCCAGCGGGAACGCGACGAGCATCCGGATGTCGGGATCGTCGTCGACGACGAGCACTTCGGCCATGCGCTTCTATCGGCCGCCGGCTGCGTCCGTGTAAGGGCTATTCAGCCGCCCTCCAGACGGACTAGTCAGCCGCTTTTTCGCCCTCGCTCTGCGGGAGGCGCCTTCGGCGTGGGCTTGCCGCTCGGGTGTCGGCAGCTCGCTGGCGCTCCCGACGCCGACGATCAGCCGCCGGCGACGGCGGGGATGATCGAGACGGTCGTCTTGTCGTCGACCGGGGTGTCCAGGCCGTCGAGGAAGCGGATGTCCTCGTCGGCCACGAACACGTTCACGAAGCGGCGCAGCTTGCCGGCGTCGTCGAAGAGACGCTCGCCGAAGCCGGGGTGGGCGGCGTCGAGGGCCTTGAGGACCTCGCCGACGGTGGCGCCCTCGACGGCGACCTCGCCGGCGCCGCCGGTGAGGGTGCGGAGCTGGGTGGGGATGCGGACGTGGTCGGCATGCAGCTCCTCGAAGGTCGACGGCGTCGTTGAACGCGTCGAGGGTCGGGGCGATCGTGGCCGTCGGCCCCACGTGGGGCGAGACGGCGTCGATCGTCTTGAGGCCGTTGCCGGTGACGTAGGCGACGACCCGCTCGTCGGGGCGGACGACGCCCTCGGCGGCGAGCTTGGCCAGCGTGGCGATGGTGACGCCGCCGGCGGTCTCGGCGAAGATCCCCTCGGTGCGGGCCGAGCAGCCGGATGCCCTCGACGATCTCGTCGTCGGTCACCGCCGCGATCGCCCCGCCGCTCTGGCGCACGGCGTCGAGGGCGTAGTACCCGTCGGCCGGGTTGCCGATGGCCAGGGACTTGGCGATCGTGTTGGGCTTGACCGGCTGGATGGCGTCGGCGCCGCTCGGCGAAGGCGGTCGCCACCGGCGAGCAGCCGCGGGCCTGGGCGCCGGACACCCGCACGTGGCGGGCCTCGGCGCCGTCGAGCAGCCCGACCTTGTGCAGCTCCTTGAAGCCCTTGTCGATCTTGACCAGCTGCGACCCGCAGGCGATCGGCACCACCACGTGGTCGGGCGCCTGCCAGCCGAGCTGCTCGGCGATCTCGAAGGCCAGGGTCTTGGACCCCTCGGCGTAGTAGGTGCGCACGTTCACGTTGACGAACGCCCAGGGGTGCGTCGCCGGTCAGCTCGGCGCACAGCCGGTTGACGTCGTCGTAGTTGCCGTCGACGGCGACGAGCGTGCCGCCGTAGACGGCGGTGGTGATGACCTTGCCCTGCTCGAGGTCGTGGGGGATGAACACGATCGACTCGCATCCCCGCCCGGGCGGCGTGGGCGGCGACGGAGTTGGCCAGGTTGCCGGTGGACGCGCACGCGGCGACCTTGAAGCCGAACTCGAGCGCCTTGGACAGGGCCACCGACACGACCCGGTCCTTGAACGAGTTGGTGGGGTTCACGGTGTCGTTCTTGATCCACAGCTCGCCGAGGCCGAGCTCGGCGGCCAGGCGGTCGGCCCGCACCAGCGGCGTGAAGCCGGCGCCGAGGTCGACCGGGCTCCGGCGCTCGGCCGGCAGCAGGTCGGCGTAGCGCCAGATCGTCGTCGGGCCGGCGGCGATCTTCTCCCGGCTGATCGAGGCTGCGGATGGCGTCGTAGTCGTAGGCGACCTCGAGCGGGCCGAAGCACCACTCGCAGACGTGGAGCGCCTCGACGGGATAGGTCGCGCGCGCACTCCCGACAGCGCAGCGAATCGACGAACGGGCCCGTGGTGCTCATGGAAAATCGGTCTCCTCATCGTTCCGGGCATTGGCACCTGGTCCTTGCGGACTGGTTGTCGCAGCGTCATCGGGCCCGGTCCCTCGACTGCTCTGGATGAACTTCCCCCATGGTACGAGAGAATGGCGACAATGCTCCAGCCATTGGTGAGCGTCGTGATCCCGGCGCGCGACGAGGCCCGGACGGTGGGCGCGGTGGTCCGCGGCATCCTTGACCTGGGGCCGACGCAGGTGGCGGAGGTGCTGGTCGTGGACGACGGCTCGACCGACGCCACCGCCGCGACGGCCGCGTCCGCCGGGGCGCGCGTGGTGACCGCCGATGCCGAGGCGGGCCCGGGCAAGGGGCAGGCCATGTGGAAGGGCCTGGCCGAATCCGTCGGCGACGTCGTCGTGTTCTGCGACGCCGACCTCGACCCGTTCGACCCGTCCTACGTGACCGACCTGGTCGACGCGCTCGTCCGCCGGAGCGGCGCGGCGCTGGTGAAGGGGCGCTACCGCCGCGCCGGAGACGGGCGGGCGGGTCAACGAGCTCGTCGCCCGGCCGGCGCTCGAGCTCCTCCACCCCGCCCTCGCCCACCTCTCCCAGCCCCTCGGTGGGGAGTACGCCGGCTGGCGGGACGTGCTCGAGCAGGTGCCGTTCGTCCATGGGTACGGCGTCGACCTCGGGCTCGTGCTGGACGTGGCCCGCCGGTTCGGCGCCGGCGCCGTCGTCGAGGCCGACCTCGGCGAGCGCACCCACCGCAACCGTTCGCTCGACGAGCTACGGCCCCAGGCGGCGGCGGTGCTGCAGGTGGCGCTTCATCGCGCCGGGGTTCCGGTGGCGGCGGTGGCCGAGCGGCCGCCGCTGCGGGACGAGCCGGGCTACGTGCGCAGGACGGCCTGAGGCGCGTCGTCCTCGGGGGTGACGACAGGCTCGCCGAGGACGTACGTCCGCCACAGGTGGCTGATCAGGATCTTGAGGACGGCCGCGACCGGGACGGCCAGCAACAGGCCGTAGAAGCCGCCCAGGCTGCCGCCGGCGACGAGCGCGAGGATGACGACCGCCGGGTGGAGGTGCACCGTGCGCTGCATCACCTGCGGGGTGATGAAGTGGTTGTCGACCTGCTGCACACCGACCATCACGATCACGACGAGCAGGGCCTGGACCGGGCTGCCCGTGGTGAGGGCGATGGTGACGCCGGGGATGCCGCCGACCCAGGGCCCGACCAGGGGGATGACGTTGAAGAGGCCGGCGATCATCCCGATCAGGAACCAGAACCTGAGCCCGATGAGCCCGAGCCCGACCGAGCACATCACCCCGACGATGGCCGCCACGACCAGCTGCCCGCGGAAGAACCCACCGATGGCGCGGTTGAGCCGGTGCCCGATCACCAGCGCCTCGGGGCGGGCGCCGGCGGGCACCAGTGACTCGGCGACGCGCCGCAGGTGGGGCACGTCGACGAGCAGGTAGAAGGCGATGATCGGGCCGAGCAGGAAGATCAACAGGACGTGGATCACCTCGCCGCCGATCCGACGCAGCGAACGGAGCTGTTCGTCGAAGGTGGCACCGTCGTTCGAGATCGAGTCCTCGATGTCGGCCCGGCTGAACTCGTAGAACGTCCCGACGGACTCGGCGGCCCGATCGTCGACCCATCGCTCGACCCGTCCCTGGATGGAGGGCATGTCCTGCTCCAGCTGGTCGACCTGATGGGAGGCGACGGGGAACAGCCCCAGGCCGGCGCCGGCGACCACGAGGAGGACGCCGACGTAGGCGAGCGCCGCGCCCAGGGCGCGGGGCACGCCGCGACGCTGGAGGCCGTTGACGATCGGGTTCAGCAGGAACACGATCGAGCCGGCGAGCACCAGGGGCGGAAAGACGACCCGCACCTTCAGCGCGATGACGCCGAGGATGGCGACGACCGCCGCCATCCCGACGAGCGCCCACGCGAGCTGTCCGGCCCGCCGGATCCTGGGGTCCACCGGGAACGAGGTTACCGAGCGAACGCTCGGAGATGGCGGCGAACCGCCTCCTCCACGCACGCCGTGGTATCGGCCATCGCCCGTTCCGCGCCGAACTCCTCGACCAGGGACACCACGGTGACGTCGTGGTCGAAGGGGGGGAGCCCGTCGAGGATCTGGCCGGCGACCACCAAGGCCGGCGTCTCGAACTCGGCGGCCAGCTCGAGCACCCCGCCCACGGCCTTGCCGGCGAAGCTCTGGTCGTCGAGGAAGCCCTCGCCGGTGACCACCAGATCGGTGGCCTCGACCCGCGCCGCCAGATCGATGGTGTCGGCCACGAGCTCGAACCCGGGCACGAGCGTGGCTCCGATGGCGGCGAGGCCGCCGGCCAGCCCGCCGGCCGCCCCCGATCCCGGGATGTCGCGCACGTCGACGCCGTAGGTCTCCTCGTAGCGGAGGGCCAGGGCTTCGAGGCGCCGGGTCAGCAGCTCGACCTGCTTGTCGGTGGCGCCCTTCTGGCCGGAGAAGACGCGGGCGGCGTCGACGAAGCGGGTGGTGACGTCGCAGGCGACGATCAGGTCGACGCCGGCCAGGCGGGCCCGCGGCTCGAGCGCCTCGAGGCAGGCCTGCCCGCCATCAGTCGTGGCCGAGCCCCCGACGCCGAGGATGATGCGCCGGGCACCGTTCGACAGCGCCGACATGATGAGCTGCCCGACGCCGGCGGTCGTGGCGCGGAGCGGGTCGTTCCACTCCGCCCCGCCGGCGAGCTCGAGGCCGGCGGCGCGCGCCATCTCCAGGACGGCGGTCGGGGGTCGCTCCTCACGGAAGCGCCACTCGGCGTCGACGACCTCGCCGAGCGGACCCTGCACGCGGCTCGAGCGCGGGCTGCCCCCCAGCACCTCGAGGATCCCCTCGCCGCCGTCGGCCACGGGCGCCTCGTCCACCCGCCATCCGGCCCCGCGCGCCGCCGCACCGATCGCGCTCGCGACGGCCCCTGCGGAGGCGGTTCCGCGGAACTTGTCCGGGGCGGCGAGGACCTTGGGCACGCCGGGTATGGTGCCCCACCGTGCCCGGCGCCGAGACACCCGGCGGTTCGTCGCTCGTCGTCGTCTCCAACCGGGGCCCCCTGAACTTCGCCCTCGACGGCGACGAGCTCGTCGTGCGGAAGGCGGCCGGCGGCCTCGTCAACGCCTTGGTGCCGGCCCTCGAAGGACGCGACGCGATGTGGATCGCCGGCGCCATCAGCGAGGCCGATCGGCGGGCCGCGGCGGACGGCGGCATCGCCCGCGACGGGATCGACGTGCGCCTCCTGTCGATCGACGACGCCGACTACCGGGCCTACTACGACGTGATCGCCAACTCGACGCTGTGGTACCTGCACCACGGCCTGTTCGACGCCCCCCGCCGGCCGGTGTTCGACCGACGGTGGCGGGAGGCGTGGCACAAGTTCCGCGTCGTCAACGAACGCTTCGCCGATGCGGTCGTCGAGGCCGCGCCCGCCGACGCCACCGTCCTCGTGCACGACTACCACCTGGCGCTCGTTGCGCCGGCCGTCGTCGCCGCCCGTCCGGACCTCCGTCTCGTCCACTTCAACCACACGCCCTTCTGCACCCCGGGCGAGCTCCGGATGCTCCCCGACGACGTGGCCCGCGAGCTCCTCGAGGGGCTGGCCGCGCACACCGCCTGCGGCTTCCACACGAGCCGCTGGGCGGGCAACTTCGCGGCGTGCTGTGACGCGGTGCTCGGACGGGTCGCCGCCGACGTTCGTGGCCCCCGCCGCCCCCGACCTCGCCGACGTCGTCGGGGTGAGCGGCACCCCGGCCTGCGACGACCACCTGGGCCAGATCGACGCCGTGATCGGCGACCGCAAGTTCATCGCGCGGGTCGACCGGATCGAGCTGTCGAAGAACCTGCTGCGCGGCTTCCTCGCCTTCGACGAGCTGCTCGAGGCGCGTCCGGAGTGGCGCCGAGCAGGTCGTGTTCGGCGCGTCCGTCTACCCCTCCCGCCAGACGCTGCCCGACTACCTCGGCTACACCTCCGAGGTCCACGGGCTGATCGCCCGACTCAACGCGAAGTGGGCGACCTCGGACTGGACGCCGATCGTGCTCGACCCGGACGACAACTTCCCGGCGTCGGTCGCCGTGCTCCGGCGCTACGACGTGTTGTTGGTCAACCCGATCCGCGACGGGCTCAACCTCGTGGCCAAGGAAGGCGTCGTGGTCAACGAGCGCGACGGGGTGCTCGTGCTGAGTCGCGAAAGCGGCGTCCACGACGAGCTCGGACCGTGGGCGCTCGAGGTCAACCCCTTCGACGTGACGGCCACCGCCGAGGCGCTCCACGCCGCCTTGTCGATGGCGCCGACGGAACGGGCGTCGCGGGCGGCCGGGCTGCGGGAGGCGACGCAGGCGAGGACGCCCCACGACTGGTTGGGCGACCAGCTCCGCGCCGCCCGACCGACGTAGGGACCAGCCTCAGTCGAGGAGGGCCCGCAGGAAGGCGAGCGATCCGGCCGGACCGTCGACGACGACGTCGGATCGCGCCAACAGCTCGGCCGGCGCCTCGGCGCTGCGGACGCCGACGCGCACCGCCGCCGCCCCGGTCGCCTCGTGCAGGCGGTCGAGGGCATCGAAGGCGGGCAGGTCGCCGACGTCATCGCCGAGGAAGCACGCGGCTGCGGCACCGGCCACCAGTCCGTCCACGACCGTCCCCTTGTCCACCTCGATCGGCGGTCGCAGCTCGAACGACATCCGGCCTTCGTGGACCTCGAGGCCGGAGGCTTCGGCCGTGCCCGTCGACCAGTGGCGGGCCCACTCGAGGGCCTCTTGGGCCCGGCGCACGTGCAGGGTGACGGCGTAGCCCTTCCGCTCGACATGCACGCCGACGGGTGCCTCGGCCTCGGCCCGATCACCGGCGGCGGCGACGAGGGAACGGAACCGTTCGGCGGTGGGGTGGACGTGCAGCTCACCGTCGACGATCCACTCGAGGCCGTAGAGGCCCGAGACGAACAGCGCGCTCGGGTGGGCGCGCCCTCGAGCTCGAGACGTTCGCGGAGGAACGCGACCGGGCGACCACTGACCACGGCGACGCGGTGGTAGCGACCGGCGAGGGCGTGCAACACGTCCACCACGCCCGGCAGCGGTCCGGCGGCAGCCGGGTCATCGACGATCGGCGAGAGGGTGCCGTCGAAATCGGTGACGACGGCGCACGAGCCCGGGTCGCGCGCCAGGATCCGTCGAGCGCCGGCGGCGGCGTCCCCGGCCGGCTCTTCCATGTCGAGGAAGGTACTCGTCGGAGGTTTACCGGAGTCACTCGCGGGGAACGTTTCGCAGGTCTGGTCAGACCGAGACCCAGGCGCGTGGCGAGGAATCGCGTCGTTCTCGGCCGTCTCCGATCCACTCGACCTACTGCTGCAGGGCTTGATCGAGGGAGTGAAGACCAGTGACGTCGACCCGGGTTGCACCGACGGAAGAGCGAGTCGAGAAGCGCTCGAGGACCGCCCCGCTGACCGGGCGGATCCCGGCGGCCGAGGCGGACCGCCTCTTCCGTGAGTTCTTCGTGACCCGCGACCCCGAGCTGCGAGAGCGCCTCGTGGGGGCCCACCTCGGCCTGGCCGGGTCGCTGGCGTCACGGTTCTCGTCCCGGCAGGAGTCGCCCGACGACCTCCAGCAGGCGGCGCGGCTCGGTCTGCTCCACGCCATCGACCGGTTCGACCCGACCCGAGGCGTGCAGTTCACGACCTTCGCCTGGGCGACCATCAGCGGCGAGCTGAAGCGGCACTTCCGGGATCGCACCTGGGGCGTCCGCGTCCCCCGTCGCGTGCAGGAGCTGTACCTGGTCACGGCCGAGGCCATGGACGCGCTGACCAACTCCCTCGGCCGCTCCCCCACCGTCGTCGAGGTCGCCGACCGCATCGGCGCCACGCCCGAGGACGTCGTGGAGGCCCTCGTAGCCCGCACCGCCTATCGGTTGGCCTCCATCGACACGCCGGTCAACGACGCCGACGGCGAGGGCGGCGCCGGCATGCAGCTGGGCGATGAGGACCCGGCCTACGGCGTGGTCGACGAGCACTCGGTGCTGTCGGGCCTCATCAACCGCCTACCCCCCCGGGAGCGCGAGATCATCCACCTGCGCTTCAACGAGGAGCTGACCCAGGCCGAGATCGCGGAGCGGATCAGCGTCAGCCAGATGCACGTGTCCCGCCTGCTCTCCGCCAGCCTGCAGAAGCTGCGGGTCTGGGCGCAGGATCGCACCGACGAAGCGGTCGGCGCCTGAGATCAGGCGGGTCGCGCCGACGCGCGACGTCCGGGTCAGGGCTTCTTGGTCGTGGTGGTGGCGCCGGCGGCGGCCGTCGTGGAGGTCGCACCCGCCGCCCCGCCGGCGACCGTGGTGGTGCTGGCCCCCGGGGCCGGTGCGGCCGCGAACTTCGAGGCCATGTCGGCGCCGAGGACGACGGCGACCTGGGCCCCCTTGGTGTCGAAGGGCGCGGGCGTCGGCATCGGCTTCACCGTGGTCGGTGCGAGCCCGAGGGCGGCGGCGACCCCGGCCGCATCCCGGTCGTAGCCCGGGACGAAGTAGACGCTGGTCTCGGCGACGGCCGCCGCGTTGGAGGGAGCCAGGTTGTTGTAACCGGCCGGATCGAGGGCCTTCTTGGCGTTGGTCGCGGCGCCCTTGACCGCCGAAGCGTTGGCCACGATGACCTTGACGTCCTTGGGGGCCCGGGCCGGCAGCGTGGTGGTCGGGGCGACCGTCGTGGTCGGTGCGTCGACCCCGCCGCTGGCGTCGCTGGCGCCGCCGTCACCGCTGCGGGTGTCGCTGTCGCCCCGGGCGGAGACGACCGAACCGGGCGGGTCGGCGTCGGTCGCGTTGAGGAGCACGATCCCGATCAACAGCGCCAAGGCCAGCAGGGCCAGGCCCCGCGCCCCGGCGCCGCCGGCCGAGCGCGGCGAAGGAGCCGTCGTCGGCGGCGTACTGGCCGGGCTTCATCGGCGGGGCGGTTCGCCGGCGGAACGACCTTCGAAGCGCGTGCGGCGCTTCTGCTCCCGGCTGCGCTGCAGGCGGCGCACCAACAACGGGTCGAAGGCGAGCGCCTCCGGGTCGTCGAGGAGCAGATTGAGGAGCTCGCGATAGCGCGTCGGCGAGAGGCCGAGCCGCGCCCGGATCGCCGCTTCCTTCGGGCTGGCCTCGAGCCACCAGCCACACTCGAACTCGAGGATCGCGCGATCCCGATCGGAGAGTGCCATTCCCCCATCCTGTCAGCCGAGGGAGCACCCGATGGTGCATCCCACGCTCGAGCCGGGTGTCGGGATCGAACCGACGACATCCTCTTTACAAGAGAGGTGCTCTACCAACTGAGCTAACCCGGCGGCGGACGCAACTGTAACGACGGGCGAACCCGCCGGCGGGGGGAGGTCGCGCCGACGTCGCCGCCTGGCGCGGTGGGTCGCGACGGGGGTTGCGCTCAGAGGAGGATGAGCACCTGCTCGTTGGCCTCGTCCTCGGCGTCGGCGGTGTCCCGCTCGTCCAGGTGGGCCTCGAGCTTGCGCTTGATGCGCTGCAGGGCGTTGTCGATCGACTTCACGTGGCGGCCGAGGTGCTCGCCGATCTCGTGGTAGCTCTTGCCCTCGACGTAAAGGCGGAGCACGTCGACCTCGAGGCCCGAGAGCATCTCGGCCATCGACTGGCGCATCGAGTCCATGCGCTCGTTGGAGACAACGGTGTCGGCCGGGTCGGCGATGTAGTGATCCTCGAGGAGGTCCTCGACCGAACGCTCGCTGGCGTCGTCGCTGCCCCGCACGCCGGAGATCGAGACGTACTGGTTGAGGGGCTGGTGCTTCTGCCGCGTCGCCGTCTTCACGGCCGTGATGACCTGGCGGGTGATGCAGAGCTCGGCGAAGGCCCGGAAGCTGGCCTGGCGGTCGGTGCGATAGTCGCGAGCGGCCTTGTAGAGGCCGATCAGACCCTCCTGCTCGATGTCGTCGGAGTCGGCGCCCACCAGGAAGTAACCCCGGGCCTTGGCCCGGGCGAAGCGGCGATACCGGTCGAGGAGGACCTGCACCGCGAACTCGTCACCGCCCTGGAACCGGCCGACGAGGGCGTCGTCGGACAACTCGGTGAGCGGGAGAACGTCGGTGCGGAGGGCCATGGGACGCAAACTCCTGGGGGCGACGAGGGAGCAGTGGACGAAGCTGCGACGGCTCGGGGAGCCGCAGTGACTAGTTCTTTGTAGCCAGGTCCTGGGGGAGTGTCAATGGTCACCGGACATTCCGCCGCAAGATTTCCAGCGTTCACCCGTTTCCATCTCCGGCAAATCGGGCACACGCGGTCGTTTCGGGACGCGCCGAAGCGAAGACCCCGCCGCACGGACTAGTCCTGCACCCTCCGGCGGGCGACCTCGAAGCAGGCGACGGCGGCGGCCGCGCCCACGTTGAGCGACGACAGGCCGCCCAGCTGGGGGATCGACACCAAGACGTCGCACCGGTCGCGCACGAGGCGGGAGAGGCCGGCGCCCTCGGCCCCGAGCACCAGGGCGACGGGCTCGGTGGCCAACTCGAGGTCGAAGAGGAGCTGGTCGGCGTCGCCGTCGAGGCCGATCGTCCAGACCCCGGCGGCCGCCAGCGTCTGCATGGCGGCCGGGATCCCGCTCACGAGCGTCAGCGGGACGTACTCGATGGCCCCGGCCGCGGCCTTCGCCACCGTCGGGGTGATGTGGACGGCGCGGTGCCGCCCGAGCACGACCCCCGTCGCGCCGGCGCTGTCGGCCGTGCGGAGCAGCGCGCCGAGGTTCTGGGGATCGGTCACCCCGTCGACGACCACGAGGAACGGCGGAGCGACGTCGGGCCGGCGCTCCACGAGGCGGGTGAGGTCGGCCTCCGGCAGCGGGTCGGCATGGGCGAGCACGCCCTGCGGCGCCTCGCTGCGGGCCTCGGCATCGAGCCGGCCGCGGGCGACCTGGCGGATCGGCACCCGTTGCTCGCCGGCGAGGGCGAGGATCTCGGCGATCACGGGGTGGCCGGGGTCGGCGGTGTCGGAGATCCACACGTCCTTGGCCCGGCGCCGGCGGGCGACCAGCAGCTCGCGGACGGCCCGCCGGCCCTCCACCTGCTCGCCGCCGAGACCTTCGACCCGGGTCTTGGAGGCCGAGGTCCGCGTGCTCCGGTCGCCGCCTCCGCCGGCCCGGGTCGGGGCGCCGGGGCGGCGGCCGGGGTTGCCGTTCGGTCCCGAGCGGCGGCCGCGGCCGCCTTCCCCGGGCGGGGGCGTCACGACGACTCCACGAGGGCCACGGCCCAACAGGCAATGCCCTCGCTCCGCCCCAGCGAACCGAGGCCTTCGGCCCGCTTGGGCTTGACCGACACGTCGGCGCCGACCGCGCCCCGGAGCCGGTCCTGCATGGCCCGCACGTGGGGGGCGAGCTTCGGCGCCTCGACCACGACGGCGCAATCCACGTTCGACACCGTCCAGCCGGCCGCCGCCACTCGGTCGCGCACGGTGATGAGGAGCTCGATCGAGTCGGCGTCCTTCCATGTCGGGTCGGAGGCCGGGAAGAGCCCCCCGAGGTCGCCGAGGCCGGCGGCCCCGAGCAGGGCGTCGGCGACGGCGTGGGCGATCACGTCGCTGTCGCTGTGACCGACGAGGCCGCGCTCGCCCTCGAGCTCGACGCCACCCAGCACCAGGCGGCGGTCCGCCTCGTCGGAAAACGGGTGCACGTCGAAGCCGAGGCCGACCCGGATGCTCATGCCGTCCGCTCGGCGACGAGGGCCCGGGCGACGGTGAGGTCGTCGGCGTGGGTCAGCTTCAGGTTGGACGTCTCACCGGGCACCACGACGATGTACCCGCCGGCCGCCTCCACCAGCGCCGCGTCGTCGGTGGCGTCCGGAGCATCGGCGTGGGCCGCCCGCAGCACCGAGGCCTTGAACCCCTGGGGCGTCTGGACCTCGACGAGGTCGCTGCGGTCGACCGTCTCCACGACGCGCGTGCCCGTCACCCGCTTCACGGTGTTGGCCACGGGCACCCCCGGGATGGCGGCGTCGGCCCCGGCCGCGATGGCAGCGAGGACGGCCTCGAACAGCGCGACCGACGCCAGCGGGCGGGCCCCGTCGTGCACGAGCACGACGTCGACCTCGCCCGGTACCGCAGCCAGGCCGGCCCGCACGGACTCGCTGCGGGTGGACCCGCCGGGGACCACGGCGTCGGCGCCCGCCTCCCGTCGACCGGCCGAATCCGGCGGCACGACCAGCACGACCCCCTCGCTCACGGCTCGAGCCGCAGCAAGCGCCCAGTCCAGCACCCGCCGGTCCCCCAGGCGCTCGTACTGCTTGGCCCGGCCGAAGCGCGACCCGCTCCCCGCCGCGACCACGATCGTCCAGACAGGCACGGTCCGGGAGGCTAGCGGGACGCCCGGACGGCCCCTCAGCCGGCGGTGGAGATGCTGGCGAAGAGCATCGTGCCCATAGCCGTCCTGGCGTTGCCCGTGATCCGGGCGTCGACCTCGCGGCCGACGAGCGCCTGCCCGTCGGCGACCACGACCATGGTGCCGTCGTCGAGGAAGCCCACGCCCTGGCCCGGCTCCTTGCCGGCGCGGGTGATGGGGAGCCGCACCACCTCCCCGGCCACGTGGACGGGCCGCAGCCCGTCGGAGAGCCGATGGAGGCTCAGGCACTTGATCCCCTGCAGCTCGGCGATCCGCTGGAGGGGCTCGTCCACGGTGACCAGATCGACCTTGAGGCGACGGGCCAGCGCGACGAGCTTGGCGTCGACCTCCTCGTGCTCGACGACCTCGTCGTCGAGCACGTGCACCTCGAGGCCGGAGAGGCCCTGGAGCGCCTCCAGCAGGTCGAGGCCGCGGCGGCCTCGGCGCCGGCGGATCGGGTCCTGGGCGTCGGCGATGGTCTGCAGCTCGTCGAGCACGAAGCGGGGCACGAGGAGCGGGCCCCGGAGGAACCCGGCGCGGGCGATGGCCAACAGGCGGCCGTCGATGATGGCGCTGGTGTCGACGAGGTGGGCCTCGGACTCGGGGCCGTAGGGCGTGGCCCGCACGAGGGGGCGGGTCGACAGACCGGCCAGAGCGAGGAGGTCCTCGTACTTCCGGGACGTCAGGCGCCAACCGAGGTAGATCGCGGTCCAGACGACGACGCCGAACACCGGCCAGCCCCACAGGCCGGGGAGCAGGATGACGGCCGGAACGGCGAGGAGGGTCGAGAGACCGCCGCCGCAGGCGGCACCGACGGCGCCGGCGAGCAGGCGGCCGGGGTGCAGCTCGTCGACCCGTTCCTCGACGATGCCCATCGCGGCGGTGAGCAGGCGGCCGAGGATGCCGCCCGACACGTAGCCGACGCAGGCGCCGAGGGTGGCGCCGATGATGGCGCCGTTGCCGGCGAGGTCCCCGGTGATGGGATCCCCGTTCCCGCGCCCGAGCGTGTAGCCGGCCGCGGTGGCCAGGAACACGATGAAGAGGCGGACGATCTCGACGAACACGACAACGGCTCCCGAACGATGGGCGTGTCAGCCGACACGCTTCGTGCAGGTATCGGCGCGTTCGGCTCCCGAATCAACCGGAGAATCGGCGCGAACCGCCCGATATCAGGTGCCGGCGGCGCCGCAGAGCGAGGCCAGAGTTACGGCAGGGCCTCGTTCAGCTTCTTCTCGGCCTCTTCCTCGGACACGCCGATGGCGAAGGTGAGCTCGGAGACCAGGATCTGGCGGGCCTTGGCGAGCATGCGCTTCTCGCCGGCGGAGAGGCCCTTGTCCTTGTCGCGGATCGAGAGGTTCCGGACGACCTCGGCCACCTGGTAGATGTCGCCGGACTTCAGCTTCTCGACGTGGTTCTTGTACCGGCGGGACCAGTTCGTCGGCATCCGCGCCTCCTTCTTGCGGAGGACGGCGAACACCTCCTCGACCTCTTCGTCGTTGATGACCTCGCGGAGGCCGACCTCGTCGGCGTTGTCGGCGGGCACCATCAGCGTCAGGTCGCCGTACGCGAGCTTCAGGACGAGGTACTCGTTCGTCTCCCCGAACGCCTCCTTCTTCTCCTTGCGCTCGATCACCGCCGCACCGTGGTGCGGGTAGACGACCTTGTCACCGACGTCGAACGGCATAGAGCTCCCAAGAACGAGACAACGGATTTCACCTCAGGGTACGGGTCACCTTTGGCTTCTGCCAATCGCCGTGCACCTGGCCGGTGACGCCCGTCACGGCCGAAGTACGCTCCCCCCGTGGACATCGTCGACCTGCTCGGACAGTCCGACCTCTTCCACGGGTTCGACGCCGAGGCGCTCGCCGCGGTGGCGGCCGTCTCCGAGCTCCGGGAGCTGCGCCGCAACGACGTCGTGTTCCGCGAGAGCGACCCGCCCGAGGAGCTCTACGTCGTGCGCTCGGGCCGGATCGCCATCGCCAACACGCTCCGTCGACGGCCGCGAATCGGTGGTGGCGCTGATGGAGGCGGGCGACCTGTTCGGCGAGATGCCGCTGTTCGACGGGGGCCAGCGCTCGGCCGGAGCCCGGGCCCTCGAGCCCTCGGAGGTCGTGGCGGTGCCCTACGGGCCGGTCGAGCAGATCCTCAAGGAGCGCCCCGAGCTGCTGTGGGGCGTCGTGCGGCTCCTGGCCCACGCCTCCGCACGACCGACGCCGCCCTGGCCGACTCGGTCTTCCTCGACGTGACCGGGCGCACCGCCAAGCGGCTCCTCGAGCTGGCCGGCGACGCCGACGAGTTCGTGCTGCCCGTCACCCAGGAGGAGCTGGCCGGGATGGTCGGCGCGTCCCGGGAGCGGGTGAACAAGGCGCTGTCGGCCGTTCATCCGCCTCGGCTGGCTCGAGCAGGCCGAGCGGCGGTACCAGATCACCGACCGCGAGCAGCTCTCCCGTCGCGCGCGGTAAGGGCCGCGGCGGTTCTCTCGCACCGGCGGGCGTACCTCAGGCCAGGAAGTCGATGGTCCGGCGCCAGGCGTCGGCCGCGTCGTCGGCTCGATGGGCCGGCCGGGACGGGTCATGGACGAAGCCGTGGCCGGCGTCGGCGTACACCTTGGTGGTGACGTGGGCGCCGACGAGGTCGAGGGCAGCGATGTCCTCCGGGGGCGTGAAGTGGTCTTCGCCGCCGAGGATGGCGAGCACGGGGCAGCACTCGGCGCGGGCGAGGGCGTCGAGCGGGTCGTCGCCGGGCGCCGACCACGGCTCGGGCGGCCGGATCATCCCGTAGAAGGCCACGCCGCGATCGAAGCGGCCGGTCCCGGCGGCCCGGAACACGTTCATGCCGCCCATGCAGAAGCCGAGGACGGCGACGCGGCTGGCGCCGCTGCGCTCCTGCACGACGTCGGCCCCGAGTTGGAGGTCGGTCGTCAGCCGCTCGGCGTCGATGGAGTGAGCGAGGCGCTCCTCGACGGGCATGGCCCCGAGCGCCGCGCCGGGGAACGGCTCGACGGCGATGACGGCCCATCCGTGTTCGCTCGACAGCCGGGCGGCGAGATCGTCGAAGAGCGGGCGCAGGCCCATCACGTCCGGAGCGATCACCAGCGCCCGCGGCGCCGGGCCGGCGGTCGGGAGCACGAGCTCGGCGGGGGTGCCGGAAGGGAGGTCGATGCGCATCAGCTGTTGTACCTGTCCAGGATCGAGGTCTCGGCGAGACGAGAGAGGCCATCCTTGATGGCGCGGGCCCGTGTGCCCCCCACCCCTTCGACGTCGTCGAGGTCGTCGGTGGTGGCCCGCAGGATCTTCTGCAGGTTGACGAAGCGCTGCACGATGCGGTCGACGACGATGTCGGGCAGGCGGGGGATCTTCGAGAGCAGCCGGTAGCCCCGGGGCTGCAGGCCGGCGTCGAGCTCACTGGCCTCGGGCGGGAGGTGCAGCACCTCGGCCAGGGTCTTGAGGTCGAGGAGGTCCTCGGTGCTGAGCTCGGAGAGGGTCGTCATGGCGCGGTCGAGGCGGTCGGGCTGGTCGCGGAAGTAGTCCTTGAGGACGAAGCGTCGGTCGTCGTCGACGCCGCCCATCAGCTCCTCGAGCTGGAGGAGCACGAGGCGGCCGTCGACGCCGAGCTCGACGATGTAGCCGTCGATCTCCTCGGCGATGCGCCGCACCATCTCGGCCCGCTGGAGGACGGTGACCACGTCGCGCACCGTCACCAGGTCCTCGACCTCGAGGGCGCTCAGGCTGCCACTGACGGCGTCGAGGCGGGACTTGTACCGCTCGAGCGTCTGGAGGGCCTGGTTGGCCCGGGCCAACAGCCGCGGGATGGGCTCGAGCACGTGCTTGCGGTCGCGGCGGTAGACGGCGATGAGGCTGAGCTCCTCCGACACGCTGATCACCGGCACGTCGATGCTGCGCGCCACCCGCTCGGCCGTGCGGTGGCGAGTGCCGGTCTCCGACGTCGGGACGTTCGGGTTGGGCACCAGGTGGACGTTGGCCCGGGCGATCCGCGTGGCGTCGGGCGCCAGGATGATGGCGCCGTCCATCTTGGCCAGCTCGCTGAGCCGCTGCGGCGAGTACTCGGCGTCCATGAGGAACCCGCCCGAGCAGATCTCCAGCACCTCGGGACCGTCGCCGACCACGATCAGCGCGCCCATGTTGGCCTGGAGGACCCGGTCGAGCCCCTCCCGCAGCGGCGTTCCGGGGGCCACCTTGGCCAGCGCCTCGATCAGCGCCACGTTGCTGCGACGGACCGGCATCGGCCCGATCGTACCGTCGGACCTCCGGCGCCGCCGCGGCGCGTCGCCGGCTACGTCGGCCGCAACCCGGCCACTTCGATGGCCTCGCTCAGCGAGGCGACGCGACGCAACCGCAGCCCGGCCGGGCCGTCGGGCGCCGACGTCGGCACGATGGCCTCGGTGAACCCGAGGCGTTGCGCCTCGGCCAGTCGACGCGACGTCTGGCCGACCTGGCGGAGCTCGCCACCGAGACCGACCTCGCCGCAGGCCACGAGGCCGGCGGCGAGCGCGACCCCACTGGTGGCCGAGGCCAGCGCAAGGGCCACGGCCAGGTCGGCGGCCGGCTCGTTGATGCGGACGCCGCCGACGGCCGAGGCGTAGACGTCGGCTCCGTGGAACGCGATGCCCGCGCGACGCTCGAGCACCGCCAGCAGCAGGGCGAGGCGCCCCTGGTCGAGGCCCTGGGCCGACCGCCGGGGCATGGCCAGGTTGGTCGGCGACACCAACGCCTGCACCTCGACGAGGAGCGGTCGGTGCCCTTCCATGGCGGGAACGACGATCGAGCCGGGCACACCCGTGGTGCGGTCACCGAGGAACAGGCCGCTCGGGTCGGGGACGCCGGTGAGCCCTTCCTCGGTCATCTCGAACAGGCCCAGCTCCTCGGTGGAGCCGAAGCGGTGCTTGGCCGCCCGCAGCAGCCGCAGCGCGTGGTGCCGGTCGCCCTCGAAGCTCAACACGGTGTCGACGACGTGCTCGAGCACCCGGGGCCCGGCCAGCGCCCCCTCCTTGGTGACGTGGCCGACGAGCACCGTGGACATGGCGCGGGCCTTGGCCAGCTGCACCAGTTGGTGGGCGCACTCGCGCACCTGGGCCACCGACCCGGGCGCCGAGCCGAGCTCGGGGTCGTGGACGGTCTGGATCGAGTCGACCACCAGGTGGTCGGGGGCGACCTCCTCCACCGCCCGCACGATGTCGGGCAGCGAGGTCTCCGACAGCAGGAGGATCCGCGGGTGGAGCACGCCCAGCCGCTCGGCCCGGAGGCGCACCTGCTGCTTGCTCTCCTCGGCCGACACCAGCAGGCACCGGGCGCCCGCCGCCGCCAGTGACCCGAGGGCCTGGAGGAGGAGGGTCGACTTGCCGATGCCCGGCTCGCCCCCGACCAGCGTGACGCTGCCGGGGACGAGGCCGCCGCCCAGCACGCGATCGAGCTCGCCGACGCCGGTCGGGCGGGCCGACCACTCCGCGGCGTCGACCTCGAGGATCGGGACGGGATGGTCGCGCTCGGCGCCAGGCCGTCGCGCCGTGGCGCCCGAAGGGCGGGCCTCCTCGATCTCCTCGACCAACGTGTTCCACGCCCCGCACCCGTTGCACCGGCCCGACCAGCGGGGCGCGCCGCTGCCGCACTCGGTGCAGCGGTGGACGGTGCGGACCTTCGCCATGGAAACGAGCCTACGGAGGGGGTGTGACACCAACGAGGATGTCGCCATGCGACGAGCGGCCGAGCCCGGGGGGTTGCCGTCGCTGCTCCGGCGTCCCGGTGCGGCCGGGTTCCGCCGCCTCCTCGCCGCCGACGTGGTGTCGCCGGTCGGCGACGCCATGGGGACGGTGGCGCTGATCCTGCACCTCCAGCGGGTGCAGGGGACGGGGACGGCGGTCGCCACCGTCCTGGTGGCCGAGTCGCTCCCGCCCCTGCTGTCGCCGTGGCTGGGCGCGCTCGCCGACCGCCACCCCGGCCGCCGGACCCTCGTGGCCTGTGCCCTCGCCCAGGGGCTGGTGATGGTGGTGATGGCGGCCTGGCTACCGGGCCTGGCCGGCCTGTTCGCCTTCATGCTGGTCCGGGCGCTGTTCGCGGCCATCGCCTCGCCGGTCGCCGGCGCCGCCCTCCCGGCGCTCGTCGAGGACGACGACCTGCCGTCGGCCAACGCCCTCCTCGGCGGTGGGCGCGAGCTGGGCACGATCGTCGGCCCTCCGCTGGCCGGTCTGCTCTTCGCCGTCGCCGGCGGGGTCCGCACGGTGCTGCTCGTCGACGCCGTCACGTTCTTCGCCGTCGTCCCGCTCGTGGCCGGCCTCCGCCTGCCGTCCCGACCGACGCCGACCCCCGATGCGCCCCGGGCCACGGTGCGAGCCGACGCGTGGGAGGGGATGCGGGCGCTGTGGCGCACGCCGGTCCTGCGGGCGCTGGCCGTGGCCTTCTGGTTGGCCGTGCTGGTGAGCGCCGGCGACGACCTCGTGCTCCCGTTCCTCGCCCAGCGCGACCTCGGGGCCGGGCCCCTCGGGATCGGGGTGCTCCTGGCCGGGGCGTCCGTCGGCTTGGTCCTCGGCCTGTTCGCCCTCGCCCGGACCCGGGTGCGCTGGACCCCGTTCGTCGCCGTCCTGGCCGGCTTCGCCCTCACGGCCGTCGGCAACCTCCTCACCGGCTTCGCGCCCGTGCTGGCGGTCGCCGTCGGCACCCAGGTCGTGCGGGGGACGGGGATCGCCCTGGTCGAAGCCCATGCCCGCACCCTCGTCCAGCGCACCGCCCCTCGCGAGCTCCTCGGACGGGTCCTCGCCAACCTTTACGGCGGCGTCAGCGTGGCCGCCGCCCTCTCCTACGTCATCGGCGGCCCGTTGCTCGACGCCACCTCGCCACGGTTCGTGCTGGCCGCCATCGGGCTCGGCGGCCTCGCCGCCGTCGCCCTGGGCGCCCTCCTCAGCCGGGGCGCCGGACGCGACGAGGGGGCCCCGTAGGGCCCCCTCGTGCACATCAGGTGCTGCGGTGTTGCTTGATGCCTAGAACAGGATGCTGAAGGCCTGGATCCCGTTCTCGGCGGCGCCACCGATGCGGCCGAGGTTGGTCGCCTTGCCAGTGGCCAGGTCGATGGCCAACAGCACGCTGTTGGTGCTTCCCTCGAGCTGCCCGGCCACGAGGGCCGTGCCCGACTTGGGGGCAATGTCGAAGCCGAAGTTCTTCGACAGGTTGATCGGCCGCTCCGTGGTGCCGAGCGGACCGACGGGGGCAGCAGTGCCCGCGTTGGGGTTGCTCTGCAGGAACAACGTGTCATTGCCGTAGTTGATGTCGTACAGCGCCGTCGAGGTCGCAGCGGCCATGTTGTTGGTGTAGGCCGCTCCGGCGAGGCCCGGCGGGACGTCGCCGTCACGCTGCTCGCCGTCGGTGGTGGCATTGCTGTCGACCACCGGCGTGACGCCGGCGGCAACGGTCTGGTTCAGACGGAGGTTCTCGCCGGCGTCCGAGATGACCCTGATCCGGTCGGCCATCGGGTTGAAATCGAACCCGAAGGCGGTGGCGGGACGCATGCGGAACGGGGTCCCGACATTCGTCGTCTCACCCGCCAGGGTGGACTTCACCAGCTGCAGGACGAGCGCCGTCGGCGTCGGGTCGACGTCCGAGGTGGGCACCGTCCCGACGATCAGGAGCAGGTACGCATCCGTCGTGCCGGGGCGGAAGTCGAAGCCGACGATCGGCGCGCCCTGTGTGTCGACCTGACGCAGGACCGCGCCTGCCTCCGGCCGCTCCGTGTTGAACAGGACGACGTTGGCCTTCTTGGACGTCGCATCCGTGGCCGTGATCCCCACCGCGGTGTGGCCGGCCAGCTGGCCGCGAGCGGCGCCGTCCGGGAACTCCGTGGTGTGGACGTTCAGGTAGAAGCCCTGGGGGTTGGCCAGGATCTCGTCGGCGAGCGCCTTGGTGATCACGACGCAGCGGGATGCGGTGTTGTTCGCATCCAGCTTGCCGAGATCGACGACCACGTCACCCTTCACGCCGGCGTTGCCGCGGTGGATGTGCATCGCCGTGGACGTCGAGATGTTGTCGACGCGGACGTTGAAGCACACCTCGGGGGTCTCGTCGTCGGAGACGTCGATGCTGGCGATGCTCGCCTTGGCATCGAGGTCACCGGGTCCGGGGACCTCGGAGGAGCCCTTGAGGTTGACCTGGAAGTCGGGGGCCGTGACCGGGCTGTTCGGCGTGACGCTCATGCCGACGACCGGCTTGTTGAGGACGATGTCGCCGGTCGAGCCGAGGAACTTGGCGTCGCCGTGGGTGAAGATGCCACCGTCGGCGGCGACCAGGTAGTAGCCCTGGTTCGAGGCCGTGAGGGCCATGCCCACGATCGGCTTGTTCAGCGGCAGCGCGCCCTCGGAACCGAAGAACGGTGCGTCCTGCGCCGACTTGCCATGGGTGAAGATGCCGCCGTCGGTGGCGACGAGGTAGTACCCGTTGCCGTCATCGGTGGCCGCCATGCCCACGATGGGCTTGTTGAGCTTGGTCGCACCCTCGGAGCCGTAGAACACGGCGTCGCCGAAGGCGAAGATCCCGCCGTCGGAGGCCACGAGGTAGTAGCCCTTGCCGGTGGGCGTCACATCGGCGCCGACGATCGGCTTGTTCAGCGGGCCGCCGCCCTCGGAGCCGAAGAACTCGGCGTCGCCGAGGGTGAAGACGCCGCCGTCGGCCGCGAAGAGCCAGTAGCCCTTGCCGGTCGTGGTGGCCGCCATGGCCACGATCGGGCTGTTCAGCGGGCCGCCGCCCTCGGAGCCGAGGAAGGTCGCGTCACCGAAGGTGAAGATGCCACCGTCGGAGGCGACGAGCTAGTAGCCCTCGCCGGTCGGCGTCGCGGCGGCGCCGACGATCGGCTTGTTCAGTGCGATGTTGCCGGTGGACCCCTTGAACTCGGAGTCCCCGAAGTTGAAGATGCCGCCGTCGGTCGCCACGAAGAAGTAGCCGTTCCCGAGCGTTCCCTGCGCCGTCACCTTGCCGGACGCGGCACCCGCAGGGGCGATCCCGGGGACCAGCGTCAACAGGCCGGCGAGCAGCGCGCCGACGATCAACATCGCCGACACCCCTCGCCGTCGGAGGCCGCCTTGCGGCCCCGTCGGTTGCTTCATGCAATGTCCTCCATCGTTCGGCCGCACCGCCGGCGGCGTGCACGTCGTCGTGCAACCCCCGACACTAGGCCGCCACGTGACCCTTTCGGGTGACGAATGTCACCGAACGGGTCAGACGGAGGCGGTGGCCAGCTTCCGGGTCCGCGGGCGCCCGGCGGGCGCGAGTCGCATGGCGGCCACGGTGAACGCCGAGATCCACAGCACGCCGACGACGGCCAGCAGGGCGTAGACGAGGTAGGCGACGAGCTGGTCGTTGGCCCTGGTCTCCCGGAGGAGGTACCGCGTCTCCGCCTCGAACGGCTGGGTGCGGTCGATGGCCGAGATCTCGGGTTCGTCGAGGGCGGGGTCGGCCGGCAGGAACACGGGCACGGTCATGAGCTCACCGCCGCGGTGGAGCCGCACGATGGTCTTCCAGGCGCCGCCCACGGGGACGGGCTGCTCGCTGCGATAGTGGCCCGGCTCCCCACCGACGGCCACCAGGTCGGCCAGGCGGAGCCCGCCGCCCTGCCAGGCCGACACCTGGAACCAACGGGCGTCGGCGGCGGCGTCCGGCGGGGTGAGCTGCACGTCGACGAAGGCCTGGTCGTAGGGATCGGCCAGCGGCGACGTGCCCTTCTCAGCGACCGGTCGCACCGTGATGGCCGCGTCCACCGGTCCGACGTGGCGGGGCATGGGCAGGGCCAGGCTGATGAGCACGACGGTGCCGGCCAGCGCCACCAGGAGCGGGAGCGGCTTGTCCGTGGCGTTCTGGACGTCGGTCGAGCCGGCGGCGCGGGCGAAGGCGACTCCGACGAGGGCGGCGGCGATCGCTGCGACCGTGCCGAGGACGACGGCGTCGGGCAGGAGGTTGGCGTTCCACGGCTGGTAGGCGCCCTGGTTCCACCACCACTCGCCGGCCAGGCCGAGGGTGCCGACGCCGATGCCCGAGGCGATGGCGAAGCGGGTCGACCGGCGGGTACCGAGCACGAACGCGACCAGCTCGACGGCGAGGGCGGCGGCGATGAAGATGCCGGCGTTGCGGGTCTCGGCCGGGCCGTCGACCTCCTTCCCCAGGCTCAGCAGGTTTCCCTGCATCAGGAGGAAGTTGCCAACCGTGATGCCCAGGGCCCAGAACCGCCCGTGGACCAGGCGGATGGCGACGAGGGCGAATCCGCCGGCGATGCAGAGGATGAGGGGGTGGAACATCTGCTGGAACTGGGGCACCCCGAAGGAGAACTCGCCGAGTGGCGCGCTCAGCCCCTGCAGGGTCAGCCACGAGGCCACGACGAGCATGCCGCGACCCCACCGGGACTGGGTCGGGCGCACGCCGGCCTCGGCCAGCACGAGCCAGCTGGCCAACCCGCTGAAGGAGGCGCCGAGGATCATCAACATGTGCGTCGGGCTCCACATGGTCACGTCCACGCCATAGGTGCGGTGCCAGATCTCATCCAGCGGGAAGCCGGTGAGTGCGGCACCCCCCAGGGCCAGGAGCGGAAGCGTCGACCACGGGATCCGGACCGCCTTCCAGCGCAGCGCGGTCTCGACCTTCTGGAGGCTGGCGTAGGCGATGCCGACGAGCCCGCCGAGGAAGATGAACCCGAGTCCGAGCACGATCGAGGTGTGCGGGGCCGTGAAAAGGCTGTCGTCGCGACCGAGGGTGATGTGCCAGGCCACGTCGCTGTAGAAGCCTTCGCCGGCCACGAGGAGGCCGTACAGGCTCAGCCCGACGGTCGCCGCCGCCCAGCCCGGCACGCCGGTCAGCCGCTGCAGCGCGTTGGGCGTCCGCAGGAAGAAGGCCGCAGCCTTGGACTCGACGTTCCCACCGCTGCGGCCGAAGACGACCAGGGCGGCGAGGATCACGCCGAAGACGATGAGGAGCGTGGCGAGCGCGGACCAACTGGCCAGCTCGCTTCCACTGCCGTCGATCTTGGCGAGGAGGGTGGCGGTCGTGGTGATCATCGGTGCGCTCCGGTCGTGGGTCCGTCGGGGCCGAGCCCGAGTCCGCTGAAGCCGTCCGACAACAGCCGGACGAGGTAGTCGACGAGGGTGGCGCGGGGCATGGTCTGGCGCTCGAGCCACCAGTCGCCGGCGGCATGCACCATGCCGACGATCCCGTGGGCCATCGGTTCGGCACCGCCCGAGTCGAGGTTGGCGCTGCGCAGCTGCTCGCCGAGCACGAGGGCGACCTGGTTGCCGACCTGGCGGAGGAAGTTGCCGACCGTCAGCCCGCGGGCCGAGTCCGGGTTGACGAGGAGGCGCCGGACCAGGAACCGGTAGACCTCCGGGTCGCGTTCGACGAAGGCCAGGTAGGCGTCGATGGTCTTGACGAGGGTCTCGCGAGGGCTGCTGCCACCGGCCATGGCGGCGACCAGCGTCTGTTGCAGGCCGTCGGCGAACCGGGTGGCGAGCGCGACGGTCATCCCGTCGCGGTGGCCGAAGTGGCGGTAGAGGATGGGCTTGGTGACACCAGCCGCCTTGGCCAGGTCCTCCATCGAGACCTCGGGCCCCTGGCGGCGGATGGCGTCCACGGCGGCATCGAGGAGCGCCGCCCGGCGGGCCTCGCGCTCCTCCTCGGTCGGTTCGGGGCGTCCCATCGTTACCGAGGGTAATGTTACCGAGGGTAACCCGTCAAGCCTCCGGCGCCGGTGGGCGGGTGACGAGCCGGCGGACGGGCCCGGCCAGGAGGGCGAGGGCGGCCACCACGGCGAGCACCAGAGCGGCGATGTTGGCGACGTTGGTGCGCTTGCCGGTGGCCTCCACCACCAGCGCCTCACCCAGCTTCGGCATCCAGACGGCGCCCTCGGCGCCGGCGGACGGGCCATTCGTCTCGACCCGACCGGGCAGGCGCACGTCCACCCGCAGGCCGACCAGCTGGTCGAGCGGGGCACCGAAGCGCTGCTCGAGCTGGGCCTGGGTCACCCCGAGCGGCGCCTCGGGCGTGGCCCCGATGGCGTCGCGGAGCGCGGCGTCGGTGAACGAGCCGAGGCCGGCGGCGAGGTCGACGGTGCCCCGGAAGCGAGTGGTCGTCGTGAAGAACCCGCGCTCCTGGGTGAGCTGCACGTCCCGGAACGGACCCGGATCACCGGCGACCTGGGCGACCAACGTGCGCGCGCCGGCGTCGTCGGCGAACCGATGCCGAGCCACCACATCGAGACCACCGTCGCCGGCCCGGGTGGGACCGTCGACGGTCCATCCGGCCTTGCGCAGGTCCTCGACCTTGATCCGGGTCGCCGGGTCGGACGTCGCCGGGTCGCCGGCCGCCTGCCCCACCAGCTCCTCGACCGCCGAGGGGTCGAGGTGGGCGGCGACCCGCACCTCGCCGCCGCCGGCGGGATCCGCCTCGACGCCGACTCGGACGTCGACCCGGCAGGCGCTCGTCAGGCCGGCGAGGGCCACCGCGACGCCGAGGAGGGCTCGCCGACCGGGGCGCGGGGGTCGTGCGGAGGGCGGGGAGGGCACAGGCGGGGTGGGGATCTCGTGGCGAACGGCACCAACCAGGGCCGGCTCGCACCCGATCATCGTCGCGTTCGCCCACACCTGCCGGTCAGGCGGGCTGCAACTGCGCAGAAGCGCTGGACCCATCCGTTTCTGCGCGCGCTTGACGGGCTGTCGGGCCCTGAAGCGCGCGCAGACCGGGGAGGGGCTGGGACGCGACGAAGCCCCGCCGGTGAGGGCGGGGCTTCGGCGTGTGGACGTCGCGTCCGACAGGTCAGTCGGCGGGGCCGGTGCCGGCGAGCTCCATGGGCGGCGGCTCGAGGGGCGCCGCCAGCGTGCGGAAGACGAGGCCCCGCTTGCCGTCGGCGTCATCCTCGACGTCGACGATGATCGTCTCGCCGGCGTGGAACTCCTTCTAGAGGATCCGCTCGGAGAGCGGGTCCTCGACCAGGCGCTGGATGGCCCGGCGCAGCGGCCGGGCGCCCAGCGTCGGGGTCGTAGCCCTTGTCGGACCAGGAGGTACTTGGCCTCCTGGGTGAGCTCGAGGCCGAGGCCCTGCGCCTGCGAGCTGCTCGCGGACCCGCTTGATCATGAGGTCGACGATCAGGGTGACCTCGTCCTTGTGACAGCTCGTGGAACACGATGACCTCGTCGATGCGGTTCAGGAACTCGGGCCGGAAGTGGCGCCTTCAGCGCCTCGTTGACCTTCTCCTTCATCCTCTCGTAGGTACATCGGCCTCGGAGTCTTGGCGAAGCCGACGTTCGCCTTGCGCAGGTCGGCGGTGCCGAGGTTGGACGTCATGATGATGACGGTGTTCTTGAAGTCGACCGAGCGGCCCTGGCTGTCGGTCAGACGACCGTCCTCCAGGATCTGCAGCAGCGTGTTGAACACGTCGGGGTGGGCCTTCTCGATCTCGTCGAAGAGCACGACCGAGAACGGCTTGCGCCGGACGGCCTCGGTGAGCTGGCCACCCTCCTCGTAGCCGACGTAGCCGGGGGGCGAGCCGACGAGGCGGCTGACACGGTGTGCTTCTCCATGTACTCGGACATGTCGAGCTGTGATCAGCGAGTCCTCGTCGCCGAAGAGGAACTCGGCGAGCGTCTTGGCCAGTCTCGGTCTTCCCGACGCCCGACGGGCCGAGGAAGATGAACGAGCCGCCGGGGCGCTTCGGGTCCTTCAGGCCGGCCCGGGTGCGCCGGATGGCCCGGGACGACGGCCTTGATGGCGTCGTGCTGGCCGATGACCCGCTTGTGGAGCTCGTCCTCCATGCGGAGGAGCTTGGCGGTCTCCTCCTCGGTGAGCTTGTAGACGGGGATGCCCGGTCCAGTTGGCCAGCACCTCGGCGATGACCTCCTCGTCGACGACGTCGAACAGGTCGACGCCGGCGGCCCGGGCCTCGGCGTCCTTGGTCGCCTTCTTGCGCGAGGAGCTTGCTCCTCCTCGCTCGCGCAGGCGCTTGGCGACGTCGAACTGCTGGCGCTCGATGGCCGCCTCCTTCTCCTTGCGGACCTTGAGCGATCTGCTCGTCGAGCTCCTTGCGCTCCGGCGGCACGGCCATGCGCCGGATGCGCAGCCTGGAGCCGGCCTCGTCGATGAGGTCGATGGCCTTGTCGGGGAGGAAGCGGTCGGCGATGTAGCGGTCGGCCAGGTTGGCCGCGGCCACGAGGGCCTGGTCGGTGATGGTGACCGAGTGGTGGGCCTCGTAGCGGTCGCGGAGGCCCTTCAGGATCTCGATGGTGTGGGCCAGGGTCGGCTCGCTCCACCTTGATCGGCTGGAAGCGACGCTCGAGGGCGGCGTCCTTCTCGAGGTGCTTGCGGTACTCGTCGAGGGTGGTGGCACCGATGGTCTGCAGCTCGCCCCGGGCCAGCATGGGCTTGAGGATCGAGGCGGCGTCGATGGCGCCCTCGGCGGCGCCGGCACCCACGAGGGTGTGGAGCTCGTCGATGAACAGGATGATGTCGCCGCGGGTGCGGATCTCCTTCAGCACCTTCTTCAGGCGCTCCTCGAAGTCGCCGCGGTAGCGGGAACCGGCCACCAGGGCGCCGAGGTCGAGCGTGTAGAGCTGCTTGCCCTTGAGCGTCTCGGGCACGTCGTCGGCCACGATGCGCTGGGCGAGGCCCTCGACGATGGCCGTCTTGCCGACGCCCGGCTCGCCGATGAGCACCGGGTTGTTCTTGGTGCGGCGGGACAGCACCTGCATGACCCGCTCGATCTCGCGCTGCGCGGCCGATGACCGGGTCGAGCTTCTTCTCCCGGGCCTGCTGGGTGAGGTTGCGGCCGAACTGGTCGAGCACGGGCGAGCCCTGAGGGCGTCTCCGGCCCTGCTGGCCCTGCGGACCGCCGGTGCCGCCGGCTGGGGCGCCGCCTTGCCTTGCCTCCGGGCCGTAGCCGGACAGGAGCTGGATGACCTGCTGGCGGACCCGGGACAGGTCGGCGCCGAGGCTCAGCGAGCACCTGGCGGCCACGCCCTCGCCCTCACGGACGAGGCCGAGGAGCATGTGCTCGGTGCCGATGTAGTTGTGGCCGAGCTGCAGCGCCTCGCGGAGCGACAGCTCGAGGACCTTCTTGGCCCGAGGGGTGAAGGGCGGCGAGCCCGTGGTGGACGAGCCGGCGGGGCCGATGGTCTCCTCCACCTTCTCCCGGACGGCCTCGAGGGAGATGCCGAGCGACTCGAGGGCCTTGGCGGCGACGCCCTCGCCCTCGTGGATCAGCCCGAGCAGGATGTGCTCGGTCCCGATGAAGTTGTGGTTGAGGAGGCGGGCCTCCTCCTGGGCCAGCACGAGGACCCGGCGGGCCCGGTCGGTGAAGCGTTCGAACAAGTGGACCGCCTCCTCGTTGGCGGGTTGGGCGGAAGGGTTGGTCTGCTGAGCAGTCTACCGGGCATGGGACAGCACGCCGGGCAGGACCGCTGGTCGCCCCGTCCTAGCCCGGTTTCGGCTACGCAACCCGCGGGTCGCGTAGCGTTGGCCGGGATGGACGTCGCCGCCCTGCTGGGTGCTTCCCGGCCTCGACGGGCGACCTGGAGCGGGTCGAAGCCGCGCTGCGGGCGGCCGTCGACGTCGAGGACGCCGTTCCTCACCGAGGTGGCCGGCCACCTCGTCGACGCCGGCGGGCAAGCGCTTCCGGCCCGCCCTCACCCTCGCGCCGCCGCTCGCCGGCGGTGCGGAAGCCACCGACGACGTGGTCCAGGGCGGCGTCGCCGTCGAGCTCGTGCACCTCGGCAGCGCTCTACCACGACGACGTCATGGACGACGCCGACACCCGGCGCGGCGTCGCCGTCGGCGAACGCCACGGTGGGGCAACCTCGTCGCCATCCTCGCCGGCGACTTCCTCCTCGCCAAGGCCTCCGAGATCGCCGCCGTCGCTCGGCAACGAGGTGGCCGCCCTCCTCGCCCGCACGATCGGCCGCCTGTGCGAGGGCCAGGTCGGCGAGCTGCAGACCGCCTTCAACGTCGACCGCACCGAGGCCGCCTACCTCGACTCGATCGGCGGCAAGACGGCGTCGCTGATGTCGGCTGCCTGCCGGATCGGCGGGATCGTGGCCGACCTCCCCCGGCCGCCAGATCGACGCGCTCACCGCCTTCGGCGAGGCGCTTCGGCATGGCCTTCCAGATCTGCGACGACTGCCTCGACCTCACCGCCACCGACGAGGAGCTCGGCAAGCCGGCCGGCCACGACCTGGTCGAGGGCACCTACTCGCTGCCGGTGCTCCGCGCCCTGGCCGATCCCGAGGTCGGACCCGAGCTGCGCCCGCTCCTCGGCCGCCCGCTCGAGCACCCGGAGATGGACAAGGCCCGCAGCCTCATCCGAGGCAGCGGCGCCATCGGATCGGCCCTGGCCGACGCCCAGCGCTACGCCGACGCGGCGTCGGCCGCGCTCGTCCCCCTCGGCGAGCACCCCGTGGCCCGCGCCCTCGCGGCCGCCGGACACACCCTGTTGGACACCCGCACCGCCCGCTGACCCTCCCCTAGCCTCGGCCGATCGAACGGTCGGTGCTGCAGGGGTTGGTCGCGTTCCGCTGGGCGGCGTGGGGCTGGATGGCGTTCGTCCTCGTCGTCGGTCGCGGCGACCTGGCGCGACCGTGGGCCGGCACCGCGCTCATCGCGGCCGCCCTCACCTTCACGGTGGGAGCCACCGTCGCCTGGCAGCGCGACCACCGCCGGCTGACCCGACCCGCCCTCGTCGCCGCGGAGCTCGTGCTCGGCATCGCCCTCGTCGCCGGTGACGGCGCCGTCCGCCGCACGGGCCAGGCCTTCACGACCGGGCAGTCGATCGGATCGGTGTGGCCGCTGGTCGGGGTGCTGTCGGCCGGCGTCGCGTTCGGGCCCGCCGGCGGCGTCGGGGCGGGGGTGCTCGTCGGCCTGGCCCGGCTGGTGTCCACCGTGCTCAACGGGGTGGACGGCTACGACAGCGGCCGCGTCCTCAGCTTGACCAGCACCGTCTTCTTCTACGCCATGGCCGGTGGGGTCGCCGGGTACGTCCACCGGCTCCTCCTGCGGGCGCGGGAGGAGGTCGCCGCCGTAAGGGCGCGCGAGGACGTGGCCCGGACGCTCCACGACGGCGTCCTGCAGACGCTGGCCCTCGTCGAGCGGCGGGCCACCGACCCGGCCTTGGCCCGGCTGGCCCGAGAGCAGGAGCGCGACCTCCGGGCCTACCTGTTCGGCGACCGGCAGGCGCCCGCCGGGGACCTCGGCGCCGCCCTCCGCCTCGCCGGCGGTCGTTACGAAGAGACCTACGGCGGCCGCGTCACGGTCCTCGTCGCCGACGACCTCCCGACCCTGCCGACGGCGGCCGTCGAGGCCCTCGCCGGCGCCGTCGGCGAAGCGCTGACCAACGCCGGCAAGCACGGGCCGGCCGCGGCGGTGGTCGTGTTCGTCGAAGAGGACGACCGCGGCGGCGTGTTCTGCTCGGTCAAGGACGACGGCCCCGGGTTCGACCCGGCGACGACCCCGCCGGGGATCGGGCTGACCCGCTCCATCCGCGGCCGCATCGAAGGCGTCGGCGGCGGCGTCGCGGTCACCTCGTCGCCGGGCGCCGGAGCCGAAGTCAGTCTTCGGGTACCAGTCGCGCCTCGAGCCACGGCACGATGACCTCGGGCGGCTGCGGGCGCGAGAAGAAGTAGCCCTGGCCGGAGTCGCAGCCGAGCTCGCTGAGGCCGACCAGCTGCCGCGAGTTCTCGATGCCCTCGGCGACGACGGACTTCCCGAGGGCCTGGGCCAGGCGGACGACGGCGGTCACGATGGCCTCGTCCTCGCTGTCCGTGCCGAACCCGTCCACGAACGAACGGTCGATCTTCAACACGTCGATCGGGAACCGCTTGAGGTAGCTCAACGAGGAGTACCCCGTTCCGAAGTCGTCGATGGACAGCTGCACGCCGAGGCTCTTGAGCGCGTCGAGCGTGCGGATGGTCGAATCGACGCCGTCCATCACGACCGACTCGGTGATCTCCAGCCACAGCGCCTCGGGCTCCAGGCCCGAATCCTCCAACGCCGAGGCGACCAGGGCGACCAGCTGTTCGTCGACGAACTGGCAGGCCGAGAGGTTCACCGAGACGTGCATGTCGCGCAGGGAGGGTGACGACCGGCGCCAGCCCGCCACCTCCCGGCACGCCTCGCGCAGCACCCACGCCCCGATGGGCACGATCAGGCGCGTGTCCTCGGCGACGGGGATGAACTGGTCCGGGGCCACGAGCCCACGTTCCGGGTGCTCCCACCGGACGAGGGCCTCGACCAGCGTCGGACGACCCGTGGCCAGCGACATCGTCGGCTGGTAGTGGAGCCGGAACTCCTGGCGGTTGATGGCGCGACGCAGCGCGTGCTCGAGGTCGACCCGTTCGAGCAGCTTGGCCCGCATGCTCTTGCCGAACAGCTCGGTCCGGTCGCGACCCCGCTCCTTGGCCTTGTACATGGCGACGTCGGCGTCGCGCAGGAGCTCCTCGGCGGTCATTCCCTCGCCGCCGCGGCGATGCCCACGCTGGCCGTCACGACGATCTCCCTCCCGGGCACCCGCACCGGCACGGCGATGGCCCGACAGATCCGGTCGGCCAGACCGACGGCGTCGACCTCGCCGTGGAGGCCGCCGCAGAGCACGACGAACTCGTCGCCGGACAGCCGCCCGACCACGTCCTCGGGCCGAAGGCAGGCCTGGATCCGCTCGGCCGTCGCCTCGAGGACCCGATCACCGAGGTCGTGCCCGAGGGAGTCGTTCACCAACTTGAACCGGTCGAGGTCGACGAACAGCACCGCGACGCCGGCGGTGCCGGCGCCGAGCAGCTCTGCGAGCCGCTCGAGGATGACCGTGCGGTTCACGAGCCCGGTCAGGGGATCGTGGGTGGCCCGGTGCACCGCCTCGGCCAGCGTCGACCGGAGTGCCTCCACCGTGCGGGCGTCGTTCAGGGCGAGGCTGGCGTGCTCGGCGAAGGCCTGCAGGACGTCGCGCTCGGCCGTGCTGTACGTCCGCCCGGCGGTGTGGGTGGCGATGGTGAGGCTGCCGACGACCCGGCCCGCCTCGAAGACGGGGGCACCCATGGCGGCGCGGATCCCGTCGTCGGCGAAGGCGGGCATGTGGAAGTCCGCCGCCGCGTAGTCCTCGACCACCACCAGCCGCCCCTCGCGAACGGCCCGGCCGCCGACGCCCTCGCCGACGGGGGTGCGCCAGTTGGGCCGCGCCACGACGGCCGGACGGACGCCGACCGACGACACCAGCACGAGTTGGGTGGGGTCGTCCGGATCGAGGAGGCGGAGGCCGATGACGTCGTCGCCCAGCAGCTCGGCGGCCCCGGTGCAGATGGTGTCGAGCACGTCGGCCAGAGGGGCACGGTGGAAGATCGACCGCTGGATGCGGGCCAAGCGCTCGAGCAGCGCCTGGCGCTCCTGCAACGAGGCGAGCAGGGCGCGCTCCTGCTCCCGGTTCTCCAGCAACCCGACCGCCATCACGAGCACCTTGGCCATGCTCGACAGGAGCATCCGCTCGCCCGGCAGGAACTCCGGCCCGGCCCGGAGCACCCGCACCTCGCCGCCCTCCGGGCAGTCGAGGGTCTCGATCAGGACCGCCTGCGCCGGCGGAACCGGCACCGCAGTGCTGATGGACAGCGGGCCGCGGGTCACGACGGTGGCGAGGGCGCCGAAGGCGAGCGTCGTCTGCTCGGCGGCCGCCAGCATCGCCGACGGCACGTCGGGGCTGGCCGAGAGCGCAGCGAGGAACGCAGCCAGCTGCTCGGCCGCGCCCTCACCCGTGGCGACCGCGTCCAGCAGGCTCATCGCCACGCATTGTGACCGTGACCGGTTCGCAAAGAAAGGGGGAGCGGAAAGATTCGGGAAATGGCCCGTTCGCACTAGTGCGCGCTCCATCGGCCACCCGCCATAGCCTCGGCGCCATGGCGAACCTCGTGCGGGTGGTCCTGGCCGACGACCACCCGATCTGGCGCGACGGGGTCCGAGCCGACCTGTCCGAGGGCTTCTGGATCGTCGGCGAGGCCGGTGACGCCACCGAAGCCATCGAGGTGATTCGACGCACGAAGCCCGACATCGTCGTCTGCGATCTCCACATGCCCAACGGCGGTGGCCTCAAGGTGGCCAAGACCTGTGGCGAGGAGACCCGCATCGTGATGTTGACGGTGTCCGAGCAGGAACGCGACCTGCTCGACGCCGTGGCCGCCGGTGCGGTCGGCTACCTCGTGAAGTCGACCGCCCCGGGAGAGCTACGGGCGGCGTTGTTGCGGGCCGCCGCCGGGGAGCCCGTCTTCTCGCCGGCGCTGGCCGCCCTGGTGCTGGGCGAGTTCCGCCGCATGTCGAAGACGGCGACCGGGGCGAACCCCCTGTCCGACCGCGAGCGGGAGGTGCTCCAGCTGGTGGCTCGCGGGCACACCTACAAGGCGATCGGTGCCGAGCTCTTCATCGCCGAGAAGACCGTCGAGAACCACGTCCGCAACATCCTGGGCAAGCTCCACCTCAGCCGCAAGCAGGAGCTCATCCGCTACGCCGTCGAGCACGGGATCGAATGATCGCCTCCGCCCCCGACGCCGCCGTTCAGGTCGCTTCGGGCCGCAGCGTCGGGAAGAGGATGACGTCGCGGATCGTCTGGACGTCGGCCAACAGCATGATCAGCCGGTCGATGCCGATGCCGAGACCGCCGGTCGGCGGGAGGCCGTACTCGAGGGCCCGGACGTAGTCCTCGTCGATCGGCATCGCCTCGTCGTCGCCGGCCGCCTTGGCGCGGGCCTGGTCCTCGAAGCGGACCCGCTGCTCCACCGGGTCGATCAGCTCGCTGAAGGCGTTGCAGAGCTCGCGGCCGGCGACGATGCCCTCGAAGCGCTCGACCAGCCCCGGCATTTCGCGGTGGTCGCGAGCCAGCGGCGAGACCTCCTTGGGGTAGTCGAGGACGAACACCGGGTCCCAGAGCTCGGACTCGGTGGTCTTCTCGTAGATCTCGAGGATGAGCTTGCCCTGGCCCCAGGCGTCCTCCACCTTGACCCCGTGCTCGCGGGCGATCGAGCGGAGCCCGTCGAGGTCCTGGCGGACGTCGGTGGCCACGCCGGTCCGTTCCTCGATGAGCTCCGACATGGTCGCTCGCCGCCACGGCGCGGTCAGGTCGATGGGCCGACCGTTGTAGGAGAGCTTCGTCGTGCCCCGCAGCTCGATGGCCAGGTGGGCGATGAGCTCCTCGACGATGCGCATCATGTCGCCGTAGTCGGCGTACGCCTCGTAGAGCTCGAGCATCGTGAACTCGGGGTTGTGGCGCGGCGACAGGCCCTCGTTGCGGAACGTGCGGCCGAGCTCGAACACCTTCTCGAACCCGCCGACGACCAGGCGCTTCAGGTACAGCTCCGGAGCGATGCGGAGGTACAGATCCATGTCGAGCGCGTTGTGGTGGGTGATGAACGGCTTGGCGTGGGCACCCCCCGGGATGGCCTGCAGCAGCGGCGTCTCGACCTCGATGAAGCCCCGGTCCTCGAGCCAACGCCGGATCAGCGACACGGCCCGGCTGCGCAGCTGCAGCACCCGGCGCGACTCTTCGTTGGCCCACAGGTCGACGTAGCGCTGACGGAAGCGGAGGTCGACGTCGCTGACGCCCTTCCACTTGTCCCCGAAGCTTCGGCCCTCGGCCACCTCGGCCAGGACGACCCACGTCGCGACCTTGACCGACACCTCGCCGGTGCGGGTCTTGACGATCTCGCCCGTGGCGCCGACCCAGTCCCCGAGGTTCAGCTTCGACAACGCCTCGAAGTCCTCGGTCCAGCTCTTGCCGGCGAAGAGCTGGACCGACCCGGACGAGTCGTGCAGTGACGAGAAGCAGAGCTTGCCGGTCGGCCGATGGAGCATGACCCGCCCGGCCACCGAGACGACGACCCCGGTCTCGGCCCCTGCCTCCAGCGCGTCGAACTGCTCGTGCAGGCTGGCGGCGTCGCGGTCACGTTCGAAGCGGTAGGGCGGGTTCACTCACACATTCCGTTGGTAGACGAGGCGCAGCCCGTGGAGGGTGAGCCAGGGGTCGACGTGCTGGATCGTGGCGGAGTACCGGCTGATGAGGCCGCTGAGGCCGCCGGTGGCGACGACCGTGCAGTCGCCGAGCTCGTCCTCCATCCGCAGGGCGATCCCGTCGACCTGAGCCGCGAAGCCGTAGATGGCGCCCGACTGCAGCGCCTCCATCGTCGACTTGCCGATCACGCTGCGGGGCTCGACCAGCTCGACCCGCGACAGGCGGTCGGCCCGCGGAACAGCGCGTCCATCGAGATGTCGATGCCCGGGAGGATGGCGCCGCCGAGGTACTCGCCCTTGGCCGAGACCGCATCGAGGGTGGTCGCCGTGCCGAAGTCGATGACGATGGAGGGGCCGCCGAAGAGGTCGTAGGCCCCGATGGCGTTGACGATGCGATCGGCGCCGACCTCGCGCGGGTTGTCGATGAGGATCGGCATGCCGGTCTTGGTGCCGGGCTCGACCACCACCGGCTCGAGCTTGAAGTACTTCGTGCTCATGCTGCGGAGGGCGCCCGTGGCGCGGGGCACGACCGAGGAGATGGCGATCCCGTCGGGCTGCACGTCGCCGAGGAGCTGGCGCACGAGCACGGCGTACTCGTCGCTCGTCCGCTCCGCGTTCGTGGCCAGGCGCCAGTGGTCGCGGATCTCCGAGCCGGCCGCGTCGCCGTAGAGGGCGATGAGGATCTGGGTGTTGCCGACGTCGACGGCCAACAGCACTCCCTCAGTCCTCCTCGAGGTCGAGGCCGAGGTCGAGCACCGGCGCCGAGTGCGTGAGGGCACCGACGCTGATGAAGTCGACGCCGGCGATCTTGGCGTAGTCACCCACGACGTCGAGGCTCATCCGCCCGCTGACCTCGACCGCCACCCGCGAGTCGATCAGCTTCACGGCCTTGCGGACCTGTGCCGGCGTCATGTTGTCGAGCATGACCATGGTGGCGCCGGCGTCGATGGCCTCGGTGACCTGGACGAGCCGGTCGCACTCGACCTCGACGAGACGACCCGGCCAGCGCAGCTTGGCCCGGCGGACGGCCTCGCCGATGGTCATGCCTCCGAGGTGGTTGTCCTTGATGAGGACGCCGTCGCTGAGCGAGCCGCGGTGGTTGGTGCCGCCGCCAGCGTGTACCGCCGCCTTCTCCAGTGTGCGGAGGCCCGGCGTCGTCTTGCGGGTGTCGAGGATCGTCGCCTTGCCCTTGGTGGCCCGGACGAACCGACGGGTCGTGGTGGCCACGCCCGAGAGGTGGCGGAGGAAGTTCAGCGCCGTCCGCTCCCCGGTGAGGATGGATGCGAGCGGACCCTCGACCCGCCCGAGGACGTCGCCCGGCGCGACGTCGGCGCCGTCGTCGAGGTGCCACTCGACCACCACGCTCGGGTCGATCTGCGCGTAGGACTCGGTGGCACAGAGGCGGCCCGCCATCACGCCCTCGTCGCGACTGACGAACAACGCGGCGCCCTGCCGGTCGACGGGCAGGAGGCTCGCCGTCATGTCGCCGAGGGGCAGCAGGTCCTCGAGCAACGCCCGGGTGACCGCTTCCTTCACGGCGGGCAGGGGCGGGTGAGGTTCGATCATGACAACACCAGTCTGCGCTCGAAGGAGGGGGACGTCTCCGGGAAATCGGTGCGGCTGTGGGCGCCGCGGCTCTCCTCGCGTGCGGTGGCCGACGCCAGCAGCGCGAGACCGACGGTCACGAGGTTGGCCAGCTCGGGGTCGCCGGCGGTGTCGAGGGCCTGCAGCACCTCGGCGGTCGTGGCCAGCGACTCGGCCGACCGCAGGACGCCGGCGCCCTCGGTCATCGCCTTCTGCAGCGCTTCCCGTCCTCCGGGCCCGCGCCGCCCCTCGTCCGGGAGGTCCATTTGGGTCGGCGTCGGGTTGATCGGCACCGAGCGCATCGCGCCCGTCTCCTCGGCCGCGTCCTTGCCCCGCGCGATCGCCTCGACGACGCGGGGGGCGAAGACCATGCCCTCGAGGAGCGAGTTGGACGCCAGCCGGTTCGCCCCGTGGACGCCGGTGCAGGCGACCTCGCCCGCGGCCCACAGGCCGGGCAGGGCGGATGCGCCGTCGAGGTCGGTGACGATGCCTCCCGAGAGGTAGTGGGCCGCCGGTGCGATGGGCAGCCACTCCTGGCCCGGATCGAGCCCGATGGCGCGGACCGAGGCGGCGATGGTCGGGAACCGCTCGTCGAAGTTGGCGAGGCCGGTGGCGTCGAGCCAGCAGTGGTCGACGCCGAGCTCGAGCATCCGGCGGGTCATGGCGCGGGCGACGACGTCGCGGGGGAGCAGCTCGTCCACGAAGCGCTCCCCCGTCGCGTCCCGGAGCAGCGCGCCGTGACCACGCAGCGCCTCCGACAGCAACGGGCGGGGCATGGCCGGATGGTGCAGGGCCGTCGGGTGGAACTGCATGAACTCGATGTCGGCGACCGCCACCCCGGCCCGCAGCGCCATGGCGATCCCGTCGCCGGTCGCCTCGGGCGGATTGGTGGTGACGGCGAAGAGCTGTCCGACCCCGCCCGTGGCGGCGAGGGTGTGGGTCGCCCGCACCGCGACCTGCTCGCCATCGGGCGTGCGGGCCGTGACGCCGCGGCAGCGACCCCCTTCGACCACGAAGTCGAGGGCGAACCAATGCTCGAGCACGGCGGCCGCCGTCGCCTTGGTCGCGTCGACGAGGGCCCGCTCGATCTCGACGCCGGTGGCCGCCCCGCCGGCGTGGACGATGCGGGCCTGGCTGTGGCCACCCTCGCGGGCCTTGAGCAGGTGACCCTCGTGGTCGGAGTCGAACACCGCGCCGAGGGCGATCAGCTCGTTCACCCGCACCGGGCCCTCGTCCACGAGCACCCGTACGGCGTCCACGTCGCAGAGGCCGGCGCCCGCGGCGAGGGTGTCGGCGAGGTGCAGGTCGGTCGAGTCCTCGTCGCCGCCGAGCACCGCGGCCACCCCGCCCTGGGCCCAACGGGTCGCCGACTGCACCAGCTCGCCCTTGGTCAGCACCCCGACGCGGAGGCCCTCGGCCGACGCGGCCCGCACGGCGGCCGACAACCCGGCCACACCGCTGCCCAGCACGAGCAGATCGAGGTCCAGACCGGGCTGGGACATGGCTCGGGACGCTACCGGAGGCCCCGGGCGCCGACGAACCTAGGCGCAGCCCGTCGCCGTCACGAGCGCACGCGCCGTCCCGGCGTAGACGGCGGTGACGACCTGGCGTTCGGAGGCCGCGAACGCGACCCCCGAGGTGGTCGAGGCGACCGTCAGCACGAGCACGCCGTCCTCGCCGCGGGTCACCTCCTTGATCTTGCCCCGGTAGAGCCGGCGCACCTCCTCGAGCGACGAACCGACGCGGGCCCCGGAGATGGTGGACCAGGTGGCGTCGGTCGCCTCGACCCGCACGATCTTGCCGTCGCGGGCGTCTCCCGACGGCCCCTGCACCACGAAGCGGAGGCCGAGCACGCCGTCGGCCGACGCGGCGTAACAGGGAGCGGTGGCGTCGTCGCGGTCGATGGTGAAGCGGAGGCCCGCGACCTGCTCGGCTTCGGCCACGGTCATCCCGGCCTCGATGGGTCCGATGCCCTGGCTGTCGAAGCGGGAGCGCTCGTCGAGGCGGACCGGCCCGGTGATGGGCGGCAGCGGGAAGGTGGTGGTCGTGGGGGGCGACGTCGTCGGCGTCGTCGAGAGCGGCGCGGCCGCCGGCGCCGTGGTCGATGCGCCGGCCGACACCTCCGCCGGAGCGGCGTCCGGCCGGCCGGAGGCCAGCAGCTGGGACCCGATGGCCAGGGTCCCGAGGCCGACCAGGGTCAGGAACGCCCGCCTCGTGGTCTCCGCCTGCACGCCGCCATCCTGGCCGAACCGGCGGCCCCGTCCCACGTCGAGGGTCTAGGCGTCGACCTGGGCCTGGAGCTGCGCCAGCTCCTCGGCGATGATCCGGTTGGTCCGGTCGACGTGCACGACGCTCGGCTCGAACCCGTCCTGCAGCTCGCTCGCGTCGTAGTCGGCGTAGCTGATGACGATGATCCGGTCGCCGGGGTGGACGAGGCGGGCAGCTGCGCCGTTCAGGCACATGGCGCCGGATCCTGCGGCCCCCGGGATCACGTAGGTCTCGAACCGGTTGCCGTTGTCGATGTCGACGATCGCCACCTGCTCCCACTCGAGCAGGTCCGCGGCCGCCATCAGATCGGTGTCGATGGTGATGGACCCGACGTAGTTGAGGTTGGCGTCGGTGACCGTGGCGCGGTGGATCTTGGACTTCATCATTCGGCGGCGCATGGCTCAGCTCTCCAGTGCAAGGTTGTCGATGAGGCGGGTGGACCCGAAGCGGGCGGCCACGAGGAGCCGGCCGTCGCGGGAGGCGACGTAGTCGAGGTCGGCGAGCGGTTCCGCGGCGATGGCGGCCCGCATGGCGAGCTCGGGATCGGCGGGGGCGGACCGCCCGGCGAGCAGGGCGCGGTGCAGCACGGTCGCGGCCACCCGCTGCTCGGCCGAGAGGTACACGTTGCGGCTGCTCATGGCCAGGCCGTCGGTCTCGCGCACGATCGGGCATCCCACCACGTCGACCGGGAGGGACAGGTCGTGGACGAGCCGCCGCACGACGAGCAGCTGCTGCCAATCCTTCTCGCCGAAGTAGGCCCGACAGGGACCGGCGATGGCGAAGAGCTTGGTCACGACCGTGGCCACGCCGTCGAAGTGGGTCGGGCGGGACGCCCCCTCGAGACCCTCACTGGGGCCGCTTACGCTGACGTTGGTCTGCACGCCGGCGCGACCGTCCGGGTACATCTCTCGCTCGTTCGGCGCGAAGAGGTGCGCCACCCCGCACGCCTCGGCCAGGCGCCGGTCGCCGTCGAGGTCGCGGGGATAGGTCGACAGGTCCTCGGTGGCGGCGAACTGCAACGGGTTGACGAAGATCGTCGCCGCCGCGACGTCGCACTCGGCCGCCGCCTGGCGCATGAGGCTGGCGTGGCCCTCGTGCAGGTAGCCCATGGTGGGGACCAGGCCGACCGTGCGACCGGCGGCCCGTTCGCCGTCGAGCGCCTTGCGGAACGACTCGACGGTCTCGTGGAGCTCGATCGTCACGGGCGGCGCTCGGCGACGAGGTGGGCGGCGGCCCGGGCCAGCGCGTCGTAGACCTCCCGCTCCGCGGCCGGGATGGCCTCACGGTGGCGGGCGACCGTGGTCCAGTCGCCGCGTGCGACGGGACCGGTGAGGGCGGCACCCGGACCGAGCTGCGCGACGTTGTCGACGGTGCCCCGCACGAGGTCGAGGAACGCCTCGAGCGGGACGCCGGCCTGGGCCGCGATCCGCTCGACCGAGCCGAGCAGGGCCACGAGGTGGTTCGAGGCCACCACTGCGGCGGCGTGGTAGCTGGTGCGGGCGAGCTCGTCGACGACGACGAGGCGACCGTCGAGGTCGGCAACGACCTCGGTGGCCAGGGCGTCACCGGCGACGGCGAACCAGGCGCCGGCGAGGTCGGAGGTGGTCGTCGGCAGGCTGCGGAGGGGGTGCAGAGAGCCCCGGCGCGGGTGGGGCGCCAGGACGCTCAGGTCGAGGGCGCCGGCCAGGTGGGCGACGACGCAGTCGGCGACGGGCTCGACGGCCGACGCCACGGACGCCACGGCGGCGTCGGGGGTGGCCAGCACGAGGAGGTCGACATCGTCGGCGGCACCCGCGAACGCAGCCTCGTCCTCGCGACCCAGCACGCCGGCGACGCGCCAGCCGGCCTTCTCGAGGCCTCGTGCGAGGGAGAGCCCGGCGCGACCCGGGCCGATGACGCGAACTGCCTTGGCAGCCACCAGTGATCTTCTTTCGACGTTCCAGCCCCGGTCGCCCGGGTGCCGTTCGTACGACTAGATGCTACCCACGCGGCGCACGCCTCTGCCAAGCCGCTCGAGGTCCTCCGTCACGAGCTCGGGAGCCAGGTCCCGCAGCGGCTCGAGGACGAACCGCCGCTCGCGCATCCGGGGGTGCGGGATCTGCAGGTCGGCGTCGTCGAGGTTGACGTCCTCGACCAGCAGGATGTCGATGTCGAGGGTGCGGGGGCCCCACCGTTCGTGGCGGACCCGCTCCGCCGCCGTCTCGAGCCGGTGGCAGATCCCGAGCACCTGCCGGGGCGGCAGGGCCGTCGCCAGCTCGACCACGCAGTTGAGGAACGGGCCCTGCCCGGAGGGACCGCCCATCGGGTCGGTCTCGTACACCGGCGACACGGCGACGACGTCAGGGAGGGAGGCCACCGCCTCGCGGAGGAGCTTCCAGCGGTCGCCCTGGTTCGACCCCAGGCCGAGGAAGACCCGGCTCACGGGCGGCTCCGGTGCAGGCGGACGGCGGCCGACGCGAGGTCGACGGGCACCGGCGGTCGGAGCTTCGTCACGGTCACCGTGATGGCGGCGACCCGGGCGTCGAGGCCCAGGACCGCGTCGACGATGCGGCCGGCGAGGCGCTCGAGCAGGGCGAAGCTCTCCTCCCGCACGATGCGCTCGACCACGCCGGCGACCTCGCCGTAGTCGACGGTGTCATCGAGGCCGTCGGAGGCGGCGGCGGCGCCCAGGTCGACGACGAGCACGAGGTCGACCTCGAAGGGCTGGGCGCGGGCCTGCTCCTCGGCCAGCACGCCATGGGTGCCGACGACCCGGAGGCCGCCCAGCCGGATCTCGTCCACGGTCGCTACAGGTCGCTGGCGAGGGCGACGAGCTCGCGCCCGGTCGGGCCCATCTGCCGGTGGAGGATCTGCTCGACGACGGTGACGGCGTGGGGGCGGGTGTCGATCAGGCCGATGGCCAACAGGTACCCGGCCACCACGCCCATCAGACGGTCACCCAGCTCCTCCTGGTGGAGCAGCACCTTCTCGCCCTTGGCGAGGAACCCCCGCAGCGCGGTGTAGAGCTCGATGAGCGAGGCGCGGTTGTCGCTCCCGGCGCCGAACGGGAAGTGCGACCACGGGAGCCCGAGCTCGTCGTAGGCGGTGAGGTTGTGCGGGGACGGCAACAGCGAGACGATCCGGTCGAAGCCCTGGTTGCGCAGCCAGAGGATCTCCTCGTGGCGGCGCACCTTGCGGTGGTTCCGCGCGTAGCCGCCCGGCCGCTCGCTCACGGCCAGCTGGTCCTTGATCACCCAGGCGAAGTTGCGGGGTTCGATGCCCCGCTCCCACTTCCCTCTCACGCCGGTGCTCCTGCGGCCACGATGCGGGCCGCCTGCACGGTCGGAGCCACGTCGTGGACCCGCACCATCGAGGCGCCGGCGACAATGGCGGCCACGGCCGTGGCCAGGCTCGCCTCCACGACGTCACCGGGACCGGAGGCGCCGGTGACGACCTGCAGGAACCGCTTCCGCGACGTGCCGACGACCACGGGGAACCCGGTGCCGACCAGCCCGCCGAGGTGCTTCAGCAGGGAGAGGTTGTGGTCCTTGGTCTTGCCGAACCCGATCCCCGGATCGATCCACACCTCGGCGACGCCGGCCGTGCGGGCGGCGGTCGCCCGTTCGACCAGGAAGGCCGTGACCTCGGCGACGACGTCGTCGTAGTGGGGGTCGGCCTGCATCGTGCGGGGCTCGCCCTGCATGTGCATGGCGCAGTACCCGGCGCCCGCATCGGCCGCGACCTGCCAGAGCTCGGGTGAGGCCGAGACGTCGTTCACGAAGGTGGCGCCGGCGGCGACGGCGGCCAACGCGACGGCGGCGTGGCGGGTGTCGATCGAGACCCGCCCGTGCCCGGCCAGGGCCTCGATGACGGGGATCGTGCGGGCCAGCTCCTCGGCCTCGGGCACGGGGTCGGCCCCGGGACGGGTCGACTCGCCCCCGACGTCGACCAGATCCGCCCCCTCCGCGAACAGCGTGAGGCCGTGGCGGACCGCGGCGTCACGGTCCGGCCAGCGTCCGCCGTCGGAGAAGGAGTCGGGCGTGACGTTGACCACGCCCATCACCAGTGCCATCGGTCGGGAGGTTACCGGCGGATGCGTCCGCCCCTCGTCACCGACCGTGGATGAACGCCATGGCTTCGGCGCGGGTCCGGGCGTCGTCGCGGAAGAGGCCACGCACGGCCGAGGTGACCGTGGTTGCTCCCGGCTTGTGCACGCCCCGCATCGACATGCAGAGGTGCTCGGCCTCCAGCACGACCAGTACGCCCCGAGGCTCGAGCACGGTGACCAGGGTGTCGGCCACCTGAGCGGTGATCCGCTCCTGCACCTGGGG
Source organism: uncultured Actinomycetes bacterium (assembly GCA_963731055.1). Taxonomy (GTDB): domain Bacteria; phylum Actinomycetota; class Acidimicrobiia; order Acidimicrobiales; family CADCTF01; genus DATLED01. The sequence continues at coordinate 111,288 of CAVSUD010000010.1, read as the reverse complement.
CCGTCGGGCGAACCCCTCCACGAGGCGGGCCAGCTTGGACAGCCCGGTGATGCGCCCGTCCTGGTTCGGGATGTAGGCCACGTGGGCCTTGCCGAAGAACGGGACGAGGTGGTGCTCGCACGTGGAGTGGAACGGGATGTCCTTGACCAGGACCATCTCGTCGTGGTTCGCCTCGAAGGTCACGCTGAGCACGGCGCCGGGTTCGGTGCCGAGCCCGCGGAAGATCTCGTCGTACATGCGCGCCACCCGGGCGGGCGTGTTCTGGAGCCCGTCGCGATCCGGGTCCTCCCCGATGGCGGCGAGGATCTCCCGGACGGCCGCCTCGATCCGAGGCTGGTCGATGGCCACGACGTTCAGGTGCCGAAGGCCGGCTTGCGGGTGGCGGTGCGGGGGCGCTTGGCCGGCTTGGCCTCGGGGGCCTCCGGCTGGGCGGGTGCCTTGCGCGGCGCGCGAGCTCGCGGTCGGCTGGCCGGCGCCTCGGGGGCGGCGGCCGACTCCCGACCGTGCCACGGCTGGAGGTGACCCATGATGTCGGCCAGCTCCGGGGTGTCGAGGGTCTCCTTCTCGATCAGCTCGGCGGCGAGCCGGTCGAGGACGTCGCGGTGGGCCGAGAGGATGGCCGAGGCCTCCTCGTGGGCCTCGTCGATGAGCGAACGGACCTCGGCGTCGATGCGGGCCGCGACCTCGTCGGAGTAGTTGGCCTGGTGGCCGTAGTCGCGACCGAGGAAGACCTCGCCCTGCTTCTGCCCGAGCTGCTGGGGGCCGAGGAGGTCGCTCATGCCGTACTCGGTGACCATGGCCCGGGCGATCTGGCTGCACTTCTCGATGTCGTTCTGGGCGCCGGTCGTCGGGTCGCTCGAAGACCAGCTCCTCGGCCGTCCGTCCGCCGAGCAGCATGGCCAGCTGGGCCCGCAGCTCGGAGCGGGTGACGAGGTACTTGTCCTCGGTCGGGAGGGCCAGCGTCCAGCCGAGGGCCCGGCCCCGGGCGACGATCGAGACCTTGTGGATCGGGTCGGCGTTCGGGAGGACGTGGCCGACGAGGGCGTGACCGCCCTCGTGGTAGGCGATGAGCGCTTCTCCTCTCGCTCCGACATGACCCGGCTCTTGCGCTCGGGGCCGGCGATGCACGCGGTCGATGGCCTCCTCCATCTGCGAACATCGTCGATGCGCTCGTTGCCGCCGTGGCGGGCGGCGAGGAGGGCCGCCTCGTTGAGGAGGTTGGCCAGGTCGGCACCGGTGAAGCCCGGGTGTGCGGCGGGCCAGCACGTCGAGGTCGACGTCGTCGCCCAGCGGCTTGCCCTTGGCCGCGTGCACCTCGAGGATCGCCTTGCGGCCCTCGAGGTCGGGGCGGTCGACCACGATCTGGCGGTCGAAGCGGCCCGGCCGCAGCAGGGCGGGGTCGAGGATGTCGGGGCGGTTGGTGGCGGCGATGAGGATGACGCCGGTCTTCACGTCGAAGCCGTCCATCTCGACGAGGAGCTGGTTGAGCGTCTGCTCCCGCTCGTCGTGGCCGCCGCCCAGGCCGGCGCCGCGGTGACGGCCGACGGCGTCGATCTCGTCCATGAAGATGATGGCCGGGGCGCTGGCCTTGGCCTGCTCGAACAGGTCGCGGACGCGGCTGGCGCCGACGCCGACGAACATCTCGACGAAGTCCGAGCCGGAGATCGAGAAGAACGGCACGCCGGCCTCGCCGGCGACGGCGCGGGCCAGCAGCGTCTTGCCGGTGCCGGGAGGGCCGAAGAGCAGCACGCCCTTCGGGATCTTGGCGCCCATGGCCTGGAACTTGGCCGGCGACTCGAGGAACTCCTTGATCTCCTGCAGCTCCTCGACGGCCTCGTCGGCGCCGGCGACGTCGGCGAAGGTGACCTTCGGCTGGTCCTTGTTGACCTGCTTGGCCTTGGCCTTGCCGAACTGCATGACCCGGTTCCCGCCGCCCTGCATCTGGTTGAGGATGAAGAGGAAGAGGCCGACGAGGAGCACGATCGGCAGGAGCTGGAACAGCAGCCGACAGCCAGACGTTGTCCTTCGCACGGCTCGTCTTGACCTCACCGGTCTCGCCGATGGCGGCGAGCGTCTGGTCGGTGATCTTCGTCGCCGTAGAACGCGGGGAACTCGACGGTGTACTTCTGCCCGCTCTCCTTCAGCGTGCCCTTGACGGTGCCTCCGTCGGCGCTGTCGGACACGATCTCGGCGCTGCGGATGTTGCCGGCGGCCAGGGCGTTCTGGTACTCGGCGAGCGACAGCTCCTTGCGTTCCGCGTCACCTCCTCGCAGACCGTTCAGGGCGACGAGGGCCACGAGGCCGAGGACGACGAAGAGCAGGACGCGGGTGCCGGGAGGCTTCTTCACGGTCCTCCCAGGCTACCTTATGACGTCCGGACCTCGACGTACACGCGGACGTAGGGGAGGTTGCGATACCGCTCGGCCACGTCGAGGCCGTACCCGATGACGAAGGCCGGCGGGATGGTGAACCCGACGTACTTGAGGTCGAGATCGGCCTGCTGCTGACCCTCCCGCACGAGGAGGGCGCAGACCTCGAGGCTGGCCGGGTGGCGGGCCAGCAGGTTGCGCCGGAGGTAGGCCAGGGTGAGGCCGGAGTCGACGATGTCCTCGACGACCAGCACGTGGCGACCGGTCAGGTCGAGGTCGAGGTCCTTGACGATGCGGACGACGCCGCTCGTCTTGGTCGCGCTGCCGTAGGAGGACACGGCCATGAAGTCGAACTCGACGGGCAGCTCGATGGCCCGGGCCAGGTCGGCCATGAACACGAAGGCGCCCTTCAGCACCCCGACGAGGAGGGGCGGACGACCGGTGTAGTCCTCGGTGATCGCCATCCCGAGCTCGGCGATCCGCGACTGGAGGGCCGCGCCGCTGACGACGATCTCACCGAGGTCCGGGTCTTCCCGATCTCGCGCATGGCCATGGCGGCGAGAACTTAGGTGCGAACCCGCCGGAGTCTCCTACCGGTCCGCTCGATCCGGTCCCCACCCGGTAGCTCGCAGGCCCGCACGTCGCCGCGGGCGACGGCGAGGACCCGTTCCACGGTCGCCGCGTCGACCGGGTGGCGGCCGTCGTGCAGCCACCGGCGCACCGCCCGTCGCGCGCGAACGCCGGGGGCGCCGCCGCCAGCGCCCGTCCGTCGCACGGATCGATGCCGGCGGCCAGCTCGTCGAGGAGGTCGGCGTCGTCGCGGAGCAGCTCGGCCTGGCGGGCCAGGACGGCCGCGACGTCGCGCTCGGCGATGGCGTCGAGCAACGGGAGCAGCTCGTGACGCACCCGGTTGCGCCGGAACCGCGGATCGTCGTTGGTCGGGTCGCGGATCGGCGTGAGGCCGAGCGGCGGCGCAGACGCCGGCGGTCTCGGCCCGGCGCAGCCCCAGGATCGGCTTGGTCGGACCCGGGCGGATGCCGGCCAGGCCGTCGACCCCGGCGCCCCGGAGGAGGTTCAACAGCACCGTCTCGGCCGCGTCGTCGGCCGTGTGGCCGGTGAGGGCGCCCGCCGGCAGGGCGGCGCGGCGGGCGTCGCGCGCACCGCGCCTCCAGGTTCGGGTCCGTCCTCCACGTCGACGACGCTCGCCTCGAACGCCGCTCCGAAGCGCGCCGCCGCCGATGCCACCACGGCCACGTCACCCGCCGCCGGTCGGGTGCCATGGTCGACGTGGACCGCGGTCACTGCGCACCCGGCTTCCACGGCCAAGGTGAGGAGCGCGAGGGAATCCGGTCCTCCGCTGACCGCACAGGTCACCGCCGTTCCAGCCGGCGGGAACGCGCACCGCCCCAACAACCCGCTTTCCGGCACGAGTGGGGGCTATGCCGTCCGTCTGCGCCGGGAAGCGCCCACGCCGGTCAGCCCTCGGCGGGCAGCGCGCCGCCTCGGACCATCGTCACGAGCTCGGGCACCGAGCGGACGTCGAGCTTGCGGGCGATGCGCCGCAGGCTGGCGTAGACGTTCGACCGGCTGACCGCCGAGCGTTGAGCCGCTTCGCTGACGGTGGGGGTGGAGCTGACCATCGCGCAGGAGCTCGCGCTGCTTGTCGGACAGGCCGAGCACCTGCTCGGCCGACAGCCCGCCCGGCGCCGCGGCGGCGGCTCGGGATCCGGCGGCGCTCCAGTCGGGTCAGGTGGGGACCGGGGAGCGCGGGCGCCGACGGGCTCCGCGGTGCCGCTCTCGAGGCGGGCCAGGTGCTCGAGGGCATCGGTCTGCACCTTCCGACGCTTCATGGGCTCGGGGTCGCCGACCAGCGCCGCCCGGACCTCGTCGCGCAGCTCGCTCGGCGAGAACGGCTTCGTGAGGTAGCGGAGGGCACCTTCGATGCCGCCCCGGATGCGGTCGATGTCGTCGGCCCGAGCGGTGAGCATGAGCACCGGGATCTCGGCGATGACCGGGTCGATCGACGCCTTGATCTCGGCCAGGACCTCCCAGCCGTCGACTTCTCCGGCATCATCACGTCGAGCACGACGCAGTCGGGCGTGCTCGCCGACGGCGAACTCGAGGGCCTCGTTGCCGTCCGAGGCCAGGATCACGTCGTGGCCGTCGAGCTCGAGGTTGAGCCGGACGAGCTCTCGGATGTCCGACTCGTCGTCCACCACCAGCACGGTGCTCACCGCGGCGAGACTACCGACCGACCGCCGCCGGTGGGCGTACCCGCCGGATCCAAGCATCCGGGTCTCGGATCTCGGTCAGGTCGGGCAGCTGATCGGGGCCCTGCCACACCGCAGCCAACAGCTCCGGACCGCCTTCCGCCTCGACCCGTTCGATGAACCGCTCGCCCTGTTCGTACTGCTTCATCTTCGCCTCGAGCCCGATGACCTTCTGGAGGAGCTTGGCCGGCCCGGACTGCTCCTGGCGCCGGTCGTGGAGCATGCGGTGGAAGCGATCGCTCGAGGGCACGAGCCCGGCCCCGGCCCGGTCCATCGTCACGTCCCCGTGACCTTCGAGGAGGCTCATGAGGCCCTGCACCTGCTGGAGCACGGCGTGCTGCTCCGGGCCGGCGAAGATGGCCACGAGACCGCCGTCGTCGAGGGGGTTGCGGCCCTCCCGCATCTGGTCGACGGCCCGCTTCAACGCCTCCACGAACCGCTTGGGGTCGGGATCGATCGAACCGAGGCTGCGCTCGACGAGGCCGAGGAAATGGCCCCGCATCCACGGGACCCCGGTGAACTGGGCGCGGTGGGTCACCTCGTGCAGCGCCAGCCACAGGCGGAACTCGCGGGGCGGGAAGGCGAAGCGCTTCTCGATGGCGAGGATGTTCGGGCCCACGTAGTACACGAGGTCCTGCTCCTCGGGCTTCTCGTCTTCGACCAGCAACAGGTCGTACTGGCCGAGCACCCGCGTCGACATCCATCCGAGCATGGTCCCGAGCTGGGCGCCGGCGACCTGGCGCCCGATCGGCGCCATGGGGCTCGCCGCCATCTTCGGGCCGAGCTTGTCGAGGACGGGGCGGAGGAGGCGCTGGAACGAGGCGACGTTGGCCGCCACCCAGCCAGCGCGGTCGGTGACCCGGGCCCGGGCCGGTCCGGCCAGGCTGCGCAGTCCGGTCACGCCGGCGACGAGCTCCTCGGCCTGCGCCGTGAACTCGGCGAAGTCGGGCTCGAGCGAGGCGTACAGGTAGGAGTCGGCCAACGGCTCACGGCCGGCGACCCGCACCGCCACCCGCTCCGCCAGGTCCCACGCAACAGGGTCGGTCGACGACATGCCGCCGACCGTAGACCTACTGGCGGGGGTACTTGGTCGCCATGACCTTGAACACGTAGAGGAGGGCCATGGCGATGATGCCGAGCACGATCGGGGCCAGGAGCGCGATCGACAGCCAGTAGTGCCACACCTTGGCGACGAGCAGCGTGACAGCGACAACCGTTGCGGCCATGGCCCGAATCTACGTGCTGCTCCGGCGCCGGGACCAACCGACCCCGACCGAGCTACGCGATCTTCTTCCCGCGGGTGCGGGGCACGGCCATCGGCTCGTGCAGGTAGCAGTACTTCCCGTTGTTGTAGATCGAGAGACGGGTCTCACACTCGGGTTCCCGGCAGGAACGATCTTTGCCGAACGCCTTCGAAGGCCGGTCGGCGCCGTTGATGGACGTGCCGGCGACTTGCTCGCTCATATTTCCTACTAACGATGACTAAGAATCGGATATTCCGGCGGAGCCGCTCTCGGCCCGCTGGAGTGCATCGAATATCCGTTGCCGAAGGGCATCCGGGACGACCTCCTGGCACTTCGACGAGATCGTCATCTTCAGCGAGGCGTGGAACTCCACCACCTCGTGGCAGTCGACGCACCCCGTGAAGTGACGTTCGATCTGGACCCGGCGACCGTCGGTGAGCTCACCGTCGAGGAACGTGTACAGCTCCTCGACGACGGCGTTCGCAGTCGACATCGCTTCCAGCGTTCTCGTCAGCCATCCCGGTTCGCCCACGAGTCCTCGCTCCGTACCGAAGTCGAACAACGCCTTTTGCAGCGCCTTTCTTCCGCGGTGGAGGCGGGACATCACGGTGCCGATCGGGATGTCGAGGATCTCGGCGATCTCCTTGTAGGAGAAGCCCTCGACGTCGGCCAGCAGCACGGCCATCCGGAACTGCTCCGGGAGGGCCTCGATGGCGCCCTTCACGTCTCCGTCGGTGAAGAGGTCCATGACCTCGTCCTCGGCGCTGCGGCCGGCGGCGGCGGCCTCCAGGCCACCGAGGCGGCGGTACAGGTAGAGGTCCTCGACGTCGTCGAGCTCGGTCTCGCTCGGGCCGCCGCTTCTTGGCCCGGTAGGTGTTGATGAAGGTGTTGGTGAGGATCCGGTAGAGCCAGGCCTTGAGGTTGGTGCCCTGCTGGAAGGACTGCCGAACGCCCGGTAGGCCTTCAGGTACGTCTCCTGCACCAGGTCCTCGGCGTCGGCCGGGTTCCGCGTCATGCGCAGCGCGGCGGAGTACAGCGACGGCATGTGCTCCATCGTCTGCTCCGTGAACTGCTGCTGGCGGGCGGCATCTCCCGTCGCCTGCTCGGCCATCGTTCTCCCTCTCCCGCCGGCGACCCTACTCAGCCGATGCAGACGTACGTGCCACAGCTCGGGGCGGGGGCCGGCTCGTCGCGGGCCGGCTCCGGAGCGGGCCGGGACGGCGGGGGCGGAGGCGGGGGCGGGGGGCCGTCGAGGAACCACTCCGGACCGTCACCGCCGGCGCCACGAGGGTGCTGCGCGCCCTTCTTCTGACGGGCGGTCATCTGGGGCGCCCGGTCGGCGGCGAAGGCGTACGCCTCCTGGATGGACACCTTCCCGTTGCCGTCGTTGTCGGCCATGCCCTGGAGCATCGCCTGATCGATGAGCAGGCCCGTGAACACCGAGTTGTTCCACTCGGGCAACTCGTAAGACTTCTCGCTCTCCTGCGACGACGAGGTGAAGATCCGGGTCGGGCTCGAGATGCCGTCGTCGAACCCAGCCGCTTCGCATCCGGCGATGTCGATCCAGGCCAGGCCCCGCAGCCGTTGCGCCACCGACGCCAGCTCGGCGTCGGAGATGAAGACGTTGTCGGACGGCCACAGGTACTCGTCGAGCTTCTCGCCGTCGCGATCCCGGTCGCCGCCGATCTGCTTCACGTGCCCGGAGTAGTGGAAGACCGAGAACGAGTCGGGCGAGCTGTGATCGACCAGCCACTGGAAGCCCATGCGGATGTTGCGGGCCGTGGCCGCGCCCTCCGTCAGGGTCAGGATGTGGTCGGCCGGGAAGCCGTTGCGCAACAACGCCTCGCGGACGTCGTCCGCGTCCGCGGCGCCGGCGACCGTCGAGGCCGTCCGCCCGCTGTAGTCGGTGATGCCGACGACGAGCGCCCAGCGGTCGCTCGACGCCGAGGGCGCCCGGCCGGCGGCGACGGCCGGCTGACGGGAGGTGAAGGTGGTGCCGGCGACGAGGGCGACGAGGGCCAAGGCCGTGGCGGCGATCCGGAGGCGCATTCGGTCATCTTGCCTCGTCGCCGGCATCCCGCAACCGGCCGATTCCCGTGCACAGCGGGATGAACCGACCACCCCGAGGGCGGCGAAGGCGGCGAAGAACGGGACGACGGGCAAGTGGAAGCGCGGCGATCCCCACAACAGGACGGCGGTGAGGAGCAACGACGCCGTGGGGAGGGCGAGGAGCAGGAGCTCCGCCGCGTCGGGCCCGGCCGAGCGATCGTCCGACGCCGGCGACGGCGAGGGCGAGCAGAGGAAGAACCAGCCGTCGGCGGCGGTGCGCAAGATGGTCCGCACCCGGTGGCCCAGGAACGGGTGGTGCCGCGCCGCGCTCGACGGCGACGAGTCCGTCGTGGTCCTCGGCGAGGATCAAGTCGACCCCGACGGACGACTGGAGCGCTTCGCGTCCCGGATTCCGGCGCACGAAGTCGATCGCCTTGGCGGTGCTCTCCCGGTTGCGTTCGACCTCGCCGAGGGTCGACTCCGCGCACCCGTCGTGGACGTCGAAGCGGAACCCGCCGGTGGCATCGAGGCTGCGGTCGAGGCAGACGGTGTCGCCCAGGTTCGACGAGAACGGCAGGGCCGCCCCCATCTCCCGCTGGTTCCGCACCGTCCAAGGGGTCAGCACGACGATCGTCCGGAAGGCGACGATCACCACCGCCACGCGGCGCGACGCCAGCCCGCCCTCGTCGCCAGCAGGAGCAGCGGCGCCAGGACGAGCAGCGGAAGGCGAACGGTCGCACGATCGCCGTCGCGGCCATGACGGGGCAAGAGCACGAGCCGCCGCCACGACAACGGGCGCGGCCGCGCCAGCGTGCGTCGCCAGCACGGCCAGAGCCGCGAGAAGCGAAGGTGAACGTGGTCTCGAGCTGCATCGTCGCCACGTAGAAGATGGCGTTCGGCCACAAGGCCAGAACGCCGAGGCGACCAGCGCCGCACGGGTCCCGCGGCCGACCGCACGACGACGAAGAGCAGAGCCGACGGCGGCGTGCCGAGGACGACGTTGAGGAGGCTGCCGGCGAGCGGGAGCGGTCCGGGATCGGCGTGTGCAGCACGAGCCAGAAGAGGCCACCGAGCATGCCGGGTAACCGATGGGGTAGTAGGCGGTGGCAGAGTCCGGAGCCGTCCAGGTTCAGGTAGCCGCCGCCCTCGGCGATCTGGCGGCCGTAGAAGAAGTACGAGTACGCGTCACCCGACTCCTTGAAGACCGGGTCGTAGGTGGCGTAGAGGGCCCAGGCCAGACGGAGGGCGAAGGCGACGACGAGGACGACGAGGAGCGGAATCGGTGGACGCCGACGTCGACCCTGCCCGTCCCGTGCCATGGAGTGCGCCACCGTAGAGGGCGAGCCGGAGCCCGAGAGGAGGATCGAACCCTCGAGGTGATCGGTGGCGGTCAGCCCTTGGCGTCGAGGGCGATGGCGAAGCGGGTGGTGTCGGGCGGACAGGAGACTCGCCGCTGCTGCACGGAGCCTTCGGCACCATCGGAGGCCGTGAAGAACAGCTCCGACTCGTGGCGCCGAGGACGTGGCCTCAACGTCGTAGACCAGGTCGGCCAGCGCCTCGGCCTCGTCGTCGTCGAGGCGCATCGCCGGCACCCGACCCGGCGACGTTCCTGCGGACGAACTCCTCAGCGGCGGCGGCCGCCTCGATGACGTGGCGCTGCGCGACGCCCAGCGCCGCTATGGCCTCGTCGACCTCAGCGATGACGCTGTCATCGGCAGCCACGGCGGCCCTTCAGACGCCGCTCAGGCCCCGCCTCGTGCGCCGCGACGGCGGCCAGCGCCTCGGGTGACTTCGGATCCGCCCAGACCCCCTCGCCGTCGATCTCGCACCCACCGATGCGACCGACCGGGATGGGTCCCATGTCGCGCCCGCACTTCGGACAGGTCAGTCCGTGCACCATGACGAGCTCGGCCTTGTCGGGGTCGGCGTCGGCGTCACCCGTGTACGGCCGCGGGCGGGGGGACCAACCTCGCGATGGTGCCGAGCGCGTTGAGCTCGTCCAGGGTCGTGCTCCAGGGTCCAACGGGCATGGGGGGTCTCCTTCTGCGGAACGGCTAGCCGGCAAGAAGTGCCGACTCGATGCGGGCGCGGCGTCGGGCGCTGGCCTCGGCGACGAGCAGCAGCCGCGGCCTCCGCGGCGGCGCTGACGGCCGCCGCCGTTGGCGGACTTCACGTCGACGAGCTGCGCCAGGGGGTGAGCGCCAAACAGGACCATGGACGCCTCGAAGATGTCGATATCGCTGATGCGGCGGATGCCCTTCGCGTCGACGACGGCACCGCCGTGGGGCACCAGGTAGCCGATCGAGAAGCCCAGCCCCTCGGCCGACCCGACGCCGAAGAACCGACAGTCCTCGAACGCCTCGCGCCCCCGCTCCGTGGCGAGGTTGAAGCGGGCGCGGATCTGCAAGCCGCCGCCGCCGGCGGCCAGCACGTCGGGCGGGAGGCGGCGGTCGCCGGGGAAGAGCTCTTCGGCGTCCTCGACGCGAGCGACGGGCTCACTCCAAAGATGGTGGGCGACGACCTTTGGCCAACGCCGGTCGATCGAGCGGCCCAGCGCGCCGACCTCGATGATGTCGTCCACGTCGTCGACGACCGCGGACACGGCGCAGAGGGCGGTCACAACACCCTCCGCGCCGATGTCCACCGTCCCCGACGGGAACGACTTGCGGGAGAGGTTCACGACGCCTCCACCCCGGTCGGTTCCCGCTGCCAGTCGGGCCAGTCCGCGACGGGCAGCGGGTCGCCACGGACGATGCTGAGCTCCAGCGCGTCGGGCACGTTCCAGCGCGGCGGCCTCGCAGACGGCGACGAACTCGGCGGGGCCGACACCTCGACGGTTCGGCCAGACCGCGTGCAGCAGGCCGCGGCGGGAGGATCTCGCCCTTGGCGCGGCAGCACGTCGGCGGGGTCCGCGTCGACGCGGGCGAGGGCGTCGGAGATGTTGGTGATCGCGTCGACCGCCACGGTCGCCTCCATGAGCGCCAGGACGCAGTCACCAAGGGCGTACAGGAGCGCCTCGTCGTCGGTGGCCATGGGTCGAAGGTACCCGGATACACGAAGTATCTGACACGAAACACCTGTATCGTGTAAGGTACCCGCGTGACTGAGGCGCGGAAGAAGGCGGCGGTCGGACTCGTGGCGGGTGTCGCGTGGTCGGCTACTTGCGCTGCTCGACCCAGGAGCAGGCGGAGTCGGGGCTCGGGATCGAGGCGCAGCGGCGGGCGATCGAGGCCGAGGCGAACGCCCGCGGATGGGTCGTCACCACCTACCTCTCCGACCTCGGCGTCTCGGGCAAGAGCACCCGCAACCGCGAGGGCTTCGCCGCCGCCGTCGCCATGATCGAGGCGGGCGGCGCGGACATCCTCGTCGCTGCCAAGGTCGACCGCCTCGCAAGGTCGCTCAGGGACTTCTGCGAGCTCCTCGACCGTGCGGAGAGCAACGGCTGGACGGTGATGGCCCTGGACGCGCCGTTCGACGCGACGACGCCCTCGGGGCGGGCCATGCTCCAGATCCTCGGCACCTTCGCCGAGCTGGAGCGGCGGCTCATCTCCGCCCGCGTCACCGACGCCCTGGCCGTGAAGAAGTCCGAGGGCGTGCAGCTCGGCCGCCCGAAGGTCGTGCCCGACGCAGTCGTCGCCCGCATCGTCCGCGACCGCGACTCGGGGCGGTCACTCCCCTCGATCGCCGACGGCCTCAACTCCGATGCGATCCCGACCGCCCACGGCGGGCAGCGGTGGTACGCCTCGACCGTCCGCAGCGTCTACCTCTCGTCCAAGGAGGCGGCGGCGGCCTAACAGGTGCGGTGCGGTGACACGGTCACGCCGCCGACCTGCGGTGATACGACTCCCCGAACCAATCCGTCTGAAAGAAAGGCCGGACGCTCTGCGGACGCCCTGCGCCTAAGCGCTCGCGGATGCCGCAATCGGTGTTGATCTCGGTCGTCCGTGTCGGACGGAGGACGGCTCCGCTGCTTGCGCGGGCGACCGTCACGGCCTGTTCCCATGCGTCGATGTTCGCCGCGAGTTCCGTCCAACGCGGGTCGATCTGCGCCGCCTTCCGTGCATGCTGCTTCGCTGTGGCGAACGCTGCGGCGTAGTCATCACGGATCCGCCCGAGGTTCACGCCGACGCCCTCCGAGTAGTCCAGGGCCGCGGAGGCTGCACGTGCCTCGTCGAGCGCCGAGGGGGCGGTTGTCGTTGGAGCCGGGGTTGTGGTCGTGGTGGCCACCTCCGTCGGAAGTGTGGTGACCGTCGTCACCGTTGATGGTGACGCCGCTTCGCCCGACCCTCCCCCGCATGCACCCAGAGCCAGCACTATCCCGATCACGAGCGATGCGCGGAGCGTCTTGTGGATCATCGAGCAGCAGGTCGTCGCCGGCGTCGGATGACGAACGCCACCACGGCTGCGATCAGGACGATGACGCCGATCGCCTCCAGTACGTGACGTTGCTGCGCAGCGTCGGCGGCCTTGGCCCGAGAGGCGATCAACTCGGCTTTGGCGACTGCACCTTCGTGAGCCGCCTTCTCCGTCGCAGCCTTCTCCGCCGCAGCCTTCGCGGCAGCCTCGGCGGCCGCCGTCTCGGCCGCCACTCTGGCCGCCTCGGCCTCGGCCGCCTGCTGCTCCGCAGCCGCCTTCGCCTGGGCCTCGGCTGCGACTCGCGCGGCGTCCGCGTGAGCCTTCGCCTGCGCGGTCCGGCGACGGCGGTGCTCCTCACGGTGGTCGACGTGGAACGGGACCGTGCGGTCGTCGGCGAGGTGGTCGCCGCTCTTGCGGTCGTAGGCGTTGTCGCTGACGGTGCCCGTCGTGCCGTCGTCGTTGGGCCCTCAGCGGGCCTTTCAGGGAAACAAAAGTAACCTTGATCGTAATAGTGTGGGTACTTTCCATCCTCGCACGGCGGTGTCGCAGCCGCAGGTGCCACTTTGTAGCCTTCGAAGCTAGTCAGGGCACAGGCGAAATACATTGTCGTAGCTGCGACCCGACGAATTTTGATGCTGACTCTCACCCCAGATTTCGATTCCACCTTCGGTCAGTCGGCCGACGGCAGCCTTTCCTGAGAACTCCAGCCGCACGCTACGGCGAGGACGGCTGGAGCGGCCCCTTCGATGGGTCAGCGGGTGACCGAGGCGAAGCGGACGGCGGGGACGACGACTTCGGCATCGTCGCGATCGTCACCTGCCCGACGACGTTGGTGGCAGTACCTCGGTCTAGGGACTGTGCCTTCACGCAACGGCGGCGGCCTCACGGAGCGCTGCGACGACGTGTGCCGCGCCTTCGGCCTTCGTCTGTTGCCCTCCGTTGGTGATGCCGCGGCCGCTCGTGTGGAAGGTCTCGATAGTTCGGTACCGACGTGCCGTACCGGGGTGACTACGTGCGAAGTCTTGACCATGCGTCCTGCGCCTTCCTGCCGCCAAGCACCATCGTGTGCGCCTGAGGCAAGAGCGCAAGGAACTCCTTCAGGGGGGCAGTGCCCTCGTCGAGCATGCGTGCTGTGACGCCGCCTTGATCAGGGAGGAACCACGGGTACGAGTTCCACGGGATTACCTGATCGGGCCGAACGCCTGCGTCATCGAGGCAGGTGGCGACCAGCTCAGCAGAGGGGTCGTCGTTCTCGCACCCGAGGAAGCCCGAACCGCCGAACTCCTTGGCCGTCATCCGCCCAGGATCCTGATAGAGCAACACGATCTCCGCATCGATCCCGCCGTGGTACGGCGGGGAGTACGGCATCCACCTCGTACCGTGTTCTTCGATCAGTCGGTCAACTAGCTCGTTTATAGGAGCGACGTGGGGATCGAACCGTCGCTGCCACTGCTCCTCGCGGAACGCGGGGTCTCTCATCCCGCGGTGACCGCTCGGGCTGTGGGGTTGGTGGAGCAGCGGACGGTTCGCAGCGGCCTCGCCACCGAGCCGGCGGGCCATGCCGACGACCTCTTCTGCTCGCGGCGAGGCGATCGTGCGAAGGAGGTCGGCACACGCAAGCACGCCGCGACGGGCAGCATCGGCGTCGGTGAGGGCATGGTGAGCCCACTGGTTCCTAAGGGTGCGGACGTTGTGAACCTGGATGTGGTGGTCGTGTCCGAGCGGCCCGACGAAGTTCGTCAACCATCGGTCGAGGAGGATGCGGACGAGGTACTGCGGATCCTGAGGAGCGACGGCTCCAGAGCGATCGGGCGGCCAGGTGCCCAGCAGGTTCTGCATCCAAGGTGCGAATTCATCTGCGAAGACCCGCAGGGCGACGTGGACTTCACCGAAGAGGTCGCCGCCGAGTCGGCCGTGATCGGCCTCAGCCAAGGTTCTGAGGCAGGTGGCGGAAGCTCATGTCCTGAAGATCGGTAGTGGCGGCAGCCGCAGGAGGCAAAACGCTTCCTATCCCGTTGAGGCAGCCGCACGCGCCTCCGACGTTCGAGCAAGATCAGGTGTCGTCCTACAGGAGGGCAGGGCCGCAGGTGGAGTTCAAGAAGTCGAAGTCGGTGAGCCTCAGGACGCACCCCATCTACAACGAGAAGTGGCTCCAGGGCCTTCTCGCCGAGGATCCGACCCTTCTCGGCCTGGGTGATCTCGTGGTGAAGGACATCGAGCGCCGTCAGCCACGGGCGGGTCGCCTCGACCTGCTGCTAAGCGACCCCGAGACGCACACCCGCTACGAGGTCGAGATCCAGTTGGGGCCGACGGACGAGACCCACATCATCCGCACCATCGAGTACTGGGACATCGAGAAGAGCAGGTACCCGCAGTACGAGCACGTCGCCGTGATCGTCGCCGAGGACATCACCAGCCGGTTCCTGAACGTCATCAACCTGTTCAACAAGACGATCCCGCTGATCGCGATCCAGATGCGAGCCCTCGACGTCGGCGGGGTGCTGACGTTGAGCGCGACGAAGGTGCTCGATCTGATGAGCGCTCGGGACGCGACGAGGAGGACGAGCCGGGCCAGGCCACCGACCGCAACTACTGGCTCAGCGCGGGTCGCAGGTCTCCGTAGGGATCGCCGATCAGCTGTTGTCGCTCGTCAACGAGGTCACGCCGGGGATGGCGCTGAAGTACAACAAGCACTACATCGGTCTCGTCCGCGACGGGCTCGCCGACAATTTTGTCGCGTTCCGACCCCGCAAGGAGCATCTGATCGTCGAAGTTCCGAGTGCCGCGCGACGAGCACGTCTCAGCGATGGTCGAGGACTCGGGCGTCGACAGCCTTCCGTATGACAAGAAGTGGGGTCGCTACCGCGTCCGCCTCACGTCAAAGGACGCCACATTGCACCGAGATCTCCTGCTCGAACTGATCCGACGCGCGCATGGGGCTCCCGAGCCAGTCGAGGACTAGTTCGCGAAGGCGGGAGCAGGCAGACAACGTCGTCGCCGCCGCCACTCAGCGACCAATCGGCGACGGTCTGGAGCGAACCTCGGTCCCCTTTCACCACGCCCCCAACTGAAAGCTGTCGCGCCAGAACAAAGGGTGCCGCGGGTACCCGTCCTTGGTGCGCGTCCCCACGTGCACCAGCCCGTCCGCGCCAACCAGATCGACCACTTCCTCGGCCCGCCTGTCGTAGTAGTCGCGACGGACCCTGCTCCTCCCGCCCCACGCAGCGACGACGAGATCGGCAGCGGCGGTCTCCTCTGCGATCTCCCAGTCGTTCTCGGGTCCGACCGCATCGGAGTAGGCGATGCCGTTCAAACCGCGGGTCCGGCGACCTCTGGGCGAACAGGTTGAGGAAGGTCACGCTGCTGAACGCCTTCCTGCGCGCCCAGCGCACGGCTCCCTGGAACGACTTGTTCTCGTCCACGTCAGGCCACGACGGGTTCTTCATGATTACGCAAAGATCACCGAGATCTCCGTTGTCCAAGCGGATCGTGTAGGTGTAGCGGTGATCGGTGGCGGGCGAGGGGTGCATGAACGGCTCCTTCTGTTGTCGTGTCAGAAGGATGCGATACCAGCTAGCCAAAAAGAGGCGTCTGCTAGGGCCCTTCACGAAGGGTGCGTAATCGCCCTAGTGCCGGCTTCACGCTCGGCGCGAACCCGTGAAGCTTCTATAGGTGCGCTTTGCCCTGTCACGCCGGCAGGTGGGGTTAGGGGTCCCCCAGGCGAAGCGGACGGCGGGGACGATCACCTCGGCCTCGTCACCGTCGAACGGTGGTGCTTGGACGATGGCCTTAACGAGGTAGAGGGCGTCGGCGGCGTCGGATGACGAACATCGCGAGGGCTGCGATCACGACGATGATGCCGATCGCCTCTATGACGTGCCGCTGCTGGGCGGCGTCGGCGGCCTTCGCCTGTGTGGCGATCAGCTCGGACTTGGCGACTGCACGATCGTGAGCCGTCTTCTCTGCCGCAGCCTTCGCGGCAGCCTCCGCCTGTGCGGTCTCAGCAGCGACACGGGCCGCCTCCGCTTCGGTCGAAGCCTGCTGCTCGGCGGCCGCCTTCGCCTCGGACTCAGCGGCGACGCGGGCTGCCTCGGCGTCCGCCGCCGCCTTCGCGGCTGCGTCCGAGGAGGAGCTGCTCCTGACGGTCGTCGCGGTGGAACGCGGCCGCGCCGTCGTGGGGGACGCCGCTGCGCGCGCTGCCGTCGTCGGACTGCTCAATCTCGCAGGTTTTGCCGTTGTCGGGCTTGTTGTGCGCTTCGGCTGTGTGGTGGCTATTAGCATCATAATCACACGAGTAAATAACACCCCCCGGAAGGTAAAATAACATTGTCTTCATGTTGTCCTGGAGGGCATGCATAAGCTGGGCGGGCTTCCATCACCTCTGCGGCTTCAATCGCACCAACAAAGCCTATAAAGGACAAACCTGCTACCGCGGTCCGCGCTATCTTATTTTGCATATATTCAGACCTCCTGCAAACTATATTTGGTTCTAGTTCTTGTTGGTGAGCATTCCAGTCGAGGATCGTCTCTGGGCTCCGCCGCGGACCCGTAACGGGCCCAATCCTTGGTGGCGAGAATCTCGGCGATGTGCGCGCGACGGCGGCGCTTTCCCCTCAGTCGGCCGACGGCATCATTTCCTGAGGACTCCAGCCGCCGCGGCTAACCCAGAGCGGCTCTAGCGGATGGGTCAGCGGGTGGACCCAGGCGAAGCAGATCGCGGGACGACGACCTCGGCCTCGTCGCCATCGTGACTTTCGGGGGTGCTCTTCGTTCCTCGCCTATCCGCCGCTGGGGTCGTCGAGGAGTTTCCGCTTGGCCTCGGCGAACTCCGCCTCGGTGAGCACGCCCGTGTCTCGCAGCCCAGCGAGCTCGGTGAGCCTCGCCGACAGGTTCCTCGCTGGTTCCTTCTCAGCGGCGCTGGGTGTACGAGGACGGATCGTGAACAAGGGCACGGCCGACACAACGGCGAGCGCCGCGGCCCCCAGGAGGATGAACGACGGTGTGTGATTCGGGCTTCCGTCCTCGTTCAGGAAGCCACCAGTCATCGCGTTGAGGTGACCGTTCACCCTGTTGTCCGATGCGGCCTGCTCGTTTGCGCCTCGCCACATCACACTCGCGGCGAACGCGAGGCCGACAGCTAACGCAAGCAGTGCGAGGCCGATCTTGGCGTGGGCGGTCAGCGTGTGGGTCGTAGACCAGTCGGGCACCGCCACCCCGTCGGCTTGGGTAGCCCGCGCGCTGCCAGGTCTTCAAATGGACAGCGAGGTGCTCTCGAAGCGAGAGCCCCGGCCGGGCAGCCAGTCGACCTCGTCGCAGCGCCAGAACAAGCCGTAGGCGCGGATCAGCATGTTGTCGCCGGCCAGCCAGTAGCCAACGCCACGCGGAAGGTCGAGAACTTCAGAACGTGGACGGCCGCGGCGCTCAGTCGCACGCTGCCTTGACGCGAACGTTGTCAACGCTTTCGAGAGGGAAGGCCCGCGGATTCTTCTCTCCGTCCACCTTCACCCTGAGCTCCCCGCCGTCGGCGCTGGACAGCGCGCCGCAGAACGTCTCCTTTCCGACGGTGACCTCAACCTTTTGGGGCGTCGGACACCGTCGGGGCCCACCACCAAACCAAGACGCCAAGAACCAGTCCAGCCAGCGCCCAACCGAGCCACCAACGCGCCTTTCCCAATGTCTCCGCGGCACTTCGAGCGACCGCCACCTGGAACGCGGCGATGCTGCCGTACTTCTCGATGAGGTAGTCGTAGTCGTAGGCCGTGGGCGTTCCAGCAGCAGCGGTCAACGCTCGCCACAGCCCGGTGATCGCTAGGGCGAGGCCGCCGATGAGGAGGACGGACACCGCGACCCGCCAGCACGTGCTCAGCCCTTTCGTGCTCTCCGGGCCTTTGAGGAGTAGGCCAGCGGTCACCAGCGACACGAGAGCGGCCATCCCCGTGCGCCACTTTTCCGCCGACGCCCGAACGTCGATGATGCTCGATTGGACCATCGCAGCGAACGCTTCCTTGTCGGCGATGTCAGACAACGACGGTGGATGCTCAGGGCGACGGTATGCGGCGGGCTGCCGGGTGCCTTCAGCCTCGGTCATGGCCGCTCTAGTTCGAGGCCAAAGGAGATCCCGCAACCCCGGACCTTCGGGGGTGGGGTCGGATGATGCTCTGCACAACCGCACGTGACGATCACGGTGACGTACGAGCTTTCTGCTTGCGTCTTGGACGTTGCCTTGATCCCCTCACCGACTGCGGTGAGTACCTGGCGATCATCGATGTAGTCGCCACAGCGCGGGCACTTTCCCGTCACCAAGCTGACGAGCACTCCGTCAACTCGTTTGAGATTCGCCAGGAGGGTCCCTGCGTCAAGTGCATCGCTTGCGGCGTCGGTCCATCGCTTCGAGTGAGGCGCGTCCGCCTCGAACGGGATCGGGTCGACCATCCCCACGGTTTACAGCAGGTCGGCTACTTGATGTCGCCCTCCCGAGTCGGCATCTGACGACCGGACTCGTAGGCTCCACCATGGGTGTCAACCGGGGACTGCGCGTGATGATCGGGCGTCTCGTGGGTCATCAATCCAGAGGCGTGGGACGCCAGAATGCCGTTCTCCTCAGGCGACGGCTCATGATGAGCAGTGGGATCGATGATCACCTCGCCCACCACGCAAGGTTCGCCTGCTGAGCGAAGCCTCCGATCCACCGCCTCGACAACCCACAGGTTGCGAGGCCACTGAGCGAGGCGGTACGCGCGTGAGCGAGGCGGTCGTCAATCGATGGCCGGTGCCGCAAGCCGTGCTTGTAGTCCCGCGACAGGATCCCGTACGTCATGAACGTCAACTGACCGGACTCGTGAGCGTCGAGAAAGGCACCACTGGCACCTGCGTCAAGGTGGGTGTCGAACCACCATCGGCCCATCGCTTCTGCTCGCTCAGCGCTCATGTAGATCTTCGTAGGGAGAGGCGGAACGGCGGTTGTCCAGTTGACGTGACGCTGATCGGGCTCTTCCCAGGGGTTGTCGACAGGCAGAAAAGGCCCATGGCCGTCGTCGTGACGATAGAGGGTGAGCTTCGGATTCCCGGCTGACGGTAGGCGGGAGTACCCGACGATGAGCCAAGCGTGGCGAGACGTGTCGGAGATCACGATCGGCGGAAGGTTGCTGTTCACGTACCGAGCGACGATGCCGAAGAGCGAGAGGTCGGCTGTGTTTGGACCTGTCGGCTTCGCCTCCGCCTCGCTCGACTCCTTCGTCGAAGGAAGCTTGAAGAGTCCCGGTGACAAACCAAGCGTCGTCATCCCGCCCAATACCTGCGAGACCGTCGGTCCGTCCGAGGGCACTTGGCGGCCTGTGATGTGGCCACCCATCACGGCATCGTGGATGTCCTTCGGCGTCCAACGCGTGTGACCCCGGCGAAGATGTGCGTGCTGAAGCACCATCCACATTGCTGCGTGGGCACAGCGAAGGTACTGCCCGTCCTGGCTCACGAATGGCACCGTGGTGATCGGCATCGGCCAACCGAGAACGTCGACCGTCTCGGTCGCGAAGCACTGAACGGCCTCGCTGAGTTCTTGCGGGGGAAGGACCATCGTCCTTCCGACCGGTGCCGATGCGAGAGGTCGCAAAACGGTGTATCCGCAATATGCGTTCTCTAGGCCCGACAGGTCGCCGATGTCCTCTACCTTCCGGCTGA
This sequence comes from uncultured Actinomycetes bacterium, assembly GCA_963731055.1. Lineage (GTDB taxonomy): Bacteria > Actinomycetota > Acidimicrobiia > Acidimicrobiales > CADCTF01 > DATLED01. Next base: position 91,323 of record CAVSUD010000010.1, on the reverse strand, counting down.
AGAAGTGAACGCGGTGACAGACCGACGGATACCGAACGAACGTCGTGGAGTAGAACGCCGAGTGCTCCGCGCGCCAGTCGATGTCGATGTATCGGGGTTCGATGACAAGCGACACAAGACCATGGCCCGTGGCAATCTCGAAGACACGCCTCAACGCCTGGTTGTCGCGGTCTTCGGTGTAGAAGTTGATGAGGGCCTCGCGCACGGCCGCGTCGGCTCCGTCAAGGACAATCGCCGGCTCGTCCTGTTCTGACCAGATGATGAGCCGGTTCGGCCTCGGCTCTTCCTCTGCAACTTCAGCTTCGGTCAATGCACGGTGCGCATCATCGAGGAGTGTCTTCGCCGCTCGTTACCGAGCAGCGGCTTGCTTAGCGGAGGCGGATGCCGGCGGTTTCGCGCTCCGCTCGCGCTCGGACTCGCGGATCTTTTCCAGCGTCTGATGAAGACGTGCGTCGGCCGCGTCCGATCGGGGCGCTGCCCATCACCCGCCGACGAGGCCCTTGCGCGGGCGCGGCATCGGAAGACTTTTGGTTCCTGAGCACGTCAAAGAGCATAGGTGACCTCCGGGTCCGCCTTCACCATGCGACCGTCCACCAAGTGATCGGCACTTTCTAGCCTCGGTAAAGCCCGGAGGCTGGGTATTCCCGCCTTCGCCAGGTTCGGAGCCTCGCCGACGACCGGCGTTCGCCGAGATTCGCGACCACGGGTCGGTGCCGCCGATCTCGGTAAGCCCCCAAGAAACACCACAGCGGTTAGACGATTGTTAGAAGGACGCCTACAGGTCACCGGCCCGTCACCTCGCCATCTGCGGTTTCTGGAGCCCGAGAAGGGAATCGAACCCTTGACCTACGCATTACGAGTGCGTTGCTCTGCCGTCTGAGCTACCCGGGCGGGTTGGAGGGGTCAGGATAACCGACGCCTCCGCGGCGCCTCGATCGGGTTCCGTTCAGGCGCCGGCGGCGTCGGTGAGGGCGACGAGCAGGCCCTGGAGCAGGAGCATCTCGTTCGGGTTGCGGACGAGCGCCTCCGCCGCCGCGTCGAGCGCACGGATGGCCCGGCCCGCCCCGGGCCGGCCGATCACGCGGGAGCCGCCGGCGACGAGCTCGTCCCGGTAGACGCCGGCCAGTGACGCCAGGCCGAAGCGCAGCTCGTCGGCCCGCACGCGACGGACCTCGCGCTTGTGGCGGTCCTCCAGCTCCTTGCGTCCCGAACCCCGCTCGCCGTAGGCCGCGATGCGGGCTTCGACCTCCGCGACCTCGGCGACCTGGCGCGCCCGCAGTGGTTCGAGCACCGACTCGACGGAGGAGAGAAGCTCCTCGGCCAGGGTGGCGACGGCCGCGCCGGTGCCGTCGAGGCGGGACGGCACCGACCGCCACGCCGCCTGGCGGGACGCGAAGCCCGAGTCGCGCGCGCCAACAACCGGGCGCGATCGATGCGACCACCGCTGGCCGGAGCCACCTCGGCCGCCGTGGCGGCGTCGACGCCTTCGGCCTCCAGGGCGGCCTCGATCGCCTCGGTGCCGAGCGGGGCGAAGTCGATCCGCACGCACCGCGACGCGATGGTGATCAGCTCGGGTGGCACCCGTTCGGCCAGCACGACGAACACAGTCGAGGGCGGCGGCTCCTCGAGCGTCTTGAGCAGGCGCGGGTAGTGCTGGTCGACGAGGTGGAAGTCGACGAGCACGATCACCTTGAACCGACCCTCGGTCGGCGGGCGCACGGCGAGGCGGATGACCTCGTCGATCTCGGCCGTCCGGATGGACGCGCCGGTGCGCTCGACGACGGCCAGATCGGGATGACGACCGGCGAGTGCGTTGCGGCACGACGCGCACCGGCCGCAGCCGCCGTCGACGCACAGCACGTCGGCGGCGAAGGCACGGGCGGCCTCGACCACGCCGGTCCCCGTGGGGCCGACGAAGAGGTAGGCGTGCACCGGTGCCCGCGCCGTGGCCCGCAGGTTGGTCACGGCGCGGTGCTGCCCCACGACCTCCCCGTAGAGGTCGACGCCGCTCGACGTGTCGGTCATCCGGCCCAGGCCTCGACGGCGGCGGCGACACGGCCCGCCACTTGGTGCACCGGGCCGCTTCCGTCCACGACGCGCCAGCGATCGGGCTCGGCCGCGGCGAGGGCGCGGAAGCCGTCGGCCACGGCGGCGTGGAAGTCCGAGCCGGCGGACTCCATGCGGTCCGGCGGGTCCTTCATGCGGGTCGCCCGTTCGTCCCCCGGCACCTCGAGGAGCACGGCGAGGTCGGGCCACAGGTCGTCGGTCGCCCACGCGCACAGCGTGCGGATGGCGTCGACGCCGAGGCCCCGCCCGTGGCCCTGGTACGCCAACGAGGAGAAGGCCGAACGGTCGCTCACGACCGACCGACCGGCGGCCAGGGTCGGACGGACGAGCTCGGCCACGTGTTGCGCGCGATCGGCGGCCATGAGGAGGGCCTCGGCGCGGGGGTCCAGCGAGTCGACGTCGGGGTCGAGCAGGACCGTGCGGATCCGCTCACCGACGGCCGTTCCTCCGGGCTCGCGCGTGAGCACTGCGCCGAGCCGGTCGGCCAGCAACCGAGCCTGGGTCGACTTGCCGCTTCCCTCGCCGCCCTCGAAGGCGATCCATCTGGCCGCCACGATCAGGACACGTCGGCGCCGAGGTCGACGTCCGGATCCCGCTCCTTCACCGAGACCAGGGCCAGCGCACCGGCCCCGAGGATGATGAGTCCGCCGAGCCAGAGCGTCAGTCGGGTGCCCGGCACCGAGATGCCGAAGCCGAGGAGCTCGACGTGGCGATCGACCAGCCGGCGCGACAGCGAGTCCAGGAGGGACGACAGGAACGGGGCGATGGCGAAGGCGAGCAGGAGGCAGAACCGCACGAGGGTGTAGAGCGTGGCGAACACCCGGCCCCGGAGCTCGTCGTCGACGTTGGTCTGCAGGATCGTGAACCCGAGGACGTAGATGGCGCCGGCGAAGACGCCGAGCAGGGTCACGAAGAAGAGGGCCGTCGGCAGGTTCGACATCGAGGCGCCGGCCAGGATCGACAGCCCGGCACCGAACACCGAGCCGACGAACACCCGCTGATGGGGCAGCCTCCGCTGGAGGATCGAGAGGCCGACGATGCCGCCCGCCATCCCGCCGCCGAGGGCGGTGAGCAACAGGCCGAAGGCCGCCGATCCGCCGCCGAGGGTCTCCTTGGCGAAGCGGGGCCCGAGGGGCACGAGCATCCCGCCGCCCACGAGACCGGTGGCGATGGCGACCATGACGGACCGGATGAGCCGGCTGTGGCCGATGACCGACAGCCCCTCGCGGACGTCGCGCACGCCCTGGCCGAGGTCGATCCTGCCGTTGGCGGCGGCGCCGGCCCGGCGGACGTGGGGCAGGACGAGGGTCGAGATCAACGTGGCCGAGACGAAGAACGTGAACACGTCGAAGTAGATGGCGACGAACTCCTGGTCGACGCTCAGCCCTCGGAGCGCCTTGTAGCCGCCGAGGAACTTGGCCACGCCGGCGAGGGCGGCGAACAGGGCCGAGCCGATCGGGAACGTGCCGTAGGCGGCGACCAACGACAGTGAGTTGGCCGTCGGCAGGTAGTCCTTCGGCACCAGCTTCGGCACCGACGCTTCCTTCGCCGGCGACCACAGCAGCGTCAGGATCTCGAGGAGCAACGAGGCCACGACGAGACCGGCGATGGTGTCGACCCACGGCAGCGTGGCGAGGACGAGCCCGCGACCGATGTCGCATGCGACCATGACCTTCTTGCGGTCCCAGCGATCGACGAGCACCCCGGCGACGGGAGCGAGGAAGAACCCGGGAACGAGGCGGGCCGACAGCACGACGCCGACGGCGGCCTCGGGCGAGCTGCCGCCGGCGATCCGGGCGGCGAGGGCCGTTATGGCGACGAAGCCGATCCAGTCCCCCAGCGAGGACGCGACCTGCGCCAGCCACAGCCGGAAGAACGACGGCGACCCGAACAGGCGCGCCGTGCTGAAGCCCTCGTGCACGGACGCGATGACATCGTCACCGGCCGCGATGGCCGGGATGGTCGGGGGTTCGCCCCCGGGAGCACCCGCTCGCTCGTTGTCCGACAAGGAGGCCTCGGCCACTGGCCTCAGGCTACGGCGTGGGATGCCGCCGAGCGGGCCAAGCCCGTCATGCGGTGTCGTCCGCCGAGGGCGCCGCCTTCTTCTTGGCCGCCGCCTTCTTCGTGCCGGTGGCCTTCTTCCCCGCCGCCTTGCGGGGGGCGGCCGCCTTCTTCGCCGCCGCCTTCTTCGGCGCCGCCGCCTTCTTCCGAGCGCCGGCCTTCTTGACCGGCGGCCCGGCCGCCCGCTTGTCGGCCAGGAGCTCGAAGGCCCGCTCGCGGGTGATCTCCTCGACGCTCTCGCTGCGCGGGACCGTGACGTTGTACTCGCCGTCGGTGATGTAGGGGCCGAAGCGGCCCTCCTTGATCACGACGGGCTTCTCGACGGCAGGGTCGACGCCGAAGTCGCGCAGCGGGGGCTTGGCCGCCGCCCGGGCCCGTCCGAACGTCTTGGGTTGCGAGTAGATGGCGAGGGCCTCCTCCAGCGTGATGGAGAAGAGCTGGTCCTCCCGCTCGAGCGACCGGCTGTCCTTGCCCTTCGCCAGGTAGGGCCCGTACCGGCCGTTCTGGGCCGTGATCTCCTCGCTCGACTCGGGGTCGACGCCGACGACGCGGGGCAGCGACAGCAGCCGGAGCGCATCCTCGACGGTGACGGCCGCCGGCTCCATGTCCTTGAACAGTGACGCCATCTTCGGCTTCTGCTTCGGAGGCAGCGTGTCCGGATCACCGAGCTGGACGTAGGGGCCGAACCGGCCCACCTTGACGTATACCGGGAGGCCGGCCTCGTCGGCACCGATCGGCGTGTCGCCCTTCGGCGCGCTCAACAGCTCGAGCGCCCTCTCCGGCGTCAGCTCGTCGAGCGCGAGGTCCTCCGGCAACGTGGCCGTGTCGTCGCCCCGCTTGACGTAGGCGCCGTACTTGCCGTTGCGGACGACGATCGGCTCGCCGTCGGGGTCGACGCCGATGGGGATGGCGTTGACCTCCGCGGGGTCGGCGACGGCGAGGGCGTTGTCGCACAGGCCCCGGAGGCCCGGGGTGCCGTTGCCGAACCAGAACTTGTTGAGCCATGGCTCACGCTCGGCCGTGCCGGCGGCGATCTCGTCGAGGTCGCTCTCCATCTTGGCCGTGAAGTCGTAGTCGACGAGCTGGGTGAAGTGACCCTCGAGCAGGTTCACGACGGCGAAGGCGTCGGCCGTCGGGATCAGGGCCTGGCCCTTCTTCCGCACGTACCCACGGTTCTGGATCGTCTCCATGATCGAGGCGTAGGTCGATGGGCGGCCGATCCCCTTCTCCTCGAGCGCTTTGACCAACTGGGCCTCGGTGTAGCGCGCCGGCGGCTGGGTCGTGTGCCCCTCGGACTCGATGGCCGGCGCCGGAAGCGCCTGGCCCTCCTCGAACGACGGCAGGCGCTTGCCCTCGTCGTCGTCGCTGACCTCGGCGTCGTCGCCGGCGAAGCCGTAGACGGCGAGGTGGCCGGTGAAGGTGATGGTGCGCCCCGAGGTCGTCCACTCGGTGACCTCGTTGGCCGACGACGTCGCGCCGATGCGCACCCGCACGGTCTGGCCGGTGGCATCGGGCATCTGGCTGGCCAGCGTGCGCTGCCAGATCAGCCGGTAGAGCTCGAGGTCGGCGCCCCGGAGCTCGCCCTGCACCTGCTCGGGCGAGCGGAAGGTCTCCCCCGCCGGGCGGATGGCCTCGTGGGCCTCCTGGGCGTTCTTCGACTTCGACGCGTACGTGCGGGGCGCTTCGGGGACGAACTGCGGCCCGAACAGGTCGCGGATCTGGGCCCGGGCGGCGGCGATGGCCGTGCCGGACAGCGTCGTCGAGTCGGTGCGCATGTAGGTGATGAAGCCACGCTCGTAGAGGCCCTGGGCGACGCGCATGACCTGTTGGGCGCTCATCCGCATCCGGCTGCCACCGACCTGTTGGAGCGTCGAGGTGATGAACGGCGGCTTCGGCCGGCTGCGGTAGGGGCTGGTCTCGATGGCCGTGACGGCGAACCGGGCGGCGTCGAGGCGGGCGGCGAGGCCGCGGGCGGCGTCCTCGTCGAGCACGAGGGTGTCGGCCTTGGCCGGCGCCCCGGCGGCATCGAAGTCGCCTTTGCCGGCGGCGACCTTGCGACCGTCGACGCTGGTGAGGCCGGCGGTGAAGTCCGGCTCGGTGCCGGCGAACGCGGCCTGTAGCGACCAGTACGAGGAGGGGACGAAGGCCATCCGCTCCCGCTCCCGCTGGACGACGAGCCGCACGGCCGGGCTCTGGACGCGGCCGGCGCTGAGCCCCGTGCGGATCTTGCGCCACACGACCTCGCTCACGGGGTAGCCGAAGAGGCGATCGACGATGCGCCGGCTCTCCTGGGCGTCCACGAGGCGGTAGTCGATGTCGCGGGACTCCTCGATGGCCCGTTCGATGGCGGGACGGGTGATCTCGTGGAAGACCATCCGCTTCACCGGCACCCGGGGCTTGAGGATCTCGACGAGGTGCCAGGAGATGGCCTCGCCCTCGCGATCCTCATCGGTGGCGAGCAGGAGCTCGTCGACGTCCTTGAGGGCGGCCCGGAGGTCGGCGATGACCTTCCGCTTGTTGTCGTAGACGGAGTACGTCGGCTTGAAGTGGTTGTCGACGTCGACGGCGAGGCCCTTCGGCTCGAGGTCGCGGACGTGCCCGACGGAGGCCATCACGACGTAGTCGCTCCCGAGGTAGGAGCTGATGGTCTTGACCTTGTTGGGGGATTCGACGATGACGAGTGACTTGGGCATGCCTTTTCCAACTTGGGCGGTCCGGGGTCCGAATGTCAACCGGGACCGGTAGCGTGACCCGCCGTGCCCGTCGATCTCGTCGCCGCCCTCGACTTCCTCGATCCGCAGAAGCTGCTCGTCGCCGTCGGCACGATCGGCCTGATCGCGGTGATCTTCGCCGAGTCCGGGCTGCTGTTCGGGTTCTTCCTCCCCGGGGACTCGCTCCTCTTCACGGCCGGTCTCTTCGCCGCGCAGGGGAAGCTCAGCCTCCCCGTGATCCTCGTCGGCTGCTTTCTCGCCGCCGTCACCGGTGACCAGGTCGGGTACGCCTTCGGGAACCGCGTGGGGCCCGCGCTCTTCCGCCGCCAGGAGTCCCGCTTCTTCAAGCAGGAGTACGTCGAGAAGGCCGCAGGGGTACTTCGACAAGTACGGGACGAAGACCATCGTGTTGGCCCGCTTCGTGCCGATCGTGCGGACGTTCGCGCCCATCGTCGCCGGCGTCGGCTCGATGTCGTACCGGACGTTCCTGACCTACAACGTGCTCGGCGGCCTGCTCTGGACCGGCGGCGTGACGATGCTCGGGTACTTCCTCGGCGAGATCGCCTGGATCGAGAAGAACCTCGAGATCGCCATCCTCGGCATCGTGGCGCTGTCGATCGTGCCGATCCTGATCGAGGTCGTTCGGGCCCGCCGGGCGGAGGCGAAGGCCCGGCCGTAGCCGGCTGCCGGTGCGGTCAGGCCGCAGGGTGCAGCGCGCGCCGGACGGCTTCTTCGAAGCCGACGGGGCGGACGTCGGTGAGGGCCCGGATGCGGTCGTCGTCCTCGACCACCACCTCGACGCTGAGGCCTTCGGCCAGGGGGCGGGCGATCGACGGCGGCTGATCGGTGACGAGGCCGAGCCACAGCGAGGACAGGCGGGGGGTGAGGACGGGCACGGTGAGGATCAGGCGCCGCTTCCCGGCGATGCGGGCGTAGGCGAGGAGCATCTCGCGGTAGGTCAGCACGTCGGCACCCCCGATGTCGTAGCGACCGGGGGGCAGCAAGGGCGCGGCGGCCAGGTAGGCGAGGGCGTCGTCGAGGGCGATCGGCTGGCACCGGGTGTCGACCCACTTCGGACAGATCATGGCCGGGAGCCGGTCGACGAGCTGCCGGAGGATCTCGAAGCTGGCCGAGCCCGCGCCGATCACCAGCGCCGCCCGCAGCTCGACGGTGTCGCAGGTCGAGCGCAGCACCTCCCCGACCTCGTGCCGGCTGGCCAGGTGCTCGCTGACCTCGCCCCGACCGAGGCCGCCGAGGTAGACGACGCGCACGCCGGCGGCGGATGCGGCCGTGCCGAACGCCCGGGCGGCGGCTGCGTCGCGCTCGGCGTAACCGGCTGCTTCCATCCCGTGGACCAGGTAGTAGGCGAGGTCGACACCTTCCAGGGCCGGGGCGATCGTGCCCGGGTCATCGAGGTCGAGTCCGACGGCGGAAACCGGGCCCTCGTAGCGCTCGGGACGGCGGGTCGCGGCCACGACATCGTGACCGGCGGTCAGCAACGTAGACACGAGGTGCGAGCCGACGAACCCCGTCGCCCCGGTGACCAACGTGCGTCGCCATCGCGGGGTGCTCCGGTGCGGGGCGCGGCCATGGATGTGACCGTCGTCGTCGGCCTCGTCGTGGCGGCCGTGGCCTGGGGACTGCTCTTCGCCCTCGGCCGGGAGGGGTTCTGGCCGCGAGCGGCCGCCGCGGGCGCCGTGATCGGCGTGCTACGGCCTCGTGGCCATGGGCGACGAACGACCGGACCTGTTCCGCCTCCGGGCGGTCGACGTCGCGATCGGCGTCGCGGGCGCGGCCGTGCTGTGGGCCGTGTTCTGGATCGGCGATCGCGTCGTCACCCGGCTGTTCCCCGGGCTCAGCTCGCAGGTCGACGACCTCTACGCCGTCCGGGGCCAGACGACCGCGGCCCGGATGCCCTTCGTGCTGGCGGTCATCGGACCGGCGGAGGAGATCTTCTGGCGGGGCCTCGTGCAGCACCGAGCCGGCATCGCCGTGGCCCTCGTGGCCTACGCCCTGGTCCACGTGTGGGAGCGCAAGCCGATCCTGTTGCTGGCGGCCCTCGTCGGCGGGGTCTTCTGGGGCGCGCTGTTCGCCTGGCGGGGCACGCTCGTCGCCCCGATCGTCAGCCACCTGCTGTGGGACCTCGCGATCATCGTGTGGTTCCCGACCCGTCGGAGCGTCGACGAGCCAGGTTGAACGCCTGGGGCCGGTCTCGTCCGGACGCGACGAGGCGCCCCACCTGGGGGCGCCTCGCACACGACCGGAGCAACGGGTTCCTACTTCGCGGACTCCTTGAGTCGGCGCTTGGCCGACCGGAGCTGACGGCGCAGGGTCGCATCGTCGTCGCCGAGCTCCACGATCCACCGATCCAGGGCCTTCATGGCCAGCGAGTCGGTCTCCTGGCTGTCGAGGCCACCGTCGGCGTCGCCCGAGACCGCGGCGGCACGGGACTCGGCCGTGGACATGTCCTCGGGGGCGCCCATGGCGTCCGTCTTGCGCTTCGAGAAGGCGATGGCGCCGATCAGGACGACGAGCGCGACGCCGGCGATGGCGAAGCGGGCGCCGTCGTTGTCCTGCAGGTTGATGATCGGCCGGCAGGATCAGCAGCGACACCAGGTTCATCACCTTGATCAGCGGGTTGAGCGCCGGGCCGGCGGTGTCCTTGAACGGGTCGCCGACGGTGTCGCCGATGACGGCGGCCTTGTGGGCCTCGGAGCCCTTGCCGCCCTCGTGGCCGTCCTCGATGTACTTCTTGGCGTTGTCCCACGCGCCACCGGCGTTGGACAGGTAGTTGGCCATGAGCTGGCCGGTGAGGATGACGGCGGCGAGGAACGCGCCGAGGGCGCAGAAGTTGATGCCGAAGCCGATGATGACCGGGCGTGAGCACGGCGAGCAGGGCCGGCGTGGCCAGCTCCCGCAGCGAGGCCGCGGTGCAGATGTCGATGACCGGGCCGTAGTCGGGCTGCTTGGTCCCGGCCATGATCTTGCCGTCGGCGAACTGGCGGCGGACCTCCTGCACGACGACGCCGGCGGTGCGGCCGACGGCGCGGATGGCGAGCGCCGAGAACAGGAACGGCACCGAGCCACCGATCAGCAGGCCGATGAAGACCTTCGGGTCGGCCACGTTGATCGGGATGAGGTCGAAGACGCCCCGAGCGGTGTCGTTGGCCGGCTCGACCACGTCTCGGCGGCAGCGTCTCGTCGGCCGCCGTCTCGATGAACGAGGCGAACAGGGCCACCGAGGCGATGACCGCCGAGCCGATGGCGAAGCCCTTGGTGACGGCCTTGGTGGTGTTGCCCACCGCGTCGAGGCTGCACCATGATCCGCTCGGGCTCGCCGTCGAACTCGCCCGACATCTCGGCGATGCCGGCGGCGTTGTCGGCGACGGGGCCGAAGGTGTCCTCGGACACGATGACGCCGGTGGTGGCCAGCATGCCCATGCCGGTGAGGGCGACCAGGTAGAGGGAGAACTGCAGGTTGCCGCCGCCGAGGGCGAGCGACACGCCGAGGGCGATGGCGATGGCGATGATGGCGTACACCGACGACTCGAGGCCGGAGGCCGTGCCGGACAGCACCGTGGTGGCCGGGCCGGTGCGGGCCGACTCGGCGATCTCCCGGACCGGGCCGTACTCGGTGGCGGTGAAGTACTCGGTGAGGCGGCTGACCACCTGGGCCAGGACGAGGCCGATGACGACGGCGCCGAAGCACCGCCAGCCGACGTTCGAGAGGCCCTCGGCGTCGTTGCCGACGTAGAACAGGGCGACGAGCAGCGGTGCCGATGACGGTGAGGATGCCGGCGGTGAGGAAGCCCCGGTTGATCGGCTTCAGGGCGTTGGTCTCGCCCTCCTTGGCCCGCACGGCGAAGACGCCGACGATCGAGGCGAGCACGCCGATGGCGCGGGCGGCCAGCGGGAAGATCAGGCCGAGCGCCGGGTTGGCGCCGATGGAGGCGAAGGCCGGCGACGCCGAGGATGATCGAGGCGACGAGGGTGACCTCGTAGGACTCGAACAGGTCGGCGGCCATGCCGGCGCAGTCGCCGACGTTGTCGCCGACGTTGTCGGCGATGGTGGCCGGGTTGCGGGGGTCGTCCTCGGGGATGCCGGCCTCGACCTTGCCGACGAGGTCGGCGCCGACGTCGGCGGCCTTGGTGAAGATGCCGCCGCCGACCCGGAGGAACAGCGCCAGCAGCGAGCCGCCGAAGCCGAAGCCGACGAGGATCGCCGAGCTCGTGTTCTGGAAGAGCATGATGATGATCGTGGCGCCGAGGAGGCCGAGGCCGACGGTGAACATGCCGGCGACGCCGCCGGTGCGGAAGGCCACCTTGAGGGCGGCGGGCAGCGAGCCGGTCCGGGCGGCGGCGGCGGTGCGGACGTTGCCGCGCACGGCCAGGCTCATGCCGATGAAGCCGGTGAGGCCCGACAGGACGCAGCCGGCGACGAAGGCCAGGGTGCGGAACAGGCCGGACTGCACGAACGACAGCGCCTCGCTCGCCGTCGGGCTTCGGCACCTCGGTCGAGGTGACGAACACGACGATGGCGAGCGGGACCAGGATGACGGCGATCGTCTTGAACTGCCGGCGCAGGTAGGCCATGGCGCCCTCCTGGATCGCCGTGGCGATCTCGATCATCTTCGGCGTGCCCTGGTCGGCGGCGAGCACGCCCTTCATCAGGACGAAGCCGACGAGCGAGGGCCAGGAGCGCCGACGCGCCGGACAAGCCGAGGACGAGGAACTCGCCACCCTTCAGGGTGAACTCCTGGTACCCCCCTTCGGCGGCGAGCAGGAGGTTGGTCATGCCGTTTCCTTTCTCGGTCGTGCTTCTTTGCGGACGAAGATCTGGCGGGCGACCTTCTCGCCCACGGTGCGGTCCTGGCCGTCGACCCGGAGGACGAGCGGGCCGTCGAACGGGTGCTTCTCCCGCACCTCCACGCGCACGCCCGGCCGGAGGCCGAGGGTGTCGAGGAAGGCGACGACGTCGGGATCGGTCGACCCGGGGACCGCCACCTCGGCGACGTCCCCGGGCTCGAGGGCGTAGAGCGGCGGGCAGCTCGGGATGTCGGCCGCCTCCGGCGCCGGGATCGGGAACCCGTGCGGGCAGGTGGCCGGGCGGTCGAGGGCGACGAACAGCCGGTCCTCGACCTCCTGCGGCAGCTCGTGCTCGAAGCGAGCCGGCCAGGCGGTCGGCCTCGTTCCACGGGTAGCCGAGCATGTCGGAGAGGAACCGCTCGACGATGCGGTGGCGGCGGATGGCCGACACGGCCGCCTGCCGCCCCGCCGGCGGTGAGCTCGACGCCCTTGTAGGGCCGGTGGTCGACGAGCGCCCGGTCGGCCAGCCGCTTGACCGTCGCCGTCACGGTGCCCGGGCTGACCCCGAGCTTGTCGGCGAGGTCGCCGGTGTGGGCCTCGCCCGAAGGGAGGGGACCGGAGGCGGAGGACGACGTCAGGCGATAGACCGCCTTCAGGGTCTCGCGTTCGGACTTCGAGAGGAGCAGATCCATGGTTGGCCGGGGCCGGAAGATAGTTTTTGGTCAGCCAAAAGGTCAACCTGGACGGGTTCGGGTAGGAGCCTGTGCATGTCCGACTGGCCGAGACGTCTGCTCCTCTTCGGCGGTACCGGCGACCTCGCCTCGCGGTCGCTGTTCCCCGCCCTGGCCGCCCTGGCCGACGCCGGGCGTCTGCCGGACGACCTGGCCGTGCTGGCCACGGGCAGCCGGGAGCAGGCCGACGGGGAGTTCACCGAGCGGGTGCGGGCCTCGCTCGACGAGCACGCCGAGGACGCCGGCGACGCCGCCCGTGCGCAGGTCATCGACGCCATCCGCTACCAGTCCGCCGACCTCACCGACGCCGACTCGGTCCGGGCCCTCCTCGAGGCGTTGCCCGGCGACGGTCCGGTGCTCGCCTACCTCGCCATCCCGCCGTCGCTGTTCGACGACGCCATCACCTCTTTGGCCGAGGCCGGCCTTCCCGAGGGCAGCCGCTTCGTCATCGAGAAGCCCTTCGGCGAGGACCTCGACGACGCCCGCCGGCTCAACGCCCTCCTGCACCGCTACGTCGACGAGGGGTCGATCTTTCGCGTCGACCACTTCCTGGCCAAGCAGACCGTCCACAACGTGCTCGGCCTCCGCTTCGCCAACCGCCTCTTCGAGCCGGTGTGGAGCAACCAGCACATCGAGCGGGTGGAGATCACCTTCGACGAGAAGCTGGCCCTCGAGGGGCGCGCCACCTACTACGACGGCACCGGCGCCCTCGTCGACATGCTCCAGAACCACCTGCTCCAGCTCCTGTGCCTGGTGGCCATGGACCCGCCCTCGAGCCTCGACGGCGACGACTTCCGTGACCGCAAGGTCTCGCTGCTGCGGGCCGTGCAAGCCGTGCCCGAGGAGTCGGTGCGGGCGCGGTACGAGGGCTACCTCGACGAGGAGGGCGTCGACCCCTCCCTCGAGACCGAGACGTTCGCCTCGATGACGTTGCGCGTCGACAGCTGGCGGTGGGCCGGTGTCCCGTTCGTGTTGCGATCGGGCAAGGCCCTCGGCGAGGACCGCCACGAGATCGCCATCCACTTCAAGCCCGTCCCCCACCTCGTCTTCGGCGCCGACGCCGACCCGCCGGCCCCGAACGTCCTGCGCCTGCGCATGGGGCCCGACCGGCTCAGCCTCGCCCTGACGATGAACGCCGACGGCGAGCTGTTCGAGCTCGCGCCACTCGAGCTGACCACCGACCTGTGGCCACCCGACCTGCCGGCGTACGCCAACGTGCTCGTCCACGCCTTCGACGGCGACCCGACGTTCAGCATCCGTGCCGACGAGGCGGAGGAGTGCTGGCGCATCGTCGAGCCGGTGCGTCAGGCGTGGGCCGACGGACGGGTCGAGATGCTGGAGTACCCCGTCGGGTCCGCCGGGCCGGACTGACCGGAACGGGCCAGGATCGCCGCACCGACGATCGACGCCAGCGCCGAGGCGCCGAGGATCCCGATCTTGGAGGCGGCCCGCAGGTCGGCGTCGGCAAAGGCGAGATCGGTGATGAACAGCGAGACGGTGAACCCGATGCCGGCCAGGGCGGCGGCGCCGGCCAGCTGCGGCCACGACACCCCGACCGGGAGCGCGCCGATCCGCAGGCGCACGGCGAGGTAGGCGCCGAGGGTGACGCCGGCCAGCTTCCCGACGACGAGGCCGGCGGCCACGCCGATGGCGACCCGCGACGCACCCGGCGCCGTCAGCGCCGAGCCTTCGAACACGACCCCGGCGTTCGCCAGCGCGAAGACCGGGACGACGAGGAGGCTCGTGTACGGGTGCAGCGCGAGCTCCATCCGCTCCGTCACCGAGCTCGTCGTGCGGGCCAGCTGGGTCATCTGGCGGACCTCGGCGGGGCCGGGCTCGTCGCTCAGGTCCTCGGCCCACTCCCGGGCGACCGACGCCGGCGTCAGCGGCCGGGCCGGGGCCAGGAGCCCGAGCACCACCCCGGCGATCGTGGCGTGGACGCCGGACTGGAACACGGCCAGCCACACCCCGGCGCCCAGCACCACGTAGACCGGCATCCAGTACACCTTGGCCGCGCGCAGGAGGGCCATGACCCCCAGGATCCCGACCGCGACGAGCAGGGCGAGGGGCTCCACGTCCGAGCTGTAGAAGATGGCGATCACGAGGATGGCCCCGATGTCGTCGACGATGGCCAACGTCAACAGGAAGAGCTTCAGGGAGGTGGGCACCCGCCGCCCGAGCAGCGCGGCGACCCCAAGGGCGAACGCGATGTCGGTCGCCAGCGGGACCCCCCACCCGTTCGACCCGCGCCCGCCGGCGTTGAGGGCGGCGAACACGAGCGCGGGCAGGACCATGCCGCCGATCGCGGCGATCGCCGGCGTCGACGCCTGTCGCCACGTCTGGAGCTCGCCGGTCACCAGCTCGCGCTTGATCTCGAGGCCGACGACGAAGAAGAACACCGCCATCAGGGCGTCGTTCACCCAGTGGCGAAGATCCTCCTCCAGGGCGAAGCCGCCGACATCGATCGACACGACGGTGTGCCAGAGGGTCTCGTAGCTGTCCCGCAGGGGCGAGTTGACCCACACCAGCGCCACGACGGCGGCGACGAGCAGGATGATCCCGCCCGCCGCTTCGGTCTCGAAGAACTCCCGCAACGCACGGGGTAACCGCGCGGCCGGAACGGGCGCGTCTCGATCGGTGGGGGGATGGGCGGCCATGGGGACTCCTGAGTGCGAGGTCGACGAAGCGACGCCGACCAGGCTTCCCGGCACACCAGGTCCGAGTCTACCGGGCCGCGGACGCCGCCCGCCGCTAGATCTCGACCTGCGTGCCGACCTCGAACACCCGCTCGGGCGGGCAGCCCGAAGAAGCGGCTGGCGCTGTCGGCGCCCCGGTTCAGGAGCACGAAGAGGCGCTCCCGCAGGGGGTGCATCCCCGGGGCCTTGCCGGCGAGACCGACTCCCGGCCGATGAAGTAGGTG
Source organism: uncultured Actinomycetes bacterium (assembly GCA_963731055.1). Taxonomy (GTDB): domain Bacteria; phylum Actinomycetota; class Acidimicrobiia; order Acidimicrobiales; family CADCTF01; genus DATLED01. The sequence goes on along the minus strand of CAVSUD010000010.1, from coordinate 76,027 downwards.
ACCTCTTCGGGCTCGAACCGGAAGCCGCGACCGGTGCAGGCGGTCGAGCGCCGCCGGCACGTCCGGCTCCTCCATGAACCCGAAGCGCAGGAGCACCTGGTGCACGCCCGGCGCCATCGACCTCGGTCTCGATCCGCTCGCTCGGCGATCGACGCGCGGCACGTCCGCCGTCGCCGACCGACACGATCAGCGTCGTCTCGTGCAGCACCTTGTTGTGGCGCAGGTTGTTGATCGAGCGCCGGCGGCGCCTTGCCGAGGTCCTTGAACAGGAACACGGCCGTGCCGGCCACCCGCTCGACGCCGGTCGAGGCGGTCGAGCACCTCGCGCGATCGGCCGCTCGCCGCGATGGATGCGCTCGGCCACGAGCTGACGACCCTTGCGCCACGTCGCCATCTGCACGAGCAGGCCGCACGGCCACGAGCGAGCGGGAACCAGCCGCCGTCGGGGATCTTCGGGATGTTGGCGGCCAGGAACGCGAAGTCGATCAGCAGCAGCGGCGTGACGACGAGCAGCGCCTTCGGCGGTCGACCAGCCCCAGCGGCTCCGGCGCCACGACGTAGAAGAGCAGCGACGTGATCACCATCGTGGTGGTGACGGCGATGCCGTAGGCGGCGGCCAGGTTGCTCGACGTGCGGAACCCGAGCACGAGGCCGATGCAGCCGACCATCAGCAGCCCAGTTCACCAGCGGCACGTACACCTGGCCCTGGTGCTGGCCGGAGGTGTGGCGTGACCTTCGACGCGCGGCAGGTAGTCGAGCTGCACCGCCTGGACGGTCAGCGAGAACGCGCCGGAGATGAGCGCCTGCGAGGCGATGACCGATGCCATGGTGGCGAGGACGGCGAGCGGCGTGATCGCCCACTCCGGCGCCATCCGGTAGAAGGGGCTCTCGATCGCCTCGGGCTCCCGGATCAGCAGGGCGGCCTGGCCGAAGTAGTTGAGCAGCAGGCCCGGGCAGCACGAGGCCGTACCAGGCGATGGCGATCGGGCGCGCGGCCGAAGTGGCCCATGTCGGCGTACAGCGCCTCGCCGCCGGTGACGACGAGGAAGATGCTGCCGAGGGAGAGGAACGCCTTGCAGCGGCGCGGCGGCGAAGAAGTGGACGATGTAGATCGGGTTGACCGCCGCGAGCACGCCCGGGCTCCTGGACGATCTGGCGTGATGCCGAGCACGCCGAGCACGGTGAACCACACGACCATCACCGGCCCGAAGACCTTGCCGATGCCGCCGGTGCCGCGCCGCTGCACGACGAACAGGCCGACCAGGATGACGCAGGCGAGCGGGAGGACGAAGTCGCTCGAACGCCGACGAGGCGACCTCGAAGCCCTCGACCGCGGACGAGCACCGAGATGGCCGGCGTGATCAGGCCGTCGCCGTAGAGCAGCGCGGTGCCGAACACGCCGAGCAGCACGAGCAGCCGCGGTGCGCCGGCTGCCGGCTTCGCCCTGCGACGGCATGACGAGCGCGGTGAGGGCGAGGATCCCGCCCTCGCCGTGGTTGTCGGCCCGCATCACGAGGCTGAGGTACTTGATCGAGATGATGATGATCAGCGCCCAGAAGGCGAGCGACGCCAGCGCCCAGGGCGTTGGTCCGCACGACCGGGCAGGTGCTGGTGCTCGAACGCCTCGCGGAACGCGTAGAGCGGGCTGGTGCCGATGTCGCCGAACACGACGCCGAGCGCCCCGAGCGCCAGGGTCCCGATGCCCTGACCGTGGCCGGCGCTGTGACCGGCCTCGTCGGGCGCCTCGGTGGTGTCGACATCCGGCGCCTGCTTGGCCACGCTCACCGGGCTCAAACTAGCGATTGGCGGGTCGGACACCCACACCGCGCCTGAGGGCCGTTTGCGTCCGAGGCGGCCCGGCGAGTCAGAATCTGCGGCCATGCACATCATCGTCCTCGGCTGCGGACGGATCGGCTCGCGCCTGGCGTTGACGCTCGAGGCGGAGGGCCACTCGGTCGCCGTCGTCGACCGCGACCGACGGTCGTTCGGGCGCCTCCCCGAGCGGTTCACCGGGCGCGCCGTCCTGGGCAACGTCATCAGCCAGACCGTCCTGGAGCAGGCCGGCATCGCCGAAGCCGGGGCCGTCGCGGCCGTCACCTCGGGCGACAACTCGAACATCGTGGCCGCCCGCATCGCCAGGGAGACCTATGAGATCGGGTCGGTCGTGGCCCGCATCAAGGACCCGAAGCGGGCCGAGATCTACCAGCGCCTCGGCATCCCGACCGTCGCCACCGTGACGTGGACGACCGACCAGGTGATGCGCCGGCTCCTCCCGTTGAAGACGGTGACGGACTGGACGCACCCCGGAGGTGACGTCCACCTCGTCGAGCGCGACCTGCCGTCCGATTGGGCCGGTCGATCCCTCGATCCGCTGTGCGGGTCGGGCACCGCGACCGACCGGTTCCGCCTCGTGCTCGTCACGCGGGCCGGGGACGGCGTGCTCGCCACCCGGGGGATGGTGGGTCAGGACGGCGACCTCCTGCACCTCCTCGTGCACGACGATGCGGCTGCAGATCTGGAGCACCTGCTGAACGACGGAGAGGGACACCGATGAAGGTCGTGATCGCAGGGGCCGGAGCCGTCGGGACGTTCGTCGCCTCGGACCTCAAGGCGGCCAACCACGATGTGGTGATCATCGAGCGGGACCCCGACCTGGTGGCCCGCCTGCGCGCGTCGAGCGACGTCGAGCTCCTCGTCGGCGATGCCTGCGAGGTGTCGGATCTCGACGAGGCGGGGATCGGCGACGCCGACGTGATGGTGGCCGCCACCGGCGAGGATCAGGTCAACCTCGTGATCTCGCTGCTGGCCAAGCAGGAGTTCGCCGTGCCGCGCGTCGTGGCCCGGATCAACGAGCCCCGCAACAAGTGGCTGTTCAACCAGTCCTGGGGGGTCGATGTCTCCGTATCGACGCCCCACCTCCTCACCGCGCTCATCGAGGAGGCGGTGTCGGTCGGCTCGCTCGTGCGGCTGCTCGAGTTCAACAACGGCGAAGCGCAGCTCATCGAGGTCACCCTCGCCGAGGACTCCCCCGCCATCGACACCCCGATCGCCTCTCTGGGCGTGCCGCGGAACGCGACCATCGTGGCCGTCGTCCGCGGCGGCCACGTCGTGGTGCCGCGGGGCGACACGGTGCTGCAGGCCGGCGACGAGGTGCTCGCGCTGACGACGCCCGAGTCGGAAGAGGCGATGAAGCAGATCCTCGTCGGGACCGGCGCTCCCGCCTAGGCCCCGTCGAGCTCCAGGTCGGGATCGTCGAGGTCGATCTCGAGATCGAGGTCGTCGTCGAGCGGGTCGACGGCAGCGCAGTCCATCGACATCGTGACCTTGGTCCCGTCGCCGGACGAGCTGATCCGGACGTCGTCGACAAGGGTCCTGATCAGTGGGAGGCCGAGCCCGCGCTCGAAGTTGAGCCGCTCCGGATCGGTCACGGGAGGATGTTCGGGCAACGACTCCGGATCGAAGCCGGAGCCCCGGTCGGCGATCTCGACCTCGAGGCGATCGTCGAGCTCGACGCACCGCACGATGACGCTGTCGTGGCTGTCGGCCGTGTGGTGCGCCTCGATGGCGTTGGTGCACGCTTCGCTGACGGCGACCTTCAGGTCGTCGACCCGATCGTCGGTGAGATCCCGCCGCGAGGACGCCAGCGACGACACGACGAGACGAGCCAACGCCACGTACTCCGGGCGCGCGGGGATCTCGAGCTCGATGGCCGACTCCGGCATGATCGCGGACCCGCCGTCGCTACTCGGCGACGGCCGCGTCGACCGTGTCGTGGATCGAGAAGACCTTGGTCAGGCCGGTGATCTCGAACACCTTGAGGATGCGGTGCTGCGTGCACACCAGGCTCAGGTCGCCGTTGTGGCTGCGGACCCGCTTGAGTCCGCCGACCAGCACACCGAGGCCGGTGGAGTCGAGGAACTCGACCCCTTCCAGGTTGACCACGATGCGGTGCTTGCCCTGGGTGACCAGCTCGACGAGCTTCTCCCGGAGACGCGGCGCCGTGTAGACGTCGACCTCACCCTTCACGGCGAGTACGGCAACGCCGTTCTGCTCGGTGACGTCGAGATCCAATTCCATAGCGACTCCTCGAGAGGGATGATGTGTGCGCGCGGGCGCACCACGACACGTACTGCGGTCGGAAACGTAGTACCCCCCTCGCCGTACTGTCATACCTGTGCCGCTCGACCCGATGGAGCTGCTCCTGCGGTCGTTGGCGAGGCAGGACCAGCTGGTCCACCTCGAGCGTTCGGCGGCACGGCCGCCCGAGTACGCGGCCACGGCGAGGCCGCTTCCACCGTTGTTGCGCGAGCGCCTCCCCCCGCTCTACACCCACCAGGCTCGGGCGATCGACCTCGTGCGGCGCGGGCGGTCCGTGGCCGTCGCGACGGGCACCGGGTCGGGGAAGTCGCTGTGCTTCCAGGTGCCGATCGCCGAGGCGGTGCTCGCCGCACCGACGGACGCCTCGGCTCTCCTGCTGTACCCGACCAAGGCCCTCGCCCACGACCAGCTGCGCTCGTTGAGCGGCCTCGAGGTGCCCGGCCTGGTGGCCGCCACCTACGACGGCGACACCGAGCCCGACAGGCGGGCGTGGGTGCGGCGCCACGCCAACGTGGTGCTGACGAACCCGGACATGTTGCACGCCGGCATCCTGCCGAACCACGGGCGCTGGGCGACGTTCCTCATGCGGCTGCGCTACGTCGTGCTCGACGAGCTCCACACCCTCCGGGGGATCTTCGGCACCCACGTCGCGCACCTCGTGCGCCGACTCCGTCGCCTCTGCGCCCTGTACGGCTCGAACCCGACGTTCATCCTCGGGTCGGCCACCGTCGGGGCACCGGGCGCGCTGGCGTCGGCGATCTGCGGGCTGAAGGTCGAGGAGGTCGTCGAGGACGGCTCACCGCGCGGCGAGCGGCTCTTCGCGCTGTGGAACCCGCCGGTGCTCGAGCACAAGGGCGGCGCCCGGGGATCGGGCCACGTCGAGACCGCCGCGCTCCTCGCCGGCCTGGTGGCCCACCAGTATCGGGGCATCGCCTTCACCCGCTCCCGGAAGGGCGCCGAGATCGTCGCGTCCGAGGCCCGGGCCCAGCTGCCGGCCGAGCTGGTGCCGTCGGTGCGGCCCTACCGCTCCGGCTACCTGACGTCCGAACGGCGCGAGATCGAGGACGAGCTGTTCTCGGGCCGGCTGCGCGGGGTGTCGGCGACGAACGCGCTCGAGCTCGGGATCGATGTCGGCGGCCTCGACTTCTGCGTCCTCAACGGCTTCCCCGGCACCATCGCCTCGATGTGGCAACAAGCGGGCCGGGCCGGGCGCGAGCAGCAGCGATCGCTGGCCGTGCTGGTGGCCGGCGACGATGCCCTCGACCAGTGGTTCATGGCCCACCCTCGGGAGCTCTTCACCCGCACGCCCGAGCCGGTGGTGGTGAACCCGTCGAACCCCTTCGTGCTCGACCCCCACCTGGCCTGCGGCGCGTACGAGCTCCCCCTCACCCCGGCCGACGAGACCTACTGGGGCGACGACCTCGAGGACGGGATCCGCCGCCTCGTGCTCGACGACGTTCTGCGCCTCCGCGAGGGGAAGGCGGTCTACGCCGGGCGGGAGCGGCCGGCGAGCGGGGTCGGCCTCCGCTCCTCCTCGACGGGCGAGTTCTCCATCGTCGACGGTGACGACGTGCTGATCGGGACGGTCGACGCGGCGAGGGCGTACGCATCCGTCCATCCGGGCGCCGTCTACCTGCACCAGGGGCAGCACTACCGGGTCGATCGCCTCGACCTCGACGACACGGTGGCCTGGGTGGATGCCGTCGACCCGGTGGAGACGACTCAGACGCGATCGGCCACGTCCGTCCGGATCTGCTCGACGGAGCACACGGTCGACGTCGGCGCGGCGGTCCTCTCCGTCGGCGTGGTCGAGGTGACCGAGCAGGTGACGGGCTTCCGCCGGATCTCCCTGCTCGACGGCGAGACGATCGGCGACGAGGACCTCGACCTCCCGCCCACCTGCCTCGTCACCCGCGCCTTCTGGTACACCGTCGACCCCCGGGTCCTGACCGCCGCCGGCGTCTCACCCCGGGCCGTGCCGGGGACCCTGCACGCGGCCGAGCACGCCGGCATCGGAATGCTGCCCCTCTTCACGATCTGCGACCGGTGGGACGTCGGCGGTGTGTCCACGGCCCTGCAGGCCGACACCGGCCGTCCCACCATCGTGATCTACGACGGCTACCCGGGCGGCGCCGGGATCGCCGAGCTGGGCTTCGCGGCGGGACGCAGCCACCTCGAGGCCACGCTCGAAGCCATCGCCGCATGTCCGTGCGAGTCGGGCTGCCCTTCGTGCGTGCAGTCGCCGAAGTGCGGCAACCTCAACGATCCGCTCGACAAGGACGGTGCGGTCGCCTTCCTCCGCGCCGTCCTCGCCTGAGCCTCACGGCGCGGGGACGACCGCCGCCGGGCGCCGGCGGGCGGCCAGCAGCCGGGTCACCAGCCAGGCGAAGGTGAGCAGCAGGGCGAGCGGCAGCAGGTAGCCCACGATGACGACCGAGGCGGCGACGACCCGCTCCGCGCCGATGACGGCGTCGTGCAGGGCGTCGGGCAGCGGCGAGCGACCGTCGTCGGGGCCGAGGGCCACACCGGGCTCCGCCAACGACACCTGCAGCGTTGCGAACGTGACGGCGTCGGTGAGGCGCGCCTGCTCCCCCGCCAGTTGTTCGACCTGCTCGCGGACCGACGACAGCTGGCGCTGCACCTCGATCGTCTCGCCGATCGTCCCGGTCTTCGCCATCAGGAGGCGGAGGGCCTCCTCCTGGCTCCGGAAGTTGCGGAGGCGGGCGTCGAGGTCGGTCAGCTGCCCGCCGACGTCCTCTCCCTGCACCTCCTGCGAGCGCACCTTCCCGAGCCCGCCGAGCTGCTGGCGCGTCGCGTCGAAGCGGTCCGCCGGTACCCGCACGACCAACGACCCGGCCGACTGTCGATCACCGTCGGCGCCCTGGAAGCTGCTCGACGAGGCGACGAACCCACCGTTGGCCGAGGCGATCGTGGTCGCCTCGGAGAAGGTGCGTCCGAACTGCCCATCGCCCACCTCGACCTCGATCGTGGCGGTCCGCACCACTCGCTCCTCGGCTCGCACGAAGACGGCGCCGGTCGCGACGGCGTCTGCCGCGGTGGTGCCACCGCCGGTGCCGGCGGCGGTCTTGGCGGACAAGGTGCCGCCTTCGTCGTTCGATCCATCCCGGAGCGCGGCCATCTGGGCGGAGCCCCCGGGCTCGTCGCCAACGACCCGGGTGAGCCCGACGCCCAGGAGCACGACGACCGCCGCCGCCACCCCCCAGCGCACCCGACGAACCTTCGTCGACCTGATCGTGTCCATGTGCACCCCTTGCGTTCGCGCCGTCGCCGGCGACCGTCAGGGGTTGGACGATCCCCCCGGCGCGTCCGGTTCCCGGCGGCGGGCCCGCCGGGCCTCGGTCACGAGCTCGAGGCCCGTCAGCGCGGCCAGCACGACGTACACCGCCGAGACGGCGATCGGCACCCGGCGCAGGTCGGCCGGAGCGGCGAAGGTCAGGAGACCGCAGATGAGGGCGGCGCCGAGGAAGAAGGTGATGCGGCGTTCCATCAGGCCACCGACCGGATCAGGAGCGAACAGAGGGCAGCGATGATGAAGGCCCCGGGGATGGTGAGGATCCAGGCCCACACGACCCGACCGGCGATGCCCCAGCGGACGGCTGAGAGCCGGCGGGTCGTGCCGACCCCGACGATGGCGCCGGTGATGGTGTGGGTCGTCGACACGGGGATCCCGGCGGCCGACGCCGCGAACAGGGTGACGGCGGCAGCGGACTCCGCGGCCATGCCGCCGACGGGCTGGAGGCGGGTGATCTTCGACCCCATCGTCTTCACGATCCTCCAGCCCCCGGAGAGGGTGCCGAGGCCGATGGCGGTGTGCGCGGCAAGCACGACCCAGATCGGGACGTCGGCGTCGGTCGGCAGCTGCTTGGCCGCGATGAGCACGGCGAGAATGATGCCCATCGTCTTCTGGGCGTCGTTGCCGCCGTGCCCGAGGCTGAACGCGGCGGCGGAGAGCAGCTGTCCCCGCCGGAACGACCGGTTGAGGCGCTCGACGTGCTGCACCCGGTGGAAGACCCGGAGGATGATCAGCGTGAAGATGAGGCCGAGGGCCAGTCCGATGAGCGGCGAGAGGACGATGAACACCCCGATCTTCTGGAGCCCCGCGGCCTGCAGGACGTGGCCGCCCGACACGGCGACGGCGGCGCCGGCGATCCCGCCGACGAGGGCGTGGGAGGAGCTCGACGGGAGGCCGAGGTAGAAGGTCAGGAGGTTCCAGACGATGGCGCCAACGAGGCCGCTGAAGACGACGCCGATGGTCAGCACGTCCTGGACCACGACGTCCTTGGCGATCGTGTTGGCCACGTGGGTCTTGAAGATCAGGAATGCGGCGAAGTTGAAGAAGGCCGCCCACGCCACGGCGTAGCGCGGCGAGAGGACGCGGGTGCTGACGACGGTGGCGATCGAGTTGGCCGCATCGTGGAAGCCGTTCGAGTAGTCGAACGCGAGCGCGAGCGCGATGACGAGGTAGACCCCGAGCTCCATCGCAGGCTCAGGCGTGCTTCAAGACGATGGACTCGACGATGTCCGACACGTCCTCGATGGCGTTGAGGGTCGACTCCATGGCCTGGACGATGTCCTTCCACCGGAGCACCTCGAGGGCCTCGAACTCGCCGCCGAAGAGCCGTGCGATGGTGCGCTGGTAGACGGCGTCGCCCTCGCTTTCCAGGCGGTCGATGGCATCGAGGTATGGGCGCACCTCCTTCATGCGCTCCAGCCGGGCCATCAGCTCGACCGCCTGCTCCGCCATCTGGACGAGCAGGTCGGCCTGTTCCTTCATCTCCGGGATGATGTGGGTGACGCCCACGAGCCGGAGCAGGTTGGCGACGGCGAGGATGTCGTCGACCACGTCGTCGAGCTCCTCGGCCAGCGTGTGGATGTCCTCGCGATCGAAGGGCGTGACGAAGCTGGTGTCGAGGCGACGGAGGACAGCCGTGGCCACCTCGTCACCCTTGCGCTCGCAGGCCACGACCCGGCTGTAGTGCTCGTCGACGCGATCGATGTCGTTGACGAGGTCACGGAGCCGGCGGGCCGCTTCGGCCCCGTTCTCGGCCGATTCCGAGAACAGGCGGAAGAAGCCGTCGTCGACGGGCACCAGCCGGAAACGCATGGGCGAGACGCTAGCCAGCGGGCGGCGGGCGACCCAACGGTGGTCTCAGCCGACGGGGATGCGGCGATCCGGACGCGCCTTCGACGGACGGCCCGGGCGACGCGGCGGCGCCGGGTCGGGGATGTCGAGGCCCGGCGCGTCGAGCGAGGCGTAGGTCCGACCGACCGGGCCGGGCGCGGCGCTCGGGCCGGACTCGACGGCCGCGACCAGCGCGGCGAGGTGCCGGTCGTCGTCGTCCGAGGTCCGGGTCGCGCCGTCGTCGGAGAAGAGCGACGCGATCGCCGCCGCCCGTTCGGCCCGGGCGTCGGACCGGGGCCGGCGCCGGGCCGGGATCGGGTCGATCGGCGGAGCGGCCTCGACCGGCGCCACATCGACCGGAGCGGCGTCGACCGGAGCCGCCTCGGGCCGCGTCGGCATGGCGGCGCGAGGCGCTCGCCGGCGCGCGCGGACCGAAGGGACCACGACAGGGGGAACGGCTTCGGTCACGACCGGCGCCGGTTCGGGCGGCGCGGGCGGCGCGGGCACGGGCACGGGTACCGGCACCACGGCGGCCTCGTCGACGGGAGCCGGCGGAAGGACGTCCGGATCGAGGGCGTCGAGCTCGTCGGCCCGACGCACCTCACCCTTCACGAAGAAGCCGGTCAGGGCCAGCACGAAGAGGAGGAACCCCCCGGCGACGAAGCCGAGCGAACGGCGCCGATCGCCGCCGTCGGAGACGAGCTGCTCGCCAAGGGCGATCGATGGCTCGTCGCCTCCGGGTTCGGCGATGTCTTGTTCCCCGTCCTCGAGGTCGACGCCGCCGACGACCGAGCCGAACGGCAGGGTGGGCTTGAACCCCGGGTCCGGTGGCTCGATCCGGCGGGCGGTGGTCGGCGGCGTGCGCTGGAGGCCGGACGCGAAGTTCGACAGGTCGAGGGTGGTGCGGGTGCCGCCGGTGACCGTTGTGCCGCCGCCGGATGCGCCGCTGGTGGTCGACGGCGACCCGCCTGCGCCACCCGACGAGGTGCCGGTCGTGGTGGCCGTGCTCGGGCTGCCCGACGCCGCCGCGTCGGCCGCCGCCGCCGCGCTCGACCTCCGCCGTGACGGTGTCGGACGGGTCGGATCGGAGCTCCGACTTGGCGTCTGCGCCCCGACGGACGGCGATCACGTTGTACTTCCAGGCGCCGGCACCGGGCCGGTCGGTCACCGAGGTGACCGTCGGGGCCACGACGCCGTTCTCGATGATCTTGTAGTCGGCCGAGCCCTGCGGGGCTCGGCGGACCTCGTAGCGCAGGAGGTCGAGCTCGCGTCCCTCGGTCCAGGAGACCTTCACCACGCCGTCGCTGACCTCGCGTCGGACCTGCGGGCGGACCGGTTCGATGGCGAGGGAGAACGGGATCACGACCCGGCTGCTCTGGGTCGACTGCGGCGCCGAGCGCCGGCCGGTGGCCTCGAGCACGAGCTCGTACGGACCGTTGGCCCGGAAGCCCGAGGCGGTCCACCTGAGCCTGAGCGACCGCGCCGGCGTCGCGCCCGTCGAGGAGGCCGACTCCTCCGGCAGCGCCTGCAACGAGCGATCGGCGCAGGCGCGGAGCCGTGCGGTAACGGTCTGGATCTGGCCGTCCTCTCGGTCCAGTGGGGGCGTGGTACCCGTGTGGGCGAACCGGACGTCCACCGGGAGCGAGTCGACCGTGAGCGCGTCGGTGTCCTGCGGCTCCGTCCGCGTGAACTCCATGGAGTCGAGCTGGCTCAGCGGGCCGGTGCACGAGCCGTCCGGCGCCGGCTGCCCGGTGACGGCCGCCGGCGCGAGCACGCCGCCACCGGCGACGAGCGCCGCAAGGAGCAGGCCTCGGCAGGCCCCGACGCGGCGGCGCGCGGTCATGCCGGTGCGCCGACCCCCTTCGTGAGCTTGGCCTGCACGTACAGCCGTCGGGAGGCCGAGCCCTTGGGGTGACAGGTCGTGAGGGTCAAGAGCTGCGCGTCCGGCCGGTCGGTCACCACGGAGAAGTCGGTCGGGAGGATCACCCGCGGCTCGACGCTGATCTCGTAGGTGCACGACCCGATGGGGGTCTCGAGGATCACGACGTCGCCGGTCTTGAGACGGTCGAGCTGGTTGAAGGGCTTGCCGTAGGTCGTGCGGTGGCCGGCGATGGCCACGTTGCCCTGCTCGCAGGGCAACGGCGAATCCGGGTAGTGACCGGCGCCCGCCTTGAGCGCGCTGGCCGACGTGCCTTCCACGACCACGGTGTCGACGCCGATCGACGGGATCTTGATCCGGGTCAGCGGGTCACCGTCGCCGATGGTGCGTCCCCGGTAGGCCCGCTGGAGCTCGGGGCTGGCGATCTCGCGGTCGAGCCGGCTCTGGACGCGGTCGCGGTAGACGTTCGTGTACACGGGGTACCCGAGCACGCCGACGGCGGTGAGGAGCAGCACGCCCGAGAGGACGGAGAGGCCACGGCGGGCCCAGGGGTTGGCACGGAGGAAACGGATCAGGGCATCCATGTCGATCTCACCTCGATTCGGGATCGAACGTAGCGAAGGCCCCGGAGCCATTGGCCCCGGGGCCTTCGCCCGTTCGTTTCAGCTGGTGGGCCGCTCAGTGCGAGCGGACGATGGCCCGACGGGTCACGAAGGCGACGGCGAGGGCAGTGACGCCGGCGATCGGGAGCCACGGGGTGCCACCGGTGCGGGGGAGCTCCCGGGGGATCTCCGGCGCCGCCGCGGGGGGTGTCGGGGAGCTGACGTCGGTCGTCGCGGCGACGCAGCCGCCGGCCGCTTCGGCGTGGGCCAGGCTGATCAGCACGCCACCCGTCAGCGGCGCCAGGCCGGCGTTGACCGACCCGATGTTCTTGAGGGCGTTGATGCTGACGCCGTCGGCCACGGCGGTGGCGCTGCGGTCGGGGTTGACCTTGCTGGACCCGGCGCCGACGGTGATCACGGTCTCGGCCGGGGTGCCGGGGAGGAGGGTGATGGTCGAGCCCGGGGTGATGGTGAGCTCACCGGCCTGGTACGACACGGTGGGATCCACGACGCCGGTGATGATCGGGTTGGCCGGGATCGTGTTCGCCGGGATGGCGTCGGGCACCGACACGGGGATGAGCGCCGCCAGGGGACCGCCGAGCTTGACCCGGACGATGGCGGGATCGAAGGAGGGGACGGCGTTGCCGTTCTCGGTGCTGCACACGACCTTGGCGTTGGCCCGTGCGACCGTGATCGTGGCCAGCGGCTCGGTGATGGCGACGCCGTTGAGCGTCGGCGTCGGCACGATCTTGATGACCGCCCCGGAGGCCGTGGACTCCGACGTGACCGAGGCGCCGGAGACGTTGACCGTGGAGGTCGAGACGCCGACGTCGGCCCCGAGGAGGCTCGTGGCGGTGACGGACTGGACCAGGCTGGCCACCGTGCCGGTGAGGCCGGCGCAGATGCCGCCGGTGGGGATCGGGCCGACGGTCGGGAGCGCGGCGCAGACCGTGTTCAACGTCGTGGTCAGGGTGCCGACGCCGGCGACGATCTGCGGCGTCACCGGGATGGCGGAGGTGATCGGGGAGACGTTGAGGCCGAGGGCGGCGACCTTGCCCGTGGCCGAGGCCACCGAGGCGGCGCCGGTGCCGGTGGCGGCGGCGGTGCCGCAGCCGAGGCCGAGGGTGAGGACGTTCATGGTGGCGCCCTCGATCGCGTTGAGGGCCGAGTCTCCGCAGACCTCGGGCTTGGTCTCACCGGGCGGGTTCTTGGCCGTCGCGATGGTGCTGGCCTGAGCCGGCGAGAGCACGCCGGCGCCCGTCGCCTCGCCCGTGCCATCCGAGGACGCCTTCGCCGCCGAAGAACCGGCCGTGAGGTTCTGGGTACCGAGGGCGAGCTTCAGGGCGTACCCCGTCGCTGCGCCCTGGTAGCTGGCCGGGGTGGCCGCCGAAGCGCCCAGGTCCCGCCACGAACGCACTGAGCAGGACGCCGGCGACCGCCAGCCCTCCAACTCGTCGAATCGAACGCATGTTGCTCCTCGTCGTCTGGGCCCCCCCAACGCAGGGCCTCGGAATACTACCAATTGGGCACGAGCGACCCCGCACTCGACCGTTCGGAGAGTTCGCCACCGACCGGTGTGGTTCCTGCTCCCGGCGGTGCGCCCTCCCCGTCCCCGCCGGTCCGAGTCATCCATCTTCCTGGGGCAGGACGGCCCGGGCCTCCAACTCGAGGGTCGGGAGCAGGGCCCCGATCACCGGGAGATCGGTCGGGGCGCGATAGCGGACCCGCACCTCCACCCAGGCGTCGACCCCGCCGCGGCGCGAGGACTCGATGACGGTGCGATCGGGCGTGAGGCCGCCCCCGGCGGCCGCACCGGCCAGCACGGCCCGCCGCACCGCGCCCGCATCGCCGCCGACGGCCGCCTCCCGGGCGCCGGCCCGGGCAGCATGGACGACGAGGATCTGGTCGTGGGCCACCAGCGTGACCTGGGCCACGGCCAGGAAGAGGGTCACCACGAGAGGCAGGACGAGGGCCAACTCGACGGCGGCCTGGCCCTCGTCCCGCTCTCGACCCATCAGCTCTTCGTCTTGGCCGTGAGCTGACCGAAGACGGTGTCGAGGAGGCGGGCCACGACGTTGGTCTTCGTGGCCCAACCCACGACGAGGAGCGCGAGGGCGGCGGCGCCGAGGAGCACCAGCGTGTACTCGGCCGTGGCCTGACCGCGTTCATCGTCGGCGCGGCGGTGGAGGAACAGGACGAGGTGGGCTTGGAGCCCGAGGAGGACGGTGGACATGGGAGTTCCCTTCGCGGATGGTGCGGAATCAGAGGCGCAGGGCCCGGAGGCCACCGGCGATGAGCGGCGCCACGGTCAGCAGCGCGAAGGCGGGAAGGACGCAGGTGACCAGGGGGAAGAGCAGCCGCACGGGGATCCGTCGGGCCGCTTCTTCAGCCCGTCGTTGACGCCGGCGTCGGGCCTCGTCGGCCAGGCGATCGAGCGTGGGCCCGAGGGGTGTGCCATAGCGCTCGGCATCCACGAGCGCGGCGGTCAGCGGGCGGACCGCACTCCCCGGGTCCACCACTGCAGGCACCCGTTCCAGCGCATCGCCGAGGCGACCGCCCGCCGCCACCTCGTCGAGCGCCCCCCGCAGCGCGTCTCGAACTGCGCCGGCCGGGGCGCGCTCCGCCACGGCGACGACGGCGAGGCGGACGTTGAGGCCCGCCTGCACGGCGACGCCGAACAGATCGACGATGTCGGGGACCGACGCGGCTGTTGCTGCCCGGGCGTGGGCCACCTGCCGTCGTCGTCCCAGCCACGGGGTCGAAGGGCGACGGATGGCCGGGCCCCCGGCGGGCCGGATGGCGACCACTCCCGCAACGGTTCGCCAACGCTCCGGGCCGGGCCGTGGCACCCACGGTGCACCACCAACCGACGACGAGTCCCGACCACGCCAGCGCCAGGACGGTCGCGGGCGCCGTCACGTGACGTCCATCCGGCAGAGCCGTCCCATCCACCAGGCGCCGGTGGCATCGAGGGCGAGGCCGAGAGCGGCCACGCCGGCACCGGCCCGGGAGGTGAGGAAGGCGCGAGTGCGGGCATCGCTCAGCGCCGCCAGGCCGCCGAAGGCCAGCGGCGAGGCCGCGATCACGAGCGCGGAGAGCCGCGCCTGGGCCGTCAGCGCCCGCAGCTCGTCGGCCACCGCCGCCCGGGCGCGGAGCGTCGCGGCGACCCCGTCGATGGCGCGGGCCGGGGAGCCACCGGTGGATGCGGCCAGCGCCAACGCGCTCGCCGCCAGCCGAACGGCTCCGCCGGCGCCGCCGGCGCCGCCGCCCGCCCAAGTGTCGAGCGCGGCGCCGACCCCGACCGACGGAACGAGGTCGACCGTCCGCTGCCACGCCGTGGCGAGCTCGTCGCTCCCGGCCACCTCGGCCGAGGCGACCGCCTGACCGAGTGATGCGCCGGCCCGGAGCCGACGGGCGATCGACTCGAGCAGCTCCGGGAGCGCGTGCTCCACGGCGACGGCGGCCCGAGCCGGCGCGCCCCGTCGACGGACGGCGACGAGGCCGGCCGCCACCACCGCGACACCGAGCACCCCCGTCGGGCCGGCCACCACGGCCACCCCGAGGACGACGGCCAGTCCGCCGGCCAGCGCTCGCGGAGCGACCACGAGACGGGGCGCCGATCCTCGCCGGCCGACGATCGCCGTCGGTCGCAGCGCGTCGACCCGTTCCTGCAGGCGCGCCTCGGTGCGCGTCAACACGGGCGACCGGCTCCTCGCCGTGGCGGCCGGACCGGCTGCGCCACCATCCGGTCGTCGACCACGAGCGGGCGCACGCGCACGGCGGTGACATCAGCCGCCGCCGAGGGCGGCACGACCTCGCTGACGGCGGAGATCCGCCGACGGCCGCCGTCACCGGTTCGGGTGACGTGCACCACCAGGTCGACCGCTGACGCCAGCTGGTCCCTCACGGCGCCGAGCGGAAGACCGACGTCGGCCAACAGGACCATCGTCTCGAGCCGACGAAGTGCGTCCTCGCAGGTATTTGCATGGCAGGTCGTCATCGAGCCGTCGTGGCCCGTGTTCATGGCTTGGAGCATGTCGAGCGCTTCGGCCCCGCGGCACTCCCCCACCACGATCCGGTCGGGTCGCATCCGGAGCGCGTTGCGCACCAACTCCCGCACCGTGACCCGTCCGACCCCCTCGGTGTTGGCCGGCCGGCTCTCGAGCCGGATCACGTGCTCCTGCGGGAGGCGGAGCTCGGCGGCGTCCTCCACGGTGACGATGCGTTCACCCGGTGGGATCTCGGCGGCCATGGCGTTGAGCAGCGTCGTCTTGCCGGCGCCGGTGCCGCCGGCGACGACCACGTTGGCCCCGGTGCGCACGGCGGCCCGTAGAAGGTCGACGACCTCGCCCGGAGCGAAGGCGCCCAGCGGCAGGGCGGCGGTCGAGAAGCGGCGGATGGTGAGGCACGGTCCGTCGACGGCCAGTGGCGGCACGACGGCGTGGACCCGGGACCCGTCCGGCAATCGCGCGTCGACCAAGGGCGAGGCCCGGTCGGCCCGCAATCCCAGCGGGGCGACGATGCGCTCGATCAGCCGCTCCACCTCCGCCGGCGCCAGCCGGAGCGTCGTGCGCTCGAGGCGCCCGGATCGTTCGACCCACACCGCACCGCCCCCGTTCACCAGGACGTCGGACACGGCAGGGTCGGCGAGCAGGGGCTGGAGCGGCCCGAGTCCTTCGACGGCGGCGAGCACGACGGACACGGCGTCGGCCACGCCTGCCTCCGGAAGCAGCGGTGCCTCCTGCCGCACGAGGGCGGCGACGGCGTCCGGATCGGTGGGGCCGCCCCCGACGCGCCCGACGAGTCGCGCCTGGACCCGCTCGGCGAGCGTCACGCGGCCGCCCTCAGGGCGGATGCCAACGAACGGGGCAGGCGGGCGCCGAGGAGGCCCGCATCGACGGCGCGGGCGACGCCGGCATCCCACGGCACGACCGCGTGCACCGGCACCCCGAGCACGTCCTCCACGTCGGCGGCGTCGAGGGTGCGCGCACCGTCTTCCACCACGACGACACCCGACGGACGGATCGGTGCGGCCAGCGCTCGGCGCAACGCGAGGTAGCACGGGCGGATCACGAGCAGCGACACCGTCGACGCCGCCGCCAGGTCGATCGACAACGGGGACGGTGGGCCCGCATCCACCACGGTGACCGCCCGGTCGCGCAGCACGGCGAGGAGGCGGTCGCCGGCCCCCGGGGGGAAGGAGCCGGCGCCGCGGGGCAGCAGCGACAGGCCGGGGGCGGCGTCGACCAGCAGGCGGTCGAGCGCATCGGCCCCGATCTCGGACGGCGCGGCCAACCAGTCGGCGAGGCCGGGGGCGCCGTGCTCCGGCAGGCCGAGGGCGCAGGGGGCGTCACCCCCGGCGTCGACGAGGAGCGCGCCTTCGGCGAGGCGACGGGCGAGGAGGATGGCGAGCGCGGCGGCGACGACGGTGGTGCCGCTGCCGCCCTTGACAGACCAGCAGGTGACGAGCACGGGGACACTCCTGGGCCGGAGCCCGGGTGGGAGGCGACGAAGGGGGAAGCGTCGTGCTGCGGTGTCCGCCTCGAACGTACGCCGTGGGTGCGACACGAACAAGGGCCAGTTTCCGGCGCCGCGCACGGTGGTACACCGTTCACATGCCTTGGTGGCTCCTCCTCCTCGCCCTGCCCGTCGCGCTCGCCATCCCCTGCGTGATGTTGCTGCTGTCGGACCTGGCCGAGAAGCGGGTCCTCTCGCCCCAGTCGCTCATCCTCTCGTCGGCACGAGCCCGCCTCAGCACCCCCGAGCTCACCGAGGCGCTGGTGGCGCGGGAGTTCGAACGACTGCTCAAGGACGCCCAACGCCGGTAGGTTCGGCCCCCATGACGGGGCCGACGGATGCGCGTCACGGCCGCCACGAGGCGGCGTTCTTCGACCTCGACAAGACGGTCATCGCCAAGGCCTCGATGGTGGCCTTCGGACGGCCGTTCTACCGCGAGGGCCTCATCTCCCGGGGCCTCGTCCTGCGCGGGCTGTGGGGCCAGCTCGTCTACATGCACCTCGGGGCCAGCGAGGAGAAGCTGGCCCGGATGCGGGAGTCGGTGCTCGCCCTGACGAAGGGGTGGGATCAGGAACGGATCCGGTCCATCGTGGCCGAGACGCTCCAGGCCGTCGTCGAACCGATCATCTACTCGGAGGCGGCGGACCTCATCGAGGAGCATCGGGCCGCCGGCCGGATGGTCGTCATCATCTCCGCCTCGCCGTCGGAGATCGTCGAACCGCTGGGCCGCTACCTCGACGTCGACCGGGTCATCGCCAGCGAGGCGCTCGTCGACGACGAGGGCAGGTACACCGGCGAGATGGCCTTCTACGCCTTCGGTCCGCACAAGGCCGAGGCCATGCGGACGCTGGCCGCCGAAATCGGCATCGATCTCGACGCCTCCTATGCGTACTCCGACTCGGCCAGTGACATCCCGATGCTCGAGGCCGTCGGCCACCCGGTCGTCGTCAACCCCGACCGCTCCCTCGCGCGTTGGGCCAGCCAGCACGGCTGGGAGATCCGGCACTTCGTGCGGCCCGTCCGGCTCCGCGACCGCTTCCGCATGCCGCCTCCGCCCCCACCGAGGGCCACGGCCGCCGGCGCGGGGGTCATCGGCGCCACGGTCGGCGCGCTCGTGTGGTGGCGCCTCCATCGACGGGAGGCCGAGATCCCGGCCCCTCCGTCGCGCTCACCGCGTCAGGCGACCCGCAGCTTCCTGGCCGCGACGACGCCGAGGCTGACGAGGATGGCGAGGAGCACGAGCTTCTTCATGCGCGGCAGGTTAGGCAAGCAGCCGGGACTCTGATTCCAGCCGGAAGACGAACACGGTCGCGTCTTCGTCGGCGGGACGGCCGGCCGCGTCGAGGACGGCCACCGTTGCGAGACCGACCGATGACGCGAGCCGGCGAAAGCCTTCCTGCGTGTGCCAATGGAGCACCCATGGCCGATCGACCGCCGATCGCCGTCCCGCGCCGACCCGTTCGTAGCGGAGGGTCGTGCGTTGCGTCCGCGCTTCGTCGTCGCGCTCCTCGGCGATGGCCGTCACGCTGATGGTGGACCCGTCCGACTCCGTCACCGAGCGGGGTTGGCCGAGCGCATCAGCTGGTGTGGGCGTGGGGACGAACAGGGGAACGAGGGCGGAACCACCCTCGTCGAGGTGCTTGCGGATTCGCTCCAGCGCCCGTCTCGCAGTGGTGTCGTCCGGCAGCAGATTGAACGTGGGCCCGGCAAGGAAGATCGACCGGTAGCGCCTGGGAAGGTCGAGTGATTCCATCGCCTGGTGATGCACCGCGACGGCGATACCCTCGTCGGCGGCGCGCCGGCGACAGATCGCGAGCATGTCGGCTGAGGAGTCGACGCCATCCACGTCGAACCCGCGTCGACGCAGCTCGAGAAGCGGATCACCGTGGCCACAGCCGAGCTCGAGAGCAGGCTGGCCTGAAGCTTCGACGAAGCGGGCGTACGACTCCGGGTCTTGCGACGCCGACTTCAGGGGCGCATAGAGCTCGGCGACGAGGCCTGTGTAGAACGATGCCGGCTCCACGCACGGCAGTCTCGCGCTCGCCCGGTCTCTCATGCCCGACCACGCTGCGCCGGGTATCGGGCCATCGTCTGTCAGCTGACCGGCAATTTTCGCAGAACGTATCCGCTGACCTGGTGGCAGCCCCCGCCTTCAAACGGACGTTTCGGGGACCGATTCGTTGCTCAGGCCGGCTGCTTCGTCGTCACGTCCTGAAAGCCGAAGCTGTCGTTCGGCTCGTAGTCGCCGTGGAGAACCTCAGGCGCCAAGTCGAGCCCGTTCGGCCACACGACGGTGCGAGCGTCAGGGTCGACGCGCACTTGGGCGAAGTAGGCCGGATCGTTGAGCGGCTCGACCATCGACCCGCGCCCACCGCTGGGAACGAACTGCACGTCGCGGACCTCTCCATCGCCGAAGAGGAGCCGCATCACATGCGGGCGGATGACGGCGACGCCGACGACCTCGGGGGTGGGACCAATCGCAGTCATGGCAACGGCTCGATGGTACCGGGCGGTTCCCCTGCGCTGGCCAGCTCCCACGCTGCCAACAGCTCGTCTCGATGTAGGTCCGTCCACTCGTCGACGAGCTTCATCTGATGGCGATCGAGCTGGCTGGCGAGGAGTTCGCCGGTGGCGACCTCGACACCGCCTCGTTGCCACCATGACGGGCGTGGAAGTGCGCCACGCCGTGGTCTCGGATGTACATGTAGATCACGATGCCGTGGAAGGCCGAGAGGCGAGGCACGCGGTCAACGTATCGATGGCCTGAGACACCTATCGAGTGATCGGTACGCCGACGGCACGGCGGGGTGATCGCTCGGCCGTCGAGAAACCGCCGAGTCCCGGTTCGTGCCGCCTGCTGCCGCGGACTTCGCGGACCTTTCGCGGACCGGCCCGGCCCCGAGACGGCGCTCGATGGCCGGGCCAGTCCGCTGACCAGCTAGTTTCCGAGGCGGAGGTGTCCGGTGACCTGGTGGCACCCCCCGCCTTCAAAGCGGGTGGGACAGGCGATCCCTGTCCGGCGGGTTCGATTCCCGTCCACCTCCGCCACCACGGCGGCCCCATCCCGGGCCAGGAGGCAGCTGACCGCCGGCGGTAGGGCTGCACGCTTTCCGGGGCGACGGGGTGTCTCGGGGGGATGGACGTGCTGGGGCGGACGCGGACGGCGAGAACGGACGAGGCGTTCGAGGCGCTGTTCCGGCGCGAGTTCGCGCCGCTCGTCCGCGCGGTGACGCTCGTGGCCGGGGACGCCGAGGCCGCGGCCGACGCCGTGCAGGACGCCTTCGTCCAGGCTCACCGCCACTGGGACCACGTGCTCTCGCTCGAGAGCCCACTCGGCTGGCTGCGGCACGTGGCCGTCAACCGCATCCGGAACCAGCACCGCGGATCGCAACGCCAGGAGCGGGCCTTGCGAAGTCTCCTGCACCCGGGTCCCGATGACGGGCTCGACGTCCTCGACCCGACGCCGGCGTTGCCGTTGCTCGCCTGCTTTTCACCGCAGCAACGGGCGGCGGTGGCGCTCCATTATTTGCTCGACCAGCCGACGAGTGCGGTCGCCGAACACCTCGGCTTCACCGAGGCGACCGTGCGCTCCCATCTCCGGACGGCGCGGCAGCGCCTGCAACGCGACCCTCGACGTGGAGGAGGCCTGATGCCGCAGCGACCGCTCGGACGAGGCGATGCGGGAGGCGCTCGTGCGCTGCCGCTTGCGCGATCCCGGTGGACGTCGACGCCGCCTGGTCCGATCTTGTCCGCCATCTGGACCCGCCGGCGCGCAAGCCCTCGTCCACGCCCTGGCTCGTCGCCGCCGCCGCGGTCGTGATCGCGCTGCTCCTCCTGGCCCGGCCCGTGGTGGTTCCGATCACGATCGAGGGCGTGCGCCTCGCCCGCGAGGCCCTGGAGGACGCACCGCCGGCGACGACGACCGTTCCCCCACCGCCTACTACGACGACGAGGCGCCGACCACCACCACGTCTCCCCCACTGCCTCCTCCGACCACTTGCCCGCGGGTCACCCCACCGCCGACCACCACACCGCCGCCCACCCCGGCGCCGGCGGCCGACCCCGGCCACGGGGAGCTGGCGCACGGCACCACGTTCGAGCGGGACATCCGCCAGGTCCACATCCAGCTCAACGAGGCCATCGGGTTCCAGCGGTCGAACTACGACGCGCTCGCCGGGGCGCCCGAGCTGGTGGAATCGCTGCTCGGGCAGCGGCCGGAGTACGACCCCCGGCTCCGCGACACCCTCGGTCACCTGCGTCAGGCGGTTGGGGCCCACGACCGCAACGCGGCGAGCGCAGCGCACACGATCATCTACGGCATCGAGAAGGAGCTCGGTACGGCGGGTCAACAGTGAGACGCCTGTTCCTCGCCGTGCTGGCCGCAGTGCTGGCGTCGGGCGGCGGGGTGCGGGCGGCCGGCGCCGGCGCCGAGCCGGTCCCGATCATGGCGGCCGCTACCGTCCCGAGGTGACTTCGCGGCGACCGGCGCCCATCTCGGCCGGCGTCATCGCCGCCTCCCGAAGGATCGTCGGCCCGGCCCGCGTCCTGCGCAACGTGGCGCGAGTTCTCTCGGTGATCGGTCTGGTCGGCGCCTTCGGGCTCGCCGCCGAGCTCCTCGTCCCACTGGCCACCCGCTCCGGGAGCTCGGCCGTGGTCGCCGTGCTCGTGCTCGTGGTGCTGCTGGCGCCGACGGCCTGGCTGCAGAAGGCCTGCGGCTCCTTCGGCGACCTCATCGACCTCCCGGACCGCCTGCAATCCCTCCAGGCGGGCACGGCCTTCTCGGTCGCACCCCGGGATCTCTTCCCGTCGTCGCTGCGGTCGGGGGGACTGCGGTCTGGGATCCGCATCATCCGCACGACCGTGCGGGAGGTGGCCGACGCGGCGGGACCGGCGTCGACGGTGCTCGAGGTCGTGTCCCCCCTGTTCTGGGCGGTCACGGCGGCGGCGGCCGTTGCGGCGCTGGTGCTGCCGCTCGTCGCCACGCTCGTCGGGATCGTCCAGCTGCTGGGCTGAACCTGGCGCCGGGGCGGCCGCTCCCGCCGGCGGCCGCCACCAGCAAGGACAGCGTGCCCGGCGCAGGAGACGGCGTCTGTCAACGCCCTGACACATGGGGATCAGACGGTCAGCAGGTCCCGCGCGCCGGTGTCCGACGAGGGGTGGCGGAGCTTCGACATGGCGCGGGCCTCGATCTGGCGGATGCGCTCGCGGGTGAGGTTGAAGCGCTCGCCGACCTCTTCGAGCGTCCGGGGCTCGCCTCGATCGAGGCCGAAGCGCAGGCGCAGGATCTCGCGTTCGCGCTCGTCCAACGGGAGCAGCAGGCGGGCGATCTCCTCGGGGAGCATGGCCCGGGCCGCCACCTCGAACGGCGAGTCGGCCGACCGGTCCTCGACGAGGTCGCCCAACTCGGCGTCACCGTCTTCCCGGAGCGGTTCGGACAGCGACAACGGTTCGGCTGCGAACCGCAGGGCCTCCGTCACCTTCTCCTCGGGCATCTCGAGCTCGGCGGACAGCTCGGCGTGCGTCGCCGGACGCCCGAACCTCAGCTCGAGCCGGGAGCGCGCCTTCTGCACCCGGGCGAGGGTGTCGCCGGCGTGCACGGGCAGGCGGATGGTGCGGCCCGTGTTGGCGATGCCGCGGGTGATGGCCTGGCGGATCCACCAGGTCGCGTAGGTGGAGAACTTGAAGCCCTTGCGCCAGTCGAACTTCTCGACGGCGTGCATCAGCCCGAGGTTGCCTTCCTGGATCAGGTCCAGCAACGGCAAGCCGGAGGCCTGGTACTTCTTGGCGATCGAGACGACCAGGCGCAGGTTCGACTGGACGAAGGTGCGCTCGGCGTCCTCGCCGCAATGGGCGACCTTCCGTAGCTCGCGCTTGCGAGCCGCCGGAAGGACCTTGGCGGCGACGTCGAGCTCCCGTCGAGCGGCGACGCCGGCTTCGATGGCCTGGGCCAGCCGGGCCTCGTCGTCCTTGGTCAGGAGCGGGTACTGCCCGATGTCGGTGAGGTACAGGCGGACGAGATCCTCTTCGTCCCGGACGACTCGTTCCTTCGGCACAGGCCTGCACCCTTCTGCTCCATGAACATCGAAGAGGGGGACGTCTGAGGAGAGCGTACCCACCCGGTCAACCCCTCGGCCGGGGCATCGGGCTCCTCTTGTATCGGCCGGGGAGACGCCGGATCGGAGGCGGATAGCGTGCGTCCGTGGACGACGCCGAGATCACGCTGGTCACCTTGCGATTCCAGACCGCCGAGCCCGAGAAGTTGATGGGCGTGCTGTCCAAGTACGTCGTCCTCAGCCGCCAGGAGCCGGGTTGCCGCAACATCGATCTCACCGGCTCCGTGACGACGCCGGGGCGTTTCGTGATCATCCAGAAGTGGGACAGCCCCGAGTCGCAGCAGGCTCATTTCAACTCGGCCCGGATGATCGAGATGGCCGAGGCCTGCGTCGGCATCCTCAGCGAGCCCCCCGAGATCGATCTCCTGGAGGGTCTGTCCGCCCACGATCTCAACTAGGGGGCGGTGCCTTCGTCGAGCAGGTCGAGGAGCGGGCCCCAGCCGGCGCGCCGCTCGGCCAGGCGACGAGCGGGACCGAGATCCTCGGCGTGACGGGCGACGGTGCCGGGGTCGGCGAGCACGCCGCTGAGGACGTGGATGGCGCCGGCACCGGCCGGGGCCGCCGAGGCCGCCGCCGAACCCCGGGCTCGCCGTAGCCCGGCTTCGGCCCGCGGCGTCAGCGTCGGCAGCAGCCGGATGGAGGCGAGTGCGACGGCGGAGTCGGCGGCGGACTCGTCCGCGAACCACGCCTCGACCTGCTCGACCGTGACCTCGGCCAGGAGCTGCGATGCGGCCACGGCGGCGACGGCCACGGTCCGAAGCTCGTCCGCCGTCGCCATCTCGGGCAACGCACCGGCCCGGACGGCGCCGGCGACGAGGTGCTCGCAGCCGACGTAGGCGTGGCCGGACCGGGCGCCGAGGGCGACGGCGTAGAGGACGGCGAGACGGCCGGAGGGCGCGGCGCCGCCGACGAACCACCGACCCGGCCAGCGCATCGCCGCGAAGGCCTCGAGCGCCTCCGCTTCGGTGGTCACCTCTGGCGACCGGAAGGGACCACGAAGGCGCCGGCGGCGACCAGAAGGGACCACCGAACCGTCAACCCGATGACTCCGGCGGCAGCGGCGGCGGCGGAGGCCCCAGGAGCTCGCGCACCCGCGATTCGGATACCCCGAGCTGCTCGGCCAGCTCGGCGAGCGTGGGCTGGCGGCCCTCGTGGGCGACGAAGCCGTCCCAGACCTCCTGCAGGCGCGTCTCGTCGGCGGCCACCAGGGTGGCGTCGCCGTGCTCCTCGACGGCCGCCGCGATCGACTGACGGATCCACCACATCGCGTACGTCCGGAAGGAGAAGCCCTTGTCGGGATCGAAGGCGTCCACGGCCTGCATGAGCCCGAGGTTGCCCTCCTGCACGAGGTCGAGCAGCGGGACGCCCGCCGCCCGGTAGCGCTTCGCCAAGGCGACAACGAGGCGCAGGTTCGCCTTGATCAGCTCCTCGCCGGCGGCGGCGTCGCCGTCGCGGACCAGGCGCCCGAGGCGCAGCTCGTCCTCGGCGTCGAGCAGTGGCAGCTCGGCGATCTCCTCGAGGTACCGACGGAAGAGCTCGTCGTGGCGTCCATCGTCGCGGCCGTCCCCCACGGCCGCGACGATACGGGACGTCAGGCGGAGACGGCCGCCCGGGAGGCCGCCGTCTCGGCGCACACCGCCTGGAGGTCGGCCCACGTCAGCTCCTCGGCCGCCCACAACCGCTCGAAGGCGCCGTCGGCGACGTCGCTGAAGCCGTGGCGGTTGCGGAAGTGGTACTGCCGGCGGGGCTTGCGCACGTCGTAGCCGAGGCGCTCGAGGCGCCCCATGCAATAGGTGTCCCACGCCGTCTGCTGCTGGAGGTCGAGCTCACCGTCGGCCGGGGCGTCGGCGAAGCCGGGCGTGCGCCGATCGGAGACGCGCAGGAGGAGCCGCCCGAGGACGTCGGCGGACAGGCGGTCGCTGAGCGTCCGCGGCACCGTCGGGTCTTCGATGGCCCCGCCTTCCACGCGGAGGCGGATCGGGTCGATGGACTCGGTGCGGACGCGCGTCGCCGGCGTCGTCTCGTCGATCTCGATCTCGATGACCGCATCGGCCGGGAGGCCGATGCGGTCGGCGAGGGTCGAGGTCAGCTCGGCGAGGTGGGCACCGTCGAACTTGACGTAGTGGAAGGTCTCGGGCGAGACCCGGACGTCGGCCACTACTGGGCCGACGAGCCGGCGCCGGCCATGCGGGCCTGCATCTCCTCGCGAGCCTCGATGCCGATGTCGCGGATCTCGTCGATCTCCTCGGTGGTGAAGCCGGCGAGCTCGCGGAAGCGGCGGGCCAGGTGGATCGAGCTCTCCTCGTCCTCACCGCGGCCGCCGCCGAAGGAGAACAGCTTGTCGACGATCTTCTGGAACTCGAGGGCCCGGGCCCGGCGATCGGGGTCGTCGGCGGTGATCTTGCGGAGCCAGTCGGAGCCCATCTTCACGTGGGTGACCTCGTCGGCCAGCATCCAGTCCTCGCAGAACTCGAGGACGGGGTCGCCGCTCTTGTCGCCGAGGTCCTTCATGGTGTTGAACACGTCGATGGCGAGGCCCTCGAGGCCGCGGTTCACGCCGGTGAGGCGCAGGACCGGGTCGGGGTTGCAGGCGGCCTGGAAGAGGAAGGCCGACTCGGCGTACTCGCCGATCTCGGTGCCCATCCAGTTGCTGAGCTTGATGGAGATCTCCACGTGGCGGCTCTCGTCCCAGCACTGCCGGGCCATGTCGAGCTTGAGCTCGAAGGGGACCTTGTCGTCACCCTTGCCGACCTCGAAGTCCCAGCACGTGCGGCCGGCGCCCTCGAGGGCCTGGATCTCGCCGACGAAGATGCCGTGCATGAGGGCACGGGCGCGGTCGGGGGTCTCCTCGAGCTCCGGCTTCATCGAACCGAGCATGCGGGTGTTGCGGTTGCCGCGGGCCTTCTCGGCGTCGGTGCCGGTCGAGGCCATCATCGCGGCGTTGCGGGGGTCGTTCAGCTGATCGCCGATGTTGACCCGCTTGAACCGGGAGTCGCGGGCGAGCTCCTCGGCCGTCATCTGCTTCTTCATGCGGACACCTCTTCGAGTTGGGCGGCCACGGGGCCGATGGAACCGGGACCGGCGATGCCGCCGGCCTTGATCATGAGCGTCTCGAGACGGGCCTGGTGGGCCGCGGCCCGCTGGACCTCCTCGGGCGTCTCGAGGAGCGACTGGATGAGCATCTCACCGTCGCGCCAGTCCTCGAACTCGTCGGCCAGGGCGAAGCGCAGGCTCCGCTGGGTCGGCGCATCCGTGATGGAGGACGTCGAGTTCAGGTGATACGTGTAGGCGGCGATCTTGTGCGGGATCAGCACCCGGAAGACGCCGGTGAGCTTCTCGATCGTGGTCTCCGGCGCCTCGGGCTCGGTCATGGCGTCGACGAAGGCGACCAGGTCGTCGTTGGCCGGCTTGGTCAGGCGATCCGGGTTCATCTCCCGGAGCTCGGGCAGGCGCTTGTGCCACAGCTCGGCGTGCCAAGCGTGCTTGTAGCAGTAGGTGCCGAGGCGCATCTTGACGTCGAGCTCCGGCACGGTGGCGACCCATCCGCCGAGCACCTCGAACAGGCGCATCTCGATCCACTTGTAGTTGCCGACCTTGCGAGCCGTCTCCTCGACGGAGAACGACCCCGGGAGCTCCCTTCGATCCCAGGGGGCGAACGGGGCGCGCGGCTTCTTCGGGTCTGCCATAACAACCATTATCCGTCGATCCTGACCCGAGGGTCAAGGCCCTCGTCCCCGAACCCCTCCGCCGGGTCTATCCGGACGCGGAGGCCAGGCGTTGGAGGTCGTCGAGCAGGGGTCGGGAGACGCCTTCGAATCGCAGGGTGCGCAGCCGTCCGGCGATCGGTGCCGTCAGGACCCGGTCCATGCCGTCCTCGGCGCGATCGTCGACCTGGGGCGACTCCAGCTCCGCGTAGCCCTCGTCGACCAGGCGGCGCCGGATCTCGGTGACCTCGTCGGCCGTCAACCGCTGCACCGGAACGGTGCCGAGGGGTGCGCCCCCGAAGCCCACGAACAGGCGCCCGTCGCCGTGGAGCACGAGCTCGACGTCGGCGCGGTGATCCTTGGTGCGCGACGAGGTCTCGTAGCGGAGCACCACCTCGTCGTCCTGGGGAGGGGCGACGTCATCGCCCGGGCCACAGGCGCCGGCGAGCAGCAGTGCCACCCCCAACACCGCGACGAGCCCGACCCTCGTCACCCGGTGACCGCCGCCGACCGCCACCCCTCCTCGACGGAGGCGCGGACCTCGTCGACCCCCGGGAGGGCCAGCACCGCTCCCATCTCGTCGTAGCGGAACGTGGCCTCCACGGCGGGCCACACCGACAGGTCGACGTGGACGAAACCCGACGGCGTCGGCGTGCCGAGCATCTCGGGGTACGGGCACTGCGCGGCGTCGAAGTACCGGCACCGCAAGGGCCGCTCGTCGGAGCCGAAGAGGCCGCAGCGGTTCCCCTCGAGGAAGCGGCAGGACGTACGGACGATCAACGACCACCCGTCGGGGGCGATGCCGACCTCGACGCCGGGGAAGCCGAGAGCGAAGCGCAGGTAGTCCACCGAGGACACCGTGGTCGGCGGGTCGATCGGGAACTGCAGGTGGGTGCAGCAGTGGGCCTCGCAGGTGGCGCACCGGTCGCCGCCGGCGGCCGGCGGGGCCACCGCCGAAACCCGCCCGGCGTCGATGCCGCCGGAGAGCGCGATGGCCACCCAGGCGTCTCGCGTCGTGTCCACCGGGATGGGGGCCGAAGGCTCGACGTCGACCGGCAGCTCGGCGAAGAGCTCGTGGAGCGCCTCCCACGTCGGCACACCGATCAGTTGGCGGTGCTCGTCGAAGCGGACGTACTCGCTCAGGACGGCGAACCGGCGGCGATCGATGCGCAGGTGCTCGGGCGAGACGATGTCGACCAGCGCCCGCTTGTACCAGCACTGGTAGGGGTTGTAGTGCTGACAGATCCGGGGCTGGGCGTCGGTGCCGTGGAGCGTGCAGCCGTTGTCGGCCGGGTCGAGGAAGCGGCACGCCCGCGTGTAGAAGACGCTCCACTCGCCGTCGGCGCTGAGGCCGAGCTCCATGCCGTCGAAGCCCAGCAGGTAGCGGGCGTGGTCGAACTGCATCAGGTTCTCGATCGGGAAGCCCGGCAGCGGCAGGTGGCTGCAGCACGGCGCCGTGTCGCAGGTCGCGCACGGCGACTCCATCGCGGCGGCGAGGGTGAGTCCACCGGCGGCGACGGCCTCGTCCTTGCGGCGCAGCGCCACCGGGGTGGACTTCATCCCGCCACCTCGGAGGCGAGCTGCTGCATCCGGTCGGCCAGCGGCGAGGGCACGCCCTCGAAGACGACCTCGCAGACGCGCCCGTCGCCACCGCGCGCCGTCACGATCCGCCACATGCCGCCCTCGAGGGCGGGGTCGACGCGGTGCGCCGGCCCGTCCTCGAGCCGGGCATCGGCCAGGAGCCCGCGCACCTCGTCGAGGACCCCGGCGCCCAGCACCGCAGCGGGCTCGTCGCCGAACGCCTTGTCCCCGAATCGCTCGTCCCCATGCCAGGCCACGAAGGTCCGGCCGTCGTCGAAGAGCACGAGGCGATGGTCGTTCTGGGGGTCCTTGCCCCGCGAGATGGCCTCGAAGCGGAGAATGGCCCCGTCAGGGAGGTCGCCGCGGTCGCGCCCGGCGAGCCGTGGGTGTTCGGTCACCGCTACTCCTGGAACTTCCAGTCGGCATCGCCGAACTTCGTCTTCGGCGCCGTCGGATGGAGGTTGGACAGCGCGATGAGCGTGTCCCAGAAGTGGATGTAGTGCTGCATCCGCACCTGGTTCCCGCCCTCCATGAGACTGGCGGAGTCCGTCGTGACGCGTCCGGCTGCTTCGGCGTAGGGAGTACCGAAGGCCTTGTCGAGGCGGTCGTAGGTGGAGAGCTTGTCGCCGACGACCCGCGTGCCCCCGACGTACTCGTCCGGGAGGCCGAGCATGTGCCCGAACTCGTGGGCGGTCGTGTCCTGCATGTTGGCGTAGGCCGGATCGACCGTCGGCGTGATCTGCACGCGCGAGCGGTTCAAGAGCCCGCGGTCGGTCGTCGTCACGACCTGGTGGGGGGCGGCGACGCCACTCGTCTGGAGCAGACCGGCCACCGCCTTGGCCCGCTGCGTTCCGTCCTTGGTGTCGCGACCGCGGCCCACGAGCGTGAGCTTCACCGGCGGCTGACCCAATCGCTTGATGTACGTGCCGAGGAACCGCAGCGAGGCCTGGCTGGCGGCCCCGATGGTGCCGTCCCGCGCCACGTTGACGGTCGGGGTGATCTTCTCGAGGCGCTCGCGCTCGCCCACCAGCACGCCCGCCACGAAGGCCTGCTGCGGCGTGAGGGAGCCTTTGAACATGTCGAGGTTGGGCCGCAGCACGGCCGAGGTGCCCTTCGTCTTCGTCTTGAAGTTGACCGTGAAGTAGCCGGCCTTCGCTTTGGCCCGGACCACCTTCACGGAGACGGCCACCGGCCCGAGCGCCGCCCACTGGGACGCCGGCTGGCGCACGTGGGTGAAGGCGTAGCGGCCGCTCCACTGGCCCTCGGCCTGGCGGATGAAGGACCGTCGCTCCTGCGCCACCCTCGCCTTCCGGGCCTTCACCTGCTCCTTCGACATGGTCTTGGTGATCGGGTCGTCGGGATGGCTGAAGTTGACGGGCACCTCGATCGACAGCAGATGACCCTTCGGGTTCCAGGAGGCGTCGTACTTCCCGTTGAGGCCCTTCGTCATCCCCTTCTCGGTGAGGGGTCCGGACTTCAGGAGGGCGGCGACGTCGACCTTCGCGTGCCAGGCGTCGGCGTTCCAGAGCACGAAGGAGCTCGTCGACACGGCGGTCGGCACCTCGGCGTCGGTGGCGGTGACGACGACCGGGGTCTGCTCGACGCCCTCCGTGTCCGTCCCGGTGCTGACGACGCCCGACACCGGATCGATCTTGGCCGCCGGCGACCCGGCGATCGACCAGGCGACCTTGCGGGCGCCGGCCACCGACGCCGTCAGCGACGCCGTGCCATCGGCCGGCAGCTCCTTGGCCGACAGCTTCAGCGGACCGAGCTTCACCCGCTTGACGCCGAGCGCGCCCGTCGGCCCCACCTTTCCGCCCTTGGCCGTCGGGGTCGGTGCCGTCTTGGCCCACGCCGGCGGCGCCTTCGTCCCCTTCGGCGTGGCCTTGACCCAGCGCTGGACGGCGGCGCCGCCGGCCCCCCAGGTCCGCTGGAGCGGCACGGTGGCGACCGGCGTGGCGCCGCCCTCCGGCTCCTCCTCGCGGAGCTCGTCGACCGCAGGAGCCGGAGGCGCCCCGTCGACGCCGTGCCGCTGGACCGCCATCGGCGGGATCGTCTTCGCCCACTTCGGACGGCCCGACATGGTCGTGGCGAGGGCGGCGTTTCCGGCCCAGCGCTGGAGGGCCAGGACCTGGTGGGGCTGCGCCGCCTTGCGGTCCGCCTTGATCCGGGCCAGCCCGTCGACGGCATCGGTGACGGATGCCGCCTCCCGCTCGTCGGCCGCGCGCGCCCCTTCCATCGGGGTGGCGACGGACTTCGTCCGCTCCGCTGGTCGTTTCGAAGTGGCTCCCACTGGCCCCATCCCTGCTCTGCCTCGCACCGTAACGGAGGAGCCGAGGCCGGCACCCGCGCTCGACCCGAACCGTCCCGGTGATCTGCCCGATCGGGCAGCGGAATCAGCCGCGATAGCCGTTGGTGATGGGCATCCGGCGGTCGCGGCCGAAGGCCTTGGTCGTGACGCGCACGCCGACGGGCGCCTGTCGGCGCTTCCACTCGGCGATGTCGATCATGCGGGCCACCTTGCGGACGAGGTCGGCGTCGTGACCCAACTCGACGAGGTCGTCCACCGTGAGGTCCTGCTCGACGTAGCCCTGCACGATCGGATCGAGGATCTCGTAGGCGGGCAGCGACTGGTCGTCGCGCTGGCCGGGCCGGAGCTCCGCCGACGGCGGCTTGATCAGGACCGACTCGGGGATGAGGTCGTAGCCGGCCGAGCGGTTGCGGGCCCGGCACAGGTCGTAGACCGACGTCTTCACGACGTCCTTGATGACCGCGAAGCCGCCGGCCATGTCGACGCCGTAGATGGTCGTGTACCCGACCGCCAGCTCGCTCTTGTTGCCGCAGATGAGCACGAGCCACGAGCGGAACTTGTTGGCCAGGGCCATGAGGTAGGCGGCCCGGATGCGGCCCTGGAGGTTCTCCTCGGTGACATCCTCGTCGAGGCCCTCGAACGAGGGCTGGAGCTCGGCCCGCATCGCCGTGAAGGCGGGCTCGATCGGGATCGTTGCGCAGGTCGATGCCGAGGTTGGCGGCCAGCTTCTCGGAGTCGGTGATCGATCCCTCGCTCGAGTACTGCGACGGCATGGCGACGGCATGGACGTGGTCGGGGCCGATCGCGTCGACGGCGATGGCCGTGACGAGCGACGAGTCGATCCCGCCCGACAGGCCGAGGACGACATCGGTGAAGCCGTTCTTGCGTACGTAGTCGCGCGTGCCGAGGACGAGGGCCTGGTACACCTCGTCGACCGGATCGAGGCTCGGCGCGCACGCCGGTGCACGTCGGTCCTTCTGCTCGTTCGGCGTCTCGGTCACGACCACCACGGGGAGGGCCTGGGCGGGGCCACGGCCAGCGCGGGTCGAGCAGGCGCTTGCGGAACACGGGCTGCACCTCGAGGTCGAGCACCATCGTGTGCGACTCGAACTGCGGGGCCTCGGCGATGAGCTTCCCGCTGGCGTCGAACACGACCGAGGCCCCGTCGAACACCAGCTCGTCCTGACCTCCGACCTGGTTGACGTAGACCAACCCGCACGAGGCGTCCGCGGCGCGGGTGGCGAGCATGCGGTGCCGCTCCTCGACCCGGCCGGCGTAGTACGGGGACGCGTTCAGGTTGAGGACGAGCTCCGCGCCGCCGGCCGCCTGTTGCGACATCGGACCGGTCGGGCTCCAGATGTCCTCACAGATCGAGATCCCGACCCGGACGCCACCGATCAGGTAGAGCTGCAGGGGCTCGGCCCCCGGCGTGAAGTAGCGCTGCTCGTCGAAGACGGCGTAGTTCGGGAGGAGCCGCTTGCGATAGATGCCCTTGACCTCGCCCTCGGCGCACACCGCGGCGGCGTTGTAGAGGTCGAGCCCGGTGTCGGCGAAGCCGAGCACGGCCACGCAGCGCCCGGTGCGGCCGGCGATACGGTGGAGGACCTCGAGGTTGTCCTCGACGAAGCCGGGCTTCAACAGCAGGTCCTCGGGCGGGTAGCCGGTGATGGCCAGCTCGGGGAAAAGCGCGACGTCGGCGCCCGCCTCCTCGGCCTGCTCGAGCGCGGCGAGGATGCAGCTCGCGTTCCCCTCGAGGTCACCGACCTTGGTGTTCACCTGGCATGCGGCAACCCGCAGTCGACCCATGCTCGGGGAGGCTAGGTCTGCGTCGCCGCCTCGATGACGGCCCCGGTGGCGCACAGGAGCTCCTCGCCCGCGAGCGGCCCGATGAGCTGCAGGCTCCCCGGCAGCGCCCACCCGTCCACCGGGATGGGCAGGGCGAGCGCCGGGCTCCCACTCACGTTCCAGGGGTAGACGAGGCTGTTCACGACGCCATCGACGCCGAGCCGCGGCGGCATCCCGAACAGCGTGGGCATGGCCAGCACGTCCACCCGCTCGAAGACGGCCGCGACCTCGTCCGCCCAGGCCCGCTGCGCTGCCTTCGCCACCGGTACCTGGGCCGGGTCGACGCCGCGGCCGAGCTCGAGCCGCGCCCGGATCTCCTCGCTGATCCGCTCCGGGGCCCGCTCGTAGACGGCCGCGTCGGCATCCCATGCCTCCCGGAGGATCAGCACGCCGAAGGGCATGCCGGCGCCGTTCCACCCCGGCAGCGCGAGGTCGACGACCTCGAACTCGGCGGCGCGGAGCGCGTCGTCGACGGCCGCCTCCAGCGTCGGGTCGGTGCCCTCGATGCGGACCCGTCCCACCCGACGCCCGGGGCCCACGCCGGCGACGGAGAAGCCGGGCTCCAACAGCCCCATCCCGGTCACCAGGTTGGCCACGTCCCGGGCCAGCGGGCCGACGGTGTCGAGGCTGGCCGACAGCGGCCACACCCCGCGGGTCGAGATGCGGCCGAAGGTCGTCTTCAGCCCGGCGATGCCGCAGCAGGCCGCCGGCAGGCGCACCGATCCACCGGTGTCGGTGCCGTAGGCCACGTCGGCCTCCCCGGCCGCCACCGCCACTGCAGACCCGCTCGACGAGCCGCCGACGAGGCGCTCGGGGTCGAGCGGGTTGACGGGCGCGCCGAACCACGGGTTGGCGCCATGGGTGCCGAAGCACAGCTCGTGGAGGTTGGTCTTGCCGACGATGCGGGCGCCGGCGGCCCGAGCCGTGGCCACGCAGTCGGCATCCGCCTCGGCCGGCTCGGCGACGTCGGCGATCGCGCCGCAGCCGACGGTGGTCGGGACGCCCTCCACGTCGATCGCATCCTTGACGGCGAGACGGGGCCCGTCGCCGGCCGGAGCGTCGAGCTCGAGGATCCACGTGGGTGAGGCCATGACGTCACCCTAAAGGCGGCCCACCGGCACCGGGACGCGAATCTGGGCGCGATCCGTCCGGTTTCCCGGATGGATCGCGCCCAGAAGCGGGACGGCGAGGGTCAGCGCTTCTTGGCGGCCGTGGTCTTCTTGGCCGGGGTCGCCGCCTTCTTGGCCGGGGTCGCCGCCTTCTTGGCCGTGGCGGCCGGTGCCTTCTTGGCCGGAGCGGCGGCCTTCTTGGCCGGCGCCGTCTTCTTGGCGGCACCGCCCGTGAGGATGCCGGCGGCGACCTTGGGGGCCAGGCTCGGCGTCATGACCGCATCCTTGAAGCCCTTGAGCATCGTGACACGGGGCTTGGTGGACGCCTTGATCTTGATGGCCTCGCCGGTCGCTGGGTTGCGACCCATGCGAGCCGGGCGCGACACCTTGGCGAACTTGGCGAAGCCGCTGATGGTGACGACTTCCCCCTTGGAGACGGCGGCGGTGAGCACGTCGGTGACCCCCTTCAGGGTCGAGTCCACCTGCTTCGGCTCCATGCCCGTGTGGGCGGCGACGGCGTTGACGAGGTCGCGACGGTTCATGTGGTGAGGTTCTCCTTGGTTGCGAACTGGCCTCAGTGTCGCCCGAAACCCAACAAAAACGGGGGATACTCGACCTCGTTCCGGATCGAGTGGGACACGATCCCCGCTGGCCGGCGATGGGTGCAGGCCCGACTCGGGTCTGAGCGCTACTGCTTCGCGAGGGCCGCGCAGCAGGTGTTCGTGATGAGGCGGGTCACGACGTAGGGGTCGCAGTTGGCGTTGGGGCGACGGTCCTCGACGTAGCCCTTGCTCGTCCTTCTCGACCTGCCACGGGATGCGCACCGAGGCGCCGCGGTTCGACACGCCGTAGGAGAACTCGTTCCACGGCGCCGTCTCGTGCAGGCCGGTGAGGCGGTGCTCGATGCCGAAGCCGTAGTTGTGGACGTGCTCCTCCGCAGTTCTTCCCGAGCGCCTCGCAGGCGGCGATGATCGGCGTCGTAGCTCTCGCGCATGGCCTTGGTGGAGAAGTTGGTGTGGGCAGCCGGCGCCGTTCCAGTCGCCGCGGACGGGCTTCGGGTCGAGCGTCACGGAGATGCCGAACTCCTCGCCGAGGCGGTGGAGCAGCCAGCGGGCCACCCACAGCTGGTCGGACACCTCGAGCGGGCCGCAGCGGGCCGACCTGGAACTCCCACTGGCCGGGCATGACCTCGGCG
Organism: uncultured Actinomycetes bacterium; assembly: GCA_963731055.1. Taxonomy (GTDB): domain Bacteria; phylum Actinomycetota; class Acidimicrobiia; order Acidimicrobiales; family CADCTF01; genus DATLED01. The sequence continues at coordinate 40,930 of CAVSUD010000010.1, read as the reverse complement.
TTGATGCCGGAGAGCGAGAGGCCGGCCTCGAGGCAGGCGTCGAGGTGGGCCTCGACGAGCGGACGGCCGTAGATGTCGTCCTGGCCGACGCCGCAGTAGTACGGGCCCTGCGGGCCGGGGTAGCCGCCGGCCTCCGGGAAGCCGAGGGGCCGGCTGCCCTTGAAGAGGGTGTACTCCTGCTCGATCCCGAACCACGGCTCCTGGTCGCCGTACTTCTCGACGACGGCCGCGCAGCCCGGCCCGGGTGTTCGTCGGATGCGGCGTCATGTCGGTGAGGAGCACCTCGCACATGACGAGCTTGTCGTCGCCGCCGCGGATCGGGTCGGCGAACACGGACGACGGGGTTGCAGCACGCAGTCGCTGGCCTTGCCCGGCGCCTGGTTCGTGCTCGAGCCGTCGAAGCCCCAGATGTCGGGGTCGGCGCCGTCCTGGAGGATCTTGGTCTTCGATCGGAGCAGCGGCGTCGGCTCGGTGCCGTCGATCCAGATGTATTCAGCCTTGTAGCTCATGGGTGAGACCGTAGCGACGCTACAGACGTTTCGCGTCAGTTCCACGTTGTGTGAACGCTCTGTTGAACGCGGGCGGAAGGCCCGACAAACCGGGTGCGACAGTGGTCGGCATGGAGCGGCAACAGGACTACGTGCTCCGCACCGTCGAGGAGCGGGGCATCCGCTTCATCCAGCTGTGGTTCACCGACGTGCTCGGGATCCGCCGAGGCGTTCGCCATCACGCCCGCCGAGCTCGAGAACGCCCTCGAGGAGGGCATGACCTTCGACGGCTCGGCCATCGACGGGTTCAGCCGGGTGCAGGAGAGCGACGTGCTCGCCAAGCCCGACCCGGCACGTTCCAGATCCTCCCGCTGGCGGACCGACGACATCGCCGTCGCCCGCGTGTTCTGCGACGTGCTGCACCTCGACGGCACGCCCTTCGCCGGCGACCCCCGCCACGTGCTGCGCCGCCAGCTCGAGAAGGCCCGCGAGCTCGGCTTCACGTTCTTCGCCGCTCCCGAGCTCGAGTACTTCTACTTCGGCGGCGGCGACCCGGCCCGGCCCCTGGCGCCCCTCGACCGCGGCTCGTACTTCGAGATGACGGTCGCCGACCTCGGCAGCCGAGCTTCGCCAGCAAGACGGTGCTCACGCTCGAGGACATGGGCATCCCGGTCGAGTACTCCCAGCACGAGGACGCGCCGAGCCAGCACGAGATCGACCTCCGCTACACCGACGCGCTGACGCATGGCCGACACGGTGATGACCGCCCGGCTCATCGTGAAGGAGATCGCCCAGGAGAAGGGCGTGCACGCCACGTTCATGCCGAAGCCGATCGCCGGCGTGCAGGGCTCGGGCATGCACACCCACTTCTCGCTCTTCGAGGGCGACGTGAACGCCTTCCACGACCCGAGCGACGAGCCCACGGGCTCTCGACGGTCGCCAAGGGCTTCATCGCCGGGCTCCTCACCCACGCCCGGGAGATCACCGCGGTCACCAACCAGTGGGTCAACTCCTACAAGCGACTCGTCACCGGCTACGAGGCGCCGGTCCACGTCGGCTGGGCCCGCAACAACCGCTCCGCCATCGTGAACGTGCCCCACCCGAAGAAGGGTCGCGGGCGAGGCGACCCGCATCGAGTACCGGGCGCCCGACCCGTCGTGCAACCCCTACCTGGCCTTCGCCGTGGTGCTCGCCGCCGGCCTGCGAGGGATCGAGGAGGGCTACGAGCTCCCGCCCGAGGCGCGAGGACAACCTCTACGAGCTCTCGGTCGAGGACCGGCGGGCCGGCGGCATCCAGTCCGCTCCCCGGCAGCCTGGCCGAGGCGGTCGATCTCATGGAAGGCTCGGAGCTGATGGCCGACGCCCTCGGCGAGCACGTCTTCGAGTGGTTCATCCGCAACAAGCGAGATGAGTGGGACGCGTACAAGACCCAGGTCTCGCCAGTTCGAGCTCGACCGCTACCTCCCGACGTTGTAGATGGAGCCGCTCCTCCTCTTCCCGGATCCGGCGCCGCCGGAGCTGGCCCAGGCCCTCGACCTCGGCGGGCTATCCGTGGAAGTGCGCGGCCTCGGTCGAGGCCGCCGCCGCCATCGAGCCGCCCGACGGCTGGGCCGGCGCCATCGTGGTGGCCGACACCGACCCCGACGGCGCGTTCGCGCTGTGCCGCTCCCTGCGCAGGCGGGACATCCCTCTCGAGCCCGTGCTCCTGCTCGTGTCCGGAGTGCAGCTGGCCGACCTCGAGCTCCGCGACGACCTGTTCGACGACTTCTGCCTGTCGCCGTTCCATCCCGCGCGAGCTCGAGGCCCGGCTCAAGCACCTCTTCTGGCGGACGGGCTCCGGCACGCGGCCGGAGCTCGTGGAGTACGGCCCCCTCGTGCTCAACCTCGAGACCTACCAGGCCACCATCGACGCCAAGCCGCTCGACCTCACCTACATGGAGTACGAGCTCCTCAAGTTCCTCGCCACCAACCCGGGCAAGGTCTTCACCCGGGAGATCCTCCTCTCCCGGGTCTGGGGCTATGAGTACTACGGCGGCGCCCGGACCGTCGACGTCCACATCCGGCGCCTCCGGGCGAAGCTCGGCGAGGAGCACGCCAACCTGATCTCCACGGTCCGCTCCGTCGGCTACAAGTTCGGCCAACCTCGCTGGAGCATGTAGTCCGACTGGCGGTGACGAAATGGCCCGGGAGGGCCATGGTGCGTCACCGCCCCATCCCGCACGATGACCCCAGGTTCAGGGGAGGGAGCGGGACATGCGGCTTGGTCGTGGAGGAGCATGGGGCGGGATCGTGGCGATCGTCATGGCACTGGCGGTCCTGGCCGGACCGGCGGGCGCCGACGACGCGCTGTTCCTGAACTGGTCGGCCCTCGCCCCGGGCCTCACGTCGGGCTACGACGCCAACTCGGCCAACGACTGCACCAGCGGTCGCATCAAGTGCGTCGACGCGGTCATCAAGGAGATGACCAAGCGCTATGACGCGCTCGGCCGCGCCTGTGACCATGACGCCCTCTTCGCCATGGCCTACCTGCGCACGACCGAGGAGTACAAGCGGTCGGCGGTGACACCGGGCTTCTACTCCGACGTCGACTTCATCAACCACGAGGACGCGGTGTTCGCCCGCTACTACCTCGACGCCTACGACGCCTGGCACCGGGGCGACGTGGCCAACACCCCGCCGGCGTGGCGGGTGGCGCTGGCCGCCGCCGACACGAAGTCGGTCAACGGCGGCACGAACATCCTGTTGGGCATCAGTGCCCACATCAACCGGGACCTCCCGTTCGTGCTGTGGGAGATCGGGCTGGTGAAGCCCGACGGCACGAGCCGCAAGCCCGACCACGACAAGGTCAACGAGTTCCTGAACAAGGTCGTGATGTACCCCGAGGCCCACGCCCGCTTCGACGAGAGCATGGACCCGAACCAGCCCGACGGCGCCATCCAGGCGATCATCACCATGCGGGAGGCCGCCTGGCGCAACGCCGAGCGCCTTCGGGCCGCGGAAGGCAACCCGATCCAGTTCGCGGCCGTGAAGAAGAGCATCGAGGACTCGGCCTACGACGCCGCCGTGGCCATCCGGGCCAGCGGGGCCTACGTCGGTCCGCTCGGCCAGTCGAGTGCCCCGCGCGACGCCTATTGCGCCGCCCAGCGCAGCGCCTGACCGCCGCCCCGCCGTCGGTCACAATGGCGAGGTGATCTACACCAGCCCGCTGCCCGACGTCGAGATCCCCGCCACGACGATCACGGCCCACGTCCTGCGCAAGGTCGACGAGATCCCCGACCGGGCCGCACTGATCGACGGCGCCACCGGTCGCACGCTGACCTTCGCCGAGCTGCGCGATGCCATTCGCCGCTTCGCCGGCGGGCTGGCCGCCCGGGGGTTCGGCCCCGGCCACACGTTGGCCGTGATGGCGCCGAACGTGCCCGAGTACGCCATCGTCTTCCACGGAGTCGCCCTGGCCGGCGGGACGATCACCACGCTCAACCCGACCTACACGGCCGACGAGATCCGCCACCAGCTCAACGACTCGAAGGCGACGCTCCTCGTCACCGTCTCCGCCGTCCTCCCCGTCGCTCGCGCCGCAGCTGAGGGCACGGGCGTGACCGAGGTGTTCACCATCGACCCCTCCGACGAGGCGTCGGCGTTCGCCGACCTCTCCGGCGATCCGATCGACCAGGTCGAGATCGACCCGGCCACCCACACCGTGGTGATGCCCTACTCGTCGGGCACCACGGGCCTGTCGAAGGGCGTGATGCTCAGCCACCGCAACCTGGTGGCCAACATCGCACAGATGACCCACGTTCTCGTCTACTCCGACGCCGAGGTCGCCTTGGCCGCCCTGCCGTTCTTCCACATCTATGGCATGCAGGTGCTGATGAACGGGCTGCTGGCCAACGGCGTCACCGTGATCACCATGGCCCGCTTCGACCTGCCCGCCGCCCTCGGTCTCATCCAGGACCGCAAGGTGACCCAGTTCTTCGCCGTGCCGCCCATGGTGCTGGCCCTGGCCAAGCACCCGATCATCGACCAGTTCGACCTGTCGTCGCTGAAGCTCGTCTTCTCGGGCGCGGCCCCGTTGGGCGCCGCCCTGGCCCAGGAGGCGGCCGACGCGGATCGGCGCCGAGGTCACCCAGGGCTACGGCATGACCGAGCTGTCACCGGTGTCGCACGCCACGCCGCCCGGGCAGGGCAAGCCGGGTTCGGTCGGCATCACCGTGTCGAACACCGAGTGCCGCATCGTGGACGCCAACGGCGTGGACCAGGACGTCGACGGCGAGGGCGAGCTCTGGGTGCGGGGGCCGCAGGTGATGCAGGGGTACTTCGGGAACGAGTCGGCCACCGACGCGACGATCGACGGCGAGGGGTGGCTGCACACCGGCGACGTCGGCCGCTTCGACACCGACGGCCACCTGTTCATCGTCGACCGGGTCAAGGAGCTCATCAAGTACAAGGGCTTCCAGGTCCCGCCGGCGGAGCTCGAGGCGCTGCTCATCACCCACCCCGGCGTGGCCGACGTGGCCGTCATCGGCGTGCCCGACGAGGAGGCCGGCGAACTGCCCAAGGCCTTCATCGTGAAGCGGGAGGGTACCGACGTCTCCGAGGCCGACCTGCAGGAGTTCGTGAAGTCGAAGGTCGCGTCCTACAAGCAGATCCGCCAGGTCGCCTTCGTGGACGAGATCCCGAAGTCGGCCTCCGGCAAGATCCTCCGCCGAGTCCTCCGAGACGCGTAACACGGTCTCGCTCTGCGGCGCCGCCCTCCGGGCCGAGGCCTTGCCGCTCGACTGGCGGCTGCTCGCTGGCGCTCCCGACGCCGCCGGTGCCGGGGCGACGCGGGCTTAGTAGTTCAGATCGGTCAGCTCGGAACCCGGGTGGGTGTCCTCGCCGTTGCTCTTGAGGGCCCAGCCCATGACGGCGGACAGGATGCCGCCGGTCATCAGGTAGGTGACCGGGAGGGCCACGACGATCACGACGACGATGATGGCGGCTCCGAGCACGCCCTCATCCTTCCCCAACGAAGGCCCAGGCCTCAATCTCGACGAGGGCGCCTCGCGGGAGGGCGCCCACCTGGAACGCGGAGCGGGCCGGCTTGTGGCCCTGCAGCGCGTCCTCGTAGGGACCGTTCATCTTCGGCCAGTCGGCGATGTCGGCCAGGAACACGGTCGTCTTCACGATCTTGTCCATCCCGGCGCCCTTGGACTCGAGGAGGGTGCGGATGTTGGCCATGCACTGCTCGGTCTGGGCCTCGATCCCGTCGACGAGGGCCCCGTCGGGGGTGACGCCGAGCTGGCCGGCGGTGACCAGCCAGTCGCCGGCCTGCACGATCGGGCTGTAGGGGCCGGCGGGGGTCGTCATGCGAGGGTTCCTCTTTCGGTGGGCCAATCGGTCGGCAGGCCCCGTTCCAGCCAAGCAGCTGCGGCGACGGCGGCGAACACAGCGTCGGAGCCGTTCACCGGCGGGCGGCGATCGTCGAGGTCGACTCGACGACCACGCGGGGCATGTCCTTGGCCCGCAGGATGCCGAACGACCGGATCGTGAGGTCGTGGACCTCGCCCGCCTCGTCGACCGCAAGGCCCTCCGAGGTGACCCAACCGAGAGCCGAGGTGGGCGGCACCGATGCACGTAGGAGCGCAGGACCACGTGGCATCGAGCACCTCGCCGGCAGCGCACGTGGACGCGGACGACGCCGTCGGCGGCCGACGGTCGCCGTCGGCCCGGCGCCCTCGGCCGTCTCGGCGACGCGTCGCCGTCGTGCCGCAGCGGCGCCACCGCAAGCAGCACCGACGGCCTCGGCCCAGCCCGCCGCCCGGAGGTCGACGCGAGGTCGGCGGGCCGGGCGACGTCGACCTCCTCGACGTCGAGTGCCGGGCAGCGACGGACCGCGATGCGCCTCGGCGATCCCGGCGGTGCGGACGACGCGGACGACGCCGGTGCCGTCGGCCCGCACGCCCGGCGGCGATCGGCGGGCGCTTCGGGCCGAGGCGCACCGTGTCCTCACGGCTCAGCACGCACCCGGACCGGCCGACCGTGCTCGTCGGCCAGCCGGCGGGCCGCGGCCGCGCACGCTCGAGTCGGCCTTGCCGCCGAACGCGCCGCCGTTGGCCAGCGGCGATCGACGGCTCGCCGCCCGGCGCGCACCACGACGGCGTCGGGCTCGAGGTAGGCCGGCTCGACCCACGTCGTGCGCAGGGTCAGCGTCCCAGTCGCCCGGCGGGCACCTCGAGCGGGTGGCGCCGGCTCGCACGGTCGTGCGCCGGCCCTGCACCTTGCCCGGCCGCGGCGGCGGGCCTCGGCCAGCGATCTCGGCGACGAACCACTCGCCGGCCGCCGTTCGCGCACCGCGACCAGCGCGTCCGGCGGGCGCCGTGTCGTCGGCGAAGCCGCCGGCGCCGAGCGGCGACGTCGGGCCCGACCCGCTGGGGCGCGTCCACCCTCGATCGTCGCCCGCTGCCCGGCTCGGGAGCGGTCTGCAGCCGGGTCGCGATCGGCCCGCGCTCCGGCCTCCGTGGTGGCCGCCTCGACGATGGTCTGCCAGCCGGTGCAGCGGCACAGGTGGGCGAGCGAGGGCCGGTCTCGGCCTTGTCGTCGGAGATGGTGCCGGGGCGCTCCGAGGGCGGCGAGGCGCAGGACGATGCCCGGCGTGCAGAAGCCGCACTGGCTGCCGCCGGTGGCGGTGAGCGCGTCGGCCCACGCGTCCCGGGGTCCGGGATCCAGGCCCTCGACGGTCGTGACCGAACGACCGGCGATGCGCGCGAGCGGGGTGACGCAGGCGACCCGCGGCGCGCCGTCGACGAGCACCGTGCAGCACCCGCACTGCCCTTGCGGCGAGCACCCGTCCTTGGCGCTGCGGATGCCGAGGCGCTCCCGCAGGACGTCGAGCAGGCTCGTGCCCTCGTCGTCCACCTCGACCTGCTGACCGTTGAGGGTGAACTGGATCACGCCGTCGCCCGCCGGACGAGCTCGAAGCACAGGACGCCGGCGGCCACGGCCACGTTCAACGATTCGACCGCGCCGGCCATCGGCACGCCGACCAGCTCGTCCACCTCGACCCGGATCCCACCGCTCTCGCTGCCGAGCACGAAGGCGACCTTGGTCGGGAACGGCCGCGGGTCCCAGAGGCTCCGGGAGGCGCCGGCGTCGAGACCGAAGGTGAGGAAGCCGGCCGCCCGCAGCACGGCGACGGCGGTGGCCGCGGTGTCGGCCTTGAGCACCGGGGCGTCGAGCGCGACGCCGGCGGACGCCTTGATCACGAGCGGACTGAGGTCGGGCACGCCCGCGCGCGGCAACACGATCCCGGCCACTCCGGCCGCCGACGCGGTGCGCAGGATCATCCCGACGTTCTGCGGGTTGGTGACGCCGTCGAGGACGAGGACGGCGCCGGTGAGGGTGGCCGCCACCTCCGCCGTCAGCCGGCGCAGCTTCGGGGCCTCGATGTCGGCCACGACCCCTTGGTCCTGCCGCCCGTTCCTCGAGACCTTCGTGACGCGGGCCGCCGGCACCCGCAGCACCTCGATGCCCCGACTCCCCGCCTCCCGCAGCAGCTGGGCGATCTGCGGCCCGCCGGCGTTGTCGGCCACGAGGACCTTGTCGACCCGGAGGTGCTCGTCGGTGATCGCCTCGAGCACCGGCTTGCGGCCGTAGACGGTGATGAACCGGTCCCTGGGGTTGGGCGGCGGCGGATTCATGGGCGCAGGCGCGAAGCGGCCCGGCCACCCTTGCGGGCGGCCGGGCCGGTGCGACGGATCAGGAGAAGGACTGGCCGCAGCCGCAGGTGCGCTGGGCGTTCGGGTTGTTGATGGCGAACCCGGCACCCTGGAGCCCGTCCTTGAAATCGAGCGTCGCGCCCGACAGCAGCTTCGAGCTGGCCGGGTCGACGAGGACCTTGACCTTGGTGGCCTCACCGAAGGTCAGCTGCACGTCGTCGCTGGCCACCTCGCTGTCGAAGAACATCTCGTAGCTGAAGCCGGAACAGCCGCCGGGTCGGACCGCGACCCGCAACGCGAGATCGTCCTGACCTTCCTGGGCGATCAGGTCGGCGACCTTGGCGATCGCCGTGTCGGTGAGGGTGATGCCATCGGTGGTGATCTGCTCGGTCTCGGTGTCGGTGATGCTCACGCGAAGGGCCTCCTCGGCGGGACGTGGTGCGATCCAGGGTACTACCGTCCCGGCGATGTCGATACTGGACGGAGCGGACCACCGGGAACTGGCGGTCGACATCTACAACGCCGCGTGGGACCTGCTCGATTCCCCGGCTCGCACGCCGGACGACGACGACCGCCTCCTCGGCCTGGCCTTCGCCTCCCGCCACCACTGGGGCGAAGCCGGCGGTGGGGACGCGGAGCTCGCCATCGGCGACTGGTTCATCGGGCACGTGGCGGCCCACCTCGGCCTGGCCGGCATCGCCCAGCGCTTCTCCAACCGAGCCCTCGACCGGGTGGAAGCCATCGGGATCGAGGGGTGGTTGCGGGCGTCGGTCTACGAGGGCATGGCCCGGGCCGCGGCCTGCGCCGGCAACAACGAGGATCGGGCCCGGTTCATCGAGCTGTCCCTCGAGGCGCTGGCCACCGTCGACGACCCCGACGAGCGCGAGGTCATCGAGGACCAGCTGGCATCCATCCCCTAACACGGTCTGCTGGCGGGCGCTCCCTACGCCGCGAATCCGACCCGGGGTTACCGGAGAAGAAGGTCCACGTGACAGGGGTCGCGATCGGCGAGGGTGGCGAAGGCGGTGACGTCGGCGCCGCCCAGCTCGTCGACGAAGCCCTCGATGAGGCCCCGGTGGAGGTTGCAGACCAGGTCGGGATACTGCTCGGCCAGCTCGCGGAACGGGCAGTGGGTGAAGGCGATCGTGGCCGCCTTGCCCTCCTCGGCCGACGCCGGATCGAAGCCGAGCTCGGCCAGGGCGTCCACGAGGGCCGACACGCACGGTCGGCCCCGCCGGCGCTCGGCCGCGGCCCGGCCCTGTTCCTCGCCGAGGGCGGCGACGTCGTCGACCTCGGGAGCCATGAACGCCGCCACGTCGGCCAGCATGCGGGCCAGCAGCGGCCACGCCGAGGGCTCGAGGCCGAGCGAGGGCGCGTCGGGGGCGAGGGAGTAGCGGTGCTGGGGGCGGCCGACGGTGCCCTTCGCGTCGACCCAGACCTGGAGCAGGCCGATGTCCCGCATCCGCTCGAGGTGGGGCCGGATGGTGTTCGGGTGGAGGTCGAGGACGTCGGCGATCTCGCTCGTGCTCTTGGGTGAGACGGACCGGGCCAGCTCGAGGTAGATCGCGTACCGGGTGTTGTCGCCGAGAGCCTTGAAGACGGCGAGGCGGTCCACGGCTCAGATTTTTACCAGTGAAAGCCGGTAAAATCGACTCGTGCCCATCACGGACGACGCGGTGACCAATGCGCTGCGGGGCGTGATCGACCCCGAGCTGGGCGACAACGTCGTCGACCTCGGCATGGTGGCCGGGTTCGGACCGCTCGACGACGGCCGGTTCGAGGTGCGGATCTCCCTCACCACCGCCGGCTGCCCGCTGCGGTCCCAGCTCATGAAGGACGTGCGGGCCCACGTCGGCGGCATCCCGGCGGTGGGGGGGCCGGAGCAGGTCAAGGTCACGTTCGGCGAGATGACGGCGGACCAGAAGCGGTCGCTGATGGACCGGGCCCGGTGGAAGGCCACCGAGCGCGACGAGGTCGCCATCGACATCCCGGCGACGGCGCGGGTGGTGGCCATCTCCTCGGGGAAGGGGGGCGTCGGCAAGTCCTCGGTCACGGCCCACCTCGCGATGGCCATGGCGAGGCGGGGGCTGACCGTCGGGGTGCTGGATGCGGACATCGGCGGGTTCTCGATCCCCCGGCTGCTCGGGTTGACCGAGCGGGTCGATGCCGACAAGGACGAGGCCACCGGCAAGGTTCGCATCACGCCGCTCCTGAAGCCGGTGGGCGACCGCGGCGGGCTCCTCAAGGTCGTCTCCATGGGCTCCATCGAGGGCGCCGAGGAGGACCAGGCGATCATGCTCCGGGGCCTCATGTTGAACCGGGCCGTGCAGCACTTCCTCGAGGACGTCCGCTGGGGCGACCTCGACTACCTGCTCATCGACATGCCCCCGGGCACGAGCGACATCCAGATGGGTCTGGCCCGGATGCTCCCGCGCACCGAGGTCGTGGTCGTCACGACACCCGCCATCGGCGCGCAGAAGGTCGCCGCGCGCCGCCGCGGACATGGCCCGCAAGGGCCACCTCCGCATCGCCGGTGTCGTCGAGAACATGAGCTCGTTCACCTGCGACCACGGCGAGACGTACGCGCTCTTCGGGAGCGGTGGCGGGCAGCGCCTGTCCGAGGACATCGGCGTCCCCCTCCTGGCCACGCTGCCCCTCGACCCGGAGGGCGCCGCCCTCGCGGCCGCCATCGAGGCCCTGGCCGAGCGGGTCGTCACCGAAGCGATCCCGTTGGTCGAGATGCAGGACTGCACCGCCCGGCTCCTCGACTCGGTCGAGGCCGCCCTCGGCCCCAAGTTCCCTTAGAGGACGGTCACCCGACCGGCGACGGGGTCGACCTCCACCGTGGCCCCGTCGGGGATGGCGGTCATGGCATCGGCGGCGCCGATCACCGCGGGCAGGTCGAGCTCCCGGGCGATCACGGCGGCGTGGCAGAGGAGACCTCCCTGCTCGGTCACCAGCGCACCGGCCATGGCCAGCACGGCGTTGTAGGTCGGAGCGGTGTACGGCGCCACGATCACGTCGCCGGGTTCCACGAGGCCGAGCGCTTCGGTGGCGTCGTGCACGACGCGCGCCGTGCCGACGTAGCTCCTCGACCCGATCCCCGTCCCCGTGAGTGAATCCGAGCCCTTGACCGCCTCCAGCGAGTCCACGACGGTCAGGACGATCCGAGTCATCCGAGCCAGGCTGGGCGGCAGGGCGTGAAGCGGCGGCGGGGCCTCCTCGGGGCCGAGGCGGATCGGGACATCGGACAGCGCGGCCCACCCGCGACGTTCGGCGGCCCGACGGTCGACCTCGGCGGCCTCGGGTCCGCGCGCTCCTCGGAGCATCGCCACCACCTCGTCGGTGCCGAGCTCGAACACCCCGGCGCCGAGGCCCAGACGCCGCCCCGCCTCGAGCACGGCGCGTCGGAGCAACCCGGCGGGCCACTCGTAGGTGAGGGGCCCGTTCTCGTCGCGCAAGCCGTACGACGACCGCGCGTCGGCGACGAGGTCGTCGAACACGGCGTGGTGCTCCGGCGGCACCTCGAGGCGGAGCCGGGCCAGCTCGTCGTCGCCGTTGCCGACCGGTTCCTTGTCGCGAGCGGCGGCGTGCAGCGAACGCAGCACGACGTCGGGCAGCTCGATGAGACAGCGATCCTCGAGCTCGTAGCCGGTGGTCAGTCGCCACCCGTTGCCGCGGAGGTACTCGTCGAGGCCGGCGGCGGCGTCGGGCGACGCGGCTCGAACGGCGTCGAGGGAGTCGACGGTCGACGGGTCCACCCCGGCCGTGCGCAGGGCGGCGCACACCTCGGCAAGTTGCGCCGCCGGCCGCCGGGTGGCCGGCGAGGCGGCCACCAGCGCCCGAAAGGTGTCGTCACGATGCAGACCCCAGTCCTCGAGGTGGACCATCAGGTTCCCGAGTGGTCCCATGTCCGAGACGTGGAGCCGGAAGTGCAGGGTCGTCGTCGTCCGCAGGTGCTCGGCCAGCTCGACCAGGTGATCGGCCAGCGCCGCGTCCGACCCACCGTCGACGTCGACGTCGGTGAGGGCGAGGTTCGTCTTCGTGATGGCGGGCTTCCACTCGGTCTCCCACCGCCGGAGCTCGGTCAGCCAGCGCTTCGTCTCGAAGCTCTCCTTGGCCCGCCGCTCGGCCCGACGGAAGGTCGGGTGCAGGCGGGCGACGAGGCGGAGCACCGGGGTCGGCGGCGCCGGCAGGTCACGGCTTCCCCCGACCAACGGGACGAGACGCCGGTAGAACCGGCCGTTCACATAGCGCACGTCGACGGTCTTCAGCGGAGAGCCGAAGTCGGACATGCCCTCCTCGAACCCCTTGGGAAGGCACTCGGAGAACAGGCTTCGGGTCATGACGCAGGGCGCCGGCCCACCGTGCGACTCGTCCAGTTCCCACGTGCCCGGCCCCGGCTTGTCCCACCTGGTCTCCATCCGAGGGATGGTGCCAGGTCTCAGTCGGCGATGCGCAGGGCGACGGCGGGACGGATCTTGGAGGCCTGGTGGGCCGGACCCGCCGTCGCCGCCAAGGTGGCCAGGAAGGCCAGGGAGATCAACACGGCGAGCTGGACGAACGGCACGCCGAAGCGCAGGTCGTCACCGAAGGCCCCGCTCGTGAGGAGGCGCCACGACGAGACCAGGGCCAGTCCGGTCCCGAGGAAGATCCCCTCGAGCGCGACGAAGCTCGACTCGGCGATGAAGGCCCGACGGACCTGCTTGTTGTCGAACCCGAGCGACCGGAGCACGCCGACCTCGCGTCGCCGCTCGCGTACGGCCCGGATCATGACGACGCCGATGCCGGCGACGCTGACCACCAGCCCGAGCGACAGGTAGCCCTGCATCAGGCGGAAGAACGACTGCTGCTGCGCCAAGGCCTGGCCGACCTGGGACCGGAACGAGTCCGCCGACATCCCGTTCTCGACGAACGCACCATTCAGGCGCTCGGCGACGGTCTGGGGGTCGATGCCCGCCGCCGTGCGGAAGCGGACGAGATCGAGGACGGCCCGATCACCGACGAAGGAGCGGAGGCCGTCGACGCCGACGTAGGCCGGCGCCTGGCCGAACCCGAGGCCGGCGAGGGCGGCCACCCGCAGCTCGCGCGTGGTGCCGGTGACGGGGTCGCGGGCCGTGATGCGGTCACCGACCTCGACCGCTCCCTCCGGAGGGCCGCCACCGCGCTGCAGGAAGAACTTGTCGACGATGACGAGGGACGGATCCTGGAGGACGGCGCGCCACGCCGCGTCGGCCGAACCGAGCTCCGGGAGCACCTCCTCGAGCGCGGGCGGGCCGCCGTCGACGAAGCGCTGGTCGTAGCCGCCGATGGGATAGAAGGCGAAGTTGGGCACCTCCGGGTCGTCCCGCAGGCCGACGACGTCGAACTGCACGCCGAGCGTCGCCAGCGGCGCGACCGCCTCCACGCCCTCGACGGCCTCGATGGCCTCGACCGGGGCCGGGTTGCTCGGGTTGGAGAACGCCTGCCCGTCGAACCCGCCGCTGACCTTGGCCGTGAAGTCGTCGATCTGCTGGCCGAAGACGCCGCTGAAGAGGGTGATCGAGACGAGCGTGAACATCACGAGGGTGAAGGTCGAGAGGATGAGCGACGTGCGGAAGGCCTTGGCCAGCGGATAGGCCAATCCGAGCCGGAGCGACATGTTGCGCGAGCCCCCGCCGATGCGGCGGACCACCGCGCCGATGGCGGCCTGGTGTCGGGTCACGAGCATCACGCCGGCGATGCTGAGGACGACGCCATCGAGGACGAACAGCGAGATGTCGGGGTTGTCGAAGATCTCGCCGGCGATGTCGAAGCAGGCGGTGCCCCACACGAGGCCGACGACGGCGGCGACGGAGTCCACCGCGGCTTCGGCAGCCACCGGCGCAGGACGACGGCCGCGCCGAGCGCGGCGATCGGCGGACCGATCAACAGCGGCGCCGGCGCCTTCCCGGAGAAGCCGGCCGCGGTCAGCACCACACCGACCAGGAGGACGAGCCCGCCGAACACGAGCGTGCGGACGCGCGGGCGCACGACCTTCGGATCCGGGAGGTCGCGGATGGCGCGGATCACGTTGAGGCGCGACACCCACACCGAGGTGGCCAGCACGGTGACGAGGGAGAAGACGAAGCCGACGAGGAACCCGCGCTGGATGCTGGCCCGGCTGGCGGTGAACTCGAGCTCGAGGCTGAAGCGGCCGCCGTCGCTGAAGATGCCCGCCGTCGCCGCGACGATGGCCCGGCCGACGCCGATGCCAGCGATCGTGCCGAGGGCGGCGGCGGCCAGGGAGTACATCCAGCCCTCGAGGGAGAACGTGCCGACGAGGCCGGCCCGCTTCAGGCCGACGGCCCGGAGCATCCCGAGCTCGGTCTTCCGCTCCTCGGCCAACATGATGAAGATCGAGATCAGCAACAGGATCCCGGCCAGCGACGCTGAAGGTGCCGAAGGCGGTGAACAGCTGCGTGAACTGGGCGCCCTGGGCCTTCGCCCCGTCGAGCAGGTCCTGCTTCACCGTGTCGGTCTGGGCCTGGATGCCGGCCGCGGCGAGGGCCGGGGCGACGATGCGCTCGGTGACGACCCCCGAGAGCTCGGCGCCGTCGATGACGTTGCCAGCGTTGGACACGGCCACGAACGTGCCCGGCGGCGAGCCGACCCCGGGCGCGGCGGCGGCCAGGCCGGCGATGGTGCCCGGGGTGACGAAGACGTTCGGGGCCTCGCTGCCGAAGCCGAGGCCGAAGCCGGCCACGCCCCGGCGGGGCACGATCCGGTCGACGGTCAACGCGTGGGTGGCGCCGTAGGCGAACACGTCGATCCGGTCGCCCGGTCCGATGTCGAGGGTGCGGGCGATGTCCGCGCCGACGACGGCGCGGCCTTCGGCCGGCGTGGCCCCCTGCAAACCGACGGCGTCGGCGTCCCGGCCGAACGCGCGAGCCGCCGCGAAGTCGACCTCGAGGACGGTGGCGCCCGGTTCGGCCCGACGGTTGGCGGCATCGCCGGTGGTCGCGACGCTGGCCGAGATGGCGGTGATGGGGAGCACGCCGTCGATCCGGTCGTCCCCGTCCGCCGCCGCCTGCACCGCCTTCGTCGCCGCGAGCTGGCCGGCGACGTCCGATGTCCGCACGAGCTCGTCGATCGGTCCGAGCTTGGTGAACGCCCCCTGGCGGATCGAGCTGCCGAGGGTGTCGCCGACGGTGGCCGAGCCGGTGATGATCGCCGTGCCGAGCAGGGCGCCCAGGAGGATGAGCGCCGTCTCGCGGGGCCGGCGCGAGGCGTTGCGGATCGCCAGCCGACGCAGGACGGGCTTGCGGGCCGCGATCACGAGGAACGGCGATCGACAGCACGACCACGGGCGGCGGCAACAGGCCGCCGGCCAGGAGTCCGAGGGTGAAGAGGACGCCGACGACCCACGCCAGCAGTCCGGCAACCCGGTCTCGACCCATCATCAGCGAAGGCGCTCGTCGAGCACGATCGAGCCGTCGCGCATGGCGATGCGCCGCTCGGCCGAGGCGCCGATGCCTTGGTCGTGGGTGACGAGGATCAGGGTCGAGCCCGTCGCGGTGCAGCTCGTCGAGGAGGTCCATCACCGCGCCCGCCGTCTCGGAGTCGAGGTTGCCGGTCGGCTCGTCGGCCCACACGATCGCGGGCCGTCCGGCGAGGGCGCGAGCGATGGTGACCCGCTGCTGCTCGCCGCCGGACAGCTCGGTCGGCCGGTGGTCGAGCGCGGTGGCCGAGGTCCGACCCGCTCGAGCGTCTGCGATGGCCGCGTCGCCGGGCCTCCTTGGCCGCGACGCCGGCGAGCAGCAGCGGCAGCTCGACGTTCTCGGTCGCGGTGAAGACCGGGATCAGGTTGAAGGCCTGGAAGATGAAGCCCATCGTCGACGCCCGGTGCTTGGTGCGCCGCGCGTCGGACATCGCGTGGATGTCCTCGCCCTCGATCGACGACGGTGCCGCGCGTCGATGTCGTCGAGGCCGGACAGGCAGTTGAGCAGCGTCGTCTTGCCGGAGCCCGAGGGCCCCATGACGGCGACGAACTCGCCGGCGCCGACGATCGAGGTCGACGCCCTGCAGCGCATCGACGGACTCGGCGCCGGTCCGGTAGATCTTCCGGACACCGGCGGCCGACAGGAGGGGCGGGGCGGCGGGGGCCGCGGCCCCCGTCGGCGCCTCAGCGAGGGAAGTCACGGTGAACGACGATAGATGACGGTACCGTCGACAACGTTCGGGATATGACCGATGTCACCGCTCGCCGGCGTGGGGCACCGGGAGGCGGAACCGGAAGTCGGCGCCGCCGCCGGGCACCTGCTCGTACCAGACCCGCCCCCCCATGGCCTCGACCAGCCCCTTGACGAGGGAGAGGCCGAGCCCGGTGCCACGCGACCGGTCGCGATCGCGGTGGGCCAGGAGACGCAGGCGGTCGAAGAGGCTCGGCACGAGCGCGTCGGCCACCCCGCGACCGTGGTCGATCACCGCGATCTCGACGGCGCCGTCCTTGCCGGCGATCGTCGCCCGGACCTCGACCGGCGGCGCGCCGTAGGCGAAGGCGTTCTCGACGAGGTTGGCCACGACCTGCTCGAGGCGGCGCGGGTCGGCCAGCACCTGCAGGCCGGCGGGGACGGCGACGACGACGGCTTCACGACGATCGATGGGGGCCAACGCGGCCTGGATCGAGGCGGCCAGCTCCACGGGTCGCGGGCTGAGCAGCAGCGTCTGCGCCTCGAGACGGCTGATGTCGTGGAGGTCGTCGGCCAGCCGCGAGATCCGCTCGGCCTGGCGGCGGACGGCGGCGCCGGTCCGGCGTATCCGCTCCTCGCCCAACTCGGGGGCGTGCGACTCGAGCGTCGCGCCGAGACCGAGGATCGTCGTCAGCGGCTGGCGCAGGTCGTAGGTCATCAGGGCCAGGAACTCGTTCTTGTCCGCCTCGAGGTCGCGGCGCCGTCGTCACGTCGCGCACGACGCCCTGGAACCCGACGACGACGCCATCGAGACGACGGGCCGTGGTGCGGATCTCGAGCACGCGCCGGACGCCGTCGGGTCGGAAGACGACGAGCTCCACCCGCCGGGCGCCGCCCGGCGGCTCGCTGATGAGCGATTCCACGGCGCCGTGGTCGTCGACCGGCACGATGACCTCGCGCGAGCGACCGGTCGACGACGTCCTCGACGCGCCGGCCGAGGATGACGCCGAGCGAGGGGTTGGCGTACTGGATGCACCCATCGAGGTCCACCTCGTACACGCCGTCGGAGGAGTGCTCCACGACGTGCTCGTAGCGCGCCTTCTGCTCGGCCTCGCGACCGACGACGGCGTCCCAGTACCCCTGGGCGATGGCGTCGGTGAGACGGTCCATCGCCGGGAGCACACGCGTCAGCAGGAGCGACAGCGGCGAGGCTCCAGTGGCCGCCCCGTTCCTCCGCCACCTCGACCGCGGTCTGCACGACGAGGTCGCGACTGATGCGCAGCACGACGAGGAGCTGAGGCAACGGCGAGTCGGCCCACGCCGCCGTCGCCCCGACCTCCCGCAGGTCGGCCGTGAGCGCCTCGTCGACCTCGGCCCCGTGGCTGGCGACGGCGAGGATCGCCTCGAACCGCGCCTTGGCCTGCGCGACGAAGCGGTCCCGCTCGCGGGACCCCTGCGACGCCGCATCCGGGAAGACGGTGACGAAGATGTCGTGGGCCCGCCGGGCCATGTCGCCGCAGCGACCGTCGAGGGCTTCGAGCAGGTCGTCGGCGTCGGCCGGATCGGGCTCGCCCGGGAGGACGTTCCCCGACCCGTTGTCGGCGTTGCGGGCCAGGAACGCCTTGACGTCGCTGAGGGCGAACACGGGCGCCAGACCGTCCGTCCCCGCGGGAACCAGGTAGCGCGCGCCGACCAGCCCCTCGACCGCCGTCGGGGCGAGGTCGAGCAGCTCCGCAACGCGCGCGAGGGAAAGGAGGTTCGGGACGTCGGTGCTGCGGCTGGTCATCCGTTGGAGTAGTTCGACGCCCGCGCGGCATCACCCTCTCTCGGAGGGGGCTAGCGGCGCGCTCCGTACGTCCCGTCGCGGGACCACCGCCGGATGAGGGCGAGATCCCCGATCATGCGCCGCGCGTCGCGGCTCATCTGCACCGACGACGAGGCGGCGTTCGACACCCGCACCGGCACCTCGACGATCGGGACCCCGAAGTGCTCCGCCAGCAGGAACAGCTCGACGTCGAACGCGAACCCGTCCACTCGCGCCGCACCGAACAGCAGCTGTGCCGTCGCGGCATCGAAGGCCTTCAGCCCGCACTGCGTGTCGCGATAGCGCCCGAGCACGACGAGGCGCGACAGCAGGTTGAAGACCCGACCGCTGACCTCGCGCAGCCGGCGGCCGCGGATCAGCGTGACGGTGTCGACGTGCTTGCGGCTGCCGGCGACGAAGGGTGACCCCTGCTCCACCCGCGCCAGCAGGGCGAGCACCTGGTCCGGCGGGTACGACAGGTCGGCGTCGGTGTAGACGATCGTGCGTCCGGTCGCCGCCGCGACGCCGGCCCGCACGGCGGCCCCCTTGCCCGAGTTCACCCCGAGCCGGACGACCGTGTCGGCGCCGGCCTCCTCCGCCGCGGTGGCGGTGTAGTCCGTCGAACCGTCGTCGACGACGATCACCTCGGCGCCGCCCTCGCCGACGTCGGCGAGCGCGGTGCGGAGCTCTTGCACGGTGCGGCCGATCCGCGCCGCCTCGTTGAAGGCGGGCACGACCACGGTGACCCGGTACGTCAAGGGGCGGTCCGGATCTCCCACATCGACGCGTCGTCGTCCGCGTCCGTCGACGCGGCGCGACCGTCGCCCACGAGCTTGCGCAAGTGGGCCCACAGCGACCGGCGGGCGATCGGGAACCGGGCCGCGTCGACGTCGGAGTACACGACCGGCACGAGCGCGTCGATGGTGGCGGGACCGGCGGCCGTCGAGCGCGGCGACGACCTTCTCCTCGCGGTCCCGGCGGTGGCCGACGTACTCGTCGATCTTGGCCGTGGGGTCGGCGATCACGGCGCCGTGGGCGGGGGCGATGGCCCGGACGCCGAGGTGGCGGACGCGCTCGAGGGACTCGAGGTAGATCGCCATGTCTCCGTCGGGCGGACCGATCACGACCGTCGAGCCGTTCATGATGTGGTCGCCGGAGAAGAGCAGCCCTTCCTCCTCGAGGAGGTAGCAGAGGTGGTTGCCGGCGTGACCCGGGGTGTGCACGGCCCGGAGGAAGAACCCGTCGCCGGCGATCACCTGGCCGTCGCCGATCGGGGCGTCGGGCTCGAACCCGTCGCGGGCCTCGAAGCCGAGGACGGCGACGTCGGGTCGCAACCGGGCCCGTAGCGGTTCCGCGCCCGGCGAGTGGTCGGGGTGGGTGTGGGTCACGACGATCCACTTGATCCGGTCGCCGGCGGCGGCGACGACCGCATCGAGGTGCCCGGCATCGTCGGGACCGGGATCGATCACCACCACGTCTTCGCGGCCCACCAGATAGGTGTTGGTGCCCGGGCCCGTCATCACGCCGGGGTTCGGGCACGTGAGCCGGCGGACGAGCGGGCTCAGCTCCACCGGCACGCCGACGACGACGGCCGCGTCGCTCACGCCTCGCCCCCGCCGTCGGCCGGGGGCGGCATCGATGGGCCGCCGGGACGACCGGGCAGCGGCGTGCCGGACGGGATGGCGCCGACCGCCTCGTCGTAGCCCGGATCGTCGGGCAGCAGGATCCGCATCCCGCCCTCGTCGTGGACGATGCGGGGCAGGATCGCCGGCACCTCGCTGATCTGCTGCGCGTGGGCCAGCAGGTCGGCGCTGCGGTCGAAGCGACCGATGGCCATGAGGTTGCGAATGGTCGGCAGGATGAGGTCGAGCTCGCCTCGCCCGTGCCGCTCGAGGGCGTCCTGCGGGCGGACCCACAGGTTGGCGATGGTCTCGCGGTCGTCGTGCAGCGGCACCTGCTCGGGCGGGGCGGCGGCCACGAAGAAGCGCGTGTCGTAGCGCCGGGGCGGTCCCTCCGGCGTGATCCAGTGGCTGAAGTAGTGGATGCGATCGACGTCGAGCCGGAGGTGCTCGAGGGCGCAGATCTCGCGTAGCCGCTTCTCGCCGCCGTCGACGGCCCGCCGGTGCTCGACGAACCTCGCGGCGGTCGCCTCGTCGGCGAAGGAGATGACGTCGTCGCTCGCCTCGGGCACGGCCAGGAGCACGCCGGCCTCCTCGAAGCTCTCGCGGATGGCGGCGACCCAGAAGGCCAGCCCGCCCGACGGGATGCCGAGCTGGTGGCTGGCCGCCTCGTCGGAGCGGCCCTGGCAGACCGCCTCCAGGTCGGCGTGCCGGTCGGCTTCGTCGACCGCACCGCCGGGGAACACGTAGGCGCCGCCCACGAAGTCGGAGTTCAGGTTGCGGCGGAGCATGAAGACCTCCATGCCCTCGGCCCCGTCCCGCACGAGCATGACGGTGGCCGCGTCGCGGACCGGGATGGCGCGGGCGTCGACCATCAGAAGCGCTCCAGGCGCAGGGCGGCCCGTCGCGCCAGTTGCGCCGAGGCCATGGTCCGCAGGACCGCTCGGACCGGCGGGAGGAGCAGCGCGAAGCCGAGGACGTCGGTGAAGAACCCGGGGCTGACCAGGAGGGCGCCGGCGAGCAGGATCAGCACGCCATCGACCACCTCGCGACCCGGGACCTCTCCGGTGCGGACGAGCAGCTGGCCCCGGCGCAGCACCGCGAGGCCCTCCCGCTTCACGAGCCATGCCCCCGCGAGGCTGACGACGACCAGCAGGGCGATCGTCGGCAGCGCGCCGATCGCCTGCCCGACCTGGATGAGGAGGAAGAGCTCGACGAACGGCACCACCAGGAAGAGGAGGGCGAGCACCGCGAACACGGGGCGACACTACCGGTGGCCGCCATGAGGCAGTCGTCGCGAAGGGCACGGGTAACGTGACCGCGATGGCGCTGCGCACGAAGGACTCGGCCGAGGCGGTTCCCGTCTTCGACCAGGACTACCGCCCGCCGCCGTGGCGGGAGCGCCTCGTCCCCAAGACGATCCTCGGGATCTCGATGCTGATCCTGGCGACCGCGGTCGGATCAGCCTTCAGCGGCACCGTGCTCTACGCCTATTACGACTACCGGCTCTCCGCCAACGAGGACCGGATCCAGAGCTTCACCGGCAGCTTCGACCAGCGCTTCCAGACCGCCCTCGACACCATCGCGGCGGAGCGGGAGTCGGCCAAGGACGAGGTTCGGGCCGAGCTCGAGCCGATCAAGAAGATCCGCGCCGAGGGCGAGACCCTCGATGCGCTGGTGAAGGACGTCCAGTCGTCGATCTGGTTCGTGTCGACCCTCGACGAGGCCGGGCAACCATCGGTCGGCTCGGCCTTCGTCGTCGCGTCCGACGGCGACCAGTCCCTCATGCATCACCTCCTTCAACACGGTGCGGGCGGCCACCCGCACGCCCGGTCCGCCGATCAAGATCCGCAAGGGCGACCAAGAGCTCCCGGCCACCCTCTGGACCTGGCAGGAGGACAAGGACCTCGCCCTCCTCATCGTGAAGAAGGGCGGGATCAAGAAGCTCGAGTTCGCGGGCAAGGAGCCGGCGCTGAAGACGGGCGAACGGATCTTCGCCGTCTCGGGGCTCGGGGCCGCCGGTGGAGCCGTGACCCAGGGCTTCGTGGCCGACGTCTCCGCGGCCGGGATTCAGCACGACGCCGCCATCGGCCAGGCCTTCCAGGGCGGGCCGCTGCTCAACAGCGACGGCAAGGTGCTCGGCGTCTCCTCCCGGGCCTATGCCCCGCTCGGCTTCACCACCGACGGCGTGTTCTTCGGCGTCCCCATCCGGGCCTCGTGCGAGAAGGTCCTGAAGTGCCCCGACGGCGGCGACCCCTCCGCCGGCAACAAGGGCGTAGGGCGCTCCAGCCGGCTGCAGAGGGCGGCCGACATCACGGGCGGAGGATGCTGCCCGCCGTCGTCGACGTGGTCGGACCCGGGGCGGTTGTCGGTCTCGTCGTGGTCGTGGTGGCGGCGGGAGCCTCGGGGGCCGTGGTGGTTGTCGTGGTCGGCGCCGGCGGGGTCTCGGCCTTCGGGGTGGCGGGGCCGACGATGTAGGGGCCACCGATCCCGGTGCCCGGACGGACGGCGCTGCTCGCCGGGGTCGATGCCCGTGCGGGCCGCCTTCGACAGCTTGTCGGTGATGATCTTGATCGGCGCCGGCTCGTTGAACTCCGTCACCGGCACGTCCTTGAGCGCCGGCGCCATGAACGACTTCCACGTCTTGGCCGGGAGGCAACCACCGGTCATCGGCGTACATCCCTTGACCGAACGCATGGAGATCGGCTCGTCGCGGTACCCGACCCAGATGGCGGTCGACAGCGTCGGCGTGTACCCGACGAACCACGAGTTCTTGCTGGCCTGCGAGGTCCCCGTCTTGCCCGCCGCGGGCCGACCGATCTCGGCGTCCTTGCCGGTGCCGCCACTCGATGACCCCGCGCAGCACGTCGGTCACGTTGTCGGCGACGACCTCGTCGATCGCCCTCGCCGGCTCACGACGGCGGTTGTCCTCGAGCACGTTGCCGTCTCGGTCCTCCACCCGCACGATCGGCGTCGAGTCCTGCCGCAGACCGCGGTTGGCGAAGACGCCGTAGGCCGACGCCATCTCCAGCGGGGACAGGTCGAGGGTGCCCAGGGCGAACGAGCCCGAGCAGGTGTGCACACGGGGCGAGTACCAGGCGGACGTGACGCCGAGCTTCTTGGCCATCTCCGCCGTCTCCTTGCATCCGACGTCGCGGATCAGTTGGGCGTAGACGGTGTTGATCGACTTGTGGGTGGCGGTGCGCAGATCGGCGCTGCCGTAGGACGCACCCTCGTAGTTGCCGATCGTGCAGTCGAACTTCGGGGTCGGCTTGCAGTCGGGGATCCGATAGGAGTTCGGGGCCGGGTACACCTTCGACGGCTGCACCCCCTTCTCGAACGCCGTCGCCAGCACGAAGGGCTTGAACGACGAGCCGGGCTGCCGCCCGCTGCCGCCGCTCTGGGGGTACTGGTTCTCGGCCGCCAGCGGCCAGCACGTGGCCTCGACCTCGACCGGCACGTCGTCGGGCGGCTTGTAGCAACCGCCGAGGGCCAGGTTCACCTGGGCCCCGCTGTCGTTCTGGGCGTAGAAGTCGCGCCCACCGATGAGTGCCTTGACGAACCCGGTCTGCGGCTCGACCGCCACCAGACCCATCTCGAGCGGCGTCGGCTGGCCCGCCTGGGCCCCGACGGTGCGGTTGACGGGAAGGGCGCCCTTGATGGCGTCCGACACGGCCCGTTGCGCCTCGCCCTGCACGCGGGGATCGAGCGTCGTCTGGATGCGCAGCCCGCCGGTGTCGACCTTCTTCTCGCCGTACTTCCCCTTCAGGTACTTCTCGACGTAGTCCATGAAGTACGGGTAGGCGTTGATCTGGTCTCGGGCCCGGTAGACGAGCGTGTACGGCCCCGGCGGCGGATCGGGGGTGGAGCCCTCGAGCCAGATGGTCTGGGTGAAGGCCTCGTCGAACTGGGCCTGGGTGAGGTACTGCTCGTGAAGCATGTTGCGCAGCACGATCTCGCGGCTTGGCCTCGGCGGCCATGACGTCGCCGCGGGGCTCGTAGCGGCTCGGCGCCGGGATCAGGCCGGCGATCATGGCCGCTTCGGAGAGGGTGAGCTGGCTCACCGGCTTGCGGAAGTACGTCTCGGACGCGGCACCGACGCCATAGGCCCCCTCGCCGAGCGACAGCGTGTCGAGGTAGCGGAAGAGCACCTCCTCCTTGTCGATCTGACGGTCGAGCTGGCTGGCGACGACGGCCTCCCGGACCTTGCGGGCGAGCGTGCGCTCCTTGCCGACGTAGGTGTTCTTCACGTACTGCTGCGTGATCGTCGACCCGCCCTGGGCGATGCCGCCGCCGCGGAGATCGGCGGTGAGGGCGCGGATCGAGCCGCGGACGTCGATGCCGCCGTGCTGGTAGAAGTTCCGGTCCTCCGAGGAGATCACGGCCTGCTTGAGGTGCAGAGGGATGTCGGTCGGCTTCACCGGGATCGACTGCTCGAACTCGCGGAACTGGCCGATCTCGGTGCCGTTCTGGTCGTAGACCCGGCTCACCATCCCGGCCTCCAGCACCTTGGCCTCGGGCAGCTTGGCGGGGAGAGGCAGGAAGATGAACGACGCCAGCACGATCACGGCGACGGTGATCGGAACGGCCGCCGAGCAGACGACGAAGATGGCGATGGTCCGGAAGACGAACCGGAGGAGCGAGCGCATTACCGCCCTCAGTCTCCCACGGCCGCTTCGAGCGTCACCCGCACCCCACCGTCATCCGTGATCGTGTGCGAATAGGTCCGGAGCCCGGGAAGATCGCCGAACGCAGTGACGAGGGATCCGTCGGCCAGCCGGTAGGCCCACCCGTGCCAGGGGCAGTGCACGAGCCCGTCGTGGACCGGGCCGCCGTCGATGGGTGACCCGACGTGCAGGCAGAGGTTGTCGAGGACGTGGACCTGCCCCTCGACCAGGAACACGGCGAGGTACCGGTCTCCGGCGTCGCGCCGGCCGGCCCCGACCCTCGACCAGCTGGTCGCGGCGGCACAGGACGAAGTCGGGCACGCCTCGTAGTCTGTGCGCGCGTGCGCCCCCCTTCCGTCGACCGGCTGGCGCGCCAACTGGCCGACGTCGGCCTCCCCCACCCGTTGCTCGTCGACGCGGCGCGAGCGGCCATCGCAGCCGGTGACCCCGAGTCCGCTCGTTCCCGCGCCGAAGCGGTCGCCGTGGCCCTGCTCCGCCCGGTCGTCAACGCCACCGGTGTCCTCCTGCACACGAACCTGGGCCGGGCGCCCCTCGGTCCGTCCGTTCCCGGCGGCTACTCGAACCTCGAGCTCGACCTGGCGACGGGCGGCCGCGGGTCTCGCTCCGCCCACGCCGCCGCCCTCCTCGCCCGCGCCTGCGGCGCCGAGGACGCGCTGGTCGTCAACAACGGTGCGGCGGCGGTGCTCCTCGTCCTGGCCGCGTTGGCCGGGCCCGGACGGGCCGTCGCCGTCAGCCGCGGCGAGCTCGTCGAGATCGGCGGGGGCTTCCGCATCCCCGAGGTCCTGCACCAGTCGGGCGCCCGACTGGTGGAGGTCGGCACCACGAACCGAACGCGCCCGGACCGACTACGAGCGGGCCGTCCACGACGTCGACGACCTCGCACTCGTCCTCAAGGTCCACACGTCGAACTACCGCGTCGTCGGGTTCACCGGCCTCGGTGGAAATCGCCGAGCTGGTCACCCTCGGCCTCCCGGTGGTCGCCGACGTGGGCTCCGGCCTGCTGGACGCCGCGACGCCGTGGCTCGGCCGACAGGGGCCCCCGACGTGGCTGGACGGCGAGCCAGCGGTGCGCCAGACGCTCGAGGCCGGCGCCAGCCTCGTGACCTTCTCCGGCGACAAGCTCCTCGGGGGGCCCCAGGCCGGCGTGATCGCCGGATCGTCCGAGCTCGTGGAGACCTGCCGGCGTCATCCCCTGGCGCGGGCCCTTCGGCCGGGCGGCCTCGTGCTGGCCGCTCTGCAGGACGTGGCCCTCGCCTACCTCGGACGCGACGGGGCCGCCATTCCCTTCTGGCGGATGGCGACCATCCCGGTGGCCGAGCTCCGGTCGCGGGCGGCCGCGCTCGGCCGCGGCGAGGTCGTCGGCTGCGACGCCGTGCCCGGCGGCGGGGCCGCTCCCGGGGTCACCATCCCGTCGGCGGGCGTCGCCCTCGCCGGCGACGTCGCCGGCGCGTCTGCGGTCCTTCGACCCGCCGGTCATCGCGCGCGTCACCGGCGGCCGCACCGTGCTCGACCTCCGCACCGTCGACCCCGGCGACGACGCGGTGCTCGGCGCCGCGTTGGCGTCCCTTCCGTAGCGTGCACGTCGTCGCCACCGCCGGCCACGTCGACCACGGCAAGTCCACCCTCGTGCTCGCCCTCACCGGCACCGATCCCGACCGCTTCGCCGAGGAGAAGGCGCGCGGCCTGACCATCGACCTCGGGTTCGCGTTCACCCCGTTGCCGTCGGGCCGGGAGGTCGCGTTCGTGGACGTGCCCGGCCACGTGCGGTTCCTGAAGAACATGCTCGCCGGGGTGGGCGCCGTGGACGCCTGTCTGTTCGTGGTGGCCGCCACCGAGGGCTGGAAGCCGCAATCGGAGGAGCACCTCCGGATCCTCTCCCTCCTCGGGATCTCGGCCGGGGTCGTGGCCCTCACGAAGGTCGGGCTGGTCGACGACGACGACGTCGAGCTGGCCCGCCTCGAGATCGAGGAGCGGGCGGCGGGCACCTTCCTGGCCGACGCCGAGGTGGTGGCCGTCGACGCCCCGAGCGGGCGTCGGTCTCGACGACCTGCGGGACGCGCTCGAGCGCCTCGCTGGCCGCCACGCCCGTCGCCGTCGATCGCGGGCGGCCCCGCCTCTGGATCGATCGTTCGTTCGCGGCCAAGGGCTCGGGCACCGTCGTCACCGGCACGCTCACCGGCGGGTCCATCGCCGCCGACGACGAGCTCGACCTCCTTCCGGGCGGCCGGCGGGTGCGGGTGCGGGCGCTCCAGAGCCATGCCACCGCAATGGCCGAAGCCGCGCCCGGCCGGCGCCTGGCCGTGAACCTCTCGGGCGTGGCCCACCACCAGGTCGTTCGGGGCGACGTCCTGGTGCGGTCGGCCCAATGGGAACCGACGCAGATGCTCGATGCATCGCTGACGGTGCTCGCGGCGCTCGACCACGACGTGACCCGACGGGGCGCCTACGCCCTCTACCTCGGGTCGGGCGAGCACCCCGTGCGCCTCCGGGTGCTCGGCCCCGACGCGCTCGCCCCGGGCGCAACGGGCTCCATCCGCATCCACCTACCGGTGCCGTTGCCCCTGCTGCCCGGCGACCGGTTCGTCCTGCGGGAGAACGGACGGGGGGAGACGATCGGCGGGGGCGAGGTGCTCGACGTCGCCCCGGTGGAGCGGGCCTCGCGGGCCCGGCCGGACCGCCGGGTCGAGCGCGTCGTGGCGGAGTGGGGGTGGGTCGACGCGGCGCGGCTCGAGCGGCTCACCGGGACCGCGGTGGCGCCGACGGTCGGCTCGTGGGTCGTCGATCCGGCCGTCCTCGCCGTGGCCGTCGCCGCCCTGCATGGGGCCATCGAGACAGCCGGCCCGTCCGGCCTCGACCTCGCCGGCCTCGACGATCGCGACCGGGCCCTCGTCGCGACCTTGGAGGGCGTCGCCGTGGAGGGCGGTCGTGTCCGATGGCGGGACGCCCCGGCCGACCGCTCGGACCACCCGTACGTCGTGGCCCTGGAGGCAGCCCCGTTCGCGCCACCGACGCCGGAGGAAGCCGGGGTGCCGCGGTCCGAGCTCCGCGACCTGCTCCGCCTCGGGCTCGTCGTCGAACGGGACGGCTTCCACTTCGCGGCGTCGGCGGTGGAGGAAGCGGTGCGGCGCGTCGCCGGCGTGCTCGCCACCTCACCGGGCGGCGCCACCGCGGTCGCAGCTCCGCGACGCGTTGGGCACGAGCCGGAAGTACGCCCTCCCCCTGCTCAACCACCTCGACGCCGAGGGGATCACCCGCCGGCGGGGCGACGTCCGGATCGCCGGGCCCCCGCCTGCCGCCGGTCGGCTGACCGTCAGGCCGAGCGCTCGTCCTTGGGCTTGGCCGCGGCGAGCGACGGGAGGGAGCGGGGCCGGCGCGACCGCTTCGGCGTGCCGGTGGCGGCCTCGGCCTCCCGGGCCACGGAGGCTACGTCGACGACGTTGGTCATGACCTCGCCGAAGGCGTCGGGGTCGGCGAGCAGCCACGAGTGGTTGCCCGTCGACCACCTCGCCGTCGTGCCCGATCGCCTCGCACAGGGCGTCGAAGGAGGCCCTCGGGATGATCCGGTCCTGGTCGCCCCACAGCACGACGACCGGCAGGTGCCCGGCGCTTCAGCTCCTCGAGCTCGGGGTCGAGGTCGGCGGTGCGGGCCAGCTTGGCCGACCCGCCACAGGGCGCGGGGGTTGCGCAGGAGGTTCGGCAGGGCGTCCTCGAGGATCACGGGCAGCACCTTCGTCAGCTGCGGCAGCGGGCAGGATGTCGCCCGGGAAGTGGAGGCCCCAGTCCCACAGCGGCCGCTCGGCCATCGCTGCGCACGCTTGGGGCCGCCCGACGCCAGGCCGAGCCGCCGACGGAGTTGACCAGCACCAGGTAGCGGACCCGTTCGGGCTGGTCGCTGGGCGCAACTGGATGCGCACGCCGCCGCCGAAGCTGTGGCCGACGAGGAACACCGGCTCGTCGATCTCCACGGCCTCGCAGAACCCGTCGACCCAGTCGGCGTAGCCGGCGAAGGTCGAAGCGAGTCGCCGGGGAGGTCGGCGGTGCCGCCGAAGCCGGGCAGGGCCGGTGCGTAGACCCGGCAGCCGAGCTGGACGAGCCGCTTCAGCGCCCGCTTGTAGGAGTGCTGGCCGAGGCCCCAGCCGTGCAGGAACAGCACCGGCAGGCCCTCGCCGGCGACGCCGTACAGCGCCTGCCGTCCCTCGACCTCGGCCGCTTCCACACCAGGTGGTCGGCGCGGTCGTCGGCGGCGCGCTTGCCATCGCAAGCAGCACGTTACGCAGCGTCGCGGAGCCGGTGTGGTCGCGACCGGCGCCGGTCGAGGTGGAGCGGGCGGCCAGCGAGCTGCTTGCGCTCGACCTCGTTCTGCCCGCCCCAGATCCCGTGCGGCTCGCGGATCTCGATGGCGTAGTCCAGGCACGGCTTGCGGACCGAGCACGTGGCGCAGATGGCCTTGGCCCGCGCCTCCCGCTCCTCCTTCTCGTCCTTACGCTCGAATTGCGACGGCGGAAAGAAGACCTGGGCGTGCGGTCCCGGCACGCAGCCTTGATCTGCCACAGCTCGATCGGTTCGTCTGTACGCTCACGCGACCCCCTACGGACTGGCGCGCACCGTTGACCCCGAAATTCCTCCAGACAAGGGTGAACTTTCGCGAGCACCGCCCCCCACCTGCAGTTCTCTTGACGAGCAGCCGCCGCCGAGCGGCAAGCCCGCTCGCGCCGCAGGCGCCGCACGGCGCAGAGCGAGGCCAAGAGCGCGGCGTCGGGAGCGCCAGCGAGCAGCCGCCCGCCGAGCAGCAAGCCCGCTCGCGCCGCAGGCGCCGCAACCGCAGAGCGAGGCCGATGCTCAGTGACCGGCGTCCTTGGCGGCGCCTTCGAGGGGCTCGACCTCGAGCAGGAGGCCGTCGATGGCCGACGACCCGCACCGCCTCACCGGCGCGGATCGGGCGTGGCCCGGTTGGTGCGGGCCCGCCACGGGGCGTCGCGGACCTGACGACACCGTCGGGCGCGACGTCGGCGACCGCCGTGCCCTGCTCGCCGACCATCGACTCGCGTCCGATCGTCGGCGTGGAGAACCGGGTGCGCACCATGGCCGGCATGCCGGCGACCATGAACAGGGCCACGCCGCCGATGGCCAGCAGCCACGGCGATCAGGAGACCGCGAGCCCGTCGCACAAGAAGAGCTCCCGGCCACGAGCGCAGCGCTGCCGATGCCGGTCCACGCCCGGGGCGCGCCGGCCTGGACGTCGACGCCGAACCCGATGATCGCCGAGACGAGCAGCGCCAGAGCGACCGGCCGCGTGCGGGAGCACGCCGAGGCCGTAGCCGCCGAGCAGACGGCCGCCGGCGCCGGTGGCCCCGGCCACGCCCATGCCCGCGGTGAAGAACTCGAACAGGAGCAGCAGCAGCCCGATCACCAACAGGAAGTAGGCGGCCGACGGCGTGGCGACGCGCGTGGAGGAGCTGCGCCAGCAACGCGGGCTCGTCGAAGCGGACGCGGGCGCCGGGCGCCAGCTCCTGTTGGGGCGGCCGCCCGTCCGCGCTCGACGACCTTGGTCGGCACCGCGATCCCCTGTCACCGAGCTGGATGATGAAGTCGCCGAGCGTGGCGGCCGAGACGGCGGCCGTGCCCGCTTCGAGGCGGCTTCGGCCGTGTCGCCCCCGACCTGTCGACCGAGGGGCCACCCCCTTCACGTCGGCGGCGGCGAAGACGTCGTCGGCCGCACCGGTGGCGCGGGCCTCCTTGCCGGGACCGACCCAGATGGCGACGGGCACGGGGCTGGCGTCGATCTCCTGGATCAGGCGCCGAGCTCGCCCGTCGGCGCCACCGAACCGCGGCTGTCGAGCGGATCACGAGCGCTGCGACCCGGTCGGAGGCGGCCTCGTGCAAGGCGTGGGACATGAAGTCCACGTTGATCGGGTCGAGCAGCCCGCTGACCTCGATCACGTCGATCACGATCGCCTCGCTCGGCGGTCGGCTGCTCGTGGGCGCTCCCGACGCCGGCGTCGGGGCAGCACCGAGCGCCGCCGAGCGCGGCGGTGAAGAGGAGCAACAAGGTGCTGACTAGCCTGCGGCGAGGAATGGACGTCTCCCAGTTCTGCTCGGCGACCCGGCTCCTCATCGTCGCCGGGAAGGGCGGGGTCGGCAAAACGACGGTCACCGCGGCGCTTGCCCGCATGGCCGCCGACGCGGGCCTGAACGCGCTGATCGTCGAGGTCGAGGGCAAGAGCGGGCTCGGCAACGTCTTCGGGCGCGGCGACCTCGCTACGAGCGTACCGAGGAGGTGGCGCTGGCCGACCGGGTGCGGGCCCGCACGCTCACCCCCGACGACGCCCTGCTCGAGTACCTCGAGGACCACGGGATGCGGCGCATCTCCAAGCGCCTGGCCGTCGTCCGGCGCCCTCGACGTGGTCTCCACCGCGGTGCCCGGGCATCAAGGACATCCTCGTGCTCGGCAAGGTCAAGCAGCTCGAGCGGGCTGCGAGCCGCCGACCTCATCGTGCTCGACGCACCGGCCGCCGGCCACGCCGTCACGTTCCTGACCAGTCGGCCCGGGGGCTGCTCGACGCGGTGCGGGTCGGGCCGATCCGGACCCAGGCCCAGGACGTGCGTCGACCTGCTCTCCGACCCGAGCCGGTGCCAGGTGCTCCTGGTGACGCTGCCCGAGGAGACGCCGGTGAACGAGGTGGTCGAGACCGCCTTCGCGCTCGAGGACCGGGTCGGCGTCGACCTCGGGCCCGTCGTCGTGAACGGCCTCTACCCGCCGCTCGAGGCTCGACGGCGACCGGAGCCGCCGGCGCTGCGGCCGAGGTGCACTGTGCCGAGCGAGCGCGACGCGCTCGCCGGGACGCGGCCGAGTTCCGGCCGCCACCGCCAGGACTGCAGGCCGAGCAGGTCGCGTCGGCTCGCCGAGCGGCTGCCGCTGCCCCAGCTGCGCCTGCCGTTCCTGTTCACCGCCGAGTCGGCGCGGCCGAGATCGACGTGCTCGCCGACGCGCTCGGCCCGGCAGGTGCGAGGCGCTGTGAGCGACGCCCGGTGACGCGACCTGCTCGGCGCTCGTGGCGGAGCGCACGATCCTCGTGTGCTGCGGCTCGGGCGGCGTCGGCAAGACGACCACGGCCGCGGCCGCTCGCCATCGAGGCGGCCCGCCGCGGGCCGGCGAGCCGTGCGTCGTCACCATCGACCCGGCCAAGCGGCTGGCCGACGCGCTCGGCCTCGACGTCGCTCACGCAACACCCCGGGCCGCATCGACGGCGACTGGCGCGGGCGGCGAGCTGTGGGCGCTGATGCTCGACACCAAGTCGACCTTCGACGACGCTCGTGCGCCGCTACGCGGCCGACGCCCGAGCAGGCCGAGCGCATCCTCGCCAACCGCTTCTACCGCAACATCGCCGGCGCCCTGTCGGGCACGCAGGAGTACATGGCGATGGAGAAGCTCTACGAGCTGCACGACGAGCGGCGACTTCGACCTCATCGTCGTCGACACGCCGCCGACCCGCAACGCCCTCGACTTCCTCGACGCGCCCGCGCCGGCTCACCCGCTTCCTCGACAACCGCTCTTCCGGCTGCTGATGATGCCGACGCGCGCGCGTACCTGAAGGCGGTGAGCGTCGCCACGCCAGGCGTTCCTGCGCACGATCGCCAAGGTCGTCGGCGGCGAGGTGGTCGACGACGCCGTCGCCTTCTTCCAGGCCTTCGAGGGCATGGAGGAGGGCTTCCGGGAGCGGGCCCAGGCGGTGCTCGAGCTGCTCGCGGACGCCGACGACCGCGTTCGTGCTCGTGGCCTCACCCCGGCGCGACGCGGTCGACGAGGCCGTGTTCTTCGCCGACAAGCTGCGAGGAGGCGAGCATCGCCGTGACGGCCTGGTCGTCAACCGGCGTGCACCCGCCGTTCGGCGACGGGCGCCGGGCGCCGCGAGCGCGCCGCCGGCCGGATCGGCGCTCGCGTGCTCGACGCGAACCTGGCCGACTTCGCGCGATCGCCGACGCGCGAGGAGCCCACCTCGCGGCGCTGGCCGACGCGGGTCGAGCCGGCGCCGTGGCCCGCGTGCCGTTCCTGGCCGACGACGTGCACGACCTCGCCGGCCTGGCGCGGTGGCCAGCCACCTGTTCGACGGCCGCCTGCGCTCCGACGCCGCCGGCAGTCAGCGACCGACGGTCAGCGCTCGGCGTGGGCTTCGAGCAGGGCGGCGGCCGCCTCCTCGACGGTCTCGGCCACCGTGACGATGCGGTCGAAGCCGGTGGTGCGGAGCAGGCGGACGAGCGTGGGCCGGTTGCAGCACACGGCCACGTCGCCGCCCAGCTCGCGGGCCCGGCGGATGCCGCCGATGAGGGCCCCGAGGCCGGCGGAGTCGACGAACGGCACGCCGGACATGTCGATGAGGAGGCGGGGCGTTGCGACGCGAGCTCGGCCGAGCGCCTGGCGGAACTGGCAGACGGTGAAGGCGTCGAGCTCCCCGACCGGTCGGCAGACCTTGTACCGTCGGCCTCATCGAGCTGGATGTCGAGCACATGTCCTCCTGGTGGCGGATGCGGCGGATCGCCCCCTACGGGACGATCGCGCCGCGGGAACCGTAGCGTCCGGAGCGTCGTACCCAGCCGTGGGTAGCCTTCGTACCCGCATGGCCACCGTCGCTCGACGTCCTCATCGCCGCGACTCGAAGGTCCGCGACGAGGTCCGCTCGGTGCTCGGGGGCCCGCGACGCACGGTACGGGCAGTGCACAGCGGGCCAGGCGTGGTGGCGGCCGTCAGGAGCAGACCGCCCGACCTCGTCGTCCTCGACCTCCAGATCGGCAACATGGGCGGCATGGCCATCGCCCTCGAGCTCCGGCTCGAGGAGGCGGCGGCCGCCCGACCACGTGCCGATCCTGATGCTGCTCGACCGCCGGGCCGACGTGTTCCTCGCCCGCCGGTCCGACGCCGACGGGCTGGTCGTCAAGCCGCTCGACCCCATCCGCCTCCGCCGGGCCATCGCGCCCTCCTCGCCGGCGGCACCTACCAGACGAGGCGTACCGGCCGCCGACGTGGCGTCCGCACGACCGACGGGGCAGGCGCTGATCTAGTATCGGCAACCCAGTGCGGCGCAGTTGGCCGCACGGGGTGTGGCGCAGCTTGGTAGCGCGCTGCGTTCGGGACGCAGAGGCCCCGGGTTCAAATCCCGGCACCCCGACTCGAGGCCGGTTCCCCTTCGTGGGGACCGGCCTTGGTCGCGTTCCCGGGCACGTGCCGGGCGCATGACCGATTCCGACGACATCGCCCTGCTGAGCTCAGGCGCCCGCCGCGTCCGCCGCCCGCCGGGCCAGCCCGCGGTCGCCATCGTCACTGCTCGCGGCCATCGTCTCGGCCTTCCTCGTCGGCGGCGACGACGACGACGAGTCGCTCCTGCGGCGACTCGTCGTCGTCGTCGCCGCCGACGAGGAAGGCCGAGACGATGGCCGCGAGCAGTAGCACGACGATGGCGACCGCCAGGAGGGGCAGGGCCCGGCGGGCGGCGGACGCGGCGGGCGCCTCGAGCTCAGCCGGGGCGATGTCGTCGGAATCGGTCATGCGCCCAGCATGCCCCGGGACGCGACCAAGGCCGGTCCCCACGAAGGGGAACCGGCCTCGAGTCGGGGTGCCGGGATTTGAACCCGGGACCTCTGCGTCCCGAACGCAGCGCGCTACCAAACTGCGCCACACCCCGGTGCGGCCGACTGCGCCGCAAGAGTTGCCGATCCTAGATCAGCGGCCTGCGGCCTCGATCGGTCGTGCCGCCGCCGACGTCGCCGGCCGGTACGACTCGTCCTCGTAGGTGCCGCCGGCGAGGAGGGCGGTGACGGCCCGGCGGAGGCGGATCGGGTCGAGCGGCTTGACGAGGAACCGTCGGCGTCGGACCGCCGGGCGAGGAACACGTCGGCCCGCCGGTCGAGCAGCAGGAGGATCGGCATGTGGTCGAGGCGGCCGCCGCCCTCCTCGAGCCGGAGCTCGAGGGTGACGGCCATCGCCGCCCATGGGGCCGATCTGGAAGTCGAGGACCACCGAGGTCCGGGGTCTGCTCCTCGAACCGCCGCCGCGCACGGCGTGGCCCGCTGTTCACTCCCGGACCGTGTGTCGGGGCACCCGAGCACCGAGCGCACCTCGTCGAGGACGGTCTTCGAGTCGGTGGCGATGAGGACGTCGCGGGTGGCCAGCGGGTTCGACGGCTACCCACGGATGGGTACGACGCTCCAAACGCTGCGGTTCAGCGGCGCGATCGTCCCGTAGGGGGCGATGTTCCGCAGCCACCACCAGGAGGACACGTGCTCGACATCCAGTTCGACGAGGCGACGGCTACACGGTCTGCCGCCCGGTCGGGGAGCTCGACGCCTTCACCGTCAGCCAGTTCCGCCAGGCGCTCGCCGAGCTGGCGCGCGACGCCCGGCCTCCTGATCGACATGTCCGGCGTGCCGTTCGTCGACTCCGCCGGCCTCGGCGCCCTCATCGGCGGCATCCGCCGGGCCCGCGAGCTCGGCGGCGACGTGGCCGTGTGCCTGCAACCGGCCGACGCTGGCCCGGCTGCTGCACACCACCGGCTTCGACCGCATCGTCACGGTGGCCGAGACGCTCGAGGACGCGGCCGCCGCCCTCGTCGAGCCCGAGCCGAGCGCCGACCCTCGACGCCTGACGGCGGCGTCGGGGCGCAGCAGGTCGAAGAGGTGGGCGCCGATCGCGGCCAGGCCGGTCGAGGTCGTGCACGTCGTCGGCGAGGAACGGCACCCGGGCCACCGGCGCCGGCGTCACCGCTTGGCGCAGCGTCGGCGAGGTGGTGCTCCTCGCCGCTCGGCGATGGCGCGGAAGTCGGCCAGGTTCGCGTCCGAGAGCGGCCAGCGCCGACCGCCGTCCGGCGCGCTCGGCGGCGGCCGAGCCCGTCGCCGAAGCGCGGGTGGACGCCGGTTGACGACCAGCGCCTGCACCGGCGATGCCCGCTCCTCCAGCCGCTCGGCGAAGTACGCGCGCCTCCGCCACCGCGTCGCGCCGGGGTGAGGCCACCAGCACGAAGGCGGTCGTCGGCGCGTCGAGCAGCTCGAGCACCGCGTCGGCCCGCTCCCGGAAGCCCTGCTCCATGCCCTCGAAGGCCTGGAAGAAGGCGACCGCGTCCTCCACCACCTCGCCGCCGACGACCTTGGCGATCGTGCGCAGGAACGCCTGCGTGGCGACGTTCACCGCCTTGAGGTAGCCGCCGGTCGGCACCATCAGCAGCCGGAAGAGCGGTGGTCGAGGAACCGGGTGAGCCGGCGCGGGGCGTCGAGGAAGTCGAGGGCGTTGCGGGTCGGCGGGGTGTCGACGACGATGAGGTCGAAGTCGCCGTTCGTCGTGCAGCTCGTAGAGCTTCTCCATGGCCATGTACTCCTGGGTGCCCGACAGCGCGCCGGAGATGTTGCGGTAGAAGCGGTTGCCGAGGATGCGCTCGGCCTGCTCGGGCGTCGGCCGGCGTACCGGGCGACCAGGTCGTCGAAGGTCGTCTTGGTGTCGAGCATCAGCGCCCACAGCTCGCCCGGTCCAGTCGCCCGGCGATCGCGGCCGGGGTGTTGGTCAGCGCGTCGAGGCCGAGGGCGTCGGCCAGGCGCTTGGCCGGGTCGATGGTGACGACGCACGGCCCGCCGGCCCCGGCGGGCCGCCTCCAGGGCGAGGACCGCGGCGGTGGTGGTCTTGCCGACGCCGCCCGTCCCGCAGCACACGACGATGCGTGCGTTCTCGACACGAGGGCCGAGAGGTCGCCGCCCGCGGCGTCGTCACAGCGCCTCGCACCTGCCGGGCCAGCGCGTCGGCCAGCACGTCGAGCTCCGGCCGCGCCGAGGTCGGCGGTGAACAGGAACGGCAGGTGGAGCTGGGGGAGCGGCAGCGCCTCGGCCAGCCGCGCGAGCTGCTCGGCCTGCAGCTCCTGGCGGTGACGGCGGAACTCGGCCGCGGCCCGGAGGGCGCTCGGCGCTCGCTCGGACGTGACGCTCGGCCGACGGCCGGCAGCTCGGGTCGTCGCCAGCCCGTCGAGCGCGCGGGTAGACGCCGTTCACGACCACGGGCCCGAGGCTGACGCCGACCCGGTCCTCGAGCGCGTACGCCGTCTCGACCACCTCGTTCACCGGCGTCTCCTCGGGCAGCGTCACCAGCATCACCTGGCACCGCTCGGGTCGGTCAGCAGCTCGACGCACGTCCGGGCCTGGGTCCGGATCGGGCCGACCCGGCACCGCGTCGAGCAGGCCCCGGGCGACTGGTCAGGAACGTGACGGCGTGCCCGGCGGCCGGGGCGTCGAGCACGATCAGGTCGGCCGCGTCGCAGCCCGCTCGAGCTGCTTCACCTTGCCGAGCACGAGGATGTCCTTGATGCCCGGGCGCGGCGGTGGCCACCACGTCGAGGGCGCCGGTCGCGAGCCAGCCGCTTCGACATCCGCTTCAGCCCGTGGTCCTCCAGGTACTCGAGCGAGGGCGTCGTCGGGCGTGAGGGTGCGGGCCCGCACCTCGGTCGGCCAGTCGCCACCTCCGTGGCAGCACGTCTCGTCGTAGGTCGACCGGCGCCGCCGAACAGCGCGGCCGAGCCCGCTCTTGCCCTCGACCTCGACGATCAGGGCGCGAGCCCGGCCCGTCGGCGGCCATGCGGGCCAGCGCCGCGGTGACGGTCGTTTTGCCCACCCCGCCCTTCCCGGCAACGATGAGCACCCGGGTCGCGGAGCAGAACTGGGAGACGTCCATTCCTCGCCGCAGGCTAGTCAGCACCTTGTTGCTCCTCTTCACCGCCGCGCTGGCGGCGCTCGGTGCTGCCCCGACGCCGGCGTCGGGAGCGCCCACGAGCAGCCGACCGCCGAGCGAGGCGATCGTGATCGACGTGA
Source organism: uncultured Actinomycetes bacterium (assembly GCA_963731055.1). Taxonomy (GTDB): domain Bacteria; phylum Actinomycetota; class Acidimicrobiia; order Acidimicrobiales; family CADCTF01; genus DATLED01. The sequence goes on along the minus strand of CAVSUD010000010.1, from coordinate 3,647 downwards.
TCGAGGTCAGCGGGCTGCTCGACCCGATCAACGTGGACTTCATGTCCCACGCCTTGCACGAGGCCGCCTCCGACCGGGTCGCAGCGCTCCTGATCCGCCTCGACAGCCGCGGTTCGGTGGCGCCGACGGGCGAGCTTCGGCGCCTGATCCAGGAGATCGACGCCCGCCGCCGTGCCCGTCGCCATCTGGGTCGGTCCCGGCAAGGAGGCCCGCGCCACCGGTGCGGCCTACGACGTCTTCGCCGCCGCCGACGTGAAGGGGGTGGCCCCTCGGTCGACAGGTCGGGGGCGACACGGCCGAAGCCGCCCTCGAAGCGGGCACGGCCGCCGTCTCGGCCGCCACGCTCGGCGACTTCATCATCAAGCTCGGTACCGGGGATCGCGGTGCCGACCAAGGTCGTCGAGCGGGACGGGCGGCCGCCCCAACAGGAGCTGGCGCCCGGCGCCCACGTCCGCTTCGACGAGCCCTCGTTGCTGGCGCAGCTCCTCCACACGGTCGCCACGCCGTCGGCCGCCTACCTCCTGTTCGTGATCGGGCTGCTGCTGATCCTCTTCGAGTTCTTCACCGCGGGCATCGGCGTGGCCGGGGCCACCGGCGCGGCGGCCGTCGTGCTCGGCGGCTACGGCCTCGGCGTGCTCCCCGCCGCGGCCGATCGCTCTGGCGGTCCTCGTGCTCGGGATCATCGGCTACGGGGTCGACGTCCAGGCCGGCGCGCCCCGCGCGTGGACCGTCATCGGCACTACTGCCTTCGTGGCCGGGAGCCTCATTCCTCTTCGGCGACGGCCTCTCGGTGCCCCTGATCGCCGTCCGCTGGCCATCGCCGGCGTGGCCCTGTTCATGGTCGCCGGCATCCCGGCCATGGTGCGCACCCGCTTCTCCACCCCGACCATCGGACCGAGTCGATGCTCGGCGAGCAGGGCGACCGCCCTCGGACGTCGCGCCCGACGGTGTCTCACCGTCCGCGACGCCCCTGGCGGGCCCGCGCCGACCGCGCCACCCCCATCCGCGCCGGCGAGGCGGTCCATGTCGCGGCCATCGATGGCCTGCTGCTCGAGGTCGAGCCCCTCGAAGGCGCGGCCAAGTTCGCCGGTCCCTGAACTGTTGGCCTCGCTCTGCGCCTTGCGGCGCCTGCGGCCAAGCGGACTTGCCGCTCGGCGGGCGGCTCCTGCTGGCGCTCCCGACCCGCGCTCTTGGCCATGCTCTCCCGTGTGGCGCCTTCGGCGCAAGCTGGCTGCCCTCGGCGACGGCTGGTCGTCAAGGGACTACACGTGGGGGGCGGTGCTCGGGAAAGTTCACCCTTGTCAGGAGGAATTTGGGGGTCTACGTTGCGAGGGGGTCCGTCGGGGGGTGCGCGATGAGCGCACAGACGACCGACTGTGGCAGGTCGGCTGCATGCCGTGGGCCGCACGCCCACGTTGTTCCCGCCGGCGCAACGGCGTGACGAGAAGGACGAGCGGGAGGTCCGGGCCAAGGCCATCTGCGCCGTCTGTGCGGTGCGCAAGCCGTGTCTTGAGTACGCCTCGAGATCCACGAGCCGCACGGGATCTGGGGCGGGAAGAACGAAGTGGAGCGCAAGCAGCTCCTGGCCGTCCGCTCCATCTGACCCCTGCTCGCACCACCCGCTCCCACCTGCGTAACGTGTGCTTGCGATGGCAAGCGCGCGCGCCGAGCAACCGGCCGACCACCTGGTGTGGAAGTCGACCGAGGTCGACGGACGGGCCGCCCTGTACGGCGTCGCCGGTGAGGGCCTGCCGCTGGTCTTCGTGCACGGCTGGGGCCTCGGCCAGCACGCCTACAAGCGGGCGCTGAAGCGCCTCGTCCACCTCGGGTGCCGGGTCTACGCCCCGGCCCTGCCCGGCTTCGGCGGCTCCGCCGCGCTCCCCGACGACTCCTTCGACATCCGCGGCTACGGCCGCTGGCTGAAGGGCTTCCTCGACGCCGTGGGGGTGGACGAGCCGGTCTTCCTCGTCGGCCACTCCTTCGGCGGCGCCGTGAGCATCCAGTTCGCGTCCCAGCACCAGGAACGGGTCCGGACCCTGGTGCTGGTCAACTCCGTCGGCGGGTCGGCCTGGTCGTCGAGCGGCCCCGGTGGGGTGGTCAAGTCGATGGCCCAGCGACCGCTGTGGGACTGGGGCATCCACTTCCCGAGCGACATCCTCCCGCTGCCGCACCTGGCCCGCGGGTGCTGCCCGTGATCCTCGAAGACGCCCTTCCGAACCTCCTGCGCAACCCCCGGGCCATGTGGCGGGCGGCCCAGCTGGCCCGCACCGCCGACCTCACCCGCGAGCTCGAGGAGCTCCGCCGCCGTCACCTCCCGGTCATGGTCTTGTGGGCGAGCAGGACCGCATCATCCCGAGGGCCTCGTTCGACGCCCTGTCGCGGCGATCGGGTCCGAGAGGCGAGGTCGTGAGCGGCAACCACTCGTGGCTGCTCGCCGATCCCGAGGCGTTCGGCGAGGTGATGACCAACATCGTCGCCGTAGCCTCCGTGGCCCGGGAGGCCGAGGCCGCCACCGGCACGCCGAAGCGGTCGCGCCGGCCCCGCTCCCTCCCGTCGCTCGCCGCGGCCAAGCCCAAGGACGAGCGCTCGGCCTGACGGTCAGCCGACCGGCGGCAGGCGGGGGCCCGGGATCCGGACGTCGCCCCGCCGGCGCGTGATCCCCTCGGCGTCAAGGTGGTTGAGCAGGGGGAGGGCGTACTTCCGGCTCGTGCCCGACACGTCGCGGAGCTGCGACGCGGTGGCGCGCCCGGTGACGTGGCGAGCACGCCGGCGACGCGCCGCACCGCTTCCTCCACCGCCGACGCCGCGAAGTGGAAGCCGTCCCGTTCGACGACGAGCCCGAGGCGGAGCAGGTCGCGGATCTCGGTCCGCGGCACCCCGGCTTCCTCCGGCGTCGGTGGCGCGAACGGGGCTGCCTCCAGGGCCACGACGTACGGGTGGTCCGAGCGGTCGGCCGGGGCGTCCCGCCATCGGACACGACCGCCCTCCACGGCGACGCCCTCCAAGGTCGCGACGAGGGCCCGGTCGCGATCGTCGAGGCCGGCGAGGTCGAGGCCGGACGGGCCGGCTGTCTCGATGGCCCCATGCAGGGCGGCGACGGCCACGGCGAGGACGGCCGGATCGACGACCCACGGGCCGACCGTCGGCGCCACCGCGGTCCCGGTGAGCCGCTCCAGCCGCGCCGCGTCGACCCACCCCCACTCCGCCACGACGCGCTCGACCCGGCGGTCCGGCCGGGCCCGCGAGGCCCGCTCCACCGGGGCGACGTCGAGCACCTCGCCCCCGCCGATCGTCTCCCCCCGTCCGTTCTCCCGCAGGACGAACCGGTCGCCGGGCAGCAGGGGCAACGGCACCGGTAGGTGGATGCGGATGGAGCCCGTTGCGCCCGGGGCGAGCGCGTCGGGGCCGAGCACCCGGAGGCGCACGGGGTGCTCGCCCGACCCGAGGTAGAGGGCGTAGGCGCCCCGTCGGGTCACGTCGTGGTCGAGCGCCGCGAGCACCGTCAGCGATGCATCGGGCAGCTCGTCGGTTCCCATTGGGCCGACCGCACCAGGACGTCGCCCCGAACAACCTGGTGGTGGGCCACCCCCGAGAGGTTCACGGCCAGGCGCCGGCCGGGCACGGCTTCGGCCATTGCGGTGGCATGG
>CAVSUD010000009.1:0-390806 GCA_963731055.1 uncultured Actinomycetes bacterium | reverse complement strand
CGCCGCGAACGAGCGCCAGCACGCCGAATTCCAGGCCTCACCGCTGGCTGTATGCCTCCCGAATACGGGGCAGAACGGATGACCGACCGGATCAAGAAGAGACATGGAACAGTGAGACCGGCGGTGCCACGGTGTGGACCCATCGTGGCGTGTGCTGCGCGCCGTATCATGATCGCTCGGCGGTGCGAAGGGAACTCAGTGGCGCTGCCCAGGTACCGGGTCATCCAGCTTCAGATCGCCGGGATCGTCCTGTCCATCGCTGCGGTCGCCGCGCTTTTCGCCGTCGTGTTGACGCGTGACTCGGAGGTGTCCGACCGCGAGTACGAACAGGCAACGACGTGCCCCGGCCTAGCGGACACTCGCCAGACAACAACAGACCCCGACGAATCTCTACGTGCGATCTACCTCGACCGATTCGACTACGACGAGTTTCGTTAAATCCGGAGACGACGACGACGGCGAGCGCTCACAAAGGGATCCGCCGACCGTTGCAGAGGAGTGTCAAGTCGAATGCATTGCAGGCAATCGAGGCACAAGTCGGCTACCTCCTCGACCGAGACGAAAGCGGAATGCAGGCGGTGCTGGACGGAGATGGCAGCGACGTACCCGGCTTCGATAGCCCCACCTTCAAAGCATTTTACGACGGCACTGGTGCAGTGGCGTCAAAGTTCGCTGGCGGGGGTCAGAACAAGGCGGAGATGCTCAGCGCAGCGGAGCCAATCGTCCCCGACCGTTCCGCGAACGCCTGACTGACCGTCGGTCGGTCGCTGATGGCTCGTAGTGAACACCTCGGCCCGCACGGAACCTGCGTGAAGCCAGCAACCTCTTTGCGAACTGGCGGTTTGCGTTGTGTCGGCCAGGACGGTCCGTCGATGACGCAATGGCCTGCGGGCCCGACCCCGCGGCCCGCCGAAGGACGTCGGTCCTTGACGACCTCGGATGGTTCCAGACCTTCGCGCCTCGGATCACGTTGCAGGACGGGCTCGGCTCGTCCGCGCCCACCTCGGAACACTCGACGATCTGCTCCCCGGGACGGAGGCAACGCATATCCCATAACCCTCGCTGGCTCGGCGTCGCCGGGATGTCTCCAATGCCCGGCAGGCGGACCCCGTGGGAGCGGCAGGTCCAACAGGGAGCTCGCTTCCGCTCAGCCACGAGTATCCGGTCGAGACCGTGGGTGTTGCCACAGCGCCACGCGCTGTGCAGCGGTGCGGGGTTCGAGCGCGCTCGGTCGTAACCGTCGAGACTTGTTCGATGGGCACCTCTCCAGCCGCCGAGCCCGTCGTTCTCCCCGTCGGGTTCGAGCGGTTCCATCGCCGGCCGTTCGTCGACTACCAGCTCAACCGGGCCCACGCGCTCGGGCTTCGCCGACCGCGGCGGATCTGCGGCGAGCGGCCGCCGCGGATCCGCTCGGCCGGCCGACGCCGCGGTCGGTCTTCGAGGATCTGGCGCCGCGGGCCGAGGCTGCGGCCGGCTCGACCGGGCGACGAGCTACCTGCGGGTCGCCGAGTTCTTCACGCCGCCGGGCTCCGCCGAGCACGCTCGAGCGCTACCGCCGCTACCGCGACCTTTCGACGCCGCCTTCGCCGGCCGCGGCGCGGTGCGCCACGACGTCCCCTACGGCGGCGCCACGCTGCCGGCCTACCGGCTGCCGGCCGACGGACGCCGGCGCGGGGCACGGTGCTGGTGCACGGCGGGTTCGACTCGCTGATCGAGGAGTTCTTCGCCATCTGGCAACGGATCGCCGGCGCCGGCTTCGACGTGATCGCCTTCGACGGCCCCGGCCAGGGCGGCGCCCGCGCGCTGGGCGGGCTGACCTTCGACCACGACTGGGAGAAGCCCGTCGGCGCCGTGCTCGACCACTTCGACATCGACGCGCGCCGGCCTGGTCGGGATCTCGATGGGCGGCTACTGGGCGCTGCGCGCCGCCGGACGCGAACCCCGCATCGACCGGGTCGTGGCCTGGCCGCCGGTGTACGACTGGCTCCTACCGGCTGCCCGCGCCGCGTGCGGGCCCGGCCCGGGCGATGCTGCGCCGCCGGCGTTCATGCGCTGGAGCATCCGGGTCCGCGCCCGACTCGTCCCCGACCCTGCGCCAAGTCGTCGACCAGGTCCTCTACATCGCCGACAGCGACGACCCGATCGACGGTGGTCGACTGGTTCCTCGGCATGAACCCCGACCACCTCGGCAGCGACCGCGTCACCCAGGACGTCCTGCTCCTGTGCGGCGAGCACGACGCCTTCCAACCGCCGGTCTACGCACGCGCCCAAGCCGCCGCGCTCACCGCCGCGCGCTCGGTCACCGTGCGGACCTTCACCGCCGCCGAGCACGCCGACCAGCACTGCCAGATGGGCAACCTCGGCCTCGCCTGCGATGTCCTCACCGCCTGGCTCGACGAAAGTCGCCGTCATTAGGGGATGCAGCGTGATCGGGCACTTCAACAGCCCTTGCGATCGCCCGTTCAGTCGACTGCACCGCGTGAAGCGTCCCGCCGTCGTTGCCTGCCGCGCTGGTCGACGACGATGAAGGCGCCCGAGATGAAGCGCAGTCGCAAGCGTGCCCTCGGCGAATGCGTGTGGTGCAGCGAGGCCTAGTGGACGGGATAGCAGTATTCCGAGGCGAGATGCTGGGCCAGGGTCGACTACGGCACCGACCGTGACGCGATTGCCGTCGGTTCAGACAGCAGTGCACTCCTTCCGCGCACAGCCTCCAGCAGAGCGCCACGTTGCCCCTCGGTAGCCTTCGTCGATGGCGATCGAGATCGTGCTGGAGATGCACCAGCAGAGTGAAGACAACCTGAGCGGCCATGAGTCAGGGTGGGCAACCCCAGCCTCACAGAAGAGGGACGGCACCGCGCCGCCGAACTCGGGCGCCGTCGGCGTGAGGACGGAATCACGGCGTGCTTCACCTCGGATCTGAAGCGAGCGGCGGAGTGCGCCGCAATCGCCTTCGACGGCTCCGACATTCCGGTGCTTCACGACTGGCGGCTACGAGAAGCCGACTACGGGCAGTTGAACCGTGCTCCCGTGGACGAGGTCTTCGGCGCGGTCGAAGGTGTCACCGAGAGGTTCCCGGACGGTGAGAGCTGGCAGGAAGCGGCAGACCGGACGGCACGCTTCCTCGATGATCTTTCACTTCGATGGAGTGGGCAGCGCATCTGCGTCATTGGCCACATCGCCACGCTTTGGGGCTTCCACGAGCGCATCAACGGCGTGCCGTTGCAGAACAACACGCCACGAGAGATCCCTACACACCGGGTGTGGAGTTCGTACTTGTGTGATCGACCCGACCCGACGGGCCGTGCCGTGGCACGTTCGGTTCGGGCCGCGTCGCACCGCAAGCTGTTGCGCAGCGCCGTCTGCGCTGCCCTGCCGCGACCACTGCTTCTTCGCCTTTGCGACGGCCCGCCGGAAGTTCCGGTCCGAGCCCACGTATCCTCCAACACCTTTCGTTTCACGGTTCGATGGGTCGTGCCGCACAACGCGACCGCGCCGCGAGAAGGGACCGAACAGGTTGCGGTGGTCATGGGTGGGTTCCCCGACGTCGACCAGTCCGCCGCCTGTTCGGGGTGCAATCGATCCCGTGAAAGGATCGTGGACAGCGGTGGGCTTCGCCGGGATCCCACGGACCCGCGTCTCGTGTGCGAATTTCGTGTGCGAATCCAACAATCGAGCGGTCCGGCCCGTCGCACCACCACGACGATCGGAACGCCGGTCATCGTCTGCCAGGAGCTACCCAGCCTTGAACCGCCTCGCGCAGGAAACCAGTCCCTACCTGCAACAACATAAGGACAACCCGGTCGACTGGTACCCGTGGAGCGAGGAGGCGTTCGCCGCCGCGAGGGAGCGGGACGTCCCCGTTCTGCTCTCGGTCGGCTACTCGGCCTGCCACTGGTGCCACGTCATGGCCCACGAGAGCTTCGAGGACGACGCCGTCGCGGCGGTCATGAACGATCTGTTCGTGAACGTGAAGGTCGACCGGGAGGAGCGCCCGGACGTCGACGCCGTCTACATGGAGGCGACCCAGGCGATGACCGGCGCCGGCGGGTGGCCGATGACGGTGTTCCTCACGCCCGACGGTCGACCGTTCTTCGCCGGCACCTACTTCCCGAAGGCGTCGCACCACGGGCGCCCCGGGTTCGTGGACCTCATGCGAGCCGTGCACGAGGCATGGACGGAGCGTCGCGACGACCTGGTCGCGCAGGCCGACCAGCTGACCGAGAGCGTCCGGGCCCGGTCGACGCTCGCCGGCGGTGGACACGACCACGGCCTCGACGGGGAGCTCGTGCGGGCGGGGTACGAGACGCTGCAGGGCGCGTTCGAGCCGGAGTGGGGCGGCTTCGGGCGGGCCCCGAAGTTCCCCCAGGTCAGCTTCCTCGAGCTCGTCGCCCGTCACCACGCGCACGAGCCGACCGACGAGAGCCTCCGAGTCCTCACCACCACCCTCGACGCCATGGCCTCGGGCGGGATCCACGACCACCTCGGCGGCGGGTTCTCCCGCTACTCGGTCGACGCCTTCTGGATGGTGCCCCACTTCGAGAAGATGCTGTACGACCAGGCCCAGCTGCTGCGGGCCTACGTCCACGGGTGGCAGCTCACCGGCAACCCGCACTGGCGCCTCGTCGCCGAGGACATCGTCGACTACGTCCTGCGGGACCTCCGCAGCCCGGAGGGCGGCCTGTGCAGCGCCGAGGACGCCGACTCCGAGGGCGAGGAGGGCAAGTTCTACGTCTGGCGGCCGGAGGCGCTGGCCGAGGTGCTCGACGGGGCCGGGCTGACGGAGGCCGCCATCGAGTGGTGGGGCGTCACCAAGTCCGGGAACTTCGAGGGCTCGAACATCCTCCACCGGCCGGTGCGCGGCGATCTCGTCCGCCCCCCCGAGGTCGAGCAGGCCCGCCGGCTGCTCCTCGAGGCGCGGTCGCACCGCGTCCGTCCGGGGCTCGACGACAAGGTGCTCACCGAGTGGAACGCGATGTTCGTGAGCGCGCTCGCCGAAGCCGGCGCCGCCCTCGGCCGCTCGGACTGGCTGGAGGCCGCCGCCGCCACGGCCGACTTCCTCCTCGCCGAGCTGCTCGTCGACGGCCGCTGGCGGCGGAGCTGGCAGCGGGGCCGTAGCAACGAGCGGCTCCTGGCCTACGCCGTCGACCACGCCTGGCTCGTCGATGCCTTCACGCGCCTGGCCGAAGCGCGGGGGGAGGCGAGGTGGATCGACGCCGCCCGAGCGGCGGCCGACGCGCTGCTCGAGCTGTTCTGGGACGAGGACGAAGGCGGCGTGTTCACCGTCGGCCACGACGCCGAGCAGCTGATCGTGCGCCAGAAGGACTCCTACGACGGCGCCACCCCCTCGGCCAACGGGGTGGCTTCGGTCGCGCTGCTCCGCCTCGGCGCCCTCACCGGTGAGGCCCGCTACACCGAGCACGGCGAGCGGATCCTCCGGTGGCTGGCCGAGTCGCTCGCCCACCATCCCCAGGGCTTCACCTACGCGTTGGCCGGCGTCGACCTCGCCGCCCGCGGCATCGACGAGATCGCCGTCGTCGGTGATCGCCGCGATCTGGTCGACGCGGTGGCCACGCGTTACCTGCCGAACGCGGTGGTGGCCTGGGGCGAGCGGTACGAGTCGCCGCTGTGGGAAGGGCGCGAGGACGGGCTCGCCTACGTCTGTCGGCACTTCGCCTGCCGGGCGCCGGTCGCCGACGTCGACGCCCTCGTGGCCCAGCTCGGGCACTGACCCGACCGGCATCCGCTCCTCGGGAGCCCCAACCCGCGAACATGGACGCGCGATGCCGCTGCACCTCCTCGTGCTCACGAGCAGCCCGTCGTCGGCCACGGTCGTCGACGTCGACTCGGGCGCCCTGCGCCGCGTGTGGTGGCGCGAGACGGCACCGGTCTTCGGGCCCTACGACGTCGTCGAGTGCGGCACCGTCGAGATGGACGACCTGCCCTTCCCGGCGGACATGGTCGTCGGGACGCGACCGGTCGCCGTCGGGACGATGCACGGCCGGCGGGCGGCCAAGCTCCTGAAGCCGCTCGACCACCCCTCCACCCAGCCGCTCCTCGGCGCCGCCACCGCCTCGGTGACGTACTGGACCCTGCGGGGCGACGCGCCGTCCGTCGCACTGGTCGACCCCGCCGCCGGGCCTGTGGTCGAGCGCGATGGCGACCACCATCTCCGGTGCCGGTTCCGGTGGCGCCGGCTCGATCACGACCTCCCGTTGGCCGACCCCGCCCTCGACGAGCGACTCAGCCACCCGACGGCGACCCGCCTGGCCGGCGGCACGCTCGGCGCGCGCTCTCGGCTGGAAGCCGGAGCGGTTGCTCGTCAGCCTGCAGCCGCCGGTCGAGGGACGTTGCCACAAGGTCGTCACCGGGTTGTTGCCGCGGCCCTGACGGCTCGTCGATCGTCGCCGGGCGCCGACCCGTCCCCGAAGCCGTCACACCCCGTTCGTATGCTCCGGACGTGCCCTCCTCCGGCCGCCGTCCGCTCTACGGCCTCGACATCGAGACCGACACCTCGTCCGACGGCCTCGACCCCGGGGTGGCGCAGGTGGTGGCGGTGGCCATCTCGTCGGCGGGCGTCGACGACATCGTCCTCACCGGGGACGAAGCCGGCGTCCTCGCCGGCCTCGACGCTCACCTCGCCGCCCTCGCGCCGGGCATCCTCGTCACCTGGAACGGCGGCGCCTTCGACCTCCCGTTCCTGGCCACCCGGGCCGCCGTGCATCGTGTCGAATTCGGGCTCGAGCTGGCGTGGGACCCACGCGGATACCGGATGGGGCGGGCGCCGCTGCCCGGCCACCTCGGCACGTACGCAGCGGGCTGGTACGGCCACGCCCACGTCGACGCCTATCGGGCGTGGCGCACGCTGGTCGACCCCGACGTGCCGTGCGGCCTGAAGGCCGTGGCCCGCGCCGAGGGGTTCGAGCCGGTCGAGGTCGCCGACATCGGTGCGCTCCACACGCTGCCGCTCGCCGACCTGCGGCGCTACGTGGCCAGCGACGCGGCGTTGGCCCGCCAGCTGGCCGAGCGCCGCTGGGCGACGTCCGCCGCTTCATCGACCGCCTGCCCCCCGGGGGGCAGCTGGCGCTGGGCTGATCAGCCGCCATAGACGGTGAGGAGTCGCCGCGCCGCCGCCGCCCCGACCCCCACCAGCTCCGCCGGTGCCTCGACCACCGCTTCGGGTCCGACCCGGAGCAACAGGCGCTCGAGCCAGCGCTCCCCGGCTGTCCGCAACCGCACCCGGAACCGGCCGCCGTCGAGCTCCTCGACCTCGAGCGGGTCGTAGGCCTCCGCCACCCACCGCGCCGCGGCCGGCAGCACCAGGGTCACCTCGGTCGCGTCGGTGCCGGAGAAGACCCGCTCGGGCGGTGCGGTCGGCAGCGTCGGCCGGCCGGGTGAAGCGTTCGCCCGTGGCGGTGGCGGTGGAGAAGCGGTCGACGCGGAAGTGGCGGACCTCGCCGCTCAGGGAGTCGCGAGCGCTCACGTACCGCCGCCCGTCGGAGGAGAAGACGAGCAGCGGGTCGATGGTGCGCTCGGTGAGCTCGTCCCGCCAGGACGAGTAGTGGGTGACGGCGATGCGTTCGGTGGCCTCGACGGCGGCTCGCACGACGCCGAGCAGGGGCGGCGACTCGAGGTCGATCACCACGCTTCGTCCGGACGAGCCGAGGGCCCGTTCGAGCTTCTCGAGGGCAGTGGACAACGGCCCGGACGGATCGGCGCCGGGGATGGCCAGCAGGGTCCGCCCCGCCGCCAGCACGGCGAAGCCCTCGGTGGGCGTGAGTCGCATCGGCCGGGTGAAGAACGGACCCTTCCACGCGAGGACCGATCCGTCGTCGTCGAGCACGACCGTGATCATCTGCTCGGCGCCGTAGGGCGGCACCCCGCAGCACATGACGAGGTTGAGGTCGCGCACGACGTCGTCCTCGCTGACCCCGAACCGTGCGGCCAGCTCGGTCACGGTCGACCCGCCGCTCTCCAGGAGCCAGGGCACCATCAGCAGCATCCGGCGCAGGCGGGGGGCGAAGTTGCTGCTGGCGCGGGCCATCAGCCGGCCTCGGCCAGACGGAGGAGCCATCGCCGCACGTCGTCGCGCACCGCCGGCGGTCCGAGCACCTTGGCGTGGTCGAGCATTCCGAGGACCCACTCGCGGAACGGGGCTCGCTGCACGATCGGCATCGTGAGCGTCACCGAGCCGTCGTCATGGCGCACCGCGGTCGCCGAGGGGCCGGCCTCCGCCACCGCCTTGGCCGCGAAGACGGCATCGATCCGCAGCACGGCCTGCTCCCGCTCGTCGTCCGCGGCGCCGAACAGCCACGGCTCCTTCGGCATGGTGCCGGCCTCGGTGGCGGCCCGTTCGAACGACCCGGCCGCGCCGACCACCACCGCGCCCTCGATGCGATCGACCCGGAAGTTGCGCTCGGCCGTGCGGAGTCGGTCGAAGCCCAGGAGGTACCAGTTCCCGTCCCGGAAGAAGAGGCGAGCGGGCTCGACCGTCCGCTCGGCGCCCCGATGGGTGAAGGTGACCGTCGCTCGGCGGCGGATGGCGCCGTGCAGCTCCGGCAACAGCGGATGCTCGTCGAGCTCCGCCAACGGGGTCGCGGCGGCATCGAACGGGTCCAGCCGGCCGCCGGCCAGGGTGAGCTTCTGGAGCGCCGCGCCGCCCTCGTCACCGGCGACCGGGACGGCGGCCACGGCGAGCTGGAGGGCGAGCTGCTCCTCGTCGCTCAGCTCGAGATCGGGGAGGTAGTACTCCTCGGGCGGGATCCAGTACCGACCCTCGTCCTCGACCAGGGGGATGTCCTCGTCCCGCAGCAGCTTCTTGTCCCGCTCGAACGCTCGTCGGCGGGCCTCATCTCCGTCCGGGTACCCCGGGATGGCGGCCACGATGTCGGCGTAGGTCGTACCGCCCCGCCCCCGTTCGCCGGCGTCGAGCAGGTAGGTGACCAGGTTGGCGAGACGCTCGAAGCGATCTTCCGGCACCCCGCCAGTCTGGCCGCCGCGAGGGTGCGGCGGGACCCCTTACCGGATCAGGTCAGCCGAGGGCCCAGCAGTCGTCGACCGTGAGGCGTTCGATGTACGGGAGCGCCGCCGAGACGGCGAAGGCCCGCAGGTCGTCTTCGCTCAGCGGATGCTCGAAGGTCTCGAGGAGCACCGGTCATTCGAACGTCGTCCGCGCCCAACGGGTCAGGGTCGCCACCTCTCCCGCATCGAGCACCGGCGGGAGGCGCCGCAGCCAGCGCCGGAGGCGGCGCCCGTCGCCCACCGGCGTGCCCCGTCGCAACCGGCGGACCCGGGCTCCGTGGACGCAGAGGAACCCGGCCACGGACGCGGTCCCGCTGGCCCGGTGCAGCGCCTCGACCTGCCAATCGACCCGTTCCCGGAGCACCTTCGGGTGGCGGCGGATGGTGCGCACGGGCCGGCGCCACTGCTTGGTCTCGACCACCACGAGGCCGCCCGGGCCGATCAGCACGTGGTCCAGGTTCCACCGCCGGCCCGGCAGCCGCACGTCGTGGAACGCCGTCCAGCCCTCGCCCTCGACACCGACGAGGGCCGACGCCGTCGCCCGCTCTCCGGCCGCTCCCGCCGCCCAGCGGCCGCCCGTCGACGGCCACAGCACTGCGGCGAAGGCGACGACGACGACGGCCGACCGAAAGGCCGGCTCGACGACCCCGAACGCCACGGCCGCCGCCACGACCACGAGCGCCCGGCGCCGCCTCGTGCGCCGGCGCCGACGCCGGCCCTCCTCCTCCGCCGATCGGCCGGCGCGACCTGGGCGCGAACGGGCCGGGCCGTGGTGCGGCTCAGGCGGCCCGCTCACGGAGCACGCCACGGAAGCGGTCGGTCTCGAGCTGGCGGCAGGCCGACTCGTACGACGCCTTCGCCACCAGGTCCCAGCCGCCGCGGCGCATCAGGTTCATCCCGTGGATGCGCAGCTCGCCGGCCGACGGACGGATCAGGAGCACCTCGCAGCCGCGGCGACGGGCGGTCTCCATCTCGTCCACCAGCATCCGGGCCGGGACCCGGCGCACGAGCTGGGTCAGCGGGGAGGGCAGCGATCCGCCGGTGTCGTAGGCCATCGGGGCGGCGCCGATGATGAGATCGCACCCGGCCGTCGCGGCCAGGTCGAGGTTGGTCGTCGAGTGGATGCCGCCGTCGACCAGCGATCGACGGCCCACCCGCACCGGCGCGTACACGCCGGGGATGGCGCAGGACGCGGCGACGGCCTGTTGGAGGGTCGCCAACGGCGCCCGGCCCGGCTTGCCGAGCACCACGCGTCGGCCCGAGTCGATGTCGACCGAACACAGCCACAGCGGCTTCGCCGGCCACTCGGGCGGCAGCTCCTCGGAGAACCGGCGCCGGCCCTCGGTCATCTCGAACACCCCTCCGGGGAAGGCGCGCTCGAGCGCCGCGGGCACCCGTAGCCACGGCGACGGGAGCCGGACGAACGAGCGACCGGCGACGTAGGCCGACCCGAGCAGGCGACGGGCCAGCATGAGCGGATCACGGAACGCCGGCGACAAGATCCCGCGGCTGCGCTCGTCGAGCTCCTCGGCCGACAGCCCGTCGAGCGAGGGGTGGGTGCCGATGGCGACCTGCCACAGCTCCTCGGTCGTCCACCCGGTGCGGACGTACGCCGCCGCCACCGAGCCGGCCGAGGTGCCGATGACGAGATCGGCGTCCTCGGGCGTGATGCCGGCCGTCACCTCCAGGGCGCGGAGCACCCCGGCATGCCAGGCGAGACCGACGGTTCCGCCGGCACCGAGGACGAGTCCGAGCTCCATTCGCCTCAGTGTTCTCGGGACACGGCGATGAACGGTGGATGGGTCAGCGCACGGCGACGCCGCGCGGGTCGGCGTTCTCGTGGTCGTCGCCTTCAGCCTCGGCCGAGGCCGGATCCCGGGGCCGCGGCTCGCCCTTGGGGCGATGCTGTTCCTCGGCGATCTCCTTGCGCTCCACCTGCAACAGACGGAGGGCGGTCACGAGGCCGAGGCCTCCGACCAGATTTCCCAGCGCCGCGAACGCCAACCTCTCGAGCCAGTGGAGGTAGCCGAACGGCGCGCCGACGTGGAGGGCGGCGAAAGCTTCGACGGAGATGACGATGGCGTGTTGCAGCGGGGCGCCGGCGAGCACGAAGGCGATGGCCCACGCCGCCACCAGCTTGGCGCCGACCGAGGGGGTCGCCCGCTCCATCCACGTCATCAGGGTGATGACGGCGCCTGCGATGACGGCGCTGGCGAAGGCCACCCGCCCGATGCCCAACCCCATCGCATGGCCGCCGAGCTCGAGGGCGGTGGCGTGGAGCTCGGGGAAGGCGAGGACGACGAGGCCCATCGCGATCCACCCGCCGACCAGGTTGAAGACCGCGGTCCCGATCCAGAGACGGACCACCGTCCACCACGGCGCCTTCCTGGCCACCACGGCGGTGATGGGGACGAGGAAGTTCTCGGTGAAGAGCTCGCTGGCGGCGAGGGTGAGGGCGAGGAACCCGATCCCGAAGGCGAGGGCGGCCAGGAGGTCGTCGCCCGTGTGCTCCTTGACCAGCAGGAAGGCGAAGACACCGACGCTGACGTCGAAGCCCCCGACGATGCCGGTGGCGATCAGCGACGAGGTTGAGCGCTCGAGACGGTCCTGACCTTCGTCGACCGAGCGTTGGAACGCGTCGCGGACCGCGGTCATCCCGGCCCTCTACCCCGCGACCGCCGCGAGCGAACGGCGGCGGCTACTTGGCCGAGAGCTTGTTGGCCAGATCCTCGGCCATGGCCCAGCCGAAGGCGATGAGCTCGTCGCCGCGTTGGCGGTCGAGGCCCGAGAAGTACTCGGCGATCCGCGGGTCGAGGGCGTCGGGCTTGAGGGCCTCGTGGTCGAGGCAGCCCGCCGGCGAGCCGTCGCCGGTGACCACGAAGGAGCGATCGTCGATGCGCCCCTCGGCGCCGAAGCGCTTGGCCAGGCGCCGGCCCCAGGCCCGCTCCTCGCCGGTCGCCTTGTGGTCGGGCCGGGGCACGATGTCCTCGAGGCCCTTGAAGGCGAGGTAGCCGGCGGCGTCGATGAGGCGGGTGCCGATCAGCACGTCCTCGTCGGGGAAGGCGAGCACGGCCCGGCGGTACTGGTCGGCCATCATCGCCTTGAGCACCGACTCCCGCTTCGAGTGGCGCTTCACCGAGGCGAGCCCGATGAGCAGGCACGGGGTGCCGCCGATGCGCTCGAGGGTGCAGAACGAGTAACCGAAGAGCTTCCCGTTGTCACGGGCCTGGGTCACGAGCACCCACTCCTCCCGCTGCTTCGACAGGAGTCCGATGTCGAATCCGGCCGGGCCGTCGGCGCAGATGTCGGCCATCTCGCCCATCTCGGCATCCGAGAGGGCGGTGCAATCCTTCGTCTCGACCGAAATCGCCATGCAGCCCGTGCTCCCCTACTGGTGGCTCGCGGTACCGGCACCGCTCTTGACCGTTCGGTCGGAAAGTTCAGGCGCGTCCCAGGATCTGGGCGAACGGGGGTGAGGGGGGCTGTCGCACCGGGACGGTACCGTCGACCCGATGACGGCTCCCGGACCCCCCGAGCTCGGCCGCGGCGTCGTGCTCGACGGCGCCGACGCGGTGCCGGCGGCGTGGGTCGGCCGCGCCGGTCGCTGGAGCTCGACGAGACGAGCCTCGCCGCCCCGGAGGCCGTGGTCCGCGCCCTGCACGAGGCCTGGGCCGGGCGCCGGCCGGTGGTCGTGCGCGCTCCGCCGTCGGACGCCGACCGGTTCCGGGCGCCGGCGTCGGTCGACCCTCGAGCCCTGGCGCCTCGGCGCCCGCTTCGAGCTGTGGCACGACCGGCTCCACTTCCTCGTGTGGGCCAACACCTACGACGCCCGGGGCGGGATCGAGCCGGTGTGGTGGTGGGGCCGCAAGGCGGCCCGCCTCGGGCGACGCTCGCCGGCGGCCGCCGGCGATCGGCGCTGCCCGACGGCACGCCGGCGTGGGTCGACGGCGGCCCGCGCGGCCCCTTCGCCGGTCGGGCCGTGGTCGTGCACCGCGAAGCGGTCGAGGCGGGGCCGACTCGCTGCCGGATGCCCCGGCGCCGGTCGCGGTCACCGCCGCGCTGGCGCCCGACCAGCTGGCCGCCGTCGCCCACGGCGCCGGGCCCGGCCCGCATCGTCGCCCCCGCCGGCTCGGGCAAGACGCGCGTGCTCACCGAGCGGCTGCGCCACCTGCTCGTCGACCGGGGCTGCGAGCGGGAGGGCGTCCTCGCCGTCGCCTACAACAAGCGGGCCCAGCTCGAGCTGGAGGAGCGCACGCGCCGACTTCCGCCCGCGGGCCAGCACGCTCAACGCCCTCGGCCACCGCCTGCTCGGCGCACGCCGGGCGCCGCCGCGGTGCTCGACGAGCGCGACGTCCGCCGCATCGTCGACGACCTCGTCCCGCCCCGGCCGCGCCGGGCCAACACCGACCCGATCGCCCCGTACCTCGAGGGCCTGACGGCCGATCCGGCTCGGGCTGCGCGACCCGGAGGACGTCGAGGCCGAGCGCGACGACGTGCCCGGCCTCGCCGCCGCCTTCGGCCCGTACCGCGAGGCGCTGCGTCGGGCCGGCGCGCGTCGACTTCGACGAGCAGATCTACGGCGCCGTCGAGCTGCTGCTGCGCGACGGCGAGCTCCGCCGCCGCGCTGCAGCCGGCCCACCGGCACCTGCTGGTCGACGAGCTGCAGGACCTCACGCCGGCCCACGTGCTGCTGCTCCGGCTGCTCGCCGCCCCGGCGCCTCGACGTGTTCGGCGTCGGCGACGACGACCAGGTCATCTACGGCCACGCCGGCGCCGACCCGGCCTTCCTCATCGACTTCGATCGGCTCTTCCCGGGCGCCGCCGACCACCCGCTCGAGGTGAACTACCGCTGCCCCGTGGCCGTGGTCGACGCCGCCCGCCACCTGCTCGGGCTACAACCGCCGCCGGGTCGCCGAAGGAGATCCGACCCGGGCCCGACGGCCGACCCGTCGCCCGACGCGCTGGTGGTGCGACGGCACCGCCCGAGGCAGGCGCGTCGAGCCTCGTCGAGGTGGTCCAGGGCTGGCTCGACGCCGGCGCCGCGCCCGACGACGTCGCCGTCCTCACCCGGGTCGAACTCGCTCCTGCTCGCGCCCCACGTCGCCTTGGTGGAAGCCGGCGTACCGGTGGCGTCGACGCTGTCGCCCGACGTCCTGCAGCGCACCGGCGTGCGGGCCGCGCTCGCCTACCTCCGGCTCGGCGCCGACCGCGAAGCAGCTCGATCCGAACGACCTGCAGGAGGTGCTCCGCCGTCCGAGCCGCGGGTTCCCGCAGTGGATCTCGAAGTGGTTCAGCCGCCCGATGTCGCTCGACGACCTGCGGGGCCTGTCCTGCCCGCATCGACGACGTCAAGGTGGCGGCGAAGGTCGATGCCTTCGCCGACGACCTCGAGCGGGTGGCCGCCGCCGTCCCGCCGGCGGCACGACGCGATCGGTGCTGGCGGTCATCGCCGACGACGTGGGGCTGGCCGGCGCCATGTCGCTGCTCGACAGCTCCAAGGGCGGCCAGAGCGGCTCGCAGCTCGACGACCTCGACGCCCTCGCCCAGGTCGCCGACCTCCACCCCGACCCGGCCACCTTCGAGGCGTGGCTGCGCGGCGTCCTCGGCCGCCCGGCCGGTGCCGCCGGCGCGGCGGTGACGCTCTCCACGGTCCATCGGGTGAAGGGCATGGAGTGGGACCGCGTCGTCGTCGCCGGCGTGACCGACGGCATCCTCCCCCACCGACTCGCCGAGGACGAGGAGGAGGAGCGGCGGGTCCTCCACGTCGCCATCACCCGGGCTCGGCGGCGGTGCGTGGTGCTCGCCGACCTGAGCCGACCGTCACCGTTCCTCGGCGAGCTCGACGGCACCGCCCCCGTGCGGGCCCAGCGGCCGAAGGCGGTGGCCCGTCCGAGCGACGTGACCCCCATCCCGAAGCGCACGGCCAAGCCGGCCGCCCTCGACGCCCCGTCGTCGCCGGAGGTCGAGGCGGCGGAGGAGGCCCTCAAGTCGTGGCGGACGGAGCGGGCCCGCGCCGACGCCATGCCCGCCTACATCGTGGCCAGCAACCGGCTCATCCGAGCCATCGCCGAGGCCCGTCCGACCACGGCCAAGGAGCTGTTCGCCGTGTCGGGCATGGGTCCGGCCAAGCTCGAGCTCTACGGCGACGAGCTCCTCGCCCTCCTCGACTCCCTGGCCTGATCGTTCTGTGAAGGTCCTCCCGTGCTCAGCACGGGTCGACCTGCACAGAACCCTCAGCCGATCACGCTGTTGGGTCCCAACAGGACCCGGACCTCGGCGCACAGGCCGTTGCGGGCGTCGACGCAGAACTCGTCGGGCAGCTTGAGCACCTTCTCGCCGACGTGGAGGAACACCGGGGAGTCGCCGGGATGGTCGAGCAGCACGGCCTTGAGGAGGTCGACGGTGGCGTCGGTGAGGGTGGCCAGCGGCAGCTCGAAGTGCACGGGCGGGCCGAAGTCGGGATGCAGGTCGACCTGGCGGACCTCCATCACGATGAGCTTGGCCGGCTCCTCCCGCTTGTCGAGGCGGCCCTTGACGCACACGACGGCGTCGTCGCGCAGGAGCGAGCCGTACTCGAGGTGGGTGCGGGGGAACACCAATGCCTCGATGGCCGCCTCCAGGTCCTCCAGCACGAAGGTGGCCATGAGGTCGCCCTTCTTCGTGTACTTCCGCGCCAGCGACGTGATCACCCCGCCCACGGTCTTCATCTCGCCCTCGGCGCCGTCGCGGAGGTCGTTGATGGTGCAGTCGGTGAGCTTGCGCAGCGCCGCCTCCGCCCCCATCAGCGGATGGTCCGAGACGTAGAGGCCGAGCATCTCCTTCTCGAAGGCGAGCCGCTGCTTCTTGTCGAACTCGTCGGCGGGGATGGGCGAGCGGTCCATCGCCGCGGCCTTCGGCCCCTCGTCGTCGCCCATGGAGAACAGATCGAACTGGCCCTCGGCCTCCTTCTTCCGGCGCTGGATGGTGCGATCGATGATCTACTCGTGCACGAGGCACAGTCCCTTGCGGGAGTGGCCGAGGGAGTCGAACCCGCCGGCCTTGACGAGCGACTCGATCGTCCGCTTGTTGAGCACCGGACGGATCGACCCGGTCGCAGAAGTCGTAGAAGTCGCCGAACGGCCCGCCCTGCTCCCGCTCCTCCACGATCAGGTTCACCAGCGCCGTGCCGACGTTGCGGATGGCCGACATGCCGAAGGAGATGGCCGGCCGAGGCCCCCTCCTCCGTGGCCGCCTTGACGGTGAAGTCGGCGACGACACGTTGACGTCGGGCACGAGCACCGGGATGCCCATCGAGCGGCACTCGGCCAGGTACATCGGCGGTCTTGTCCTTGTCGTCCTTGACCGAGGTCAGCAGGCAGGCCAGGTACTGCACCGGGTAGTTCGCCTTGAGCCACGCCGTCTGGTAGCCGACGAAGCCGTAACCGTACGAGTGCGACTTGTTGAAGGCGTAGTCGGCGAACGGCTCGATCATGTCGAACAGCTCGTTGCCGAGCTCGCGCGCCGTAGCCCGTGCGCCTCGCACCCGTCTACGAACTTCTCGCGCTCCTTGGCCATGACGCTCGCGCTTCTTCTTGCCGGCGGCCTTGCGGAGGTTGTCGGCCTCGTCCAGCGAGTAGCCGGCGAACTTCTGCGCCACCCGCATCATCGCCTCCTGGTAGATCATCAGCCCGTACGTGTCGCCGAGCATCGTGCCCATGTCGGGGTGCAGGTAGTCGATCGGCTTGCGGCCGTTCTTCCGGTCGGCGTAGTCGTTGTGCATGTTGGCCGCCATCGGCCCGGGCGGTACAGCGCCACGAGCGCGGCGACGTCGTCGAACTCGGTCGGCGCCAGGGCGCGCATGAGGGCCCGCATCGGGCCGCCTTCGAGCTGGAACACGCCGATGGAGTCGCCGCGCCGCAGCAGCTCGAGCGTCGGCTCGTCGTCGAGGGGCGATGTCGTCGATGTTCGGGCCGCATCGCCCGGCTGCACTCGCTCGATGAGGTCGAGCGGCATGCTCGATGACGTCGAGGTTGCGCAGGCCCGAGGAAGTCCATCTTCAGCAGGCCGAGCTCCTCGACGCCGTGCATCTCGTACTGGGTGACGATCGGCGCGTCCTCGGGGCCTCTCGCGGCGCCGGGCTTGCGCTGGATCGGCAGGTACTCGGTCAGCGGCTCGTTGGTGATGACCACGGCGGCGGCGTGGATGCCGTCGCCGCGGCGCAGGCCCTCGAGGCCGCTTGGCCACGTCGACGACCTTCTTCACGTCGGGGTCGGCGTCGTACATGTCGCGCAGCTCGGCCGCCGCCTTGTAGCCGTCGGCGTACTTCGGGTGCTGGTCGAAGCAGGCGTAGAGCGGCGTGTCGCGGCCCATGACGAGCGGCGGCATGGCCTTGGCGATCTTGTCGCCGACGCACGTAGGGGTAGCCGAGCACGCGGGCCGCGTCGCGCACCGCGGCCCGGGCCTTGATCGTGGAGAACGTGACGATCTGGGCGACGTGGTCCCAGCCGTAGCGGTCGGCGGCGTACTTGATCATCTCGCCGCGGTAGCGGTAGTCGAAGTCCATGTCGATGTCGGGCATCTGCTTGCGGCCCGGGTTGAGGAAGCGCTCGAACAGCAGGTCGTAGCTGATGGGGTCGAGGTCGACGATCGTCAGGCAGTAGGCGACGCAGCGAACCGGCGGCCGAACCACGGCCCGGGCCCACCCGGATGCCGCGGTCGCTTGGCGTACTTGATGAGGTCCCACACGACGAGGAAGTAGGCGGAGAAGCCCATGTCCTCGATGACGCCGAGCTCGTAGTCGATGCGCTCGCCGACCACCGTCGGCAGGACGGCTCGCCGTAGCGCTCGCGGGCGCCCTCGTAGGCGAGGTGGCGCAGGTAGTCGGCCTGCGTCGTGCGAAGCCGTCGGGCAGGGGGAACTGGGGCAGCTGCGGCTTGCCGAACTCGATCTCGACGTTGGCCCGCTCGGCGATCCACAGCGTGTTGTCGCACGCCTCCGGCAGTCGGCGAACAGGGCGCGCATCTCGGCCGCCGACTTCAGGTAGTGCTCGTCGCCGTGGAACTTGAACCGGTTCGGGTCGTCGATCGACGAGCCCGGTCTGCACGCACAGCAGGGCGTCGTGGGCGACCGCGTCCTCGCGGTGCGTGTAGTGGCTGTCGTTGGTGGCGAGCAGCGGCGCCTTGATCTTCTTGGCGAGCTCGATGAGCAGCGGGTTGGTGCGCCTCTGCTCGGGCAGCCCGTGGTCCTGCAGCTCGACGAAGAGGTTGTCGCGCCCGAAGATGTCCTGCAGCCGCGCCGCCCGCATCGTGGCCTTGTCGAGCTGCTCGTTGCAGGCAGCGGCCTGGAGCACGACGCCGCCGAGGCAGCCGGTGGTGGCGATGACGCCCTCGTGGTGGGCTTCGAGGAGCTCCCAGTCGAGGCGGGGCTTGTAGAAGTAGCCCTCGAGGTAGGCCTCGGACGACAGCTTCATGCAGGTTCTTGTAGCCCTGGGTCGTCTCGGCCAGCAGGGTCAGGTGGTAGTAGAGCTTCTCGCCGCCGCTCGCCGTCGCCGCCGGTGTCGTCGATGCGCCCCCGGCGCACCGGGCGCTCGTCCGGCGTCTCGGCCGCCATGTAGGCCTCGATGCCGATGACCGGGTTGATGCCCTGGTCGTTGCACTCCTTGTAGAAGTCGAGGACCCCGTACATGTTGCCGTGGTCGGTGATGCCGATGGCCGGCTGCCCGTCGGCCACGGCGGCGGCGACGACCTCACCGACCCGCGCGGCGCCGTCGAGCATCGAGAACTCGGTGTGGAGATGCAGATGGGTGAACGAATCCCCCACTCCGAGCCCTCCCTCGTTATCCACAGCCTGTGGAGAACTACAACCGTGTGATTCCCACGGTACCGCAGGTCACCGACGGCCGCCTCTGAGCCCTCCCGCTCCTTCCGGCCGATGCGGCGATCGGTACGCTACGGAGCGTGACCGAAGAGCGGACGGCGGTGCTCGCCGTGGGCGGTGAGGACGTGGCTGCGGTCCTGGCCGACGCCGGCTACGCGGTCGAGGTGCTGGGCTCCCTCGATGAGGTCCCGGCCCGGACGACGGCGGTGGCCGTCCTCGTCGAGAGCGGTGTGCGCCACGTCGGCCTCGGGGAGCTCGGCGTGCCGGTGCTCGTGGTCGTGAACGACGGTGACGACGCGGCCATCGACGACGCCCTTCGACGCGGCGCGCACGACGTGATCCGCCGACCGTTGGCGGCGGCCGAGGCCGTGGCTCGCGTCGCGCGCCGCCGAGCGACTGGCGGCGGCCCGGCGGGCCCTCGAGGCGGCGCAACGCACCGATCCGCTCACCGGCCTGGCCACCCGCACCCACCTGGACGAGCACCTGGAGATGGCCGGGTCGATGGCCCGCCGCCTCCGCACCCCGTTCAGCCTGTTGATGATCGACGTCGACCGCGCCCGGCGGATCAACGAGGACTTCGGGCACAACGCCGGTGACGCCGTGCTCGCCGAGGTCGCCCGCCGCATCGCGTCCGGGCTCCGCTCCGAGGACGTCGCCGGCCGCTGGAGCGGCGAGGAGTTCCTCGTCACCCTGCCCCACACGCCCCTCGACGGCGCCTGGCGCCTGGCCGACCGGATCCGCGCCGCCGTGTGCGACGCCCCCATCTCCCTCGGGGGCGGCGACGACGTGATGGTCACCGTGTCCGTCGGCTGCGCCGAGGGCTCGGGCGACGACATCGAGCACCAGCTCAACCGGGCCCAGACCGCCCTCGACGAGGCCAAGTCCGCCGGCCGCAACCGCGTGGTCGCCGCGGTCCCCTGAGCGCGGAAGGCTCAGAGGTAGGTGCCCGGGCGGCCCGGCTCGGCGCCGGCGGCGGGAAGGCTGCGCTGGCGGAGCTCCTCCAGCTGCTGGCGGGCCTCGAGCTGCTGGGCGAAGAGGGCGGCCTGGATGCCCTGGAACAGGCCCTCGAGCCAGCCGACCAACTGGGCCTGGGCGATGCGGAGCTCGGCCTCGCTCGGGGGCGCGCCATCGGCGTGCTCGAGGAACGGGCCGACGAGGCGGCCCAGCTCGTCGCGCAGGTCGGGCGAGACGCTGGCGCTGAGCTCCTCCACCGAGTTGCCGTAGATCTCGGCCAGACGGGCGCGGCCGGCCTCGTCGAGGGCGCCGCGACGCACCTCCTCGAGGAGCTGCTTGATCATCGAACCGATCCGCATGACCTTGGCCGGATGCTGGATCGCCTCGGTCGGCGACTCGACCCGCTCGGTCTCCCCGGGCGCCTCGACCGTCTCGGGGCTCAACAGGACGGGGACGTCGGCATCGGACATCAGGCCGGCGATCCTACGGCCACCAACGGCACCAACAGCTCGTCCTCGGTCAGCGAACCGTGCCGGCACCGGAGCCCGGCCGAGCCCATGTCGGACGGGTCGAGGAAGGCCACGGGCTGGCGCGCCACGACGGCGACGTCGCCCAGGCGCGCCGCCACCTCGTCGCGCAGCGGTCCGCCGAACCAGCCCCCGTCGACGATCTCGTCGCGGGTGGCCACGTGGGCCAGGCCCGGCGCCTCGTAGCGCTGGCGGCAGCGGTCGAGGAGGGCGTCGAGGCGGCCCGGTCGCGGCGTGGAGCCACGCGAAGCGGCCCTCGCCCGACAGCAGCCGGGTCTCGGCGACCACGTCGGCGGCGAAGGGGATCGTGCGGTCCCCGACCTCGACCTGGCCGTGGTCGGCGGTGACCACGAGGGCCGCGCCCGACGGAAGGGCGGCGACGACGTCGGCGACGAGTCGGTCCGTCGCCACCAGCTCCGCGTCGTAGTGGGCACCGAACCCGTGCCCGTGGGCGACCTTGTCCACCCCCTCGTAGTAGGCGTAGACGAAGGGCGCCCCGTTCCGGAGGGCCGCACCGGTCTCGACGGCGATGCTCGAGGCGGCGTGCCAGCCGCGGAGGCGGTCCAGCCCCTGGGCGGTCGTGAAACCGGTCGAGGCGAACTCGGCCTTGGTCACGACCGGCACGTCGCGACCGTCGAACGCAGGCGTCGGTTGGAACTCGGCCGCCGGCACCAGGTCCCGGGCGTCACCGAGGCTCGTCCTCCACCGCAGCACGTTCAGGACGAGCTCGGCCGGCTCCTCTCCGCCGTCGCAGGGCGGCCCGTCCACCCGCATGCGATAGCCGACGACGCCGTGGGTGGACGGCGGGGAGCCCTGCACGATCGAGCTCAGCGCCGTGGCCGTCGTCGTCGGCGCCACCGAGGTGAGCGGCCCGCCGGTCATCGACGCCAGCGTCGGTGCGAGGTGGGTGCGCTCGCGGAGTTGGAGCCACCCGAGCCCGTCGAGGACGAGCAGCACGACCTGCTCGGCGTCACGCACCGGGTCGGGGAGCCATGCCGCGTCCCGCGTGCCCGGCGCGCGGAGCAGCTGGGGCACGACGTTGGTGAGGCACGCGCCGACGTAGTCGGGCAGGTGCAGGTCCGGCGGGAGGCCGGTCACGGTCACGCCGGCCTCAGGCGGGGCGGCGGTTGGTGCTGCGCTCGAGCGCGGCGACGAGCTGGTGGACGTCGCCGCTCTTGAGGAGGAGGGCGACCCCGAGGCGCTCCATCTCGTGGCGCACGAAGTCGCCCGCCGTCGCCGTGTAGGCGACGAGACCGATGCCCGGGAACTCCTGTTGGATGCGCTCGATGGCCTCGATGCCCATCATCCTCGGCATCAGCAGGTCCATGACCACGGCGTCCGGGCGCAGCGTCCGGCACTGCTCGATGGCCTCCAATCCGTCGCCGGCCTCGCCAACCACCTCGATGCCGGACACGCCCTGGAGCTGGAGGCGGAGCAGCAGGCGGACGTCGGGCTCGTCGTCGGCGACCACGATCCTGAACGTCTCGCTCACGTCGACACGTCCGCCCGGCGCGGGCCGACGGCAGCACGAGGCGACAGACGAGCCCGCCGGCGCCGGCGCCGCCGGCGACCTCCAACGTCCCGCCGGCCTGGGCCGCGAGCGTGTTGGCCACCGTCAGCCCGACGCCCAGGCCGCTGGCCCGCACCACCGCGGTCTCGCCCCGGTAGAAGGGCTCGGTCAGCATGGCGACGTCCTTCGGCTCGGGACCGCCCGTCCGCACCTCGATGGTCACCCGGTCCTCGACGTCGCGAACCGCCACCCCGACGGGCGCCTCGCCGTACTTCGCGGCGTTGTCGAGCAGGTGCACGAGCATCTTGAACAGCGAGCCATCGGCCGCCAGCACCTCCGGAGCGCCGTCGACGACCACCTCGAGCGGCGCGCCGTTGCCGACCTGGAGCCACACCGCGTCGATCGTGGGTGCCACCGCGGTCGGCTCGGGGTGGCCGGTGGGGAGCGCCGTCGTGTACCCGGCGGCGACGAGCATGTCGTCGAGGAGGTGCTCGGCCTGCGCCGCCAGCCGGCACAGCGCCGGGGCGATCTGCTCGCGGATCTCCTGCTCGCTGGCCGCCGTCAGCGCCTCGGCCAGGCCGCGAAAGGTCGTGATCGGGGTGCGCAGCGCGTGAGGTATCACGTTCAGGACGCGCCGACGGAGGGCCTCGACCTCGGCGAGCCGCCGGTCGAGCTCGCTGGTCTCGTCAACCCCGGCCACGAGCGGAAACCGTACTCGGGCGTACCATCGGGATCGTGACGTGGAAGATCGCAGGGACGGCCACCGCGTGAAGGTCTCCACCCGCGGCGACTACGCCAGCCGCGCCCTGCTGTCGCTCGCCCTCCACGGCGAGGGGGGCGCGGCGGCGCCGACGTCGGTGCGCGACATCGCCGAACGCACGGGCCTTCCGCAGCCCTACCTCGAGCAGATCCTCCTCGCGCTCAAGGGCGCCGGCCTCGTCCGCTCGAAGCGCGGCGTCGGGGGCGGCTACGTCCTCGCCCGCGAGCCAGGGGAGATCACGCTCGGCCAGATCGTCAGCGCCGTCGACGGCCCCATCGTCGCCGGCGACTTCGGCGAACCCCACCAGAACGGTGCCTGCGACCACGAGGGCCAATGCATCCTCCTGGCCGTCTGGGCCGACCTGAGCGTGCACATGCGCGACCACCTCGACAGCTACACCCTCGGCGACATGGTCGCCCGCTCCCGCGACACCCGCACCCCGGTCACCCCCCTGCACTGAGTCTTCGGCCTCGCTCTGCGGCGCCGCCCTCCGGGCCGAGGCCTTGCCGCTCGGCGGCGGCTGCTCGCTGGCGCTCCCGACGCCGCGTCCTCTTCGGCCTCGCTCTGCGGCGCCGCCCTCCGGGCCGAGGCCTTGCCGCTCGGCGGCGGCTGCTCGCTGTCCTCAGCTCGGTCGGGTGGGCGGGGCGCCGGCGCGGGAGATCTCCTCGGGGCGGAGGCCGGCAGGGTCGGTGGGGAACGGGAGGGGGACGGCATCGACCAGGCGCACGTCGTCGTCGGTCGCGACGGTCATGAGCTCGCCCACCGTCGCCTCCACGACGGCCGCGAACACGACCGCGGCCGTGGTGTCCGCCGGTGCGGCCAGCAGGGCTGCGAGGCGGTCGATGTCGGCCTGGTACTGGCGGCGGAAGTCGTCATCGGTGACCGTCGGCAGCAGCTGCTCGAGCGCCGCCTTCTCCGCCACCGCCTCCTTGCGCTGGCCGGTGACGAAGGTCTTCAGATCGGCGTCGGCGGCGACGACGCCCGGGCGGCCGCCGGGAACGGCCACCAGAAACCGCTCGGCCGCCGTGGCGCCGAGCGCGGCGCGCGCCGCGGCCGGGGTCAGATAGGTCCGAAAGGAGACGACGGCGGCCCGGAGCGCACCCGGCGTCGGCTCCGCCGCCAGCGCGTTCCCGCGGGCGCGGAGGTAGGTGGCGACCTCCGTGCCGGGGAGCGGACCCAGCCCGCCGCGCGGCGACAGGCCGCCCACGATGACATCGGCCGCCGTCTCGTCACGGTCGCCGACCTCCTCGTCGGCCAGCCGCCCGGCCGCCGAGGCGACACCGCCGGCGAGCGTCAGCGCGACGAGGCCGGCCAGCACCCGCAGGACCAGACGCGTGAGCTGCTCGTCCGAAGGGCCGCCCTCAGGCGAGGCCACGACGGACGGCCTGGAGGTCAGCGGGCAGCTCGGACGTGAACGTCAGCACCTCGCCGGTGCGCGGGTGCTCGAACGCCAGCCGTTCGGCGTGCAGGAACGGGCGGGCCATGTCGATGGCGGGCCGATCCCCGCCGTACCGCCCGTCACCGACCACCGGATGGCCGATCGCCGCGAGGTGCACGCGGATCTGGTGGGTGCGCCCGGTCTCGAGCTTGCAGGCCAGCTCCGTCGTCGGCATCGGCTCGCGATAACGGGCGACGACCTCGTAGCGCGTGCGGGCCTCACGACCGCCCGTGGCCACGGCCATCTGGGTCGGATCCCGGTCCGAGCGTCCGATCGGCGCGTCCACCTCGCCCGCGTTGGCCTCCACGGTGCCGAGCACGAGGGCGCGGTAGTGGCGTTGGACCTCGCGGCGCCGCCAGCTGCGCGACCAGCGCGTGGTAGGCGCTGGGCGTGCGGGCCACCACGAGGAGCCCGGACGTGCCGGCATCGAGACGGTGGACGATCCCCGGGCGGTCCGCTTCGCCGGCGCCGGCGGCGGGCAGCCCGATCAGCTCCGGGTAGCGGGCCATGAGGCCCTGCACCATGGTGCCCGTGACGTGACCGGCGCCCGGATGGACGACCAGCCCGGCGGGCTTGTCCACGACGAGCACATCGTCGTCCTCGTGCACGACCGGTACGTCGACGGACGGATCGGCGGCCAGTGCGACCACCTCGGGTCGCTCCGGCACGTCCACCTCGACGACCTCGCCCTCGCGGACCTTGCGGCTGCCCCGCTCGACGGTCCGGCCGCCGATGCGGACGTGGCCCGCCTCGATCACCGACGCCACCTCGGCCCGAGGGAGCTCGGTCAGCATGGACACGACCCGGTCGATGCGCTCGCCGGCGAGGGCCGGCGGCACGACCTCCCTCACGCCACCGGCTCCGGATCGCGCTCGGGGCTCCCGGAGCATGGTCAGGAGGAGGAGCACCGCCCCGCTGCTGATTGCGATGTCGGCCACGTTGAAGACCGGCCACCACTGCGGGTCGATGAAGTCGATGACGGCGCCGTGGTGACCGCGGAAGAGGCGATCGACCAGGTTGCCGCAGGCCCCGCCGAGGAGGAGGGCCAAGGCCACCGCCATGGCCGGACTGGACGCCCGCCGGCTCCACCACGCCAGAGCGCCGACGAGCACGACGCCGACGACGGTGATGAGGCCGGTCAGGCCCTTGCCCTGGCCGAACGACAGGCCGGAGTTGAAGGTGAGGTTGAGCCGGACCGTCCAGAAGAGGGGCACGGTCTCGTCGGCGAGGCGGGCCACCGCCAGGGACTTCGTGAGCTGGTCGAGGGCGACGACCCCGGCCGCCACGGCGGCCACGAGGCCGAACCGCGACGACCCGCTCACCGACGGGAGGACAGTCCCCCGCTCTTGCAGGCCACACACTGCGCCGCGTACGGCAGGGCCTTCAGACGGGCCTTCGGGATCGGCTGGTTGCACCGCTCGCAGATGCCATAGGTGCCGGTGCCGATCTTGGCCAGCGCCCGGTCGATCTCCTCGATGGCCGCCCGCGCCTGGCCGGCCAACTGCAGGTCGCGCTCCCGCTCCATGCCGATCGAGTCGCCCTCCCCGGACTCCTCGTCGAACTGGACGTCGCCCGGCTCCATCTCGGCCGCCAGCTGGTCCGCCTCGGCCTTGAGCGAAACCGCCTGCTGCTCGTAGTTCTCGCGCTCCTCGAGGAGGAGCACCTTCTGCTCCTCGTAGAACTTCTTGTCGGCTTCGCTCAGGGGACCGGGGGCCTTCTTCGGGATCGGCGTGGGGGCCCCGGGTCGCTTCGGGGGGAGGGGCGGGGGGTTGGCCATCGCCTTCTTCGCCGTGGGGACGGGCGCCGGAGCCGGCTCCTTGGCCGCCTTCGTGGCCTTGGCCGTCTTCGTGCCCGCCTTGGCCGCCGGTGCGGGCGCCGGGCCCGGCGTGGCCGCCGCCTTCGCCGGGGCGCTCTTCTTCGCCGTCGCCGCCTTCGCCGGGGCCGGAGCCGCCTTGGCCGCGGACACCTTCGCCGGCGGGGCCTTGACGGCGGCCGCCTTGGCCGGGGCCTTGGCCACCGGGGTCGCCTTCGCCGGCACCTTGGCGGCCGGAGCCGTCTTCGGGGCCGGGGCCGCCTTCTTGGCCGCGGGTGCCGCCTTCGACGTGGACGCCGGCGCGGCCGCCTTCCTGGCCGCGGCGGGCGGGGCGGCGGGTGCCTCCTTCTTCGACGTCAACTTCTTGGGCACCGCCTTCTTGATCAGAGCAGCGACTTTGGACGCTTTGGGCATCAGCGGGTCCCCTGGGATTCGCAAAAGACGGTGGAAGATACCACCAGCGTCGTCCGAAGCGCGGTCATGGGGGGGAGGGGTCGAACCGCAGCCGTATCGTAGAAGGCATGGCCGAGCCGTCTGCCCCGAGTCCTTCGCCGTACCCGGACGTCCCCCAGCAGCCGTCGTTCCCGGCCATCGAGCGCGAGGTCCTCGAGCACTGGCGGCGCGACGACACCTTCCGCTCCTCGGTCGAGCACCGTCCCGCCGGCGACGACGGGGCCAACGAGTTCGTCTTCTACGACGGGCCGCCGTTCGCCAACGGCCTCCCCCACTACGGCCACCTGCTCACCGGCTTCGTGAAGGACGCCGTCCCCCGCTACCAGACGATGCGGGGCCGGCGGGTCGAGCGCCGCTTCGGCTGGGACTGCCACGGCCTGCCCGCCGAGATGGAGGCCGAGAAGGAGCTCGGCGTCGCCGGGCACGCGGCCATCCTCGAGCATGGGGATCGACGAGTTCAACGACGCACTGCCGCGGTCGGTCCTGCAGTACACCGAGGAGTGGGAGCAGCTACGTCGAGCC
Source organism: uncultured Actinomycetes bacterium (assembly GCA_963731055.1). Classification (GTDB taxonomy): domain Bacteria; phylum Actinomycetota; class Acidimicrobiia; order Acidimicrobiales; family CADCTF01; genus DATLED01. The sequence continues at coordinate 363,956 of CAVSUD010000009.1, read as the reverse complement.
GCCAGGCCCGCTGGGTCGACTTCGACAACGACTACAAGACCATGGACCTCCCCTACATGGAGAGCGTCCTGTGGGCCTTCAAGCCGCTGCACGACAAGGGCCTGCTCTACGAGGGCTACAAGGTGCTCCCCTACTGCTGGGAGTGCGAGACGCCGCTTTCCAACTTCGAGACCCGGCAGGACGACGCCTACCGCGACCGGCAGGACCCGGCGGTCACGGTGCTGTTCCGAGCTCGACGACCGGCCGAGCGAGATCCTGGTCTGGACGACCACGCCGTGGACCCTGCCGTCGAACCTGGCCCTCGCCGTCGGCCCCGACATCGACTACGCCGTGTTCGCCGAGGGCGACGCGCACGGTTCCTGATCGGCGAGGCCACCGCTCGGCGAAGTACGACAAGGAGCTCGCCGGCGCCGAGCGGGTCGGCACGGTCAAGGGCGCCGACCTCGTCGGCCGCAGCTACACGCCGCTGTTCCCCTTCTTCGCCGACACCCCGAACGCCTTCCAGGTGCTGGCCGGCGACTTCGTCACCACCGAGGACGGCACCGGCACCGTCCACATGGCCCCCGGCTTCGGCGAGGACGACCAGCGCGTGTGCGAGGAGCACGGCATCCCGCGTGGTCGTGCCCGTCGACGCAGGCCGGCCGCTTCACCGCCGAGGTGCCCGACTTCGCAGGGCCTGCAGGTGTTCGACGCCAACACCGAGATCATCACGGCGCTGCGGGCCAACGGCGCGCTCGTGCGCCAGGACAGCTACGAGCCACAGCTACCCGCACTGCTGGCGCACCGACACGCCGCTCATCTACAAGGCGGTGCGCGTCGTGGTTCGTCGCGGGTGACCGCGATCAAGGACCGCATGGTCGAGCTGAACCAGGAGATCAACTGGGTGCCCGAGCACGTCCGCGACGGCCGCTTCGGCAACTGGCTCGCCGACGCCCGCGACTGGTCCATCTCCCGCAACCGCTTCTGGGGCTCGCCGCATCCCGGTGTGGAAGAGCGACGACCCCGCCTACCCCCGCATCGACGTCTACGGCTCCCTCGACGAGCTCGAGCGCGACTTCGGCGTGCGCCCGGACGACCTCCACCGGCCGGCATCGACGAGCTCACCCGACCCAACCCCGACGATCCCACGGGCCAGTCCACGATGCGCCGCGTCGAGGACGTCCTCGACTGCTGGTTCGACTCGGGCTCGATGCCGTTCGCGCAGGTCCACTACCCGTTCGAGAACCGGGAGTGGTTCGACGACCACTTCCCGGCCGACTTCATCGTCGAGTACATCGGCCAGACGCGGGGCTGGTTCTACACGCTGCACGTGCTGGCCACGGCGCTGTTCGACCGGCCGCCGTTCGAGAACTGCATCGCCCACGGCGTGCTCCTCGGCGACGACGGCCGGAAGCTCTCGAAGCGCCTCCGCAACTACCCCGATCCCGACGAGGTCTTCGACACCTTCGGTGCCGACGCCATGCGCTGGGCCCTGCTGTCCTCGCCCGTCCTCCGCGGCGGCGACCTCGTCGTGAGCCGCAAGAACATGACCGAGGCGGTGCGGTCGGTGCTGAACCCGATCTGGAACGCCTACGGGTTCTTCACCCTGTACGCCAACACCGACGGCTACCGCGCCGCCTTCCGCACCGATGCGCCGGGAGTGCTCGACCGCTACATCCTGGCCAAGACCCGCCAGCTCATCGAAGGGGTGGAAGCGCGCCTCGACGCGTACGACATCGACGGCGCCTGCGCCGTGGTCGCCGGCTTCCTCGACGCCCTCACCAACTGGTACATCCGGCGCAGTCCCGCGACCGGGTCTGGGCCGGCGACCACGACGCCTTCGACACCCTCTACACCGTGCTGACCCTCGTCTGCCGCGTCGCCGCGCCGCTGCTGCCGCTGCTGGGCGAGTCGATCTACCGAGGCCTCACGGGTGAGCGGTCGGTCCACCTGGCCGACTGGCCGGACGCATCATCGCTGCCCCGGCCGACCCGAACTGGTGCGCGGCCATGGATCGGGTGCGTGACGTCTGCTCCGCCGGCTCGTCGGTGCGAAAGGCGGCCGGCCTTCGGGTGCGGCTGCCCATCGCCTCGGTGACGGTGGCGGCGGCAGGGGGCCGAAGCGCTCGGCGCCTTCACCTCGCTGATCGCGGACGAGCTCAACGTCAAGTCCGTCGTGCTCACCGACGACGTCGCGGCGCATGGCGACCTCGTGTTCAGGTGGTCCCGGCGGTGCTCGGCCCCCGCCTCGGCGGCGACGTGCAGAAGGTGATCAAGGCGGTGCGGGCCGGCGACTGGGTCCGCCACCCCGACGGCGTCGTCGAGCGGGCGGCCACAAGCTGGCCGAGGACGAGTTCTCGCTGCGGCTCCAGCCCAAGGACGCGGAGACGGCTCGCGCCCTGCCGGGCAACGACGGGCTCGTGCTGCTCGACACGACCACCACGCCAGAGCTCGAGGCCGAGGGCCTGGCCCGCGACATCGTCCGGCTCGTCAACCAGGCCCGCAAGGACAGCGGACTCCACGTGTCGGACCGGGTCCGGGTCACGTTGGTCGTGCCCGACGACGTCGCCGTGGCGGTGGGCACCCACGCCGACTACGTCGCCGCCGAGACCCTCGCCCTCGAGGTCATGGTCGTCGACCGGCTCTCCACCGGGCACCGGCTCGAGCTGCCCGACGGGCGCCACGTCCACGTGGGCGTGGCCAAGGACTGACCTAGCGCTTGGTGGCCTTCTTGGCCGCCGACGCCTTCTTGACCGGCGTCGCCTTCTTGACGACGGCCGTGGTCTTCTTGGTCGCCGGGGCGGCCTTGGTCGCCGCCTTGCGGGTGGCGGCGGGCGCCTTGGCCGTCGGTGCCGGCGTCTTCTTCGCCGTCCGCGCCGGGACCTTGGCCGCCGTGGAAGCGGCTGCCTTCTTGGTCGGCGAGGGAGCGGCCTTGCGGGCCGCCGAAGCCGGCGCCTTCTTGGCCGCGCTCTTCTTGGCCGGCGTCGCCGAGGCCTTCCGGGCCGGAGCCTTCTTGACCGCGGTGGGAGCGGCGGCGGCGCCGATCGCCTGGGGCGCGCTGGCCGAAGTGGCCGGCGGCGGGACGACGCCCTCGAGGATGTCGAGGCGGTCGTCGATGGCATCGAGGACGGCGTCGCGGTTGGCGCCCGCCTCCTCGCGATCGGCCACCGTCTCGAGCTGATCGGCATCGAGGGACCCGAGCATCGGGATGAGCTCGGCCTCGCTCAGCGAGTCGTAGTCGGGGATCGGGAACCCGGCGTCGGCCGGCGGGGTCGCCGGCTCGGGCTCGCTCTCGACGGCCACGATCGGCTCACCGATCTCCTCGATGGACGCCACCGCCTCCTCGACGAGCTGGTCGGCGTCGGCCTGGCCCGACGAGCCACCCGCGCCCGGCTCGGCCTCGAGGTCGTCCATCAGCTGGTCGATGCGGTTCAGGACCGTCGTGCGGTTCTTGTGCGACTCCTCGTGCTGCGCGACCTGCTCGAGCTCGTCGAGGTCGAGGTCGCCCAGCTGCGGGAGGATCTGGTTGACCCGGAGGTCGTCGTAGCCCTCGATCGGCAGCGCCTCGGAGGCGGACCCGGCGGGCACCGCCGCCACCACCGAGGTGGGCTCGTCGGACGGCGCCGGCGTCGTGGTGGCCACGGGCACGCCGACGGCACCGATGGCGGAGACCGCTTCGGACTCCGAGACCGAGCGGCCGGCGTCGGCCTCGGGGCCTGTCGACGTCGCCGTCGCCCGACCCTTCCGACGACTCATCTGCGACAGCACGCCCAGCACGATCGCGGCCAACGCGCTCGCACCGATCGAGATGAAGATCAGGGCCAGTTGATCACTGAAGATGCCGATCAGCAGCGTGACCGCTGCCACCAGCACCAACACGATCGTCACCAGGAGCAACACGAAAGCTCACCATCCTCCGAAGGAACGGCGGCATCCTAAACGGTTGTCGGTTCCGCGAGCGGAATGGTGACGACAGATCGGGGTCAGCGACGGCGGCGCAGCCGGGAGCCGAAGCGACCGGGATCGTCGTCGCCCGGGGCGAAGAGGTCGAAGCCATCGTCCTTCTCGTCGCCCTCGGCCGCCGGCGGAGCAGGCTCGTCGTCGCGGGGACCGAGCGGCCTGTCGTCGGTGACGGCCCGACGCAGCTCGGCGAGGAACGCATCCTCCTCGGCGCCCGGGTCACCCGACGCCGCGCCGTCCTCGACGACCGCGGCCGCCTCCGCCGGCGCCGCCGCCGCCTCGTCGAACGTCGTTGTCGGCCCGTCCGGCCCGAGGCCGTCGTCGTCGTCGGCGATCTCGGCCTGCATCGGCGGCGCCGCCGCCACGCCGGGCTCGCCGGCCTCGACGCGGTGCAGCTGATCCGAGAAGTAGATGCGCAGACGTTCGCGCTCGCGCTCGAGGTGCGCTCCGAGGGCCTCCACGTCGGCCAGCAGCGCCCGTCGTTCGATCACGAGCCGCTCGCGCTGCGAGCGGCCCTCCTCCTCGGCCTCGCTATGCAACCGGTCGCGCCAGGAGGCGAGCTCGGCCTCGGCCGCCGCCCGCTGCTCCGTCGACTCGGCCTGGATCCGCGCCGCCTCCTCCCGGGCCTCCTGGATGGCGAGGTCGGCCGTGCGCTGGGCGAGCACCAGGGTGCGACGCAGCGAGTCCTCGGCGTCGGTCGCCCCGCTCTGCCGCGACTCCGCCTCGGCCAAGCGGGCCTCGGCCCGCTGGGCCCGCTGCTCGAGCTCCTCGACCGCCTTGGCCACCGAAGCGACGAACGCGTCGACGTCGCCCGGGTGGTAGCCGCGAACCTTCTCGCGGAACTGGACGGAACGGATCGACTGCGGCGTGACGTCCATCAGAAGGTGCTGCGGATGATCGGGATCAGGACGAGGTTGACGCCGAAGATCACGACCATCGGCGACAGGTCGAACATGCCCATCGACGGCAGCACCCTTCGGATCGGGCCGAGCACCGGCTCGGTGATGGAGTACAGCACGCCCGAAAGCGTCGCGATCGGGCTCCCGGGGTTGACCGGGAACCAGCTGAGGATGATGCGGCCGAACACGCAGAAGACGTAGAGGCGCAGGAGGTTGACGAGCAGGTCGCCCACCGTCGGCTAGCTCCGCGAGGTCGGCGTGAGGAGGTAGACGCGATCCGCGGTGCGCTCCATCTCCCCGCCGATCCCGTAGGTCAGGCCGCTCGAGAAGTCGATGATGCGGCGCATCAGGTCGCGGTCGGCCGCCTGCAGGTTGACGATCACCGACACGCCGGCCTTCAGGCGGTCGGCGATCTCCTGGGCGTCCTGGAACGACTTGGGGGTGACGGTCTGGGGCTTGAGGGACGCCACCGGTGTGATGGCGCGGACGACGGATGACCGTTGGGGCTGCACGGTCACCCCCGACGCCTGCTCGCCGTAGGCCGGGAGCGTGCGAATGCCACTGGCGCTCGCCACCGCCGGCTCCGGCTCCGGCGCCGGGTTCGCGGCGCGGGCCGGCCGGGTGGCCGCCTGCTCCTCGTACGGCTCGTAGTCGTCGTATTCGTCGTCGTCGACGAGCCCCAAGTAGCTCATCATCCGCTTGAAACCGGCCATCTGCGCCTCCTGCAATCGAGCCTATCGTCGCGCCTGGAGGGTCCCAGGTCGCGCACCGAACAACGCGGCGCCGACCCGGACGATGGTGGCGCCCTCTTCGACGGCCACCTCCAGGTCGCCGCTCATCCCCATCGACAGCTCGGCCACGTCGAGCTGCGCCGCCAGCCGCGCCAATCGCCGGAACTGGTCCCGCGCCTCGTCCGGCCCGCGCCCGGCGACCGCCATCAGGCCGCGGACCTCCAGTCCGGCGTCGCGGGCCCCGCCGACCACCGCGGCCGCATCAGCCCAGCCGCACCCCGGTCGGGAGGGATCGCCGGTCACGTTCACCTGGACGAGCACCTCGGCCCCCGGCGCCCGCCGTGCCACCTCGACCGATGCCGCGGCGCGATCGATGGCGTGCCAGAGCATCACGTGGGCGGCGAGGTCGCGCACCTTGTTGCGCTGCACCGGCCCGAGGAAGTGCCAGCGCGTCGACGCCGGCACCTGGTCGACCTTCGCCACCAGCGACTGGGCCTGGTTCTCCCCGCAGTCGACGAGTCCGGCGGCGACCGCAGCGGCGACCGCCTCGGGCCCGAAGCCCTTCGTCACCGCCACGATCCGGATCTCGTCGGGCGAACGACCGGTGGACGCGATGCGACGCCGCACCTCCTCGAGGCGCGCCGCAACGGCCTCGGCCGAGACCGGAGCGGCCGGGTCGGTCATGACCGCCACAGCACCAGCGCCTGTCGCGACTCGTCGGCGCGGGCGCGGTGGCTGAACCAGCGGGGGTCGCCGGCGACGTCGACCGCGCACGCCGTGCACCCGGGCGGCGGTCCGACCAGCTCGACGTCGGCCTCGGCCAGCGCCACCCGGATCGCACCCGGAAGGTCGAGCGCCGGACGGCCATCGGCGGTGAGGCCCCGAACGTGGTCGCCCAAGCGAGCCGCCACCACGTCGAGGTCGGCGGGCGAGAACTCGTAGCAGCTCGGATGGATGCACGGCCCGAGCGTCGCCTCGAGCCGCGACGCTCCCTTGGCCCGCATGGCGGTGGCGGTGGCGGCGAGGACGCCGTCGGCCAGGCCCCGCCAGCCGGCGTGGGCGGCGCCGAGCACGCCCTCGGGGCTCACGAACGCGACCGGGGCGCAGTCGGCCGTCAGGATCGACAGCACGGCCTGAGGGTGGTCGGTGACGGCCGCGTCGGCCTCGGCCCCCGCGTGCTCCCCCGGCCGCGTCACGTCGACGACGCGAGCGCCGTGGACCTGTCGGAGCCACGTCCACGGCCGGTCGACGAGGGCCCGGCGACGCGACTCCATCGACGCGCTCGGACCCGACGGACCCCGTTCCGCGAGGGAGCCGAGGTCACCCTCGGCTCGGCTCGTGCATCGGACGTTGAGCCCGTCGAAGGGCATGGACCTACTTGAGGAAGGACGGCACGTCGAAGTCGTCGTCGTCCTCGAGCTCGAGGTCGTCGTCGAAATCCTCCGTGGCCGGCTCCAGGCCGAGGCCCTTGCCGAGCGGACGGTCGCCCGTGCCGGTGCCGCCGTCGTCCCACCGGTTGAAACCGGCGGCGATGACCGTGACCCGCACCTCGTCACCCATGGCGTCGTCGATGACCTGGCCGTAGATGATGTTGGCGTCGGGGTGGGCGACCTGGTGGATCGTCTCGGCCGCTTCGGTGACCTCGAACAGGCCGAGGTCGCTGCCGCCGGCGATGTTGAGCAGGATGCCCTTGGCGCCCTCGATGGAGGCCTCGAGCAGCGGGCTGGTGATGGCCAGCTTGGCGGCGGTGACGGCCCGGCCCTCGCCGGAGGCGACGCCGATGCCCATGATCGCCGAGCCCGCGTTCTGCATGATCATCTTCACGTCGGCGAAGTCGGTGTTGATGAGGCCGGGCGTCGTGATCAGGTCGGTGATGCCCTGCACGCCCTGGAGGAGCACCTCGTCGGCCATCTTGAACGCGTTGACCATCGAGGTCTTGTCGTTGGCGATGTCGAGCAGCCGGTCGTTGGGGATCACGATGATCGTGTCGACCCGGTCCTTGAGGCTGTTCACGCCGAGCTCGGCCTGCACGGCCCGCCGGCGGCCCTCGAACGCGAAGGGCCGGGTGACCACGCCGATGGTCAGCGAGCCCTGGTTCTTGGCGATCTCGGCGATGACGGGCGCAGCGCCGGTACCGGTTCCGCCTCCCTCGCCGGCGGTGATGAAGACCATGTCGGCGCCCTTCAGCGCCTCCTCGATCTCGTCACGGTGCTCCTCCGCCGCCGCCCGACCCACGTCGGGATCGCTGCCGGCGCCGAGCCCACGCGTGATGGTGCGGCCGATGTCGAGCTTGAGGTCGGCGTCGCTCATGAGCAGCGCCTGCGCGTCGGTGTTGACGGCGATGAACTCGACGCCCTTGAGCCCCGCGTCGATCATGCGGTTGACGGCGTTGACGCCACCGCCGCCGACGCCCACCACCTTGATCTCTGCGATGTAGTTCGGTCCTGCGCCGGCCATCAGTTCTCCCTCGAGAAACGGGCGTGAGGCCGGGCGCGTGAGCGCTCCGGCCTCAACTCTTACCCTCAAGTACAGATCGAGAGTCAGTGTGAACCTCTCGAAGTGGTGGAAAGTCTACGTTGACGCTTCGGGTCGGGTCAACCACCCGGGGGTCCCGCGCCCTCACCCGCGGCTCAAGACCGGGGCCGTCGGCACCCGGACGTCGATGGCCTTGACGCCCTTCAGGTTCGCTCGGGCGATGAGGGTGGTCAGGGCCACGAGCTTCGGTCGCACCTGCGTCGGCGGCCCGAAGTGGATGATCGGCAGGTCGACGGCGTGCACATCCACCGTGCCGTCCTCCGCCACGGTCAAGCCGTTGACGCGCTGCGGACAGCGACGGCGGGAGGGCGTCGAGCACGGCGAGGCTGGCGACGACCGGCGCCGCCACCTGCGCCCCGGGGGCGGGGGCCGGCGTGGCCGCCACCTGCACCATCCCCAAGGGCGCCTCCGGGGCGGCGGCGAGGACTCGGCCGAACCGATCGACGACCGCCCACCCGCCGGCGGCGGCCGGCACGGTGGCGAGCGGGATCCGCTCCACCAGGGTGACCTCGACGGTCCCGGGCCAGTGCCGCACGACCCGCGCCTCTTGGACCCAGGGCAGGGCCGCAACCCGGGCCGCCACCTCGGTCGGCTCCACGTCGGCCAGTTGCGGCTTGGTGTCGAAGCCGCCGGCGCGACGGACATCGGCGGCGACGGTGTTCGTCGCCCCGAGCACCCGCACCTCGTCGACGTCGAGCAACGGCGAACGGGTGAGGAGGAAGGCCACGGCGACCAGGGCGACGACCGCACCGGCCGCCAACAGGAGGCGGAGCCGTCGCCGGCCTTCGTCGCGCCGAACCGCCACCCGCCGTTCGCGGATGCGCGGGTCCATGCGCAGGCGCCCGCCGGCCGCGGCGGTCGGCGCATCGATGGGAGCGTCGGTCACCGATCCGCCCCGGCGGCCTCGAAGCCGATCATCCGCAACTCGGGCACCAGGGTGGTGCCGGTCTCGTCCAACACCCGCTGCCGCACCTCCTCGATCAGCCCTCGCACGTCATCGGCCGAACCGCCGTCCTCCGCCTGGAAGAAGTTCGCATGCTTCGGCGACACGTACGCGGATCCCCGGCGGTGGCCCTTCAATCCCGCCGCCTCGATGAGGCGACCAGCCGAGTCCCCGGGGGGGTTGGTGAAGATCGATCCGGCGTTCTGGCCCCCGGGCTGATGCTGGCGACGCCACCGCACGATCTCGGCGATCTCGGCCTCGGAGGCGGCGCGATCGCCGGGCGAGAGCTGCAGCTCGGCCCGGAGCACGACCTGATGGGCCTGCAGGGCGGAGTGCCGATAGGCGTACGCCAGCGCCCCGACCTCGATCTCGCCGTCGGTGCCCTCGCGGAGGTCGGCGACGCGGGCGACGACGAGGCTCCGGCTCATGTCCGATCCGTGGCCGCCGGCGTTCATCCGCACGGCCCCCCCGACCGATCCCGGTACCCCCACGGCCCACTCGAAGCCGGTGAGGGCGGCGGCCGCCGTCCGCCGCGCCAGCACGGGCAGGCTGACGGCGGCGCCGGCGCGGACGCGGGAGCCGGCCAGGAGATCGACCTCGGCGAAGGCGCCGGCCAGGACCAGGGCGAGACCGGGGAAGCCGGCGTCGGCCACGAGCAGGTTCGAACCCTTCCCGACGACGAGGACGTCGACGCCGGTGGCGGCGACGGCGTCGCGGACGGCAGCCAGGTCGTCCTCCGACGACACGTCCGCGAAGAGCGAAGCCCGCCCGCCGACGCGGTAGGTCGTGAGCGGCCCGAGGGGCACGTCCCGGCGGGCCCGGGCGCCGAGGCGGGCCGCCGCCGCCTCGACAACACCGGTGTTCAACCCGATCGCTCGCCGAGGAGCTCGTCGGGCAACAACGTGAGGTCACCGGCCCCGAGGGTGAGACAGAGGTCGCCCGGGCGCAGGATCGATCGCACGTTGCCGGCCAGCTCGGCGCGGCTCGGGAACCAGTAGGCCTTGCGACCCGGGCGGGCGTCGAGCACGGCTTCGAGGACCCGCTTCCCGCTGACCCCGGGCCGGGGCTCCTCGCCCTGGGCGTAGATCTCGGTGAGGACCAGGACGTCGGCGTCGTCGAACACGACCCCGAAGTCCCGCAGGTCGAGGCTGGCCATGCGCGAGTAGCGGTGGGGCTGGAACACGCACACGATCCGGCTCCACCCGCCCTCGTGGGCGGCCGCCAGCATCGGACGGATCTCCCCGGGCAGGTGGGCGTAGTCGTCGATGAACGTGACCCCGTCCCGCTCCCCGCGGAACTGGAACCGTCGAGCCACCCCGGCATACCGGCCGAGGGCGCGGGCGGCGGAGTCGAAGGTCGCCCCGATCTCGAGCGCGGCGGCCACCGCCGCGCAGGCGTTGCGGGCGTTGTGGATGCCCGGCACCGGGAGGCGGATCTCCCCGAGGCGCTCGCCACCGCGGACGACGTCGAAGTGGATCCCGGTCCGCCCCCCGCCGACGCCCACCATGCGGTAGTCGGCGCCCTCGCTCGTGCCGTAGGTGACCGCACCGACGCGCGCCCCCGCCGCCGCCGCCCCGGGATCGTCGGCGCACACGAGGCGAGGGCCGGTCGCCTCGGCGAGGAACCGGTCGAAGCCGGCCTGGAGGGCCTCGAAGGTGCCCCAGTGCTCGAGATGGTCGGGCTCGACGCTGGTCACGATGGCGACGTCGGCGCCCAACTCGAGGAACGTGCCGTCGCTCTCGTCCGCCTCCACGACGAACCACGGTCCTTCGTCCCACACGGCGTTGCCACCGGCCATCTCCCCGCCCACGATGAACGAGGGGCGCAGGCCGGCCTCGACCAGCACCAGGGCCAGCATCGAGGAGGTCGTCGTCTTCCCGTGGCTCCCGGCGACGGCGATCGGACGCCGCTGGCGGCAGATCCCGGCCAGGGCGTCGGCCCGGCGCAGCCGCGGGATTCCCCGACGGACGGCCTCCTGCACCTCGGGGTTGGCGTCGGGGATCGCCGTCGAGCGGGTGACGGCTTCGACGTCCGGACCGATGTTCTCGGCCCGCTGGCCGATCGAGACCTCGACCCCGAGGGCCCGCAGCCGGTCGAGCACGGGGCCGTCCCTGGTGTCGCTCCCGCTGACGCGGTGGCCCATGGCCGCCAGCACCGTCGTGATCGGCGCCATCCCGGTGCCGCCGCATCCGACGACGTGGACGGTGCGAGGGGAGCCGAGGTCGAAGGGATCGCTCACGCCGTCCTCCGCCGCGCGTGCTGCTCGACCACCGCCGCCACCGCGTCGGCGGCGTCCGGCCGGCCGATGGTGCGGGCGGACTCACCCATGGCCCGCAGCCGCTCCGGGCCGGCGCCGAGCAGCTCGCGGAGCTCACGTTCGAGCCGGGCGCCGGTCACTTCCGGATCGCGCAACATGATCGCTGCGCCGGCCTGCACGAGCTGCTGCGCGTTGGCCGCCTGGTGGTCGTAGGGAGCGATGGGCAGGGGCACGAGGATGGCGGCGCGACCCACGACGGCGAGCTCGGCGACGCTCCCACCGGACCGTGCGAAGACGAGGTCGCAGGCGGCCAGCAGCTCGGGCATCCGGTCCTCGTAGGGCACCGGCTGGTACGCGACGACACCGGGCCCGGGCGACGGCGTGTTGGTCTGCGCCCACTCCCAGTCGCGCTCCCCCACGGCGTGGCGGATGGCGATGGGCGGCCCGTCCCACCGGCCGATGAGGTCGAGGACCGCGGCGTTGATGGTGCGAGCGCCGAGCGAGCCCCCGAACACGGCGACGACCGTCGCGTCCTCCGGTAGGCCGAAGGCGGCTCGGGCCGCGGTGCGCCCCGCCGGCGACGGGTCGACGGCGAGGATCTCCGGCCGGACCGGGTTGCCGGTGACGACCGGACGGGGCAGGGGCGTGCCCTCGTACGGCACGGCCGACGCGGCCGCGAACCGACCGACGAGGCGGTGGGTCGAGGTCGGCACGGCGTTCTGCTCGGAGATCACGAGCGGGATCCGGAACAAGGCGGCCGCCAGCGCGCACGGCGCCGCCGCGTACCCGCCCATCGACACGACGACCGCGGGTCGCTTCCGGGCCAGGAGGACGACGGCGAGCACGAGCCCGGCGGCGAAGCCGGCCAGCGACTGCAGGTTGTCGAGGGTGAGCTTGCGGGCCAGCCCGCGCCCGGGGAGCAGCGTCAGCGGGAACCCGGCGGCGGGCACCAGCTTGCGGTCGATCCCCCGACGCGACCCGACGAAGTGGATCGACTCCCGCTCGTGGCCGCGGGCGACCAGGGCCTCGCCGATGGCGATGGCCGGCACGACGTGGCCGGCCGTGCCGCCGCCGGCGATGACCGCGTAGCAGCGGCTCACGCGTTGGGAACGGAGCCGGCGGCGCCGTTCGCCGCCGTCGTCGAGCGCGGCGCCTTCGAACGGGCGGGACGACGGCCGTTGCGCGTCACGTTCAAGAGCATGCCCAGCCCCGCCATCATCGGCACGAGGGAGGAACCACCGGAGGAGACGAAGGGCAGCGGGACGCCGGTGATGGGGAGGAGGCCGACCACCGCGCCGATGTTGATGACGGCCTGGCCGAGCACCCAGGCCGTGATCCCGCCGGCGAGGAGGAAGCCGAAGCGGTCGGGCGCCCGCAGGGCGGAGCGCACCCCGAGGTAGCCGAAGCCGGCGAAGAGGAGGAGCACGGCCAGGCTCCCGATGAGCCCGAGCTCCTCGCCGACGATGGCGAAGATGAAGTCGGTGTGCGCGGCCGGGAGGAACCCCCACTTGGCCCGGCTGGCGCCGAGACCGACGCCGCTCAGCCCGCCGTTGGCCAGCGCGATGCGGCCTTGGGCGGCCTGGTAGCCGGTGTTGCTGACGTCGGCGAAGGGGTTCAGGAACGACGTCATGCGGCGCCAGCGGTAGGGCTCGACCTTGGCCAGGAGGAGCGTGGCGGCGGCCGAGGCGACGCCGATCCCGCCCATCCAGTGCAGCGGCGTGCCGGCGAGGAAGAGGACGCCGACGACGATGCAGCCCGTCACCAGCGTCGTGCCGAGGTCGGGCTGGAGCAGGAGCAGGATCGCCACGGCCGCGAAGTAGCCGAGGACGGGGCGGGTCGTGGCCTTGAACTCGCCGACCTTGTCGGCCCGGCGGGCGAGCAGGTCGGCGGAGAAGAGGAGCAGGCCGAGCTTGGCCAGCTCCGACGGCTGCAGCCGCAGCGGGCCGGCGCCGAGCCAACGGCTCGACCCGCTGACGCGGATGCCGACGCCGGGCACGAGCACCAGCACCATCAGGCCGAGGGCGAGCCCGAGCACCGGGATGGCGATCGGGCGCCAGCGCCGGTAGTCGACGCGGGACGTGGCGACGAGGGCGATGGCACCGAGCGCGACCCAGAGGAGCTGGCGATTGAAGAAGTACCAGGACGATCCGTGGTTGCGGAGGGCCTGCACCGATGATGCCGAGAGCACCATCACCAGCCCGAGCACGGTCAGCGCGCCGACGACGAGCAGGAGCAACACGTAGGCGGCCGGGCGCGGCGGCACCGTCGGCTTCGGTCCCTTCGGCTTCGGTACCTTCGAACCGGGCGATGCGGCGGGGGCCCGCCGCTTGGGCGCGACCGCCGTCATCCGGCCACCTCGATCCGATCGCGCACGGCTCGGGCGAAGTCGTCGCCGCGCTCGTTGTAGTTGCGGTACCAGTCGTACGACGCGCAGCCGGGCGAGAGCACCACGGCATCCCCGGGCTGGGCCAGCTCGGCGGCCCGGGCCACGGCTTCGTCCATCGAGGCGGCCACCACCACCGGGGTGGCGCCGGCGAACACCTCGGCCACGACCGGTCCGGCCTCGCCGATGGCCACGACGCCGTGCAGTCGGGGGGCCAACGTCCGCAGGATGGCGAGGTCGAGGCCCTTGTTCCGCCCCCCGGCGATCAGCACCGCGGAAGGGAATCCGGAGACCCCGGCGACGACCGAGGCGGGCGTCGTCGCCTTCGAGTCGTCGTACCACTGCACCTCTCCAGCGTCGCCGACCAGCTCGACGCGATGGGGGAGCCCCCGGAACCGCTCGAGCACGGTGCGCACCGACGCCACGTCGGCACCGGCTTCGAGCGCGGCGGCCGAGGCGGCCAGTGCATTGGCCAGGTCGTGGGGCAGCCGTCGCGGAAGTCGGGCGACCTCGGCGATCACCGTCCCGTCCGGCGTGCGGCAGGGCGCCGCCGGCAAGGCGGTAGTCGCCCGCCTCGAGGCCGAAGGTCACCACGCGGCCGGGCGCCCGCCGGGACCACTCGAGGACGGCCGGATCCTCGGCGTTGGCGACGGCCACGTCGTCGGCCCCCTGCGCCGCCCAGATCCGGAACTTGGCCGCGGCGTAGTGATCGAAGTCCGGGTGCCAGTCGAGGTGGTCGGGCGAGAGGTTGAGCCAGACGGCGACGCGGGCGGAAGCGCTCCGTGAACTGGAGGCGGAAGGACGAAGCCTCGACCACGAAGACCTCGACGTCGGCCCGATCGAGCGCATCGACGAGGGGAAGGTCGTTGTTTCCCGCGGCCACGACCGTCCGTCCGTCCGCCTCGAGCATCTCCGTGACGAGCGTCGTGACCGTCGTCTTGCCGTTCGTCCCGGTGACGGCCACGATCGGCCGGTCGTCCCAGGTCGCGGCGAGCTCGAACTCGCTCCACACGGGCACGCCGGCCGCGTCCGCGGCGGCGATGATCGGGTGGCCGATCGGCACGCCGGGCGACGGCAGCACGACGTCGACCGCCGCCACCATGACGTCCGCATCGACCTCCGTGGTCACCTGCAGCTCCACGCCCAAGGCCAGCGCGCGTTCGCGCGAGGCGTCGGTGGGTCGGTCGTCGAGCACGACGACGGTGCCCCCGTGGGCCTGCACCTGCCGCACGACGGCCTCGTTGGTGATGGCGAGGCCGAGGACGAGGGCTCGCATCACTCCAGCGCGCCGAGGGCGATGAAGTCGGCGTAGAAGATGCCCAGCGCCATCGCCGTGCAGAGCCCGGCCAGGATCCAGAAGCGCACGACGATCGTCGTCTCCGGCCAGCCGATGAGCTCGAAGTGGTGCTGCAGCGGCGCCATCTTGAAGACGCGCTTGTGGAACACGCGGAAGCTGAAGATCTGGATGAGGTTCGACAACCAGATGAGGACGAACAGCCCGGTGATCACCGGCAGCAGCAGGTGGACGTTCATGAGGAGACCGAGCGCCGCGATGCCGCCGCCGATGCCGAGGGCCCCCGTGTCGCCCATGAAGATCTTCGCCGGTGGGGCGTTCCACCACAGGAACCCGATGCAGCCACCGGCCAGCGCGATGGCCACGAGGGCGAGGTCGAGCGCCTGGGGCACCTGGTACACCTCGAGGTGGCGGAACTGCCAGAAGCCGACGATGGCGAAGGCGGAGAGAGCGAACGTGGAGGAGCCGGCGGCCAGGCCGTCGAGGCCGTCGGCGAAGTTCACGCCGTTGGTGACGGCGTAGATGATGGCGAACGCCCACACGACCCAGGCCCACGTCGGCAGCGCACCGATGTCGAAGTTGTCGAATCGGGTGAACGACACGTTCGTCCGCACGTGGGCGTAGCGCACGGCGATCACGCAGAACAGCGCTGCGGCCAGCACGAGCCCGAGGCTCTTGGCCCGCTTGCTCAGGCCGAGGTTGCGCTCGTTGCGAACCTTGATCCAGTCGTCGCACAGCCCGGTCGCCCCGGCCGCCAGCACGAGGGCGATGGTGGCGATGCCACCCCACGTGAAGATCTGGCCCGAGACGTGGCCGGCGAGGTAGCCGGCCAGCGCGCTCAACACGATCATGAGCCCGCCCATCGTGGGCGTTCCCGTCTTCACCACATGGGCGTGGGCCAGCTCTTCGAGGATCGGCTGGCCGATGCCGTTGGCCTGGAGCCAGCGGATGAGGATCGGCGTGCCGACGAGCGAGACGATGATCGCCACGGCGCCGGCCAGGAGCAGGGCGATCACGGTCGATGTCCTCCGAGGAGCTCGAGGGCCACGGCCCGGTCGTCGAAGGGCAGCACGCGGTCGCCCACGGCCTGCCCCGTCTCATGGCCCTTGCCCGCGATGACAACGACGTCACCGGCCGAGGCGCGGGAGAAGGCGGTGGCGATGGCGGCCCGGCGGTCGCCGTCGACCAGCACCTGCGCACCCCCGGTGGCGCCGTCCACGACGGCGGCGATGATGGCGTCGGGATCCTCGTCGCGCGGGTTGTCGGAGGTCACGACGACGACGTCGGCCTCGCACGATGCGGCCCAGCCCATCGGACCCCGCTTGGACGGGTCACGATGGCCGCCGCACCCGAACACGGCGAGCACCCGCCCTCGCTCCCCCGCCGCCTGGCGCGCCGCCTGGAGCACCGCCGTGAGCGCCATCGGCGTGTGGGCGTAGTCGACGACGACCCGGAAGTCCTGACCCGCATCGACCGCTTCGCCGTGTCCGGCGACCACGCCGACGGACGACAGTCCCTCGGCGACCTGGTCCGCGGTCACGCCGAGCTCGCGGGCCGCGGTGGCGGCGGCGAGCGCGTTCGAGACGTTGTAGGCGCCGTCGAGCGGGAGGCGCACGCGCACGCCGTCCCACCGGAAGGTCGAGGAGCCCACGCCGAGCTCGAGGTCGGCCGCGTCGGCCATGGTGTAGGGCCGCATCCGCACGGGCGCCCGGTCGAGGAGGATCCGACCGTGCTCGTCGTCGGCGTTGACGACGCCGACGGCGGTGCGCTCGGGCGTGAACAGCGACGCCTTGGCCTCGAAGTAGGCCGCCATCGTGCCGTGGTCGTCGAGGTGGTCCTGGGAGAGGTTGGTGAAGATCGCGACGGAGAACCAGGTGGCGTCGACGCGGCGCTGGACGAGCCCCATGGAGGAGACCTCGATGGCGGCGGCCACCTTGCCCTCCTCGACGAAGGTGGCCAGCGTGCGCTGCAGGTCGGGCGCCTCCGGCGTGGTGCGCGAACCCGACATCGTGCCGAGGACGCCGGTCGGGCGGCCGCCCGCTTCCAGCACGGCCCGCAGCAGGTAGGTGGTGGTCGTCTTGCCGTTGGTGCCGGTCACCCCCACCACGTGCAGCGTGCGCGACGGACGACCGTGCACCTCGGCGGCCAGGGGGGCCATGGCGGCGCGGGCGTCGGGCACGACCACCTGGGGGACCGACGACGACGGGTCGAGGTCGACCGGGCGCTCGACGAGGAGGGCCACGGCACCCGCGGCGACGGCACCGGCGGCGAAGTCGTGCCCGTCCCGGTGCGCCCCGGGGACGCAGCAGAACAGGGAGCCGAGCCGGACGGAAGCGGAGTCGTGGGTCACGTCGGCGATGTCGATGGCCTCGGCGTCACCACGGACCTCGAGGGCCGGGACGACGTCGAGCAGGCGGGCAAGTCGCACGCGGCAGCGACGGTCTCTCTACGGAGTCGGGGCGGGGTTGGCAGCGGCACGCACGTTACCTGCCGGGGTGGGAGTCGCCGGCGATGCCGGACCGGTGGCGACGGTGGCGGGCGGGGCCACAGGGGGCGCCACACCGACGGGCTCGCTGCTGCCTTCCTTGATGACGTCGACCGAGACCGCGGGCACCAAACCGGGGAGCGTGTTGGCGGGCGGGGGGATCCGGAACTGACGGAGCCCGTACCGGTTGATCTCGGCGAAGACCGGCGCCGCGACCAGCCCACCGAAGATGGGCGTCGGCTCGTCGAGCATCACGATCGACGTGAGCGTCGGCTTCTCGGCGGGCACGAAGCCGGCGAAGGACGAGACGTAGGCGCCCGCCTTGTAGCCCCGGGCGTTCTCCAGCGGCTTGCGGGCGGTGCCCGTCTTGCCGGCGACGGTGTAGCCGTCGATGGCCGCGTTGGTCCCGGTGCCGACCCGCACCACCTCGGCCAGCATCCCCGTCACCTGGGCCGCCGTCTCGGGAGATATGACCCGGCGGCGCTCCGAGGCGGGCGTGAGGTGGCTGGTCCCCTTGGAGTCGACAGTCGCCTTGACCAGCTTCGGCGCGACGTACTCCCCGTCGTTGGCCACGGTGTTGTAGGCGGCCAGCATCTGCATGGCGCTGACGGCGATGCCCTGCCCGATGGCGATCGTCGGCAGGGACGTGCCCGACCACTTCTCGGGGTCGAGCATGATCCCGCGGCTCTCGCCCGGGAAGCCGAGGCCGCTCCGTTGCCCGAAGCCGAAGTCGCGGAGGTAGCGGTCGAGGCGGGTCTTGCCGAGCTGCTGGCCGATCATGATCGAGCCGACGTTGGAGGAGTTGGCCATGATGTCGGTCACCGACCACTGCACCGTCGGGTGCGGGTCGTGCTCCTTGAACACGTGGTCCGCGACCTGGATCGTTCCCGGGACGGCGAGCTTGGTGTCAGCTTTCACCAGACCCTCCTCGAGGGCGCCGGCGATGGTGATGAGCTTGTTGACCGAGCCGGGCTCGTACACGTTGGTGACGGCCAGGTTCTTCTCGGCCGGCACGGGCGGGCCGACGTTGTCGGGGTTGGCCGACAGGTTGGCCAGCGCCAGGATCTCCCCCGAAGTGGTGTCCATCACGATGGCGACCCCGCCGCGGGCGCCGGCGATCGTGATCTCGTTGGCGAGGGCGCGCTCGGTCTCGAACTGGAGCGACCGGTCGAGGGTCAGGACGAGGTCGTCGCCCCGCACGGGTGCGGTCAGGTTGCGAAGCCCGTCGTAGGGCTGGCCGGCCGGCGTCTGCTCGATCGTCTTGCTGCCGGGCCGACCGGCGAGCGTCTTCTCGAACTGCAGCTCGATGCCGGACAGGCCGTCGTTGTCGGTGCCCACCTTCCCGAGCACCGGCGCGGCCAGCTCGCTCGCCGGCGTGAACCGCTTGGGTTCCTCCAACAGGTGGACGCCGGGGAGCCCGAGGTCCTTCACCTGGGAGGCGACGGCGTCGGGCACGGTGCGGGCCAGGTACACGAAGGCGGCGTCGCGGCTCAGGCGCTCCTGCAGCACCGCCACGTCGACGCCGAGCATCGGCGCGAGGGCGACGGCCTGACCGGCCGGATCGGTGACCTGCCGGGGGTTGGCCCACACGGTCGACTGGCGCACCGACAGCGCCAGCTCGCGACCGTTGCGGTCGAAGATGGCGCCGCGTGCGGCCGGGAGCTGGATGGTGTGGACGAGCTGGCGTTCGCTGAAGGCGCGGTACTCGGCCGGGGGGCTGGCCTGCAGGAAGACCAGTCGGCCACCGAGGGCGCCGAAGGCGAGGAGGGCGACGACGAGGAAGGCGATGATGCGGCGGCTGTCGCGCCGGCGCCGCACCGTCGCCGTCGGCCGCTTCGGTGCCTTGCGCGCCGGAGCGACGCGCACCTCTCCCGGGCGCGCCGCGCGCCGCGGGCCCGGCTTCGGGGCCCGAGGGATGTGCCTCGGCGGCGTGAGCGTGCCGGCCATCAGCCGTCCGCGAGATGGGGCTTGACGACCGACCAGCTGGCTCCGGCGACGCCGGCCTCGCTCGGTCCGCGCGATGGGGCGGCCGACTCGGGGCCGCCGGTGCGGCCCGTCGGTTCCTCCACCGTCGGCGTCAGGTAGACGACCTTGGGTGCGGGCACCATGCCGAGCTGCTGGGCATCGGCCACGATCCGGTCGGGCGACTCCAGCTCGGCGACCTGCAGGCGGAGCCGGTCGAACTCGGCCTGGCGCTCGAGGGCCTGGTCCTGCAGCGCGTCGAGGCGGAACTGGTTCTGGGTCAGCATCACGTGGAACACGACGATCCCGAAGAGGCACAGCGCGGCGACGGTGGCGGCCACCACCACGAGCAGGCGAACGAGCTTGCGCCGATCGGCCTCGACCGCCGCACCGGGCGTGAGGACCCGGAGCTGGGGGCGGGCCGGAGCGGCCTCGGGGCGGGGCGCGGCGCGGCGCCGGGCGGGCGCGGGTCGTCGTGGGTCGAGTGCGGGTGCGGTCATCGGGCCCTCAGAGCGTGGGGTCGGGTGCGGTGGCGGGAGGGGTGAGCTTCTCGAGCACCCGCAGGCGGGCGCTCTCGGCGCGACGGTTGGCGGCGACCTCGGCGACCGAGGGCTTACGGGCGCCCCGGTGCAGGAGCCGGACGGTCCGCCGATCGGCCGCACCGCACACGCAGGGCAGGCGGGACGGGCACGTGCAGGCGGCGCCTTCGGCCGCCAGGAAGCGATCCTTGACGATCCGGTCCTCGCCCGAGTGGTAGCTGATGACGACGAGCCGTCCGCCGGGAGCCAGCCGCCCGATGGCCGCGTCCAGCGCGACCGGCAGCACCTCGAGCTCCCGGTTGACTGCGATGCGCAGGGCCTGGAAGACCCGCTTGGCCGGGTGGCCACCGGTGCGGCGGGCCGGAGCCGGGATGGCGTCGCGGACGATCTCGGCCAGTTGCCCCGTGGTCGTCACCGGGCGGGCCCGGATGATCGCCTTGGCGATGCGACCGGCGAAGCGGGACTCACCGTTGGCCGCGAAGAGCTGCGCCAGCTCGGTCACGGACGCCTCGTTGACGAGGTCGGCGGCCGTCTCGCCCTCGCGGCGGTCCATGCGCATGTCGAGCGGAGCGTCGCCCCGGTAGCTGAACCCGCGATCGGCCCGGTCGAACTGCGGCGAGCTGACGCCGAGATCGAAGAGCGCGCCGGAGATGGTCTCGATGCCGTCGGCGTCGAGCGCCGCGGCGAGCGCGTCGAAGCGGACGTGGTGCAACACCACCCGATCGGCGAGGTCGCGCAGCGACGCCGTGGCGGCGCCGATGGCGGCGGCATCCCGGTCGAGGCCGACGATGTGGAGATGGGGATGAGCCTGGAGGATCGCCCGGCTGTGGCCTCCACCGCCGACGGTGGCGTCGACGACAGGACCGGCCGGGACCGGCCCGAGAAGGTCGACGACCTCGTCGACCATGACGGGTCGGTGCTCGAAGGTTCCGTCCGGATCCGCCTGGCTCATCCGCAGCCCCCCGACGCGACGGGCGTCGTCGGGATTTCTCCCCGATCGAACTCGGCGGAAGTGGGCGGAGTGGGGTTCTTCCGCCGTGCCGGCCGAGGGGCTGCGCATGTTCCAGACGTGGTCATTCAGGCATCCAGCAACTGCTGCTCCGACGGCAGCACGTTCTCCTCCCACACCGACGGGCTCCACAGCTCGACCCGGTCGATGGCCCCGATCACCAGCACCTCCGCTTCGAGGTGCGCGTAGTTCCGCAGGAACCCCGGGATCGGCATGCGACCGGACTTGTCCACCTCGACCTCCGAGGACCCACTGGCCCAGAGGCGGGCCAGGTTGCGGTCGTCGCGGCCCTGCTCGGCCCGCGTCTTGATGACCTCCAACTGCCGGTCGAACTCCTCGGGCGTCCAGAGGGCGAGGCAGCCCTGGGCGTGCTGGCTCAGGAACCCACCCCGCTCGAACTCGGCGCGGAACTTCACGGGCAGGATCAACCGCCCCTTGGCGTCCAGCGAGTGCTCGTACCTCCCGATGAATCGCGCCACTCGCTCGCCCTTGCACTGGATCTCCCTCGAAGCGCGGGCGGGGCCCCCTCAGGCTCCCCTTCGCGCCACTTGCCGCCACCTTACGCCCCAACGCGCCACGGGTCAACCACGTCGACCCCTTTCCACGGCGGAACGGGCGCACGGCGCGCCCAAGGAGGCGCGGGCGGGTAGGAGGGCCGGCGTGGAAGCCCTCCTGGTGTCGTTCGGGGTGATCTTCGTCGCCGAGCTCGGCGACAAGAGCCAGCTCATGGCCCTGGCGTTCGCGGCGCGCTATCGCCCGTGGCCGATCCTGGCTGGCATCACGGTGGCGACCGCGGTCGTGCACCTGTTCTCGGTCGTCGTCGGCGCGCTCGTGGGCACCGCATTGCCCCTCCACGCCATCAACGTCGTGGCCGGCCTCGCCTTCTTGGCGTTCGCGGCCTGGACCCTGCGGGGTGACACCCTCGACGACGACGAGGCGGCCCGGGCCGAGCGCCGGGTCCGCTCCCCCTTCGTCGCCGCTGCGATCGCGTTCTTCCTGGCCGAGCTGGGCGACAAGACGATGCTGGCGACGATCACGCTGGCCACCCGCCAGGACGTGGTCGGCACGTGGGCCGGCTCGACGCTCGGCATGGTCGCCGCCGACGCACTGGCCATCGCGGTCGGGGCGCAGCTCGGTCGGCGGCTGCCCGAGCGGGCCATCCGGTACGGCGCCGCCGCGTCCTTCGTGGTGTTCGGCCTGCTGCTCCTGTTCGAGGGGCTCCGCTGACGCGACGCCGCCGCCCCGGAGGGCGGCGGCGATCACGACACGGAGTCGCCTGAACTAGGCGGTGATCTCCTTGATCTTGTCGGTCAGCTGCTGCTGGGTGGCGCTCGGCGCCTGGCCCTGCATGGCCATGAGCTTGGACATGTCGCCCTCGATCTTGATCTGACCGGACATGAAGGCCTGCATGCCGACGGCCTGGTTGCCCTCGACGAACATGGCCTTGGCGACGTCGAAGGGCACGGTGACCTTGGTGGGGGCGCCGTCGACGAGGCCCTTTTCGAAGGCGCCGTTCTGGAGGTGCAGCTCCTTGTCGCCCTCGGGACCGCCGGTGACGACGATGTTGAGCTGGAGGTCGCTGGGAGCGGCGGTGTCGTCGCCGAGCTCGGCGCGGATCTTGTCCACCTCGGTGAACCAGGCTTCGGACAGGAAGGTTTCGGGCATCGGGGATCTCCTTGGAGGATGGGTCGGCAACGGCTGCGACGTCGGCCCACTCTTCCCCAAAAGGCCCGGCGGTGCAACAATGAGCCCGCTTTGTTGCACCAGGCGGGCACGTCCCGCGACCCTTACCTCGACGCCTTCGCCCGCGTCGTCCAGCGACGAGGACTGGGATCGACGCGCGTCCGGGACGTCGCCGAGGAGGTCGGCGTCAATCGCGTCACCGTCTACCGCCAGGTCGGCACGGTGCAGGACATGACCCACCTGTTGTTCGAGCGCGAGCTGCAGCGTTCGTTGCCGGACGTGTCGTCGTGGGCGACCGCGGACGATGCGGTGGGGGCCCTGGTGTCGCTCCTGGCCGAGACGGTGCGGGTGTTCCGGGCCCATCCGGTGCTGACCAAGGTGCTCGAGGACGAGCCCCACCTCCTCGGGCCCTACCTCGTGCGCGACCTCCCCGAGGTGCTCCGTCGCTCGGCCCACGTCAGCACCGGGTTGCTCCTGTGGGCCATGGAGTCGGGCCGCATCGCCCGGCGCGATCCCGAGCGGCTCGGCGGATGGGTCGCCCGGGTGCTGGTCACCGCGGTCCTCTCACCCCCCGCCGGCTCGCTCGAGGCCTTCTTCGACGAGGGCCTCCGGCCCCTCCTGGCGCCGGACTGATGGCCTCGCTCTGCGCCGCTGGCGCTCCTTTCCGTTCGGCGGGCGGCTGCTCGCTGGCGCTCCCGACGCCGCCGACCCCTCAGGGCGTGGTCGTCGTGGTCGTCATGGTCGTCGGCGTGGGGCGCTCGCCGAGCGGGCTCACGACGTGGCGGTCGATGGTGACCCCGGCCTGACCGAGGCCGCGCACGGCGATGCGGTCGTAGGCGACGAGAGCGCCGGTGGCGGCGTCGAAGTACAGGACGGAGCACGCCAGCGGCACGGGCGTCTCGCCCTGCAGCCCCCGCAGCCCGGCGCCGCCGGTGGAGCCCTCCACGAGCAGCCGGGTGGTGCGGCCGAGTCGGCCTTCAGCGGCGCGGTGGGTGTGGCCGGAGAGCACCAGCGGCACGTGGCCGCCCAGCTCGGTGGCGCCACGGGCGTCGTGCACCAGGACGACGTCGGTGCTCGGGCCGCCCCGTCCGCGACGAGAATCGCCGGGCCACCTCTGGCGCGAAGGCCTCGGCCGCGTCCCGCTCGACGTCGGCGCCGGTGGGCTGGTCCTTGTTCGGGGGTGTAGCGGGTGATCTGCGATCCCCCAGAACGCAGCCCGGCCACCCGGTGCGGGGTCCCCGTCGAGCACCACGGCGTTCGGTTGGGCGGCCACCGCCTCGCTGGGTGGCCGCTCGAGTCGTGGTTCCCTCGCACCCACACGTAGGGCACGCCGACCTCCGCGATGCGCTCGAGCGAGCTGGCCCTCGGGCTCGGACCCCCAGTCGGTGATGTCACCGGTGTCGACGACCGCGTCCATGTCGAACTGGTCGACGAGGAGCTCGATGAGGTCGAACGCCTGCGGGTTGAGGTGGATGTCGCTGACGTGCAGCACGCGGACGGTGCCGTCGTCGGGGTCGAACGTCGGCAGGCCCTGGGCGGCCTGGTAGAGCGTGACGACGTTGCCGACGAGCTCGGCCAGCTGGACGCGGTACCGGTCGAAGTTCTCGACGATCGAACGACCTCGCCGACGGCGGTCGGCGCGATCGTCAACAGGCCGGTGTAGCGGGGCTCGGCCACCGCCGACGGGTCGTACGTAGCGCCGGCCAGGCCGCCGACCGCGCCGACGACGAGAGCCCCGACGGCGACGCCCGCCGCAGCCGGACGCAGGCGCAGGCGGGTGACGGACGCGCCGGCCGCGCCGCCGAGCGCGGCGGCGAGGGCGCACCGGATCGCCGAGCGAGGAGCCCGCCGCGGACGTCGTGGACGAGGTCGCCGCCGACGTCCTCCAACAGCGACGGGTCCTGTGCGAACCGTTCGGCCTCCTCGAGGCGGAGCTCGTCCACCCGGAGCACGAGGCGCACCGGCGCGGTCATGGGTGTCGAAGCGGATCCGACCGAGGGGGGCGAGCAGCACCACGGTCTCGCCACCCCATGACGGCTGCAACGACAGGGTCGTGTCGAACGGTCCGACCGCCGTCGTCGTGCGCCCGGCGAGGGCGAGGCCGATGACCGCGCCGACGGTGGCGAGGACGACGAGGCGGGCGCGACGGAACCAGATCGACCCCGTTACCTTCCGAACGGGCGGCCACGTCATCGCGGAGGATGACAGCATGGGGCCGCGCGACGTGGTGGAGAAGCTGCAGGACACGATCAACGGGCACGATCCGCAGGCCGGACGGGACCTCTTCCACCCGGAGGCCCGCATCGTGGCCGCGACCGGCCGGGTGCTCACGCTCGCCGGCCTGGCCCGGCTGCTGACCGACACCGTCACGTCGTTCCCGGATCTCACGGTGACGACCGAACGGTGGGTGGAGCAGGGTGACGTCGTCGTGACCGAGGAGCTCATGGCCGGCACGCACCGCGGCGTCTTCGCCGGATTGGCCCCCACGGGCCGCCCGGTGAAGCTCCCGATCTGCCACGTCACGCGGGTGGTCGACGGTCGCATCGTGGAGCGCACCACCTACCACGACACCGCCGGCGTCCTCCGTCAACTGGCGTAGCCGGCGACCGGACCCACCGGCTCGTCGATGCGGACGACGAGCTCCCAGCCGCCGTCGCCGTCGGGCTCCCAGCGCGCCACCTCGACGGCGTCGGGCCGGCGTCCCTGGGCGGCCAACGTGACGTCACCGCGCCACGACTCGAGACCCGAGACCCAGACGCTCGTCAGCCACGTGCTCGGCACGCGGACCTGCGCCACGGCCCGGAAGTCCCGACACGTCCCGGTCGCGGAGACGCGCCGGCTCCGGGGGGGCCTACCTCCACGGCGACCTCGGCCGAGCGATCCGCCCCGAGCGGCCGCAGCTGGCGGATGAGGAGGTCGCGGACGCGCCGGGCCACGGCCCGCTCCAGGAAGTCGCGCTGGGCCCGGGCCGAGGCGCCCGGCTCCCGCAGTCCGCGGCCCCACGTGTGGAGCACGCTCGCCTCCCGCATCCGGCGCAGCGGTTCGGGCAGCACGGCCGGGTGCGCCCCGCCGCCGCTCATCCACCGGGCGAGGCTCGACAGCGAACGGACCAGGGCGGCCGACTCCGTGGGCGGTTCCTGCTCGATGTAACCGAGGCGCCACGAGCGTTGCACGTCGAGGCACGCCGGGGCGTCCCCGCCCAGCGCCATGACCACCTCGTCGGCCAGCCGGTCGTGGTCCTCCAGGACGAGCGCGCCCCGCCGCCACGTGATGGAGTGATCACCGCCCGAGCACGGCACCGTGACCCGGAGGGGCGCGACCTCGACGCGGCCACCCTGCCTCCGCCTTCACGCCGGGTCCTCGTCGATGCACGCCGTCATCCCGCCGCCGGGGCGGGGCTTCCAGCCGAGCACGAGCCGCGCCGGACGGACAGCGAGGACGAAGTCGTGTCCCGACGGGCCGGCGGCCAGGCGGGGCAGGCCCACGGTCCGCAGCCAGTCGGGCTCGACCCGCACGAGCAACGAGCTGTTCGTGCCCGTGATGTCACCCGACGCCCAGGGGGTCGGGCCGATGGTCAGCTCGAGGCGGCGGGTCGGTCCGCCGTCGTGGTGGCGCACGGCAGCGCGGAAGGCATCGGCCAACGCCGGCTCGGCTTTGGCCCGCAGCGAACGCTCGAGGGCGTAGCCGGCCACGGCCTCACCCCGCCCCGAGCGTCGTTCCCGTCCGCGGACGATGCCGCGCTCGAGCGCCGAGCCGAGCCCGGCCGGCAGGGGCGGGCGCCGGTAGAGCTGGTGGAAGCCCGGGCCGCGGGGCTGCAGGGCGACCTCCCACTGCTCCCGGGCGCGCCAGCTCCGGTAGACGTCGAAGCAGGGGGTCGTGCCCCCGCCGAGCGCGGCCGTCACCGCCTCCGACGCCAGCACGTGATCGACGAGCACGAGCTTCCCCCGCCGCAACCGGACCTCGTGGGTCGTTCCTCCGCACGGCACCTCGACCCGCACGTCCGGGAGCGTCCTGGCCCAGGACCCCATCGCGCCTACTCGGCGTCGTCGTCGATGCGCACGACCCACGCCCACGAGGGGGTGCGCGGGAGCGACGACATCCGCCCCGCCGGCGCGCCGGTGAGCAGCCCGATGACGACCCGCATCCCCCGCGGCGCGTCGGAGGGCCACGGCGTCAGTCCGTCCGTCAGCACGACGAGCACCGAGGGGCGAGGCTTCAGCGCGGCCGCGGCCTCGATCCCGCGGCCCATGTCGGTGCCGCCTCCGCCGACGAGCTCGACCTGGCGGGCCGACGACACCCGCCGCACGGCCTGCACGCTGGCATCCACGGCCAGCACCCGCACGCCGCTCGAGCGCAGGCCGATGCTGTCGAGCAGGCCCTCGACCTCCCCGAGCACCCGGGCCAGCTGGCGCTCCCCCATCGACCCCGACGTGTCGCAGACCACGGCGACCTCCGGCACGGGCTTCTCGAGCGCGGGCAGCACGATCGTCGGGCTGGTCGACGCCCGTCGGCTCGGGCGGCGGTAGCTGTAGTCGACGGCCCCGGCCACGTGCTGCACGCCCCGACGCACCTCGGCCGCGAGCGCCCGACGCCAGTCGACCGTCGGCGCCAGCAGCTCCTCGGCCCACCGGCGCCAGTTGCCCGGGACGTTTCCCTGCCCGGTGCGGACGGCGTCGAGCAGCTGCTGGGCCGTCTGGGCGCGGAGGAGGTCGCGCTCGTGGTTCGACAGCCCCGCCGCCCCGCCCGACCCGCCGTCGTCGCCGTCGTCCGGGTCCTCCCAGTCGCGAGCATGGTTGTGGGCCCCGCTGCCGTGATCGGACCGTGGAGGTTCCGCCGGCGGCTCGTCCTCGCCGTCGTCACCCTCCGGGCCGTCGTCGTCGCCGCCCTGGCCCCCCGAACCCTCGGCCTCGGCGTCGGGCTGCGGTTCCTGCGCCGCTCGTTCGAGCGCGTAGTACTCCTCGGCCAGACGGCCGCGGGGGTGGCCGAGGTCGTCCGGGAGGATGGCCGTTCCGGGCATCGTGAGGCCGATGTCGGCCAGGTCGTCGTTGAGCTCGGCGTCGGCCACCGTCGACCACCGCTCCGCCGTCGCCTCGGTGACGCCGAGGGTCTCGGCCCGTCCGGCGTGGTCGCGGATGAGGTGACCGGTGTGGTGGACGAGGAGCGTGCCGAGCTCGGGCACCGTCCAGGTCGCGGCGGCCTCGGGGTCGACGTAGAGGCGCCATCGTGCGTCGACGGCGATCCCGTCGCCGCCGATACCGGGCCGCTCGATCACCGTGGCCGCGAACAACGCCGTGGCCAGGTAGGGGAACTTGTTGGCCGCCCACAACCGGGCCGCCGCCAGCTGCTGGCGGTCGAGATGGCCTCGCTCGGCGGCGCCGCCGTCACCTGGCACGGGTCGATCCCTACGTCAGGAGGCCGGCGTCGCGCAGGAGGGGGGCGAAGATCTTGACCTCGGGCGGGGCCGGCGCGCCGGCGGGGCGGCACTGGGCCAGCACCCGGGCGGCCACGGCGGCCACGTCGGGCGCCCGCTCGCCGGCCCGGCCCAGCACCTTCCAGCCGGCGTTCCACCGCTCCACCGTCGGGTTGGCCGCCACGGCGGCGGCGACCGCCGACAGCACGGCGTAGGCCCGGTCGCCACGCTCGGGCACCTCGAAGCCGTCCGGGTCGGCCAGCACGGCCTCGGGGTCGGGCAGGTCCATCTCGATCAGCCACGTGAGGAACTCGATGCCGGCGGCCTCGCCGACGGCGCCGGAGACGAGCGCGGCCCGGGCTTCGGGGCTGGCGCCGGTGGCGTCGGCGGCCGTCCAGAGGCGGGCCGCCATCTCCCACGTGCGCGGGCTCGGCCAGCCCCGGCCGGCGCGGGCGGCGTCGGTGGGCACGGCGCAGGTGAGGGCCGGCCGCACGGTGATGAAGGCCGAGACCAGCCCGCGGGCCAGGGCGAGGTGCGACGTCCACGCCGCCGGGAGCGTCGGCACGCGAGGCGCCCGCCAACCTCCGGCGATGCCCTCGGCGAACCCCATGGCGTCGACGGGCCAGTCGAGGTGGCAGAACCGGTTGGCCAGCGGGGCCGACAGGTCCCAGCCGTCGGCGGCCTGCTCGGGCGGGTTGGCCGCCGCCACGACGACGACGCCGTCGGGCAGGGGCAGGTCGCCCACGACCCGCTCGAGCACGACCCGCAGCAGCGCGGCCTGCACGGCCGGCGGCGCGGTGGAGATCTCGTCGAGGAACAGCAGGCCGCGGCCGGCGGCGGCCAGGCGCTGGGCCCAGCGGGGCGGTGCGAAGTGCACGACCCCGCCGTCGATCACGGGCAGGCCGGCGAAGTCCGACGGCTCCCGGATGGCGGCGATGACCGTCTCGCACGGCAGGCCGGCGGCCTCGGCCATGGCCGTGACGGCGCTGGTCTTGCCCGTGCCCGGCGCCCCCCAGAGCAGCACGGGCACCCCGGCGGCCACGGCCAGTCCGAGGGCCTCGACGGTGACGTCCTGTGCTCCCACGCCCCCACCTTGTCACGGCCCCCGGCCTTCGACGATCAGGAGCCGTCCGGCCCCTCCTCGGGATCGGGCTCGGGCGCGGTCACCAGCCGCTCGGCCAGCCACTCGGCCAGGACCCCGCCCTCGTCGCCCCGGCCCGTCAGCCACCGGGCCAGATCCTCGACCAGGGCGGGATCCTCGACCGTCAGCGCCAGCCCCGGCGCGAGCGGGTACGTCGCCGGCTTCGACGCGGGCTTCGGGATCTCGTCGCTCGTGCCGGCGGCGCCGAGCTCGGCGACCCGCCCGACCACGGCCTCCCGGGTGACGCCGAACGACTCGAGCACCTTGGCTCCCAGGCTCGACGGATCGTCGAGCAGGCCGAGCAGGTGGTGGTGCGACCCGATCGGCTCGCCGGCGGCGGCGGCTGACGCCCGGTTGCGGAGCTGCACCGCGGCCGGCGTGAGGCGGTCGGGCTCGGCGCCGACGGTCGGCGCGGGGGCCGTGTACCCCGACAACAGCTCGAGCACCTTGGCTCGGATGGCCCCCGGCGTCAGCTCGAGCTCCCCCAGGACGTGGGCGGCGACGCCCTCGCCCTCGCGGACGAGCCCGAGGATGAGGTGCTCCGTCCCGATGTAGTTGTGATTGAGGTCGAGTGCCTCCCGCAGCGACAGCTCGAGCACCTTCTTCGCCCGAGGCGTGAACGGCGGCTTGTCGCACGCCGTCCCCGGGGTACCCGGCGTGACGACGGCGGCGATGCGATCCCGCAGGGTGTCGAAGTCGACGCCGAGCCCGGCCAGGGCGACCGCCCCGATGCCTTCGCCCTCCCGAACGAGCCCGAGCAAGAGGTGCTCCGTTCCGATGAAGTCGTGCTCCAGCGCCTTCGCCTCGTCCTGGGCCAGCACCAGTACCCGCCGGGCCCGTTTCGTGAACCGTTCGAACATGCAGCCATGTCACCACGGTGTTTGCACCCTGTCAACAGGCTCTCTACCATCTGACCATGGCGGCCGACGACCCGATCGATCTACAAGCCCTCGTCGACCAGTGGGGCCGGGAGTTCGACCTCGAGCGAGAGCTC
This sequence comes from uncultured Actinomycetes bacterium, assembly GCA_963731055.1. GTDB lineage: Bacteria > Actinomycetota > Acidimicrobiia > Acidimicrobiales > CADCTF01 > DATLED01. The sequence goes on along the minus strand of CAVSUD010000009.1, from coordinate 333,753 downwards.
GCTGACCTCACGGCCGATCCCGAGGTGAGCTGGGTGCCGTTGGCCCGGGCCGAGCGGGAAGCGGGCGTCTCGCGATCCACGCTCCGCGCCTGGTACCGCACGGGACAGATCGCCTCCCGCCTCACCCCCGGGCCGAACGGGTTGCAACGCCTCGTCCCGCTCGAGGTCGTCGTCGACCGCGCCGCCCGTTCGCCCCGCACCGGCCCTCGAGCCACCCCGCCCGCGCCCCCGAGTGCCCATGAGGAGGTGCCGACGATGTCGACGCCCGACGCGCTGGTCCACCTGGCCGAGCTGGCCAACACAGCCGCCACCGAACGGGCCCGCGCCGCCGAAGCCCGCGCCGAGGCGGCCGAGGCGGCGTTCCGCGCCGCTCTCGAGCGGGCCGCCTCCGCCGAAGCCGAGCTCCGCCTCCTCCGCCGGACGGACTGACCGCCGGCGTTCATTTGGCGATCCTGGTCGCCACCTGCGCCACCACGCCGCGCTCCAGCGACCGGAACCGCCACGTGAACGCGTCGAGGTTGCCCTTACGGTCGTGCGGGAGCGGTTGCGGTCGCCCTTGGGGCGGCCGCAAGGGCAACCGCAACCCGGGGGGTCAGTCGGGAAGGGCGGCCAGGAAGGCGGCGACGATGTCGTCGGCGGAACGGTCGGCGAGGGGGGCGGCGACGCCCACCAGGTCCTCGGCGGCGGCCGGGGGCAGGCCGAGGAGGTCGACGTAGGCCTGGGGATCCCAGGCCTGCGGCACGGCGCACTGGAACAGGGCCCAGTCGCGGGTGCGGCGGGCGGCGATGCCGACGAGCTTGCCGCCGCCCGGCGCCGAGACGACCTCGCCGGCGCCCACGCCGGCGAAGCACACTGCCGGTGACCAGCGGGTTCGTAGCATCGGGCCCCGGTGGACGAGGCCCGCCCCGAGGGCTGCGACCCACGTCTCGCCCAGCCACCAGAAGGCGCGGGCGACGTCGTCGGACCACAACGGGTCGGCGGCGGGCACGATCACGTCCACCCACACCGTTTCGCCGGGCCGGAGGAGCACGGCCCCGCCCCCGGACCGCCGCCGCACCACCTCGACCCCGGCCTCCGGGTCGATCTCGGCGACCTGGGTCGAGCCCAGCACGAGGGCCGGCGCGGTCACCGAGAGGATCCGCACCGACCGCACGGCGGGCGCGGCCGGACCGCCGTTCGAGAACAGCGGACCGGCGCCCCCCTGGTCCCGCTCGACCCGCCAATGCGTGCCGAGCGAACGGGGTCGGCGCGGGCGGTCCCCCCGACCGCCCTCGCCGGACCCTCCTGTGACATTCGCCATCAAGAGGCCGATCCCTGCTTGAGGCCAGCGTCAACTACGCGGAAAGGTCGGCGACCAAACCTTTTTCCTGCTCGGACAGGTGCAGGTAGGGACGCCACTCCGGGCGGAGGCCACCCAGGGCCAGCACCATCCAGATCCGACCCGCGGGCGCAGCCGCCGGACGGCGGAGCCGCATCGAGGTGACCTCGGACAGCAGCCGATCCTCCATGCGGGCGTTGCAGGAAGATGGCCCGCCGGTTGAGGGCGACGCGGGTGCGGAACGGCACCTTGACGAACGTCACCAGTCGCACGATCGACGGCTCCGGGAAGCAGGCCCGGGCCGAGTGGAACTCCCGGTCGGTCGAGGACAGCAGTTCGGCCTTGTCGTCCAGCACGAGGACGAGGGCCCTCCGGGTGGCGACGACGCAGAGCGGCTCGTAGGAAGCATTGAGAACGAGCGCTCGCGACACGATCCGGACCTACCGGAGCGGTGGCGGTGGGAGGAGCGACCGCATCAGGGGCGGACGTTACCGCGCCACCTTGCCGTAGCTCTTGCACCAGTGCAGGTAGCTGAGGAGGTCGGCCGGAGCCGGTTCCCGCTCGGCGTCGCCGTACTGCGTCTGGAGCCGGAAGCGGAGGTAGCCGGCGTCCGGGAGCGGGATCGGCGGCCAGCGGTGCCACCACCCGGGCACGGCGAGGCGAAGCACCTGCACGACGGCGACCGCCCACAGGCTCGGGTGGCGCAGCACGGCCCACCCCGCCCGCGCCATCCACCCGGCGCTCATCGCGCGACCACCATCGGCGTGTGCGGGATCCCGTCCTCGACGAACTCGGCGCCGCTGACCTCGAACCCGAAGCCGGCGTACCAGCCGACGAGCTGCGACTGGGCGTTGATCCGCACGGGCCGGGGCGCGTCCTCGAGGGCAGCCCGCACCAGCGCGGCACCCAGGCCGCGGGAGCGGGTCGCAGCCGCGGTCACGACCCGTCCGATCGACGAGCCGTGGTCCTCGGCCAGCACCCGCAGGGCGGCGAGGACCGGCGCCTCATCGGGGCCGCCCTCGATCCAGAGGTGGCGCGTCGAGGGCTCGAGGTCGCGGCCGTCGGGGTCGAGGTAGACGCACTCCTGCTCCACCACGAACACGTCGGCCCGCAGCCGAAGCAGCTCGTACAGCTGGGAGGCCGTCAGCTCGCCCGCTACCGCTTCGACGATTCGCTCCACGAGCCCGCATCCGCCCGGGGCTCCTTGGGGAGGCCGAGCACCATCTCGCCGATGATGTTGCGCTGGATCTGGGACGTGCCGGCGTAGATCGTGCCGGCCCTGGCGTTGAGGAAGACGCCCGCCCACGAGGCGCTGTCGTTCGGGGCGCCGGGATCGTCGGTCTGGAAGGCCGACGCCGGCGGGCGGCCGGTGGGCGCCAGCCCGTCCATCCCGAGGATGTCCATCGCCAGCTCCGTCGACTGGTGGTGGTACTCGCTCCAGTACACCTTGGAGATGGAGGCCTCCGGACCGGGGTGGCCACCCTGCAGGAAGGCGGTCAGCGCCCGCATCCCGAGGTACCTCATGATCTCGACCTTGACGTGGCAGTCGGCCAGCCGCTGGCGGATGACCGGGTCGTTCGTGCGGCCCTTCTCCTTCGCCAGGGCGATGAGTCGGTCGAGCTCGTTGCGGTAGCGGATGGGATTCGTCGCGGCGGCCTCGCCCCGTTCGTAGCCGAGCAGCGTCATGGCGACCGCCCAGCCGGCGTTGGGCTCGCCGATGACGTTCTCCTTCGGCGCCTTCGCATCGGTGAAGAACACCTCGTTGAACTCGCTCTCGCCCGAGATCATCCGGATCGGACGGACCTCGATGCCCGGCTGGTCCATCGGCACGAGCAGGAACGAGATGCCCTTGTGCTTCGGGGCCGTCGGGTCGCTGCGGGTGAGCACGAAGATCCAGTTGGCCAGGTGGCCGGCCGACGTCCAGATCTTCTGGCCGTTGATGACCCACTCGTCGCCGTCGAGCTCGGCCCGGCAGCCGAGGTTGCCGAGGTCGCTGCCGGCGTTGGGCTCGCTGTAGCCCTGGCACCAGCGGTCCTCGCCGTCGAGGATGCGGGGCAGGAAGTGCTGCTTCTGCTCCTCGGTCCCCCACTGGATGATGGTGTTGCCGACCATCTGGATGCCGAACACGTCGTTGGGTCCGCCCTGGGGGACACCGGCCTTCGTGAACTCCTCGGCCAGCACGACCTGCTCGAGCGGGCTCAACGCCTGGCCGCCGTACTCCTTCGGCCACGAGACGGCGAGGTACCCGTGCTCGTAGAGGGTGCGGCGCCACTCCTCGGTGAAGGCGGCCGCCTCGGTGTGCCCGAGGGCCCCGATGCCCTTCCAGTTCGCCGGGAGGTGCTCGGCCAGGAACGCCTGCACCTTCTCGCGGTAGGTCTCGGCTTCGGGTGGATACCGGACGTCCATGGTCCGATCGTAAATGCCTCCCCTGCTTTCGCACACTTGTGGTGCGCCAGACCGGCACAACGGGCGAAAGGGGCTCAGGCGGTGGCGCCGAAGCCCACGGCGGCGGCGCCGATCAGCGGCCCGTCCGGGCCGAGGCCCCCGGGAACGATGCGGGCGCCGCGGGAGAAGTCGAGGCGGGCCGAGCGATCGAGCTCGGCCTGCGCGGCGGCGAAGAACGGCGCCCCGAAGCCGAGGGCGACGCTGCCGCTCACGACGGCGAGCCGGAGGTCGAGGAGGTTGGCCACCGAGGCGACGGCCCGGCCGACGAGGGTGCCGGTCCGGGTGCGAAGGAGGTGGTCGGCGGCGGCGGCCGGTCGACCGGTCCGCGCCGCGATGGCGGTGCCGCTGGCCTCGGCCTCGAGGCAGCCGCGCGCCCCGCAGACGCAGGCGCGGCCGTCGGGCTCGACGATCACGTGGCCGATGTGGCCGGCGTTGCCGGAGGCGCCGTCGAGGAGGCGGCCGTTCAGCACGACCCCGCCACCGACCCCGGTGCTCACGACCATGGCGATGAAGTCGTCGACGCCGGCCGCGGCGCCCACCCAACCCTCGCCGCGGGCCAGCGCCTTGGCGTCGTTGTCGACGAACGTCGGCAGTCCCATCGCCTCGGCGAGGCGGGCCCGCAGCTCGAACCCCCGCCACTGCGGGATGTTGAGCGGCGACACCTGCTCGCCGCCGGCCGTCATCGGTCCTCCGCACCCGACCCCGCACACATCGGGCCGTTCGGGGCCATCGCCACGCACCTCGGCGACGAGGTCGACGAGCCGGCCGAACAGATCGTCACCCGGCGTCGGCGCCGTCGCGCTCCGCAGGAGCTCGCCGGCATCGGTGACGAGGCCGGCAGCGACCTTGGTCCCGCCGATGTCGATGGCCAACGCGGTCCTCACGGTCCGGAACGTAGCGTCGCCCTCGTGGTCGTGACCGAGGAGCTCGCGTTTCGGGTCGAGCGGTCCGCCAACGAGTGGGGTCGGTCGTGGATGGCCGGCATCGCCGGCCTGCGCCTCGGGCCCTTCGCCCCGCACCTCCTCGCCCCCTGCCATCCCGACCGCCCCGACCTCGACTTCCAGAACCGCGTCAACGGGCTCACGCCGGCCGACGCCCACCTCGTCGCGGCCATCGTCGACTGGTACGCCGGCCACGGCATCCGTCCGTGGTTCGAGCTCGTGCCGACCCACGACGCCGGCGAGCTGCTGGCCGCCCTGGACGCGACCGGCGCCGCGCCCATCGGGTACCACGGCCTGCTCGTCGGCCGTCCGGATGCGAGTTCGCCCCCGCCGGCGGGGGCGGACTCGCACGTGGACGTGGTGGAGGTGGATCCGGCCGACGACGTCGGGTTCGCCACCTTCGCCCGCGTCCGGACCGAGGCGCACGAGCTGCCGCCCGAGGTGATCGTCCAGGCCGCGGCGGACCTCGCCGGATGGCGGCAGGCGCCGCGCGCCACGCTGTACCTGGCCACGGTCGACGGCGTCCCGGCGGCCACCGCGGCCCTGTCCGTCAGCGTCGACGGGGTCGGCTACCTGGCCGACGGGGCGACCGTGCCGGCGTTCCGGGGCCGAGGTCTGCAGGCGATGCTCATCGAGCGGCGGAAGCGGGACGCCACGGCCGCGGGCTGCGACGTGGTGGCCAGTCAGGCGTCCCTCGGGTCCTCCAGTTCCCGCAACCTGCAGCGGGCCGGATTGGCCTCCGGGGCCACGAAGTTGGTGCTCCGCGTCCGAGACCGCATGGACGCGACCGACCACTAACCTCCCGCCGATGGCCAGACAGCGCGCGGCGGCGCAGAGCATCACGTCCTTCGCCGACCGGTTCGACCGTGTGGTCGACAACGTCGCACAGGTCATCTCGGGCAAGGAGGACGCCATCCGGCTGGCCCTGGTGTGCATGGTGGCCGAGGGTCACCTGCTCATCGAGGACGTGCCCGGCGTCGGCAAGACGAGCCTCGCGAAGGCCCTCGCCGGGTCGATCGACGGCGAGTACAGCCGCATCCAGTTCACGCCCGACCTGCTGCCCTCCGACGTCACCGGCGTCATGGTCTACAAGCGGAACAGCGACGAGTTCGAGTTCCGCCAGGGCGGCATCTTCGCCAACATCGTGCTCGGCGACGAGATCAACCGGGCCAGCCCGAAGACGCAGTCCGCGCTGCTCGAGGCCATGGAGGAGCGGCAGGTCACGATCGACTCCACGACCTACCTCCTCGCCGCCCCGTTCATGGTGATCGCCACCCAGAACCCGATCGAGCACGAGGGCACGTACCCACTGCCCGAGAGCCAGCTCGACCGGTTCCTCATGCGCATCGAGATGGGCTACCCGGACAAGGCGTCGGAGATCGAGATCCTCGACAACCACGGGGTGACCCACAGCGAGACGGTGCAGCCGGTGGCCACCTCGGCCGACGTCCAGGAGATGGCCGAGCTCGCCTCGCGCGTCCACGTCGCGCCGGCCTTGAAGGGGTACCTCGTCGACCTGGCCGACGCCACCCGCCGCCACCCGAGGCTCGCCCTCGGCGTGTCGCCCCGCGGCACCCTCGCCCTCATGCGGGCCGCCCGCGCCCTGGCCGCCTCGGTCGGACGCGAGTTCGTCCTCCCCGACGACCTCAAGGCCCTGGCCGGACCGGTCCTGGAGCATCGCCTCGTGCCGACCCCCGAGGCGTCGATGGGCGGGGCGACCCAGGGCGACCTCCTCGACGACGTCCTCGGCACCGTCCCGGTCCCGACCGCGAAGGCCTAGCGGCGACCGGGTGCTGACGCGACGCGGGTGGACCCTCGCCGCCGGCGCGCTCGCCTTCTTCATCGCCGGGTGGGTGTTCGCGATCATCGAGCTCACGATCCTGGGCGTCGTCGCCCTCGTGCTCTGCGGCGGATCCTGGGCCTTCGTGTCGCTCCAGCCCGTCGCCGTCCGCACCGAGCGCACGCTCCACCCGCCCCGCGTCCACGCCGGCTCGTCCAGTCGCGTCGACCTCGAGGTCCGCAACACCGGGAACCTCCGCACCCCCGTCCTCCACGTCCGCGACCCGTTCGACCGGGGCTGGCGCTGGGCGCGGTTCCTCGTGCCGCCGCTGGCCCCGCGCACGGCCAGCCGCGCTGCCTACCGGCTGCCGACCGAGGAGCGGGGCATCTTCGACATCGGGCCCCTCGAGGTCTCGCTCTCGGACCCCTTCGGCCTCGCCACCTCGACCTTCACCTCTGTCGGGGTCACCCAGCTGACCGTGTACCCGCGCATCGACCGCGTGGCGCCGCTGCCGACGGCCCAGGGCCACGACCCGCACTCGGGCTCGCAGCACCCGCCGCGCTGCTCGGCGCCGGTGAGGACTTCTACGCCCTCCGGCCCTATGAGGTCGGCGACGACCTCCGGCGCGTGCACTGGGCGTCCACGGCCCGACTCGACGACCTGATGATCCGCCAGGACGAGATGCCGTGGCAGACCCGGTCCACGATCCTCCTCGACGTGCGCAGCGCCGTGCACAACGCCGCCTCGCTGGAGCTGGCCGTGTCGGCCGCCGCCTCCATCCACGCCGCCAGCCACCGCTCCTCCTCCCTCGTCCGGTTGTTGTCGACCGACGGCGTCGACTCCGGGTTCGGCACCGGCCACAGCCACGCCGAGGCGGTGCTCGAGCACCTCGCCACGGTCGTCGCCACGCGTGAGAACCAGCTCGCCGGGGTGGCCGCGTCCCTGCGCAGGGCCGGGAACGGCGGCTCGCTCGCCATCGTGACGACCGACCGGGCCGCGTCGGCCGACCTCGACGCGCTGGCCCGCTTGCGCACCCGCTACGGCACGATCGTGCTCGTGGTCATCGAGCGCTCGGCCTACGAAGCCGGCGGCCCCCTGACCCGGCCGGCGGCGCTCCCCACCTTCAGCGCGCTCGTGCGGGTCACGGACGCAACGCCGTTCCCGGCCGCTTGGGAACGGGCGCTGGCCCCGGCGGCCTCGACGGTCCGGCGATGACGACGACGCGAGCGGCCCGCCGCCCGCCGACGGACTGGCGCGACGATCCGTCGTTCCCGGCGACGGTGGCCCTGACGGCGCTGACCCTGTCGGTGGCGGTCGGGTTCGGCCGCCTGTTCTCCGACGGGGGGTTCCTCCTGCCGGTGATCTTCGCCACCCTGTCCGGCCACGGCGTCGCCTGGTGGTGCCGCCGCAACGACCTCCCCACCGGCCTGGCCGCCATCGCCACCCTCGGCGCCGTCGGCCTGGTCGCGGCCTGGACCATCCTCGGCCACACCACGGCCTACGGCCTGCCGCTGCCGCTCACGGTCCGCTCCGCCGTCGACCTGCTCGCCGGGGCGCGCCAGTCGTTCTCCACCGTGAAGGCGCCCGCCTCCTCGTTGCCCGGCTTCGTCCTCGCCACCATCCTCGCCCTCGGGATCTCCTCCTTCATGGCCGACTGGGCCGCGTTCCGCCTCCTGGCCACCTTCGAGGCGATCATCCCGACGTTCACGCTGTTCCTGTTCACGGCTGCGCTCGGGACACCTCGGCACCGCATCTGGGCCACGGCACTGTTCATCGGCGCCGTGCTCGGCTTCCTTGTCGTCCAGGGACTGGCCCGCGCCAACCGGGCCGGGGCCTGGTTCGGGGGGCGGGCCGCCGGAGGCCCCACCACGATGCTGCGGGGCGCCATCGGGCTCGGCGCCGTCGCGCTGGTGCTCGGCCTGGTGGTCGGTCCGCTCGTGCCCGGACCGAACGACCCGATCGTGAAGTACAAGAACCGGGTCGCGCCGGGGCCGAACAACCGGGCCACCATCAGTCCCCTCGTCGACATCCGGGGCCGCATCGTCGACCAGCGCGACGAGGAGGTCTTCACGGTCAAGGCGGCCGAGCCCTCCTACTGGAGGATCACCTCCCTCGACACCTTCGACGGCGCCATCTGGTCGTCGAACAGCACCTATCGCGACGTCCGCGGGCCGATCCGGACCGACGAGGTGCTCGAGGCCGGGCTGCCGACGCTCGACCTCGAACAGGAGTTCTCGATCTCCGCGCTGCGCTCCATCTGGCTCCCGGCCGCCTTCCGGCCCCAGCGCACGAGCGGCGTCGACGACGTCAGCTTCGCCGGCGACACGGCGAGCCTGATCACGCCCGAGGACACGACCGACGGCCTGGTGTACACGGTGCGATCGCGGGTGCCGAAGGCGACGCCGGCGCAACTGGACGCGGCGCCGGCCCAGGCGCCCCAGGCCGTCATCGACCGGTACCTGGCCCTGCCGGCGAACGTCTCGCCCCGGGTGCGGGCCGAGGCCCGCCGCATCGTGGGCACGGCCTCCACGCCCTACCAGCGGGCCCTCGCCCTGCAGAACCACTTCAAGACCAAGTACGCCTACGACCTCAACGTGGCGGCCGGGCACGACGAGGGCAGCCTGGAGAAGTTCCTGTTCCAGTCGAAGGCCGGGTACTGCGAGCAGTTCGCCGGCGTCTACGCCGTGCTGGCTCGGGCCATCGGGCTCCCGGCCCGGGTGGCCGTCGGCTTCACCCCCGGCGACTTCGACCCCGACGACGGGCTCTATCACGTGAAGGGCGGCCACGGGCACGCGTGGGCCGAGGTCTATCTGCACGGGTTCGGATGGGTGGAGTTCGACCCGACGCCCGGCCGGGGCGATCCCCAGGCCAGTGGCTACACCGGCCTGGCACCGGCCCAGGAGGAGATCCGGGAGGAGGCGGCCACCACCGTGCCGACCACCGCCGTTCCCGGCGCCGAGGCCGACACGACCGCCACCACCAACCCGATCTTCGGGGAGGAACCGGCGCCATCGACCGGGGCCGACGAAGGCGCCGGCCTGCCCGCCATCGCCTGGCTCGTCCTCGCCGTGGCCGGCCTCGCCGCCCTCTGGGCCCTGGTCGTCCCGGGGCTCCACACCCGCCGGCGCCGCCGGCGCCGGCGCCTCCCCGGCACGGCGGCGCAGGTGCTGGCCGACTGGAACGACACGGCCGAGGTGCTCGCCGCCGCCGGGGTCACCCGGCGACCCTCCGAGACGATGTCGGAGTACGCCAACCGGGCCGCATCGGGCGCCGGGCTCCAGCCCGAGCCGGCCCAGGCCCTCCGACGGCTGGCGGCCGACGCCTCCGTCGCGGCCTACGCCGCCCAGGACGTGGCCGACGACGTCGTCACCCGCTCCGCCGCCCACGCCCACGCCGTCCGGACGGCGGTGTTCGAACAGGTGTCGATGACCGACCGGCTGACGTGGTGGCTCGACCCCCGCCCGCTCGTCGGTAGCGGCGACCGCTCGTGACCGAGGACGGCGGCCCGCCCCTCGTCGTCTACGGCGCACCCTGGTGCCCCGACTGCAAGGCGGCCAAGAAGTTCCTGGCCGAGCACCGGGTCGCCTACGACTGGGTCGACATCGACCAGGACGCGGAGGGGTTGCGGCGGGTCGAAGAGCTGCAGCGCGGCGGCCGCACGATCCCGATGGTCGTGCTCCCGGATGGCGCGCTGCTCATCGAGCCCGACGACCTCGAGCTCGCCACCGCGCTCGGCCTCGACCTGACCGCCTCGCGGACGGCCTACGACGTCGTCATCGTCGGCGGCGGGCCCGCCGGCCTGACCGCCGCCATCTACGCGGCCCGGGAGGGGATGGAGGCCGTCGTCGTCGATCGCGGGGGCCTCGGGGGCCAGGCGGGGGTCACGGAGCGGATCGACAACTTCCCCGGCTTCCCGGACGGGATCGGCGGGGCCGAGCTGGCCGACCGGTTCATCGACCACGCCCGCCGCAACGGTGTGGAGCTCCTCGCCGCCGTCGGCGTCGACCGGCTCCAGACCACGCCGGAGGAGGACGTGGCCGTCACGCTCTCGAACGGGCAGGAGCTCGTCGCCCACGCCGTCATCCTCGCCACCGGGTCCACCTACCGCCGCCTCGGCGTCCCCGGGGAGGAGGACCTCATCGGCGCCGGGGTGCACTTCTGCGCCACGTGCGACGGGCCGTTCTACAAGGGCGCGGACGAGCTCCTCGTCATCGGCGGCGGCAACTCCGCCCTCGAGGAGGCGCTGTTCCTCACGAAGTTCGCCGGCACCGTCCGCATCCTGCAGCGCTCGGGTGCCCTGTCGGCCTCCAAGCTCCTCCAGACCAAGATCGCCGAGCATCCCGGCGTGGCCGTGCACCTGAACGTCGAGATCCTCGAGCTCGAGGGCCAGCGGGGCACGTTCGAGGCGGTGGTCGGCCGCGACCGGGTCACCGGCGAGGACCATCGTTGGCCGGCGGCGGCCGCCTTCGTGTTCATCGGCCTCGACCCGAACTCGGGCCCGTTCTGCGACCAGATCGACGTCGACGAGTGGGGCTTCGTGGTCACCGACGCCACCTTCCAGACGTCGATGCCCGGTGTCTTCGCCGCGGGCGACGTGCGGCGGGGGTCGACCAAGCAGCTCGGGTCGGCTGTGGGGGAAGGCATCACCGCCCTGTTGATGGTCCGGGAGCGGCTCACCGCCCACCACCACCTCCCGCAGCCCACCGCCGGGGACTGACGATCGGGCGGTCCGGCTTGGGTCAGCCTTCACCCTCGCGGCGGAAGCGGTCCTTCAGCTTCTGGCTGCGCTTGCCCATGAGCTCGGTGATGTTGCCGGTCTTCTGCGACACGGTCTGCAGGCCGGCCCGCCCCATCTTCGCCAGGTTCACGTAGAAGAGGAACGCGCAGGCCGTCATCACCAGGAACCCGATGAAGCCGAGGAAGACGGATTCGGTGAAACCGAGGATCAGGATCACCAGGCCGGCGACGAAGCCGGCGCCGGCCCACTTGAGGTTCCGACCGGCGTGCCGATACAGCGTGGTCGTGCTGACCTCGCGGGCGAAGGCCGGGTCGGAGTCGTAGAAGTTCCTCTCGATCTCCTGGAGGATCCGCTGTTCTTCTTCGGAGAGCGGCACGTTTGGTTCCTTCCACCCCTTCGCCCTGGCAAACGAGGGCCAAGCCATCATCGCGGAGGTCGCGAACTTCGTCACCCCGCCCTGCCTTCAGCGGTCGGTTCGCCCCCTCGACCCGCTGGGGCCCCACTGGGTGTCACCCTGGCGCTTGAGCCGGAGGCCGTCATCGCCCTCGACGAGGGTGGCCGGACCGACGGCGGCGTCCCCGAAGCGGGCCCGGATGGCGTCGACGGCACGCGATGCCTCGTCCCAGCCCGTGCGCTCCGCCACCGCGGCGTCGAAGGTCAGCTGCTCGTCCTGGGCCTCGACGAGGTTCGAGAGGCTGACGCCGAAGAGCCGGACGCCCGATCCGGGGTCGATCCCGAGGAGGAGGTCCTTGGCCACGCTCGCCACGACCGCAGCGGTGGACGTCGGCGCCGGAAGGGTTGAGCTCCGGGTGATCGTGTTGAAGTCGTGGAACCTCACCTTGATGGTGATGGTCCGGCCCTCGAACCCCGCCTTGCGGAGGCGGTGGGCCACGGCGTCGGCCATCCGGACCGCCTCCCGTCCGAGCGATTCGTGGTCGTGGAGGTCCTTGGCGTAGGTCTCCTCGTGGCCGACGGACTTTGGTCTGCTCTCGGGCACCACGGGCCGCTCGTCGCGGGCCCACGCCAGCTCGTGGAGGTGGCGGCCGTGGGCGTTGCCCACCGCCTGCACGAGGGTCTCGACGGGGAGCGCAGCCAGGTCCTTCACCGTGAAGATCCCGTAGCGCTCGAGCTTCCTCTGGGTGGACGGGCCGACCCCCCACAGCGCCCCGATGGGGAGCGGGTGGAGGAACGAGAGCTCCTGCTCCGGCTCGACCACCAGCACCCCCACCCCCGGCGTCGGCCCCTGCCCGGGCCGCCCCGGGCGGGGCTTGGCCGCCTTGGAGGCGAGCTTGGCGATGAACTTCGAACGCCCCACCCCCACCGCGCAGCGCAGGCCCAGCTCGTCTCGGATGCGGACGCGGATGGTCCGTCCCACCTCGGCCCCGTTTCCGAACAACCGACGGCCCCCGGTCACGTCGAGGAACGCCTCGTCGAGGGAGATCCCCTCCACGAGCGGCGTGAAGCTGCGGAAGATCTCGTGGAAACGCTTGGAGTAGTCGGCGTAGGTGTCGAAGCGGCCGTGGACGAACACCGCCTCCGGGCACAGCCGCTTCGCCCGCACGGACGGCATCGCCGAGTGGACGCCGAAGGAGCGGGCCTCGTAGTTGCACGACGCGACCACGCCACGATCGCCGGACCCGCCGACGATCACCGGCCGGCCCCGCAGCGAGGGGTCGAGGAGCACCTCCACGGACGCGTAGAAGCTGTCCATGTCGACGTGGAGGATGGTGCGATCCACCTACAGGCGCACCACCGTCATGGCCCCACGCTCCGCCCCCTCGACGCGATAGCGGAAGGAGGGCGGCTCGTGGTGCGGCCACCGCTCGTCGAGGTAGGCGGCCAGCGGCTCACGGACCCAGACCGGGCAGTGCTCGAGGTGCGGGCCGCAGGCGCCGGCGTCCACCCATCGCGCATCGACCACGATCTCGTCGAGGTCCTCGAGCACGAGGTCACCGCTGAAGTCGAGGGCGCGGTGCACCTCGACCCGGAGCCGCCACCCCATGCCCTCGGCCTCGGCGTGCACCTCGTACACCGGACCCTCCCAGGCGGCGACGCGGATCCCGGTCTCCTCGTGGACCTCGCGGGTGAGGCCGTCGAGCACGCTCTCGCCGTCGGCGACCTCGATCACGCCGCCCGGTGTCGACCAGTCGAGGGCACCGTTGCGGCGGCGGTTCTGGACGAGCAGGAGCCCGTCGGGGCCCTCGATGATCCCGCTGGCCACCAGCCACTCGCGCACCTCCCGATTCTGGCAGGGTGGCGCGATGGCCGACTCGCTCCACAAGAACGCCCGGCGCGTCGTCGACGCCGGTGCCGCCGCCGGCCTGACCGTCGAGGTGCACGAGTTCCCGGCCGGCACCCGTACGGCCGACGACGCCGCCCTCGCCATCGGCGTCGCGGTGGGCCAGATCGTGAAGTCGCTGGTCTTCCTGGCCGACGACGCGCCCGTCGTCGCCCTCGTCAGCGGGGCCAACCAGCTCGACGAGACCAAGCTGGCCGCCGCCGCGGGGGCGTCCTCCACCGGTCGGGCCACGGCCGACCAGGTGCGCAAGGCGACGGGGTTCCCGGTGGGGGGCGTCCCCCCGTTCGGGCACCTCTCCGCGCTGCGCACGTTCGTCGACCGGGACCTGCTGGCCCACGACGTCGTCTGGGCGGCCGCCGGCACGCCCCACCTGAACTTCTCGCTGACGCCGGCCGACCTCGTGCGGGTGACGGCCGGCACGGTCTGCGACCTCGGTCGCTGAGGCGCCGCTACAACGGGTCGGCCGGCACGGCCAGATCATCGAGCGCCCGCGTGCGGCGTTCGGCCTGCACGAGGGTCCGGCCCCAGGCGATGGCCGCCGCCCCGAGGAGGGCGAAGGCGGCCGCCAAGCCCCAGGCGGCGCGGTACGACGCCGCCTCGACCACCGCGCCGAACACCACCGGCCCGATGACGGCCCCGAGGTAGGTGCCGGTCTGGGTGACGCCCGAGGCCATCCCCGGCGCCGTCGGATGGGCCCGCACCACGGCCAGGTTGAACAGCCCGGGCCAGCCCCACCCGGCGCCGAAAGCCAGCGGTGTGGCGACGACGAGCACCCAGGCGACCTGGGTGGCGTAGAGCCCGTAGGCGACGGACCCGACCACGAGCATCACCGAGACGACGCGGAGGTGGCCGCCGGCCCGACGATCGGCCCGCCGGCCGGCCAGCAGGCGGGCCGTGATGCCGACCGCGCTGCCGCCCGAGACGAGGAGACCGGCCGCGCCCTCCGCCAGCCCGGCGTCGACGGCCGCGTTCACGAGGAAGGCACCGAGGGTCCCGGCCGCCGCCGCCCCGAGGCCGATGCCGAGGCCGAGCACCACCAGCGGCCGCATCGGTACCTCCTCGCGCGTCCGACCGCCGCCCTCTGGCCGGCGCCGGCGGGACCGCCCCGTGGCCGGGATGGTGAGGCCGCCGAGGATGGGCAATCCGGCCGCGGCGACGAAGGCCCACCGCCACCCGACGGTGAGAGCGATGGACGGCACGGCCAACCCGCCGAGCAGCGTGGCCGCCGGCACTCCCGACTGCTTCACCGCGAACGCCATCCCGAGGCGGGCCGGCGGCACCGTCGTCACGATGAAGAGGTTGGCCGCCGGTTGGGCCAGCACGTTGGCCACGCCCCCGAGGGCGAGCCAGAGCAGGAGGCTGCGGTAGTCGCGGGCGCCCGCCGCGACGCCGAGGAGGGCGATGGCGCTCCCGGCCGCCCCCACCCGCATCGACGCCGTCGGCCCGAGCCGTTCGGCCGTCCGTCCGAGCACGGCCGAGGACACGGCGGCGGCGGCGAAGAACGCGCCGACCGCCAGGCCGAGCCCCGACTCCCCGAAGCCGAGGTCGGCCCGCAGCTGCACGCTCACGCCCCCGGTCAGGAAGGCGGGGAGGGCGCCCCCGGTCACCACGGCGATGACGGACGCGAGGGGCCGCCACGACCCTCGCGCGTCGCCGCTCACCGCAGGGGTTCGAGGGCGGCGGCCAACGGCTCGAGCACGGCCGGCGTGTGCGGTACCGGCAGGTAGACGATGCCGAGGTCGAGGCCGGCGTCGGCGAACGCCTCGGCCTGCTTCGACCACCGACGAGGATCGCCGTCGGCGCCGAGGCGGAGGTGGGTCGACGTCGTGATCTCGGCCGGGTCGCGGCCGAGGTCGGCGCAGTGCGCGGTGGAGCACGTCGCGCTTGGCCGTGAACTGCTCGGCCGACGCCGCCCGGGTAGTTCCAGTGCTGCGGCCCAGCGGGCCACGGTCCGCAGCGTGCGCTTCTCGCCGGTGCCGCCGATGCAGATCGGCGGGTGCGGGCGCTGGACCGGCTTCGGCTCGCAGCGTGCCGTCGGTCAGCGTGTAGTAGCGGCCGGCGAAGTCGGTCGTCTCCTGCGTGAGCAAGCCGACGATGACCTCGCAGCGCCTCGTCGAAGCGGTCGAAGCGCTCCGTCAGCGAGCCGAGCTCGATGCCGTAGGCGTCGCTCTCCTCCTCGTTCCAGCCGGCGCCGAGGCCGAGCTCGAGGCGCCCGCCGAGATGATGTCGAGGGTGGCGGCCATGTTGGCCAGCACCGCCGGGTGGCGGTAGTGGATGCCGGTGACGAGCACCCCGACCCGCAGCCGCGTGGTGGCCTGGGCCAGCGCGGTCAGTGGTGACCCAGCCCTCGAGGCACGGCCCCGTCGAGTCGGAGAAGATCGGGTAGAAGTGGTCGAAGGTCCAGCCCGACTCGAACACGTCGATGCTCGTCGGCCGCCCGCCAGACGGCGAGCATGTCGGCCCACGTGGTGTTCTGCGGCGAGGTCTTGAAGGCGAAGCGCATATCGCAGTCCTAGCGGTCGGAGGGTCTCAGTGGTCGGAGGCGCGGTGGGCCCGCAGGAGGTCGTCGCCGAAGTCGTCCGTCGGATCCCGTAGGACGGTGTGGACGTGGTTGGCGTCGTTCTGGGTGTTGTCGTACTCGACGAAGAACGTCGGCCCGGCCAGGCGGTAGTACTGCGGCCGGCGGTGGGTCAGGTCACCGGCGAAGGCGAACCGGACGTCGCCGAGCTCCGGCTCGACCACGCCCCGACCGCGCCGCCGCCACGTCGGGCGGGAGACGGTCGAGGTAGTGCCGGACGAGGCGCTCGGCGACGGCCCGTCCCGTCCCATCGAGGTCGGCGAGGCGGACGCCGCGGAGCTTCCCCACCTCGCCCGAACCGCGGGGCGTTCGTGGTGAGGATGTCCTCCGGTGCGTCGTCGGCCAGTTGCGCCTCGGCGCGGTGCGCCGGCGCCAGGGCGGCGAGCACCTCCCGCGCCAGATCCTCCTCCGCCGCCAAAGGCCGGGTGACGGCGAAGCCCGACGCGGTCAGGACCTCGGCCGGGTTGGCTCCCAGGAACAGCGGTGTGGCCGCCAGCGCACCGCCGGCCACCGTGACGTTGAGCGACACGTGGTGGCCCTCGAAGCGCCAACCCCACACCCGCTCCGTCGGCCGCCCGAAGATCGTGACGCTGTAGTCGGCGCGGTGGCGGTGCCGCCGCTTGCCCTCGAGCTCGTCGAGCACGTCCTCGAGGCCGATGATCGTGGTCACGGCGGCCAGCGCGCCGACGCCGAGCCCGGTGGCGACCAGGTCGTAGGTCGCCTTCTGCTGCGCTGCGTCCATGCTGCGAAAGGCCAGCCCGGCGCCCGCTCGTGGCACGTAGTGCCAGTCCCGTCGCGCCGTCTCGTCGGCGAGCTCCTGGTGCGCAGGACCGCCCGCCGGCAGCAACGCCAGGAGCGCCTCGGCGGCCGCGGCCATGCGCGGCGCCGACTCGGAGTTGGCCATCGGCGCACTCTACGATCGGCCCGTGCCCCCCACCGACGTGTGGCCGATGTCGGCCCTCCCGTCGCCGACGGCTCGCGCCCTGGCCTTCGGTGCCATCATCCTCGCCGGCTTCTGCGGCGCCCTGATCGGGTGGTCGTTCGTCGATCTCCAGTGCGAGGGGGACTGCACCACGCCCGGCGGCATCGGCGCCTTGATCGGCGGCCTGTTCGGCGCCATCGGGGTCGCGGTCGTCGCCGTCCTCACCCTCCGCGCCATGTCGGAGTGGAAGCGCATCAAGGCCGAAGAGCTGATGAACGAGCCGGGGCCGGCGCCCGACCACTGAGCAGGTTTGGCCTCGTCGCACGGAGGGTTCCTTCTACGCGTCGCGACGGTCGAGGAGATCGCGATCGACGCAAAAGAGCCTGGAATCATTGATGTTTTCGGTCTGCAGACGCCCGACAGGTGGTAGCATACGAACGTGAGTTCGAGTGCATTGGCCGTGGCGATCGAGGCGCTCGAACCGCCCGCCGATCTCGGCTCGCTGACCGAGGCACTACGACTTCCGCGACCTCTTCGAAGCCAAGCTCGCGCTCGGTGTTGCCGCGTTCGACCAGGCGGGGCTGTGGGAGCTCGACCATGCGTCCTCGGCCGTCGCGTGGCTCCGTCAGATCGGTGGCATGACGGCGGCTGCGGCGTCGTCGTTGGTGAAGACCGGTCGGCGCGCTGCGGACGTGCCTGCACTCGCGACAGCGTGGCTCGAGGGTCGCTTGTCGGGCGGGCAGGTCCAGGCGATCGTCGCCAACGTGAGCGAGAGGCACGCCGAGTTGTTCGCCGGGCACGCCCCCGAGCTGGTGCCGGCGCTTGGAGCCACTCTTCGGTGCACGACACCGCCGACACGATGCAGGCGTGGAAGGAGCGTGCCGACGCGCTGCTCGACAACGGCGAACGGCGCGAGCCGGAGCGGTCGCTGCACCTGTCGCGGACGTTCGGCGGGCAGAGCGAGCTGAAGGGATCGTTCGACCCGGGCTCGACGAGCGTGCTCGAGCAAGCGCTGCGGGTCGCGGCGTCGGAGGACGACGAGGCGACCGGCGACCGCACGCCGGCGATGCGTCGAGCGGATGCCCTGACCGACGTGTGCCGGTTCTTCCTCGACCACCAAGACACCGTGTCGACCACGGCCGGCGGCACCGGCCCCATGTCAACGTCATGATCGACCTCGAGGACGTCGTTGGCAACGGCGGCCGGCGGCACGACCCTCGAAGGGCATCGGCTCGACCCGGCTTCCATCCGCGTGTTGCTGTGCGACAGCAACGTCCACCGAGTCGTCGTCGGCCCCAACGGCAGCATCCTCGACTACGGGCGTTCGCAGCGCACCGCCCCGCCGCCGCTGTTCACCGTCCTCGCCGTCCGCGACGGGCGCTGCCGCCTCGTCGAGGGCTGCGATCGTGGCCCGGAGTGGTGCGACGCCCACCACGTGATCCCATGGGAAGACGGGGGCGAGACGAACCCCGAGAACATGATCCTGGGCTGCAGCCGCCACCACCACCTGGCCCACCGACAACACTGGCGACAACGACTCGCACCCGACGGCACCTGCACCGTCGAAACCGTCGACGGCCGCACCTGGACCACCCGTCCTCGCGGCACCATCCCGTTCGAGTTCTCCGCCACGGGCTGACCCGCAGGCGCGCGGCCACGCCCCCACCTCGGGGCGGGTGAGCTTGACCCGCCTGCTCCACGAACAGGGCAGAGCGGAAGCGGGTGGCAGGATTCGGTCGTGGCCGGCGTGTTGATCGTCCTCCTTCTGCTCTGGGTGGCGGCGGCGGTGCTCCTTGTCGCGATCCATGGTCGGTACTGGCGGCGCGTGCACCAGTCGCGCGCCCTGTGGGCGCTGCTCCTGGTGGGCTCGGCGGTTCTTCCCGTTGATGCCCCGATCGCACGTGCTGTCGTCACGATCGTCCTCGGGGCCTTTTTCGTGATCGCCGCTCGCCCGGCGGTGCGGGCACGCCGGACCGACTTCGACCTGCGCCGCGATGCGGAACGCGAGGCGCGCGGCGAGACGGGCCGCAGCTGATCCTCTTCGCCGGAGGGATCGGCGCCGGCGTGGGGGCGGTCGGCGACTCAGCCGAGGGTGAGGCGGCGAAAGCTCTCGGCGTAGCGGACGCCGGCCGCCCGCCCGGCTCTGCCTCGGCCCGGTCCTGCAGGACGGCGCGCAACAGCTCCTCGGCCCCGTCCAGCTGGCTGGCGTGGCACAGGAGGGCGTCGATCTTGGCGTCGAGCGTGGCGGCTGACGTCGACCCAGATGTTGGGCTCGAGCGTCCCCGACAGCAGCACCACGCCGACCGGGTGCGCCGGCCCCGCGGCCGGGAAGTAGTGGGGGTTGCCGGCCGCCGGTGACGACGGCGTCGAGCGTGGCCCAGCCGGCGACGCGGTGGTCGGGTGGTTGAAGTAGCGTGTCGCCGAAGATGACCGCCGTGGGGTCGGGGCAGACGCACGACCTCCGGGCCGGGCCCGGCGGACGGCGGCCACGATCTCGCTCCCGCACCTCGCGGGAGTTCACCAGCTCGCCGTCGTCGATGCTCGAGCTGCTCGCTGGCCGGCCAGGCCGAGCACCTTGCCGGCGGCCGCCATCTCCGCCTCGGCGCCGCGGCGCGGCCAGCTCGTCGGGTCCACCGCCGGGTCGTGGCGAGCCCTTCTCGCCCCGGGTCAGACGAGCACGTGGACCTCGGCACCCGGCGGCCGCCCACCGGGCCAGGGTGGCGCCGCAGGAGATTTCGGGGTCGTCGGGGTGGGCGTAGACGGCCAGGGCCCGGGTCGGGCACCTCGTCGAGCAGGACGGCCATCAGGCCGCCCCGCGCAGGGCCTTGACCGCCCGCTCCACCCCGTCGTCGTCGACGTCGTGGTGGGTGACGAGGCGCACGACCCCCGGGGCGATCGTGCCGGCCAGCACGCCCTCGGCCGGCCAGGCGGTCGACGAGCGGCCAGCGGCGTCCGGGTGGCGCCAGGTCACCACGTTGGTCCGCACCGGCGGCGGGTCGCACGCCGGCCGTCGGGCCACCGCTCGGCCACCGCCTCGGCCAGCCGGCGGGCCCGGGCGTGGTCCTCGGCCAGCCGCTCGACCATCGTGCTCCAGGGCCACGAGCCCGGCGGCGGCGATGATCCCGGCCTGGCGCATCCCGCCGCCCAGCCGCTGGCGCTCGCCCCGGGCCTCGGCGATGACGTCCGCCGGCCCGGCCAGCAGCGAGCCGACCGGCGCGCACAGCCCCTTCGACAGGCAGCACATCACCGTCGTGGCACCGGCGCGCGTACGTCGGCCGCCGGCACCCCGCTGGCCACCTCGGCGTTGAACAGCCGGGCCCCGTCCATGTGCACCGGCAGGCCGGCGCCAGCCGCGACCGCGGCCACCGCCCGCAGCCGCTCGATCGGCCACGGCGCGCCGTCGGCCGGCATGTGGGTGTTCTCGACGCACACCAGCCCGGGCCGCAGGTGGTGGTGCGCCGCCGCCTCGACCGCGCCAGGCCACGTCGGCTGGCGTCGATCGTGCCGTCGTCGTCGTGGAGCGCCGTGAACTGGACGCCGGCGTTGCGGCCGCCGGCGCCGTTCTCGTAGATGACGACGTGCTGGCGGCGCCGGCCAGCGACCGTCGTTCCCGCCGGCGCCAGCAACCGCAGGGCGAGCTGGTTGGCCATCGTGCCCGACGGCACGAACAGCGCCGCCTCCTTGCCGACCCGGGCCGCGAACACCTCTTCGAGCTGCGTTGACCGTCGGGTCCTCGCCGTAGACGTCGTCGCCGACCTCGGCCGTCGGCCATGGCCCGGCGCATCTCGGAGGTCGGGCGGGTGACGGTGTCCGAGCGGAGGTCGACGAGCCCCTGAGGCCATCGCCCGTACGATGGCAGACTTGCCTGCGACCGATCCGGACGAGCTGTGCCGCCTCGCCCTGGCCGAGCGCGTGGCCGAGGAGGCCGGGGCGCTGCTCCTGGCCGGCGCCAGGACCGGGTCCGCACGTCGGTCGAGACCAAGAGCTCAGCGGCACGGACATGGTCAGCGAGATGGACCGCGCCTCGGAGGCGCTGATCGTCGACGGGCATCCTCGCCGCCCGCCCCGACGACGCCATCCTGGGCGAGGAGGACCGGCGCGCCAGGGCACGCAGCGGCGTGCGGTGGGTGATCGACCCGCTCGACGGCACGACGAACTACCTGTACGGGTCCCCGTCCTGGGCGGTCTCGGTCGGCGCCGAGGTCGATGGCGAGTCCGTGGCCGGAGCCGTCGCGCGACCCGGTCCACGGCGAGACCTTGACGGCGGTCCGGGGCGAGGGCGCGTGGCGCAACGGCCGGCGTCACGGGTCGCAGGAGCCGGCGTCGTTGGGCCAGGCGCTCGTGGGCACGGGGTTCGCCTACGCCGCCGAGCGCCGGGCCGAGCAGGCCGAGGTCCTCCGCCGGCTGCTGCCGCTCGTGCGCGACCTCCGTCGCGACGGCGCCGCCGCCGCTCGACCTCTGCTGGGTCGCGTGCCGGGCGCCTCGACGGCTTCTTCGAACGTGGACTGGCGCCGTGGGACTGGGCCGCCGGCTCCCTCGTGGCGTCGGAGGCCGGCGCCCGCACCCTCCGCCGCGACGACGGCCTCCACCTGGCGGCGCCACCCCTTCTGTTCGACGAGCTCCTGGCCCTCGTCGACTAGGTCGAGCGGGCCCGCTCGATCCAGCGGCGAGCGGTGGCCGCGTCGAAGGGTGGAGCCGCTCGCTCGACCATCCGCCGCACCTCCTCGGTCACCGCCTCGACCGTCTCGACGACGTCCATCGGGTAGCCGTAGAGCACCTGGTGCTCGTCGAACTCGTCGCGGTCCAGGACGAGGACGGTCCCGTCGACGCGGCGGATCACGTCGAGGTCGAGGTCGATGGACACCAGCCGGTCCGCCTCCTCGACCACCGGCGTCCCGATGTTCACGTATACCTCGACCTCCGGATGGTCGACCCACCACGCCACGTTCCACCACGCGTCCGGCGGGGCGAGGAAGAGCACGTCCTCCCGGGTCACGAAGAGCTCGACGTCGCCGCGGAAGATCGAACGGCCCTGCCGTCCCCACCACCAGCTCCCGTGCCCGTCCTCGCCGAGGCGGCGGACGTCGCCGCGGTAGTGGGGCACACCACCCCACTTCTCGCTGGCGAACTCCACTCGGCTAGATCCCGAGGCCGAGGCGGATGAACCGGTCCTTGAGGAACGTCGGCGTGAGCCGCTCGGCCATGCTGCATGGCCTGGGCGTCGATGCCGACGAGGTAGCGGGCCCGAGGCCGGCGGGTCGCCAGCGCCGTGGCGATGACCTTGGCGCAGCCGGCCGGGCTGCCCATGATCGGCTCCATCAGTCGCTGGCCCTGCAGCGAGCGCCGGTACGCGTCGATGTAGCGGGTGCCCGCCGCCTCGCCGCTTGGCGATGTCGCCCTCGAACTCCTCCCAGATCCCGGTCTTGAAGCCGCCCGGCTCCACCAGCACGACCTTGACCCCGTCGCCCGGCCACCTCCATGCGCAAGGCGTCGGACAGCGCCTCGAGGGCGTGCTTGGCGCCCGGTGTAGTGGCCGGCGAAGGGCGCGACGGTGCGGCCGGCGATGGACGAGATGTTGATGATCCGGCCGCCGCCGGCGCCGCGCAGGCCGGGCAGGGCCAGGCGGGCCAGGCGCATCGGGGCGTGGACCATGGTCTCGAACAGGCGCGTGGGCCTCCTCGTCGCCGCACGTCCTCGATGGCGCCGGTGAGGGCGTAGCCGGCGTTGTTCACCAGGCCGAAGAGCGGGCAGGCCCGACAGCGCCCGCTCGCACTGGTCGGGGTCGGTGACGTCGAGCAGGACCGTGTCGACCTCGACGCCGGCGTCGGCGGCCGCGGCTTCGAGACGACCTCGGCCTTGGCCTCGGAGCGGACCGAACCGACCGAGCGGAACCCCGCCGGGCCACCTCGAGGACGGTGGCCAGCCCGATCCCCGAGTTGGCTCCGGTGGTCAGGACAGCACGTTCAGCCATGGGCCTGATCCTGCCCCTCCATCACCTCGGCCAGTCGCACGAGCGTCTGTTCCATGGCCGGGCGGTTCCTCGCCGGCGCCCCGATCAGCTCCACGAAGCTCGGGCTGACGGCCGTCGACCAATCGAACGTCTCCCGCACGAGGGTGGCCCCGTCGGCCTGCGGCTCGAGCTCGTAGCGCCAGCGGTGCTTGCCGAAGTGGCACCAGGCGATGCGCCGGCCGTCCTCGAACTCCACCACCTCGTTGGCCGTGCGGTAGGGCACGCCCCACCGCATCCCCATCGAGAACTTGGACCCCAGCTGCAGGCGTTCGGGCGCTTTCGCCGCGGCGCGCACCGTGCCCGAGCCGTCGATCTCGTGGTGCCGGGATGCATCGGCCAGTAGGGCGAAGATCCGCTCCGCCGGCGCGGCACCACCCGCTCGACCGAGATCCGCCGGTCCTCAGCCATGGAACAGCTCCGCCACCTCGAGGAGGCCGGGGTCGACCGTCTTCAGCTCGGTCACCGCATCGGCCAACGGCACCCGCACGATCTGGCCGGCCTGGAGGGCGACCATGTGGTCGAAGTCACCGTCGTGGACGGCGTCGATGGCGGCCACGCCGAAGCGGGTGGCGAGCACGCGGTCGAAGGCCGTCGGCGTGCCACCCCGCTGGACGTGGCCGAGCACGGTCACCCGCGTCTCGAAGCCGGTCCGCTTCTCGATCTCCTCGGCCAGCAGCTGGCCGATCCCGCCCAGGCGGACGTGACCGAACGCGTCCTTCTCGCCCGACTGCACCACCATCGTTCCCTCCTTGGGTTTGGCGCCCTCGGCCACGACCACGATGGAGGCGTAGCGCCCCTTCTCGTGGCGCCGCTTCAGGTCCGTGCACACCTTCTCCACGTCGAACTCGACCTCCGGCACGAGCACCTCCGCCGCCCCGCCGGCGATGCCGGCGTGGGTGGCGATCCACCCGGCATGTCGGCCCATGACCTCGCACACGAGCACCCGGTCGTGGGATTCCGCCGTGGTGTGCAGGCGGTCGATGGCGTCCACGGCCACCTGCACGGCGGTGTCGAACCCGAACGTGACCTCCGTCGCGTTGAGGTCGTTGTCGATGGTCTTCGGCACGCCGATCACCGGCACACCCTCGCCGCCGAGCTTGTGGGCGACGCCGAGGGTGTCCTCGCCGCCGATGACCACGAGGGCGTCGACGCCCAGATCCGTCAGGGTCGCCTTGAGCCGGTCGACGCCGCCCTCGACCTTGTACGGGTTGGTGCGCGACGACCCGAGGATCGTGCCGCCGCGGGGAGGATGCCGCGGCACCGCTCCACGTCGAGGGGCATCGTCAAGCCCTCGATCGGGCCCCGCCAGCCGTCGCGGAAGCCGATGAACTCGTCGCCGTAGTGCTGCTCGCCCTTGCGGACGACGGCGCGGATCACGGCGTTGAGGCCGGGGCAGTCGCCACCCCCGGTGAGGACTCCGATTCGCATGGTCGAGACCCTACGGCTGGTTCGAGAGGAGCTCGTAGCGTCCGTAGCCGTCGAGGCCGTCGTCGGTCTCGAAGCGCACGAGCCGCTGGTGCACCACCCCCGGCCCGCCGCTCTCCGCCGGCGAGGCGACGGCGGTGCCGTGGCCGGTTCCCCGCACGGTGAACGTCCGGCCGCCCTCGACCGTCACGACGAGGTCGACCGCGGCCGGAGCACCGTCCGATCCGAGCGTCGTCGTCCGGGCCACCTCGGTCACGAGTCGGTCCTCGCCGTCGTGCACCATGCCCCGCACCGACCGTTGCCCGTCGACCGTGCGCTCCTCCACCACGTGGAGCGCCCGCGCCACGCCCAGGAAGGCGCTGACGACGTGCCGCTCGACGAGGCCCTCGGTGGCCGGGACGCCCCAGAGGTGTTGCCGCTCGCCCATCCCCTCGACGCGCACCGTGTGCCCGTTCAGCGCCAGCCGGCCCGTGACCCGACAGGCCTGCACGTACTCCTGCGCCCCCGTGCCGACGACGCCGGAGAACCCGTCCCACCGCAGGGACAGACCGTTGTCGCCATCGCCCAGGTCGACCTCCCACGATCGCAGCGCCTCGACCTCGCGCACCCGCAGGCCGTGCACGGTCAGATCGTCCCAGTCGGCCAGGGGCACCTCGTCGACCGTGTGACCGTAGGCGTACACCGGCCTGGCCCCGATCCAGGCCAGCACCCCGCCGGTGGCGGCCGGGCGGTTGGGCAGCACGGCCAAGCGCACGAGGAGGAACAGGCCCGAGCCGGCATCCCACGCCGTGAAGGAGACGGCGTCGCGCCACTGCTCGCTCGGGTCGGCGACCGGTTGGATGCGCTCGTCCGCGCCGGTGATCGTCCAGGTCATGGACGCCGTCCTACCCCGACGGCTCGTCGTGCGGCCGGGTCAGGAGGACGACCTCCCGCTCGAAGTCCGTCAGGTCCTCGAACCCCTTGTAGACGCTCACGAAGCGCAGGTACGCCACCTCGTCCACCTCGCGGAGCCGGTCGAGCACGGCCCGCCCGATCTGCTCGGTCGACACCTCGGGGCCCTCCAGGCGCAACGCCTCCTCGATCTCTGCGCCGAGCGCCTCGAGGGCGTCGGGCGAGACGGGACGGTTCTTCGCCGCGGCCCGGATCCCGGTGACGATCTTCGACCGCTCGAACGGCGACCGCTGCCCCGACCGCTTCACCACGACGAGGGGCGCCTCCTCGAGCCGCTCGTAGGTCGTGAAGCGCCGCCCGCACGACAGGCACTCCCGCCGGCGTCGGATGGCCCCGCCATCGTCGGCCGTGCGCGAATCGACGACCTTGTCATCGGACCCTGCGCACCCCGGACACCGCACGCCCGCCAAGGTAGCGATCTACGGAAGGACGATCCGTTCCCCGGCCTGGAGGGGGCGGCCGTTGCGGTGGGCGGCGAGCGAGTCGACCACCGGTCGGACGTCCCCCTCCGGGACGAGGTGGCGGGCGATCGACCACAGCGTGTCGCCCGGGGCCACCACATAGGTGGCCCGGGAGACGGGCTGCATCGACAGCACCCGCGCCGGCGGTGCGCCGGTCTCGGCGACGGCGAGGGAACCGCCTCCGAGGGCACCGAGCACCCAGTTGGCGGCGAGGAACACACCTAGGAACAGCGCCGCCACGGCGAGACGACGGCGGCGGTACACCGAGGAGGCCAGGGGGCGGTGGCGGACCGGTCGATCGCCGGCACGGGTCGGCCAGGGGATCGTGGGGAGCTGCAGACCGGGATGGGTGATCGCTGCCATTGCGTTGCCTCCGTCGGGATGCCACGGGAACGAACGTGCGTTCCCTCGCCACCATCCAATACCCGAACAGCCGTTCGTGTCAACCGCCGAGCGAACGAATGTTTGCCTCCATCCACCTGCGGTGTTACGTTGCGGCGGAACACACGTTCGCCAACTCAGGAGATCACCCCGTGGCCGACACGATGCTCAGCGGCAAGAAGCTCCAGATCCTCGACTTCATCGAATCGTGCCTCCGCGAGCGCGGCTACCCGCCGTCGGTCCGCGAGATCGGCGAGGCCGTCGGGCTCACGTCGTCGTCCACCGTCCACGCCCACCTGGCCACCCTGCAGCAGCTCGGCTACCTGCGGCGCGACCCCACCAAGCCGCGGGCGATCGAGGTCCGCTACGACGCCGTCCTCCGGCGCGGCCGTCGACAAGCGGCCGGTGCGCCACGTCCCGCTCGTCGGCGACGTCGCCGCCGGCACCGACGTGCTCGCCCACGAGAACATCGAGGAGCTCCTCCCCCTGCCGGAGGACTTCACCGGCGCCGGCAACCTCTTCATGCTGCGGGTGCGGGGCGACTCGATGATCGACGCCGGCATCTTCGACGGCGACTACGTGGTCGTCCGCCAGCAGGCCGAGGCGACCAAGGGCGACATCGTCGTGGCCGGCATCCCCGGCGAGGAGGCCACGGTGAAGACCTTCAGTCGCAAGGGCAACAAGGTCATCCTCCTGCCGGCCAACGAGCGGCTCTCGCCGATGGAGTTCGATGCCGACGAGGTGACGATCTTCGGCAAGGTCGTCACCGTCCTCCGCCGCCTCTGAGGCGGGCGCCGACGGCTCGGCCCGGGCCGGGCGCGTACCGGAGGGCCGGCGTTCGCGGGAGACTGGACGGGTGAGCGTCCGGCGGGGGATCCGCATCCTCCTCGGCCTCACCGTCCTCGCCACGCTGACGCTGGGAACGCCGTCGGCATCGGCGCTGAACGACTCGGAGTACGCCAAGCAGTGGGGTCTCGAGGTCATCGGCGCCCGATCGGCGTGGGATGCGGGGCTCTTCGGCGAAGGCGTGGACATCGCGGTGATCGACACCGGCGTGCACCGCACCCACCAGGACCTCCGATCGAACGTCGTCCCGGGCCGCAACTTCATCGATCCGGCCAAGGCGCCCCAGGACGACAACGGCCACGGCACCCACGTCTCGGGCATCGCCGCCGCGTCCATCGACAACGGCGGCACCGTCGGCGTCGCCCCTCGGGCTCGGATCCTGCCCCTGAAGGTGCTCGACGCCGACGGCAGCGGATCCGTGGCGGACATCGTCTCCGCCATCCGCTACGCCGCCGACAACGGGGCCGAGGTCATCAACCTGTCCCTCGGCGAGCGCGACCAGTCGATCTTCGGGCCCGCGACCGGCGAGGCCGTCCGCTACGCCTGGTCCAAGGGATCCATCTGCGTGTTCGCGGCCGGCAACGACTTCGTGCTCCCGTCCGGGTTCGCCGACGAGCCCGCGCTGGTCGTGTCGGCCACCAGCCGAGGCGACGCCAAGTCGTACTTCTCGAGCGGCGTCGGCCAAGCCAAGTGGGGGATGTCGGCCCCGGGCGGCGCACCCTCGCTGGTGTCGGCGTCGAGCGAGAACATCTTCTCGACCGTCTGGGTGGCCGACGACCAGACCAACACCTACCAGTACAAGGCCGGCACCTCGCATGGCGGCGCCGTTCGTGTCCGGCGCGGCGGCGCTGCTGCGGGCGGCGGGCCTGTCGCCCCAACAGACGGTGGACCGCCTGCTGTCGACGGCGAAGGACCTCGGCCCGTCCGGACGCGATTCGACGTTCGGCGCCGGCCGCCTCGACGTCGCCCGGGCCGTGACCGGCCTGGCCGCCCCCGGTTCCGCACCGGCGCCCGCACCCACCTCGACGGTGCCCGCGAAGGCCGCCGACGCGCCGACCACCTCGGCGCCGGGGTCCGAGCCCGCGGCCGTCGGTCCCACCCGCACCACGGCGCGTCGGTCGGCGACGCCGGCGTCCCCGTCGGCGTCGCCGTCGACGACCGGCGCGGCGCCGGGTCCGACGGAGCCCGCGGTGACGGCTCCGCCCGGAGCCGACGAGGCATCCACGACCACCGCGCCACCCGAGCCGACCGCCACCGAGCCGGTGGGCGGTGGGATCACGATCGCCGGCGCCCCGACGGCGGCCGGGCGGGACGAGAAGGACGAACTGCCGTGGCCGTGGGTGCTCGTCGCCGGCCTCGCGTTCCTGGGTGTGGGGGCGGCGGCGGCCGTGCGGGTCCGACGCCGCTAGGTTCAGCGCCCGGCACCCCCGCCGCGCTCCAGGAGGAACCCGCATGCCCGCTCGCAAGGCCGACGCCCGCTGGGAAGGTTCGCTGCAGGAAGGTGCCGGCACGATGCGTCTTGGCGGAGGTGCCTACGAGGGGCCCTACACGTTCAAGAGCCGCTTCGAGGACGGGAGCGGGACCAACCCCGAGGAGCTCATCGCCGCGGCCCACGCCGGGTGCTTCTCGATGGCGCTCACGGCGTCGCTCGGACGGGCCGGCCACGAGTCGCGCTCGGTCGCCACGACGGCCAGCGTCCACCTGAACAAGACCGACGACGGCTTCCGCATCCAGAAGATCGACCTCGTGACCGAGGCCGACGTGCCCGACCTCGACGACGCCACCTTCCAGGAGATCGCCGAGCAGGCCAAGGCGACCTGTCCGGTGTCGGTGGTGCTGGCCGGCGCCGAGATCACCCTCGAGGCCAGATTGATCTGACTCGCTCTGCGGCTACGCGGCGTCGGGACCGTGGACGAGGAGGCGGTGCAGCGCGGCGTGGGCCGACTCGATCGATGCCCGCTCGACGTGCTCGTCGCGGGTGTGGGCCAGGGTCGGGTCACCGGGACCGAAGTTGGTGGCCGGGATGCCGGCGCCGGCGAAGAACGAGCACGTCGGTCCAGCCGAGCTTGGCCCGCGGCGGGTGCCCCGTCGACGTGACGAGGGAGGCCAGTAGCGGGTGGTCGAGCGACGGGGGCGCAGGCGCCGCCGAGTCCACGACCTCGAAGCCGTCGCCGGCCGCCTCGTCGAGCAGATCGGCGATGACCGAACGGACGTGGGCGGTGGCCTCGGCGGCCGTGCGGTCCGGGGCGAAGCGGTGGTTGATGGTCACCTCGGCCAGGTCGGGCACGACGTTGCCGGCCACGCCCCCCTTGACGCCGACGGCCTGCAACGCCTCCCGGAACTCGCAGCCGTCGAGCACCGGGCGCCGTTCCTCGTAGGCGTCCAGCCGGGCCAGCACCGCACCGAGGCGATGGATGGCGTTGCGGCCCATCCACGGTCGCGCCGTGTGGGCCCGCTCCCCGACCAGGCGCACCGAAGCCCGCAGCGTGCCCTGGCACCCGGCCTCGACGCGGCCATCGGTCGGCTCGCCCAGGATGGCGGCGTCGCCGGCCAGCAGGTCGGGACGGTCGCTGAGGAGCTTGACCAGCCCGTTGTGCTCGGCCGCCACCTCCTCGCACTGCGTAGAAGACGTAGGTGACGTCGACGGCCGGCTCGGCCACCGTGCGGGCCAGCTCGAGCATGGACGGCGAGGCCGCCCTTCATGTCGGCAGGACCCGAGCCCCCACAGCGTGTCGCCCTCGACGCGGGCCGAGGCGTTCGCCGTTGACGGGCACGGTGTCGGTGTGGCCGGCGAGGATCAACCGCATCGCCGCGGCCGAGCGACGTGCGGGCCACCAAGTTGTCGCTCGACCCGCTCGACCTCCAGCCACGGGACGGACCGCAGCTCGGCCTCGAGGAAGTCGGTGATCGCACCCTCGTCATGGCTGACCGACGGGATGTCGACCAGCGAGGCCGTCAGGGCCAGGAGATCGGTCATGTGGCGACGCCGTGCTCACGGAGGATGTCGTTGAGCTTGGCCTTGTCGTGGCGCTCGCCCTCGGCGAATCGGCGGATGATCAGGGCGCACGGCATCCCGAAGGTGCCGCCCGGGAACTCCTTCGGGCGGGTGGCGTTGATCACGAGGCACCACGGCGGCACGTGGCCCTTCGACACGGTCTCGCCCGTCTCGGCGTCGATCACCGGGATCGACGGGTTGAGGATGACGCCGGCGCCGAGCATCGCCCCGGTCCCGACGCGGGCGCCTTCGGTGACCATGCGAACGGCTGCCGATGAAGGCGTCGTCCTCGATGATGACGGGCGCGGCCTGCGGCGGCTCGAGCACGCCGCCGATCCCGACGCCGCCGGAGAGGTGGACGTTGGCGCCGATCTGGGCACACGACCCGACGGTGGCCCACGTGTCGACCATCGTCCCGGTGCCCACCCGGGCCCCGATGTTGACGTAGCTCGGCATCAGAATGACGTCGCGGCTCGAGGAACGAGCCCCACCGGGCGGAGGCGCCGGGCACGACCCGCACGCCGGCCGCGGCGTAGTCCCGCTTGAGCGGGATCTTGTCCACGAACTCGAACGGACCGACCTCCTGGGTCTCCATGGTCGACAGCTTGAAGAGGAGGAGCACGGCCTGCTTCAGCCATTCGTGGACCACCACCTCATCGTCGATGACCTCGGCGATCCGCGCCTGGCCGGTGTCGAGCAGGTCGATGGCCTCGTGCACGATGGCCCGAGCGTCGGCGTCGTCGGCGGGCAGCTCGGCGCGAGCGGCCCAGAGGTCTTCGATGGAACGCTGCAGGTCGGACATGGTCGGCAACGCTACCGTCGCTCCCATGCTCCGCCCCCTCGACCGCACCGTGCCCGAGGATCCGCCCCGGCCACCGCGCCCGGGGGCCGACCAGCACCCGATGCGGACGGTGACGCGGCAGATCGCCTTCGAGCCCGGCGGGTGGACGGCGGAGCGGCGGGCCAAGGTGGCCGCCCTCTTCGACGGTCTCGCGCCCGGGTGGCACGAGCACCGCCTCGACCCGCAGCGCACCGCTCCCCTCGAGGACGCCTACCGGCGGGGCGCCGTCCCGTCCGGCGGCAGCTGCCTCGAGGTCGGCTCGGGTGACGGCGCCAACACCGCCTTCCTCGCCGACCACCACGACCTCGTGGTCGCCACCGACCTGTCCCTCGAGATGCTGGTGCGGGCGGAGGGCGAGCGGGTGCAGGCCGACGCCGGCACGCTGCCGGCCCCCGACGCCGTCTTCGACACCGTGGTGCTCGTCAACGCCTTCCTGTTCCCCGACGAGGTCGACCGGGTGCTGGCCGCCGGCGGGTGCGTGGTGTGGGTGAACACGGCCGGCGACCAGACGCCGATCCACCTCTCGGCCGGCGAGGTCGAGGAGGCCATGCCCGGGACGTGGGACGGCATCGCCTCAGAGGCCGGCTGGGGCACCTGGTCGGTCTGGCGCCGCCTCGCTCCGTGACGCCGCTCGTCCGGCCGTACAACCTCCTGCCGACCCACCCCCTCCGCCCGGAGCGGCTGGACGTCATCCACGAGCTCACCCAGGCCGCCTTCGCGCCCTATGCCGACCTGGCCCGACCCAGCGGCGCCCTGCGCGAGACCCCGGGTGACGTGGCCGCCGACGTCGAGGCCGGCGGCGCGATGATGGCCTACGACGGCGACTGGAGTCGTCCCCTCGGCGCGGTGCGGTGGCGCCTCGAGCCGGATCACCTGTGGGTCAAGCGGGTCGCCGTCCACCCGGATCACCAGGGCCAGGGCGTCGGCGACTTCCTCATGGACGCCTGTCGCGGCGTGGCCCTCGGCCACGGCCGCACGCGCCTGCGCCTCGGTGTACGCAACTCCCTCGATCGCAACCGCCGCTGGTACGAGCGGCGCGGCTTCCGGCCCGTCGTCCACCACGACGACTGGGCCGAGCACGAGGTCGAGCTCATCCCGTTCACGTACCGGGACCGCGCCGAGCTGACGAAGTACGAGTTCCCCGACCACGAGCAGGGCCGCAACGTCGTGGACGTGCTCGAGGAGACGGACGAGGGCTGGTGGCTCGGCACCCCGGCCTTCACGCCCTCGTTCCAGCAGGGGCGGATCGTGTGGGTGGCGCCGAGGCCGGTGGTCTCGTGGGCCCCGCGTGCGGCGTGGTGGCTGGCCTCGTTCTCCACCGGGCACCTGCCCCTCAAGGTCGACATCTGCACCCCGGCCGAACGCCGCCCGAACGGCGACGTCGTCTTCCGCGACCTCAGCCTCGACGTCGTGGTCGAGCGGGGGGACGGAGCGCAGATCGTCGACGAGGACGAGTTCGCGGCTGCGGCCTATCCCGAGGACATCGCAGATCACGCCCGAGGCGCGGTCGACGAGGTGCTACGCCTGGTGACCGGTGGCGTCGAACCGTTCGGTGGCGAGGGGGTTCAGCGCCTCGCCGAGTACGACGGGGCCTGAGGCTCAGACGCCGAGCCGGCGGGCCACCAGCTCGAGCCGCTCCATCGACTGGACGAGGGCCACCCGCACGTGGCCGGCGCCCTGCGGGCCGAACGTGTCGCCCGGCGCCACGAGCACCCCGCCCTGAACCGCCAGCTCCTCGGCCAGGGCCCAGTCCCCGCCATCGGGCGCCGGCAGCCACAGGTAGAAGCCGCCGCCGGGAAGGGCCACGGGGCGATCGAGGTGTCGCTCGAGCACGCCGGCGAAGAACCGGAGGCGCGCGTCGTACCGGGCCCGCTGCTCGTCCACGTGGAGCTGGTCGCCGAGGGCGGCGGCCGCCGCCGCCTGTACGGGCCCGGGCACCATGAAGCCGGCGTGCTTGCGGACCTCCTTGAGGTAGTCGACGAGGTCGCCGTCGCCGGCGTAGAAGCCGGCGCGCGCACCGGCCAGGTTCGAGCGCTTCGAGAGCGAGTGCACGGCGACGACCCCGTCGAGGCCGTGCTCGAGGATCGTGTGGGGCGGCCCGTCCCAGGTGAACTCCACGTAGCACTCGTCGCTGAACACGGGCACGCCATGGGACCGGCCCCAGGCCGCAGCGGCGCCGAGGTCGTCGATCTGGCCGGCCGGGTTGCCCGGCGTGTTGACCCAGAGGACCAGGGCGCGGGCCGCGTCGTCCTCGGAGATGGCCGACAGGTCGAGCTGCCACCGCTCGTCCACCGGGACGGCGACGGCGCGGCAGCCGGCCAGGATGGCCCCCATCTCGTAGGTCGGGTAGCTGATGGCCGGGTACAGCACCGTGTCGCGCTCGGGGGTGCGGAGCTTCAGGTACTGCGGAACGCAGGCGACGAGCTCCTTGGTGCCGACGCAGGCGGCGACGTCCGACGGCGGCACCTCGACCCCCAGCCGCGACGACATCCAGGCCACCGCGGCGTCGCGGAAGGCGGGCGAGCCGACGGAGGCGGGGTAGCCCCGCTCGCTGTCGGAGGTGGCCAGCGCGTCGAGCACGAGCTTCGGCGGCGCATCGTTCGGGGTGCCGATCGAGAGGTCTACGACGCCGCCGTCGAGTGCGGCCGCCTTGGCTTTCATCGGCTCGAGGCGGTCGTAGGGGTACGGCGGCGGGGTGAAGCCCATGGGCCGAGCCTACGGCCCGGTCGGTGGCGCGCTCGGGCCGTGGAGGGCTCCGGGTCGCGCCGTCTGCGCCTGGTCGGCGCGACGGTTCCGTCAGCGGGTGACGACGAACTCGCGGAACCGGCTGGCGCCGGCCTCGTCGACCCGTACCCGCAGGCGCGTGCCCTCGTCCTCGTGGGCCTCGAGCAGCACCTCGCCTTCGCGGTGCACGGCGGCCACGACATCGCCGCGGTCGAACGGCACGAGGAGCTCGATCACGTCGTCGAGGTCGCGAAGGCGGTCGCTGAGGGCGTGGAGGAGCTCCTCCATCCCGTCGCCGGTCTCGGCCGAGAACAGCGCCGAGCCGGGGTAGTTGCCGACCAGGAGCTTGGTCTCGGGCGGCGCGATGTCGGCCTTGTTGACGGCGATGAGCTCGGGGCGGTCGTCGGCCCCGATCTCCCGCAGCACCTCGTGCACGGCATCGATCTGCTCCTGGGCGTTCACGGCCGACCCGTCGACGACGTGGAGGAGGAGGTCGGCCTCGGCCACCTCCTCGAGGGTCGACCGGAAGGCCTCCACGAGCTGCGTCGGCAGCTTGCGGATGAAGCCCACCGTGTCGGACAGCAGCACGGTCTCGCCCCCGGGCAGCTGCAGCCGGCGGGTGCGGGGGTCGAGGGTGGCGAAGAGCCGGTCCTCGGCCAGCACCCCGGCGTCGGTGAGCCGGTTGAGCAGCGTCGACTTCCCGGCGTTGGTGTAGCCGACGATGGAGACGGTGTGGAAGGGCGACGTGCGACGCTGCTTGCGCTGCACCTGGCGGTGCTTGCGGAGCTCCTTGAGGTCGGCCTCGAGCTTCTGCATCCGGCGGACGAGGCGCCGGCGGTCGACCTCGAGCTGCGTCTCACCGGGGCCGCGGGTGGCGATGCGGGCCGCGCCACCGCCCCCCTGCTGGCGCGACAGCTGCAGGCCCCGTCCCCGGAGGCGGGGCAGGCGGTGGCGGAGGAGGGCCAGCTCGACCTGGGCCCTGCCCTCCTGGGTCGTCGCGTTCTGGGCGAAGATGTCGAGGATCACGTCGGTCCGGGTGATGGCGGTGCGGCCGAGGATCTTCTCGAGGTTTCGCTGCTGGGCCGGCGAGAGCTCGTCGTCGAAGACGACCGTGTCGGAGTCGACGGCCAGGGACAGCTCGTGCAGCTCCTCGGCCTTGCCCTTGCCGATGTAGGTGGCGGCATCGGGCTCGCGGCGGCGCTGGACGACCCGGCCGACGACGTCGGCCCCGGCGGTGTCGATGAGCCGGGCCAGCTCGTCGAGGTGGGTCTCGACGTCGTCCTCGGTCCGTCCCGGGAGGATCACCCCGACGAGGATGATCTTCTCCCGGAAGCTGCGTTCGATCAGCGCCACTGGTCGACCACCTCCACCCGGGCGACGAAGGTGGCCGGTCCGGTGAGGAAGGCGACGTCGTCCCGCAGCTCGACGTCGAGGTCGCCGCCGGGGTTGCGCACCGTCACGCGCTCACCGGTCAGCCCCCAGGCGCGGGTGGCGGCGACGATGGCGCAGGACCCGGTGCCGCATGCCTGGGTCATACCCGCACCCCGCTCGTGCACTCGCATCGTCACGGTGGACGGATCGTCGACCCGGATGACCTCGACGTTCACGTCGGGGTTCTCGGCGCCGAGCTCCTCGAGGGGCTCGAGGGAGGGGTCGGCGACGAGGAGCACGAGGTGGGGGTTGCCGGTGTCGACCTCGGCCCGGCGCTCCTCGAGGTCCGTCACCTTGGCCGTGCCCATGTCGACGGTGAAGCGCCCGTCGTCGACGGCGGTGACCGTGCGGGTGCCCGCGTCGGTGAGGATGGCCATGGCCGCGCCGTCGTGGAGGCCCGCTTGCACGATGGCCTGGGCCAGGCAGCGGATGCCGTTGCCGCTCATCTCGGCTCGGCTGCCGTCGGCGTTGTGGAGGTGCATGCGCAGGCCGGGCGCCAGCCGGATGAGGCCGTCGGCGCCGATGCCGGTGCGGCGATCGCACAGGGCCCGTGCCATGGCGGCGAGGTCGACCGCCCCGTGGCGGTCCTTCGGGTCGAGGAGCACGAGGAAGTCGTTGCCCAGGCCGTGGTGCTTGGTCAGGACGAGGTCGGTGGGGACGTTCGGCATCGGTCCTCCCAGTCTCCCAGCACCGGCTCGACGAGGGCGACCGGATTCTGCGGGGCGTCCATCCACACCACCCGCGGGTCGCGGCGGAACCATGCCTCCTGCCGCCGGGCGAACTTCCTCGTCCGGCGGATGGC
The DNA here is from genome assembly GCA_963731055.1 of uncultured Actinomycetes bacterium. Taxonomy (GTDB): domain Bacteria; phylum Actinomycetota; class Acidimicrobiia; order Acidimicrobiales; family CADCTF01; genus DATLED01. The sequence continues at coordinate 297,865 of CAVSUD010000009.1, read as the reverse complement.
TTCCTCGATGCACGCGTCGAGGGGCGCCCCGTCCTCGACGTGGTGCAGCAGCTCGCGATAGCCCAGCGCCTGGCGGGCCGTGCGCGACAACGCACCGGGCCGGTCGACCAGGCCCCGCACCTCGTCGAGCAGTCCCGCGTCGACCATGCGCCGAAACCGCTCGCCGATCCGACGATCCAACTCGGCCCGGTCGAGCCGCAGGGCCACGAGGTGGAAGGCGACCGGAGGGTAGGCGTCGAGGCCGGGCCCGAAGGAGGAGAAGGGGCGCCCGCTCCCGATGGTCACCTCGAGGGCCCGCACGACCCGGCGGCGGTTGCCGGGCTCCATCCGGGCGGCGGCGAGCGGGTCGAGCGCGAGGAGGCGGCGATGGAGGGCGGCGGTGTCCACCTCCTGTTCGAGGACGTGGCGCACGTCCGGCCACCGCCCCGGGATGGCGAGGTCGTCGACCACGCCTGCGGACGTACAGGCCCGTGCCGCCCACGAGCACGGCGCGGTGGCCGCGGGCCGCGATGCCGTGGAGCGCCTCGGCCACGGCGGCCTGGAAGGCGGCGACGGAGAACTCCTCGGTCGGGCTCGACCAGGTCGAGCAGGTGGTGCGGCACCTCCGCCTGCTCGGCCGCCGACGGCTTGGCCGTACCGATGTCCATCCCCCGGTACACCTGCATGGAGTCGAGCTGACGAGCTCGACGTCACCGGCGCGGCGGGCGAGGGCGAGGGCGAGGCCCGACTTGCCCGAGGCCGTCGGCCCCACGAGCACCAGCGGGGGCGCTCCGAGGAGCTCAGCGCGAGGCAACCGGGATGCGGGTGCGGTGGCGGGGCTTGGCCGTGACGGTCACGAGCTCGCCCGCGGAGGTGGTGGGGCGCGGCCGCAGGTGACCCGCACGTCGGCGAAGGCGCCGACGCCGACGCCGGGCCCACCCTCGGGAGCGGCGAAGTGGACCAGCTTGTTCTGGCGGGTGCGACCGGTGAGGACGCCGTCGTCCTTGCGGCTCGGGCCCTCGACCAGCACCTCCTCGACCCGTCCGATCCGGGCCTCGTGCGTGGCGCAGGGCCGCTGCGCTCGATCACCTGCGGAGGCGGTCGAAGCGCTCGGCGACGACGTCGGCGGGCACGAACCGCTCGGCCATCGACGCCGCCTCGGTGCCGGGACGGGGCGAGAACTGGAACGTGTAGGCGCTGTCGAAGGCGGCCTCGGCCGCCACCTCGAGCGTGCGCTCGAAGTCGTCGTCGGTCTCGCCCGGGAAGCCGACGATGAGGTCGGTGGTGACGGCCAGGTCCGGCACGGCGGCGCGGGCGGCGGCCAGCTGGCGCAGGTAGCGCTCGGCGGTGTAGCCGCGGTGCATGGCGGCCAGCACCCGGTCGCTGCCCGGCCTGGAGGGGATAGTGCAGGTGCTCGCAGACCGCCGGCACCTCGGCCATCGCCGCGATCGTCTCGGGCCGGAGGTCCTTCGGGTGCGGGCTCGTGTAGCGCACCCGCCGGATGCCCTCGACCCCGCCGACGGCCCGCAGCAGCTCGGCGAACAGCGGACGCCGCCGGGTGAGGTCGCGCCCGTAGGAGTTCACGTTCTGGCCGAGCAGCGTCACCTCGACGACGCCGGTCGCGGCCAGTGCTCGGACCTCGTCGACGACGTCGTCGAACGGACGGCTGATCTCCGCGCCCCGGACCGCCGGGACGATGCAGAAGGCGCAGCTGTTGTCGCACCCGACCTGGATCGTGACCCAGGCCGACGTAGGGCACGTCCCGCGCGGCCGGGAAGGGCCGAGGCGGACTCACGCCTCGCTCGGCCCGTCGAGCATCTCCAGGACCGGTCGGCCGCTGCTCGCCGCCTGCTGCAGCAGCTCGACGGCGCGGCCGACGTTGTGGGTGCCGAACACGGCGTCGACGTAGGGCGCCCGCTCCTGGATCAGGTCCCGGTCCTTCTGGGCCATGGCACCCGCCGACGGCGATCTGCATGCCCGGCCGGCGGTCCTTCATCGACTTGAGGTGGCCGAGCGTGCCGTAGAGCTTGTTGTCGGCGTTCTCGCGGATGCGTGCACGTGTTGAGCACGACGACGTCGGCCTCGGCTCGGCGTGGCCACGGCCACGAGCCCGTCGGCCTCGAGCAGGCCGGCGATGCGCTCGCGAGTCGTGCTCGTTCATCTGGCACCCGAAGGTGCGGACGATGTACGTCCGGCAGGCTCGGTCACCGTGCAGGACTAGGCTACGGCCACGGCCGAAGCCCTCAGGGCGGCGGCGATCGCAACGGTCGGCCCCGTGGCGAGACCGGCGCCACCCCGTCCACGAGGACGGCCGCTGCCTCGACCACGCGCTCGGCGGGTCGTCCGCAGCTCGAGGCCCACCGGCCGGCGCCGGTCGCGGTCCTCGATCAGCAGCCGGATCGCCGTGCGGCGCTCGCCGTCGATCTCGATGTCGGCGAACGTCGGCACGCAGACCAGGTCGATGCCGGAGTCGGGCACGTAGCCGCGGGCGATGGCGACGGCCTTGATGGCCTGGTTCAGCGCGCCCGCGCCCACGACCTGGACCTCGACGGCGCCGCGCTGCGAACGACGCCCGCCATGGCACCCGCGACCGAGTTCGGGTTCGACCTGCTCGATACCTTCAGGACTCTCGAGGCTCCTGCCGCCCCAGACAGTGCCGTCACGTCCTCACGCCGTCGACGAGTGGTAGCTTCGACGTTCGGCGACGGCACCGACATCGGCGGGCGATCCGCGCCCTGCCGACCGCACGGTCGACCTGCGAGACACGACCACCCGCAGAGCGCCGGCGCGGCCGCTCGTCGCCGTGAGCGACGGTGCGAGGCTGAGTCGCGCGAGTCGTCGTGGGATCGGGCTCGTCGTCGCTCGAGCCGGCCCCGAGGAGGTCGCCTCGATGGCGCTGGCCGATGCCGACCTCGCCGTGCGACCTTCTCGTCGATCTCGATCATCAGCTCGGGGTTCTCGGACAGGAAGTTCTTGGCGTTCTCCCGGCCCTGACCGAGCTGCTCGCCTTCGTAGGTGTACCAGGCGCCCGACTTCTTGACGATGCCGAGGTCGACGCCGATGTCGAGCAGCGAGCCCTCGCGGCTGATGCCCTTGCCGTACATGATGTCGAACTCGGCCTGCCTGAACGGCGGGGCCACCTTGTTCTTCACGACCTTGACCCGGGTGCGGTTGCCGACGACCTCGACGCCGTCCTTGATGGACTCGATGCGGCGGATGTCGAGGCGGACCGACGAGTAGAACTTCAGCGCCCGGCCGCCCGGCGTGGTCTCCGGCGAGCCGAACATCACGCCGATCTTCTCCCGCAGCTGGTTGATGAAGATGCAGATCGTGTTGGACTTGTTCAGGTTGGCCGTGAGCTTGCGCAGGGCCTGGGACATGAGCCGGGCCTGGAGGCCGACGTGGGTGTCGCCCATCTCGCCCTCGATCTCGGCCCGGGGCGTGAGGGCGGCCACCGAGTCGATGACGACCACGTCGAGCGCGCCCGAGCGGATCAGCATGTCGGCGATCTCGAGCGCCTGCTCACCGGTGTCGGGCTGGGAGATCAGCAGCTCGTCGATGTCGACGCCGATGGCCTTGGCGTAGACCGGGTCCATGGCGTGCTCGGCGTCGATGTAGGCGCAGATGCCGCCGTTGCGCTGGGCCTCGGCCACGACGTGCATGGCCAGGGTCGACTTGCCCGAGGACTCCGGGCCGAAGATCTCGACGACCCGGCCGCGGGGCAGGCCGCCGACGCCGAGGGCGAGGTCGAGGGCGAGGGCGCCGGTCGAGATCGTCTCGACGGCCATCGGACGTCTTCTCGCCCATCCGCATGATCGAGCCCTTGCCGAACTGCTTGTCGATCTGGCCGAGGGCCATGTCGAGTGCCTTGTCTCGCTCCACGGTGCGTCCCCTTCGTTCGTTGATCTGAGGTCTGCCGTCACCCTACGAAGGGGGTGTGACAAGAACTCACAACAGCGTAATTGCGAACGCCTGTTCGGATGGTGGATGGTCCCCGGGATCGTCAGGAGGACGGCGAAGCCGCGTCCTCCACGAGACGCCTGCGCAGGAGGTCGAGCCCGGAGATGGCGGCGAACTGACGGACCCGCTCACGGTCACCCGGCAGGTGCAACAACGTCGCCGTGCCCTCGTCGTCGCCGGGCAGCGCCAGCCCCACGTAGACCGTCCCGGCCGGCTGCCCGTCCTGCTCGGTCGGGCCGGCGACGCCGGTGAAGGACAGGCCCACGTCGGCGCCCAACACCCGTCGCGCCCCGACGGCCATGGCCTTCGCCGCCACCTCGGACACGACCGGACCCTCGGGCACGCCGAGCACGTCGTACTTGACCTCGCGGGCGTAGGAGACGACGCCGCCGCGGAACCACTCGCTGGCCCCGACCACGTTCGACAGGCGCGAGCCGACGAGCCCGCCGGTGAGCGACTCGGCCACGCCGAGGGTGAGGCCGGCGGCGCGCAGCAGGTGGCCCACGGTCGACTCCATCGTGTCGTCGTCGACCCCGAACACGATGCCGCCCAGGATGAGCCCGCACCTGGGCCTCCTCGGCCTCGAGCCGCTCCTCGGCCGCCTCGGCGTCCGGCGCCTTGACCGTGATGCGGACCTTGATGCCCTCGATGCCGCTGGCCAGGAAGGCGATCGTCGCCCCACCCCCGCCCTCCAGCGCCTCGAGCCGCGGCGCCAACAGCTCGGCCAGCTTCGACTCGGCGACGCCCCAGGTCTTGCATCGTCCGGGACAGGATCGTCGAGACCGTCCCGGCCCGCACCTGGAGGTCCGGGACGATGGCCCGCTCCATCATCTCGGTCATCTCGTAGGGCACGCCGGGCACGGCGTAGATCACCTTGTGGCCCACGGGACAGATGAGGCCCGGGGCCGTCCCCCGCACCTGTTCGATGATCGACGCCCCCTCGGGCACGTCGGCCTGGCGCAGGTTGTTCTCCGCCATCTCCCGGCCTCGTGACCGGAACATCGCCCGGATGCGCTCGCCGATCTCGTCGTGACGGACGAGGGCCACGTTCATGACCTCGGCGATGGCCTCGCGGGTGATGTCGTCCTGGGTCGGGCCGAGGCCGCCGCACATGATCACGGCGTCGCTGCGGGAGAGCGCGATGCGGATGGCCTGGACGATCCGGTCGAGGTTGTCGCCGACCTTGGTCTGGAAGTACGAGTCGATCCCGGCCAGCGCCAGCTGCTCGCCCGATCCACGAGGAGTTCGTGTCGACGATCTGGCCCAGCAGCAGCTCGGTGCCGACGGCGATCACCTCCGTGCGCACGCTGGCCCCTCAGTGCGCATCGGCCGTCGCCTTTCGTCCGTCCAGCAGGTACTGCGCGCCCGTGATCACGGCCAGCGCCACGCCGAGCCAGAGCACGGCCTTGGCCACCACCGGCACCTCGGCCGTGAGCGGCAGCAGCGCCAGCCCGACCGCCACCTCCTGCACCACCGTCTTCACCTTCGCCCAGTAGCGGGCCGGGACGGACACGCCCCGCTTCGCCATCCAGCTCCGGTAGGCGCTGATGAGGACCTCGCGGGCCGCGATGATCGCCACGGGCAGCCACCAGAAGGCGCCGGCGACGACCAGGGCGACCAGGCCGCCGACGACGAGGAACTTGTCGGCCAGCGGATCGAGGAAGGCACCGGAACGGGTGGCGCCCTGCCGGCGGGCGAGGTAGCCGTCGACCCCGTCGGTGGCCGCCAGGAGGAAGCCCGGGAGGAACGACGACCACGACGGCCCCTGGGCCACGACGACGACCAACCACACCGGCGTGAGGAGCAGGCGGGCGATGGTGATGGCGTTGGCCGGCGTCGACAGCGCCGAAGGGCCGAACGAGGACGTGGTCAGCGGCTCGGACACGGTGGCTGCGACGCTATTCGGCCACGAGGTCCGGGCCGAACGCCCCGGTGACCGTCACCCGGTGCAGATCCCCGACGGCCAGCGCCTCGGGCACCTCCACGATGCCATCGATCTCCGGGGTCTCGCGGTGCGACCTTCCGACGCCGGGGCCGTCGACCAGCACCTCGATCGTGGTCCCGACGAGGGCTCGCCGGCGGGCCGAGGTGATCCCCTCCTGGAGCTCGTTCAGCTCGAGGAGGCGCTCCTTCATCAGACCCTCGTCGACCCCGCCGTCGAGGTCGGCGGCGTAGGTGCCGTCCTCCCGGGAGTAGGTGAAGAACCCGACCCAGTCGAGCTGCGCCGCTTCCACGAAGTGCAGCAGCTGGTCGTGGTCCGCCTCGGTCTCGCCCGGATAGCCGACGATGAAGTTCGACCGGAAGGCGGCCTCGGGGAAGCGGGCCCGGATGTCGGCGATGCGGCGCAGGAACCGGTCGCCGTCGCCCCACCGCCGCATGCGGCGCAGCAGCGGCTTGGACACGTGTTGCAGCGAGAGGTCGTAGTACGCCACGCCCGAGACACCGCCGATGACGTCGATCAGCTCGTCGCTGAGGTCCGACGGGTACAGGTACAGCAACCGCGTCCGGGGCACCCGCTCGGCGACGGCGCGGACGAGGGGCACGATCGAGCCGGCTCCAAGGCCCGCCACGTCCTTGCCGTAGGACGCCAGGTCCTGGGCCACGAGGACGATCTCGCGGGCCCCGAGCTCGTCGACCTCGCGGAGGATCTCGTCGACGGACCGGCTGCGCTGCTTGCCCCGGAAGCTCGGGATGGCGCAGAACCCGCACGAGCGGTCGCACCCTTCGGCGATCTTGACGTAGGCCCACGGCCGGGGCGATCGCGGCCGGGGCAGGTTGAGGAGGTCGAGCGAGGGCACCGCCGGCGCCGCGCCGACCACCTTGCGCCCCAGCGTGACCGGAACGCCGAAGCCGGAGACCCGGTCGACCTCGGGCAGGGCCTCGGCCAGCTCCTCGCCGTAGCGCTCGGCCATGCAGCCGGTGACGATCAGCTCGGCCCCGTCGCGGCGGGCGTCGGACAGGGCCAGGATCGTGTCGATCGACTCCTGGCGCGCCGCCTCGATGAAGGCGCAGGTGTTGACGACGACCACGTCGGCCTCGTCCGGACCGGCGGCGATCCGCAGCCCGTCGGCCTCCAGCGTGCCGACGAGCTTGTCCGAGTCGACCTGGTTCTTCGGGCAGCCGAGGGTCTCGACCCAGTACGTACGCGTCTCGGCCACCACCGGATCCTACGGTCAGGAGACGGTGGCCTTCAGGGTCAGGGTGCCGGAACCCGAGTAGCGCTTGATGCGGACGTACCAGTACCCCGAGGCGGGAGAGGCGTGGGTGCAGGTCTCGTCGCTGCCCGAGGACTGCGGTGAGCAGGCGAAGACGGTGTCGGTCGGGCGGGCGCCGGCCCGGGTGGAGAGGTCGGCGTCGAGCGAGCAGGACAGGAGCGAGCAGTTGGGGCCGTCGGTGACGACCTGCAGCTGCCTGGCCCCGGCCGGCACGAGGATCTTGTACACCTTCTCGCTCGTCGAGGTGGTCAGCGTCACGGTCGTCACCTGCCCGCTCGTCACCGTCGGTGCCGCCGGGTCGGGGTCGCCCCCGGACGGGCCGGAGGAGACGGCGACCGCCTTCGTCGCGGTGCCCGAACCGCCGCGATCGTCCGTGACCGTGAGGCCGACGGTGTAGGTGCCGGCGGCCGCATACGTGCGTGCCGCCGTGCGCCCCGTGGCCGTCGAGCCGTCGCCGAAGGTCCACGAGTAGCTCAGCGGGTCACCGTCGGGATCGGTCGAGGACCCACCGTCGACCGTTGCCGTCAACCCGCTGGTGGTGGCCGTGAACGCGGCCGTCGGCGGCGTGTTGCTCGGGGCCGTGCCCCCGCCGCAGAGGTCGGCGACGAGGCGGTCGGCCCGGGCCAGGCCGTTGCCGTAGGAGGCATCCCAGCCCGGTGCGCCGAGGTCCTCGGCCGTGCGATAGAGCGCGGCCCGGAGCTGCACGTTCGTCGTCGCCGGGGCGCAGGACAGGGCGAGGGCGAGCACGCCGCTGACGTGCGGGGTGGCCATGCTCGTGCCGGACATCGTCGTGTAGCCGTTGTCCGCCGAGTTGGCGGTCGAGACGACGTCCGTCCCGGGTGCGGCGATGTCGAGCTCGGGGCCACCGTCGGAGTACGAGGCCCGGGTCTTGGTGCGATCCAGAGCGGCGACGGCGAGGACCTCCGGGTACGCACCGGGGTAGTCGATGCTGTTCGCGGCCCCGTCGTTCCCGGCCGCGGCGACGAGGGTGACACCCTTGTTCCAGGCGTAGGTCACGGCGTTGGCCAGCGTCGTGGACGACCCGCCCCCGATGCTCATGGAGATGATCTTCGCCCCCTGGTCGGCGGCGTCCACGATGGCTTCGGCTATGGCCGCGGTCGATCCGGTGCACTGGACGGAGAGGAGCCCGCCCACGGCGTCGAGCCCCTTCAAGGGGAGGATCGTGGCCTGGCTCATGCCGGCGACGCCGAGGGCGTTCGACGTCGTCGCCGCCACCGTCCCGGCCACGTGGGTGCCGTGGCCGCAGGTGTCGTTCGGGTCACCGTCGTTGGCGACGTAGTCGTGACCCGGCAGGATCCGTGCCGGCGTGAAGTCCTCGTGCGTCCGCCGGATGCCGCTGTCGATGACGGCGACGGTGACGCTCGGGGAGCCGTAGCCGACCTGGCCCCAGGCCGCCGGCAGGCCCATCATGGCCGGGCCGTACTGGGTGCCGTAGCGCGGATCGTCGGGCGTCCCGAACGCCCGCATCGCCACGTCGGGCTCGACGTAGGTCACCCCGGGAACGGCGGCGAGCGCCTCTCGGGCGACGCCCAGCGACGGGGCCGAGACGACGAGGAACCCGGCGCGGCTCGCCGTGCGCAGGACGGGCAGACCGCCGATCGTGTCGTCGTCGGCGGCGGCCGGCGCCGTGCCGCGCTCGAACCCGACGAGGAACCGGCCCGGGAGCAGGTCGGTGCTCGCCGTCGAGGGCGTGGAGCGGCCGGCCGCGGCCGACGCGCCCGGCCATGCGGACGGCGTGAGGAGCAGGACGGCGGCCAGGCAGGCCACCAGGGAACGGCGGGCGGTTCGAAGCACGGGGACCCCTTCGATCTCGGTCGTGTCCGGAGAACGACCGCCGCCGGCCGACCTTACGAAGAACGGTGTTCGAGCAGTCCGAGCTCCTCGTACAACGCCGTGATGACCGGCTGCGTCCGGCGGTGGTTGGCCGGTTCACCGGGGCGCCCGTTGTGCGCCAGCGCGACCGCCAGGCCGGCGCGCGGGTCGGCGAAGGCGAGGGAGGACTGCTGGCCGCCGTGGCCGTACGTGGAGGGCGAGGCGTGGTCCCCGTAGCCGTAGCGGGCCGGCGCCGAGCGGTACGACCACGAGTTCACCATGAGGCCGAGCCCCCAGTCGATGACCATCCCGAAGGTCTCGTCGAGCCGGCCCACGCGCTGACGGCTGGTCATCGACGCCACCGTCTCCGGTCGCAACACGCGCTGTCCCTCGCGTTCGCCGCCGGCGAGGAGCATCTCGAACACCTTCACGAGGTCGGCCATCGGACCCACCCCGCCGCCGCTCGGCGACGCCCGCCGGAACCCGCGCCACGAGTCGAGGCCCCGGACCGGAACGGGATCGTGTCCCGGTCGGGTGTCGTACATCACCGCCATCCGGTCGCCGTACGTCGAGTAGCGGTGCTCCGACAGCGCCATCCACGAGTCGGCCATGTCCAAAGGCTCGAAGAGCTCCTCCGAGACGTGGTCGGCGAAGCGGCGGCCGGTGATCCGCTGCACGACCTCGCCGAGGACGTGGAACCCGGTGACGGCGTGGTAGCCGGCCCGCTCGCCGGGCACCCAGCCATCTTCGAGCGGCGACGCGCCGATCGCCGCCACCAGCTCGTCCCACTCGAGGCGCCACGGGTCGACCGGTGGCCGCAGAAAACGGAACCCTCCGGTGTGGGTCAGCACGTGGCGGATGGTCACCCGGGACTTGCCGGCGGCCGCGAACTCCGGCACGTGGCGAGCGACGGCGTCGTCGAGGCCGAGGCGGCCCTGCTCCACCAACTGCGCCACCACGATCGCAGTGCAGGCCTTGGTGCAGGAGAACCAGGGCACCAACGTGTCGCCTCGCATGGCCACGCCGGGACGGGCCTCCCCCACCTCCACACCGATCGGGTCCGCACCGGTCCGGCGGACCTCGAGCTGCGCGCCGAGGTGCAGGCCCTGGGCCACACCGTCCTCGAGGAGCGCCGTGACCCGAGGGAGGGTCGTGGTCAGAGGGGCGCCTGCATCGTCAGCACACTGTCGCGCTCACGGCGCACCACGAACCCGTGGCGACGGAACAGCGCGACGGCCGGCAGGTTGGCCCGGTGCACGTTGCACCCGATGCTCGTCTTGGCCTCCTCGCGCGCCTTGTCGAGCAGGGCGGACAACAAGAGGCCGCCGACGCCCTTGCCGCGGTGCTCGTGGGCGAGGGCGATCAACAGCTCCGGGGTGTCACCTCCGACGAACCCGCCCTCGGGATCGTCTTCCGGAAAGACCCGGAACCAGGCGGCGCCCACCGGATCGAGCTCGGACTCGGCGACGATCCCGTGGTCGCCCGGTCGCCCCCATCCGTCGATGAAGGCGGTCACCTGCGGGTTCGAGAGCAACTGCTCCGTCGACGGCCGGTCCTTGCCCAGGGGCGCGGCCGCCTCGGTGAGCATCCCGCGGAGGAAGATCGCGTCCGAGAGCATCGCCAGTCGAGTCGTGTACCGGGGCGTCGCCATCGACGTCAGTCTGCCCCGGCCCGGACCAGGAGCCGCCGATGGGGGCCTCGGATCAGAACGCGAGGGGCAGGCCGGGCCGCGGCCACTCGAACGAGACGAGCTTGCCGGTGGCCGAGAGGGTGACGTAGGCGGTGCGGAGCTCCGGGCCGCCGAAGCAGATGTTCGTCGTGACGGGGTCGGGCAGGGCGGCGTGCTGCACCGACGACCCATCGGGCGAGACGACGGTGATCCCGCCGTTGCCGATCGTCGCCACGCAAACGTTCCCCTCGCCGTCGACGGCGAGGGAGTCGAACAGCGCGTTGCCGCCGGCCCCATGGACGAGCGTGCCCCCGTTGCCGAACGGCGGGTTCGGGCTGGCCAGCTGCCCGGGACCGGCCAGCGCCCACGAGAAGACCTTCCCCGTGTGGGTCTCGGCCACGTACACGGTGGCGCCGTCCGGCGACAGGCCGACACCGTTGGGCGAGTCGAGGGGCTGCACGACCTCACGGATCTCCGACCCGTCGGCCCGGGCGTAGTACAGCCCGCCGCGATCGCGCTCCCGACGGCGCATGTGGCCGTGGTCGGTGAACCAGAAGCCGCCGGTCTCGTCGAAGACGAGGTCGTTGGGGGCCTTCAGCGGGTGACGGTCGCACTCGAGGTACAGGTCCGTGACCGTGGCGTCGCCACCGTCGGCACCGAGCTCGACCCGCTGGATCCGTCCACCGATGTAGTCGTCGGCCTGGGTGCCCTCGTGGTCGCCGGGGATGGTGATCGGCCCCATCTCCGTCCAGCGCCAGCCGCCGCTGTTGCAGACGTAGATCGCGCCGTCCGGTCCGATGGCGGCGCCGTTGGCACTGCCGCCGACGGTGGCCACGACCACCGGCGCACCGCCCGCCTGCGGCACCTTCGAGAGCGTGCCACTCCGGAGCTCGCAGACCAACAGGTCCCCGTCCGGGAGCACGACCGGGCCCTCGGGGAACCGCAGTCCTTCGGCCAGCTCCGTCAGCGTCGTCTCGCTCATGATCGTGGGAGGTTACTGCTGGACCAGCGTGACCCGATTGCCCTCGGGGTCGAGGATCGGACAGATGCGCGGCCCCCCGGGCACGTCGAAAGGATCGCCGGCGACGGTGCCGCCGAGCTCCTCGGTGCGGGCCAGCGCCGCGGGGATGTCGAGGACCTGGACGAAGAGGCCGAAGCCCGAGGGCGCGCCGTCGGCCGCCGCCATGATGTGGCCCGCCGGCCCGGGTTCGGGGCCCCCGAGGCCCGGCGCGACGCCGATGAGGAAGCCACCGTCCTCCATGTCCCAGTGGAACAACGCCTCGTAGAACTGGCGCAGGCGTTGCGGGTCCCGAGCCAATAGCTCCCAGTGGACCACGGGCCGGGCCCAGTCGTTCTCGCTCATGCCGCGTGCTCCGCCTTGACGACGGTGTGGATGCCGCCTCGCACCAACCAGTCCGTCACCACCGTCATCCGACGCGGCGCGATGGCGGCGACGAGGTCGTCGAGGATCCGGTTCGTCACGTCCTCGTGGAACGCGCCTTCGTCGCGATAGCTCCAGAGGTAGAGCTTGAGGGACTTCAGCTCCACGATCGAATCTCCCGGCACGTAGGTGATGCGCACGGTGGCGAAGTCCGGCTGGCTCGTCATCGGGCAGACGCAGGTGAACTCCGGTGTCTCGCACGTCACCTCGTAGTCACGGCCCGGGTGCGGGTTGGGGACGGCGTGGAGCTCCTTGGACGGCTGCGTCGGCACCGCCCCGTTCTAGCCCACCACCAGGCCCCGGAGATCGGGTGCGAGCGGCAGCGACCGCCCGACGACGCCGTGGTGCTCCAACAGGCGCTCGCCCGCCCGCTGCACCGCGTCGACGGAGTCGCGCGTGCACACGGCGAGCAGGCTCGGACCCGCGCCCGACCACGCGCTGGCCAGCGCGCCGGCGTCTCGAAGGCCCGCCAGGAGCGGGGCCGATTCGGGGAACAGCGGCGTGCGCTGCCGCTGGTGGAGCCGGTCGTCCATCGCCTCGGGCACGAGTCGCTGGTGGTCGGCGAGGCCGGCCAGCAGCACGCCCATGCGGCCGAGGTTGAACGATGCGTCGCCGTACGGGAGCGACGACGGCAACGCCGCACGCGCCTCCTTCGTCGGCAACTTGCGGTCGGGCACGAGCACCACGAACGACAGGGCGTCGTCGAGCGGCATCCGGAACGCCAAGGGCTGGCGGTCGATGGTGGTGGCGACGACGAGCCCACCGAGGATCGAGGCGGCCGCGTTCTCGGGGTGGCCGTCGACGTCGGCGGCGACGGCGAGCGGGTCCTCCGCGCCGGCGGCGGCCGCGACGGCCGCGGCCAACGACGCCGAAGAGCCGAGCCCACGACCGACGGGGATCTCCGAATGGATCGTGATGGTGAAGCGGTCGTGGCCCGCCACCCGTCGCGCCACCCGCGCCGCGAGGTGGTGCGGCGACGACGCGATGTCGGCGCCTTCGCCGGTGCAGACGATCGAGAGCTCGTCGGCCGGCTCGACCTCCACGTCGACGTACAAGGCGAGCGCCAACGCCAACGTGTCGAAGCCAGGACCGAGATTGGCCGATGACGCCGGCACCCGTGCACGCACGGCGCAGAAACCTATGTCACCTCTCGAGGGAGCGCCGTGTCACACCTGTTGACGGCGTGCCCCGAATGCGCACACCGTCAGGAGGAACCAACCATGTACGACTTCGCCATCATCATCCTGATGGGACTCGCCATCTTCAAGGTGGTCGACCTGCTCGAGGACCTCGTCCCCCGGCTGGCCTCCTTCCACCTGCTCACCACCCTCGCCCTCGGCGTCCTCGGCGCCGTCGTCCTCGACTACTCGGTCTTCGCCCGCTACGGCGTCGACCTCAGGACCGCCGACCTCGGCGTCTGGATGACGGGCCTCATGATGGCCGGCACGACGAGCATCTGGCGGGCCGCCTTCCACTGGCTCGGCACCTCCGAGGGCGAGGAGCCCGAGGTGCGCCATCAGCAGCGCCCCCGCATCGCCGCCTAGCGATCCGGCGGCACCGCCGCACACCATCCGAAGAAGGGCACCGCCAACGACGCCGGTGCCCTTTTTCGCGTCGTCGTCGGCGCTCCCGGCGCCGGCTCGACTCGACCCGCTCAGCGCGCGAAGCCCACCCGAGCGGAACCCCCGCTGGTTCAGGTTCCCCAGAGGCGGAGTCGACCGCCGGTGCCGCCGCGGAGGCGGGCGAGGGCCTCCTCGAGCCAGCTCGGCGCCGCCGTCGGCTCGGCCACCTCGGCCTCGGGGGCGAGCACGTTCATGGCCCGCCGCTCCACGAGCGCATCGAGCGCGAGCGTCAGCCGGTGGAGCAACGTCAGGCGGAGCGACTCGATGCGGGCCAGCACGTCCTCCACGTCGGTCGGCGGGATGCCCGGGCCGGCCAGGAGGTACCAGGTCCGCAGGTTCGGCCGGGCCGCCTCCTCGGCGGCGTCGGCCTCGCGGCGTCGGCGCTCCCACGCCGCCAGTGCGATCCGTTGGGCCGCGAGGTCGCCCATCGTCGCGGCACCGGCCGCCTCCAACGACGACGCCCACCGCTCGCGCGCCGTGCCCACGCGACGGGCGGCCAGCGAGCAGCGCTGCGTGGCGAGCCAGCCGGCGACGACCGGGCCGATGGGCGACGCGGCAACGGCGACGGCGACCGGAAGGGCCATGGGGGACGAGCCCAGGAGCACGAGCCCGCCCGCGATGCCGAGGCCGGCGACGCCGAGTCCGTTGCCGGTAGCGAGCAGACGGTGCCGCCCGTCGAGGGCCACGTTCTGAGCCGCTCTCGCCGCGGTCACCTCGGCCACCGCGTCGGCGACGGCGTCCGCGGCATCGGGGTCGAACGACGGGCGCTCCCCCACCCGCGACTGCCACCGGGCCACGGCGGCCTCGGCCAGTCGCGCCCGTTCGGCGATGGCCCGAAGCACGTCCGGCGGCGTAGCCAACAGCGCACGTGACAACCCGACCTCGAGGCGCTCGACCTCGTCGCCGGCCCCGTGCCGGCCCGCCGGTTCTTCGTCCGCCTCGTACCGCTGCTGGAGCGCGACCACGGGCGGAGGATAAGCCCGCCTGCGCCCCGCGACGGGGATGCTCTCAGGCCCCGCTGGTGCCCTGCATCCGGGCCTCGAGCTCCTCGACCGTCATCAGCACCTCGCGGGCCTTCGATCCGGTGGAGGGACCGACGACACCCTTGTTCTCGAGCTGGTCCATGATCCGCCCGGCCCGGGCGAAACCGACCTGGAGCTTCCGCTGCAGCATCGACGTGGACCCGAGCTGGGAGCGGACGATCAGCTCCATGGCCTGGGCCAGCATCTCGTCGTCGCCCTCGGCCGCGTCGGCCCCGAGCGGACCACCGCCGGCGCCCGCCTCGGCCCCCTCGACACCTTCGACGAACTGGGCCTGACCCTGCCGGCGCCAATGGGCGACGACCTTGCGGACCTCCTCCTCGGAGACCCACGGGCCCTGGATGCGACGGGCCACGCTGGAGGACGCGGTGAGCAGGAGCATGTCGCCCTTGCCGATGAGCCGCTCGGCGCCGGGCTGGTCGAGGATGACGCGGGAGTCGGCCAGCGAGGAGACGGCGAAGGCGAGGCGGCTCGGGATGTTCGCCTTGATGACGCCGGTGATGACGTCGACGGAGGGCCGCTGCGTGGCGATCACGAGGTGGATGCCGACGGCGCGCGCCATCTGCGCGATGCGACAGATCGACTCCTCGACATCTCGAGCCGCGACCATCATCAGGTCGTTCAACTCGTCGACGACGATGAGGACGAACGGCAGCCGGTTGTAGACCGTGTCACTCCCCGGCTCGGGGGTCAGCTCGCCGCGATCGAACGCCGAGTTGTAGCCGGTGATGTCGCGCACGCCGACCTCGGCCAGCAGGTCGTAGCGGCGCTCCATCTCGTGGACCGCCCACTGCAGCGCGTTGGCCGCCTTCTTCGGGTTGACGACCACCGGCGTGAGGAGGTGGGGCACGCCGTTGTACTGGCCGAGCTCGACCCGCTTCGGGTCGATGAGGATCATCCGCACCTGGTCGGGGGTGGCCCGCATCAACACCGAGGTGATCAGGGAGTTGATGCAGCTCGACTTGCCGGCGCCGGTCGCACCGGCGATGAGGATGTGGGGCATGGCGGCGAGGTTCTCGAGCACCGGACGCCACGCGATGTCGCGTCCGACGCCGACCTCGAGGGGGTGGGTGGCCCGGCGGGCCTCCTCGCTGCCGAGGATGCCGCCGAGGTCGACCAGCGTGCGCTTGACGTTCGGCACCTCGATGCCGATGGCACTGCGACCCGGAATCGGGGCCAGGATCCGGACGTCAGCCGCGGCCATGGCGTAGGCGATGTCCTTGTGGAGGCTCGTGACCTTGGCCACCTTGACACCGGGGCCGAGCTCGAGCTCGTAGCGGGTGACGGTGGGGCCGGTGGTGGCGCCGACGACGCGGGTGTCGACGCCGTGGGCCGCCAGCGACTCCTCGAGCGTGCGGCCCGCGGCGTCGATCGAACGACGGTCGATCTCGGCCGTCGCCGCCTTCTTCAGCAGCTGGAGGGGCGGGAGCCGCCAGGCGCTCGGGGTCGTGGCCGGCCCGAGGTCGATCGAGAGCTGCTGACCGGTGGTGGCCGCCTCGGGCCCGGCCAGCTCGATGACCGCGGGTTCGGGCGACGGCTCGTCGACCGGTTCGGCGACCGGCGCATCGTCGGGATCCTCGAGCGGGGTCTGGGCGATGGCGCGGACGCGCCTGGTCTTCGGGAGCGGCGGCGTGGACGACGGGTGTCGTTCGGTCGCCTCGTCGAGCTCCTCGTTGTGGCCGACGGTGCCGAGCCACGACCAGCCCTTCCCGAGCAACTGGCCGGTCGAACGACTCGCGTCGACGAGCACGTCGGCGGCCGAACGCACGGAGGTGCGGGTGAGGATCAGCACCGACAGCGCGAGCAGCGTGGTCAGCACGAGGCTGGCGCCCCACACTGCGATCAGGCCCCGCAGCGGTTCGGCGATCACGAGACCGAGGAACCCGCCGGCGCCGCGCAGCTCGGCGAGCGACGAGCCCCAGACGGGCGCGCCGAGGAGGAGGTGCAGGAGCCCGCAGAGCGACAGGACGAGGAACACGCATCCGATGACGATGCGCCCGGGTTCGGTCCGGGGCGCGCCGCGGACGAGCACGGCGCCGATGCCGACGAGGGTCAAGGGCACCAGGAGTCGGGCCCAGCCGAACACGGCGCCCGTGCCGTCCTCGAGGAAGCGGCCGAACGGTCCGGTGAGATCGGCGTAGATGCCGAGGCCGGCGAGCACGCCGGCCAGGATCAGGAGGAGCCCCCACACGTCGTCGGACTGGCGGCCGAGGTGGGTGGCCAGCGTCGTGCGCAGCTGCGCCCAGAGCGAGGGCTTCGCCTTCGGCGCCGACTTTCGCCGCGCCGGCGCCTTCTTCGCCGCCGGCGGACGCTTCTTCGGGCGAGCCTTGGTCGCGGTCACAGTGTCAACAACAGTAACAGTGGCCCCAGGCGTGGGCTCGGGATCCGGGGTGGGTGCTCAGACCTCCATGACGACCGGGACGATCATCGGTTTGCGACGCGTCCGCTCGTTCACGAACGACCCGGCCGCTCGGCGGACGTGGCGCCGGAGCGTCTCGAAGTCGGTGGCGTCGGCCGCCAGGGCCGTCCTGAGGGATTGGCGGACCGCCTCGGCCGCCTCCTCGAGCAACCCCTCGGCCTCCGGGGCGTAGACCCAGCCCCGCGTCACGATCTCCGGGCCGGTGACGATGGCCCGGTTCTGGACGTCGACGGTGACGATCACGACTACCACCCCCTCCTCGGCGAGGATCCGGCGGTCCCGCAGCACGCCCTGGCCGACGTCGCCGACGATGCCGTCGACGTAGAGGTACCCGGCCGGCACGTTGCCGGCGAAGTCGATGCCGTCGTCGGTCAGCTCGACGACGTCGCCGTCCTCGCACAGCAACACGTGGGTGGCGGGCACGCCCATCTCCATGGCCAGCCGCGAGTGGTGGACCATGTGGCGGAACTCGCCGTGCACCGGGATGAAGTACTCGGGCTTGGCGATGGAGAACAGGGTCCGCATCTCGCCCCGCTGCGCGTGGCCGCTCTCGTGGACGTCGGCGATGCCGGCGTGCACGACGTCGGCGCCGAGGCGACACAGCCCGTCGATGACGCGACCGACGGCGGACTCGTTGCCGGGGATGGCGTGCGAGGAGAGGATCACGAGGTCGTCGGGGCCGACCTTGAGCCAGCGGTTCTCTCCGGCGGCCATCAGCGCGAGCGCCGACATCGGCTCACCTTGCGACCCGGTGGAGATGACACACACCTTGGCGGGATCGAGATCGACGACCTTCTCGATGTCGACGAGCGCCGAGTCCGGGACCTGCAGCAGGCCCATCGACCGGGCCAGGGCGACGTTCTTGCCCATCGAGCGGCCGAGGGTGGCCACGGTGCGACCGTTGGCGACGGCCGCGTCGATGACCTGTTGGATGCGGTGGAGGTGGCTGGCGAAGCAGGCCACGATGATCCGCTTGCCCTCGGCATCGCGCATGAGGCCGGAGAGCACCTTGCCCACGGCCCGCTCGCTGACCGTGTAGCCCTCCTCCTCGGCGTTCGTCGAGTCGCCGAGCAGCAGGCGGATTCCCTCGCCGGACGCGATGGCGCCGAGGCGGGCCAGGTCGGTGGTGCGGCCGTCGACCGGCGTGAGGTCGAGCTTCCAGTCACCCGTGTGGTACACGACGCCCTGGGGGGTGTGGAACGCAAGCGCGAACGCGTGGGGCACGGAGTGGGTGACGGGGATGAACTCCACGTCGAAGGGACCGATCATCCGGCGCTCGCCATCGCGCACCGTCACCAGCTCGGTCTTTTTGAGGAGCCCGCCTTCTTCGATGCGGCTGCGGGCCAGGCCCAGCGTCAGCGCCGAGCCGAAGATCGGGAACGACAGGTCGCGCAGGAGGTACGACGAGCGCGCCGACGTGGTCCTCGTGCCCGTGGGTGAGCACGCACCCCTCGATGCGGTCGGCGTTCTCTCGGAGGAACGTGAAGTCCGGGAGGACGAGGTCGACCCCCGGCATCGTCTCCTCCGGGAACATCAGCCCGCAGTCGATCAGGAGGAGCCGGTTCTCGACCTCGAGCACGGCACAGTTGCGACCGATCTCGCCGAGGCCGCCGAGGAAGGTGACGCGTACGGGATCAGGCACCGGCCACACCCAGCTCGGAGATGATGCGGCGGGCGGCGGCGGCAAGGGCCTCGCCGTCACTCTCCAGGTTCGGGAGGCGCGCCGGCCCGACGGGGAACCCGAGCTCGCGCATCATCGCCTTCGCCGGTACCGGGTAGGGGTTGATGTCCGACGTCTCGTAGGCGAAGGACGGCAGCAGGCGGCGGTGGCACTCGAGCGCCCCGGGCGGGTCGCCGGCGTCGAAGCGCCGGACCATCTCGGCGAACACCTCGCCGGCCCAATGGGTGGCGACGCCGACCACGCCGCTGGCGCCGATCGCCAGGAGGGGCAGGGTCATCGAGTCGTCACCGGAGTACAGCTCGAAGCCCGACGGCGCGTGGGCCAGCAGCTCGGCCGACGCCACCGCATCGCCGGCCGCGTCCTTGACCGCCACGATGTTGGGCACGTCCTCGGCCAGGCGCAACAGGGTCTCGGTCGCGACCTTCCGGCCGGATCGACCGGGGATGTCGTAGAGCATCACCGGGAGCGACGTCGCGCCGGCGATGGCCCGGAAGTGGGCCTCGATGCCGGCCTGGGAGGGGCGGTTGTAATAGGGGCACACGGCGAGGATGGCGGCCACGCCGGCGGACTCGGCCGCCTTCGTCAGCTCGATCGACTGCGCCGTGTCGTAGGTCGTGGCGCCGGCGATGACCGGCGCGGTCACGGCCGCCGCGATCGCACCCCAGAGCTCGACCTTCTCCTCGTCGGTCAAGGTCGGGCTCTCACCGGTGGTGCCGGTCACGACCAGTCCGTCGTTGCCGTGGTCGAGCAACCAGGCGGCGATCCGCACGGCGGTGTCGACGTCGACCCGCCCGCCCTCGTCGAACGGGGTGACCATGGCGGTGAGCACGGAGCCGAAGCGTCCACTCATGATGTGCTGCCTTCCTTCGAACGTTCGATGCCCAGGGTGGCGAGCAGGTCTTCGTGGAGCTCGAACCACACCGTGTGGTACGAGTCGATCATCGGCTTGGCGAACCAGTCGCGCTCGCCCGCCCGGACGCGGCCCAACGCCTCGGAGAACCGGGGGCCGTAGCCGGCGAACCGGGTGAGCACGTCGCCCAGGTCGCCGCACACCGGCTGGACCTTGGCGTCCACGCCGCCGAGGCGATCGACGACGTCATCGTCATAGGACGGATCAGCGTGGTCGTTCAGCACGCCGTCCCGCAGCTGCCAGTCCGTGCAGACGGTGAGGAGCTCGTTGTTGAAGCCGAGGAAGCGGCGGTAGCCGTCCTCGATCGCGGCGTGGGCGGCGGTGCCGGCGAGTTCGACGGCGATCAGCTCGGCGTGGCGGCTGCGCCCCTCGGGCGTGAGGGCCCAACCGGAGATCCGGCCGTCCCGCCGGGTGACCTGACCGGCCGCCGCGGCCTCGTCGAGCCGCCTCTGGGCATCCTCGTCGCCCAGCCCGGCGCGGGGTCGCGACGATCGGGGTGTCGGCGAACCCCTTCAACCGCAGGGCGTGCAGCACGAGGAAGCCGGGATCGGATGCTGCAGGCACGGGTGCACGATACCGGCCGATCCGGGGAAGGCTGTGCCCCAACCCGTGCCCGCTCCCCCCTCACCAGACCACCCGCCGCTCGTCATCCAGCCCTTCGACGTCTTCGACTGCGAGAGCTGCGGCCAGCGCCTCCGCTTCGACGCGCGGGGATTCGTGGCTCCCCAGCAGCTCGACGCCTGTCGCGGCCTGTGCGACTGGACGCTCGTCGAGCGACCGGGCGCGCCCCCCGACGCCGGTGTCAGCGGAGCAGGCGCACGCTGACGGCGATGAGCTCGTGGTCGGACAGCGTCATCCCATCGGGTCCTTGTGCCGCCACCACGGTCGGGCGGCGCGCCTCGAGGCCGCGGGTGAACAACCAGTCGATCTTCAGTGGGTGGTGGTGCGGAGCGCCATCGGGGCGGTGGTGGGTCGTGGGCGCGGCGACGTTGGCGTCGAGCCACTCGAAGCCGTGGCGCCGGGCGACGTCGAAGAGGGGCTCGTAGGCCACGGGCCATGCGAACCGGGTGGGGTCGGCTTCGCGCTGGTTCCGGAGCGTCGCCCGGTCGGCCAGCTCGGCGAACGCGGCGCCGAAGGTGTTGCAGTCACCGCCGACGATCGCGGGCCCGTCCGGGATGGCGTCGAGGACCGTGGCCAGCTGCTCGGCCCGGTCGGCGCCGTCGGACGCGCTCTCCAGATGGAGCGACACGACGGACACGGGCACGGCGTCGAGCTCGATCGTGGCCAGGACGGCGACCCGCCCACCCACGCGCGGCTCACCCCGGTCGGAGGAGAACCACTCGCCTCGCAGCTCGATGCGGACGGCCCGGGGCGAGAGGAGCGGTGCGGCACAGAGGATCGCGTTGCCATGGAGCCCGTGTGCATTGCGACCGCCGCCGGCCGCTTCGACGGCTGCAGCTTCAGAGGCATCCCCGAGGCCCAGCTCCACGAACTCGATGGCGAAGGCCGATCCCAGGTGGAGCGCCCGTGCGAGCGCCTGCGGCACGTCCACGTTCGAGGATCGGGCCATGCCCACGTCCGCCTCGGACAGCAGCACGAGCTGGGCCCCCGTGCGGCGCAGTCGCTCGGCCATCGCCTCCGAGTGTCGGCCGCGTTCGAGGTTCCAGGCCGCCACCCGCAACCACCCGGTCAGCGGCTCGTGGTCCGTCGGCGGTTCGTGCACCACCACGTCGTGCAGGAGCGGGAGCCCGTCGACGATGCGGGCGTGCACCGCCGGGTCGCCGACCTGCGCCCGCCACAGCTCCCGCTCGTCCGCCATCGACAAGCCACAATACGGACATGGCGGATACCGGCGCGATCGTGGCCTTGCTGTTCACGGACCTCGTCGGCTCGACGGCGATGTACGACCGCATCGGCGACGAGCAGGCCGAGACGGTGCGCAAGGCGCACTTCGCCAGCCTCCGTCAGGCCCTCGTGGCCCACGGCGGCGAGGAGGTCAAGAGCCTCGGTGACGGCCTGATGGTGGCCTTCAACAGCGCCGTCGCCGCGGTGGAGGCGGCCATCGCCATGCAGCAGGCGGCCACCTCGGCTCCGGTCCCCGCCGGCGACGGACACCCGACCGAGGTCCGGGTGGGCATCCATGCCGGCGAGCCGCTGCGCGACGAGGGCGACTTCTTCGGTGTGTCGGTGAACACCGCCCGCCGGTTGTGCGACGTGGCCGAGCCGGGCCAGATCCTGGCGTCGGACCTGATCCGCGCCCTCGTGTCCCCGAGGCTGCGAGTCGGCCTCCGACCGGTCGGCGAGCTGGCCCTGAAGGGCATCGACGAACCCGTTTCGGCGTACGAGGTCGAGTGGGCGCCCCGGACCGAGGTCGTGACAGTGCCGCCCGTGTTGGCCGTCGGGAGCGACGTCCCGTTCGTCGGACGGGCCGAAGACCTCGAGCGGCTCGTCGCCATCTGGGCCGGTGTCGCCGCCGGTGACCATGGCGTCGTGCTCGTCGCCGGCGAACCCGGCATCGGCAAGACCCGGTTGGTGGCCGAGCTGGCCCGCCGGGCCGGGAGCTCTGCGCTCCTCCTCGCCGGCCGTTGTGATCCGGAGCTGGCGACTCCGCTCGGACCCTTCGCCGAGGCGGTGCGGGTGGCGGCCCGGCAGTGGCCGCCCGAGGTCCACCCCCTGATGGTCGGCGCCGGCCTCGAGCCGCTCCACCGCATCTCCGGGACCGACGTCGGCGACCAGGAGACGGAGCGACCGGTGCTGTTCGATGCTGTGCTCGCCGTCCTGCGCCAGGCCGCGGCGCACCTCCCTGTCCTCCTCGTGATCGACGATGCGCACTGGGCCGACGATTCGTCGCTGCTCCTCCTCCGTCAGTTGTGGCGCGAGCGCCTGGAGCACGTGCTCGTCGCCGTCACCTATCGCGACACCGATCTGTCGCGCACCCACCCCCTGGCCGCCCTGTTGGCCGACTTCCGTCGGGAGACGGACGTCGAGCGCCTCGTCCTGCGCGGCCTGACGGCGGAGAACGTGGAGCAACTCCTTGGCGGCAGCGCTCGATCCGATCCGTCACCGGCATCGTCGGCCGCGGCCGTGCGGATCGCCGAGGACACCGAGGGCAACCCGTTCTTCATCACCGAGGTGATCCGCCACCTCGTCGACCGCGGGCGGCTCCGGTCGGACGGTGGCGGTGGATGGACGGTCTCAGGAACGCTCGAGGCCATCGACGTTCCCGAGGGGATCCGCGAGGTGATCGGCCGGCGCCTCTCGAGCCTGTCCCCCGCGTGCAACGAGCTCCTCGCCGTCGCCAGCGTCATCGGGCGGCACTTCCCGGCCCGACTGTTGGCGCAGGTGGCGGAGACGTCGCTCGACGACGCCCTCGACGCCATCGACGAGGCGCTCGCCTCGAGGGTGCTGGAGGAGGAGGCGGCTGCGCTGGCCACCTTCTCGTTCAGCCACGCCCTCGTGCGCGAGGCGCTGTACCAGGAGCTGTCGACCGTGCGTCGGCTGCGCCTGCACCTTCGAATCGGGGAAGCCCTGCGGACGTCGGCGGGAACGCCCGGCGAGATCGCGCACCACCTCCTGGAGGCGGGGCCGGTCGGCTCCACCCTCGGCGCCGCGGACGCCGCCCTCGACGCGGCGGAGGACGCTCGCACCCGGCTGGCGGCGTTCGAGGACGCAGCGGCGATGTGCCGACGGGGCCTCGCCGTGTTGGGCGACGACGACCTCGGCCGGCGTTGCGACCTGCTCAACCTCCTGGGGGATTCGATGTTGAGCGCCGGCGACGCCGACGGCATGGCCTTCGTGGGCGAGGCGCTCGCCATCGGTCGACGGCTCGAGGACCCGGAGCGTCTCGGCCGGAGCATCACCTTCGCCGTCCGCTCCGGCATGTCCGTCGACACCCCGACGTACCAGGAGGCGACGAGGGAGACGCTAAGCCTCCTTCCCGAGGGTCCCTCGCCGATGCGAGCGCGCATACGAGCCGCCATCGCCCTCACGGGCGGCTTCGAGGTGGACGCGCCCGAAGACGCGCCGCTCGATCGCGATGCGATCCTGAGCGCCGCCATCGCCAGCGACGATGCCGAGGCGATCGCCTACGCCGGTCTCGCCGTCGCCGACGCCCGCATCAACGCCGGCCACCCCGACGCAGCGAAACGGGTCTTGGACGAGACCGCCGACCTCCTCGGGACCCGGGTTCGAGAGGCCGTCCTTCCCTATGGGGCTCGTTATGTGACGATCGCCATGCAGCGCCTCGACCGGAACGGCGCCGAGGACGCCACCGCACGGGTCGTGGAACACGGGAAGCGGTTCTCCGCGTTGCCATGGGGCCACAAGCTCCCGGTCGCCGCGCTCGCCCTGCTCGACGGCCGGCTGGACGATGCGCACGAACTGGCCATCGAGCTCCTCGGCAGCCCGGGCAGCGCCGAGCAGGCGCAGGCGTTGTTGGCGACCACGTCACTCGAACGGGACGAGGGCCTGGCGCTCCTGCCGTTGCTGGAGACGCAAGCCTCGTCGTCGTCCCTCGGGGCCTGGCGCACGGCACTGGCGCTGTTCCTGATCGAGGTCGGTCGCGCCGGCGAGGCCGGTCGTTGGTTGGATCGAGTCGAGCGCGCGACCGCCACCGGTCGAGCCGGGCCCATCCAGCTCGCGCTCGCGTCCGAGGCCGCCGCGGCGCTCGCCGACGCGGCGGTGGGGGCGTCGGCCCAGCCGTTCCTCGAGCCGATGACGGGACGAGCCCTCGTCGTCGGGTCCTTCCTCTGCCTCGGCTCGGCTCGGCGGTACCTCGGCCTGTGTTCCGTCGCGACCGGCGACCTCGACGCCGCCATCGCCCTCTTCGAAGTCGCCATCGACGAGAACGAGCGCCTCCGATCGCCGCTGTACGCCGCGCACACGCGCCTCGACCTCGCCGACGCCCGCCGCCGGCGGGCCGACGCCGGCGACATCGATGCCGCCCATTCCCTCGCCCGGGCCGCGGCCGCCACGGCGGCCGCACTCGGTCTGGCCCGGGTGGCCCGACGCGCCGCCGCCGGCGGGCGGCCGCCGGCGACGCTCGGCTGACGCCGTGGTTCAGGCGGTCTTGTTCAGCTCACCGTCGGCGAGGGCGAACATCTCGTACTCCTCGCCGGTGTCGGCCCAGTCCTCGAACTGGATCACGCCGAGCTCCTGGAACTTCGTGCGGAGCCAGCCGTCGGCCGCATCGAGGAGGCCGAGCTTCTTGCAGTTCGGCACGATCTTGGAGAACAGCATCGACTGGAAGAGCTGCCGCTCCGGCGCCTGCAGCACGAGCGGCACGGCCAGCTTCGGGCGACGCCCATCCGGTCCCAGACCTCCTGCTGGAGGAACCGGTCACGCATCCGCACCGCCGCCTCGAAGGCGAACTCCTGGCGCTCGCGCAGCTCGGCCGCGTTCAGCTCCTTGTAGTACTCCTGCAGCGACAGCACGCCGAAGGCGACGTGGCGGGCCTCGTCGCTCATCACGTAGCGGAGGAGCTGCTTGAGCAGCGGCTCGGTGGTCATCTGGTGGATGAAGCCGAAGGCGGCCAGAGCCAGGCCCTCGACCATGATCTGCATGCCGAGGTAGGTCATGTCCCAGCGGCTGTCCCCGATGATGTCGTCGAGGAGCATCTTCAGGTGGGCGTTCACCGGGTAGTGGCCGGTGAGCTTGGTGTCGAGGTACTTGGCGAAGACCTCGACGTGGCGGGCCTCGTCCATCACCTGGGTCGAGGCGTAGTACTTGGCATCGATCCACGGCACCGTCTCGACGATCTTGGCCGTGCACACGAGTGCTCCCTGCTCGCCGTGCATGAACTGCGAGAGCGTCCAGTTCTGGCTCTCGACGCCGAACTGGATCCATTCCTTCTCGGTCCACTTGTCGAGGCCCGTGCCGTTCAGGTCCATGCCCGACCCGGGACCGATGTTGCCCTGGGCATTGGCCATGACGACCTGCTCCTGGTCGACCTCGGTGTCCCAGGGGAGATCCGTCTCGCCGTTCCACATCGACGTCTTCGCCTTCTCGTACAAGCGGTTCAGCTTCGGACGGGCGCCCTTCTCGTAGTCCCACGTGAAGATGGCGTCGGCGTTGTCCTTGACGGTCGAGATCGTGGCGTCGATGTCGGTGTTCGACACGCCGAGGATGGCCTCGAGGTCGTTGATGTCGTCGCGGCCGATGATGGCCCGGTTCTCGTTGATGGCGGTCATGAGGTGGGGGGCTCCTCTAGGAAGGGGACGGAACGGAGAGGCCGGGGAGGACGAAGGCCCTCACCAGCCGGCGGACGGACGACTCGTCGGTGAGCTGCACACCGGCGGCGGGACTGCACGTGTAGCTGATGATGATGCGGGCGACCCACTCCGCCGTCCGGGCCGCTTCGTCCGGCGGCAGGTGCCGCTGGAGGATCGGCCCGCCGACGGCCCGGACCCGGGCGAGGAGGAGATCGAGCGGGGCGAAGGCCAGGTGGGGCAGCACCCGCTCCGGCTCGTGGACCAGGAGGAAGCGGAAGGCGGCGTGCCCCTCGAGGTGCCGACCGACGGTCGTGATCGCAGCGATCAGCGCACCTTCGAGACCGCCTGCGGTCTCGACGGCCTCGGCCACGAGGGCCTCGACCCGGGTCAGCTCCCGATGCGCGACGGCGTCGAGGAGGGCGTGCTTCCCTCCGGGGAAGGCGCGGTAGACGGTGGCGCGGCTGCAGCCGGCCTCGCGGGCGACGTCGTCGAGGGTCGTCTGGGCCAGACCCCGACGGGCGACACAGCGGAGGATGGCGGCAACGACGCGATCGGTCGTCTCATCGCCCGACGAACCGTCGCCACCACGGCTGTCGCGGAGGTCGATCATCGCCATCGATGAGACGGTAAAGCGAGATCTGTCTCACGGTCAAGGCAGGGCCGCGGTCGGCCCGGCCGGCTCGACCAGACCGGCGAGCAGCTGGCGGCGGACGAGGCGGCGGACGGCCTCGGGATCGGTGAGGTCCCACCCCCCGGCCCCGCTGATGTGGCTGAGCACCATGCGGCTCAGGTAATCGCCCGCCTCGTCGGCGTCGAGGTCGGGCCGGAGCACCGAACGCGACATGACCAGCACGAGGAACTGCTTCACGAGCCCGAGGAGGCGAGCGCTCTCGGTCGTGAGCACGGGGAGCAGGCGCTCGGGCTCCGTGTCGAGGATCTTCTGGAGCACGGCGTGCTCGCCCACGGCGCGGTGGGCGAAGAGCAACGCCTCGACCAGGACGTCCTCGAGCTCCACCCGATCGGCGACCGCCCGCACCAGGCGCTCGAAGAAGCGGCCCGCCTCCCACGCCACGACCTCCCGGACGAGTTGGTCCTTCCCCCGGGGGAAGTAGCGGTAGACGGTGGCGCGGGAGAGGCCGGCGGCGCTGGCGACGTCGTCCATCGTGGTCCTGGCCAGCCCGGAGCGGGCGACGCAGGAGTAGGCCGCCTCGAGGAGACGGTCCTTCGGAGCGGGCGGCGGCGCCGGTTCCACCCTCAGATCATGCTGGCGGGCACGGCGCTCCGCGCCACCCGTTCGGGCGCGCCGGCCCGCCATGCGCCGCCGCTGAAGCGAAGGACGACCCGGTCGAACCCGTCGGCCGCCGCCGCCCACGTCGTCAGTTGGCCCTTGGCCACCTGCGCCGAGCCCTGGGGCAACTCCCGGTGCACGACGACGGCGGGCCCGGCGTCGACCACGTCCATGGCCAGCGTGGAAGCCGCGTCGCGCCGGTGGAACCCGAACACGAGCTCGGGCTGTCCGTCACCCGACACGTCGTCGGCCCGGACGCCGATCCGGCCGAACGTGGCGCCGTTGGTGTCGACGGCGGACAGCACGACGGCCCAGATCCCCGACGTCTGCTCCTTCAGCACGACGACGCGCGCCGTGCGCCCCTTGGTCTCGACGACCCACAGCAACACGGTGCCGCTCGTCCGTAGGGCCCCGCAATCCTGCAACTTCCAGCCCTCGCCCACGGCGGAGTTGCAACCCTTGGCCTTGTCGACCGAGCGCGTCGCGCCCGACGGCGAACGGGTGAGCACCGCGCCGGCGGCGGTCACCGTCGACCCGCCCGCTCCGGCCGCGTCGACCCCGCCTCCGGCTCCGGGAGCGACCGTCGTACGGGGGGCGGCCGGGGAGGCCGTCGGACGGGCGGTCGTCGGCGGCGCCTCGGTCGCATCCGGGATCGGGACGCCCGTGGTCACCGGCACGAGCGGCACGGTCGTCACCGTCGATTCTTCAGAGGTCGCGGTCGTCGAGGTCGTGGTCGAGGGGGCGTTCTCGGCCCGACCCTCGACGGCCAGCCGCTGGTCGCCACCCCCACCACCGCCGCTGGTGAGCACGAGCACGAGGGCGACGAGGACGGCGAGGCCACCCACGACGCCGAGCAGCCGGCGTTGCTGGACAGTCACGAATGCCACCGTATCGGGCGGTTCCTCGACGGCTGGGGACCCGGGCGGAGCAGTTGCTACCTTCGACGCCCATGGACGCCGACCCGCCGGACGTGGTCGAGGGAGCGGCGCTGCGGCCCGGACGGCGCCGCCTGCCCTACCTCCTCGTGCCCATCGTGGTGCTCACCGCGCTCGGCCTACGTCGGCGACTTCACCTGGGCCGCGCTCGTCGAGAAGCACCCGTTGTGGCTCATCTCGCTCAACACCCGCAAGCGCTACCTGGCCCTCGTGGTCCCCCACACCGACCCGCTCCCCTACTACCTGGTCGGGACGATCCGGCAGGTCATCAGCGACCCGCTCTTCTACCTGCTCGGCCGCTGGTACGGCGATGCCGGGGTCCGTTGGCTCGAGCGGAAGATGGGTGAGGGCGGGAGCATGGTGCGCTTCATGGAGCGCGGCTTCGCCAAGGCCTCGTGGCCCATGGTCGCCATCTTCCCGAACGCCCTGATCTGCATGCTGGCCGGCGCATCGTCGATGCCCGTGTGGCTCTTCCTTCTGCTGAACGTCGGCGGCACGTTCGCGGCGATGGTCGTGCTGCGGGTGACCGGCGACGTCCTCGGCTCCCCGATCGCCGCCTTCACCGGGTTCGTGAACGACTACCGCTGGCCGATCCTCGCCGTCTCCGGTGTGCTCGTGGCCGTGAACATCGCCATGAACAAGAAGCGGGGCACGAGCGACCTCGGTTCCATCGACGAGATGGAGCGCGAGCTCGAGACCGAGGCCGCTCGCGACGCGACAGACCCCACGCCGCCGGTCGACTGACCCCCCCCACCTAGTTCCGGGGGACGTCCTTCCAGGGGAGGTCCTTCGACGCATCCGGCTCACGCGGGAGGCCGAGGACGCGATCGCCGAGGATGTTGCGCTGGATCTCCGACGTGCCGCCCTCGATCGAGTTGCCGCGGGAGCGAAGGAAACGTGCGCACGCGGAGGCCGGCCTCGTCGTCGTCCGGGGCCCACGCCGTGGTCGCCATGCCCATGATGTCGACCGACGCGATCTGCAGCTTCATGTTGTAGGTGGTCGAGTAGAGCTTCCCGACCGAACCCTCCGGACCGGGCTGCCCGCCGGCCGCCCGCACGGCCATGGCCCGCTGCATGTTGTAGAGCGAGATCTTCCCCTCGGCCCACAGCTTCGTGACGCGATCGCGCGTGACGGCGTCGTCCCAGGCGCCGCCGGTGCGGGCCCGTCCGACCAGCTCGTCGGCGGCCATGCGGGGCCGGCGCGGCGCGTCACCGGCCGCCCGCCGCCGGGCCGGTCCTCCGGCGCCGCCCCCGCCGAATGCACTGGACAGGGCGACCCGCTCGTTCATCAACGTGGTCTGGGCGACCGCCCACCCGCCGCCCTCGGGCCCGAGCCGGGCCGAGTCGGGGATGCGCACGTCGCTGAGGAACACCTCGTTGAACTCGGCGTCACCCGTGATCTGGCGCAGGGGCCGGACCTCGACGCCGGGCGACTGCATGTCCAGGAGGAAGTAGGTGATGCCCTTGTGCTTGGGCTGGTCGGGGTGCGACCGGGCGATCAGCATCCCCCACCTCGAGACGTGGGCGCCGGAGGTCCAGACCTTCTGGCCGTTGACCACCCACTCCTCGCCGTCCTTCTCCGCCCGCGTGGCGAGGCCGGCGACATCCGACCCGTTGCCCGGCTCGGAGAACAGCTGGCACCACCGCTCGCCCTGGGCCATCCGCGACAGGTAGTACGCCTGCTGCTCGTCGGTCCCGTACTGGCGAATGGTCGGCGCGGCCAGGCCGAGCCCCAGCACGTCGAACGAACGGGGCGCTCGGTAGTGGTCCTTCTCCTCCTCGACGATCGCCGCCTCCTCGGGCGACAGGCCCCGGCCGCCGTGGGCGACTGGCCACGTCGGCTGCGACCACCCGGCGGTACCCAGTTCGCGGAGGATGGTCTGGTGGTCGGCGGCCCGCTGCGCCTCGCGCAGCGCCGCCTCGTCGTCGGCCTCGACGGCCGCCACCCACGCCGGCGGGAGGTGGCCCTGCAGCCAGGTGCGGACCTCGGTGCGGAGGTCCTCGTTCGTCGTCGTATCGCGATGTCTCCTTCTGGAGGATGTCCCGGGCCAACTCGGCGCGGTGCAGCGTCTGGGCGCCGAAGAGCTCGGCCCCCTTCACCCCGTCGGCACCCATGGCGCCGGCGGCGTAGCGGGCGTACACGCCCTCGATGATGCAGGCCAGGCGCCAGTGGCCGAAGGCGGTGTAGTAGGCGAGGTCGGCGATGTCGCGGCCGCTCGTCGCCGCGTACCGCTCGGCCAGCTCCTGGCGGGTGGGGAAGCCGGGCAGCGACGTCGTGGCCACCGGCCGGCCGGGCCGCACGTCGGTCGAGTCCGGGTAATAGACCATCAACGTCCCGAGGTCGGCGAGGGGGTCGCCGAGGGTGCACAGCTCCCAGTCCAGGACGGCCAGGAGCTTCCCGTCGTACCCGACGATGGTGTTGTCGAGCCGGTAGTCGCCGTGGGCGATCGTCGCCTGCTGCTGGACCGGCATGCGAGCCGCGAGCAGGTCGTGGACCTCGTGCACGACGGGAGCGGGGCGGCCGGCCCCCGCCGCCGCCGCCTGCTCCTGCGACCCCTGGAACTGGCGGTACCACCGCTTCAGCTGGCGCTCGATGTAGCCCTCGGGACGCCCGAGATCACCGAGGCCGACCTCGGTCGGCACGACGTCGTGGATGGCGACGAGCACGTCGACGAGGTCCTCGGCCGCCGCGCGTCGCTGGTCTTCGGTCAAGTGCTCCTCGGCCAGGTCCGGGCTGCGGAGCACCAGTCCGTCGACGAAGTCCATGACGTAGAACGGGGCCCCGTTGACCTCGACGTCGTCGCAGATCCCGAGCGCCTTCGGCACCGGCACCGCGGTGCCGGCGAGGGCGGAGATGATGCGGTGCTCGCGCCCCATGTCGTGGGCCGTGGCCAGCACGTGGCTGATCGGCGGCCGGCGCAGGACCAGCTTGCGGCCATTCGCGTCGGTGACGCCGAAGGTGAGGTTCGATCGGCCGCCCGAGATGAAGGCGAACTCGAACGGGCCGGCCACTCCGTCGACATGGGCCTCGAGCCACGCGGTGACCCGCTCGACGTCGACCCCCTCGATGGGCTTCCCCTGGCTCGCCATGGGCCGGACTCTACCGGAGCGGTTCATGCGCCCGCATTAGGCGACGGCCGCGTCCTCCTCGACGACGAAGCCGCCGGATTGACGGGCCCAGAGCGCGGCGTACATCCCGCCGGTGCGGACGAGATCGGCGTGCGTGCCCTGCTCGAGCACCTGACCATGGTCGAGCACGATCAGCCGGTCCATCTGCTGCACGGTGCTGAGCCGATGGGCGATGACCAGAGAGGTCGAGCGCTCCATCAGGTTGTGCAGCGCCAGCTGGATCAGCGCCTCGCTCTCGGAGTCGAGCGCGCTCGTCGCCTCGTCGAGCACGCAGGATCGGCGCGGCCTCGCACGATGGCCCGGGCGATGGCGATGCGCTGGCGCTGCCCGCCCGACAGCTTGATCGCCGCGCTCGCCGACCAGGGTGTCGTAGCCCTCGGGCAGCTGCTCGATGAACTCGGCCGCATGGGCCGCGCTCGGCCGCCGCGCCGGATCTCGTCCTCGGTCGCGTCCAGGCCGGCCGAAGGCGATGTTGTCGCGCAGCGACCGGTGGAACATGACCGGGTCCTGCGGCACGTAGGCGATCAGGTCGCGCAGGGCGCGACTGGCGCACCTGTCGAGACGTCCTGGCCGCCCACCAGGATGCGCCCGTCCTCGATGTCCATGAATCGCAGCAGCAGCTTCGTGATCGTCGTCTTGCCGCCGCCGGAACGGCCGACGAGGCCGATCTTCTCGCCGTCCGCGACTGCGCAGGTCGAGCCCGTCGAAGAGCGGCGCGTCGGTGTCGGGCGTAGCGGAAGCGCACGGCAGTCGAAGCTGCACGCCGCGCCCAGCGGCGCGCAGCGGCTCCGGCTCGGCGACGTCGACGACCGTCGGCTGGTCGAGCAGCAGCTCGGCAGAACTGCGCCGCTTCGGCCAGCGCGCTCTCGAGGTTGCGGTAGATGCTGGTTGAACTCCCACATCACCCGGGTGGCGCTGGCGTAGTAGCTGAACGTGATGAAGACGCTCTCGAGGCTGAGCAGCCCGCCGCGCGCCGACACGGATGGCGAGGGCGACGCCGGTCAGGTTGACGAGCACGTACATCGGCGATCGTGACCATCTCGATCCGGTGGTTCTGGTAGTCCCAGCTCCGAAGCACCTTCCGGGCGTACCTCCGGACGTTCTCCTTGTGCACCTCGGCCTCGAAGGGCTCCCGGGCGAAGGCGCGGACAGCCTCCATGTTGGCGATGGAGTCGGCGACGTGACCGGCCACATCGTTGCTCGCCTCCTCGCGCGCGTCGACGAGCTTCTTGCGCCGGCGGATGAGGGGCGCCACGAGCGCCAGCGTGACGAGGATCCAGGCGAGCATGGCCAGCGGCAACAGGGGCGAGAAACGACCGAGGATCACCGCGACGAAGGCCAGCGGCAGCAGCCGCGACACGATCGAGAACGTGAGCGTGTCGACGAAGCCCTCGTAGCTCTTGGAGTAGGCCACGACCTTCTTGGTGAGGCTGCCGGCGAAGTTGTCCTGGAAGAAGGAGAGGTCCTTGGCCAGGAGCGAGTCCATGCCGGTGACGTAGAGGCGGGCCATCCCCCGGATGTCGGTCCGGGCCAGGAAGTGCATCCCGATCCGCCAGCAGATCTCCCCGCCGAACCACGCCAACCCGAACTGCACGAGGAAGGGCGCCAGCGAGACGAGATCGACCGACGCGCCGTCGGCGCCGGCGTAGGCCCGCAGGACGCGAGCGACGACGAGCGGGGGTACGTAGACGGCCAACACATCACCGAGCGCCGGGAGGAGCATGGCCGGGAGCGCGACGCCACGGTCGATCCGGAGCTGTCCCACGTAGGCGCGGACGGCGCCGCGCATGGCGCGGCGACGCCGGTCGTGCACATCCTTCGATTCGCCGGTCACGGCCGGCGAGTCTCCCCGTCGACGCCGGCGGGGTCGAATGAATTTTCGCCCTACAGGCCGAGCAGTGGCTCCAAGCCGACGGTCAGGCCGGGGTGGGCTGCGATGCGCTTGCAGGCCAGCACGACGCCGGGCATGAACGACGAACGGTCGTAGCTGTCGTGGCGGATGCTGAGCGTCTGGCCCTCGGTGCCGAGCAGCACCTCCTGGTGGGCCACCATCCCCCGCATCCGCACGGAGTGCACCCGGATCCCGGCCGGCCCCGCGCCGCCGCGAGCGCCGGCCGCCACCACCTTCTCCGTCGGGTCGTCGGCCCACTCGCCCGAGGCGGCCGCCATGAGCTCTGCGGTCCGCATCGCGGTGCCGGAGGGCGCATCGACCTTGCGGTCGTGGTGCAACTCGATGATCTCGGCCGTCTCGAACCAGGGCGCCGCCATCTCGGCGAAGCGCATCATCAGCACGGCGCCGATGGCGAAGTTCGGGGCGATGAGGCAGTTGCTCGTCGTGAACGCCGAGGTGAAGGCGGCGTGGTCGTCGTCGGTGAAGCCGGTCGTACCGACGACGGCGTGCACCCCGTGGGCCGCGCACCAGGCGACGTTGTCCCGGGCGGCGTCGGCCACCGTGAAGTCGACCGCCACGTCGGGCGCCGCGTCGGCGAGCGCGTCCGCCGACGCCACGATCCGCAGCCCGCCGGTGTCGTAGCCGCCCGGTGACCGCAGGTCGAGCCCGGCGTGGTGCGGGTCGATGGCGCCGACCAGCTCGAGCTCGGGGTCGCGGAGCACGGCGTCGCACACCGACGCGCCCATGCGTCCGCCCGCCCCGAAGACGGCCACCCTCGTCATCGGCGGGAGCGTAACGCCCGGGCGGCGCGGCCGGCTACGGCCGGCGAGGCCGTCACCGGAGGTCGTTCTTCTTGAACGGGCCGATGGCGGCGACGGCGCGCTCGCCGACGGCGAGACGTGCGACGACCCGCTCGATGTCCTCCATCGTGACCGCCTGGTAGCGAGCGAGCAGATCGTCGATCGTCGCGACCCGTCCGTGGACGAGCTGGCTGCGCCCGATCCGGCCCATCCGGGCGCCCGTGTCCTCGAGTCCGAGGACGGTCGAGCCCTTGATCTGGCCCTTGGCGATGGCCAGCTCCCGGGGGGTGAGGCCGTCGCGCGCCAGGACGTCGAACGCGTCGTGGAGAAGGCCCGCGACCTCGTTCGCATTCTTCGGCGCGGTGCCGGCGTAGGCGGCGAGCGCACCGCAATCGGAGACGGCGAAGCGGTAGGCGTACACGGAGTAGGCAAGACCCCGCCGCTCGCGGATCTCCTGGAACAGGCGGCTGCTGATCCCGCCGCCGAGGGCCTGGGTCACCACCTCGAGGGCGTAGCGGTCCTGGTCGAGGGCGCCGGCGGTGCGGATGCCGACGATCACATGGGTCTGCTCGCCGCGACGACGTTCGATCCGCCGCTCCACGTCGGCCGGAGGCGCCGTGCGGGGCGGAGGGTCGCCGCCCGTCGTACCCGGGCAGGATGCGGCGACCAGCTCGACGAGGTGGCCGTGGTCGAGGTTGCCGGCCGCGGCCACGACGACCTGGGCCGGCCGGTAGTGGCGATCGTGGAAGTCCGCGATGGCGTCGCGGCCCATGGCCTCGATGGTCGCCTCCTCGCCGAGGATCGTCCGTCCCACGGGATGGCCCGGGAAGAGGGCCTCGCCGAAGAGCTCGTGGACCTGGTCCTCGGGCTCGTCCCGGCTCATCAGGATCTCCTCGAGGATCACCGACCGCTCGGACTCGATCTCCTCCGGGCGGAACGCCGGCCGCCACACGATGTCGCCCAGGATGCCGAGGCCGACGTCGAGGTGCTCGGCCAGGAGCCGGATCTCGAAGGTCGTGTACTCCCGGGTCGTGAAGGCGTTGAAGTCGCCGCCCACCTCGTCGATGGCCTCGGCGATGGCTCGGGCGGGCCGGTCCTCGGTCCCCTTGAACAAGAGGTGCTCGAGGAAGTGGGAAGCCCCCGATCGCTCGGGGGCCTCGTCACGTGCACCGATGCCGACCCAGTAGCCGATCGCCACCGAGCGGGCCTCGGGGAGGCGCTCGGTGACGATCGTCAGACCGGTGTCCAGAACCGTCGTCCGGACGGACTCGGGATCGCTCAGCGGGCCGTCACCCCGGCGGCGCCGGGAGCGCCAGCGAGCAGCCGCCCGCCGAGCGGCAAGGCCACCAGCCCGAAGGGCCCCCGGCCGCAGAGCGAGGCCGACAACTCAGTTGCGGCGGCCGCGGCCACCGCGGTCGCCGCCGCCACCGCTACCGCTGCGCCGGGGGCCGGAGCCGCCGCCGGAGCGACGGGGGGCGCCGCCGAAGCCGCCGCCGGCGTTGCCGCCGCCGGTCTCGGCCGGGCCGAGGTCGCCGAACTCGGCGCCCGCCTCTTCTTCGAAGAACTCCTCGAAGGAGGCCGTCTTGGTGGCGGTGCCGCCGGACTCGCCCTCGGGCTCGCCGGACTCCGCCCGGGCGCGCGGGGCGCACGGGCCTCGCGCGCCTCGCCGCCGCCCGAGCCGCCGCCGGAGGTGTCACCGGCGATGGACAGGCTGACCTTGCCCTGGGGGTCGATGTCGTCGACCTTGACCTCGATCTCCTCGCCGAGGTCGAGCGACGTCCTCGACCTTCTCGATGCGCTTGCCGCCGCCCATCTTGGAGATGTGGACCAGGCCGTCACGGCCCGGGAGGATGTTGACGAACGCACCGAACTTGGTGATGTTGACGACCGCGCCGGTGTAGATCGGCGCCGACCTCGGCCTTGGGCGGGTCGAGGATCAGCTCGATCCGGCGCCGGGCCTCGGCCGACGGCCTCGCCGTCCTTGGAGCCGATGGTGACCGTGCCGACCATGCCGTCGTCGTCGACGGTGATGTCGGCGCCGGTCTCCTGCTGGATGGTGTTGATGACCTTGCCCTTCGGGCCGATGACCTCGCCGATCTTGTCGATCGGGATCTCGAAGCTGACGATCTTCGGGGCCGTGGCGCCCACGTCGGTCGCGGGGCTCGGCGATGGCGGCGTTCATGACCTCGAGGATCTCGAGGCGGGCCTCCTTGGCCTGCTGCAGGGCCGCGGCCAGGACCTCGGCCGGGAGGCCGTCGATCTTGGTGTCGAGCTGCAGGGCGGTGACGAACTCGGACGTGCCGGCGACCTTGAAGTCCATGTCGCCGAAGGCGTCCTCGGCACCGAGGATGTCGGTGAGGGTGACGTACTTGCCGCCCTCGTAGATGAGGCCCATGGCGATGCCGGCGACGGGCGCCTTGATCGGCACGCCGGCGTCCATCAGCGACAGCGACGACGAGCAGACCGAGCGCCATCGAGGTGGAGCCGTTGGACGACAGCACCTCGGAGACGAGGCGGAGGGCGTAGGGGAACTCCTCCATGCGACGGGACGACGGGCAGCAGGGCCCGCTCGGCGAGCAGGCCGTGGCCGACCTCGCGGCGCTTGGTGCCACCCACGCGGCCGGTCTCGCCGTTGGCGTAGGGCGGCATGTTGTAGTGGTGCATGTAGCGCTTCTTGGTGCGCGAGCCCGACGGTGTCGAGCATCTGGTCCATCTTCGGCATGCCGAGGGTCAGCGACGTTGAGGACCTGGGTCTCGCCCCGCTGGAACAGGCCGGAGCCGTGGGCCGTGGGGATGATGCCCGACCTCGGCCGAGACGGGCCGCAGGTCGGTCGGCCACGGCCGTCCATGCGGACGCCCTCGTCGACGATCGCGCTTGCGGATCGAGCTTCTTGGTGAGCGTGCGGACGGCGGCCTTGATCTCGCTGTCTGCGCCCTGCGAAGCTCGCCCTCGCCGGCAGGGCGGCGACGATCTCGGCCTGTGGCGCTCGTCGGTGGCCGCGTTGCGCTCGGTCTTGTCGGCGATCTGGCTGGCCGCGGCCGAGCGATGCCGGGCCGACGCTCGGCGACCGCGGCGTCGAACACGTCGTCGCTGTAGTCGACCATCGGTTCTCCCAGGCGATGGCCGGCTCGCGGACGCCGGCCTTGTCGACCAGCTCGTGCTGGAGGTCGATGGACTCGCTCGATCCAGGCCTTGGCAGGCCTCGAGGCCGTCGGCGATGACCTCCTCGGTGACCTTGGGGGCGCCGGCCTCGTAGTAGTCCCAGCCTTCTCGGTGCCGCCGGCCTCGACCATCATGATGGCGATCTCGCCGTCGACCTCACGGCCGGCGACGACGATCTGGAAGGTGCGACTCGTCCCCCTCCTCGTAGGTGGGGTGCGGGATCCACTCGCCGTCCTGGCTGTAGGCCAGGCGCACGGCGCCGATCGGGCCCTCGAAGGGGAGGCCCGAGAGCATCAGCGCGGCGCGAGGCGCGCGTTGATGGCGAGGACGTCGTGGGGGTTCTCCTGGTCGGCGCCGAGGACGGTGACGACGACCTGGGTCTCGTTGCGGTAGCCCTCGGCGAACGACGGGCGCAGCGGGCGGTCGATGAGGCGGCAGGTGAGGATGGCGTCGTCGGACGGGCGGCCCTCACGACGGAAGAACGAGCCGGGGATCTTGCCGGCGGCGTACGCCTTCTCCTCGACGTCGACGGTCAGGGGGAAGAAGTCGATGCCCTCGCGGACGTCCTTGGCGCCGTTGGCGGTGACGAGGACCTGGGTGTCGCCGATGCGGGCGACGACGGCGCCCTGCGACTGCGGGGCGAGCATGCCCGGTCTCGAAGGTCAGGGTCTTGTCGGTGCCGCTGATAGCGGGCCTCGACACGGAGATGGCTTCAGCCATGGGTCATGCTCCTCTTGTGTGAGGGGCCCGGAGCGGCGACCCGCGCCAGTTCCCAGTGGTGAGCGCACCCGACCGCCGGACCGGGAGCATCGCCACTGACAACTGACGCCCGGCACACGGGCCCCGGGATGTGGACAGGCGGCCCGTCCTCGTTGGAGGACCCGGCCGCCTGTCGGGTGGTGCTAGCTTGCGGAGGCCGAGGCTTGGCGTTGATCGCGCGGAGCCGCTCGATGTCGTTCTTGGCAGGTAGGCCGGAGGCGCTTGCGCCGGCCGACCAGCATCAGCAGGCCACGGCGGCTGTGGTGGTCCTGCTTGTGCACCTTGCAGGTGCTCGTTGAGGTGGTTGATGCGCTGCCGTGAGCAGCGCGATCTGCACCTCGGGCGACCCGGTGTCGGTCTCGTGCTTGGCGTGCTCGGCGATCGTCGCTGCTTGTCGGGCATGCAGAGGTCCTCGGTGAAATCGCAGTAATGACGGCGGCAGGGGTGCCGCAGCGCTCCGTGCAGGATAGGCAGCCGACCGTCTCAGCCCGCCGCCGCACGACCCCGGCGTCGCCGTCGACCGTGATGGTGGCGCCGTCGGTGATCGTCGCCGTGGCCATACCGGTCCCGAGCACGCACGGGATGCCCGAGCTCCTCGACAGATGCTGGCGGCGTGTTGGATCGTCCAGCCCTGGTCGAGGACGAGGCCGCTG
The DNA here is from genome assembly GCA_963731055.1 of uncultured Actinomycetes bacterium. Classification (GTDB taxonomy): domain Bacteria; phylum Actinomycetota; class Acidimicrobiia; order Acidimicrobiales; family CADCTF01; genus DATLED01. Next base: position 259,269 of record CAVSUD010000009.1, on the reverse strand, counting down.
AGGAGGGCGAAGACCGGGGTCCAGGCCGGGCCCGCGTCGCGAGCCACCAGGATGTCACCCGGCTCGACGTCCGGGAACCCGGGCGCGGTCGGCGACGACCCGGGCGGTGCCGGTGACGACGCCCGGCGAGGCCGCCGTGTCGACGAGCTCGTCGGGGCCGCTCTCGGCCATCGGCGGCCGCTCCCCCGGATCTCCGACGGACAGCGGTTCCACGGGCGGTGCGCCGAGGAACGGGGGCGGCTCGAGGAGGGCCTGCGCCTCCAGTTCGGCCTCCCGCTCCGTGACGAGCGGGCGGCGGTCGCCGCGGTCGGCCGCCACCAACCGCAGCTCGTCGACGTGGAGGTGGAAGACGTCGTCGGGGCGGTCGAGCACGTCGGCGGCGACCAGTGCGACGCCCAGGCGAGTGGATCGCCTCCCGAAGGAGGCCCTCGGTGGCCTGTTCCATCAGGTGGTTGTGGTTCTCCATGGCCCGGCACCGCGCGAGGGCGGCGCGATGGGCCCGCTCCACCTGCGGCCACTGCTCGGTCGCCGCGAAGCGCCGGCGCAGACGCCGGACGGCCGCTCGGCGGGCCGCCTACGACGCCGCCTCCCGCTCGTCCATGGCATCGAGGTCGGCCTTCGCGTAGCGCTCGACGAGCTCCCGCACCGCGCTCGGGTCCATGGCCCACGTGCCGTCGCGGAACCCCGCCGTCGAGCCGTAACCCCGGCCCGTGCGGGCGCCGAAGCGGCGGATCAGGTCGTCGAACTCGGCCTCGAACCTCAGATCGCCGTCGCGGTGCAAGCGGGCGACGGCCCGCAGCCGCCTGAGCAGGCGGCTCGGTGGCGTGGTCGATCCCCTGGAGGAACACGGCCGCGTCACCGGCCGTCCCGCCGGTCAGCCGCGGGTAGTCCGTCGACCAGTCGCCAGGGATGCCGAAGGCCATCCGCCAGTGGAGGTCACCCATGATGTGGGCCGCCGCCTCCATGCACCGCTCCACGTGGGCGACGAGCTCAGCGAGGTCGTCGTCCTTGCGGGGACGCCGGCGCCGAAGGTCGGCGTGGGACGCCTCGACCTCGGGACGGATCTCCGCCTCCCACAGGTCGGTGCCGGCGTCGATGGCCGCATCGCCCTTGGCCGAGTGGGCGTCACGCCGACGCTGCACCTCCTCGGGCGGGTCGACCGGCACCCGTTCGAACGGCCAGCCGTTGACGTAGGCGCGGGCGTCGAGGTGGCAGACGAAGGAGCCGATGGTGCGCCAGCACGACGCCTCGCGCTCGGCCGACACCAGCCACCAGTCCTGTTCGAGTCGGGGGTGCGGCCCGCCCCACCCCCGCCGCCACGTCCGCGTCTCGTCCCCGTCCGGGACCCGCCAGTCCATGCGGCGACGGTACCGTCATCGACGTGTCGGACGACGGGACGAGCCCCGAGGTGCTGCGGGTGACGCGGTCGTGTGTCATCCTGCGGGCCGAGCTCGAGTGGAAGTTCACGCCCAGCGGAGGGCCCGGCGGTCAGCACGCCAACCGTTCGAACACGAGGGCCGAGGTCCGATTCGACGTCGCCGCCTCGCCGTCGCTGCTCGAGGTCCACCGGGAACGACTGCTCGAGCGTCTCGGTCCGGTCGTGCGGGTCTCGGCCGACGACGAGCGGTCCCAGCTGCGCAATCGCGACCTGGCGCTCGAGCGGCTCCGGGGCCGCTTGGCCGAAGCCCTGCGGGTCGAGCGGACCCGGCGGCCGACCGCCCCCACCGCGGCTCGCAGCTCCGCCGCCTCGAGTCCAAGAAGCGCCGCTCCGACACCAAGCGCAACCGCCGTCCCCCCGAGGATTGAGGGACTTTCCGGCACGAACGGGGGCTATGGCGTCCGTTCGCGCCGGGAAGCCGCTACTGGAGCAGGTGCCGGGCGGCGTCGACGTCGCGACCCATCTGCTCGACGAGATCCTCGATCGAGTCGAACCTGCCTCGCCCCGCAGGCGCTGGAGGAAGCGGACCTTGGCCGGCTGGTCGTACAGGTCGCCGTCGAAGTCGAGCAGGTAGCACCTCGAGGAGGCTGAGCTCGGCGTCGTCGTAGAACGTCGGGCGCCGGCCGAGCGACGATCGCCGTCGGGTGGATCGTGCCGTCCGGTTGCTCGTACCAGCCGGCGTAGATGCCGTCGGCCGGCAACAAGATGTCGCCCGGTACGGCGACGTTCGCAGTCGGGTACCCGAGCTCCCGGCCGCGCTGGTCGCCCGTGCTGCACGACGCCGCGGACCTCGTGCGGGCCGGCCGAGAAGTCGGGCGGCGGCGGCCACGTCGCCCTCGCGCGAGCAGGCCGCGGATGCGCGGTCGAGCTCACCGACCTCGCTCGGCGCGTCGTCGCCCACGAGGTTGATCCCGAGCACGTCGAAGCCGAGCTCGGCCCCCATCTCGCTGGAGCATCGGGACGCTGCCGCCGCGGTCCCGCCCGAAGTGGAAGTCGTGGCCGACGACGACGGCGACGGCGCCGAGGCAGCCGACGAGGATCTCCCGGACGAAGTCCTCGGCCGACTCCGCGGCCCGCTCCCGGTCGAAGGGGACGACGAGCGTGCGGTCGACGCCGGTCGACGCCAGCAGCTCGATCCGCTGGTCGAGGTCGGTGAGCAGGAGGGGCGCCGACTCCGGGCGGACGACGGCGGCGGGGTGCCGGTCGAACGTGACCACCGCGGTCCCCGCCCCCGACTCGGCCGCCATGGCCCGCACCCGTCCGATGAGGGCACGGTGCCCGAGGTGCACGCCGTCGTAGACGCCGATCGTGACCACTGCGCCCTCCGGCGGGCGCGGGGCACGCGGCCGGGTCGGTGACCACCTCCATCGTGCGGGCGAGGCTAACCGGCGGCGTCGGGAGCGCCCGCGAGCAGCCGCCCGCCGAACGAACCCGACGACTACGCCGGCGCCAGACACGACGGCCGGCTTGCCGTCCTCGTAGACGGCGACGAGATCGCCGGCGGCCGAGCGCAGCCCGACGGTGCCGGCGGGGAGGCCGTCGATGCGCCGGCCGTACGCCGACCGCCACCAAGCCGTCCGCATCGACCTCGACGGACGGGTAGTCGCGCAGGGCGGCGGCCGGTGGGATGCATGGTCCTCGGTGAGCACCTCGAGGGGATGGGCCTCGGTCGAGCGTGAACGAGCCGATGGCGGTGCGCCGCAGGTTGCGGAGGTGGGCGCCGCCGCCGAGGGCGGTGCCGAGGTCGGCGGCGAGCGTGCGGATGTAGGTGCCCGACGAGCACTCGACCTCGACGGCGAACACGTGCGGGTCGGCCGTCGGCGGCGACGTCGAGAACGGTGGACCGTGACCGGGCCGCGCCTCCCGCTCGACCTCGATGCCCGCGCGGGCCAGCTCGTGCAGCCGCTTCCCGTCCGACCTTCACCGCCGACACCATCGGCGGCACCTGCTGGATGTCGCCGACGAAGCGGGCGGCGGCCGCCTGCGACGTCCTCGAGCGTCACCGGGCATCGTCCGCATGGCCGGTGACCTCGCCGGCGGCGTCGAGGGTCGAGTCGACGTGCCGAGCACGACCTCGCCCTTGTAGGTCTTGGGCAGCCTCGGCGAGGTAGCGCAGCAGCCGGGTCGCCCGGCCGAGACCGACGAGCAGCACGCCGGTGGCGTCGGGGTCGAGGGTGCCGGCGTGACCGACCTGCGCTGGCCGGTACGCCCGCGGAGCTTGGCGACGACGTCGTGGCGACGTCCAGCCCGGCGGCTTGTCGACGACGACGAGGCCGTCGATGCAACGAGTCGGACTGGGCTTCGCGCGTGCTCGCGGAGGGCGGCCTCGATGCCGTCGCAGCACGCCGGTCGACCGGGTAGCGGCGCCACGAACCCGGCGGCGTAGCGGTGGCCGCCGCCGCCGAAGCGGGCGGCCACGGCGCCGACGTCGAGGTCGGAGACGGATCGCAGCGAGACCCGGACCCCTCCGTCGGTCTCCTTGCACACGCAGGCGATCTCGGCCTCGGAGGTGCGGCGCACGAGGTCGATCAGCCCCTCGGTCTCGTCGACGCCGACGTCGAACCCGTCGAGGTCGAAGTTCGTGACCCAGGTGGCCACGAAGCCGAGCTCGCCGTCGAGCTCGGCGCGGGCCGAGGCAGGCGCCGACCAGCTTCAGGTAGCGGAACGGTGCTCCTCGAACAGCTGCCGCGTGATGACCGCGATCGGGCAGGTCGAAGGTGGCCAGCTCGCGGGCCAGCTCGAACACCTCGGGCGTGGTGTTGTCGTACTGGAACCGCCCGGTGTCGGTGACGAGACCGGTGTAGAGGCAGAGGGCGGCGTCGCGAGGTGAGGGGCCAGTCGAGGCGGCGGGCCAGCTCCGCGCACGACCACGGCGGTGGCCGCCGCGTCGACGTCGACGACGTTGATCGACCCGAACCGGTCGTTGGACGCGTGGTGGTCGAGGACGACGAGGGTGCGGGCGGCCTTGGCCGGCCACGCCAGGTCGCCGAGGCGCTGGACGGAGCCGCAGTCGAAGGTGACCATCACCTCGGGCGCCTCCGGGAACTGGGCCGGGGGCGACGCCAGGTCGAGGCCCGGCAGGAAGCGGTAGTGGGGTGCGACCACGAAGGGCTCGGACCACGACGCCACCGACGCCACCCCCTGCGCGCGGGCCAGGTGGTGCAGGGCCAGCATCGAGCCGAGGGCGTCGCCGTCCGGGCCGAGGTGGCAGGCCAGGGCCAGGGCCGGCGCCGCGCCGATCACCTCGACGGCGGCGTCAAGATCCTCGCTCGTCCCCGGTCTCATCCTCGGTCTCTTCCAGTCCCTTCAACAGCGCCTCGATGCGCCATCCGGTCGTCACCCCAGAGTCCACCACGAACGACAGCTGTGGTGTTCGCTTGAGGCGCGTCTCCTTGGCGATGGCCGCCTGCAGGCGGACGCGGTTCTGTTGCAACGCTTCTTCGGCACCTTCGGTGCGCGCGCTGTAGAAGACCGTGGCCTGGCGCAGGTCGGGGTCGCACTCGATGCCGGTGATCGTCACCAGGTCGAGCCGGTCGTCGTTGCCGCTGATGTGCTCGAGGGCCTCGGCGAGGATCTCGCGCAGGACCTCGTTGATGCGGGCCGTGCGGGGGTAGCGGCGGGTGTGGGACGACCGGCCCCTTCGGTTGGGCGGCGCCACTACGTGCGGGGGATCTCCCGCTCCTCGTAGGTCTCGATGATGTCCCCGTCGCTGGAGGTCCTGGTTGTTCGTGAGGCCGATGCCGCACTCGAACCCGGCGCGGACCTCGCGGACGTCGTCCTTGACGATGCGCAGCGAGGTGAAGCGCGCCCTTCCAGATGATGACGCCTTCGCGGAGGAAGCGGACCTTCGAGCCGCGGGTGATGGTGCCGTTGAGGACCATGCAGCCGGCGACGGTGCCGACTGGGGCATCGTGAAGATGGCCCGGACCTCGGCCTCGCCGGTGATGACCTCTTCGTACTCCGGCGCCAGCATGCCGACCATGGCGGACTCGACGTCCTCGAGGAGCTTGTAGATGATCTCGTAGGTGCGGATCTCCACGTCCTGCTGCCCCGGCCATGTCACGGGCCTTGCGGTCCGGTCGGACGTTGAAGCCGATGATCGTGGCGTTGGACGGTGGCGGCCAGCTGCACGTTGTTCTCGGTGATGCCGCCGACGGCCCGGTGGACGAAGCCGACGCTTCACCTCGTCGCGCTCGAGCTTGCTGGAGGCTCTCGGTGACGGCCTCGAGCGAGCCCTGCACGTCGGCCTTCACGATCAGGTTCAGCGTGGCCGTCTCGCCCCGCTGGATCTGCTCGAAGATGTCCTCGAGCTTGGCGCCCGAGCCCACGTTGCCCATGACCGACGCCGTGGACCGCTGGTCGCGGAAGCGGCGGGCGTTGCGCGCGCAGCCTCGCCGACCGTGCGGGCGGTGCTCTGTCGTCCTTGGTGGCGCGGAACTCGTCGCCGGCGGCGGCGGCTCGTTGAAGCCGAGCACCTGGACCGGCGTGGACGGCAAGGCTTCCTTGACCTGCTTGCCCTTGTCGTCGATGAGCGCCCGGACCTTGCCCCAGGCCGCGCCGGCCACGATGAAGTCGCCGACCCGGAGGGTGCCGTTCTCCACCAGCACGGTGGCCACGGGGCCCGGCCGACGTCGAGGTTGGCCTCGAGGACGACGCCGCGGGCGCTTGCCCTCGGGGTTGGCCGTGAGCTCCTCGAGGTCGACGTCGCACGAGGAGCACCTGCTCGAGGAGCTCGTCGATGCCCTGGCTCCGGAGGGCCGAGATCGGCACCGTGATCGTGTCGCCGCCCCAGTCCTCGGGCACGAGGCCCGAGGTCGGAGAGCTGCTGCTTGACCCGGTCGGGGTTGGCGTCCTCGCGGTCCATCCGGTTGATGGCCACCACGATCGGCACCTCGGCCGCCTTGGCGTGGGCGATCGCCTCGACGCGTCTGCGGCATCACGCCGTCGTCGGCCGCCACCACGAGGATGACGATGTCGGTGACCTCGGCGCCCCGGGCGCGCATGGCCGTGAAGGCGGCGTGGCCCGGGGTGTCGATGAAGGTGATCTGCGCGCCGTCCAGCTCGACCTGGTAGGCGCCGATGTGCTGGGTGATGCCGCCGGCCTCGCCGGCGACGACGTTGGCCTTGCGGATCTTGTCGAGCAGCGTGGTCTTGCCGTGGTCGACGTGGCCCATGACCGTGATGACCGGCGGGCGGGGCCGCAGCGACTCCTCGTCGTCGTCGTCGTTCGTCGAAGTACTTGAGCGCCAGCTCGGCCTCCTGGGCCGTGCCGGGCTCGACGAGACGCACGTCGGCGCCGATCTCGGCGGCGAACAGCTCGATCGCCTCGTCGGACAGCGACATGGTGGCCGTGACCATCTCGCCCTGCTGGAGCAGGAAGCGGATGACGTCGGCCGGGGTCGGTTGAGCTTCGGGGCGATGTCCTGGGCGGTGGAGCCGCGCTCGATGACGACCTCGCCCTCGGGGACGGGCGCGTCGACGCTGCGTGTAGCGGGTGAGCTCCTGCGCCTTCGAGCTCCTCGTCGTTGCGACGACGACGACCGCGAGCGACGACGACGTCCGCCGCCGGCGAACGTCCACCACCGGGACGACCGCCAGGACCACCGGGGCCGCCGCCGGGACCACCGGGACGACCGCCGAAGCCGCCGCCACCGGGACCGCCGGGGCCACCGGGACGACCGGCACCGCCGCCGCCACCGAAGCGCGGGACGGCCGGCACCGCCGGCGGGGACCGCCGGGACCGCCGGAAGCCGGGCCACCGGCCGGCCGGCCGGGGCCGCCGGGACGACCGACGCCGCCGGGCGGCATCGGGCGGCCACCCATGCCGGGCGGGGGCGGGATCGGCTTGCCGGTGCGCGACATCGGGGGCGCGTGCCGGGGGGCGGCGGGATCGGCTTGCCGGTGCCGCCAGCGGCGGGCGGCGCGGCGGCGCCGGGATGGGCGCACGACCGCCGGGCGCGGGCGGCGCCACCGGCCGGCCGGGGCCGCTGCCGGGGTCACTGGTCGGGCTCGGACGGCGCCGGCGCGGAGCAGCCGGCGCCGACGGCGCGCTCGGCGCGGCCGAGGCGGCGTGGGACGCGGGGCCTCGGGCGCGGTCTGGGGCCGGGGGGCGGGACCGGACCGCCGGCGGAGGCAGGGCGCTCGACCGGGCCGGGCGGGCGGGGCGGCGGCGAGGTGGGCCGGCTCGAGATGCGTCCGGAGGGGGCGCTCGGGGTCGGGGCCGGGGCCGGGGTCGGCGCGGCGGAAGCCGCGACGGCCGCCGGCGGCAGGTCGCCGCCGTCGAGGTCCTCGCGGGCGGGACGGGTGGTCAGCTCCGGGGGCGCCGCGCGGGCGTCGGCGGTGGCCGGCGGCGCGTCACGGCGGCGGCCGCCGGTGCGGACACGGCGGGCTCGGTCGGCGGGACCTCAGGCGTCGAAGCGACGGGGGCGGGCTCGGCGGCGACGGCCGCGGCGGCCTCTTGGCGCCGGCCGCCTTCTTCTTCGGCGACTCGGGCTCGGGCGGCGACACGTCGCGACGAGTCCCTCGCGGTCGGCCTTGCGGCGGACCCGGTCGGCTTGTGCGTCCTCGATGTGAGGAGTGGGTCTTCACCCCGATGCCGAGCGTCGGCAGAGGTCGAGCAGCTTCCTTGTTCGTCAGGCCGAGCTTCACGGCCAGCTCGTGGACCCGGATCTTCTTGCTGAGGCAAGGGGTGAGGGTTCCTCTCGAACTGCATTCGACCGTTACATGTCGGCAGCTACCGATCCTCGCACGTTCCGATCGAGGCTACGCACGAAGCGATTCGGGCGCGCTCCGTCGCGGATCGGAGCCCGGGAACGCCCGCCCGAACGCCTTGCGGCGCAGGGCGAGATCCAGACAGGCCACGTGACGCGTCGCAGAGCCACGCGCCTCGACCGGGAAGCGTCCGCCCGACGGCCAGCGAGCCGTCGTCCGAGCGGACGATCCGTACCGAGTGTCCCAGCTTCGGCCGCCTGTGCGGCAACCGATGCAGGTCCGCTGGGCGTCGTCGCCTCCGCGTGTCAGGCGGGGTCTCGCCGCGGCCTCGTCGAGAGCGCCGGCGGCGGTCGCCGTCGCCGGTCGGCGGCCGTCGGCCTCCGGATCGGCGTCGTCGGCGTCGCCTCGTCGGCGTCGGTTGGCCTCGGCCACGCGGCGGCTCGGCGTAGTAGGCCTCGGCGGCATGGCCTCGCCGCCCTCGGCCGGCTGCCACACCATCTCGCCGGCCTCGTCGTCGACCCACTCGCCCTCGGCCCAGTCCGGTTGGCGACTCCTCCTCCTCGGCCAGCTGCGTCTCGGACTTGATCTCGATCTCCCAGCCCGTGAGGCGGCCGGCGAGGCGGGCGTTCTGGCCCTCCCGGCCGATGGCGAGCGACAGCTGGAAGTCGTGGACGATGACGGTGGCGATGCCGGTCTCGTCGTCGAGGCGGACCTCCTTGACCTTGGCCGGCTGCAGGGCCCGCATCACGAACTCGGCCGGGTCCTCGGAGTAGGGGACGATGTCGACCTTCTCGCCGCGCAGCTCGTTGGTGACCATGCGGACGCGGGCGCCACGGGCGCCGACGCAGGCGCCGACGGGGTCGACGTTCGGGTCGTTCGACCAGACGGCGATCTTGGTGCGGTGGCCTGGCTCGCGGGCGCAGGCCTTGATCTCGACGACGCCGCTCGACGATCTCGGGGACCTCGAGCTCGAACAGGCGCTTGATGAGGCCCGGGTGGGTGCGGGACACGACGATCTGCGGGCCCTTGGTGGTCTTGCGGACCTCGACGATGTAGGCCTTCAGGCGGGCGCCGCGCTCGTAGCGCTCGTGGGGCACCTGCTCGGCCTGGGGCAGCAGCGCCTCGACCTTGCCGAGGTCGAGCAGCGTGTAGCGGTGGTCGCTCTGCTGGATGATGCCGGTGACGATGTCGCCCTCGCGGCCGGCGTACTCCTCGTACTTCTGGTCGCGCTCGACCTCGCGGATGCGCTGGCTCATGACCTGCTTGGCCGTCTGGGCGGCGATGCGCCCGAAGGCGGCCTCGTCCTTCTCGACCTCGAACTCCTCGCCGAGCGGGGCACCCTCGGCATCGAGCTCCTGGGCCCAGATGTGGTAGTCGCCGGTGTCCGGATCGATGTCGACCCAGCTGTTCTCCCACGCTCCCGGCATGCGCTTGTAGGCGGTCTCGAGGGCGTTGGCGAGGGCCTCGAACAGCGTCTGGACCGGGATGCCCCGGAGCTCGGCGATCTGCCGCATGGCGTCGAGCATGTCAACGTTCGGAGCAGTCATGTCGTGGTCGCTTTCTTCGTCGTCTTCTTCGGCGTGGGTCCCCATTCGAAGACCGTCTTCGCCTTCTCGATCTCGTCGTAGCGGAGCGTCCGGCCCCCGACCGTGACCGTCTCGTCGGTCGCCTCGGTGAGGGGACCCTGGAACCGACGGTCGCCCTCGACCTTCGACGTGGTCTTGACGCTGACCACCGTGCCGACGAAGCGCTGGAAGTGCGCCGGCGTCTTCAGCGGTCGTTCCAGGCCCGGGCTGGACACCTCGAGGGTGTAGCGCCCGGGCACCGGATCCTCGACGTCGAGGAGGTCGGAGATCTGCTCACTGAAACGGGTGATGGCCTCGAGGTCGATGCCGCCCTCGCCGCGGTCGAGGTAGATGCGGAGGAGGCCGGGACCGTGCTCGACATCCACCACCTCACCGCCCTGAGAGGTAACGAGCGGCTCGATCAGCTCGCGCACCCGGTCGACGACGTTCACGATCCAGCCTCCCTTCCAAAAGAGAAGCGTGGGCTTCCGCCCACGCTTGCCCAACCACCCGATGTCCAACGGAACAGCCCGAGGAGTATAGCTGGCGACCAAGCTTTGGGCGGCTTCGTCGGCCTCCGGGGACGGGCCGACTACCGGGTGCGGGACTCCTTCCAGGTGTCCCAGTAGGTCGTCTCCTCGACCGGCCGTCGCTGGGCCTCGCCCCACTTGCCGGTCGGGTGACCGACGGGGATCAGTGCGTAGGTCTGGACGTCCTCGGGGATGGCGAGCACGTCCCGCACCTCCTGCTCGTTGAGCTTGTGCACGGTGGTCAGGGTGGTGCCGAGGCCGAGGGCGCGGGCGGCCAGGAACAGGTTCTGCACCCCGGGATAGACGCTCGCCGGGTCGCCGTTCTTCGCGCACGGGACGATGATCGCCGGGGCGTCGCCCATGTGCTCGCCGAGGTGATCGGCGCTGTTGAGCACCCGCTGGGTCGTCGTGTCATCGGCCGGCGTACGGGTGCGGTACATCTCGGCCACCGGTGCCCACGACTTCTTGTAGATCTCGCCGAGCTTGGCCCGCTTCTCGGCGTCGGTGACCACCAGCCAGCGCACCGGCTGGCTGTTGCCGCCGGTCGCCGCCTTGGTGGCGGCCTCGACGATCGTCCAGAGGTCCTCGTCGCTCGACCGGCTTGGCGGGGTCGAGTCGCCGCATCGCCCGGGTGGTCCTGATCGCTTCGAAGACGTCCATGGCTGTCTTCCTAATCGCTTTCCGGCGCGAACGGGGGCTATGCCGTCCGTTCGCGCCGGAAAGCGGCGGTGACCTGGTCGAGGGGGAGCTCGTCGCGGTCGCCGGTACGGCGGTCCTTGCGCTCGACGATGCCCTTGGCCAGGCCCTTCGCGCCGACGAGGAGCTGCGTCGGCATGCCCAGGAGGTCCGCATCGGCGAACTTCACGCCGCCCGAGGCCTCACGGTCGTCGTACAGGACCCGGACGCCGGCGGCGGTCAACTCGTCGTAGATCCGGTCGGCGGCCTCGGCCACCTCGGCGTTGCGGTTGGCGCCGAGGCTCAGCAGGTGGACCTGGAAGGGCGCCACCTCGGGCGGCCAGCACAGGCCGTGCTCGTCGTGGTGCTCCTCGGCCACCACCGCCGGCAGGCGGGAGATGCCGATGCCGTAGCAGCCCATCCAGAAGGGCTGCTCCTTGCCGTCCTCGTCGAGGAATGTGGCCCCCGGGATCTTGAGGCTGTAGGTGAGACCGAGCTGGAAGGTGTGGCCGGCCTCGACCGAGCGGACGAGCTCCACGGGCGTCCCGCACCGCGGGCAGGGGTCGCCGGCGGTGACGGTGGCGTGGTTCCCGAAGGCGTCGACCTCGAAGTCGCGCCCGAGGGTCGCCCCGCTGACGTGGTGGTCGGCTCGATTGGCTCCGGTCACCCACGTGCGGGGCGCCTTCACGGACTTGTCGGCCAGCACCCGCACGCCCTGGGCCTGCAGACCCATGGGCCCGATGTAGCCCTTGTGCAGCCCGGGGTGGCGGGCGAAGTCGTCGTCGGCGAAGGGCCGCATGCCCGCGGGCACCCGGACCTCACGATCGCCGGGCACGAGCACGATCACGGGTGCGTCGTCGGCCTCGGTGTCGACCAGGGCGATGCACTTGAGCATCCCGCTCGCGTCGAGGTCGCGTCCGGCCGCCACGAAGTGCTCGACCACCAGGTCGATGCCGGGACGGTCGGGGGTGTGGTGCTCCTCGAGGGGTTCGGGCGGCACGGGCTTGTCGACCCAGCGGTCGCCGGCCACGGCCGCTTCGGTGTTGGCGGAGTAGTCGCCCTTGGGACACGAGACGTAGAAGTCCTCGCCGATCGCGCTCGCCACCATGAACTCGTGGTTGACCTCGCCGCCGATGGCGCCGGACTCCGCCTCGACGGGCTGGTAGGTGAGGCCGCAACGGTCGAACACGCGGCAATAGGCGGCATACATCGTCTGGTACTGCTCCTGCATGCCGGCAGGGCTCACGTCGAAGGAGTAGGCGTCCTTCATGATGAACTCGCGCCCCCGCAACAGCCCGAACCGGGGACGGGCCTCGTCCCGATACTTGAACTGGATCTGGAACACGTTGAGGGGCAGATCGCGATAGCTGTCGACCTCGGCGGCGACGGTGGCCGTGACGACCTCCTCGTGGGTGGGCCCGAGCACGAAGTCGCCGCCCTTGCCCTCGAGGCGGAAGAGGATGTCCTCCATCGTCGCCAGCCGGTTCGTGGACTCCCAGAGCTCGACGCTCTGCAGGATCGGCATCAGCATCTCCTGCGCGCCGGCCGCCTCCATCTCCGAGCGCACGATCTCCTCGACCCGCTGGAGGAGCTTCCACCCGAGGGGCAGGAACGTGTAGATGCCGGACGCGTGGCGGCGGATGTAGCCCGCCCGCACGAGCAGCTGGTGGGAGACGGCCTCGGCGTCGCTCGGCGCGTCGCGCAGGGTGCGGAGGAGGAGCCGGGACATGCGCATCCCGGCATCGTACGAGCGCGGCCCCCGCGGACCCGACAAGATTCGGGCCATGAAAGCCGCTGTCCTCAACTCCTGTCCCGGCGACCTCGAGATCGAAGAGGTCGCCATCGACAAGCCGGGACCCCGCGAGGTCCTGGTCCGCACCGTCCGCCGCCGGCCTGTGCCACAGCGACCTCCACTTCATGGAGGCGCAAGTACCCCGCCCAGGTGCCGGTCGTGCTCGGCCACGAGTCGGCCGGCGTCGTCGAGGCCGTCGGCGATCAGGTCACCTACGTCCAGCCCGGCGACCACGTCATCACCTGCCTCTCGGTCTTCTGCGGCCACTGCGAGTACTGCCTCACCGGGCGCACCTGTCGCTGTGCCAGAACCCCGAGACCCGCCGGCCGATGGGCGATGCGGCCGCGGCTCAGCCCGACCGGACGGCGCGGTCATGAACCAGTTCCTCGAACCTGTCGTCGTTCGCCGAGCAGATGCTCGTGCACGAGCACGCCATCGTGAAGATCCACAAGGACATGCCGCTCGACCGCGCCGCCCTCATCGGCTGCGGCGTCACCACCGGCCTCGGCGCGGTGTTCAACACCGCCAAGGTCGAGCCCGGCGCGACCGTCGCCGTCATCGGCTGCGGCGGCATCGGCCTCAACGCCATCCAGGGCGCCTGCATCGCCGGCGCCGTCGCGGATCATCGCCGTCGACATGCTCGCCTCGAAGCTCGAGCTGGCCGAGGCGTTCGGCGCCACCGACGTGGTCAACGCCTCGCGACGGCGACGCCGTCGCAGCAGGTGATGGAGCTGACCGGCGGCGGCGTGCACTACGCCTTCGAGGCCATCGGCCTGAAGGTGACGGCCGAGCAGGCGTTCGCCGATGCTGCGCACGGGCGGCACCGCCACGGTCATCGGCATGATCCCGGTCGGCCAGACGATCGAGCTCCACGGCTTCGAGTTCCTGGGCGAGAAGAAGATCCAGGGCTCGAACATGGGCTCGAACCGCTTCCGCGTCGACATGCCCCGCTACGTCGACCTCTACCTCCAGGGCCGCCTCAAGCTCGACGAGCTCGTCTCGGCGCCGCATCACGCTCGACGACATCAACGACGGCTTCGCCGCGATGAAGCAGGGCGAGATCGCCCGCTCCGTCATCCTCTTCGACTGACCCCCATCTCGTTCCTCCCGGAGCGTGTCGGCGGCGTGAGCGCTACCGCTTCGGGACTCGTCGCGGGCGGACGAGGAACCGGACGACGACGATGAGCAGGGCAACCGTGAACCCACCGGCGCTCAGGGCCGGGAACAACGGGCTGACCCGAGCCAGGTTCCGGTCCGACGCCGGGGGGGCGTGGTCGCCGGGGTCGGGCCGCCCTGGCCCCCGGGGAGCGGCGGCAACGTCGGCAGCTGCTCGGGGGTCGTGGTCGTCGGCGGGATGGTGGTCGTGCTCGGACCCGGCGGACGGGTCGTCGCCGGCTTGGCCGATGCTGCCGTCGTGGCCGGGGCGGCCGTCGTCTCGGGTGCTGCGGTGGTCTCGGGCGGGGCCGCCGTGGTCGCCGGAGCCGCGGTGGTCGGGGTGGGGGCGGGCGCCGCGGTCGTGGGCGGCGGGGGGTCGAGGACCTGAGCCGGCGCCGCCGGTGCGCTCACGACGGGCGCGGCGACGAGTGCGAGGCCGAAGGCCGACGCCGCGACCCACTGCCAGACCCGGTGCACCCCGTCAGTCTGGCCGCTCGCCCTCCACCGTCTTGCGGATGAGCTCGACGCGTGTGCCGGCGTCGTTGGCGTCCGCGCCCTGCTCGCCCAGGAGCGCGGCACGGTCGGCGTCGGCCGCCTTCTTGGCCTTGTCGAGGTCGGCCGACGCGAGCACCGCTTCGACCCCCTCCTCCATGATCCGCTCGGCGTAGCGCACGAGGGTCTCCACCATCTCGTCCTCGGGGACGACCGCCGACGTTCCGCCCCTTGATGAACAGGTGGCCCTTCTTGCGGCCGGCGGCGATCCCGAGGTCGGCGTCGCGCGCCTCGCCGGGGCCGTTCACCACGCACCCCATGACCGCGACCTGGAGCGGGATCTCCCGGTCACCGAAGGCCTCCATGGCGGCCTTGGCCACCGCGATCACGTCGACCTCGGCCCGCCCGCACGACGGGCAGGCGATCAGGTCGACGTCCTTGCGCTCCCGCAGCCCCATGGCTTCGAGGAGCTGGCGGCCGGCCCGCGCCTCCTCGACGGGGTCGGCGGTGAGCGAGTAGCGGATGGTGTCGCCGATGCCCTCGGCCAGGAGCGTGGCGATGCCGGCCGTGGCCTTGATCAGGCCGGCCGGCGGCGGACCGGCCTCGGTGACGCCCGAGGTGGAGGGGGTAGTCGGTGGCCTCGGAGAGCTGGCGGTAGGCCTCGATCATCAGCGGCACGTTCGACGCCTTGACCGAGATCTTGACGTCGTCGAAGCCGACCTCGTCGAAGTAGGCCAGCTCCTGCTGCGCCGACTCGACCATCGCCTCGGGCGTGACCTGCCGCCGTACTTCTCGTAGAGCTTCGGGTCGAGCGACGCCGCCGTTCACGCCGATGCGGATGGGCACGCCGCGGTCCTTGGCACTCCTCGGCCACGGCCTTGATGTGCTCGGGCCGGCGGATGTTGCCCGGGTTGAGCCGCAGGCAGTGCGACGCCGGCGTCGAGGGCGGCGAGGGCCATCTTGTACTGGTGGTGGATGTCGGCGACGATCGGCACCGGGCGAACGGGGCACGATCTGGGCCAGCCCTTCGGCCGCCTCCATCTCGTTGCACGTGCAGCGCACGATGTCGGCGCCGGCCGCGGCCAGGGCGTAGATCTGCTGCAGGGTGCCCTCGACGTCGGCCGTCTTCGTGATGGTCATCGACTGCACCGTGATCGGCGCGTCGCCGCCGACGGGAACGTTCCCGACCATGATCTGGCGGGTCTTGCGCCGGGGCGCGGAGGTCGTGAAGTCCATGGTTCGCCTACCGGAAGTTCAGCGGACGGACGATGTCGAGGTACAGCGCCGACACACCGAGGAACACCATCAGGAGCACGACGGCGTAGGTGAGGGGCATGAGCTTGGCCACGTCGGCGGTGTACCGCTTCTTGGCCACCTTCGATCGCACCGCCTCGTAGACGGCGATGACCACGTGGCCGCCGTCGAGGGGCAGGAGCGGCAACAAGTTGAAGATGCCGACGAACACGTTGATGGCGATGAGGAGGCTCAGCACGGCGAAGAGGCTGTTCTCCGCCGCCTGGCCGGCGACCCGGACGAAACCGACCGGCGACAGGAACCGCACGCCGTCGGGATCGCCCTTGCCGTCGGCCCCACCCGTGATGTTCGTCCAGAGGCTCGATGCGCCCGATGGACTGGCGATGCTCCCCAGCGCCTTGGCGTTGTCGATGAGGCCCGGCGCCACGTCCTCGGCGCCGTCGAACCCGCCGCCGACCCACTGCTTGGCCGACCGGCCGACGGCCGTGACGGGGTTGACGGTGCGGTACTCGTCCTTCGGCTCGAGGCCGAGGAAGCCGCGGCTTGTCGTTGGAGATGGTCTCGCCGTCGATCTTGACCTGGCTGATGTCGACCGGCGTCGCCGTCAGCTCGACCCGCTGGCCGGCCCGCACGACGGTCATGGCGATGGGCTGGCCGGGGCGCGCCGCGATGTGCTTGCGGACCGTGTCCCAGCTGTCGGCGGCCACGCCGTCGATGGCGAGCACCTTGTCGCCCACCCGCAGGCCGGCCTCCTGGGCCGGGCTCGGCCCGCCTCCGTCGAAGGCGAGGACGCCGCCGATGGTCGTGCCGATGGTCGGGACGCCGACGAAGGCGTTGACCGTGAAGAAGAGCAGGAAGGCGATGATGAAGTGCATCGTCGAGCCGGCGACGGCGACGGACAGGCGTCGGCCGAAGGACTGACGCCGGTAGGTGCGGGGCTCGTCCGCAGGGTCCTCGATCGGATCGAGGTTGTGCATGCCGAGGATCTTGACGTAGCCCCCGAGGGGCAGCGCCTTGACCCCGTACTCGGTCTCGCCCCTGCGCACGGACCACAGGCGGGGCCCGAACCCGACGAAGAACTCGGTCACCTTCATGCCGCCCCACTTGGCCGTGAGGTAGTGGCCGAGCTCGTGGAGCATCACCATGGTGATGAGGGCGACCACGACCAGCACCGTCTTGGTCGCGCCCGTCGCCACCGTGATGGCGGCGCCCACGGCCAGCACGACGAGCAGGCGGATCGAGGCCGAGCGCTGCTCCTCGGGCGTCGGGGGCGCCTTCTTGCGGGCGGCCTCCTCGGCCTCGGCCTCGGTGGTGGGTTCGATGAGGTCGGTCATGCCGCTCCCGTTCTCCGATCGACCGCGTGGCGGGCCCGTTCCCGGGCCCTCCGGTCGGCCTCGACGACGTCCTCGGCCGATTCGAGGTCTCCTCCATTGTGGCCGTCCAGGGCCGCTTCTATGACCTCGGCGATCCCCAGCCAGGGGATGAGCCCGTCGAGGAAGGCGGCCACCGCCACCTCGTTGGCGGCGTTCAGCGTCGCCGGGGCGTCGCCGCCCTCGCGACCGGCCGCGTAGGCGAGCCCCAGGCAGGGGAAGAGCTCGAGGTCCGGCGGCTCGAAGTCCAACCGGCCGAGGGCGGTCCAGTCGATGGCCCCCCACGACGCCGCCCCCCGGTCGGGGTAGGCGAGGGCGTACCCGATGGGCAGGCGCATGTCGGGCATCGACAGCTGGGCCATGGTGGCGCCGTCGCTGTACTCGACCATCGAGTGCACGACCGACTGCGGGTGCACGACGACGTCGATGCGGTCGTAGCCCACCTGAAACAGCTCGTTCGCCTCGATGACCTCGAGCCCCTTGTTCATCAGCGTCGACGAGTCCACCGTGATCTTCGGCCCCATCGACCACGTCGGATGGGCCAGCGCCTCCTCCACCGTGATGGCGGCGAGCTCGTCGGAGGACCGGCCGCGGAAGGGTCCCCCACTGGCGGTGAGGACGATGCGGGCCACCCGCTCGAGCGGATTGCCCCGCAGGCACTGGTGGACGGCGCAGTGCTCGGAGTCGACCGGGACGATCTCGGCGCCGGGGGTCTGGCGGGCCCGTTGCACCACGGGGCCGGCCGCGATCAGCGACTCCTTGTTGGCCAGCGCCAGGCGCCGGCCGGCGTGCAGCGCGGCCAGGGTCACCGGGAGGCCGGCGAAACCGACGACCCCGTTGACCACGACGTCGGCCTCGGTGGCGATGGCGGCCAGCGCCTCCGGGCCGCCGAGCACCTCGGTGCCCTTCGGCACGAGCCTGGCCAGCTCGTCGACCAGGCCGGCGTCGGCGATGGCGACGACGTCGGGCCGGAGCTCGTTGGCCTGGGCGGCCAGCGTCCCGACCGACGTGGAGGCACCGAGGGCGACGACCCGGTAGCGGTCGGGCTCGGCCCGCACCACGTCGACGGCCTGGGTGCCGATCGAGCCGGTGGATCCGACCAGCGAGACCGTCTTCACGCCGGCGCCGCCCCGGCTACTTGCCGGCGAGGTTCAGGAGCTCGACGAGGTAGTAGGCGGCCGGGAGGGCGAAGAGCAGGGCGTCGAACCGGTCGAGCACGCCGCCGTGGCCCGGCAACACGCTCCCCATGTCCTTGAGCCCGAGGTCCCGCTTGACCATCGACTCGCAGAGGTCCCCGAGAGGTCCGACGATCGAGACCACGAGTCCGAGGACGATGGCCGAACCGAAGCCCCACGGGTGGATCCGACTGACGATCGCGGCGCAGATGAGCAACGTGAACACGGCGGCGCCGCCGAAGCCCTCCCACGTCTTGTTCGGGCTGATCTCCCCGGCCAGCGGCGTGTTCCCCCACTTGCGACCGATGAACAGCGCGCCGACATCGTTGGCCACCACCGCCAGCACCGTGCCGAGCAGGAAGGCGACGCCCTCCCGATCGGGGTACCGCAGCATCAGCGACGCGAACGACCCGAGGAAGCCGACCCACAGCAGCCCCAGGAACGTGATCCCGAGGTTCACCGACGGTCGTCCGCGGACCACCCCGAACAGGTACCAGAGCATGCCGAACACGACCGCCAGGGCCAGGACCAGCGGGATGGCCCGTTCCCCCCGGACGTAGGCGCCGATCATCAGTGATCCGGTGGCGACCAGACCGAGCAGCGTGGCCGGCTTGTGGCCCGCCCGCCGGAACACGTCGAAGGCCTCGGCCGCGGCGGCGACGACCACGATCGTGGAGAAGGCCGCCGCCCACTTCGGGCCCTGCGAGAAGGCGCAGCAGGGCCACGATCAGGATGCCGACCCCGGCGGCGATGGCGACGGGCAGGTCGCGGTCGCCGCCGGCCCCGTTGCCGCCGCCGGAGCCGCTCCCACCGCCCCCGCCGAGGTCCGCCGGCTCGGCCGGGATGCGGGTGCGGATGCGGGTGGTCTGGGGCCGGGCCGGGGCGGCGGCCACGTCTTCGTCGTCGAACAGTTCCTGATCCTCTCCGAAGGTGAAGACGTCGCGCTCGGCACGATGCTCGTCGAGGGCGCCCATGCGCTCCCCTTCGTCTTCGAGGAGGGAGTCGTCGTCGAAGTCGGCTTCCTCCCAGTCGTTCGCCCTCCCGCCAGCGGGGCGAGCGGTTGGTGAGACCCGACCAGGCCTCGAGATCGTCGTGGTCGTCGCCGTCGGTGGCGAGGATGCGGGGCACCTCGCCCGTCGGCGGCTCGGTCCAGTGCGGCAGATCGGGCGGCGGCGGCGCCGGCGTCGACGGAGCCGACGAGGACGAGCCGCTGGTGACGAGGGAGGTCGGGTCGGCGTCCTCGGGCAGCGGGAACCGCACGGCGGGGCGGGGCCCCGCCGGTTGAGGCGGGACGTCGCCGTACCTCGGCATGTCCTCGGGCAGCCGGCCGGCCAGCTCGGCCTCGCGGGCCGCGGCCTCCTGGGCGCCGATGATGCGCACGCCTTCGCCCGAAGGGCGCGGTGGTGCGGGACGCGCCCCGTCGTCGTCGAACTCGTCAGCCATCGGTGCGGTCCCCCTCGCGGGAAGGCTGCCTCAAACCTCGAGCAGCTCCTGCTCCTTGTGCTGCAACAGCCGGTCGATCTCGGCCACCGAGTCCTGGGTGACCTTGTCGAGGTCCTTCTCGGCCCGCTCGAGCTCGTCGCTGGTGATCGTCGCCGTCCTTCTCGAACCCGTCGAGCTCGTGGCGGGCGGCCCGGCGCAGGTTGCGCATGGCGATCCGCGCCGTCCTCGGCCTTGGCCTTGGCCACCTTGACGAACTCCTTGCGGCGCTCCTCGGTCAGCGGCGGGATCGACGAGGCGGATGACCGTGCCGTCGTTGGACGGGTTGATGCCGAGATCGGAGTTCTGGATCGCCTTCTCGATGGCCTTGAGCGAGCGCTTGTCGTACGGCGTGATGACGAGCAGCCGGGCCTCGGGCACGTTGATGCCGGCGATCTGCTGCAGCGGGGTCTCGGCGCCGTAGTACTCGACCCTGAGGTTCTCGACCAGGGCGGGCGTGGCCCGGCCCGGTGCGCACGGACGCGAAGTCGGAGCTGGAGCGTGGGCGACGGCCTTGGCCATCTTCTCCCGGGTGTCGCTCGAACACGGCGCCGATGAGGGAGTCGTCGTCGTCCATCACCGAATCAGCGTACCGATCGGCTCCCCCGCGAGGCGCGCGACGCATGTTGCCGGGCGTCATGACGTCGAAGACCAGGATCGGGAGGTCGTTCTCCTTGCAGAGCGTGAACGCGGTGAGGTCCATCACCCGCAGGTCCTTGGTGATGCGCCTCGCTGAAGGAGACCTCGTCGTAGCTTCGTCGCCGTCGGGTCCTGCTTCGGGGATCGGCGGTGTAGACGCCGTCGACGCCGCCGTGGGTGCCCTTCAGCACCACGTCGGCCTCGATCTCGGCGGCGCGGAGGGCGGCGGGCGTGTCGGTGGTGAAGAACGGGTTGCCCATGCCGGCGGCGAAGATGACGACCCGGCCCTTCTCGAGGTGGCGCATGGCCCGACGGCGGATGTAGGGCTCGGCCACCTCGGCATGTCGATGGCGCTCTGCACCCGGGTGGGCTGGCCGTGGCGCTCGAGGGCGTCCTGCAGGGCCAGCGCGTTGATGACGGTGGCCAGCATGCCCATGTGGTCGGCGGTGGCCCGGTCCATGCCGGCTCGGCTGCACCGGTGGCGCCGCGCCAGATGTTGCCGCCGCCGACGACGACGGCGATCTCGACGCCGAGCTCGGACTGGTGGCATCGGCGATCTCGCGGGCGATGCGGTCGACGGTCACCCCGTCGATGGTCTCGTCGACCTCCGACGAGGCGAACGCCTCACCCGACATCTTCAGGACGACCCGCCCCCAGCGGGGGGTGCTGCTCGGGTCGGTCACGGTCGGCTGTCTAGCCGCCGATGACGACCTGGGCGAACCGGGTCGACCTTGGCCGCCGCCGAGGACCTGTGTGATGGTCTGCTTGTCGTCCTTGACGTAGGGCTGCTCGAGCAGCGACCCGCCGGGAACCCGCTTGAACCACCCGCCGACCTTGCCCTCGACGATCTTCGGCAACGCCGCCTCGGGCTTGCCCTCGTTCTGGGTCTCCTTGAGCAGCGTCGCCCGCTCCTCCTCGATCGCCTCGGCCGGCACGTCCTCGCGCTGCGAACGTGCCCGGCTTGGCGAACGCGATGTGGACGGCGATGTCGTGGGCCAGCTCCTGGCTGCCGCCGGCGACCTCGACGAGCACGCCGTTGACGCCGCGCCCGTTCTGGATGTGGTTGTAGGCGTCGATGACCGACCCCTCGGCCGCCTCGAAGCGGACGACCTGGCCGAGCTCGATGTTCTCCTTGAGGCTGAGCTTGAGATCGTCGATCTGGGTCTGGCGCTCGGCGGCCGCGCCCTCGCCCGACTCGGCGACCAGCTCGGCGAGGTCGTTGACGAGGGCGACGAAGTCGGGGGCCTTGGCCACGAAGTCGGTCTCGCACTTCAGCTGGACGAGGGCGGCCGCATTGCCGTCGCGAGCAACGGCCACCGCACCCTGGGTGTTCTCGCGGTCGGTGCGCTCGGCAGCCTTCCCGAGGCCTTGCTCCCGCAGCCACTTGCCGGCGGCATCGAAGTCGCCGTCGTTCTCGACGAGCGCCTTCTTGGCATCCATCATCCCGGCGCCGGTGAGGTCCCGGAGCTTCTTGACGTCCTGGGCGGTGAAGTCGGCCATGGCTATTCGTCTTCCTCTGCGGCGACGCCCTCCGGGCCGGGGCCCTGCTGGTCGACGGCCGGCGCGTCGGTCGGCGCTCTCGGTCGTTCCCTCGACGGTGGCGAGGGGGGTGTCGGCGTTCTGCTCGGCGTCGCGAGCGGCGGCCAGGCGCGCCTCGCGCTCACGCTGGGCCAGCGCCGCCTGGCGGCGGGCCTCGGCCTGCTGCTCGGCGCGCGCGCGCCTCCTGCTCGGGGGTGAGCTGGGCCGGAGCGGCCGCCGCCGGCACGCGGGTTGCGGCGCGAGTGGATCAACTGGCCTTCCTTGACGGCGTCGGCGATGACGCGGCACAGCAGGCTGCCGGCGCGGATGGCGTCGTCGTTGCCCGGGATGACGTAGTCGATGAGGTCGGGATCGCAGTTGGTGTCGACCACCGCCACGATCGGGAGGCCGAGCTTGTTGGCCTCGGTGACCCCGATGTGCTCCTTCTTGGTGTCGATGATGAACACCGCGTCGGGGAGCTTGTCCATGCTGCGGATGCCGCCGAGGTTGCGCTGCAGCTTCTCGAGCTCACGGCTGAGCAGGAGGGCCTCCTTCTTCGGCATGGCCTCGAAGTCGCCCACCGCCTGCATGCGCTCGAGCTCCTGGAGCTTCTTCACTCGGCCGCTGATCGTCTGGAAGTTGGTGAGCATGCCGCCGAGCCAGCGCTCGTTGATGTACGGCATGCCGCAGTCGTCGGCGTACTTGCTGATCGGGTCCTGGGTCTGCTTCTTGGTCCCGATGAACAGGACGGTGCCGCCCCCGGCGACGAGGTCGCGCACGTAGATGTACGCCTTCTCGATGCCGGTGAGCGTCTGGTTCAGGTCGATGATGTAGATCCCGTTGCGCTCACCGAAGATGTAGCGCTTCATCTTCGGGTTCCAGCGGCGGGTCTGGTGCCCGAAGTGGACTCCGGCTTCGAGCAACTGCCTCATCGTGACGACGGCCATGGGGAAACCTTTCCAGCGGTTGGTTGCGATGACCCGGTGCGCTCGCGTCCCGCCGGCGGCGGGACGACCGTGGCTGCGCACGGGCGTGGTCGAGCCCCGGCGAGGTTGCTGGGGCGGTCGATCAGTGTAGTTCGATGCCCGGCCTTCGCCCCATCCAGGCGGCGCCGGCGGCAACCACGGCGAGCAGGAGCACGGTGGCCAGGCCCTGCAGGGCCCGGACCGAACCGGTTCCCGCGGTGACGAGCGCCGCCGGGCGGTCCCGGCCGGTCCCGCCGGGGTTCGCCACCGCCGCCGGCGCCTTCGCCTCGGCCGGCGCCACGTCGATGACAACCGGGACGGTGACGACCCGGCCGGCGCCGGCGTCACGTTCGAAGTCGACGCGATACGGGCCCGGCTCCGACGTCGTGGCCGCACCGAGGCGGACGGTGAGAGGACCGCTCGCCCGCAGCTTGGACGGGTCGAGCTCGGTCGTGGCGCCCGCCGGGTTGGTGAGCGTGATGCGGGTGAGGGCGGCCGGACCCTGCAGCTCGATGCGGAGGGCGACGGCTTGGCGGACGTGGGCGGCCGCGGGCTCGGCCGTCGTGAGGGCGGCACCCGGGGCGCCGGCCTCATCTGTGGGAGGGACGAGTCGGATGCGTCCGTTCGGGGCCGGCGTGGCCCGCCACGCGCCGGTCGCCCGGTGGGCGACGACCCGTCCGTCGGCGTCGACGACCCGGAACCGACCGCCGGCGCTGTGCACCCAAGCCTCGGCGCGATCGAGGGCCACGGCCACCCTGACCTGGGGCGGGAGCTGGTCGGCGGGGACGGCGACCGGGCGGAGACCCGAGTAGTAGGCGGCCAGGATGTCGGCCGCCTTCAGTCCGCGGATGGCCTTGCCGAGGGCGCCGTACTGGCTGAGACCGATGCCGTGGCCCCATCCGCGTCCGTCGATGACGACGAGCCCGTCCACGGCCACGGCCGCGAAGCGCGTGGAAGGCAGCGCCACGGGCAGGCCCGCCGGGGCGACCAGGGCCGAGTTGATGCGACTCCGGAAGTCGGTCGCCGGCAGGCGCTGCTCCACCGGGTTGCCGTCGGGATCGAGGGAGGTGGCGACGATGACGTCACCCTCCGTCCGGAGCGCGGTCGGCTCGGCGGCCAGGCCGACGACCCGGGCGACGTCGGCGAGGGGGAACGTCGATCGCCACTGGTGGAGGGGGCTGTACGCGTCGTCCGGATCGGGGGTGGCCCGCAGGTACGGCTGCCCGCCGCCGACGGTCTGGCCCCCGTTCGAGCTCGAGTACTTGGCGACGATCGGGGCACCCTGGTAGACGAGCACCTGGCCCGTCGTCGACTCGACCGCAGCACTCCAGCGCTCGCTGCCAGGTCGTCGCTCCTTGGCCAGGCCGGCGTACACCTGGCAGGCGTCCGTGGCGCAGATGTCCGCACCGGCCTGCTTGTACGCGGCGTTGACCTCTCGCCCCACCTCGTGGAGGGCGTACGTGCGGGCGGCGATGGCCTGGGCCTTCTGCGCTTCGATGGGCCAGTTCGACGGCACCTCGCTGATGCCCCGCAGGTAGTCGTCGAGCGGCAGGGCGTTGACGACACCGACCCCGGCGCCGCTGCGGGTGATGCGGATGCTCCCCCGGTACTCGCCCACGCCGTCGACGCCGAGCGGAGCGGCGTCGAGGGGCTCGAACCGCGCCTCCCGGACGAGCCACGGGTCGTCGGGTTCGGCGGCGGCGGCGGCGGCGGCGGCCGGGGCCGCGAGCCCACCCGTCGCCGCGCTCGAGCGCGACGAGGAACCCCCCGAGGGCGGCGCCCCAGCGCCTCGTCCGACCCATCGGGGGAGCGAGCGTAGTGGCGGGTCGTGCGTCCACCTCATCGCGCATCAGCGCCGGATCGCTTCGAGGCCGGCGGTCCGCGCTCGCGCGTCCACGTACAGGCCGCCCGCCGCCAACGCCGCGCCGAGCGTGTCGTGGACCGCGCTGATGCGGCGGCTGTCGACCTCGTCCAACAACGTGTCGGGCAGGCTCCGGCAGGTCGGCGCCTGCCCGGCGAGGGCCCGGGCCACCTCGGTCGTCGTCGGTGGCGAGCCGGGCAGCAGCTTGTGGTCGTTGCCACCGATCCCCCCGTTGGTGGTGACCACCACGTTGTCGGCGCCCGCCAAACGGCTCTGGTGGGCCGGGACGACGGGGTCGTTCCGCGCGGCCAACGACACCACCCGGGTGTCGGACGACCAGCCCTGATCGGGCAGGTGACGGAGGAAGTCGCTGCCCTCGCTCATCTGCCGGATCGACGTGGCGGTCGGGTCGATCCCGCGCTCGCCGAGGGTGCCGCCGGCGACCTCGAGGAGCAGGTGGCCGGCCATGGAGCCGTCGATGGCCACCCCCGCCGTGGCGAGGTCGGCGCCGTGATGGGGCGTCGCCATCGTCACCACCGTCGCCGGCGCGGCATGGTGGACGGTGATGGCGCTGCGGGCGACGAGGCCGCCCTGGGAATGGGCTATCACGTCGACCGCGGCGTCGGGGTGGGCCCGTTGCAGGTCGTCGATCTGCGCCGCGAGACGGGCCCCGCTGGCGCCGATGTCGCCCAGGGTGTCCCGAGGTGCGTACGGCGTCGCCGCTCCGGTGTAGGAGAACTGGTGGACATCGGCGGGGTCGTACCCCAGGGCGGCGATGTCCACGTCGAGCACCGCCGTGCGGCCGGTCGAGGAGCCGAGCCCGCCGACCAGCACCACGATCCGACGTTGCGGTGCTCGGGCCGCCACGGGCGCGCCCTCCGGCGTGCAGTCGGTCTGCTCCTCCTGCCACCGCAGGGCCGCGGCGGCCAGGTACACCGGGAGCGGCACGGACAGATCGATCGCGGTGTCGGCCAGCACCCGGGCCAAGGCCACCTTTCGCTCCGCGGTTTCGACCGCCCGGTCCCGCAGCCACGCCGCCCCCGACCCGATGCTGGTGCGGGCCAGATCTCGCAACGTCTCGACCAGCCCGCGCCGCTCGACCGCCTCGCTCAGCGGCCGGTCCGGTTCCGGATCCGGCACCAGCCGCGCGCGGAGCCCACCGCCGCCCGGGCGTTGGCCGAGCAGTACGAGCGGGTCGACGTACACGCCGCCGACCCGCGCCCCGAAGTGCGCCGCGTCCCGCCGCCGCCGTGCCGACCACGTCCCCCTGCTCGACGTGGTCACCCCGGCGGACCGCCGTGGTGGCCAGGAAGCTGTAGGACGTCCGGACCCCGTCGTCGTGCAGCACGACGACGTGTCTCGCCGTGCCGACCGGCCCGGCGAACACGACCTCGCCGGCGGCCGCCGCCGTCAGCGCCTGCCCCTCCGTGGTGGCGTAGTCGACCCCCCGGTTGCCGGCGCCGTAGTCCGACGCCGGCGGCCGGAACCCGTCGACCACCGGCGCATCGACCGGCGGCCGATACGTGACCGGATTCCGCGTCTGAGCGACAACTGCGCCGGCCGGCGCCGCCGACAGCCCGACGAGCACGACCAGAACGACGGTGAAGCGACGCACGACAGCCCCCGGAGCAACACGAGAAACGGCTCACGGGGAAGCGAGCGGGTACGTCAGTGACGAAGGTAGCGCCGGGACGTCGGTGGAGCAACGCCCGCCGGCGCCATTCCCGTTCTGGGCGCATTTGTGCACCCCCTGGGTGCAGCAATGCGCCCAGAACCCCGGACGAGCCGAGGGCGCCGGCTCCCGCCGACGCCCTCGATCGTGAGGCTGGGTGCGGCAGGGCCGCTAGCGACCGAGGTCGACGGCGGTGATCCCGGAGCCGACGAGGTCGACGGCGGTTGCCCCGTTGAAGGCGGCCGTGACCTCGAGGCTGTACTGGTGCGCACCGACGGTGGCCGACGGGAGGACGGCGAGGCCGGAGACCGGAAGGACGGCGGACGGAGCGGCGTTCGTCAGTGTGATCGTCGAGAGCGGGCCGACCTGCGTCGTCGCCGGCACCGAGTCGGTGTCCGTCGCCCGCCAGATGATGACGGCCGAATCCCCCGGGTTCGGGCAGGTGCAGGTCGCCACGGTCTGCCCGGTGACGAGCACCTTGTGCGAGCCGGCCGTGAGGACGAGGCTCGCCGTGGCGGGTGTCCCGCTCAGGGTCCCGCTGTTGAGCACCAGGGTCGCAGGGGGCACCGAGGCCGAGGCGGCATTCGCCGTCTGCTTGTCGGTCGTCACGGCCCCATCGAGGAGATCCTCGGTCTTGATGGTGCCGTCCGCGATCTCGGCCGTCGTGACGGCGCCGGTGGCGATCTCCGAAGCGCCCACGGCGTCGGCGGCGATCTTCGGCGCCGTTACGGCGTCGTCCTGGAGGTTGACGGTGGCGACGGCGCCGGGACCGCCAGTCGTGGACTGCAGATCCGCCGAGGTGATGGTGCCGTCGAGGATCTTCGCCGTCGTGACCGCACCATCCGCCAGGTTGTCAGCGGTGATCGTGGTGCCGGCGATGTCGGCGCCGGTGATCGTGCCGTCGAGGATCTTGGCGGAGGTGACGGCCCCATTGCGGATCGCTCCGGAGTCGACCGCCTCCGTGCCGGCGGTGTGGTCGAGGTCTGCGCTCTTGACCTGGCCGTCGAGAATGTTGGCGCTGCCAATCGTGTCGAGCGCGATCTGGCCCTTGGGACCGCTGCCGGCCCCGTCGCCCTTGACCGACTCGTTCTTGAGCTTCGCCCCGTCCAATGACCCGGCGCCAAGGTTGTTCGAGATCGCCGTCGGAGACAGATCGTCCTCCGTGATCGAGCCGTCCTGAATGTTGTTCGGACCGGTGTCGGCACCGCCCCGGACGGAGCCGCCGGCCAGCTTCTCGAAGGTGATCTCCGCGTCGCCGAGGTCGGCGGTGCCGATCGAACCGTTCACGATCTTCGTGGAGTCGACCGAGTCGCCGGCGAGCTTCAGCTTCGTGACCTGGGCATCGCCGAGGTCAGCGGTGGTGATGCTGCCATCGACGATCTTCGAGGCGTTCACCGAATTCGGCCCGAGCTTCCGAGCGTCACCTGGAGGTCATCGATGTCCGCCGTGGCGATGGACCCGTCCACGATCCTGGCGCTGTCGACCGAGCTCGCTGCAACCTTCAGGAGGGTGGCGCTACCGTTGGCGAGCTTGGCCGTCGTCACGTTCAGGTTCGCCAGATCGAGCGTCTTGACTTCACCGTTCTTGATGTCGTCGGTCGTGAGCGACTCGTCGACGACCTTTGTGGTGTCGACGCTGTTGGCGCCGAGCTTCGCCAGCGTGACGATGCCGTCGCCGAGGTTGGCGGTCGTGATCGACCCGGCGACGATCTTGGAGGCGTCGACCGACGCGGGCGCCAGCTTGGCCAGGGTCACCACGCCATCACCGAGGTCGACCGTGGCGATGGTGCCGTTGATGATCTTGGAGCTGTCGACCGAGTTGGCGTCGAGCTTGTCGAGCGTGACGTTCCCGTCGGCGATCTTCACCGTCGTCACGTTGGCGTCGGCGAGCTTCGCCGTCGTCACGTTCTGATCCACGATCTTGCCCGTGGTCACGTTGCTATCGGCGATCTTCGCCGTCGTCACGTTCTGGTCGGCGATCTTGGCGGTCGTGACGTTCTGGTCGGCGATCTTGGCGGTCGTGACGTTCTGGTTCGCGATCTTGGCGGTGGTCACGCTGCCGTCGGCGAGCTTCGCAGTCGTCACGCTGCCGTCGGCGAGCTTCGCCGTCGTCACGTTCTGATCGGCGATCTTGCCCGTGATCACGTTGCTGTCGGCGATCTTCGCCGTCGTCACGTTCTGATCCGCGATCTTGCCCGTGGTCACGTTGCTGTCGGCGATCTTCGCCGTCGTCACGTTCTGATCGGCGATCTTGCCCGTGGTCACGTTGCTGTTGGCGATCTTCGCCGTCGTCACGTTCTGATCGGCGATCTTGCCGGTCGTGACGTTGCTGTCGGCGATGTCGGAGGTCTTGACCTCGCCGTCCTTGATCTTGTCGGTGGTGATCGAGTCGGGGGCGAGCTTCTCGTTCGTGATCAACACGTTCGCCAGGTCGGCGGTGACGATCGTGCCGTCGAGCAGCTTGTCGCTCGTGACGGCGTCGGCGACGATCTCGTTGTTGTTGATCTTGATGATCGGGGCGCCGACCTGGTTGGGGTTGGCCAGCTCGCCGCGGAGGTTGGTGATGGCGCCGGCGCGGTCGGCGATCTCGGTGTTGAGCTTGCCCTGGAGGACATCGTCGGCGGCGCCGCGATCCGTCAACTCCTTGTTGAGCTTGCCGAGGAGGTCGGCGTCGGCGGCGGCGACCTTCTGGGTCAGGTCGGCGTCGGCGGCCGAGCGGGCGGCGGCCTCGGCGGTGATGCCGTTGGCGGAGGCCGCGGTGATGGCGGCGTCGTTCTTCGCGCCGGAGGCGGCGGCCTCGGCCTGGGCGGACTTCGTGGCGGCCTCGGCGGCCTTGCGGGCGCTGATCTCGTTCTCGAGCTCGTTGAGGTTGGGCACCTCGAAGGCGAGCTTGGAAAGGGTGACGGAGCCGGCGGCGAGCTTGGCCGTGGTCACGGCGTCGTTGGCGACCTCGTTGACCTCGATGCAGGCCTTCTTGCAGGCCACGTCGCCGGCGACGGTGCCGGCCAGCTTCTTGGCGGCCGCATCGGCGGCGGCCTTGGCCTTGGCCTCATCCGTCAGCTTCGAGCTGTTGGCTGCGCTCTCGGCCTGGAACTGCTTGATCGTCGCCTCGGAACCGGGCTCCGAAGACACGGTCCTTGCCACGAAGACCGCTCCTAAAACCAGGATCAAGAGTCCGAGAACCCATTTGCCTGCCGACGTCATGCGATGCGCCTCCCGCTCAGAGCACACCCCGTGCCCAGATAGACCATACGGCCCGGAATGCCCCACCGCAAGGATTGGGCCACAGTACGCTGTTCAGTGACTACGCGACGTAGTCACTGACGTTTTCAGGACTATTTGCCGCCGAGCTGGCGCCGGATCTCGCTGAGGATCGGCGAGTCCTTGGCGAGGTTCTCCACGAGCACGACCTCGTCGTCACGGATCAACATGGTGTTGTCCGGCGCGTGGATCTCGCGGTTGACGGGCAGCAGCGCCCGGACGGGCTCGGCGTCGGCGTTCTCGCGCGTCTCCCGGAGGAAGAAGGCCTGGTCGAGGCGGTAGTAGTCGTCGCTGACCCGGTCGAGCTTGCCGAAGTACACCTTGTCGTTGCTGAGGATCACGGCTTGGTAGCGGCCGGAATCGATCACGCCCGCGAACGGGCTGCTGTCCTGGTTGGCCAGGAAGGTCGCTCCGGCGGCGCCGAGGAGGAGGCCGACCAGGAGCGAAGCGATGATGGCACCCAGCGGCGGGGCCGCCCGTGAGGTTCGTCCGGGGCCCGCGTCGGTCGCGGTCTCGGTCTCCCGGGGCTTGCCCCGCTCCTTGGGCCCAGGCCCGGTCGCCGCCGTCATCGTCGGGTCTCCTCCGTCTCGTGCTTCTCGTCGATCGTTGTCCATGCGCTCCTGGGGCGACGACCCCGGCTGCGGGTCGTTGCGGCGCGGGCCGTTCGCCATCTAGCTCGCCGTCTCCCGCTCGGGCTCGGCCATGCGGGACCGCAGCTGGATCACGGCCTTGGTGTGGATCTGGCACACCCGGCTCTCGGTGACCCCGAGCACCTCGCCGATCTCGGCGAGGGTCAGGCCTTCGTAGTAATAGAGCATCAGGACCAGTTTCTCCCGGTCGCCGAGGCGGCTGATGGCGCCGGCGAGGATCTGCTTCATCTCCTCGACCTCGTAGGCCGCCACCGGTCCCTCGCCCTTGTCCGGGATGGTGTCGCCGAGGGTCGAGGACTCGCCGCGCTCCCCCCCGAGAGCATCTCGTCGAGGGCCACGAGACCGACGAAGGAGATCTGGTTGAAGATCGTCTGGAGGTCGCCCTCGCTGATGCCCATCTCGTGGGCGATCTCGGCGTCGGTGGGTGTCCGCAGGAGGCTGGCCTCGAGGGTGGAGTAGGCCTTCTCGACCGAACGGGCCTTGGCCCGCACCGAGCGGGGCACCCAGTCGATGCTGCGGAGCTCGTCGATGATGGCGCCCTTGATGCGGGCGATGGCGTAGGTCTCGAACTTGATCTGGCGCTCGAGATCGAACTTGTCGATGGCGTCGATGAGCCCGAAGACGCCGTAGCTCACCAGGTCGGCCTGCTCGATGTTCTGCGGCAGCCCGACGGACACGCGGCCGGCGACGTACTTGACCAACGGCGAGTAGTGGACGATCAGGCGGTCACGCGCGTCCCGCGAGCCGGTGGCCTTGTACTCCACCCACAGCTGTTGGATTGCGTCGGTGTCGTCCTGATCCACGGGGTCCCTTCGCGCCCTCGGCGACCCCTCGCCGCCGGGAGCCGCCTACGTGGTGGCAGTGTAACCCCGGTCCGTGGGCGCAGCAGGCGGCACCACCCGTTCCCACCACCCGTTGCGCCGCCGGACCAGGCCCCGGACCTCCAGCCTCGTCAGGGCCGTCGCCGCCTCGCCGACGGACAGGCCCGTGCGCCGGAGCACCTCCTCGGTCGCCGTCGGCGTCCAGTCGACGGCCTCGAGGAGCGGGTCGGCCTCCCCCGCTACCGCCCCGCCGTCGGACCGGTGTCGGCCCGGCACCGCCCCCTCGAGCGCCGGCACCGCCCCCTCGAGCGACAGTGCCACGAGCACGTCCCCCACCTCCGTCACCGGGGCCACGCCGTCGGCCAGCAGGCGGTTGGTGCCCGACGAGGAGGGGCTACGGACCGATCCGGGGACGGCCATCACCTGCACCCCCCGGTCGATGGCGGCGCGGACGGTCGAGAGCGAGCCGCCCGAGGCGTGGGACTCCACGACCACGACCACGTCGGCCAGCCCGGCCAGGATGCGGTTTCGCCGGGGGAAGCGCCACGGCTCCGGCTCCGCCCCCGGAGGTGCCTCGGACAGCAACAGGCCGGCCTCCGCCACCCGCCGCCACAGCGACCGGTGCCGGGCCGGGTAGACGACGTCGAGCCCGCTCCCGACGACCCCCACCGGCGCCGCCTCCCTTCCCGCCGCCAGCGCGCCCTCGTGGGCCGCGCCGTCGATGCCCAACGCGAGGCCCGAGACCACGGCCACGCCGGCCGCGGCGAGGTCGCGGCCGAGCTCCCGGGCCACGTCGAGGCCGTAGGAGGTGCACCGGCGGGTGCCGACGACGGCCACCGCAGGACGCCGGTCGCCGGTGGACGTCCGCAACGCACCGGCGTCCCCGGCGGCGAAGAGCACGGCCGGGGGGTCGGGATCCTCCACGAGCGCCTCGGGGTATCGGGGATCGCCTCGGAGCCACAGGGACGCGCCGACCTCGGCGGCCCGACGGTCGATGGCGGGGAGGTCGACACGGCCGGCGGCCCGCCGCCACTGCTCCATGAGCTCACCACCCCCAGGTCCGAGCCTCGATCGAAGGTCGAG
The DNA here is from genome assembly GCA_963731055.1 of uncultured Actinomycetes bacterium. GTDB lineage: Bacteria > Actinomycetota > Acidimicrobiia > Acidimicrobiales > CADCTF01 > DATLED01. The sequence continues at coordinate 227,164 of CAVSUD010000009.1, read as the reverse complement.
GTCGAGGTCGAGGGTTGCACCCGCGCCAGAGACAGCACTCCAGGCCGCGCACCGGGTCGCCACCGGCCACCTCCAGCACGGCGTGGAGGCGGGCGCGTCCACACCCGGGCAGCTGCGAAAGGGCGGCGGCACAGGCGAGCGCGCTTCCCCCGGCCCCCGGGCTCATGCGACCCCCTCCAGCGCCTCGAGATCGCTGCGCAGCTCGAGGGCCGAGCACACGTGCTCCTCGGTGACGTCCGGTGCGTCGGCGAGGTCGGCCATCGTGCGGGCCACCCGCTCGATTCGGTGGAGCCCGCGGGCGCTGAGGGCGCCGACTCGCAACTTGTACTCCAGCACCCGAGCCGCTGGGGGCTGGAGTCGCACCACCGCCTCGAGACCGGGGCCGGGAAGCTCCGCGTTGCAGCGCACGCCGCGGGAGGTCGCCCGCTCCCGAGCCGCCGCCACCCGACCGGCGACGACGGCCGACGCCTCGCCGGGGGTGCCGCCCAGCAGATCGCTGACATCGGGGCGGTCGACGGCCAGGCGGAGGTCGAAGCGATCGAGGAGTGGTCCCGACAGCCGCCGGCCGTAGCGGAAGCGTGCGACCTCCGAGCAGCGGCACGAGCCCGGCGGGCCACCTTCCCCGCACGGGCAGGGGTTCATGGCGGCGACGAAGAGGAACCGAGCGGGGTACTCGACGGTGGCGCGGGCCCGGGCCACCCGCACGTACCCCTCCTCCAGCGGCTGGCGCAGCGAGTCGAGGGTCGTCGCCGCCATCTCCCCCAGCTCGTCGATGAACAGCACGCCGTTGTGGGCGCAGGAGATCTCGCCGGGGCGCATCAGCCCGGAGCCGCCACCGATGAGCGACACCATCGAGGCGTTGTGGTGCGGCGCCCGGAACGGCGGCTCCTCGACGAGCCCACCTGGCGGCAGGGCGAGCCCGGCGGCCGAGTGGATCCGGGTCGTGGCCAGCGCCTCGTTGCGGGCCAACGGCGGCAGTAGCCCCGGCAGCCGCCGCGCCAGCATCGTCTTCCCCGATCCCGGGGGGCCGATCAGCAAGAGGTGGTGCCCCCCGGCGGCGGCGATCTCCAACGCCCATCGGCCGAGGCGCTGACCTCGCACGTCGGCGAGGTCGGGCGCCGGACCGGTCAGGGCGCCATCCGCCGCCGGCCCCTCCAAGCGATCGGGAGGCACCGGCCACGGCTCGTCCCCCCGGAGGGCGGCCACGAGTGCGCCGAGATCGGGGGCGCAGCGAACGACATGGCGCCCCACGAGCGCGGCCTCGACGGCGCCAGCGGAGGGAACGACCACGACGGGGGCATCGAGGGCGTCGACCATCGGCACGATCCCTGCGACGCGGCGGAGGGAGCCGTCGAGCCCGAGCTCGCCGAGGAAGGCCATGCCGGCGACGGCCTCCGGCTCGAGCGCCCCACTGGCGACGAGGAGGGCGATGGCGATGGGGAGGTCGAGGCCGGCCCCGCCCTTACGCACGGCCGAGGGCGCCAGGTTGACCGTCACCTTCTTCATCGGCCACACCAGCCCGCTCGAGAGCAACGCGGCTCGGACCCGATCGCGCGACTCCCGGCACGATGCGTCGGGTAGGCCGACGACCGTGAACGCGGGGAGCCCGTTCGACACGTGCACCTCGACGGTGATGGGCTGCCCGTCGACGCCGAGCAGCGTCGCGGCAGGGATGATGGCGATCACGTCGCGCTCCTCGTGCTCCGGTGGAACCCCACGGCGGGGTGGGCGGAGGAGGGGCCGGGCCGGCCGCTCGAGGCGTCGGTCGAACCGTAGCCGTGGGGTGCGACACGAACAACGGGTCCCTCGCCGTTGCTAGGAATGACGGATGCCGGCCGGCGCCTCCTCCCGTCGAGGCGCCGTGGCCGCGGTGGCCGGGGTGACGGTGGCGCTCGGCGCCGTGGTGGTCGCCAGCCGCGGGAGCTCCGGCGCGACGGCGGCCTCCTTCGAGACGGCGTCGACGGCGAGGACGATCGGCCTGGCCGTGGTGGCCGTCGCCCTCATCGCCTGTGGCGCCCTCGCCGCCTGGGCCCTGTGGCCCGACGGACGGCCGTCGCCGCGCCCGACCCCGAAGCAGCAGTGGATCCCCTACCTCGTGGTCGCCGCCCTCCTGGTCGGCATGTCCGTGCTCGCCTCGAGGCGCGAGCCGGCGCGCGACGGGTCGAAGCCGCCCCCGACCGCCGCTTCGGTCACCGACCGGGACGCCCCGGCCGACCAGCCGTCGCGCCTGCCTCGGGCCTCGCCGACGGCCTCCCTGGCCGTCGCCACCGTCGCCCTCGCGGGGCTGGCCGTCTGGACCGTGCGGCTCCGGAACCGCAGGCGCACGTCGGCGGCCGCCGACGACGAGGCGAGCGCCGCCGCCGACGATCCGACCGGGGAACACGAACGAGCGGTGGCCGAGCTCTTGCAGTCGGTGCCGGTCGACGACGCCGACGCCGCGTTGGCCCTCGTGACCACCGAACCCGACCCCCGGCGGGCCGTGCAGCTGGCGTACGCCCTCTTCGAGCGGAGCCTGGCCTCGACCCCGGCCGCGCGCCCCTCGGCCGCGACCCCGCACGAGTGGCTCCGACAGATCCGGGCCGTCCACCGCGGATCCGTCGCGTTCGTCGAGAGTTCGGCGGCCCTCACCCTCGCCTACGAGCGGGCCCGCTTCGGCCATCGCCCGACGACCGAGGAGGAGCGGACGCAGGTGGTCGCAGCGCTCGGCCATGTCCTGCGGGCGACGGTCGCGTCGGGTGCCGCCGCCAGGACACCGTGAGGACCGTCCGGAGCACGATCGTCGTCGTGGTCGCGCTCACCGCGGCGATGGTGCCGCTGCTGTTGCTCGAGGATCGGCGACGGGTCCTGGGTTTCCGGGCCTACGTCATGCTCCTCGGCCTCCTCGCCCTCCGCGCCGTGCTTCGCTTCACGACCACGTCGGAGGCCCCGCCCCCCGACTCGCCCTTCCACCGGCGCCGCCGACTTCCCCCCGTCCCGTTCCTCCGGCGGCGGGCGGGGCCCCGTGATCGCGGGCCCACGACGGCGCTCGACCACCTGATGCGAAGCGCCACCGAGACCGACGGCGCCTTCCACTTCCGGCTCCGACCGCAACTGCGGGACGCCGCCGGCGAGCGGCTGCAGGCGCGCCACGGGCGGACGATCGACGACCCGCGCGCCGCCGAGCTCCTCGGCGAGCCGGCCTGGTCGCACCTCCGACCGGACCGCCCCCGACCGAGCGACCGGCGCGCCGCCGGTCCGACCCCTGAGACCCTGGCTGCCGTGCTGGCCGCCGTGGAGGCCCTGTGACGACGAAGCGACCGCCCCTCACCCCGACCGACGTCGCGACGGCCGCCGAGCGGATCCTCGACGAGGTCGAACGAGCCGTCGTCGGCAAGCGCGATGCCCTCGAGCTGGTGCTCCTCGGCATCCTCGCCGACGGTCACGTGCTCCTCGAGGACTTCCCCGGCGTGGCCAAGACGCTGACCGCCCTCAGCTTCAGCCAGGTGCTCGGCCTGTCGTTCCGCCGCGTCCAGTTCACGCCGGACCTGATGCCCGCCGACGTCACGGGGTCGAGCGTGTTCGACCCGCGCACCTCGACGTTCGAGTTCCGCCCCGGACCGGTCTTCTGCCACCTGTTGTTGGCGGACGAGGTGAACCGGGCTCCGGCCAAGACCCAGGCCGCGCTGCTCGAGGCCATGCAGGAGCGACAGGTGACGGCCGACGGCGAGACCCACCTCCTGCCCCGCCCGTTCCTCGTGCTCGCGACGCAGAACCCGGTCGAGTACGAGGGCACCTACCCGCTGCCCGAGGCGCAGCTCGACCGTTTCCTGCTCCGCACCACCTTCGGCTACCCGGCCCGGGCCGACGAGTGGGGCCTCCTCGCCCGCCGCATCGAACGGCGTCGCGACGAGGTGGCGCTGGCGCCCGTGCTCGACCCGGACGGACTGGCGGCGCTGCAGGTCGCCCTCGAGGACGTGCACGTCTCCGAAGCGCTCGGGCTGTACCTCGTGGACGTCGTGGCGGCGACGAGAGCGAGCGACCGGATCGAGGTCGGCGCCAGCCCCCGAGGCAGCCTCGCCCTCCTCAAGCTCGGTCGGGCTCGAGCGGCGCTGGCCGGCCGCGACTTCGTGACTCCGGACGACATCAAGGCGCTGGCCGCGCCGGCGCTCGCCCATCGGCTGGTGCTGAAGACCGAGCTGTGGGTGCGCGGGGTACGTCCGGAGGACGTGGTGAACGAGCTGCTCGCTGCCGTCCCCACTCCCCGACCGAGCGACGTCGAACCCGGTCGCCGCCCGCCGAGATGACCACCACCTGGCCGACCGCTCGGGTCGGGGCCTACGCCACGCTCACGATCATCGGCCTCGTCGCCGCGCTCGTGCTCGGTCGCCCGGAGCCGGCCCTCCTCGCCGCCCCCTTCGGCCTCTTCCTGGTGGTCGGACTGGCCTGGCGCGGCGCGGCGCCGGGTGAACCCTCCGTCGCCCTCGTCGCCGATCGCATCGTCGAGGGCGAGGAGGCGACCATCGACGTGACCGCCCCGGCGGGCGCGGAGGTCTGCGTGCCGCTACCCGGAGGTCTGGCTCTCGCCGGCTCCGAGCCGTTCGCAGGCGGCATCCGCCTCACGGTCACGACGCGGCGCTGGGGCGCCTTCCGCGTCGGACGGGTCGGAGTCCGCACTGCCGACCCGCTCCGCCTCTTCGTGCGCGAGACCCTTCACGACACCCGCCTCCTGCTGCGCGTCCACCCGTCACCGCAGGCCCTTCGTCGGGCCGTGGCGGCGGCCGAGCTGCAGCGTCGGGTGGGGAACCACACCAGCCGCGCCCGGGGCGATGGGATCGAGTTCGCCGACGTCCGTCCCTTCACCGCCGGCGACCGCGCCCGTGCCGTCAACTGGCGGGTGTCGGCCCGCCGTCCGCCCGGCGAGCTGTTCGTGAACGACCGCCGGCCGGAGCGCAGCGCCGACGTCGTCCTGCTCCTCGACACGTTCGGCGAGTCCGGCCACGACCGGGCCGCCACGCTCGACCGGTCGGTGCGGGCCCTCGCCGCGGTCGCCGCCGCTTCTCACGCCCAACGGGATCGGATCGGGTTCCTCACCTTCGGCGGGCAGCTGCGCTGGGTCGCCCCCGGCCTGGGGCAACGGGCCCTCCTCCGGGTCGTCGAAGGACTCCTCGACACCGAGGTGCTGGTGACCTCGTCGTGGGCCGGCGTCACGCGGATCCCGCTGGGCGCGCTGCCACCGCGCGCTGCTCCTCGCCGTCACGCCCCTGGACAACGACACCGCCGTCCAGTCTCTGCTCGACCTCCGAGCCCGGGGCTTCGACGTGGCGGTCGTCGCCCTCCCCGCGCCGCACCTGGAGGCGGCGACCGAGGCTCGGCCGTCGGCTGGCCGCGCTCCAGCGTGACGCCCGACGCCTTCGCCTCGAGCACCTCGGCATCGCCGTGGCCGTGGCCACCACGCCGGCGGGGCTGCCCCTGGCCATCGAGGAGGTGGAGCAGTGGCGCCGTCGCGCTCGGCACGTCCGCGTCTGATCGTCGGGGCCGGTGCCGTCGCGGCTGCGATGGCCACCGCCGTCGTCCCGTTGCTCGACGCCGGTCGCCTCGCCCCGCTCGTGCAGGGCCTGGCCGCGCTCGCCGTCGCGACCGCGGTCGTCGGCGTGACCGCTGCGCTCCCGGCGTCCGGGGCCCTGACCGCCGCGCTCCTCGGCGCGGAGCTGGTGGCGACCCTTCACGACCGGGGCGCCGCCCTCGACCCCCGTACGCCGGCTGTGGCCGCCGGCCTCCTCCTCGTCGCCGAGCTGATCACCTGGGCCGCGGAGCTACGGACGGCCGGATCCGTCGTGCCGGGCGGCGCGCCGCGTGGGCTCGTCGTGGGCGCCTCGGTGGTGGTGGCCTACGCCGCCGCGCTGGCCCTCGGGACCTTGGCCGATCTGCCGTTCGGTCGCGATCTCGTCGTCGCGGCCGTCGGCGCCGGTGCCATCGCGTTGGTGGCCGCCGTGCTCCTGCACCTGGCCCGATCGCGGTCGACCGGGACGATCCGCTAGTTCCCCGTGAAGTCCGGGTCCCGCTTGCCCACGAAGGCCGCGATCGCCTCGCCGAAGTCCTTGGTGGCGAAGTTCACCGACTGCGAACGGGCCTCGTCCTCGAGGGCCTGGTCCATGGACACCATCAACGCGTTGTTGAGCATCGTCTTGGTCATCGACAGCGCCAACGGCGGGCCGGCGGCCAGCCGGCGGGCCCAGTCGTCGACGAACCCGTCCAGCTCGGCGGCCGGGACGACGCGATTCGACGATCCCCAGCCGCTCGGCCTCGACCGCGTCGATCACCTCGGCGAAGAACGCCAGCTCCTTCGCCTTGTGGAGCCCGACGAGCCGGGGCAACAACCACGAGCCGCCGAAGTCGAGCGAGAGACCTCGCCGGGCGAAGATCTCGGAGAAGCGGGCGGTGTCGGAGGCGACGACGAGATCGCACCCGAGGGCGAGGTTGCACCCGGCGCCGGCCGCGACGCCGTTGACCTTGGCGATGGTCGGCTTGGCCAGCTGGTGGAGGGCGAGGGCGGCGCTCCCGATGTGGCGCATCCGACGCAGCCCGTTGCGGGCGAGGCTGTCCGCGGCGCTCAGATCGGCTCCGCTGCAGAACGCCCCGCCGGCCCCGGTGACGACCAGCACGCGGTCGCTGTCGGTGTCGCCGACCTCGGTGAAGACCTCGATGAGCTCGTTCCACATCGTGTCGTTGGCCGCGTTCTTCTTGTCCGGACGATCGAGGGTGACGGTGACGACGCCGGCGTCCCGCTCGACGAGAAGGGTCTCCATCTCTGCGAACCTAGCCAGATGGGCCTGAACCCGTTCCGCCAGCAGAAGCGGCGACCGTCCGACTACGTGTTCGTGGCCGCCGCCTTCGTGGTGGTCGCGCTGCTGTTGCTGTGGGTCCTGTTCCCGAGGTAGCCGGGCACGAGGTCCGCCGCGTCCAGCCCTACGAGGCCCGCAAGGTCTATCGCTGCCCGGGTTGCAACCAGGACATCGGCATCGGCATCGGGCACCTCGTCGTGGTGCCGCTCGACGCGCCCGACCTGCGGCGGCACTGGCACCGCTCCTGCTTCGACTTCCGCCAGCGGCGCCGGCCCGGACGCGTCGGCTGACGGTCCTCCGGGGTCGAGACCGCTCCTAGGCTCGTCGGCATGAGCACCAGCGAGTCCGGCACCCCGCAGATCACGGCGCAGGAGGCGGCCGAGCGCATCGAAGCGGGTGCGTTCCTGCTCGACGTCCGCGAGGACGACGAATGGGCCGCCGGCCACGCGCCCGCAGCGACCCATCTGCCCCTCGGTCGGATCGAGGCCGAGCAGGCCTCGCTCCCCAAGGACCAGCCGATCGTCGCCGTCTGCCGCGCCGGCGGCCGCTCGGAGCGGGCCGCGACCTTCCTGCGCCAGGCCGGCTACGACGTCGCCAACCTCACCGGCGGCATGCAGGCCTGGGCGGCCGCCGGTGAGTCGGTCGTGATGGACGACGGCGAGGTCGGCACCGTCATCTGACGCCGAGGGCCTGGTCGAAGTCGGCCCACAGGTCCTCGACGTGCTCGAGCCCGACGCTGATGCGGAGCAGACCGGGTGGCGTCGCCTCCTCGCCGGCGTACTTCCCCCGCCGCTCGACCAGCGTCTCGACCCCGCCGAGGCTGGTGGCCGGCACGGCGAGGCGGAGCCGGTCGCACACGGCGTCGGCCGCGCCCGCGCCACCCCGCACGACGGGCGCGACCATCGTCCCGAAGCCCGGGTAGCGCACACGCTCGACGCGGGCATCGGCCTCGAACCGGCGGGCCAGCTCGGCCGCCGTCGCCGCCGACCGCTCGACCCGCACCGCCAAGGTCCGAAGGCCCCGGAGGGCCAGGAAGACCTCCATCGGACCGGGGATCGCACCGTGCAGCGTGCGGTGGGCCCGCAGCCGCCCGGCCAGCTCCTCCGACGCCGCGGCCACCACGCCGAGGATGACGTCGGAGTGACCCGCCAGCAGCTTCGTGGCGCTGTGCATCGAGAGATCGGCACCGAGCGCCAGCGGCTGTTGCAGGAGCGGTGAGGCGAAGGTGTTGTCGACGGCCACGATCGGCGCGGCGCCGGCGAAGGCGGCCAGGTCGGCCACGCCGAGGACCGGGTTGGTGGGCGACTCGGCCCAGAGCAGATCGGCACCGTCGCACGCGGCCAGCACCGCCCCCGTGTCGGTGATGTCGACCAGGCGCAGCTCGATCCGCCCCAGCCCGGCCAGCTCCGCGAACAGGCTGCGGGCGCCCTTGTAGGCGATCTCCGGCACCACCACGACCCCGCCGGGCGGGACGAGCGCTGCGACGGCGGCCACCGTCGCCATGCCGGACGAGAAGCACACCGCCGGCCCGCCTTCGAGCGCGCCGACGGCCTCTTCGAAGGCCACCCATCCCGGGTTGGACTCCCGCCCGTAGATCACGTCGCCGCCGGCCCGATAGGTCGAGGACAGCTCGACGGGCACGTTCACCGGCGCTGCCGGGAGCGGTGCTGCCCCGCCCGGCGGTGACGGCGACGGTGGAGGGATCGAGCGGCACTAGAAAGCGCCCTCGAGGACCTCGATGTCGCGCGGCCCGAGTGACGGCGGCGACGTCGAAGCGGATGTCCTCGGCCGGTCCCGGCGCACCCTCCTCCAGCCACCGCGCCGCGAGCCGGCGGATGCGCATCTGCTTGGCCCGGGTCACGGCCTCGGCCGGCGTGCCGAAGGCGTTCGACCGGCGGGTCTTCACCTCGCAGAACACGTACGGTGCGGCCGGCCCGCACGATCAGGTCGAGCTCGCCGTCCCGGCACCGCCAGTTGCGGGCGACGATCTCGTAGCCGTGTCCCACGTACCAGGCCGCCGCCACGTCCTCGCCGGCCGACGCCGAGCGAGCGACGCCGCGCTCGGTCACGTCAGAGCTCCTTCTCGGGGAGCTCCTCGACGTTCACGTCCTTGAAGGTGACCACGGTGACGGTGGAGACGAACCGGGCCGGCCGGTACATGTCCCACACCCACGCGTCGCTTGAGGGTGATGCTCGAAGTACGGCCGACCGCTCTCGTTCTGCGGCGCCATGTCCACCTCGTTGGCGAGGTAGAAGCGCCGCTCGGTCTCGACGACGTACTTGAAGAGCGGAAGGACGGCCTTGTACTCCTGGTAGAGCTGCAGCTCGATCTCGGTCTCGTACCGCTCGAGGTCCTCAGCGCTCACCGGGACGCCTCCTCCGTCGGCGAGCCGGCGAGCCGGCGCGGCATCGATGGTTCGCTCGCAAGCTCGCTCATGGCGACATCGTACGGCGACGGTGTGTCACAAGAAGGCGGTGCGGGTGACCGGGAGGAGGCGCAGGATCGTGCGGCCCACGATCGAGTCCTGCGGGATCGGCCCGAAGACACGGCTGTCACCGGAGTTCTGGCGGTTGTCGCCCATGACCCAGAGCTGGCCCGGGGGCACGATGACCGGACCGAAGTCGGTGGTGACCACGGCCGGCGGCAGGTACGGCTCGACCAGGAGCCGGCCGTCCACGTAGACCTGGCCCGAGCGGCCCTCGACCGTCTCGTCGGGCAGCGCGACCACCCGCTTGATGTACTCCTCGGTGGACGGCGGCACCACGCCGACCCGTTCGCCGACGAAGCGCACCGCCCGGCGACACCGGATTGGTGCTGCGGGGCCGGTTGTCGCAACTCGCCGCCGGCGGGCACTCGAACACGACGACGTCACCGCGCCGCGGCTCGTGGAGTCGGTACGAGAGCTTCGACACGACGACCTTGTCGTCGATCTCGAGGGTGTGGACCGGGCAGCTCGGCGCAGCCCATCGACGGCGACGGGATGAAGAAGGCCTGGAAGACGAAGGTCCGGACCAGGAAGGCGGCGATGACGGCCACCAGCAGCAGGACGGCAGCTCCTTGGCGAAGCCGGCCGCCGACGAGGAGCGAGCCGGCGCGAAGGGCGGGAGTCCGTCCGGCACCGCTTCGCCCTCGGAGGGAGCCACGATCGGCTCCCAGGTGATCAACGGGCGGTGCGCTTCTCCTTGATCTTGGCGGCCTTGCCCGTGCGATCCCGCAGGTAGTACAGCTTCGCCCGGCGGACGTCGCCCTTGGTGACGACCTCGATCTTCTGGATGATCGGGGTGTGCACCGGGAACGTGCGCTCGACGCCGACGCCGAAGCTGACCTTGCGGACGGTGAAGGTCTCGCGGACGCCGCTGCCCTGCCGGCGGATCACGTTGCCCTGGAACAGCTGGACGCGCTCGCGGTGCCCTCGACGACCCGCACGTGGACCTTGACGTTGTCGCCGGGACCGAACTCGGGGACGTCGTCACGCAGGCTGCTGCGGTCGACCAGATCGGTGGGGTTCATGGCGCGTCGGACTCCTCAGCAGGTGCTGCGGGGAACGTCCCAGGGTAGCGCGAACTCCTCCAGCACCCGCACCTCGGCGGCGGTCAGCCCGCCCCGGGCCTCGAGCAGGTCGGGCCGGCGCGCCATGGTGCGGTCGAGGGCGGCGGCCCGGCGCCAGCCGGGCGACCCGGCGCGTGGTCGCCGCTGCGCAGCACGTCGGGCACCGCCCAGCCCCGGAAGCTGGCCGGGCGGGTGTACTGCGGGTACTCGAGCAGCCCGTCGTGAACGACTCGTCGGCGGCGGACTCGGCGTTGCCCATCACGCCGGGCACCAGGCGGGCCACGGCCTCGACGACGACCATGGCGGCCACCTCGCCCCCGCCGAGCACGTAGTCGCCGATGCTGACCTCGCCGTCGCACAGGTGGTCGACGACCCGCTGGTCGACGCCCTCGTAGCGGCCGCACAGAAGGCTGAAGCCGGTGCCCGCAGCCAACTCGTGGGCCATGGCCTGGTCGAAGCGGCGGCCCCCCGGGCTGAGCAGGAGCAGCGGGCGGGGCGGGTCGGCCGCCTCGACGGCGGTGAAGACCGGCTCGGGCGTGAGCACCATGCCGGCGCCGCCGCCGAAGGGGAGGTCGTCGACGCTGCGGTGGACGTCGCGGGTGTGCCCCGCAGGTCGTGCGTGCGCAGGTCGAGGATGCCCTTGCGCCTGCGCCTTCCCGAGCAGGCTCTCGCCGAAGAAGGCGTCGAGCATCCCCGAGAAGATCGTGAACGACGTCGATCCGCATGGTGCGGCGGACCGCTAGAGGTCGAGGAGGCCTTCGGGGAGTTCGACGCGGAGCCGTCCGGCGGCGTCGCGCTCGAGGACGAAGCGCACCGGGATCAGCGCCGCCGGTGCCGGCCAGGACGAGCAGGTCGCTCGCCGGGTTCGCCTCGACCGACTCGACCGTGCCGATCTCGTCGCCGGTCGTGCCGTCGACGACGGTCGAGCCGATGAGGTCGTGGACGAACAGGGCGTCGGGGTCGTCGATCGGTTCGGCGAAGAGCACCTGCCCGTGGAGCGCCTCGGCCTCGGTGCGGGTGGACACCCCCTCGAGGACCACGATCCACTTCCCCTGGTGCGAGGTCGCCGAGCGGACCACGAGGTCACGCCCGGCCTTCGTGCGGAGCACGGCGCCTCGGGCGACCCGCTCCGTCCGGTCGCCCGTCAGCGCGACGAGGACCTCACCCTTGATCCCGTGGGCCTTGGCGATGCGCCCGACTTCCAACATCGGCGGGTCGACCGCCGGATCACTCAATCGACGATGTCGACGTTGACCTCGGCGCCTTCCTTGGCGGCCGTGGCCCGGACGAGCGTGCGGATCGCCTGGGCGACCCGGCCGCGACGGCCGATGACCTTGCCCATGTCGTCGGGGGCGACGTGGAGGCGCAGCATGACGCCGCGGCGGTCGCGCTCGGTCTCGATCCGGACCGAGTCCGGGTCGTCGACGATCGACTTGGCCACGAACTCGAGGACGGCGCTCGCGGCGCCACCGTCGACGGCGGGCTCGTCCGTGGAGAAGACGTCCTCCTCCTCGACCTCGATCTCGGTGGCGAAGACGTCGTCCTCGGGCGCGTCGCTCACTTCGAGGACGACGACTTGGCGGCGGCCTTGGCCGTCTGGAACTCGGCCCAGGCGCCGGAGATCTTGAGGAGCTTCTCGACCCGCTCGGTCGGCTGGGCGCCCTGCTGGAGCCACTTCACGCGCCTTGTCGGTGTCGATGTCGATCGCCGACGGCTCGTGGCGGGGCTGGTAGGTGCCCGACGATCTCGATGAACCGGCCGTCGCGGGGCGACGCGGCTTCGGCCGCCACGACGCGGTAGGTCGGCTGCTTCGTCTTGCCCATCCGCATCAGGCGGAGCTTCACGGCCATTCGAATGTCTGTCTTCGTTCGTCGGTTGAGTTCGTGGCGGCTTCGTCGGCTGCGGTGAGGCGCTGGGGGTCAGCGCTTCGCCCTTGGCTTGCTCCTTCTTGGCCTTCTTCCCGGCCCATGCCCATGCCGGCCAGCCCGGGGATGCCCTTCATCATCCTCTGCACCTCCTCGAACTGCTTCAGCAGCAGGTTGACCTCGGAGGTGGTGACACCCGCTGCCGTTGGCGATGCGCAGGCGGCGGGACCCGTTGATGAGGTCGGGGTTGCGGCGCTCCTCCGAGCGTCATCGACCGGATCATGCGCCTCGACCCTGGCCGAGCTCGCGGTCGTCGATGTCGGCGTTCTTCGAGCTCCTTCGGGATGCCCGGGCATCATGACCGATGATGCCCTTGAGGGGCCCCATCTTCTTGACCTGCTGCATCTGCTCGAGGAAGTCCTCGAGGGTGAAGCGGCCCTCCAGGAGGGCCTCGGCGGCCTTCTCGGCCTCGTCCTGGTCGAAGTCCTGCTCGGCCTTCTCGATGAGGGTGAGCACGTCGCCCATGCCGAGGATGCGGCCGGCCATGCGGTCGGGGTGGAACGGCTCGAAGTCGGTCGAGCTTCTCGCCCATGCGAGGCGAAGACGATGGGCTTGCCCGACGACCTCCTTGACGCGAGAGGGCGGCGCCGCCGCGGGCGTCGCCGTCGAGCTTGGTGAGGATGACGCCGTCGAGGGCGAGGCGTCTGGTGGAACGCCTCGGCCGTGCTGACCGACTCCTGGCCGATCATGGCGTCGATGACGAGGAACGTGTAGTCCGGGGTGACGGCCTCGGAGATCTGGCGCACCTGCTCCATCAGCTCGGCGTCGATGGCGAGGCGGCCGGCGGTGTCGACGATCAGGACGTCCTTGCCGAGCCGGCGGGCCTCCTCGAGGCCGCTGGCGGGCCACGGTGACGGGGTCGGTCGCCTCGGAGAACACCGGGACGCCGACCTGGCCGGCCGAGCACCCGCAGCTGCTCGACGGCGGCCGGGCGCTGGAGGTCGGCCCCGACGAGCAGCGGGTTGCGGCCCTGGCTCTTGAACCAGCGGGCCAGCTTGCCGGCGCTGGTGGTCTTGCCGGCGCCCTGGAGGCCGGCGAGGAGGACGACGGTCGGCGGCTTGGAGGCGTAGGTGATCTTGAGCGTCTCGCCGCCGAGCACGTCGACGAGCTCGTCGTGGACGCTCTTGATGACCTGCTGGCTCGGGCGACAGGCCTTGGAGAGCTCGGCCCCGACCGAGGCCTCGCTTGATCCGCGCCGACGAGCTGGCGGGCGACCTTGAAGTTGACGTCGGCCTCGAGCAGGGCCTGGCGGATCTCCCGCAGGACCTCGTCGACGTCGGCCTCGTCGAGCCGGCCCCCCTTGCGGGAGGCGGCTGAAGATGGCCTCGAAGCGGTCGGACAGGGAGTCGAACATGCGGGACGGTCAGGCTACCGGCCGGCGCCCGGGTCGGGAACCCGGCGCCACGCAACGCCGTCGACCCGATTGGTCGTCAGGGCGCTTGTGGCCGGCTCGGCGAGGAGACGGGGGCTCCGCCGTCCTCGCCCGCCGTCCCCGCCGCCGGCGACGGTCACCCCTCCGGCGTGGTGGGCGGGCGGACACGTCGCCGTCCCGGACGGCGCGGGACCAGGAGGTCGCCGTCGGTTTCGGTGGACAAGGCGTAGGCCGGGACGAGGAAGGACCCGACGGTCGCCGCCGGCGACGAGGAACCCGAGGCGCACACCGGTGACGACGATCCGCGGCGGGCGCGACCGGCGGCGGGGCGATCGGCGGCGGGGCGACCGGCTCGCAGTCTCGCCGGCCGTCGGGCTGGCCTTGCAGACCGGCTGGTCGTCGGGCGGACCGCTGCCGGCCCGCCGTCGGGGAGGCGCCGGCTCGACGGGATGGCCGGGTCGACGTCACCTGGAGCAGCCCTCGCCGGCCGGGCCGCGAAGCCGGCTTCGGCGGCCGGCAGCCGTGGACGCAGCCGGTACGCCGGGACCAGGAAGTAGTCGCCGCCCTCGCAGAACGGGTAGACGAGCTGGAAGGTCAGCTCCGCGCCCGTGATCTCGACGATCCGGGGCTCGAGGGGGACGGGGAGGGGGTCCGGCTGCGGCTCGATGGTCATGGTCGGCCCGTCGTCGGCGGCCGGGGCCTTGGCGGGAACGTCCGCCGGCACCGCCTCGGCGACGGCGTCGCCCCGTCCGACCATGGGCTCGATCCCACCGCGGCCGGCCTGGAACCGACGGAACGCCTCGTCCATGGCGACCAGCGGGTAGTCCCCCAGTTTCTCGAAGCGGCCCGAGAAGCCCTGGGCGTACTCGACCCGACCCTCCCCGCCGTAGGTGACCGTGGTCTCGAGGCCGGGCACCAGGGTCCCGTCGACCTCCGGGGTGAAGCGGACGGACCGGGCGAAGTCGTCGCCGCCGAGGTCGCCCTCCACCTTGCCCTTGGTCACGTCGACCCCGAGCCGGTCGAGCACCTCGCGGAACCGGGCCTCCGCCTCCGCCGCCGTGGGGACCCCGGCCGGCGGCTGCGGCTCGGGGACGTCGCCACACGCGTCGTCCTCCGGTGTCGATCGCACCGGCGCCGGCGTCGAGGCCGCGCAACCGACGCTCGAGGACGAGACCACGCCATCCTGACCACCGGCGGCGTAGAACCAGCCGATGCCCTGCTCCACCTCGACGCCGTCGGCCTCGTCTCCCTGCAGGGCCAACGCGGCGGCGACCTGCCTCGAGGTGAGGTCGCCGCCCGGGACGAGCTTGTACGCCGGCGCCGAACTGGCCGGCGCCTTGGCCCCGTCGGCCAGCCGGTACTCGACGGGCTGCAAGGGCGCCAGCATCGGCTCGGCGATCGCGCTGGCGTCGGCCGACGCCGCGCCCTTCACCTGTGACTCGGCGCCGCCCCCGCCACCGCCGGTCGACGACGAGGGCAGCAGTGGGCGGCCGCCGGCGATCCGTCGCCCCCCCTCCCCCGTCGCCGCAGGCCGCCAGCCCCGCCGCCACCAGCACCGCCACCAGTCCCGCACCCACCCGTCGTCGCACGTTCATGACCGTACGACGGTCACTGTCCCCCCGCCGGTTCCCGAGCTCGCCGACGTCTGGGCGGCCCGAACGACCGATACGGTCGCCCAGCCCACCCAGAAACGCAGGAGCTCTCCGCCCGTCGAGCGGCAAGGCCCCCGCGCCGCAGGCGCCCCGCCGCAGAGCGAGACTAAGAAAACAGCGCGTCCACGAACTCCTCGGGGTCGAAGTCGATGAGGTCTTCGGCCGTCTCGCCGAGGCCGACGAGCTTGATGGGGATGCCGAGCTCGGTCGGATGGCGAGGGCGATGCCGCCCTTGGCCGTGCCGTCGAGCTTGGTCAGCACGATGCCGGTGACGCTCGACCGCCTCGGTGAACTGCTTGGCCTGGACGAGGCCGTTCTGGCCGGTCGTGGCGTCGAGCACGAGGAGCACCTCGGTGAGCTGCGCCGGCGGCCGTTCGGCGCCACTCGGCGGACCTTCTTCAGCTCCTCCATCAGGTTGACCTTGGTGTGGAGGCGCCCGGCGGTGTCGGCCAGCACGAGGTCGGTGCCGCGGGCCGCGGCCGCGTTCGATGGCGTCGAAGATCGACCGAGCCCGGGTCGGCGCCCTCGGCGCCGCGCACGATGTCGGCGCCGGCCCGCTCGGCCCAGAGCTCGAGCTGCTCGGCCGCCGCGGCCCGGAACGTGTCGCCGGCGGCCATCACCACGCTTGCGCCCGTTGTCGCGCTCGCGCTTGGCCGAGCTTGCCGATGGTCGTGGTCTTGCCCACGCCGTTGACGCCGACGAAGAGCCACACGTTCGGCCCGCCCGGCTCGATCCTGAGGCTCCGGTCACCCTCGTCGAGGACGGCCTTGAGGTCGGCCTTCAGGGCGTCCACCAGCTCGGCGGAGTTGGTGATGCCGCTGGGCCTTGACCCGGGCGCTCAGGTCGTCGAGCAGCTCACTCGTGAGGCCGGCGCCGACGTCGGCCCGGATGAGCGCCTCTTCGAGCTCGTCCCACGTCTCCTGGTCGATGGCCGTCCGGGACAGGACGCTGCCGAAGTAGGTGGAGAGGAGGCTGCGGGCCTTGCCGAGGCGATCCCGGAAACGGGGCTTGACCGGCGGTGGGACGATCTCGATCTCGGGCTCGAGCTCGATCTCCGGCTCGGGCTCGGGCTCGGCGAGCGCCTCGTCGACCTGGCGGCGCAGGTCATCGTCGACGACCGTCTCGTCGGGGGGCGCGTCGGCGGACGTCGGGGTGGCGGGTGCCTCGAGCGTGCCGGTGGCGGCCGGACGAGGCGTGACCGGACGGGTGCGGTCGCGGGGCGGCGGCTCGAGCTCGATGCCGCGGCGGCGCCGGGCGGAGATGGCGAACCCGCCGCCCGCGAGGACGACGACGGCCAGGATGAGAACGAGAAGGATCGGCTCCATGTGCCCCGGACTCTAGGGCCCGGGGTGCAGCGCTACGGCTTGGCCGCCACCGTCACCACGGGCCGGTTGAGCGGCCCGAGCTCGGCCGCCGAACCGAGGAACGGCGCGTCCCCGAAGGCGAAGACCCCGCCGTCGGCGGCCGTGAACAGGTAGCCCTGCCCGGTGGCGCTGGGGGTGATGGCCACGATCGGCGAGTTCAGGGAGAGGTCGCCGGTGGAGCCGAAGAACGCGGCGGCGCCGAAGGCGAACACGCCGCCGTCGGAGGCGACGAGCCAGTAGCCGCCGCCGGCGGGCACGGGCGCCATCCCGACGATCGGCTTGTTCAGCTTGATGTCGCCGGTCGAGCCGTGGAACTCGGCGTCGCCGAAGGTGAAGATGCCGCCGTCGGACGCCACGAGCCAGTAGCCCTCGCCGGTGGGCGTGGCGGCCATGCCGACGATCGGCTGGTTCAGCTTGATGTCGCCGTCGAGCCGAAGAACGTGGCGTCGCCGAAGGTGAAGACGCCGCCGTCGGAGGCGACGAGCCAGTAGCCCTGGCCGCTGCGGGTCGGCGCCATGCCGACGATCGGCCGGTTGAGGGCCAGGCTGCCGGTCGAGCCGAAGAACCCGGCGTCGCCGAAGGTGAAGATGCCGCCGTCGGTGGCCGCCAGCCAATACCCGTTGCGCGAGGGCGTCGGCGCCATGGTCACGATCGGCTTGTTCAGCTTGATGTCGCCGGTCGAGCCGAAGAACTCGGCGTTGCCGTACGTGAAGATGCCGCCGTCGCTCGCCGCCAGCCAGTACCCGGACGGCGGGAGGGGCTGGCTGTAGACGAACAGGCCCCGGTCGGTGGCGAGCTGGAGGAAGCCCCGGCTGATGGCCGGCTGGCCGAAGGAGGCCCCCGACCCGAGCGCGGACGGCGGGGGCGTGAACAGACCGTCGCCGACGGGCTGGAGCGAATCCTGCTGCAGCGCCAGTTGGCGCCCGCCGTCGGTCACCGCGATCACGACGGCGCCGGTGGTCACGGGCACCGTGCGGCTGAACCCGGTGGACTCGGCCGCGAGGTCGTCCGTGACGTTGAACTTCGCGACCAGGGAGACGTCGGCGGTCCGGAACCCGTAGAGGTTGTTCGAGGTGGCGACGGCGGCCCGCTGACCGTCGGTCGACAGGGCGAGGCCGCTCGACGCGGTGCCCGTGACGGGCGAGCTCGAGATCCGGGTCAGCACCTGGCTGTTCCCGGCCTGCGCGAAGCGGTGCAGCCGCGTCGTGTTGGCCGGCCCGCTGCTGGCCGCGAAGAAGGCCGGGGCGGTGGCGACGCCGCTGCCGGGCGCACCCGGGGTCGCCCCGCTGGCGGTGACCGGCACCGACGGCGTCCGCACCGGCTCGCCGACGTCGATGCTGGCCGGCCCGGCGCTCAGGTCGCCGGCCGCGAAGGTGACGACCCCGCTGTCGGTGGACACGGCGATGTAGGGCATCGGCGTGCCGGCGGCGTTGCGGAGGTAGACGAGGGTCGGGCTGGCGTCGGCGTTGGCGTTGGCGTCCGGGCCGGCCACGATCGCCCCGATGCTCGCGGAAGGCGACCCGGCGTTGGTGATCGGCACCTTGAACAGGCGCTGGTTCGTCCCGTCCCGCTGGACGGCCACGAAGAACAGGTTGCGGACGCCGCTGCCGTCGTCGGGCGTCAGCAGCGGCGAGCTCTGGATCCGGTACCCGTCGGTGCCGGGCAGAGCGAGGTCGTCCCGGGAGCGGTTGCCGGTGGTCTCGTCGATCTGGGCCAGCTCGAGGCCGAACACGCCGCCGGCGTAGAGCTCGTTGTGGATGGAGTAGAGCTGCCCCAGGTTCTCCTCGCCGGACGAGCTGACGAAGCTCGAGCTGCCCGAACTCCCGAACGGGAACGGGTCGGCGCTGAGGTCGATGCCCCCGGGAGGTCCGACGGGGGCGCCGCTGACGAGGACGCGCAGGATGACGACGCCGTCCTCGGAGCCGTAGGCGAGGCGTTGCGCCGCCCGCGGGCCGCCCGTCGTGACGATCGAGGTGCGGACGTCGCGGTCGGCGAGGCCGGTCTTGGAGTACAGGAACGTGATCGCTCCGCCGCTCTGCTGCACGGGCTGCGCGCCCGACCGGCCGGCGTCGCCGCCGAACTGCGGCCAGTGGGCCGCTCCAGCCGGCGATGCGCTCGCCGCCGCCACTGCCGCCGCCACGATCCCGACCACCCGCCGACTCCGCCTCATGGCCGGAAGTGTAGGAGTCCGGGCGGCTACGCCGAGATCTTCTCGCTGATCGACGCGACTCGACCCGCCGGGCTGCATGGTCACGCCGTAGAGGCAGTCGGCCGCCTCCATCGTGCGCTTCTGGTGGCTGACGATGACGAGCTGCGCCTCCCGCCGGAACTCCTCGACCAGGTCGAGGAACCGGTGGAGGTTGACGTCGTCGAGGGCGGCCTCGACCTCGTCCATCAGGTAGAAGGGCGAGGGGCGGCTGCGGAACACGGCGAAGAGGAACGCCAGCGCCGTCAGCGAGCGCTCGCCGCCGGAGAGCAGCGAGAGCTTACGGACGTTCTTGCCCGACGGACGGGCCTCGACCTCGATGCCGGTCTCGAGCAGGTTGTCGGGGTCGGTGAGCTTCAGGCGGCCGCTGCCGCCGGGGAAGAGCATCTCGAACAGCGTCGTGAAGTTCTCGGCCACGTCGGCGTAGGCGGCGGCGAAGACCTCGACGATCTCGCTGTCGATCGCCTTGATCACCTTGGACAGGTCCCGCCGGCGTCGTCTTCACGTCCTCGAGCTGCCCCTCGAGGAAGCCGTGCCGCTCCTGCAGCTGGGTGAACTCCTCGAGCGCGAGCGGGTTGATCGGCCCCATGAGGCGGAGCTCGCGCTCGAGCTCGCGGACCCGGGCCGCGGCGGTCGTGCCGTCGGGCAGCGGCGGGCACTCCGCTTTCATGGCCGTCTCGGGCTCCTGGTCGAAGTCCTGGCGCAGGGCCTCCGTGGCCTGCTCCAACCGGATCCTGACCTCGGCCTCCTCGAGCTCGTTTCGCTGCATCCGCTCGCGCAGCTCGCCGAGCTGGCGTTCGGCCCCTTGCCGCTGACGGCGGAGCCCGTCGAGGCGGGCGGTGACGGCTCGCGCCTGCTCGGACTGGCGGCGGCGCTCCTCACGAAGCCCCTTGAGCTCGTGCTCGACGACGGCCAGGCGGTCGTCGACGACCTTCCAGAGCCGGTGGGTCGCGGTGGCCCGCAGCTCGAGCGCCGTGCGGCCCCGCTCGGCCTCGTCGCGCTTGTCCACGTTGCGGCGAAGGCGCTCGTCGACCTCGGCGAGGCGCCGGCTGAGGAACGTGCGGCGCTCCTCGATGCCCGCCGCCCGCACCTCGAGGTCGGTGCGGAGGGCGGCGACGGCGGCGGCCCGCTCGTCGAGCCCGGCGCGGGCCTCCTGCATGGCCGACAGCTTCCGGGCCCCCTCGGCCTCCTCGGCCTCGAGGGCGGGCAGCGCCGCCTCGAGCTCCGCCACCCGCTGCTGCTCGCGCGCGACCCGCTCCCCCAGCTCGGCCAGGTGGGCTCGCAGCGTGTCGGCCTCGGTCACCGCGTCGCGGGCCTCGGCCTGCGACGCGTCGGAGGGCGTCGGCGGCGGCCGTGCGTCGGGTGCCGTTCTCGTCGACGGCCTTGACCACCTGGGCCTCCGCCGTGCGCGGCCGCGACCCGTCTCGGCCCGGGCCCCGTTCCGCCGCTCGGTGGCCGCCAGCATGGCCGGCTGGGCCGTTTCGGCCGCGGCGCGTGCCTCGTCGAGGGCGGCGCCGGTCGCACCGCTCCCGCTGGCGCCGACGCGCCAGCCGCCGGCGGCGAAGCGATCGCCGGCGCGGGTGACGACGACGAGCCCGGGCTGGTCGAGCGCGAGGTCGAGGGCGTCGGTCCACGGTCCGTCGACGGCGACGGCCGCCGGCGAGGAGCACGTCGAGCAGCTGCTCGACATCGGGGTGGCGCGAACGCACGTGGTCGCGCACCGGTGCGCCGGCGGCCATCGCCTCGAAGGGCAGGCTGACGGCGGGGCTGGCCGCCCCGAGGGCGAGCACGGCTCCGGCCGCGTCGCCGGCGCTGGAGGTGGTCGAGCGCGCGCGACGGGCCGCGTCGACGCCGTCCACGACCACCGCGGCGATCGCTTCGCCGGCGGCGGCTTCGAAGGCGGGCGCCCAGCCGTCGTCGACCTCGACCAGGTCGAGCAGGGTGCCGACGACGCCGTCGACGTCGGCCAGCCGCTCGGCCCCGGCCCGGGCGCGGGCCTCGTCGAGGGCCAGAGCCAGCGCCTCGGCCCGAGCCGTCCAGGAGTGGAACTCGCCTTCGTCGACCCTGAGCTGATCCTCCGTCTCCGCCTGCCGACGCTCGGCGAGGACCCGACGTTCGACGGCCTGCTCGACGGCCCGACCGAGCGGCTCGGTCGCCTCCTCGGCCGTGGCGATCTCGTCCTCGAGGCGGCTCGGCCTCGCCGGCGAGCCGGGCCGCCTTCTCCATCCAGGTTGGCCACCCGGGCGCTCGAGCCGCTGCACCTCGACCGGCGCCCCGATCGGCGCTGCCCCGCAGGGCGACCAGCTCGCCCCGCACCTCGGCCGCGTCCCGTCGCCGGCCGCGACGGCACGCCGTCGCCCCAGGCCTCGGTCGAACGCCGGCTCGGGCGCACCCAGGGCCGCCTCGGCCTCGGCCAGCTCGTCGGCACGCGGGCACGAGGGCCTCGGCGTCGGCCTCCACGTCCGCCAGCTCGTCGCGCAGGCGGGCGACGTCGGCCTCGAGGCTGGCGATGACGGCCTGGTCGACGAACGCGGCCCGATCGCGTTCGATCCCGCGCCGGCGCTCGGCCAGCACGGCGGACAGGCCTCGGGCCCGCTCCCGCAGCGACTCGAAGCGCACCAGGTCGTCGCCGAGGTCGCTCGCCGCCCATGGCGCTGAGAGCGCGGCCTCGGCGGCCAGCACGTCGGCGTCGAGCGTGCGCCGAGCGCGGCCTTGAGCGTCGTGCTCCGCGGTCGGCCAGCTCGGCCCTGCGGCCGCGCCGGCGTGCTCGGCGCGTGCGCCGCAGGCGGCGCGAGCTCCCGGCCGGCGAGGTGGAGGCGCAGCGCGGTGAGCTCGGCCGACGACGGCGCCGTGGCGGCGGGCGGCGTCGGCCTGGCGCTCGAGCGGGCGCAGCTGGCGCCGGACCTCGCGGAGCAGGTCCTGGAGGCGCAGGAGGTTCGCCTCGGTGGCCTCCAGCCGACGCTCGACCTTCTCCCGGCGCTTGCGGAACTTGAGGACCCCGGCGGCCTCCTCGATGACGCGCCGGCGGTCCTCGGGGCGGGCGTTGAGCACCGCGTCGATCTGGCCCTGGCTGATGATCACGTGCTGCTGGCGGCCGACGCCGGAGTCGCTCGAGCAGCTCCTGGATGTCGAGCAGCCGGCAGGGCACGCCGTTGATCGCGTACTCGCTGTCGCCGCTGCGGAACAGCGTCCGGGTGATGGTCACCTCGGTGAACTCGATCGGCAGCATCCCGTCGGTGTTGTCGATGGTCAGCGAGACCTCGGCCCGGCCGAGCGCCGGGCGCTTCTTGGCGTCCCGGCGAAGATGACGTCGTCCATCTTCTGGGACCGCGGACCGCGCTGCGGGCGCCTGGGCGCCGAGCACCCAGCCGACGGCGTCGACGACGTTCGACTTCCCGCTCCCGTTCGGCCCGACCACGACGGTGACCCCGGGCTCCATCTCGAGGGTCGTGGCGTCGGCGAACGACTTGAACCCCTTGAGGGTCAGCGACTTCAGGAACACTGGGATCCGAGGTTACCGGTGCCTGCCGGACGGTCCGCGGAGGCGCAGGTCAGCTACGTTCAGAGCGGCGTGCGGACCGTGAGCGGCAGCGGATGCACGGTCGTCTGGAGCGAGGACGGCCGGACCGTGGAGAAGCGCTACGAGCGCCTCCGATGGGTGTACCTCGGCCGTCGCCACTCGCCCTTCGAGCGCGAACGGCGGGTCGGCCACCTTCTGCGTCGCCATCCCCCGCCGGTCCCCCACGCCCGCCTCTTGGCCGCCGACCACCGCACCCGCACGCTGCGTTACGAGGCCATCGACGGCGAGCCCTTCGGACCGAAGTTCCCGCTGACCGCGGCCGATGGTGACGTGGCGGAACTGGTGGCGTTGGCGTTGGCCCTTCGTGGGTTCCGCCCTCCGGCGCCCTTCCTGCGCCGCTTCGACCTCCACCGACGCCTTCGCACGGCCGTCACCGAAGGCTGCCTCGAGGCCACCGTGGCCGACGCGGTGCGACGGCAGGCCGCCGACGATCCGCCGGCGCTCGTCGTCGGCCACGGCGACATCACGGCCCGCAACGTCCTCCGATCGGCATCGGGCGCCGCCGTGCTCATCGATTGGGAGTGGACGGCCTGGTACCCCCGGTCGTGGGACCTGGCCTTCCTCTGGTTCACCCTCGTCGACCTGCCCGGCGGGCGGGCCGCGGTGGAAGCCGCGGTCCCAGCCGAGGACGTGGCGTGGTTCTGGCGCGGCGCCCTTCTCGTGCAGCTCCTCCACCTGACGCTGTGGGGGCTGCGACCGGGGACGCCGTTCCGGCCCAAGCACGAGCGTGTCAGGGACGAGCTCGTCGAGCGGGTGCTCGCCCTCGGCGCGCTGAGGGGCACCTAACCCCGATCATTCACGGGGCGTGTCGATAGCCGCTGGCGTTGGGCGTGATGCGGTATCGGGCTGTGGATCGATGGCCGGTTTGGTCTGTTGACGGGTTCGGGATCTCGGTCGGGCCCGAACGTTGCGGGGCCGCCCGTTGTGGGCCGCGTTTCATGAAGAGCTGGACCGGAGTTCGTCGCCGCCGGACTCCGTCAGGTGATGAGGGCGATGTGCTCGTAGGCGCGTCGGAGCTGGTTGGCTGCGGGCCAGCCGTCGAGGATCCGGACGATGGTGCGACGCGCTCGCCGGACCACGCGTGCGGGGGTGTGCCACAGCTGCCAGCGAAGGGTCTTGGGTTCGGCTTTGGCGAGCCGGCCGGCGAGGCAGAGGAGCTGGAACCAGCGGACCAGGTCGTTGCCGAGACAGACGAGCCAGAGCCAAGCCTTGTTGGCGTCGAGATCGGTGAACGGGAACCGCTCGAGGCCGGAGGTCTTGAGGCGGCGGATGTGGTCTTCGACGTGGGCGTGGGCTCGCATGAACACGTCCCGGTCGACCGGGCTGCCGGTCTGGTCGGTGTAGTGGCCCCAGTAGCGGAACTCGAGGTCGGGGAACAGGCTGGTCTGGGCGCCCGGATGCAGCGGCTCGCGGCGGACGATGAGGCGGGTCCCGTCGGGCCACGCTGACAGGTCGACGAGGTCGGTGAGCTCGGCGACCGCCGCGCCGGGGCGTTCGGCGCCTGCTTGGGTGACGGCCGGCTCCCATCGCTGCGGCTCGCCGGCCGCTCTGGAGATCGCTGCTTTGACCTGCGGGTCGGTGCGGGCCACGACCGCGAACCCGAGGTTCCGGGCCCGCAACTCGGAGGCGAAGCCTCGGGTCCCGCCGGCCGAGTCGGCTCGGATCACGATCTCGCGACGCACCCGCCGGCGGCGGTTCCCGCGGCGGTGGCCAATGGCGATCTCGGCGGGAAGCTGGGCGACGGCGTCGTCGATCACCTCGAGCTGATCGGCGATGGAGTTCGCGGTCGCGTTCCCGGGCCGAAGCCTCGCGGCCAACGCTTCGCCCGTGGCGTCCGCGAAGCACAACATCGGCGCGAACCCGAACCCCCGCTTGTAGGTAGGGGCGGTGCCCTCCTTGTTCTCCGAGTGGATCTCGACCAGCGACGCGTCCACGTCCAGGACCACCGCGTCGGTGCCGGTCATCACCGACGAGCGGCGCCACACCCCCTGGCGCACCTCGGCGGCCGCGGCACGAAGGCTGTCGAGGCAGGACTCGTCGATCGAGCGGATCGTGCGATACAGCGTCGAGTCCGACGCCACCATCCCGAACAGGGCCGGCTGGGCGCGGAGACGCTCGATGTCCGAGCACGCCTCGCCACCCCCGGCCAGCATCGCCATCGCGTGGACCAGCACCCGCCCCCGGTCGTGTCCTCCCCGCGGTGTCGCCAGGACCGCCGACAACGCCGGGCCGACCCCGACACGATCGGCGAACGACGCCAGCGCGTGGAGCCCGACATGGGCCACCACCTGATCGCCCCCGGGTTCCACAACCAGCCTCGCCGCGCTGTTACCTTGCACCTCGGAAGTGCCCTCCTGGTCGGGTTCCTGCAGCTCTCGTCAAGCGCAGTTTCCCCAGCCAAGAGGGCTCTTTCGCGGATGCAGGCCTAGAGGCTCAAACCCAGCCGTGAACGATCGGGGTTAAGTGCCAGGGGTCAGATCTGGCACTGCTCGCACAGGAAGTGCGAGCGCCCGCCGAGCTTGATGCGAACGATACGGCGCGGCACCGGCGGCAGTGCTGTCCTTCGCGGTCGTAGACCTTGTGCTCGGCGGCGTAGCCCCCGACGTCGCCGAAGAGGTCGCGGTACTGCTCGTCGGCGAGGGACGAGCCGCGGTGCTTGATGGCGTCGTGCAGCACCTCGGTCATCGCCCGGCAGAGGCGCCGGACCTCCTGGGTCGTGAGGTCGTCCGAGGAGCGGTCGTAGCGGAGGCCGGCCGACCACAGGATCTCGTCGGAGTAGAGGTTGCCGATGCCGGCGATGAACTTCTGGTCCATCAGCAGGTCCTTGAGCTTGCGCTTCCGGGCGTGGAGCAGCTCCCCGAAGTGGGTCCAGCTCATGACGTCCTCGAGCGGGTCGAAGCCGAGGTGGGCCAGCTCGGGTACGGCCTCGGCGAGCTCGTCGGCCGTCGTGACGAACAGCTCGCCGAAGGTGCGCGGGTCGACGAAGCGCAGCTGGCCGGTCGGGGCGAAGGTGATCACGACGTGGGTGTGCTTGGCCACCGGCTCCTTGCCGCCCTTCGACCAGATGAGCTGGCCGCTCATGCCGAGGTGGACGACCAGCACGTCGCCCCCGTCGAGGCGGACCAGCAGGTACTTGCCCTTGCGGTCGACGCCCGCGACCTTGCGGCCCTCGAGGGCGGCGATGAACTGCTTCTTGTTCGTGTGCCGGCGGATGGAGCGGGTGCCGGTGACCTCGACCGACTTGATCCGCTTGCCGACGACCTCCTTCTCGAGGTCGCGGCGGATGGTCTCGACCTCGGGCAGCTCAGGCATCGGTGCTACGTCCCCGACCCGGCGTCGGAGCCGGCTGCGACGGGCGACGTCGTCCGCTCTGAGCCGTCGAGGAGGTGGTGGAGCTCGACCCAGGCGTCGCGCGCCGCGGCCTGCTCGGCCTGCTTCTTCGAGCGCCCCTCGCCCTGCCCCGCTCCTCGCCGGCCAGGACGACGGTGGCGAAGAAGCGCTTGGCGTGGTCGGGTCCCTCGTCGTGGACCTCGTAGCGCGGGCAGCTGCTCGAACCGGCGGGCGGCCAGCTCCTGGAGCCGGGTCTTGTAGTCCTGCCCGCCGGGGCCGGCGGCGGCCTCGCGATCCGCTCGCCCAGCAGGCCCATCACGAGGTCGGCAGCGGCCGCCCAACCCCCGTCGAGGTAGACGGCGCCGATCACGGCTTCCATGGCGTCGGCCAGGATCGACGGCTTCTCCCGCCCGCCGGATGCCGCCTCGCCCTTGCCCAGCAGCAGGGCGCGCCGAGGTCGAGCTCGGCGGCCACCTCGGCCAGCGCCGCGGAGTTGACGACCGACGCCCGCACCTTGGCCAGCTCGCCCTCGGGGAGCTCGGGTAGGTGCGGAAGATGTGGTCGGTGACGACGAGGCCGAGCACGGCGTCGCCGAGGAACTCGAGCCGCTCGTTGGACGCCACGCCGTCGGTCTCGGCGCACCACGACCGGTGGGCCAGCGACCGGTCCAGGAGCTCGGGGTCCGTGAAGGACCGCCCGAGCCGCTCCACGAGCGCGGCGACGTCGGCCGACCGCGGGCGAGCGCCGCGCTCGACCGCGACGGGGGTGCGGCCGGGGCCTCGTCGGGCGCGGGGACCGTCAGGTGCGGGTCCTCGGGCCTATGCGCCGTCGAGCTTGGCGACGACGTAGTCGACGGCGTCGCGCACGGTCTTCAGGTCCTCGAGGTCCTCGTCGTCGATGCGGAAGCCGACGGTGCGCTCACCGAGCTCCTCCTCGAGGGCCTCGACCAGCTCGATCAGGGCCAGCGAGTCGGCGTCGAGGTCGTCGGCGAACGACGCCCCCTCGGCGATGGCCGCCGGCTCGATCTCCAGGATGTCGGCCAGGCGGTCCCGGACCAGCTCGAACACCTGCTGGCGGTCCATCGGGCTTCGTTCTACGTGCGTCTCGGCGGGCATGGCAGCCGGAGAGTAGCGCACCGGCCATGTGCCCTTGTGAATGGTCGGGGAGCGGACCTACTCGGCCCGGACCGACGCCTGGACCTTGGCCACGAGGTCGCTGGTCGACCATGTCGCCTGGCCACCCGGACGGCGTTGACGATGGCCCTGGCCCGACGACGAGCCGTGGCCGATGATGCAGACGCCGTCGACGCCGAGCAGCATGGCCCCACCGTGGGTGTCGGGGTCGAGGTCCTCGGCGAGCGGCAGCAGGAGCGGCAGCAGGGTCTTCGAGGCCTCGATGGCCTCGTCGCTCGACAACATGGCGTTGAAGACGGCATCGCGGAGGAACTTCATCCCGCCCTCGAGGGTCTTGAGCGCCACGTTGCCGGTGAACCCGTCGGTGACGACCACGTCGACCTCGTCGGTCAGGAGGTCACGCCCCTCGACGTTGCCGATGAAGTGGATCCCGGCGCGCCTCGCGGAGCAGGGCGTAGGCCTCCTTGGTCAGCGACGTGCCCTTGGTCTCCTCCTCGCCGATGGTGAGGAGCCCGACCTGTGGGCGTGGCGATGCCGTAGCGGGCCCGGCAATAGGCCGTGCCCATCTGCGCGAACTGGACCAGCCACTCCGCCTTGACACTCGGCGTTGGCCCCGGCGTCGAGCAGCACCGTGGGGGTGGAGCCCGGCACGGGGATCGGGGTGGCGATGGCCGGCCGGCTGACGCCCCGGAGGCGGCCCATCCGCAGCAGGGCGGAGGCCATCGTGGCGCCGGTGTTGCCGGCGCTGAGCCATGGCGCTGGCCTTGCCGTCGCGCACCGGCCTCGGCGGCGCACGACGAGCGAGGAGTCCTTCTTGCGCCGCACGGCCTTGGCGCGGCGTCCTCGTCCATGTCGATGACCTCGGTGCACGGGACGATCTCGAGGCCGAGGGGATCGCCGATCAGCTCCGGCGGGCCGACCAGCACGATCGGAACGCCGAGCTCGGCCGCGGCCTGCGGCGCGCCCGCGATGATCTCGCCGGGCGCGTGGTCGCCGCCCATGGCGTCGACGGCGATGGGGAGGATGGTCGCAGGTGCCGCGTCAGTCGACGTCGATGGCCTGGCGGCCGCCGTACCAGCCGCAGTTGCCGCACACGACGTGGGGCAGCTTGGCCTGGCGCGCACTGCGGGCAGATGCTCCGCGGCGGCACCTTCAGGCGTCCAGTTGGAGGCCCGACGGCTGCGGGTCTTCGTCTTGGAGGTCTTCTTCTTGGGGACGGCCATGGGGTGCCTGAGCTCTCTTCGCGCGTCGGTGGTGCGCAACTCGTCCAGCGCCGACCACCGGGGATCCAGGGCGGGTTCGCAGCTGCACGTGCCCTCGTTGCGGTCCGACCCCACAGGTGGGGCACAGCCCCAGGCAGTCCTCGCGACAGAGGGGCGCCGAGGGCAAGCTCGAGCAGCGACAGTTTCGCGCACCAGCGGCTCCAGGTCGATCTCGTCGTGGAGGAGGGGTAGCGTCTCACCCTCCTCGTGACGGGTCCTCGAACACCTCCCGGACGGTGCCCTCGAGGGTTCCGTAGGCCATCTGCAGGCACCGCGGCACGGGCCCTGCCCACGGTGCCTGTCACGGTGCCGATGGCTTCGATCGCAGCGCCGATCGGCAGCAACTCGACGTCCACCTCGACCAGGGAGCCGGGCGGGACCTCGCTCGCCGCTCACGAACAGGTCGTCGACCTCGCCCTGGCGATCTCGCGCCGGGCGTCCTGGTGGCGGCGGATGCTCGGCGACGTTGATGCGGAAGGGGCTACGGGCGGACATCGGCGCGGGAGGGGCCTACGACTGGTCCTGGTCGAAGAACGCCGTCGGCGCGAGTCGCCGTCGTCGGACGCCAGCCCGCCTCGGGACGATCGGCGGGAGCGGGGGTGACCGAGAGCTTCTCGCGCCCGGCGGCGACCGTCTTCAGCGTGCGCTCGAGCACGATCTCGAACGCCGCCAGCTTCTGGTCGCAGTAGTCCTCGGCCTCGAGCCGCAGCCGGCGGGCCTCGTCGCTGGGCGTCGTCCATGAGCCGCTGGGCCGTGTGCCGGGCCTCACGCACGATCTCGGTGCGCTGCACCATCCGCTCGGCACGGACCCGGGCCTGCTTCGAGGATCTCGTCGCCCTCGCGCTGCGACCTTGGCCAGGAACTCCTCCCGCTCCTTGAGCATCCACCGGGCCTGGCGGAGCTCGTCGGGCAGGCGGTCGAGCGCGTCCTCGAGCAGCTCGAGGACCTCGTCCTTGTCGACCATCACCGAGGTCGACAGGGGCACGGACTTGCGCGTTGCCGACGACCTCGATCGACGCGCCGGACCAGGGTCTCGGCGTCGATGTCGTCGGCGCCGGTGCTGCTCCCGAACGCCGTCACTTGGCGAACCGTTCGGCGAGGCGTTTGGCGACCGACGTCGGGGACCATCGAGTCGAGCCGGTCGGCGCCGCCGAACTGGGCGATCTGGCGGATCAGGGTGGCGGCGATGAAGGCGGTCTCGGGGCCGCAGGGCAGGAACACGGTCTGCGATCCCCGAGATCGCCTTGTTCATCTGGGCCTGCTGCATCTCGGACTCGAAGTCGGACCCGTCGCGGAGCCCCTTGACGATCACGTCGGCGCCCACCTCCCGGGCCACATCCACCGTCAGCTTCGTCATCGACACGACCTCGATGTTGTCGAGGTGGGCCAGCGACTCCGAGATGAGCGCCTTGCGCTCCTCCAGCGTGAACAGCGGCTCGCCCTTGCCGGGGTTGCGGATCGTCGCCACGATCGACGCGGTCGTACGAGGCGCGACGCCATCTCGAAGATGTCGATGTGTCCGTTGTGCAGCGGGTCGAACGAACCCGGGCAGAGGGCAGTCCTCACGGGGAACTCCTCGGGGAAGTGAGGGTCACCACGGTAGTGCCGTACTTCTTCGACCTGAGAACTCGCCAGGCGTCGCCGACCTCGATCTCGCGGTCGCTCTCGAGCACGGCCAGACCGGTGTCGAGGCGCTCGAGGAGGGTCGGCCACCCCGTGAACGCGTAGGGCGGGTCGAGGAAGGCGACGTCCACGGCGGGGAGCTCCAGGCGGTTGACGTCGCCGCTCCGGACGGAGGCGCGATCGGTGAACCCGGTCGCCGTGAGGTTCGCCCGGATCGCGTCGAGAGCCCGCCGATCGGACTCCACGAACGTGGCCGAGGCCGCCCCCCGGCTCAACGCCTCGATGCCGAGCGCGCCCGTGCCGGCGAAGAGATCGGCCACGGTGGCGCCCTCGAGGTCGACGAACGCCCCGAGGCTGTTGAAGATCGCCTCCCGCACGAAGTCCGACGTCGGCCGGGTCAGGTCACCCTTCGGCGCCACGAGGCGGCGACCCCTGGCGATGCCGGCCACCACGCGCACGGCCGGTAGTTTCGCCGCTCGTGACCGACCAGGCAGGCACCACCGGCGAGAACCCGCTCGGCCTCGGGCTGGTGTTCACGAAGGAAGCGCCCGGCCTCGTCGCCCGGTTCGACCCGAAGCCCGGCCATCGGGGCCCGCCGGGGTTCCTCCACGGCGGGATCGCCGCGACCGTGCTCGACGAGACGATGGCCTCGGTCGGCTGGGCCATGGACGGCGTCCCCTGCGTGACCGCGACCCTCAACCTGCGCTACCGCCGGCCCGTCCCGCTCGACGGCTCCACCATCCGGATCGAGGCCTGGCGCGATCGCGACCGAGTCCCGCCGGACCCAGAAGGTCAAGGGCCGCCTGCTCCTCGCCGACGGCACCGTCGCCGTCGAGGCCGAGGGCATCTTCGTGCAGGCGCGGCGTTGATGGTGCCGGTGGCCCCATGACCTCCTCATCGGAGCGGCAGGAACGGGGCGAGGACGGCGAGCTGCTGGCCCCCGAGATGATCACGTGCATCGACTGCGGCGGCCGGGCCCACCTGATCACCCGGTTCGACGACGAGCAGCCGCCCGCGCCCGGCGACCTCATCACCTACCGCTGCGAGGACTGCCTCGACCGCTGGGACCTCGTCATCCCCGGCGACGACGACGATTGAGCGGAATTGGTCGCCGGCCGGCGACCATCGGGCGGAAGGGGCGACCGCCTCCGCTCAGTGATCGAGGCCGGCGTCGGCGCGGAGGCGCTTCCAGCGGGCGTAGCGCCGGACGGTGAGGAACAGGTAGCCGACCCCGGCCCCGAGCAGGAGCGAGCCGATGAGGCCGTTGCCCCGGGACGCGATCCCGATGCCGGCGAGGATCCCGAGGAGGCCGAGGACGGCGTCCACGAGCAGGACGGTGCGCCAGTTGGCCGCCGTGGCGGTCTCGTCGGTCCGACCGGCCATCTGTCTACGATCCGCCCATGCCGTTGCATCCCACCCTCCAGATGATGACCGAAAACTCCCGAGCCACCGGACGCGGCGGGCTGCGGAACGGGACGCTGGAGGAGGCGAGGACCGGCTACGACGCCATCGCCGCGGCCGGCGGCGACCTACCCGAGCTGGCCGGCACCGACGACCGGACGATCCCCGGTCCTGCCGGCGAGATCCCGATCCGGGTGTACACCCCCCTCGGGGACGGCCCGTTCCCGATCCTCGTCTGGTACCACGGCGGCGGGTTCACGATCGGGAGCCTCGACAGCCACGACCCGATCTGCCGCCAGCTCTGCGCCCAGGCCGAGTGCCTCGTGGTGAGCGTCGACTACCGCCTGGCCCCGGAGCACCGGTTCCCGGCCGCCGTCGACGACGCCTTCGCCGCGTTGCAGTGGATCGGGGCCCACGGCGCCGAGATCGGCGGCGACCCGGGCCGCATCGCGGTGAGCGGCGACAGCGCCGGCGGCAACCTGTCGACCGTCGCCAGCATCATGGCCCGGGATGCCGGCGGACCCGCCGTGTGCTTCCAGGCCCTCATCTACCCGACGACCGATGCCCGGGCCGACTACCCGTCGGTGCGTGACAACGGCGACAACGCCTTCCTCTCCAACGACACGATGTTGTGGTTCTACGAGCACTATCACGGCGACACCGACTCGAAGCTGGACTGGCGGGCGTCGCCGATCCTGACCGAGGACCTGTCCGACCTCCCGCCGGCGTTGATCATCACCGCCGAGTTCGACACCCTGCGGGACGAGGGCGAGGCCTACGGCGAAGCGCTCCGGGAGGCCGGCAACGCCGTCACCGTCCGGCGCTACGACGGGATGACCCACGTGTTCGTCCAACTGGCCGGCCTCCTCGAGGACGGCCGATCGGCCATCGCCGAGGTGGCCGCAGCCCTCCGGGTCGCCTACGCCAGCTGATCTGTTGCTCTCGCTCTGCGGTGCCGCCCTCCGGGCCGAGACCTTTCCGCTCGAGGGCGGCTGCTCGCTGGCGCTCCCCGACGCCGCATCACCATGAGCGCCCGAGGGTTTCAGTCGAGCAGCTCGGCCAGGCCGAGCTCGTCGATGGCGCGACCGACCCGGGTGCTCATGCATTCGACGAGGCCGTGCTGGCGGGGGTCGTTGAGGTCCATCCCGCGGCTGGCCACGATCGGGTACACGAGGCAGAACAGCGCGGCGGTGCGGTAGTCGTCCCACATCCGGCTGAGGTCGTCGGCCGGCACGCCCTGCGACTGCAGCCGCGCCGTCCACCGCTCGAACAACGCCCGCTCGTGGGTCGACGCGACGTCGGGGTCGAGGCTCTGGGTCACGAAGTAGGCGAGGTCGTAGGCGCCGCTGCCGCTCCCGATCAGCTGGAAGTCGAGGAGCACCGGCGCTCCGTCGGGCTGGAAGAGGATGTTGTCGGCCCGGTAGTCGCCGTGGGTCAGGGTGCGCGGCTCGCGGTTGAGGTCGGCCAACAGGCCGGGGATGGCGTCGCTGAACCGGGGACCGACGGCGACGATCGACGGCAGCACGTCCGTCTCGGTCGTCACCTTCGTCCAGCCCTCGCCGAACACCACCGGGAGCACCGCCGGGTAGATCGGATCACCGAGGGAGACGACGAGACCGGCCTCGGCCAGACCGTCCGCGCCCCGCCACCACGTCGCGTGCCAGTCGGCGAGCGCGTCGACGGCCCGTTCGGCGTCGGCGATGTCCATGCCGGCCAGCTGGTCGACGGTGCGGTTGGCGCCCATGTCCTCCATCACGAGGACGAAGCGACTCGTGTCGGGGTCGACGTCGGCGTGGTAGCGCTCCGGGACCCGGATCGGCGACCGCGACGCCAGCTCGTCGAAGAACCCGACCTCCCGGATGTACATGCGCAGCATCGTCGAGGTGAAGACGGCCGCCTCGTCCAGAGCCGGGAGCTTGACCACGACCGTCTCAGGCCGATCGCTCGACTCCGGCCCGGTCAGCCCGACGCGGTAGAGCGCGCTGCTGACGCCGACGCCGACGCCGATCTGCTCGACCTCGATGGAGGTGACGTCGTGGCTGATCGCCTCGCTCAACCAGCCAGGTGTGACCTCATCGATGGAGCCGGGGATCGTCGTCATGACCCCGAAAGGTATCCAGCCTGCGGCGTCGCCGCAGGCGATCTGCGATCAGACCTTCGACGTCCCGTGCGCGGCGACCACGGCGAGGTCCTCGACCCCGCCCACGGCGATGGCTCCTGCCCCATAGCGGCGACGCTGGCGGACCTCGAGGCGTCGGGCGATCCGGGACAGCACGAGGTTGATCGAGATGTAGACGAGCGCGGCGATCACCAGCGCCTGGAGCAAGGGCTTGCCCGGCACCTCGCCGACGAGCTGGGCCCGCCGGAGGAACTCCTCGTAGGCGACGATGAAGGCCAGCGAGGTGTCCTTGAGCAAGGTCACGAGCTGGCTCACGATGGCCGGGACCATCCGCCGGAGCGCCTGGGGGACGACCACGATCCGCATCGTCTGCCAGTAGCGGAGACCGAGGGCCGACGCCGCTTCCGTCTGCCCGGGATCGAGGGAGAGGATGCCGGCCCGGAAGATCTCGGCCAGGACCGACGAGTTGTAGAGCACGAGGCCGAAGACCACCAGCCAGAACACGGGCACGTGCACGCCCATCCGGGGCAGACCTCGGGCGGTGAAGTAGATGAGGAGCAGGAGGGGCACGGCTCGGAACACCTCGACCCACGCGCCGGCCGCCCACCGCACGGGACCGTTGCGGGCCAGACGGCCGAGGGCCAACAGCGCCGCGGCCAGGACGGCGAGCAGCATCGAGACGGCCGCCAGCCGGAGGGTGGTGAGCAGGCCGATGGCCAGGAACCGCACGATGGCGTACTGGGTGAAGGGCTGCCACTTCTCGCCCGCCAGCTGGCCGCTGGCCTGGAGCCGACGGACGGCGATCGCCACCATCCCCACGAGCACCACGGTGGTGACGGCGGAGGCGGCGAGCACCCGCCGCCGACCCTGCGGCCCGAGGGCGTCCCCGAGGACGGGTGCCGTCACCGCTTGAACGCCACCCGGCGCTCGATGGCACCGAAGAGGAAGCCCGACGGGAGCGTGAGGAGGAGGTAGGCGACCATGGCGCCGGCGAAGACCTGCAACGGCCGGGCGGTGTCGGTGTTCAGGTTGTCGGCCACCTTCGACAGCTCCAGGACCGAGATCACCGAGGCGATCGAGGAGTTCTTCGTCAAGGCGATGAAGAGGCTGCCGATCGGACCGACCACCGAACGGAACGCCTGCGGGAGCACCACGAGCACCATCGTCTGGGTGAAGGTGAGGCCGATGGCCCGGGCCGCCTCGCCCTGCCCACCGGCGACGGTGTTGATGCCGGCCCGCAACGTCTCGGCGAAGAACGCCGACGTGTACACCGACAGCACGATGACGGCGGACGGGAAGGGTTCGAACGGACCGATCCCGACCTTGGTGAACCCGAAGAAGAAGATCACCATCATGACGGTGAGCGGCGTGTTGCGGAAGAGCTCGACCCAGCACGCGCCGAACAGGCGCAGGGGTGGCACGGGGCTCACCCGGCAGGCCGCCACCAGCGTCCCGAGGAGGAACGCGAAGGTGAACGACAGCAGGGTGAGCCCCACCGTGGTCTTCAGTCCCTGGACGTAGACGTCCAGGTTGTCGAGGACGACGTGCAGCGCTTAGGGCTTCGCCGTTGTGGTCGGCGCCACCGTCGTCGCCGGAGCGGCCGGCGTGCCCGTGTAGCGGTCGACCGGGGGCGGCGTCGGGGCCTTCTCGCCGGACTGGCCCACGGTGGCATCGAAGGCCTTCTTCCAGCTGCCGTCCTTGTACGCCTTCTCGAGCGTGTCGTTGATGAACGTCCGGAAGGCGTCGTCGCCCTTCTTCACGCCGATGCCGTAGGGCTCCTTGGTGAACGGTGTTCTCGACCAGCTTGAGCTTCCCGGGATTGTCGTTGACGAAGCCGAGCAGGATGATGTCGTCGGTCGTGACGGCCTCGACGCGGCCGTCGTTGAGCGCCTCGACGCACAGCGAGTACTTGTCGAAGCTCGTCGAGATGTCGGCCTGCGGGGCCTTCTCCTGCACGTTCTTGATCGACGTCGATCCGGCCACCGAGCAGACCTTCTTGCCGTTGAGGTCGGTCGACGCTCTTGATGGTCGTGTCGTCGGCCTTCACCATGATGTCCTGGCCGGCGATGTAGTACGGCCCGGCGAAGTCGACGACCTGCTTGCGGGTGTCGTTGATCGTGTAGGTCGCGACCACGAAGTCGACGTTGCCGTCCTGGATGAACGGCTCGCGGTTCTTCGAGACGGCCTCCTTGAACTCGATCTTGCTCGGCGTCCGCCGCCGTCCCGCCGAAGATGGCCGCGGCGATGATCTTGGCCGATCTCGACGTCGAAGCCCTCGATCTTGTTGGTGATCGGGTTCTTCAGACCGAACAGGGGCTGGTCGAACTTCGTGCCGACGGTGATCTTCCCCTTGGCCTGGAGGGTCGCCATCGTCGAGCCGGCGTCGAACTTCGGTGGCCCCTTCGCCGCCGTCGTCGCCGTGCCGCTGTCGCCGCCGGAGTCACCGGCATCGACTGCGGGATCGTCACTGCCGCCGCACGCGCCGGCCAGCAGCGCGAACAGCACCAGGAGTGCACCCATCCAACGGAATCGCTTCATGTGTTTCTCACCTTTCAGTGCGCCAGGATCTTGGAGAGGAAGTCGCGAGCCGCGATCGCTCTCCGGATTGGAGAAGAACTGCTGTGGGGTCGCCACCTCGACGATGGCGCCCTCGTCCATGAACACCACGCGCCGCGCCGCCGAGCGGGCGAAGCCCATCTCGTGGGTCACGACGATCATCGTGGTCCCGTCCTCCTCGGCCAGCTCGAGCATGACGTCGAGGACCTCCTTGATCATCTCCGGGTCGAGGGCCGACGTCGGCTCGTCGAACAGCATGACCTTGGGTTCCATGGCGAGGGCCCGGGCGATGGCGGCCCGCTGCTGTTGACCGCCGGAGAGCTCGGCCGGGTAGCGGTCGGCCTTCTCGGCGATGCCCACCCGCTCGAGCAGGCGCCGGCCCTCGGCCTCGGCGTCGGCCTTCGACCGCTTCCGCACCTTGATGGGCCCGAGGGTGACGTTCTCGAGGATCGACTTGTGGGCGAAGAGGTTGAACGACTGGAAGACCATGCCGACGTCGGCCCGCAGGCGGGCGAGGTCCTTGCCCTCCTCGGGCAACGCCACCCCGTCGATGGTGATCGTGCCTTCCTGGATCGGCTCCAGGCGGTTGATCGTGCGGCACAACGTCGACTTGCCGGAACCGGACGGGCCGATGACCACGACGACCTCGCCGCGGTCGACGGTCAGGTTGATGTCACGCAGCACGTGGAGCGGCCCGAACCACTTGTTCACGTGGTCGAGCACGACGAGGGGCTCGTTGGTCATCCGCCGGCGACCGTAGCCCGATTCACCACTCGAACGACCGAACCTCCGCCTTCGTCCATTCCTCGATGCGTCGTCGCGTTCCCGGGGACGTGGCCTCCGGCAGCGCGGCCGGGAGGTGGAATCCGGTGGCCTCGATCTCGGCGTCACCGCCCGCGTCGGCGCCCCGTTCCCAGGCGTCCACCACGAACACGCTGATGTGATCGCTCTGGCCCTCTCCGAGGTTGGAGTAGGTCCCGAGCAGACGGACGGCGCCGGTGATCGTCACCGCCACCTCCTCCCGCAGTTCGCGGGTCAGCGCGTCCCGGAGCGACTCCCGCCGCTTCACGCCGCCGCCCGGGAGGTGCCAGACCGGCTCGCCATAGCTGTGCCGCACGAGCAGGACGCGGCCGGCGTCGTCGACCACGAGGCCGCGGACCCCGATCGTGCGGGGCCCGAAGGTCCGCCAGACGAGGCGGCGGAGGGTGTCGGCGATGCGCAGGAGGGGGATCACGCCGGCGGCCACGCCGCGTCGACGGTCATCGGCCCCGGCGCCCGGATCTGCTCGAACAGCCGCTCCCCCGGTTCGACGCGAGCCCCCGGCCACACCACGCTGCGCTCGACGACCGCGCCCTCGGCGACGACGGCGTCGGGGGCGACCACGCTCGCCCCGCGGGACGTGGCCAGGTTGGCGGCGAGGTAGGTGGCCGGGGTGCCCGTGTCGAACCAGCGGCCTTCGTGCCCGACGAGGTCGATGCGGCCGTCCTGCTCCGCCTGCCGCCACGACACCTCGTACAACCCGGTGGGCTCCGGTCGCAGGGGCGCGACGTCCCGCCAGGGCAGGAGCGCGAGCCCGGCGTAGCGCCGATCACCGAAGTCGCCGCTGCCGCCGACCGCCAGCACGGTCAGGAACCGGAGGCGCTCGCCGTCCCATCCGCCGACGAAGGCCTCGAGGTCGACGCCTTCCATCCACGCGTCGGCGTTCTGGAGGAGCACCGGCCTTCCGTCGATCCACTCGCGGAGCTGCCCCAGCGCACCGGCCGTCCCGAGCGCCTCGCCGTGCTCCTGCGACACGTGCACCCGCGGGTGGTGGCGCGTGAGGTGGTCGACCATCAGATCCGGGTGGTGGTGCACGTTGACCGCCACCGCCCCGGCGACCGACCCGACGCGAGCGAGTGCGAGGTCGACCAACGGCACGTTGCCGATCGGGCACAGCGCCTTCGGCCGCACGTCGGTGAGGGGGAGCAGGCGCGTCCCGAGCCCCGCCGCCAGCACGACCCCGGCGATGCCCTCGGAGCCGGTCACCGCTCCGAGCGGGGTGGCCCCGGTCTGCGCGTCCCGTTCGTCGTCACGACCCACTGTTACCCGGCGACCCACCGGCGTGCGCATCGGTCGCGCGTCCCGATCCACGACACCCCAATGGACCGCGGCGGAATAGTGACGGGCATGACCACGCCGGACGACGCGGAGATCCAGATCGTGCAGGCGGCGCACATCGCCGCCTCGGGGCGACGGTGGCCCTTCGCCGGCGCATCCGACGCCGAACTGGCGACCTTCGGCGACGTCACCCGTCGAGGGGCGGCGACGATAGGACCGGCATCGGAGGAGCACATCCGGCTGAGCGCCCGTCGGTGGGCCGAGGCCCTGCTGGCCGAAGCCACGCGACGGCCCGCGACCAACGACCCCGCGTCCGGCGTGGCGGATGCCGTCCTCGCCGCGGAGGAGCTGCTCCGCCGCTGACCTCTCGCGGCGCGGCGTCTGTCGCCCTCGGTCAGGACTTGAACAGGAACTCGGCCTCGTCCTCGTCGAGGAGGTCGCGGACCTCGTCGCGAAGGAGGGGGTTGCCAGCCAGCAACGGGTCGGTCTCGGTGATGGCGAACGCGGTCTCGCGCGCCTGGCGGACGAGATCCTTGTCGCGGCGGAGCGACGCCAGCTTCAGATCGGAGCGCCCCTTCTGTCGGGTGCCGAGGATCGTGCCCTCGCCGCGGAGCTCCAGGTCGACCTCGGCCAGCTCGAAGCCGTCGGTGGATCGTTCGAGCGCCGACAGACGCGCCTCGCCGTCGGGGGTGTTGCCCTCGCCCAGGAGATAGCAGTAGCTGACGGCGGCGCCCCGGCCCACCCGGCCGCGAAGCTGGTGCAGCTGGGCGATGCCGAACCGGTCGGCGTCCTCGATGACCATCACCGTCGCGTTCGGGACGTCGACGCCGACCTCGATGACCGTCGTCGCCACGAGCACGTCGAGGGCGCCGTCGCGGAAGGCGGTCATCGCCGCCTCCTTGTCCTTGGGCAGGACGCGGCCGTGGAGCAGGCCGAGGCGCAGGCCGGCCAGCTCGCCGTGCTGGAGCCGCTCGAACTCCTCCTCCGCGGAGCGGGCCTCGATCTTCTCGGACTCGTCGATGAGCGGGCAGACGATGTAGGCCTGGTGGCCGGCCTCGACCTCGCTGCGCACGCGGGTCCACGCGGTCGACTCCTCGAGCGGACCTCGGGCCCACGTCGTCTCGATCGGCGTCCGGCCCGGCGGCAGCTCGTCGAGCACGGTCATGTCGAGGTCGCCGTAGACCGTCATGGCCGCGGTGCGCGGGATCGGTGTCGCCGTCATGACGAGCACGTCGGGATCGTCGCCCTTGCCCCGCAGGGCGGCCCGCTGCTCGACGCCGAAGCGGTGCTGCTCGTCGATGACGACGACGCCGAGCCGATGGAACTCGACCACGTCCGTCAGCAGCGCGTGCGTTCCGAGGAGGATGTCGACCTCGCCGGCGGCGAGGGCGGCGTGGAGCTTCGTGCGCTCCGATGCGGTGGTGCGGTTGGTCAGCAACTCGACGCGGAGCGGGCGCTCGCCGAAGAGCGAGTCGCCGGCGTCGGGTACGTCCAGTCCGTCGAGCATCCGGCGGACGCCGAGGAAGTGCTGTTCGGCCAGCACCTCCGTCGGCGCCATCAGCGCGCCCTGGAAGCCGCCCTGCACGGCGACCAGCAGGGCCGTGACGGCCACGACCGTCTTGCCCGAGCCGACGTCGCCCTGGAGGAGTCGGTGCATGGGATGCGGGCCGGCGAGATCCTCGGCGATCTCGCCGATGGCCCGCTGCTGCGCCCCGGTGAGGGGGAACGGGAGGCGGGCGTGGAACCGGGGCACGAGCTCGACCGTCGACCACGTGACGGATCCCCTTCGACTCCCGCTCGATGGCCCGCTTGCGCATCACGAGGGTCAACTGGAGGCGCAGGAGCTCGTCGAGCGCGAGGCGCCGGCGGGCTTCGGCCGGCGTCGTCGAGGGAGGCGGGCGCATGGATCTGGCGCATGGCCCGGTCGCGGTCGATGACGCCGAGGGCATCACGCAGATCGTCGTCGAGGGGGTCGAGCAGGCCGCCGAGCTGGGCGAGGCGGTCGACGGCCGCCTCGATCGAGCCGGCCAGGTCCCACGTGGTCAGGCCCGCCTTCTCCGACTGCGGGTAGATCGGGATGACCCGGCCCGTCCGGTCGCCCACCAGGTCCACGACCGGGTTCGTCATCTGGCGCCGGCCCTTGTACAGCTCGAGCTTGCCGAAGAAGACGGCTTCGATCCCCACCGGGAGCTGCCGCCCGCGCCATCCCTGGTTGAAGAAGGTGACCTTGAGATAGCTCGACCCGTCGAACACGTCGAGCTCGACGAGCGCCCGGCCCTGCTTCGTGCGGCGCGTCTCGATTCCGCTTCACCCGCGCCAGCACCATCGCCTCGTCGCCGACGCGGAGGTCCTTGATCATCGCCTGCGTGGTGCGGTCGAGGTAGCGCCGCGGGTAGTAGGTGACGAGGTCGAACACCGTGTCGACCGGCGGGTCGAGGGCGGCGAGGGCCTCGGCCTTCTTCGGTCCCACGCCGGCCACCTTGGTGACGTCGATCTCCTTGAGCGACGGCAAGGTCCGACCCGGCATGCGACCGAATCTACGACCGCGACCGTGGTAGCCCTGGGAGCATGGCGGTCGACTCCGGCACCCTCACCTGCTACCGGCACCCCACGCGCGAGACGGGGCTGCGCTGCACGCGGTGCGAACGCTCCGCCTGCCACGAGTGCCTGCGCCCGGCCCCGGTCGGTTCGCACTGCCTGGAGTGCCTCAAGGAGGGGCAGAAGTCGATGCGCCTCGTGGACGCCCCCTGGTCGGGGGGCGGCCGCGTGGTGGGCGTCGCGCTCATCGTCGCCATCTGCGTGGGGGTCTTCCTCCTGCAGTTCGTCCAGGACCTGAACGCCCGCTTCACGATGGTCGGCGCCCTGGTCGCGTCGGGTGAGACCTACCGGCTGGTCACCTCGATGTTCCTGCACTTCGGGGTGATGCACCTCGGCTTCAACATGATCGCGGTCTGGATCTACGGGGCCGAGGTCGAGCGCCGGGAGGGCGCGGTGCGCCTCGTCGCGATCTTCCTCGTGACCGGCCTCGCCGGCGGCACCGCCGCCTACGTCTTCCATCCCGCCTTCACCCAGGTGGCCGGAGCCTCCGGCGGAGTCTTCGGGCTGCTCGGCGTGGCCCTGATCCGCACGATCCGCGCCGGCCAGCCGCCCCAGCAGTTGCTGGCCATCCTCGGCATCAACCTGTTCATCAGCGTCGCGGTGCCGGGGATCTCGCTCGCCGCCCACGTCGGCGGGTTCGTCGCCGGCGTCGCCTACGCGTCGGCCTCCACGCTTCCCGCCCGCTCGCGGCCCAAGGTGCTGTCGGCGTTGGTGCTCGTCGCCGTCGTGGGGCTGACCGCCTTCGTGGTGACGACGCTCGAGCCGGGGCTGCTCGCCGGCTGAGCGCTACTCGACGCTGAAGAGGTAGGGGTAGAGCGGCTGGCCGCCGTGATGGACCTCGGCGGCGGCCTCGGGGAGGCGGTCGGCGAGCCACTCGGTCAGCTGGCGGGTGACCGCCGGCGACGCGCCCTCGCCCTCGATGATCGTGACGATCTCGGCGTCGTCGGTGACCAGCGACTCCAACAGGGCGATGGCGGCCTCGGGCAGCGTCGGCGCCACGACGGTGATCTTGGAAGCGGACGAGGCCGAGGTAGTCGCCCTCCCGCACGTCGCCCGCATCGGTCGTGGAATCGCGGACGGAGCGGGTGACCTCGCCGCTCACGACGCGGCCGGCGGCGTCGGCCATCGACGCGCCGTTCTCCCCCACCGATGCCTGCGGGTCGTACCCGAGCAGCGCGGCGAAGCCTTCGGCGATGCCCGTGCGTCCGCACGACGTGCACGGTCTTGGCGGTGAGGGCGGCGACCTGCTCGGCCACCGGGATGATGTTCTTGTTGTTGGGGAGGATGACGACCTCGTCGGCCGGCGCCGCCTCGACGGCCTCGAGGATCTGGGCCGTCGACGGGTTCATCGACTGGCCGCCGGCCACGATCTGCTGCACGCCCAGCGAGCGGAAGATCCGGCGGATGCCCTCGCCGGTGGCCACGGCGACGACGGCGCGCGGCACCGGGTCGTGCGTGGACCGTCCTCGCTCGGGCGGCGCCGCCTGCGTCGCGCACCCAGCGCTCCTCCTCGACCTGCTCGAGCAGATCGGTGACCCGGATGCTGCTGCGGGCGGCCCGCAGTCGAGGGCGGCCTCGATCGACGGCGCCGATGTCGTCGGTGTGGATGTGGCAGTTCCAGATGCCGTCGCCGCCGACGACGACGATCGAGTCGCCGATGCCGGCCCACACCTCCTTGAACGCGGGGATCGTCTCGTCCGGCGCCTCGAGGAAGTACATGACCTCGTAGCGGAGGTCGGACACGTCGCCGCTCGGCGTGCACGTCGTCGACCTCGGCCGCGGATCGTCCGGCGCGGCGCCGGCTCGGGCACCGGCGCCGGCGCCGGGCACCGGCCGTCCGTCGACCACGTGCAGGAACGCGTCGAGCAGCAGCAGGTAGCCCGGCGCCGCCGGCGTCGACGACGCCGGCCTGCTTCAGCACGGGCAGCAGCTCGGGCGTGCGGGCGAGGGCTCGCTGCGCCGGCCGCCTGCGGCGGCCTCGAGGACCTGCAGCGAGGTGCCGCCGCCGGCCGCGCCTCGGCGGCGCCCCGGCCGCCTCGGCACGACGGTGAGGATCGTGCCCTCGACCGGGCGCATCACCGCGCCGTAGGCGGCGTCGGCCGCCTCCGACGAGCGCGGTCGGCCACGGCGGCGCCGTCGCCGGCGTCGCCGGCCCGGTCGAAGGCCGATGGCGAGGCCCCGCAGGATCTGGACGAGGATGACGCCGGAGTTGCCCCGGGCGCCCATGAGCGAGCCGTGGCTGATGGCCTTGCACACCGCCGACATGCCGTCGGCCGGCCTCGAGCTCGGCGACCACGGACTCGAGCGTCAGCGCCATGTTCGTGCCGGTGTCGCCGTCCGGGACCGGGTAGACGTTCAGCCGGTTCAGCGCTCCTGGTGGGCGCGCAGGGCGTCCCGGTAGCCGTCGACGACCGCCTTGAGGTGGTCGGCGTCGAGACGCTCGAGGGTGTCCATGGGGTCGTGATGCTAACCTTGACGGGTCCCCCCGTAGGTCCCTTCGTTAGAGGTGCGCGTCATGGCATCGGTCTGTGAGGTATGCGGCAAGCATCCCTCGTTCGGCATGAGCATCAGCCACTCCCACCGGCCGCACCAAGCGGCGCTGGAACCCGAACATCCAGCGCGTCCGCGCGATCGTGAACGGCTCGCCCAAGCGGGTCAACGTCTGCACGTCCTGCATCAAGGCCGGCAAGGTCATGAAGCGGGTCAGCTGACCTGATCCCGTGCGATCGGATCACCACCGGTCGCGGCCCCAGCCGGGGTTCACCGGTCCGACGCCGGCCCCGAGCTCCACACCCGCGGCGATGGCGCGTTCGACGAAGCGCTTGGCCGCGCGGCAGGCGTCCTCGGGTCGACCGACCTCGCGCCAGCTCGGCGGTGATCGCGGCCGACAGGACGCACCCGGTGCCGTGGGTGTGCCGGCCGGGGATGCGGTCGCCCTCGAGCCAGAGGGGCTCGGGGGCGCCGGCGCCGAGCAGGCAGTCGGGCGAGTCGGCCCCGTCGAGGTGGCCGCCCTTGACCAGCACGACCTGCACCCCGAGGGCCAGCAGCTCCCGAGCGCACGGCCACCATCGCGTCTCGGTCCTCCACGTCGAAGCCGACCAGTCCGCTCGCCTCCGGGAGGTTCGGCGTGACCACCATGGCCAGCGGCAGCAGGTCTTCGCGCAGCGCGCCGACGGCATCGTCGGCCAGCAACGTGTCGCCGTGCTTCGACACGAAGACCGGGTCGACGACGAGGTCGGCGGACGCCGAAGTCCCGCACGGCGCCGGCGACGGCGGCCACCAGCTCCGCGCGTCGCCAACATCCCGGTCTTCGCCGCGTCGACGCCGATGTCGGTCGCGACGCACACGATCTGGGCGCGCACGAGGCTCGGCGGCCAGCGTCTCGAACGCCTGCACGCCGAGGGTGTTCTGGGCGGTGACGGCGACGAGCGCCGTCGTGCCCCACACCCCGTAGCGCCTCGAAGGTCTTGAGGTCGGCGACGATGCCGGCGCCGCCGCCCGAGTCCGACCCGGCGATCGTCAGCGCGACGGCCGGTCGGGGGGTC
Source organism: uncultured Actinomycetes bacterium (assembly GCA_963731055.1). Classification (GTDB taxonomy): domain Bacteria; phylum Actinomycetota; class Acidimicrobiia; order Acidimicrobiales; family CADCTF01; genus DATLED01. The sequence goes on along the minus strand of CAVSUD010000009.1, from coordinate 183,030 downwards.
ACGATAACCGATGCTGCCAGCCGGCGACGTCCGGGGGAAGGTCCGCCCCGTCGGCGGTGACCGGCCGACCCGGATCGTCCCCTCCGGCGGCGAGGTACCCCGCCGGCAGGCGCGAAGATCAGCTCGTAGTCGTCGCCGCCGCCCAGCGCCTGCTCCGGCGTGGCGCCGGCGGCCACCGGGACCGCGTCGAGATCGACGCCACCCCCACGCCGGAGGCCACCAGGAGCCGGCGCAGGTCGACGACGAACCCGTCGGACACGTCGATCATCGCCGTCGCCCCCGCCCGCCGGGCCGCCCCGCCGACTCGAGCGCGCCACCGGGCGCTCGGGCCCGAACCGGTACGACGAGGCGGCGGCGGCGCCGAGCGGCCCGGTGACGTAGACGCCGTCGCCGGCCCGGGCGCCGGCGCGCAGCACCGGCGCGCCGCCGTCGTCGACCGTGCCGGTGACGGCCACGGTCACGACCAGCGGCCCGGTCGTGGCCGAGAGGTCGCCACCGGCGACCTCGCACCCGTGCGCGGCGGCACCAACGATCACGCCGTCGACCACCCGGAGAACGTCGACCCCGCCGGGCGCGGCGATGGCGACCAGGAGGTGCAACGCCCGCCCTCCCATCGCCGCGATGTCGCTGGCGTTGACGAGCACGGCCCGGTAGCCGACGTCCTCCGACGGTGTCGCGTCGGTGAAGTCGACGCCCCCGACGACGGCGTCGGCGGCCAGCAGCAAGGGGCCGGACGGGGGCGCGACGACTGCGGCGTCGTCCCCCACGAGGGGGAACCGGCGCCGCAGCTCCGCCACCAGGTCGAATTCGCCGGTCGTCACGGGCCGAGCGTAAGTTCTGCGCCCATGCAGGGCGTGATCAAGTCGTACGACCCCGGGACCGGCGAGGGCACGCTCCTCCGCGACACCGACCGGTCCGAGTACGACCTCGCGCCCGACGCCCTCGAGGGGTCGATCTTCCGCCTCCTCCGCCAGGGCCAGCGCGTCGTCTTCGACCTCGACCCGCAGCAGCGGGCCACCCGCCTCCGCCTCGGTTCCGAGGTCGACATGGGCTCTCCCGCCACCCCGCCGCAGATCGCCGACTGACCCGCCGCCACCCACGTTGACAGTTCGCACTGTCACGATTACAGTGATGGTGTGCTGACGGTCGAGGAGGTCGCCGACGCGGTCGGACTGACCGTCCGGACCGTGCGCTACTACCAGTCCCAGGGACTGCTGCAGCCCCCGACCCGACAGGGCCGGGAGGTCCGCTACGGCGACGAGCACGTCGACCGCCTCAAGGTCATCTCCCGGCTGCAGGACCAGGGGCTCCGGCTCACCGCCATCGCCGAGTTGCTCCAGCAGGGGGACGCGGCGGCCGACTGGCTCGGTCTCACCGAGAGCCTGGCCACCCCCTGGAGCGAGGACCGGCCGGCACTGTGGTCGGAGGACGAGCTCGCCTCCCACCTGTCGAGTGGGGTCACGTCCGAGGCGCTCGTCCGGACGGGGCTCGTCGAGCGGCGTTCCGACACCAACCCGGTCGTGTACCTCGTGCCCAGCCCCGGCCTCCTCGACATCGCCCAGCAGCTCCACGGGCTCGGGATCGACCTCGACGTCGCCGCTCGCCTCCGCGCCCTCCTGCAGGACCGCCTCCGCCCCCTCGCCACCGATCTCGTGGCCACCTTCACCGACGAGGTCAGCCTCACCCTGCTGAGCGACGCCGGACCGGCCGACCTGGCCCGACTCCTCGAGCGGCTCCGGCCGCTCACCCGCCGCAGCGTCGACCTCCTCTTCGCCTCCGAGATGGAGCGGGCCCAGCGCGAGCTGCTCGCCTCCGTCGAACCCGAAAGGTCTCCCGCATGACCGAGCTCCCGACCACCCGCACGCGGGTCGCCGTCGTCGGCACCGGCTTCGCCGGCCTCGGCGCCGCCATCGCCCTGTCCCGGGCCGGCATCGAGCACCTCGTGCTCGAGAAGGCCGACGACGTCGGCGGCACCTGGCGGGACAACACCTATCCGGGCTGCCGGTGCGACGTCCCCTCCCACCTCTACTCCTTCTCCTTCGCGATGAACCCGGAGTGGAGCGAGACCTACTCGCCCCAGCCGGAGATCTTCCGGTACCTCCGCCGCACGGCCGAGGAGCACGGAGTGCTCGAGCGCATCCGGTTCCGCTCCGAGGTGCCGCGACGCCCGGTGGGACGAGGACACCCAGCGCTGGGTCCTCGACACCCCCTCGGGCCCCGTCCTGGCCGAGCACCTCGTCCTCGGGTACGGCCCGCTGTCGGTCCCCTCGATCCCGGATCTCCCGGGCCTCGACACCTTCGAGGGCACCACGTTCCACTCGGCCGGGTGGCGGTCCGATCACGACCTGCGGGGCGAGCGCGTCGCCGTCGTCGGTACGGGCGCATCGGCCATCCAGTTCGTCCCGCAGATCCAGCCGGACGTGGCCCACCTCACGCTGTTCCAGCGGACGCCGCCGTGGGTGCTCCCCCATCGCAACCGCAAGATCACCCGCGGCGAGCATCTCCTGTACCGAACCGTCCCTGCGGCCCAGAAGGCCGTTCGTGGCCTCGTCTACTGGAGTCGCGAGCTGTTCGTCACGAGCATGCTCCGCAACGGCAAGACCCTCGAGAACATGGAGAAGCTGGCGTCGAAGCACCTCGCCGACTCGGTGACGGACCCCGAGCTGCGGGCCAAGCTCACCCCCGACTACCGCCCCGGCTGCAAGCGGCTGCTGCCCTCGAACGACTACTACCCGGCTCTCGCAGCGACCAACGTCGACGTCGTCACCGAGAAGATCATCGAGGTGCGCCCGAACGCGGTCGTCACCGCCGATGGCATCGAGCACGCGGTCGACACGATCATCTTCGGAACGGGCTTCCGGGTCACCGACAACCCGGTGGGCGAGTGGGTCCGGGGCACCGACGGCCGCACCCTGGCCGAGCACTGGGGCGAGCACGGGATGCAGGCCTACCTCGGCACGACCGTGCCCGGCTTCCCGAACCTCTTCCTCCTGGCCGGCCCGAACACCGGCATCGGCCACACGTCGCTCGTGGTCATGATCGAGGCGCAGCTCAGCTACATCCTCGGCGCCCTGCAGGCGTTGGAGGAGAAGCAGGCGGCCGTCCTCGAGGTCCGTCGCCCTGCGCTCGAGCGCTACACCGAGGACCTGCAGGCCAAGGCGGCCAAGACCGTCTGGAACTCGGGCGGTTGCGCCAGCTGGTACCTCGACGACCAGGGACGGAACACCACCCTCTGGCCCGACTACACCTTCCGGTTCCGTTCCCGCACCAAGCGCTTCGACGCTCCCGCCTACGAGTTCACCGCCCCCACCCCGACCGAGGAGACGGCCTGATGGCCATCCGTACGCCCCGCCCCCGCATCGCCGTCCACGGCGCCACCGCCCTCGTCACCGGCGCCGGCAGCGGCATCGGGCGGGCCACCGCCCTCGCGCTGGCCGAGCGCGGCGCCACCGTGCTGTGCGCCGACATCGACGCCGGCGGGGCCGAGAAGACCGCCGCCGCGTGCGAGGAGCACGGCGCCCCGGCGGCCGCCGCCCACGCCGTGGACGTGCGCGATCGCGACGCCCTGCAGGCCTTGGCCGACGAGGTCCACGGGACCCACGGGCCCCTCGGGATCCTGGTGAACAACGCCGGCGTCGGAATGAGCGGGCGCTTCAACGACATGAGCGAGCAGGACTGGGAGTGGATCCGCAGCGTCAACCTCGACGGGGTCATCAACGGCTGCGCCGTCTTCGCCCCGAAGATGGTCGAGGCCGGTCGCGGCCACGTCGTGAACGTCTCCTCCGGCCTCGGCTACATCCCGACGGCGACCGAGCCGGCCTACTGCACGACGAAGGCGGCCGTGCTGGCGCTGTCCCAATGCCTGCGGGCGGACTGGGCCGGGAGCGGCGTCGGGCGTGAGCGCCATCTGCCCCGGCGTGATCAACACCCCGATCATCGACTCCACCCGCTTCCTCGGCGAGGCCGGCGACCCCGATCGCCGGGCCAAGACGACCAAGGTCTTCCGTCGGGGCCACAAGCCCGAGCAGGTGGCGGCGGCCATCGTGGACGCGGTCGATCGTGACAAGGCCATCGTGCCCGTGGGCGTCGAGGCCAAGGCGGGCTGGCTGATCCACCGCCTGGCGCCGGTCCGCATCCAACAGGCGATGGCGCGACAGGGCCTCCGTTGAGCCCTCGCCGCTCCGCCCTCGCGGGTGGCATCGCCGCTGCGACGGTCACGGCCGGCCTGGCGGCCTTCCGCAGGGCCGACCGCGGCTGGGCCACCACGCCCGACCTGGTCCCGACCGCCGATCGCCTCCTGCCCGTCGGCGAGGTGCGCACGGTGACGACCGACGACGGCGCCGACCTGGCCGTCACCCTCGCCGGTCCGGCTGACGGTCCGCTCGTCGTGCTGGCCCACGGCTTCACCAACGGCCGCGAGGTCTGGGCGCCGGTCGCCCACCGCCTCGTTCGGGCCGGGTGCCGAGTCGTCCTCTACGACCACCGCGGCCACGCGTCGTCGACCAGTGGTCGCGACGGTCACACCATCGAGCGCCTCGCCCGTGATCTCCTCGCCGTCCTCGAGAGCGTCGGTGCCCAGGAGGCGACCCTCGTCGGCCACTCCATGGGCGGCATGGCGATCCAGTCCTTCGCGGCCCGGTTCCCGGAGGTGGTGCAGGAGCGGGTGCGGGCGCTCGTGCTCGTGGCCACCGCCGCCCACGGCATCGGCCGGAACCCCAAGGTGGACCGCCGCTCGGCGCGACTCGCCGGCAGCGCCGGCGCCGACCGGTTCCTCGGGAGCCCGGTCGGTCACGCCTTCTTCCGGGGAGTGTTCGGATCCGCCGTGCGGCGCGCCGACCTCCGCCTGGCCCAGGACCTCTTCCTGGCCACCCCCGGCCCCGTCCGGCACGCCTTCGTCGAGGCCATGGCCTCGATGGACCTCCGCGCCGCCAACGCCGCCATCGACGTGCCGACGACGGTGGTGCTCGGCGAACGTGACACCCTGCTCCCGCCGCGCCTCGCCGAAGCCGTTGCGACCAGCATCCCGGGCGCCCGTCTCCTCCGCCTCGACGACCTCGGCCACATGCTCCCGCTCGAGGCCCCGGAGCGCATCGCCGACGTGGTTCTCGAGGCGGCGTCGATTGGGCACAGCGCGCGTTCGCTTGCCTAGCCTGACGGGTAGTTACCTCCAGGTAACCGCCGCCTTACGTCGTCAAAGGAGACGCACGCGCCGATGACTGCAGCCCCCACCAAGAACCAGAAGCTCCTGCAGTGGGTCGACGAGGTCGCCGCGCTGACCCAGGCCGAGCGGGTCGAGTGGTGCGACGGCTCGGCCGAGGAGTACGACCGCCTCGCGCAGCTGCTGGTCGACGCCGGCACGTTCGAGCGCCTCTCCGACGCCAAGCGGCCCAACTGCTACCTGGCCCTCTCCGACCCGGGCGACGTGGCCCGCGTCGAGGACCGCACGTTCATCTGCTCGGCCGACGAGGGCGACGCCGGCCCCACCAACAACTGGCGGGACCCCGCCGAGATGAAGACGATGCTCACGGAGCTGTTCCGGGGCTCCATGAAGGGCCGCACGATGTACGTGGTGCCGTTCTCCATGGGCCCGCTCGGTTCGGACAAGAGCCCACATCGGCGTGCAGCTCACCGATTCCCCGTACGTGGCCGTGAACATGCGGATCATGACCCGCATGGGCCAGGGCGCCCTCGACGTGCTGGGCGAGGACGGCGAGTTCGTCCCCTGCCTGCACTCCGTCGGCGCCCCGCTGGCCGACGGCAAGAGCGACGTCGCCTGGCCCTGCGACGCCGACAACAAGTACATCGTCCACTTCCCCGAGACCCGGGAGATCTGGTCCTACGGTTCCGGGTACGGCGGCAACGCCCTGCTCGGCAAGAAGTGCTTCGCCCTCCGCATCGCCTCGGTCATGGCCCGCGACGACGGGCTGGCTGGCCGAGCACATGCTCATCCTGAAGCTGACGTCGCCGGAGGGTGAGACGAAGTACGTCACCGGCGCCTTCCCGTCGGCCTGCGGCAAGACGAACCTGGCCATGCTCGTGCCGACCCTGCCCGGCTGGAAGGTCGAGACGGTCGGCGACGACATCTGCTGGATGAAGTTCGGCGCCGACGGCCGCCTGTGGGCCATCAACCCCGAGGCCGGCTTCTTCGGCGTGGCCCCGGGCACGTCGATGAAGACCAACCCCAACGCCATCCTCACCCTCGACGGCAACTGCATCTTCACCAACTGCGCCCTGACCGACGACGGCGACGTGTGGTGGGAGGGCATGACCGACGAGAAGCCGGCCCACCTCATCGACTGGAAGGGCAAGGACTGGACGCCCGAGTCCGAGACGCCCGCCGCCCACCCCAACGCCCGCTTCACCGCCCCGGCCGCCCAGGACCCGGCCATCGCCCCCGAGTGGCAGGACCCCGCCGGCGTGCCGATCTACGCCATCCTCTTCGGCGGCCGCCGCTCGTCCGTGGTCCCGCTGATCACCGAGGCCTCTCGCTGGGAGCACGGCGTGTTCCTCGGCTCGATCATGGCGTCGGAGACCACGGCGGCCCAGGCCGGCGCCGTCGGCAAGCTCCGCCGCGACCCCTTCGCCATGCTGCCCTTCTGCGGCTACAACATGGCCGACTACTTCGCCCACTGGCTGAAGATCGGCGGCGCCACCGACGCCGGCCAAGCTGCCGAAGATCTTCTACGTCAACTGGTTCCGCAAGGACGAGCAGGGCAAGTTCCTCTGGCCGGGCTTCGGCGAGAACAGCCGGGTGCTCGAGTGGGTCTTCGCCCGCTGCGACGGCGAGGGCGACGCGGTGGAGACCCCCATCGGGCTGCTCCCGACCCGCGAGGCCATCCCCACCGACGGGCTCGACGTCCCCGAGCGACATGGGAGCGACTCCTCAAGGTCGACACCGACGAGTGGCGGGCCGAGATCCCGTCGATCGAGGAGCACTTCGACGAGATCGGCGACCGCCTGCCCCAGACGCTCCGCGACGAGCTCATGGCCCTCGAGAAGCGCCTCACCAGCTCCTAGCCGTCGGGAGCGACTCCAGCCACCGCCGCACCTCGGCGCGGCTTCGCAGCCGCACCCACCGCTCGTCGCACGACGCCTCGTAGTCCCGCCGCCGGCGGGCGTGGGTCGTCCACGCCCACCGGATCGGGTGCCCGGGCTCCAGCCAGTTGCGGAACGATTCGCGATTGCCGTTCCACAGCTCACGTCGGCGCAGCGGCGCGATCGAACGATCGCCAGATCACCTGGGCCATGACGAGCCAGCGCGGCAGGTCCAGCCACACGATCGACGTGGCCCGTTCGGAGGTGATCGCGCGGACGGCCCCGTAGTTCCCGTCCACGACCCAGGCGTCCGCGGCCACGAGCGCTCGCACCCGCGCCCGGAACTCGTCGTCGGGCGTCTCCGTCCAGTTCGGCCCGTGGCGGATGGCGTCGAGCTCCACGTACGGGATTCCCAGCCGCTCCGCCGCGGCCCTCCCGACCGTGGACTTGCCGGAGCCCGACGTGCCCCGCATGGAGATCCTCAGGTGAGGTCCGTCGGCGGTTCCTCGCATCGGCCGCCGAGGGTACGCGCCAGGAACCGCTCGGCGCGGGCGTAGAAGTCAACCGGTTCTCGGGCTTGGCGAAGCCGTGGCCCTCGTCCTCGAACAGGAGGTACTCGTGGTCGATCCCCTTCTCCTGCATCGCCTCGACGATCTGCTCGCTCTCGGCCTGCTTCACGCGCGGGTCGTTGGCCCCCTGGGCGATGAGCATCGGGATGCGGATCTGGTCCACCTTCGACAGCGGCGATCGCTCCCACAGGAAGTCGGCCTCGGTCTCGGGGTTGCCCACCCGGGTGTGGAACTGGGCGATCATCGGCGCCCAGTACGGCGGGATCGACTCGATCAGCGTCTTGATGTTCGAAGGCCCCACGATGTCGACCGCGCAGGCGAACACGTCGGGCGTGAAGGTGGCGCCCACCAGTGCGGCGTAGCCGCCGTAGGAGCCGCCGTAGATCGCCGACCCGCGCCCGGTCGGCGTAGCCCTGGTCGACGATCCACTCGACGGCGTCGAGCAGGTCGTCGTGCATCTTGCCGCGCCCCACTCCTTGTCGCCGGCGTTGATGAAGTCCTTGCCGTAGCCGGTCGAGCCCCGGAAGTTGACCTGCACGCAGAGGTACCCGCGGTTGGCGAGCCACTGCGCCTCGGGGTTGTAGCCCCAGCCGTCGCGGGCCCACGGCCCGCCGTGCACGTTCAGCACGGCCGGCAGGTCCCTGCCGGTCGACGCCGGGCGGAAACGTCAGGTAGCCGTGGATCGTCGAGGCCGTCGCGGGCGGTGAAGGAGAACGGCTCCATCGGGGCCAGGGTGTACCCGTCGAGCTGGGGCGTGTGGTCGAACAGGAACGTGGCCGTGCTGGGTCGTCCGGTCCCACGGCGTAGTAGCGGACCGGTCCGTCGTCGGCGGTGAAGGCGACGAGCCAGGTGCGGTCGGCGTGGTCGCGGCCGACGAGCACCCAGTCGCCTGGGTCGAGCGCGGTGATGGCCTCGACGTCGGCCCGCACCGCCTCGGTCCAGGACGACGTGCTCGAGCCGGTCCCTCTGGAACGTGACGATCTGGATGGCCCGGGTGTCGGGGTGGAGCGATCACGCTGCCGACGTCGTAGACCGGGTCCTCGGCGATGACCTCTTCGTCCCCGGTGGCGAGGTCGAGGCGGACGAGCCGGCCGGCGTTGGCGCCGACTGGGAGGTCAGCACGTAGCAGACCGCGTGCCGTCGGCCGTGAAGGCCACCGGCCCGGTCGTCAGACGCGTCCTCCTGGCCGACCTCCAGCACCGGACGCCAGTCGTCGGCTCGGTGTCCCGCACGAGGATGACCATGCCCGCCCTCGGGCGTGGGGGCGGCCGCCGCTCGCACCTCGAAGTTCGTCGTCGACGACCCAGCCGACGAACCCGGGGTTCTCCACGACCTTCGCGAGCTCCCCGCCGCGGCAGGTCGAGCTGGTAGACGTCGTGGAGCTGGGGGTTGTCGCTTGTTGAGGCCGACGAGCAGCTCGTCGGGGTGGTGCTTGTCGACGTCGATGATCTGCGGCCTGCACGCCGTCGAACGGGGTGAGGTCGCGGGTCCCGCCCTCGACCAGGTCGACGGCGTAGAGACGCCAGTTCTCGTCGCCGCCCTTGTCCTGGACGTAGAGCAGGTGGCGTCCGTTCTTGGCCCAGAAGTAGCTGCGGATGCCGCGATCGCGATCGTCGGTCACCGGCGTGGCCTCGCCGCCGACCGGACCGACCCAGACGTTGAGCACGCCGTCGACCGGCGCGACGTACGCCGACCTGGGTGCCGTCGGGCGAGATGCTGGGCGCGACGCGTTCGGGGTTCCCGAACAGCACCGAGCGAGGGATCAGGGGAACCGAAGGGGTCGATGCCATGCCACAAGGTACGCTGCTGGCGCTCCGCCCCTACCCCAGGAGAGTCTCCCCGTGGCCGTCAGCGCATACGTCCTCATCCAGACCGAAGTCGGCAAGGCCGCCCAGGTCGCCGAAGAGGTCTCCGGGATCGAGGGCGTCGTCTCCGCCGAGGACGTGACCGGGCCCTACGACGTGATCGTGCGGGCCGAGGCCAACTCCGTCGACGAGCTGGGGAAGATGGTCGTGAGCCGGGTGCAGCTCATCGACGGCATCACCCGCACGCTGACCTGCCCGGTCGTGCACCTCTGACTGCGCCGCTCGCCGGCCGGCGCTAGGTCCGACCGACGAGCAGGGCCCGGATGCCGAGGCCCATGATGAACAGGCCGCCGAAGCCGTAGAGCAGGTACAGGCGGTGGCGCATCTGCTGGCGGTAGCTGTAGAGGATGCCGACGCCGACGATGGCGACGAACCCGTAGAACATGTGGAACTGGACGGCCTTGATCTTCTCGCCGGCCACCAGCTCCACGCCGAGCAGCACCTGGACGAACACGGTGCAGCTCGGCGACGACGGTGAACCACCACAGCGCCCGGGTCCGCAGGCTCGGTGAGCCGCGCCGCGCCGAGGGACCACAGGCCGGCCAGGCCGTTGCCGAGGATGACGACCCAGGCCCAGCCGATGTGGAGGTCGCGGAGGCTGGCGACCACCACCGCGGTCGGGGGTGCCAGGGTCAGGCAGACGGCCGGCGCGCCGGCCATGGCCGCCATCGCCTCGGCTTCGGCCTGCGCCTCGGCGGCGACGTCGACGAGGTCGGCGATCTCGGCCTCGGTGAAGCCGGCGAGGGAGCGGAACTTGCGGGCCAGGTGGACCGGGTTCTCCTCCTTCTCGCCGCGGAAGCCGCCGAAGCTGAACAGCTTGTCGACCGTGCGCTGGAAGTCGAGGGCCCGCTGCCGGCGGTCCGCATCCTTCTCGGTCAGCTTGCGGAGCCAGTCGCTGCCCATCTTCACGTGGGTGACCTCGTCGGCCAGCATCCAGTCCTCGCAGAAGAACAGGACCGGATCGGCCGACTTGTCGCCGAACTCCCGCATCGTGTTGAAGACGTCGATGGCGAGACCCTCGAGCGCCCGGTTGACGCCGGTGAGGCGCAGGACGGGGTCGGCGTTGCAGGCGGCCTCGAAGAGCATCGTCTGCTCCGCGAACTCGCCGATCTCGGTGCCCATGTGGTCGCTGAGCTTGATGCTGATCTCGACGTGGCGGGCCTCGTCCCAGCACTGGCGGGCCATGTCGAGCTTCATCTGGAACGGCACCTGCTCGTCGCCGTTGCCGGTCTCGAAGTCGTAGCACGTGCGCCCGGCGCCTTCGAGGGCCTGGATCTCGCCCACGAAGATCCCGTGCATCAGGCTCCGGGCGGCGTCGGGGCTGTCGGGGTCCTTCGGTGAGAAGGTGTTGCGGCTCCGGTCGATGTTGCCGTTGCGCGGGTCGAAGACCGAGTCCTCGATCCGGATGCGGTGGAACCGTGCGTCACGAGCCAGGTCATCGACGGTCAGCATCTTCTTCACCGTCTCAGCGTACCCCCGCCGGTGGTCCTGGGCCGGTGCGCGGGCGCGCAAGGGTGCATACCGACCAGGGACAGCTCGCAGCCATGGCCGCCGGCCCGAATCCGCGACGCCGCCCGTCGCGCCCGAAGTCAGACGGGGTCGACGACCTCGTTCCCCGAGAGGCGGGTGCGGGGCGTCGACGTCAGCTGGCCCTGGCCGTGGAGCTCGCGCACCGCCGGCACCGGGTCCGGGTCGCCGAAGAGGCGGACGTCTGTGTAGTCGGCCGGTCGGGCGGTGGCATCGAGCACCCACCACGACGCCTCGAGCGCGATCCCGTGGGGGTCGGTGAAGTAGATCGACCGGACGAAACCGTGGTCGACGACGGGCGTCACCTCGCACCCGAAGGCCCGGAGGCGCTCCTGCACGGCGACCAGCGCGTCCTCGTCCGCGAGGTTGAACGAGAGGTGGTCGAACTGGGCCTTGCGGAGACGGTCGGGCCGGCCCGCCGGCGCCGCGAACGTGTCGGCTCCCTCGACCTCGAAGAAGGCCAGCGTGTTCTCCGGGCCGATCTCGAAGAAGTAGTGCCGCATCGGCCCGGCCATCACCGAGGCCACCACCCGCATGCCGAGCACCCCGTGGTAGAAGCGCACGGTCGCGTCCATGTCGGGGGTGACGAGCGCGAGGTGGTTCACCCCCCGCCAGCGGGGCGCCTCCAGGGGTCGCTCGCTCACGAGATCCCGGGGCCCGTGCGGCTCTCGACCTCGAAGGCGAGCAGCTCGCTGCCGGTGGCCACGGGACGGTCGGCGCCCTCGGGCCGGGCGTGCCCCTGGCCGAAGGCCATCGAGGACGTCCACGCATCGAACGCGTCCTTGTCGCGCCAGCGGGTGTACACGAAGAACGTGTCCTTCCCGTCGGCGGGGCGGAGGAGCTGGAACTCCTCGAACCCGTCCTGCTGGTCCACGGCGCCGGCCCGGGCGGCGAAGCGCTTGACCAGCTCGTCGGCGCCGTCGGCAGGGACGGTGATGGCATTGATGGCGACGTAGCTCACGGGCCGATCGTACGGCCCCGCCGACCGTTCGGATCCCGAGGGGTCCGGGGCCACGCGCCTACCTTGCGCCGGTGACCCACGATCTGGCGGCGGCGGCGGAGCAGTGGCGGACAGAGGGCTGGGCACTCGTCGACGGACTGGTGGACGCCGCCGACATCGATGCCGTCGCCGGTGACCTCGACCGGCTGTTCGCCACCGACACCTTCGCCGACTACAACCGGGCGTCGGGGTTCGGGGAGGGCGCTCCCGAGGGCAGGGAGTTCCGCGGTCCCCAGTTCGACGGGATGCGGGCCTTTCCCCAGGCCGGTTGCCCGGCGCTGAACGACCTCTTCGTGCACCCGCGCCTGGTGGACTTCGCCCGCCTCGCTCTGGAGGAGGACGACCTCCGGATCTACCAGGCCGCCATCTGGGGCAAGTGGGCCGGTGCGGTCAACTACGACCAGCCCCTGCACCAGGACGGGAACCACTCCCTGCTCCCACCCCGGATGGAGCGGGGCTACTGGCACCTGGAGTCGTTCCTCTACCTGACCGACGTCGACGAGGACTGTGCTCCGCCGAGGCTCGTGCCCCGGAGCCGCTCCGAGGGCCGCATCGACGACCTGTACGCCCACGAGATCGCCGCCACCGGGCGAAGAGGATCGCTCCTCGCCTACCGGTCCGACGTGTGGCACCGCGGGACCGACTTCACCCGGGCCGACGCCAGTCGCTTCGTGCTGGTGACCGGGTTCCGGCCGGCGCAGGCCGACTGGTTCGGCTACGACGCCTTTCCCCGGCTCGGCAACAGCGGCACCTTCCGGTCCTTCGTCGAGGGGAAGACGCCGGACGACCTCGCCTTGTTCGGCGTGCCCCGGCCGGGGCACCCTTACTGGACCGAGGCGACGGTGAACGCCATGGCGGCGAAGTACCCTGGCCTCGACGTCGGGCCGTGGCGTGCCGCGCTCGACGGGCTCCTCGCCGACTGATCCGTCGTCCGGCGGGGTAGATGCCGCGCCAACTCCAGGAGCGAACCTTGACCATGATCCAAGACCGACGCGACCCCGCGTCCGGTCCCCGGCTGCGCGACGTCCGTGCCGTCATCCCGGCCGAGCTCAAGCAGCCGGATCGTCGCCGGGCCATCGGCGTGCTCGCGCTCGTCACGGCCCAGGTCGTGGTGGCCACGGCGCTGGCCACGGTCGTGTGGGCGAATGGATGGTGGTTCGCCGCCCCCCTCAGCTGGCTCGTCGGATCGATCGCCGCCTGCTCGTTGTTCGTGGCCGGCCACGACTGCGCCCACGGCTCCTTCCTCCGGAGCCGGCGGGCCATGGAGGTCATCGGCCACCTGTGCATGGCGCCCGTCCTCTATCCGATGCGGGCGTGGAAGTACTCCCATGACGCGCACCACCGCGAGACCAACCGGCTCGCCGGGGGCGAGGGCATCTACTTCGACAACGCCTGGAGCCCCCGGAGCGAGGGCAACTACGCCCGGCTCCGGGCCGACCGGAACCCGCAGGCCGTGCTCTACCGCCTGATCCGGGTCGTCCCGCCGATCGGCTCATTCCTCCACCTGATCGGCTACCACTGGCGCCCCGCGCTGTTCCGGCCCCACCACCGCCGCCGGGTGGCCCGTTCGATGGCCGTGACCCTGCTGATCGACGCCGCCATCGTCGGCGCCATCTGGGCGTCCACCGGGTCGGTCCTCGCCATCGCCCACTTCTGGCTGCTGCCGGCCCTGGGCTTCCACGCCTGGATGGCGCTGTACACGTTCCTGCACCACACCGCCGAGGACATCGTCTTCCTCGAGCCCGAGCGCTGGACCCCCATCGCCGGGCAGCTCGACGGCACCGTGAACTGCCTCGCCCCCCGTTGGCTGTCGTTCCTCCACCTGAACATCGACGTGCACATCCCCCACCACGTCACGACCTCCGTGCCGAGCTACCACCTGCGGGCCGCCAACGCCGCCATCCGGTCCAGCGAGTTCGGGGCCCGCATGACCGAGCGGCCCCTCACCCTGTCGTACCTGCGCCGGACCGTGCGCGATTGCCAGCTGTGGCGCAACGACCGCGACGAGTACGCCCGCTTTGCCGACCAGTCCCACCCGTAGCGAGCTTCGAGGTCAGAAGATCGACTCGAGCAGCTCCCGCGCGTCGGCCTCGGTGACCGGTCGAGGGTTGGCCTGCACCGAGGCGTTGCCCTCCGCCATCCGCGCCACTGCATCGAGGTCGTCCTCGGTGATCCCGAGCTCGGACAGCCGCGCCGGCAGGCCGACGCGCTCGCGCAGCGCGTCGATCGCGGCGGCGGCGTCCCCGTCGGCCCCGACGCCCATGGCGACGGCCAGCCGCGACGCGGCCCGGGGCACGGTCTCGGCGTTGTAGCGCAAGGCCGCGGCCAGCACGAGGGCGTTGGCCAGGCCGTGGGAGAGGCCGGTGCGCCCGCCGAGGATCTGGGCCAGCCCGTGGTGGACGCCCATCGACGCGTTCTGCAGGCACCGCCCGCCGAGCACCGCCGCCTCCAGCATCACCCGGCGACCCGGCAGCTCGTCCGGCGCGTCCACGACCAACGGCAGCGCGGCGGCCACCCGCTCGACGCACCCGAGGGCCAGCGCCTCCGCCTCGGGCGTGCGAGCCGGCGAGTAGGCGGCTTCCACCCCGTGGGCGAGGCAGTTCATCCCCGTCTCGGCCGACACCCTCGCCGGCGTGTCGGTCGTGAGGACGGGGTCGTAGATGGCGGCCAACGGCGCCGTCGTCGGGCCGCCGCCGCCGCTCTTGCGCCGCGTCGCCTCGTCCGTCATCCCGAAGAACGGCGTGAGCTCCGCGCCGGAGTAGGTCGTCGGGATGGCGACGTGGGGAAGCACGGGGCGGTCGACGTACGACGCACCGGGGGTGCCCGCCTCCTGCTCGACGAAGAACGAGACGGCCTTGGCGAGGTCGGCGCACGACCCGCCGCCGAAGGACACGATGCAGTCGATGTCGCGATCGCGGGCGAGGCCGAGCGCAGCCTGAACGGTGTCGGTGGGGACGTGCGAGCGCACACCGTCGTAGGTCGTCGAGAGCAACCGCCCGAGCCGCCCCACCAACGACTCCCCCGCCTCGGAGGCCAGCCTTCCCTTCGTCGTGATGAGCAGCACCCGCCGGCCGCCGATCTCCCGCACGACGTCGGCCACCCGGTCGACGGCGCCGTCCCCGAAGTGGATCCGCTGTGCGTACCCCGTGTGCGACCAGCCCGTGCTCAAGGAACCCTCCGCAGCTCGTTCTTCAGGATCTTGCCCGACCCGCCCCGGGGCAGGTCGTCCACGAGGTCGATCCGCTTCGGCACCTTGAACCGGGCCAGCCGCTCCGAGACGAAGGCCACCAGCTCGCCGTCACCCACGTCGGCGGACGGGCGCAGCGTCACGAACGCCCGCGGCACCTCGCCCCACCGCTCGTCCGGCATCCCCACGACGGCGGCCTCCAGGACCGCGGGATGGGCGCACAGCGCCTGCTCGACCTCGACGGAGGAGATGTTCTCCCCGCCGCTGATGATGAGGTCCTTCTTCCGGTCCACGATGCGGACGTAGCCCTCACCGTCGAGCACGGCGACGTCGCCCGTGTGGAGCCAGCCGTCCCGCAGCACCTCGGCCGTCGCCTCGGCGCGGTTCCAGTAGCCGGCCATCACGTGGTTCGAGCGAACGACGATCTCGCCCGGTGTGGTGCCGTCCGCCGGCACGTCGTGCCCGTCGTCATCGACGACCCGGAGCTCCACGCCGACGTTCGGCAGCCCGGTCGTGGCCCGCCGGCGCCGCTGCTCGTCGGGCGGCAACGCATCGTGGGATCGCTTCGTCACCGCCTTGGTCATCTGGGGTGCGGCCTCGGTCATCCCGTAGCCGCAGATGACCTCACAGCCGAAGACGTCCTCGAGCTCGGCCAGGAGCTCCGGTCCGGGCGGGGCGCCGCCGACGGTCACCTGCACCAGGCTCGAGAGATCGTGGCGGCCGACCTGCTCGCTGACGACGAGCGACGATGCCATCGTCGGGACGAGGTGGAGGCGGGTCACTCCCTCGGCCTCGATGAGGCGGAGCACCTCGGCCGGGTCGAAGCGGGGCAGCATCACGTGGCGCGCCCCCAGCAACGTCACCCAGTGCGGGGTGCCCCAGCCGTTCACGTGGAACAGCGGGATCGTGTGGAGGACGACGTCGCGGTGGGTGCACGCCATGGTGAGCGCGCTGTCGACGGCGTGGGTGGCGAGGTTGCGGTGGGTGAGCATCGCCCCCTTCGGCAACCCGGTCGTGCCGCTCGTGTAGAAGAGCTCGCACACCTCGTTCTCGTCCTCCACGCGGCGCTCGACGGCCACGCCGCGGTGCTCGTCGACGAGCCGCTCGTAGCTGCCGTCGCCGATCTCGATGCGTCGGGCCACGTCGAGGTCGGACGCAGCTTGGCCAACGACGGGTGGACGACGAGCACGGACGCCCCGCAGTCGTCCACGATCGCCTGCAGCTCGGCGGCGGCGAGGCGGATGTTCAGCGGCACGAGGACGCTGCCGGCCAACAACACCGCGTAGTACGCCTCCAGCAGCTCGACGGTGTTCGGGCAGAGGTAGGCGACGCGCTCGCCCGCCGGGAGCGCAGCGGCGAACGCATGGCAGCGGGCGCCGTACTCGTCGTAGGTGAACCGGCGGTCCCCGTCGACCACCGCCTCGAGCTCGCCGTAGATCCTCCGCGCCCGCGCCAGGAAGTCGAGCGGCGTCAGCGGGACGATCAATTGACGTGCGTCTGTGCGGACGCGCCCAGCTCCACGACCTCGAGGCGACCGCCCTCGACCTTCAACTCGGTGCGGGAGCAGTTGTCGGGCGCGAACACGATCGACGCGGTCATCGCCGGTGGCGACCGACACCGCTGCGTTGATGGCGACGAAGTGGCTGACCACCACCGCGTCGTGGTCCTCGAGCGAGACGAGGAAGTCGACGACCCGTCGCCGCCAGGCCAGGAGCTCGGGGGGCTGCGCCGACCACCGCCCGGACATGAACGTGCGCAGCCACGCGCCGCGCTCGGCCAGGTCCGCCGTCGGCGACTCCACCTCACCCACGTCCGCCGTCACCGTCGGCTCCACGCCCCACCGGTCGCCGAGCACCTCCGCCGTCTCGTAGCACCGCCGCAACGGGCTCGAGTACAACGGCAACGGCCCGAAGAGGTGCAGGGCGTCGGCCATCATCTCCGCCTGCCGGCGACCCAGGTCGTCGAGGCCGGGATCGAGGTCGTCCGACCACCCCGCTGCCGCCTTCCCGTGGCGGACGAGGACGACGTGGCCCACCTACGAGATCCCCTCGACCAGCGACGTCTCGACCGTGCCCTCCGGCGCGCCCCGCCGGATGTAGCACTCGGTGCCCCACGCCGCTTCGAAGGCGGCCGGCGGCATCTGGAGGAAGAACGACGTCTCGGAGATCTGGCTGGCATGGGCGGCCATCGAGGCTCGCTTCGTGTCGAGCACCCCGCGCACGCTCACGCGGGTCGTGATGAGGTGGCCCGGCTTGCCCATCTCGAACTCCACGGCGGCGGCGTCGTCGGTGTTCGGGGGCGGCTCGATGCCGAGCTCGGCCGCCCGCGAGAACAGGTCCCGGAAGTAGTCCCGGTCGACCGTCGCCTCGTAGACCCGGTCGACCCCGGCCAGCTCGGCCGCCCGGACGCCGACGCGATGGACCTGGATGTGGTCGGGGTGGCCGTAGTTGCCGTTGTCGTCGTACACGGTGAGGACGTCGGCCGACTCCTCCCGGAGGATCCCGGCCAGCCGCTCCGCCGCCTGCTCGAGATCCGCCTGCCAGAAGGACTCCGCGGCGTCGTTCTCCGGCGTGCCGATCATCCCGGAATCCACGTACCCGAGGAACTCGTGGCGAGCCACGCCCAGGACCCGCGCCGAGTCCGCCGTCTCCCGCTCCCGCCGCTCCCACAGGGCCTCGCCCTCGGCGAGGAACCCCTCGTCGACCTCGCCGTGCTCGCCACGGGTGGCCACGACCAGCACGACCCGGTGCCCGGCGGCGGCGAGCTGGGCCATGGTCCCGCCCGTGGCGATGCTCTCGTCGTCGGGGTGGGCGTGGAAGAACACGACGGTGGCCATCAGGCGACCGCCCCGCTTTCGCGGAGCTCGGCGATCTCGTCGGAGGAGAAGCCCCAGTCGCCGAGGGCCTCGTCCGTGTGCTGACCGGCATGCGACGGCGGCCGTTCGATCGCGCCCGGCGTGCGGGAGAAGCGGGGTGCCGGCGCCGGCTGGGTCACTCCGGCGACCTCCACGAAGGTGCTCCGCGCCGCCATGTGCGGGTGCTGGGGCGCTTCCTTGATGGACAGCACGGGGGCGAAGCAGACGTCGGTGCCCTCCATGAGCGCGGTCCATTCGTCCCGCGTCTTGGTCTTGAACACCTCGATCAGGCGCTCCTTGAGCTTCGGCCAGTTGGCCCGGTTGTGTTGGCCCGCGAAGTCGCCGTCGGTGTCGAGGCCGGTCAGGCGCAGCAGCTCGGCGTAGAACTGCGGCTCGATCGAGCCGATGGAGACGTACTTGCCGTCGCTCGTCTCGTAG
The DNA here is from genome assembly GCA_963731055.1 of uncultured Actinomycetes bacterium. Lineage (GTDB taxonomy): Bacteria > Actinomycetota > Acidimicrobiia > Acidimicrobiales > CADCTF01 > DATLED01. The sequence goes on along the minus strand of CAVSUD010000009.1, from coordinate 164,555 downwards.
ACCTCGTAGAAGTGGGCGCCGGTGTCGAGGAGGTTGGTGCCCCGGTCCTCGGTCCACATGCCCATGGCGGTGAAGCCGTGGAACATCGACATGAGCGTGGCCGCGCCGTCGACCATCGCGGCGTCGACGACCTGGCCCTCGCCGCTGCGCTGGGCCTCGAGCAGCGCGCACACGACGCCGAAGGCGAGGAACATGCCGCCGCCCCCGAAGTCGCCCACGAGGTTGAGGGGGGGCAGGGGCGGCTGGCCGGCTCGGCCGATCGGCTCGAGGGCTCCGGCCAGCGCGATGTAGTTGATGTCGTGGCCGGCGGCGTGAGCCATCGGCCCTTCCTGGCCCCAGCCCGTCATCCGTCCGTAGACGAGCTTCGGATTGCGGGCGAGGCAGTCGTCGGGCCCGATCCCGAGCCGCTCGGCCACGCCAGGACGGAACCCCTCGATCAGCGCGTCGGAGGACTCCACCAGCCGCAGCACCGTCTGCACGCCGTCGGGGTTCTTGAGGTCCACGCCGATCGAGCGGCGACCGCGGTTGAGGATGTCGACGGGCGGGGTGGCCGGGTCTCCGCCCCGAACGGCCTGCGAGCGGTCGACCCGGAGGACCTCGGCCCCCATGTCCGAGAGCACCATGGCCGCGAACGGGCCGGGGCCGATGCCGGCGATCTCGAGGATCTTGATGCCACTGAGGGGTCCGGGCATGCCGGGGCTCCTTTGTCCGAGGGAAGGGTCAGGCCACCGCCGCGCGAGCGGCGAGGCGGTCGATGGCGTCGACGATCCGGTCGATCGCAGGGCGGGCGACGCCGTGGCCCATGCCCTCGATCAACAGCAGCTCGGCCCCGGGGATCGCCGCGGCCGTGGCCTCGCCCCCGCTCGGCTGCACCAGCGGATCGTTGGTGCCGTGGATCACGAGGGCCGGCACCTGCAGGGCCGCCAGACGCTCCGTCCGGTCACCGGACGCCCGGATGGCACCCATCTGCCGAGCCGTCCCGGCCGGGTAGTACGCCCGGTCGACCGACGTCTCCGCCCGCCACCGCGCCAGATCCTCGTCGAACGGGAACTCGGGCGTGTCGCCCCATATCACGCGTGAGGTCTCGATCGAAGAGGCGACGCGCTCGTCGCGGGTCTCGCCCGGCGCCGTCAGGAGTCGTCCCATCGCTGCGTCCGTGGCGCCGCCGACGCCGGGCCGGCCCGTCGTCGACATGATCGACGTCAACGAGGCCACCTTCCCGGGGTGCCGGATGGCGAGGGTCTGGGCGATCATCCCGCCCATCGAGACGCCGACCACATGGGCCCGCTCGATCTCGAGTTGGTCGAGCAGCCCGGCCGTGTCGTCGGCCATGTCGTCGAGGCTGTACGCCGTGCCGTCCTCGATCTTGGTGGACAGGCCGACGTCCCGGTTGTCGTGACGGATCACGAAGTACCCGCGCTCCACGAGCCCCTGCACGAAGTCGTCGTGGAAGGTGACGAGCTGCGCGCCGAGGCCGGCGATGCACACGACCGCAGGACCGTCCGGCGCTCCGCACGTGTCGTACTCGAGGTCGATCCCACCGTTGACGGTCGCGCGCGGCATGACGGCGGATCGTAGTGTCCTGGCCATGACCACCTTCGGGGTCCACACGGGACTGCAGAACACGACGACGGACGAGCTGATCTCGCTGTGGAAGCGGATCGAGGAGCTCGGCTTCGGGTGGATCTCGATCTGGGATCACTTCTACGCCGCCGACGGCACCGGGGAGCCGAACTGCCTCGAAGCGGTGGCGGCCCACGCGGCGCTCGCCTGCCACACGACCACCGTGCGGTGCGGTGCGCTCGTCTACTCCTGTGGCTACCGCCATCCCGCGGTCCTGGCCAACGCCATCGCCACGATCGACCATCTCTGCGGCGGTCGCGCCGACATCGGGATCGGCGCCGGCTGGAGCGAGGTCGAGTACCGCGCCTATGGCATCCCGTTCCCGAGCGTCGGCACGAGGATGAGCCAGCTCGAGGAAGCCGTGCAGTGCGTGCGCGGGCTCCTCCGGAACGAGTCGACGACCTTCGAGGGGAAGTGGTTCCAGCTCCAGGACGCCAAGTGCGAGCCGAAGCCGGTCCAGGCCGAGCTGCCCATCTGGATCGGGGGCGGGGGCGAGAAGCGCACGCTGAAGATCGCGGCGCGGTACGCCGACGGCTGGAACGTCCCGTTCATCTCGCCCGAGGACTACGCCAAGAAGGTCACGATCCTCCATCAGCACTGCGAGGACGTGGGACGCGACCCGTCGGAGATCCGCCTGACGGTGAACGTGGGCCTGGCCTGGAACGAGGCCGACCTCGTGCCCCAGTTCGGACGCATCGCCAACTTCGTCCGCCCGGGGGTGCTGATGGGGACCGACGAGCAGGTGCTCGATCACGTGCAGCGCTACGTCGAGGCCGGCGCCACGCAGGTCAACATCGCGATGCGGGCTCCGTGGGATCGCGACGGTCTCGAGCGGCTCGCCCCCGTGCTGGGTCTCGCCTGAGAGGTGCAAGGGTGTCCGGTGGCATGAGCGAGGGCCAGCCGTTCCTCTTCCGGTGGGGTGACGACGCCGGCGTCCGGGCCTGGTCGCGTGCCGTCATGCCCGGAGCGACGATCGTGCTGCACCACGGCGCCGACGACCGGTGGCTCGAGCTCGACGCGCCCGAGCGGTTCGGGGCGTGGGCGGACCACGTCGCCGAGCGCGTTCCGTCGTGCCGGTCGTGGGTGTCGATCGCGGAGCTGAACCGCTGGCCCGTCGAGCGCTACGTGCGGGCCTCCCGTCTCGCCACCGGCCACCTGCTCCGTGCCCTCGACCACCAGCTGGCCGGGCACCTCCTGGCCTCGGCCGCCCTGCGTGCCCGCGACGCCGGCGCGACGGTGGCGCCCGGGTTGGTGCTCGACGGGCGGGCCTACGAGCTCCACGACCTCCTGCTCGATGTCATCGCCGCCCCGACCGTCGTGGCTCGCGACGACCTCGGGGCGCACCTCCGACGCCGGCGGGCCGCGTTCGAGGCCGCTGCACCGGCGGCGACCCCGAGGCAGCGGCTCGTCCGCCGCCTCGCCGCCAGCGCCATCCCGTTGGAGCAGGCCCTGCCCCGCGCCATCGCCGCGGCGTACGAGACGGTGCCGGTGCCGGCATGAACGGCAGCCACACCGACGCCACCGAGGTCGAGGTCAACGGCACTCGGGCCCCCTTCCGGGAGGGCACGAGCCGCGTCGGCGGTCTCGAGGTCGTGGTCGCGTCGGCCGACGTCGACGGCGGACGACGACTCGACGTGGTCGTGCGAAACGGCGGCCGCCGCACCGTCGCCCTCGACGACGTCGTGATCCGCCTTGCGGCCACCCCCGAAAGGGTGCTCGAGCACGGCCACCAGAGCTGGTCCGTCGTGCGGCGCTGCCGCGCCGACGACGTCCGCCCCGAACGCATCGACCTCCCGGACTGGGCCAAGGGAACGCATCTGTCCCGCCCGGACGGCGCCGGTCGGGTGATCGCCGGCGACCAGTTCCTCGTCACCACTGGCGGCGTCGCCGGGTTCCTCGACGCCCGCCACCACCTCGGCACGGTCGAGGCCGAGGCCGAGGCGCTCGCCGTGCGGGCCATGTTCGACGGCGTCCCGCTCGAGCCGGGCGAGGAGCGCCGCCTCGACCCGATCTGGCTCGCCGACGGCGACGCCGGCATCCGCTACTCCGACTTCGCCTCCCTCTGGGGCACGACGGCGGGCGCCCGGATCAGCGCGCCGGCGCCGCTCGGGTGGTGCAGCTGGTACCAGTACTTCGCCCACGTGACCCCGGCCGACATCCGAGCCAACCTCGAGGCGGTCGCCGGCCGAGGGTTCGAGCTGGTACAGATCGACGACGGGTACCAGGCCGCCATCGGGGACTGGCTGACCCCGGCGCCCGGATGGGAAGAGGGGCTCGCCCCGCTCGCCCACGAGATCCGTCACGCCGGGCTGCAGGCCGGGATCTGGACCGCACCGTTCCTCCTCGGGCCGACCAGCGAGGTGCTCCGCGACCACCCGGACTGGGTGTCCATCCACGAGCCCTCGGGCCACCCCTCGCGAGCGATGTTCAACTCGAACAACTGGGGCGGGTGGGCCGTGGCCCTCGACACCACCCGAGCCGACGTGCTCGACCACCTCCGACGCACGTTCTCGGCGCTGGTGGACGAGGGCTTCGACTACCACAAGATCGACTTCTGCTACGCCGCTGCGCTGCCGGCCCGGCGGCACGATCGGACCAAGACACGGGCGGAGTCCTTGCGCATGGGCCTCGAGGCGGTGCGCGACGGGATCGGCGAGGACTCCTTCCTCCTGGGCTGCGGGTGCCCGTTCGGACCAGCCGTCGGGATCGTCGACGCGATGCGGGTCTCGGCCGACGTGGCCCCCGACTGGACGCCGGACAACCACTGGCCCGGCCTCTACGAGACGGCGCCGGCGGCGGTCAACGCCATCGCCGCCAGTGTCCTGCGCGCCCCGCTGCACCGGCGGGTCTTCATCAACGACCCCGACTGCCTCCTGCTGCGGCCGACCGACACGCGCCTCGACGCCGGGCAACGGTCGTTCCTGGCGGCCGTCATCACGGGCACCGGCGCCTTCACCCTCCTCTCCGACGACATGCGCCGCTACACCGACGCCGAGTGGGGTCTCCTCGAGGCCCTCCGGACCGTGCACGACGACGTGGACACGTTGCTCGACATCGACGACCCCTTCGCCGATCCCGTCGTCGTTCGGTCCGCGGCGGGATCGATGCTCCAGGTCGACTGGCGCGCCGACGCACCGGGCGGGCCGGTGGCACAGCTCGGGATCAGCGAGTAGGTGCCCGGCGACTTCGACGTCCGCACCGATCCGCTGAGCGGGGCGACGACGGTGATCACGGGGAGCCGGCAGGGCCGCCCGAACCTGCCGACGTCCGGCTGCCCCTTCTGCGTGGGCGGCCTCGAGGCGCCGGATCCCTACGAGACCCGGTGGTTCCCCAACCGCTGGCCGGCCATTCCCTGACGACCGCGCCGAGGTCGTCCTCTACTCCCCCGACCACGACGCCTCGCTTCTGGTCCTTGGGCGCCGACGGGCGCGGCAAGGTCGTCGACCTGTGGGCGGAGCGCACCGCGCGCTCGGACGCACGCGACGACGTCGCCTACGTGCTCGCCTTCGAGAACCGGGGCCCGGAGGTGGGGGCCACGATCGCCCACCCGCACGGCCAGATCTACGCCTTCGCCGGACGTGCCGGACGCCGCCCGCCGCGAGCTGGCCGGCGGCGCCTGTGCCGGTCGTGTCGCGGTGCCGCCGGCGCCGGAGCGGCTCGTGGGCGGCGGCGACGGATGGCGGGCGAGGTGCCGCGGCGCCGCGCATGGCCCTACGAGCTGCTGCTGCGCCCCGTCGACCACGTCGGCCCGACCTGCCGAGCGCCGACGCCGTCGGGCCGCACGTGCCTGGCGGCCGCGCTGGTCGACGTGCTCGGCCGCCTCGACCAGCTCTTCGACGGCGCCGATGCCGTACATGCTCTGGATCCACCAGCGCCCGACCGACGGCGGCGACGTGGCCCGAGGCCCATGCTCCACGTGCACGTCGCCCCGCTGCTGCGGGCCGCCGGCACCCCCCGCTACGTCGCCGCCGGCGAGCTGGGCAGCGGCGTGTTCTTCAACCCGGTCGCGCCCGAGGAGGCTGCGGCGCCGCCTGCGAGATGCTGCCGGGCAGCGCCATGACCGAGGTCATCGCTCGCGCGCCCGGCCGGGTCAACCTGATCGGCGACCACACCGACTACACCGGCGGCCTGGTCCTCCCGATGGCCATCGACCTCGGCACCGACGGTCGACCGGCAGCCGCGGCGGCGCCGTGGGTGCGGCTCCGGTCCGCGACCGAGCCGACGAGCCGGCGGTCGTCCCCCTCGACGTCGACGACCCGGCGCTCGTCGCACCCGGCGTGGGCCCGCTACGTGGCCGGCGTCGTCGCCGAGCTGCGGCCCGACGACGGCGGCACCGGCGACGTCACGACCGACGCTGCCCATCGGCGCCGGCCTGTCGTCGAGCGCCGCGCTCGAGGTGGCGGTGGCGCTGGCCCTCGGCTTCGAGGGCCGCCGCTCGCGCTCGCGCTCGCCTGCCAGCGGGCCGAGCAGCGCGCGTCGCGGCGTGCCCTGCGGGATCATGGACCAGCTGGCGTCGGCCGCCGGCGTGGCCGGCCACGCGCTGCTGATCGACTGCCGCGCCCTCGACGGTCGAGCCGGTGCCCGTGCCCGACGGCGTCGAGGTCGTCGTCGTCCACTCCGGGCCAGCGCCCGCCGCCTGGCCGGCTCGGCCTACGCCGAGCGCCGGGCCGAGTGCGAGGCGGCCGAGGCGCTGATCGGCCCGCTGCGCGACGCCACGCCCGCCGACGTCGAGCGCGCTCGCCGACGACCGGTCCTCCGGCGCCGGGCCCGCCACGTCGTCACCGAGAACGAGCGGGTGCGGGCGTTCGCCGCCGCGCTGTCGGCCGGCGACCTGGCCGAGGCCGGCGCCCTGCATGGTCGAGAGCCACGCCAGCCTGCGCGACGACTTCGAGGTCTCGACCCGCGCGCTCGACGCGCTCGTCGCGCACGGCTGTTGGCCACGCCCGGGGTCCACGGCGCCCGCCTCACCGGCGCCGGCTTCGGCGGCTGCGCCGTGGCGCTCATCGACGCCGGAGCGAAGGTCGAGCTCGGCCCCGGCGTCGAGGCGTGGCGCATGGCGCCGTCCGCCGGCGCCTCCCTCGAGATCCTGGAGCCCTGATGCCCCTCCGCCACGCGCTCTACCTTCCGCCCTTCGAGGAGCTGGCCGACCCGCACGTCCTCATCGATCTGGCCGTCGCCGCCGAGGCGTGCGGCTGGGGCGGGTACTTCCTCTGGGACCACATCCTGCGGCCGCCGGACGAGGCGACGAGCGTCGCCGACGTGTGGGTTGCCCTGGCCGGCGTGGCGGCGGCGACGTCCACCATGCGGATCGGCCCGATGGTCACGCCGGTCGTGCGGCGCCGGCCACAGAAGCTGGCCCGGGAGGCGGTCACGCTCGACCACCTCTCCCGCGGGCGCCTCACCGTGGGTCTCGGACTCGGCGTCGATTCCAGCGGTGAGCTCTCCCGGTTCGGTGAGGTCGTCGACGCCCGCCGGAGGGGTGACATCCTCGACGAAGGGGCGGAGCTGCTCGTGCAGCTGTGGTCGGGTGAGGAGGTGACGCACCATGGCGACACCTTCACCGCTGACGGCGTGCGGTTCCTGCCTCGTCCCGTCCAGGAGCCGTCCATCCCGGTGTGGCTCGCCGCTCGCGGCGACGCCTCCCGCCCGGTTCGCCGGGCGGCGCGCTACGACGGCTTGTTCCCGATCGAGGTCGACGCCGACGGCCTCGCCCGCATGGTCGACCTCGTGGTGGCCGAGCGCGGCTCCCTCGATGGGTTCGACATCGCCGTGCTCGCCCACCCCGGCGTCGACCTCCCGGCGCTCGAGGCCCGGGGCGCGACGTGGGCCATGTGGTCGTTCCTGCCGGGCGAGCCCGCGGCGGCCGTCGCCGAGTTCATCGAGGCGGGTCCGGAGCGAGCGACGACCTGAGCCGGGCGAGCGCCGCCGGTGTGCGGACGCCCCACCAGAACAGGTCCTGGCCGTCGACGCAGCACGACCGGCGCCACGGTCTCGAGCTCGGCCCGGTGCCGTTCGCCGAACGGGTACGGCTCCGACGGGGCGAGCACGACGTCCGGCCGGCGAGCCGCCACGTCTTCCAGATCGGCGACCGTCGGGTAGCGGTCGGCGTCGTCGGCGTAGACGTTGCCGACGCCGGCGGCCGCCAGCAGCGACGACCCGTAGGTGTCGCCGCTGATCGTCATCCACGGCCGCCGCCAGATCGGCACGAACGCCGCGGCGAACCGTCGCGTCGGAGCGGCGGAGGACGCGGATCCGAGAGCACCGGCCTCGGAAACCGAATCGCCGCGGCCAGCCGGTCGAGGGTGCGGCTCGACGTCGGCCACGGACCGCACGCGCGGTGACGAGCAGCTCGCAGCCCCGCCGCCGCCAGCGCGTCGGCGTCCTCCCGGCGGTTCTCCTCCTCGTCGACCACCACCAGGTCGGGGGCGAGCGCGACGATGGCGGCGACGTCCGGGTCCTTCGTGCCGCCCACCGTCGGGAGGATCCGGCTGCTCGCAGAACCGCGTGCAGGCGACGGGGACGCGGCCCCACGCCAGCAGCGTCTCGGTGACCGACGGGACGAGGCTGACGACGCGGACGTGCAGCCACCTACAGGCGGTCGAGCAGCTGGGCCTTCTTGGCCTGGAACTCGGCCTGGGTGATCACGCCTCGCTGATCGAAGCTCGTCGAGCTTGTCGAGCTGGTCGGGCGACGACGGCCTCGCGCCGGCCGGCCATGCGATCGGCGTCGCGCTCCTGGGCCAGCTCGATCTGGCGGTAGATCTCGTTCTGGACGACGGCCGGTCGCCGGATGTCGGTGAACGCCTGCTGGCCGCGCTCGCCGCCCGACTCGATCAGGAGGTCGCCGGCGCCGAGCATCCGCTCGAAGATCCTCTGGTTGAAGCTGACGTCGTTGACCCGCTCGAGCGGGATCTCCATGCCCTGCTTGGCCAGCACGCCCGAGCGGTAGATGAGGCGGTCGGTGGTGACGACGAAGTTCGTCGTCGTCCACTTGGCCAGGCGAGCGGCCAGCCAGACCAGGTTGAGGGCGGTCAGGCCCAACAGCACGAACCACAGCCGTCCGGGAGGTCCAGCACCATCACCGCGATCGTGGCCGCCACCGACAGCACGAGGGCGACGAGCGGGCCGGCGAAGAACCACCAGTGGGGGTGGAGGTCGAGCACGACCTCCTCGCCATCGTTCAGCAACTTCGGAGGGAACGCCACGCGTCGCAGCGTAGGCCGCGCCGTCAGTCGCCTCGGAGGACGCGCTCCCAGATCATCGTGCGCATCGTCGACGCCGGCGCCTCGCGCGTCTCGTCGTCGATCACATCGACGAGGGCGAACCCGGCCCGGCGCGCCACCGCCGCGCTGGGCCCATTGGCCTCGTCGCAGTGGATCACCGCCTTGGCCAGACCGGCGCGCTGCAACACCCCGACGAGCGCCGCGACCGTGCGGGTCATGACCCCCCGGCCTGTCGCCGACGTCCGCAACCAGTACCCGATCTCGCGGGCGGTGCGGTCGCCCAACCGGTCGTGCACACCCACGACCCCGACCACCTCGTCGCCGAGGAAGACCGTGTAGCCCGCGTCGCCGCCGGCCCGCATCCCCTCGGCCCCAACGGCCAGCCGCACCGCCTGCTGGTCGACGGCGACGGGTTCGGCGGCCCACGGCATCCAGGGTCGCAGCTCGTCCAGGGACTCGTCGATCGCCGAGCACAGCGCCTCGGCATCGACGGGATCGTTCGCCCGCAACACGACGCCGGCGCCGGCATCGATCTCGGCCGGCCACTCGATCCCGCCGGGGATCATCCCCATCCGAGCTCCGACAGGCGCGCGTCGCCGATCCCGAAGTGGTGGGCGACCTCGTGGATGACGGTGACCCGGACCTGCTCGACGACCTCCTCCTCGGTGCGGCACGAAGCGCAGATCGATCGGCGGAAGATCGTGATGCGGTCCGGCATGGCCATGCCGCCCGCCGTAGTGTCGCCCGCTCGGTCAGCGGCATGCCCTCGTACAGCCCGAAGAGGCCGCCCGGGCGGGCTGTGGTCGTCGACGAAGACGTTCACGTTGTCCATCAGACGGCCGAGCTCCTCGGGGATCGCCGTCCAGGGCGTCGGCGACCAGCTCGCTGCGAAGCGCTCGGGCTCGACGCCGACCACGCCGCCTCAGCCGAGCTTGCCGCTGATGGTGCCCGCCGCGCGGAGCACCGAGCCGTCGGCACCCTGCGTCGAGTACGGCGCGGCCGGGGCCGCGACGTCGCCTCGGCCAACATGTCCTGCAGCAGCTGCGCCGTCGGGATGGGCGGGTCGACCCAGAGGTGCTTGGCCAGCGAACCGGGGATCGTGTTGATCTCGTTGACGTACAGCTCGTCGCCGTCGGCGAGGAAGTCGATCCGAGCGAGACCCCGCACGGACGCGACGGGCACGAGGCGGCGGGCCATCGACCGGATCTGCTCCTCCCATTCGGCTGGGATCTGCGCCGGCAGCTCCTTGGGGCGCGCTGACCATGCCCTCGCCGCCCACGTACTTGTCCTTGTAGTCGAGGATCGAGGCGCCCGAGGTCGAGCGCAACGGCTTCTCGATGGCCGACAGCTGCACGTCCGGGTGCGTGCGGACGGCGATGTTGAGGTCGATAGACTGGCGGCCTTGTACGGCTCGACGACCGCACCGGCCCGCAGGTGGGGCTGGGGCGAGCGCACGTAGGCGGCGACGGAATCCCAGTCGTCGAGCACCTCGATGCCGATCGACGAGCCGCCGAAGCGCGGCTTGACGATGTAGGGCCCGTCGAAGGGTGCTGCGCCGGGCTCCCGCGGGTCGAGGGCGACCACGGGGAGGTGGGGCAGCCCGGCCGAGACGCAGGTGGCGGCGAAGGCGAGCTTGTCCATCCCGAGGGCGGCCCCGGCGACGGTGGGCCCGGTGTAGCGGATGCCGGCGAGGTCGAGCGCTCCCTGCAGCGTGCCGTCCTCCCCGGGGCCGCCGTGGCAGCAGTTGAGGACGGCGGAGATCTCGAGCGCCGCCGACTTCTTCCGCCCGAACCCGCCGCCGGACTCGCCCTCGAAGCCGGCCGATCCGAGGCGGAGCGGTCGAGCGCCGCGCGGCACCCCCTCGAGGAAGTCCTTCGCCTCCAGGCCGGCGTCGACGCCGACGAAGTCCCCGACTTCGTCCAGTAGACGGGCTCCACCTCGACGCCGGACTCCGTCAGCGCCCGGGTCGCGAGCAATCCGAGGATGATGCTGATGTCGTGCTCGGGCGAGGGGCCACCGAAGAGGACAGCGGGGCGGGGCATCGGGTCGCAGGCTCCTTTTACGGGAAGTGGTCGGGCAGGTCGTTCTCGAACAGGACGACGTCGCCGGCGCCCGTATTCTCCTTCACCCACACGGTCGCGGCGGGTCGATCGTCCACCAGGACCACGCGGGCCCGACCCTCGTGGGCCCCCGCTTCGAGGGCCTTTCGGTTGGTGGCCCCGATGATGACGACGTCGGTGCAGACCTCGGACGCGGCGGCGGCGAAGGCCCGGTTCTCCTCGAACTGCCGATCTCCCAGCTCCACCATCCCCGGCGTCACCAGCGCAATGCGGCTGGCGTTGTCGGTCGTGGCCTGGCGCCGGAGGGTGACGAGGGCGGCGGCGGCGCCGGCCGGATTCGAGTTGTAGGTGTCGTCGATGAAGGTCGCACCGGTCGACCCGGTGGCGATCGAACGACGGTTCGACGCGGTCGGCAGGTCGGCCAGCCGGCGGACGATCACGTCCTCGGGGACGCCGACCTCCAGGGCGAGCGCGATCGCCACGGCGACGTTGGTGGGGGCGGCGTCCGACGACGGCAGGCGAACGAGCTCCCGGCCGGCCCGACGGACGACCCGGTCGTCCCCCTCCTCGGCGACCTGCACGTCGGCGGTGGGGTCGACGGCGGAGGCCCGCACGACCTTCTTCCCCTGCTGGCGCAGCTCGTCGACCAGGGGCGCGAGGTGCTCACTGTCGACGTTGAGCACGCACGTCTCGGCCGTCGTGAAGATCTCGGCCTTGGCCCGGGCGATCGTCGCCTCGTCCTTCATCCGCTCCAGGTGCACCGGCCCGATGGCCGTGATGGCCGACACCGTGGGCCGCACCCACGAGCACAGCGCCGCGATCTCCCCCGGCCCGTACGTGCCCATCTCGGCGACGAACACCTCCGTACCCGGCGCCAGGTTCTCGTTGATGGCCCGGGCGAGGCCGGCGGAGTTGTTGAAGCTGGCCGGCGTAGGGAGCACCGTGCGGCTGGCCTCGACGAGGTGGGCCACGTACCCCTTGGTCCCGGTCTTCCCGTAGCTGCCGGTGATGGCGACGACGGTCGGATCGATCGAGCGCAGCTTCTTCTCGGCCCGGTCGACGAACTGCTGGGCGTTGCGGGCCTCGATCGGGCGGGTGATCGCCAGGGCGAGGTCGACGAGGACCGGCGCGCCGGCCGCGATCGCGGCGGCGAAGAAGGCCGGGAAGCCGACCAGGACGCCGATGCCCACGAGGGCGAGCGACAGCGCGGCCCACACCGCGGCCAGCGTGCGCAGCCGGCGGGTCCACGCCACCGGTCCGGGGGCCGTGCCCTTCAGCTTCAGGCCGAACGGCCCCACGGCGACCGGGACGGCGACGAGGAAGGCGAAGAACGGCGAGATCAGGCTCAGGAAGACGTTGATGACGACACCGACCGCGAGCAGCGTGTTGAACCCGAGCCCGAACCACCACCGCCGGGCGAAGCGGGAGCAGGAACCGGGGAGGTAGTGCTCCCGCTGGGCGACCCGGAGCCACCGGAGCCCGGCCAGCGCGGCAGCCACCAGGCTGGCGGCGACGGCGACGAGGGTCACGAGACGGGGACGAGGTGGCGGCGGATGGCGGCGGCGAGCGCCTCGGGCGCCTGGATCGGGGTGAAGTGGTCGACGCCGGGCAGCACCGTCAGCGTCGCCCGCTCGGGGCCCAACACCTCGGCGGCGCGTTGCGCCCCCTCGGGAGGGGCCGCCGTGTCGAGCTCGCCGTACACCAGCTCCACCGGGCAACGGAGGGCTCGGAGCGGGTCCTCGTAGTCCTCGTTCGTGACCCGGACCAGCACGTTGCGCATGGTCGGCGACGGGGCGTTGCGGTAGTCGGCCGACCCGTGGCGGCGCCGCGACTGCTCCATCTTCTCGTCGGACACGAGACCTCGCTGGTGGAGCGCCTTCGCCACGCGGAAGGCGAGCGGCGCCTTTGCCCGCTTGGCCCCGGTGGCCATCGGACGCACGAGCTTCGGGACACCGGTCAGCACCACCGCCGCGACCTGGTCCGGATGCTGCGCGGCGAGGTGGACCGCGACCCGCCCGCCGAAGGAGTGGCCGATCACCACCGCCGGCTGGCTCAGCTCAGCGAGGACCGGGGCCACACGGGCCGCGTACCCCTCCGATCCGGTGGCCTCCTCGGGCTCGGGCGTGGCGCCGCCGAACCCGGGAAGGTCAAGGGCGATGGCGCCGACGCCGAGCTCGGGCAGGACCCCGTTCCAGTCGGCGCTCGTGTGCAGCCACCCGGGCAGCGCCAGCACCCGGAAGGGGGCCTCACCGTGGGTGACGCCGAAGATGCGCCCCTGGTCGAACGCCCGCTTGGCCACGGCGGTGGACGCTACCCGGGTCGACGGCGGAGGGAACCACCTCGACCGCGGAGCGTGCGGAGCACCAGACCATCCGCGTTCTTGTCGCACCCTCTTCCTATCGTGCGCTTCGTGCCGCCTCCGTCCACCTCCGAGTCGCTGCTCGCCGGGCTCAACCCGGCGCAGCTCGAGGCCGTCACGACCGATGCCGCGCCGCTGTGCATCCTCGCCGGCGCCGGGTCGGGCAAGACGCGGGTGCTCACCCGGCGCATCGCGCAGCGGGTCCACGCCGGCACCGCCGATGCGCCCCACGTCCTGGCGCTCACCTTCACCCGCAAGGCGGCCGGCGAGCTCCGCCGGCGCCTCCGCGACCTCGGGGTCCGCGACTCGGTCGCCGCCGGCACCTTCCACGCCGTCGCCTACGCCCAGCTCCGCCGCCGCTGGGCCGATCGCGGCGAGTCGGCGCCGGCGCTGCTCGACCGCAAGGTCCGCGTCCTCGGCGCCGATGCTCGGTCGGGCGGCGGATGGCTCCTCGCCGTGCAGCCAGCCGACGTCGCGGCCGAGATCGAGTGGGCCAAGGCCCGGCTCGTTCCGGCGTCGCAGTACGAGGTCGAGGCCGAACGGGCCGGCCGCACGCCGCCGCTGCCCGCCGCCGCCATCGCGGCCCTCTACGAGCGCTACGAGGCCACGAAGCGCAAGCAAGGGCCTGGTCGACTTCGACGACCTGCTCGGCCTCTGCGCCCGCGCCCTCGACACCGACGACGAGTTCGCCGCCGCGCAGCGGTGGCGGTTCCGGCACCTGTTCGTCGACGAGTTCCAGGACGTCAACCCCGTCCAGTTCCGCCTGCTCAAGGGCTGGCTCGGCGACCGCGCCGACCTGTGCGTCGTCGGCGACCCGAACCAGGCCATCTACGCGTGGAACGGCGCCGACCCTCGGCTACCTCACGAACTTCGCCCGCCGTGTTCCCGACCGCCGACGACCATCCGCCTCGACGACAACTACCGCTCGACGCCCCAGGTCCTCGCCGTGGCCGAACGCCGTCCTGGCCGCGGCGCCGGGGCACGTCACCCCCGAGCTGCGGGCCCACCGCCCGGACGGGCCGCTGCCCACCGTCCGCTCCCACGCCTCCGACGAGGCCGAGGCCCAAGCCGTGGCCGCCGCCGTCCGCGAGCACCACGGCCCCAGCCGGCCGTGGTCGCACCACGCCGTGCTCGTGCGCACCAACGCCCAGGCCGTCGAGTTCGAAAAGGCGTTCCGGGCCGCCCAGGTCCCCTTCCGGGTGCGGGGCGGCGGCGGCCTGTTGCGCCAGCCCGAGATCACGGCCGCCCTGGCCGACCTGTCGGCGTCACCGGCGCGCGTGGCCTTCGCCGAGCCGGATCACCGAGCTCGAGGTGATGGCCCGCGGCCACGGTGGGCGATCCCGACCGCCGGCGCCAACCTCGACGCCCTGGTCCGCCTGGCCCGCGAGTACGAGCTCCTCGACACCCGGCCGCTCGGTGCCCGGCTTCGTGGCCTGGCTGGGCGCCACCGTCCAGAACGACGAGCCGGAGGAGGGCGGTGACGCCGTCGACGTCGTCACCTTCCACCGGGCCAAGGGGCTCGAGTGGCCGGTGGTGTTCGTCGCCGGCCTCGAGAAGGGGCTCGTCCCGATCGGCCAGGCCGAGACGCCTGCCGCGGAGGACGAGGAGCGCCGTCTCCTCTACGTCGCGCGTCACCCGCGCCCGACGAGGAGCTCCATTGCTCGTGGGCCGAGCGACGCACGTTCGGCGACCGCCGTGTGCACCGCTCCCCCTCCCCGTGGCTCCGCACCGTCGAGGCGGCGCGGCAGGCGTTGTCGGCCGAGGGTCCGACCGGTGACTGGCGTCGTTTCCTCGACCACGAACGCACCAAGCTCCGCGCCCTCGACGGCGGCAACGACGCTCGCCAGGCCGCCGGCCCCCGACCCGACGCCGACGTCCTGGCCGCGCTGAAGTCCTGGCGGGCCCGGGCGGCCCGGGCCGCCGCCGTACCGCCCTACGTGATCTTCCACGACACGACCCTCGCCGCGCTGGCCGACATCCGCCCGACCGACCGCGACCAGCTCCTCTCGGTGCCCGGGCTCGGGCCCGTGAAGGCCGAGCGCTACGGCCACGATCTGCTGGCGCTCGTCGCCGAGCACCGCAGGTCGGCCTGAGCCTCCACCGCCCGCGGCCCCGCCGGGCGGAATAGCGTGCGCCCGCCATGCGCTTCACCATCGACCAGCACTTCGCCGGCCCCCTCGATCGCGTCGAGGCCGCGTTCGTGGATCCGAAGTTCATCGAGCGCCTGAGCGAGCTGCCCAAGCTCGGCCGGCCGACCCTCGTGCACCGGGTCGAAGCCGGCGACCTCGTGCACCAGTGGGTGAAGTACGCGTTCACCGGTGAGGTCAGTGGGGCGGTGCGGCGAGTGGTCGACCCGGCCCGGCTGACGTGGGTCGAGGAGTCGACCCTCGACCGTCGCACGCACGCCACGACGTGGCGGATCGTGCCCGACCACTACCGGAACCTGCTTCGAAGCTCCGGCACGTTCACCCTCACCGAGGTCGGTCCCGGCCGCACGATGCGGCGGGCCGAGGGCGAGCTCAAGGTCTCGGTGCCCCTGGTCGGCGGCAAGGTCGAGGGCGCCATCGTGGGCGGGTTGCGGGAGCACGCGGCGTTGGAGGAGGGCGTCGTTGACGCCTGGCTCGCCGGCCCCTGAGGGCCGGAGGCCGAACCGACATCCGTTCGCCTCTTGACGACCGGCGTCGCCGGCGCGAGAACGGAAACATGACGCTGTGGCCGGCTGAAGATGGATGGCCCTATCCGGATGCGCTCGGTGATTTCGTCGACGTGGCCGGTGAAGCCGACGACGACCTGGTGGCGGTGCGGGTCGACGCCCACCTGTTCGACACCCTCTCCACCCTCGAACGCGAGGTGATCGCGGCCCGTTTCGGCCTCCGCGGTCACCCGCTGCGATCGATGACGGAGCTGCGGTCCGACCTGGGGATCGGCGGTGACGACCTCCGCTCGGCCTACGGGTCCGGGATCGAGAAGCTCCGCCTCCACCTGTCCAGCTGAGGGGCGGCCCCGGATGACGTACCCTGTCGGCATGGCCGCGCCCTACTGGATGTCGATCGAGGTGTTCGACGGCAGCACCGAGCGCGTCGGCGTGGTCCGAGGCCTGGGGAGACCGGCTCGTCGAGAACGCACTCGTGTCCGGCGCGCTCGACTGGAACTGGCACCGCGGTTCGTGGGGCGTGATCTTCGAGGTCGCCTTCGCCGACGAGGAGGCCTGGGAGCGCTACCGCTCGAGCCTCGGCGTCCGAGTCGCCCTCGACGCCGTCCCCGATCCCGTCAGCGGGATCATCGTCTACAAGGGCCGCGGCGGCAACAGTGGCACCCGCAAGCCCCGCAAGCCGCGCCCGCTCATCGGCTCGGGGGCCGCCTCGCTGCCGCTGCCGCTCGACGAGGAGTGGTTCCTGTTCCAGGAGCGCACCCCGCCGATGCGCATCCTCAGCTTCCGCTAGGTCCTCAAGCGTCCCGCCGGGCCATGAGCTCGGCGATCTTGGCGAAGTCGACCGAGATGAAGATGCCCTCCGCCTCGGCGCGGAGCTCCCCGTTGGCGAACGATCGTCCGGTGGTGAAGATCTTCCGTCCCTCGACCCTCACCAGCTCGGCCTCGAAGCGGATCTCCGCGTGCAGGGGGTGCGGGCGCCGGTAGCGCACGGTGAGGGTGCCCGTCATGCCGGGCTTGCCGCCCAGCGACTGCGCCATGCCGAGCAGCTCGTCGAAGGCGGCCGCTACGTAGCCGCCGTGGACGGCCCCGGGAGGCCCCTCGTAGGCGGAGCCGAACACGGCGCTCCCCGCCACCTTGCCCTCGAGCACGGCGAGGTCGAGCGGTGGTGCGAGCGGGTTGGCCCGACCGATGATGGGGCTGTGATCGAAGAAGGCGTGGGGGTCGCCGGCGTTGGCCGACTCGGCGAACCCCTCGAAGGAGTGACCCCGCGGGTGTCCGTCGAGGGCGGCCGCGATGTCCTCGAGCGCCGACGCCGCCTGCGCCAGGTCCGCCTGCGGCGCCTGCGTGGCCACCAGCCGTTCGATGACGAGCCTCGTGGCCTCGGCCAGGCGGCGCATCTCCGCCCGCTGGGGCGTCACGCCGGCGTCGCGCATCTCCTCCATGCGGGCCGCGAAGCCGGGGAACTCGGTCGGGCGGGGGGCGTCGGTCATGCGGTCGGCTCCGGGTCGGGGTCGGGGTCGGGGTCGGGGTCGGGGTCGACATCGAAGTCGACGAGCAGCGGGGCGTGGTCGGACGGCAGCTTCCCCTTGCGGGCCTGACGGTCGATCAGGGCGAAGGTGACCCGCTCGGCCAGCGGTCGGCTGGCCAGCACGAGGTCGATGCGCATGCCCTTGTGCTTGTGGAAGTCGCCGGCGCGGTAGTCCCACCAGCTGAAGAGGCGGTCGCCCTGGTGCTGCAACCGGAACGCGTCGGCCATCCCCCAGTCCTCGAGGGCCCGCAGGGCCGCCCGTTCCGCCTCGGTGACGTGGGTACCGCCGTTGGCCCGTTGCGGGTCCCAGACGTCCCGGTCGTCGGGGGCGACGTTGAAGTCACCGCAGACCACGACCTTGTCGTCGGGTTCGCACGTCTCGGCGAGGTGGCGCCGCAGGTCGTCGAGCCACGCCAGCTTCGCCTCGAAGTGCTCCGTGCCGACCTGGCGGCCGTTGGGGACGTACACCGACGACACCCGCACGCCGCCGCACGTCGCCGACAACAACCGGGCTTCGACGGCCGGGTCCTCCTCCGCGTGAGCGAATCCCGCGACGACGTCGGTCAAGCCGATCCGGCTGGCGATGGCGACGCCGTTCCAGCGGCCCTCGCCGTGGTGGGCCGCCTCATAGCCGAGGGCGGCGAAGGCCATGGCCGGGAAGGCGGCGTCGGCCATCTTCGTCTCCTGGAGGCAGACCACGTCCGGCTGCGCGTAGGCGAGCCACTCCTCGAGCTTGGGGAGTCGCGCCTTGAGCGAGTTGACGTTCCAGGTGGCGATCCGCAGCGGCATGACCCGGCCATCCTGCTCCATCGGTTTCGGACGAGAACCCTCCGGGAGGCCGGAGGATGCCCGTCCGGTCCGCTAGGAGCCGGCCTTCTTGGTGGACGCCTTCTTGGCCGGCGTCGCCTTCTTGGCCGCCACCTTCTTGGCCGGCGTGGTCTTCTCCGCCGGCGCCACCTTCTTGGCCGCCACCTTCTTGGCCGGCGCCTTGTCGACGACGGCCGCTTTCTTGGCCGCGGTCTTCTTCACCGCCGGGGCCTTCTTCGCCGCCGCCGTGTCGTTGGCCGACGCCTTCTTGGCCGGCGCCTTCCCGACGGTGGTGGCCTTCTTGGCCGCCGTCCTCTTGGCCGGCGCCGGTGCGGCGGCCTCGACCGCGGCGGCGACCTCGGCCGCGGCGGCCTTCTTGGTCGCGGCCCGCTTGGCCGGTGTCGACGGCGCGACCTCGACCACAGGTGCGGCCGGGCGGGCCGATGCCTTCCGGACCGTGGCCTTCTTCGTGGCCGCGACCTTCTTGACGACGGTCGCCTCCACCGCCACCACCGGATCGGAGGCGTCGGTCACCGGCGCCGCGACCTTGCGGCCGCGGGAGGCCCGCTTGGCCGGTGCCTCGACACCGGCGGCGGCCTCGACGACGGCCACGGCCGCCTTCTTGGCCGAGGCCCGTCGAGCGGCTGCCTTCTTGGCCGGCGGGGCGGGCGCGTCGGACGCCAACACCGGCCGGGCGTCGGTCTGCGACGTCAGCTCCTTGGCCGCACCGCGGCCACGCCCGCCGCGGCGGGCGATCGGAGGCGGCGCCTCGCCGATCTCCGCCTCGACCGTCTCGTCGGTCGGCTGGCCGGCGACGTGGGCGAACCCGGGGAGCGCGAGCTCGATGCCGCGTCGGGGGGCGTCGAGCGCCTGGACGACGAACGTGCGGGTCTCGCCCCGGTTGAGCACCTCACGCGCGGACCGCGGCGGGGGGTCGCCCATCGCCGAGAGCGGGATGTAACAACGAGCGTCGCCCACGAGCACGAAGGCGCCGTGGCTGGCGAAGCTCTCGATCTCGCCCTCGACCGACGCCCCCGGCTGGTGGTCGGCGATGAACTGGATGAACGTCAGCGGCTCGTTCACGGTCGGCAGCGGCGGCGCGGCGGCGGCGGCACCCTTGCCCTTGCGACGCCGGCGCTTGCGGCCCTTGCCGCCGCTGCGCTCGCCGCCGTTGTCGTCGCCTTCGAGCTCGGCGTCGTCGAACTCGCCGGAGACGGCCTCCTCGGTCGCTTCCTCGATGGCCGCCTTGAGGCGCCCCTGCTTGGCCGGCCGGGCGTTGTCGCCGCCCTTCGCGTCCTTGTTCTTCGGCGAGCGGGGCGGCGGGGCCTTCGGCACCGGCATCGGCGCCGAGGCCTCCTTCGAGCCGATCCGGGCCTTGCCCCGCTTCGCCTCCTTCACCGCCTCGCGCGACTTCGGCCCGCGCACCGGGGTACGGGGCACGAAGATCCAGCCCACGCCCGGCACCGGGGTCCCGCCGATGAGGCGACCCTTGGTGAAGAGCCACTCGAACTCGCCGTGGAACTCCTGGAAGGAGTCGTTGGAGAGCACGACGGCGTCGGTCTTGTCGGCGATCCGCAGGAGGAACGCGTCCCCTCGACCGATGGCGCCGGCCGGCGGGTACACGAGCTCGTTGTGGGCGGCCGCCTCTTCGAACATGGCCCGCTCGGAGTCGTCGATCCGGTGGGCGAAGGTCGCATCCACGACGACGATGATCTCGGCGTCGGGATGTTCGTCTCGGTAGGCCCGAACGGCTTCGTCCAGCTGCACCAGACTCGGGAGCGAACGACCTTCGGTTGCGATGTTGGAGCCGTCGACGACGACTCGGTGGGATGACATCGTCGCTCAGTCAACCATAGAGTCCGGCGGTGCCCGATGACCCTACGGCCGAGGTCACCGACCTCCTCCAGCACCTGATCCGCAACGCCTGCGTGAACGACGGGACGCCGGAGTCGGGTCACGAGGGCCGCAGCGTGGACGTGCTCCGGGCCTATCTCGAGGGTTCCGGCCTCGAGGTGGAGACCTTCGCCTCCCGGCCGGAACGGCCGTCGCTGGTCGCCCGCATCGAGGGCCGCGACCCGACCGCGCCCACCGTGTTGCTGCTCGGCCACACCGACGTCGTCCCGGCCAACCCCGACGGATGGCGCCACGATCCCTACGGCGGGGAGCTGATCGCCAGTGACGACGGGTTCAGCGAGGTGTGGGGGCGCGGCGCGGTCGACATGCTCAACCTCACGGCGTCCATGGCCGTCGCCACCAAACAGCTCGCTCGTCAGGGCTTCACCCCCCAAGGCTCGCTCGTGTACGTCGCCGTCGCCGACGAGGAGGCGATGGGCACCTACGGCGCCCAGTACCTGACCGAGCACGAGCGGGACGCGGTGCAGGCCGACTACGTGATCACCGAGTCGGGCGGGTTCCCGATGGAGTCCGCCAGCGGCACCAAGCGCCCCGTGATCGTCGGCGAGAAGGGCAGCTACTGGTGCACGCTGCGGATCTCGGGCACGCCCGGCCACGCGTCGACACCGTTCCGTACCGACAACGCCCTCGTGAAGGCGGCCGAGATCGTGCGCCGGATCGACGCCTACGTGCCCGAGACCAAGCTCCACGACATCTGGCGGCGCTTCGTCGAGGGCATCGACTGGGGGCCGGAGCTGACCGCAGCCCTCCTCGACGCCGACGGCTTCACGGCGCTGTGCCACGACCTCCCGTTGGGCATCGCCCGTCAGGCCCACGCCTGCACCCACACCACCTTCGCCCCCACCGTCATGCACGCCGGGACGAAGACGAACGTCATCCCGGACCGGGTCGACCTCGAGATCGACATCCGCACGCTCCCGGGCCAGACGGCCGAGGAGGTGCGGGCGCAGCTCGACGACATCATCGGGCCCGACCTCGCCCCCAGCGTGACCCTGCTGTCGGCCAACGACGACCCGTCCACGTCGTCGCCTGTCGACACGCCCCTCTGGGACGCGCTGCAACGGGCGACGGACCGGGTCGCGCCGGGCTCGACGAACATCCCGTTCCTGACCGTCGGTGCCACCGATGCCCGGTTCTTCCGTCGTCTCGGCGTGCCGTCCTACGGCTTCGGGCTCTTCAGCGAGCGGATCGGCTTCGAGCAGTTCGGGACCATGTTCCACGGCGACGACGAGCGGGTCGACCAGGAGTCCCTACGGCTCTCCACCGACCTCTGGGCGTCCCTGGCCCAGGACTTCCTGGCATGAGCGGCGACGAGGCGCTCAAGGCGGTCCTCTGGGACTTCGGCGGGGTGATCCTCTCGAGCCCCTTCGAGGCCTTCGCCCGCTACGAGCGGTCCAAGGGACTGCCCAAGGACTTCATCCGCACCCTCAACGCCACCGACCCGGACACCAACGCGTGGGCGAAGTTCGAGCGCAACGAGGTGCCCTTCGACGAGTTCTGCGATCTCTTCGAGGCGGAGGCCCGCGCCCTCGGGCACGAGCTCTCGGCCCGGGAGGTCATGCCGCTCCTCGCCGGCGAGATCCGTCCGGCCATGGTCGAGGCCCTGCGGCGGTGTGGCGAGCGGTTCAAGACGGCGTGCCTGACCAACAACGTCGTCGGGTTCAACGACTTCCCCGAACGGGCCCGGGCGACCGGACGCGACGAGGTCCTCTCCCTCTTCGACGCCGTCATCGAGTCGAGCAAGGTCGGGTGCCGCAAGCCCGACCCACGCTTCTACGAGATCGCCTGCGCCACCCTCGACATCGAGCCCCACCAGGCCGTCTTCCTCGACGACCTCGGGATCAACCTCAAGCCGGCCAAGGAGCTCGGGATGCGCACGATCAAGGTGACCGAGCCGAGCCTGGCCCTGGCCGAGCTCGAGACGATCGTCGGGTTCGCGCTCCGGTGACCATGCCGCTGGAGCCGTGGGTGCCGCTCGACCCGGTCGAGGTCCGCCAGGTGATGACCGGCTACGACCGCCCGTGGTGGATCGCCGGCGGCTGGGCGCTCGACATGTTCCTCGGGCGCACGACCCGGGAGCACCACGACGTCGACGTCGCGGTCCTTCGATCGGACCAGGCCGCGCTCCAGTCCCAACTGCGGGGTTGGGAGCTGTACCTGGCGTCGGACGGCTCCCTGTCGCCGTGGGTCGCCGGCGCCGAAGTGCCACCGGACACCGGCGACATCTGGTGCCGGCCCGACGGGTCGACGACGTGGGCGCTCCAGTTCATGCTCGACCCCGGCACGGACGAGCGCTGGGCGTGCAAGCGGAGCCCGATGATCTCGCTGCCGATGGACCAGGCCGTCCGCCGCACCGGGGACGGCCTCCCCTACCTCGCGCCCGAGGCCCAGCTCCTCATGAAGGCGAAGGGGTTGCGACCGAGGGACGAGGCCGACTTCGACGTCGTCCTCCCGGCGCTCGACGACGACCAGCGATCGTGGTTGCGGGTGGGGCTCGAGCGCGTGCACCCCGGCCACCCGTGGCTGGAGCGCCTGGCCTAGAGGCCTAGAGGCCCTGGAACACCCGGTTCATCAGCTCGCCCTGCTCGAGCTCGTGGAGCTGCGAGGAGCCGGCGGCCGGTGAGCCGGAGGCGACCCGAGCCACGTGGCGCAGCTGGAAGTCCTCGGCCAGCAGCTTGTGCATCCGGCCGTGCACGAACGACCAGGGCCCCATGTTCTCCGGCTCCTCCTGGAGCCAGACCACCTCGTCGGAGTGCTCGTAGCGGGCCAGCACGTCGGAGATCTGGTCGCCCGGCCACGGGTAGAGCTGCTCGACCCGGACGATCGCCACCGGTGCGCTCCGCTTGTCGCGCTCCTTCATGGCGTCGAAGGCGACCTTCCCGGACGCCAGCACGACCCGGCGCACGTCGGCCGGCGCGTCCACGGTGGCCGGATCGTCGATGATCTCGTGGAACCGTCCGTTCGTGATCTCCTCGACCGTCGAGCGGCTCCACGCGGCCCGGAGGCCCGACTTCGTGGTGAAGACGACGAGCGGCTTGCGGTCCGGCCGCTTCACCTGGCGGCGCAGGGCGTGGAAGAGCTGGGCCGCCGACGTCACGTTGGCCGCCTGCATGTTGTTGTTGGCGCACAGCTCGAGGATCCGCTCGATGCGGGCCGAGGAGTGCTCGGGGCCCTGGCCCTCGTAGCCGTGCGGGAGGAGCAGCACGAGGCCCGAGGTCTGACCCCACTTGTCCTCGGCGGCGGCCAGGAACTGGTCGATGATGATCTGCGCGCCGTTGATGAAGTCGCCGAACTGGGCCTCCCACGCCACGAGCGACTCCGAGGCGACGATCGAGTAGCCGTACTCGAAGCCCAGCGCGGCGTACTCCGACAGGAGGGAGTCGTAGATGAAGAAGCGACCCTGCTTGTCGAGGCCGAGTTGGTTGAGGGGAACGATCTCCTCCTCGGACTCGGTGTCGACGAGCACGGCGTTGCGATGCCCGAACGTGCCGCGGCTCGTGTCCTGACCGGCGAGGCGCACGTCGTGCCCCTCGGCCAGCAGCGTCCCGTAGGCGAAGGCCTCGCCGAGCGCCCAGTCGACCTGACCCTCGGCGTACAGCTTCGTCCGGGCTTCGAAGACCTTGGCCAGCTTGGGGTTGAGGTGGAACCCGTCGGGCGCGCTCGTGACGGTGGTGGCGATCCGGTCGAGCAGGGCCTTGTCGGCCACCGCCGTCGAGACCGCCGGCAACAACCGCTCCGTCGGCGGGGGCGGCACGGCGGTGAACTTGGCCGGCGCCGTGGAACGCGTCTCTTCGAGGGCGACCGACAGCCGCGAGGAGAAGTCCTCCATCGCCTTCTCGGCGTCCTCGAGGGAGATGTCGCCCCGCTTGATCAGGGCCTCGGTGTAGATCTTGCGAATGGTGCGCCGGTTGTCGATCCGCTCATACATCTTGGGCTGGGTGAGGCGCGGGTCGTCGCCCTCGTTGTGGCCCATGCGCCGGTAGCAGACCATGTCGATGACGACGTCTTTGTGGAACTGCTGGCGGAAGGCGAAGGCCAACCGCGCCACCCGGGCGCAGGCCTCGGGGTCGTCGCCGTTCACGTGGAAGATCGGCGCCTGGACCATCTTCGCCACGTCGGTGGCGTAGACCGACGATCGGGCCTCGTCGGGGTTGGTGGTGAACCCGACCTGGTTGTTGATGACCAGGTGGATCGTGCCGCCGGTGCGGTAGCCGCGCAGCTGCGACAGGTTCAGCGTCTCCCCCACCACGCCCTGGCCGGCGAAGGCGGCGTCGCCGTGGAGCAGGAACGGCAGCACCGGGAAGACGACACCCCGGTCGAGGTGGTCCTGCTTGGCCCGGGTGATGCCCTCGACGACGGGGTCGACGGCTTCGAGGTGGCTCGGGTTGGCGGCCAGCGTGACGGGGATGTCCTGGCCGGAGAGGCCGACGAACTTCCCGCTGAAGCCCTTGTGGTACTTCACGTCGCCGGAGCCCTGGACCGTGGACGGGTCGAGGTCGCCCTCGAAGTCCCGGAAGATCTCCTTGTACGACTTGCCGACGATGTTGGCCAGCACGTTCAGCCGCCCGCGATGCGACATGCCCATGACGGCCTCGACCATGCCGGCCTTGGCCGCCTCGTCGAGCACGATGTCGCAGATCACGATGGCCGACTCGGCGCCCTCGATGCCGAACCGCTTGGCCCCGATGTACTTGGTGTTGAGGAAGCGTTCGAAGGCCTCCGCCGCGTTCAGGCGGGTGAGGATGTGGAGCTGCTCGGTCGTGGGCAGCGTGTCCTTCACGCCCTCGATCTGCTCCTGGATCCAGCGCTTCTGCTCGGGTTCCTGGATGTGCATGTACTCGACGCCGATGGTGCGGCAGTAGGCGTCGCGGAGGATGCCGAGGATGTCGCCCAGGGCGAGGTAGTCGTGGCCGGCGAGGCCGTCGGCGTAGAACTCGCGGTCGAGGTCCCAGATGGTCAGCCCGTAGGTGGCCGGATCGAGCTCGGGGTGCATGCGCGGCGGCTTGGCCTGCAGCGGGTCGAGGTCGGCGATCAGGTGGCCGCGCACCCGGTACATGTTGATGAGCGTCTGCACGTGGACCTGCTTCTGCAGACGGGTGCGCTCGCTGTTCTCCGGGTTGACGTCGCGGCGCCAGTCGACGGCCTCGTAGGGCACGCCGAGGCTGGCGAATACCTTGTCGTAGAACTCGTCCTCGCCCGTCAGGAGCTTGTGGACCCGCTGCAGGAAGAGCCCCGACTCCGCGCCCTGGATGATGCGGTGGTCGTAGGTGCTGGTGAGGGTGAGCACCTTGGAGATGCCCAGTTCGGCGAGCGTCGACGGGTCGGCGCCGCTGTACTCGACGGGATAGTCGAGGGCGCCGACCCCGATGATGGCGCCCTGACCCGGCATCAGGCGGGGGACGGAGCTGACCGTGCCGATGGTGCCCGGGTTGGTGAGGCTGACGGTGGCTCCGCTGAAGTCGTCGACGCTGATCTTGTTCGTCTTGACCTTGCGAATGAGCTCCTCGTAGGCCTCCCAGAACTTCCGGAAGTCCATCGTGTCGGCGTTCTTGATCACCGGGACCATCAGGGTGCGGCTGCCGTCGCTCTTCGGCACGTCGACGGCGAGGCCGAGGCCGACGTGCTCGTTCCGCACGATGAAGGGCTTGCCGTCGCGCTCGACGTAGGTGTTGTTGAGCGACGGCACCTCCTTGAGGGCCTGGATGACGGCGTACCCGATGAGGTGGGTGAAGCTGAGCTTGCCGCCGCGGGTGCGCTGGAGGTGGTTGTTGGCGATCTTCCGGTTGACCTCGAGCAGCTTCGCCGGGACGGGGCGGACGCTCGTGGCGGTGGGGACGCCGAGGCTCGCCGTCATGTTCTTGACGATGCTCGAGGCGGCCCCGCGGATCGGCTGACCCTCCACCTGGGCGGCGGCGCGGGGGCGGCGGCGGGGGCGGCCGCCTTCGGCGCGACAGGCTCCGGGGCGGGCGTGGCGGCGGGGGGGTCGGCGCGGTCTTGGTGGTGCCGTTCGTCGCGCCCTTGGTGGCGTTGTTGTTGTTCAGGGCCGGAGCGGCGTCTTCGCGCTTGTAGTCGTGGAAGAACTCCCGCCAGCTCTCGCTCACGGAGCTCGGATCGACCCGGTACTGGTCGTACATCTCGTCGACCAGCCAGGCGTTGGGTCCGAAGGTCGACGGCGGTTCCTCAGGCATCGAAAGCCAGCCTACCCAGGGGGTCGAACTTGTCCGTCGGACCCTGGGCCCCCGAATTTTCGAGGCGTCAGCGAACGAAAGCGATCGTCCAGCACTCGAAAAGTCCGGGCGCCGGTAGCGTCGGGGGCATGACGGCGCAGTTCATCTACACGATGCGGGACCTCGTGCGGTTCTATCCGCCGGACCGCGAGGTCCTGAAGGGCATCAGCATCTCGATGTATCCGGGCGCCAAGATCGGCGTGATCGGCGCCAACGGGTCGGGCAAGTCGAGCCTGCTGAAGATCATGGCCGGGGTCGACGACGGGTACACCGGCGAAGCCCGCCTCACGCCCGGCTTCACGGTCGGCTACCTGGCCCAGGAGCCGGAGCTCGACGAGACGAAGACGGTGCTCGAGAACGTCGAGGACGGCGTCGCCGAGATCAAGCAGCACCTCAAGGACTACGACGAGCTGATGGCCAAGTGGGCCGATCCGGACGCCGACTACGACAAGCTCGGCGAGCAGCAGGCGGCCCTCCAGGACGAATCTGCAGGCCACCGGGGCATGGGAGATCGATCGCACGATCGAGATCGCCATGGACGCCCTGCGCCTGCCCGCCGGCGATGCCGCGATCCCGCCGCTGTCGGGCGGTGAGCGCCGGCGGGTCGCGCTGTGCCGGCTCCTCCTCCAGCACCCGGACCTGCTCCTCCTCGACGAGCCCACCAACCACCTCGACGCCGAGTCGGTGGCGTGGCTCGAGCGGTTCCTGCAGGACTACAGCGGCACCGTCGTCGCCGTCACCCACGACCGCTACTTCCTCGACAACGTGGCCGAGTGGATCCTCGAGCTCGACCGCGGCCACGGCATCCCCTACGAGGGCAACTACTCGGGGTGGCTCGAGCCAGAAGTCGGTCCGGCTGGCGCAGAAGGAACGTCGCGACCGGAAGCTGGCAGGACACGCTCGCCCGCGAGCTCGAGTGGATCCGGATGTCGCCCAAGGCCCGGCAGTCCAAGGGCAAGGCCCGGCTCACGAGCTACGAGCAGCTGCTGGCCGAGGCCTCCGACGGCAAGGACCGGGCCGAGAAGCTCGAGATCTTCATCCCGCCGGGCCCGCGCCTCGGCGACGTCGTGATCGAGTCCGAAGCGGTCACCAAGGGCTTCGGCGACCGGCTCCTGATCGACGACCTCACCTTCGTGCTGCCCCCTGGCGGCATCGTCGGCGTCATCGGGCCCGAACGGCGCCGGCAAGACCACGCTGTTCCGCATGATCACCGGGCAGGAGCAGCCCGACGAGCGGCGAACTCACCGTCGGCCAGACGGTCCAGATCGCCTACGTCGACCAGAGCCGGGAGTCGCTCGACGGCGAGCGACGGTCTACGAGGAGATCACCGGGGGCATCGACGACCTGGTCGTCGGCGGCCGGGAGATCCACGGCCGGGCCTACGTCGCGTCGTTCGGCTTCAAGGGCACCGACCAGCAGAAGAAGGTCGGCGTGCTGTCCGGCGGCGAGCGCAACCGGCTCCACCTGGCCAAGACGCTCTCAGCGGCGGCAACGTCCTGCTCCTCGACGAGCCGACCAACGACCTCGACGTCGACACGCTCCGCGCGCTCGAGGACGCACTCCTGGCCTTCCCGGGTTGCGCCGTCGTGATCAGCCACGACCGGTGGTTCCTCGACCGGATCGCCACCCACGTGCTCGCCTTCGAGGGCGACAGCGAGGTCCGCTGGTATCGAGGGCAACTTCACCGACTACGAGGTCGACCGCAAGAAGCGCCTCGGCGCCGACGCCGACCAGCCGCACCGCGCCAAGTTCAAGCCGCTCGTGCGGAGCTAGGCCGGGCGTCCGGATCGTGTCACCGAGGGCCGTCCGTCGGGTCGTTCTCGCCGTGTGCGTGGCCGGGATCGGCGGGATGATCGCCAGCTCGATCGCCGACAACAACGGCGCCGCCATGACGGCGGGGCTGGTGACCGCCGTCGCCGTCCTCTGCCTGATCGTGGCGACGTCGGTCACCGGCGCCGGCCACGTCGCGGCCGAGTCCCACCTCCAGCAGCTCGCCGCCGACCTCGAGGACCACGTCACCGAGGTCGTCGCCCAAGGTGCGTCGGAGGACGACGTCCGGGCCCTCATCGGCGCCGCCGTCAAGCTCGGCCGAGCCAGTGCCTGAGGGGCGGTGCCAGTGAACCCGGCCGAGAAAGTGGCGCCGGGGTCGGGTGCACGGCGGACGCACCCGACGCACCCGGCGCCGCTTGCACTCTCACACCGTTCCGCGTCGGCGTCAACTGAGGGCACCGTCGAAGTGCTTCATTCCGGGCTCCGCGTGCCGATGACTACTGCGTGGCAAAGTCGACGACGATGATCAAGAGCCGGGCGGTCCTCCGCACCGTCGAGGCAGGGAACTCCGCCATGTGCGCGCACTGCGGCGCCCAGGTGAAGTTCGTGGCGCGGGCCCAGCTGAAGCAGGTCATCGCCAACGTGTACGAGGAAGGGCTCTGGAAGCGCGTCGAGCACTTCCACGAGGACTGCTACGGCGAGGCCGACGAGCCCTACGGCCCGGCCGCCATCCCCGAAGGCCGCCGGTAACCATCCCGCGGGTGGTCCTCGTCCACGGGACGATGGACCGGGCGACCTCGTTCGCCAAGGTGGCCCGGCGCCTGCGCGCCAACGGCATCGACGTCGCCATGTGGGACCGCGCCGGCTACGGGTCGAGGGTCCACGATCCGATCCCGACTGCTCGCGTCGTCGGTGACGCGGAGGACCTGCTCGGGCTCCTGGGCGGTGGCCCGCCGGCGACCATCGTCGGGCACAGCTACGGCGGCCATGTCGCCCTCGCCGCCTCCGTCCTCGATGTGTCGGCCGTGCAGGCGGTGGCGATCTTCGAGACACCGTTGGCGTGGATGCCGTGGTGGCCGCCGGGCACGTCGGGCGGTCAGGCCGTCGAGGTGGCGCGGACGGGCGGCTCGCCGGCCGACGCCGCGGAGCGGTTCATGCGTTCGATCGTCGGCTCGAACGTCTGGGAGCGGCTGCCACCGTCGACGAAGGCGGCCCGCCGGGCCGAGGGCCCGGCCCTGCTGGCCGACATGGCCGACATCCGCGACCGGGCGCCGTACGACCCGGGTCTCGTCCGCGTCCCGGTGGTGATCGGGCGGGGCGGCGATGCGAGGCCGCAGCACCTCCTCGGGACCGAGGAGTGGCAGCGACGCTTCCCCGACCGCGCCCGTGGTCGTGATCGACGGCGCCGGCCACGGGGCCCACGCCAGCCACCCCGACGGGTTCGCCGACCTCGTCCGCCTCGCGCTGGTCCCGCTAGGGCCTGCGCGCGAGGCGGCCGGGACCTACGCCCGCACGTAGCCGTTGATCTTGGCGAGGGCCCGCTCGGCGTCCTCGACGATCTGGTGCACGAGATCGGCAGCCGGGACGAGCCCGTTGATGGCGCCGACGCCCTGACCGGCCGGCATGAACTCCCGGTCGGGGTCGACCTCGGCCGTCTCGTCGGCGCCCAGGTGGAAGACGCCGTCCTTCATGGCCCGGCCCGACCTGCATCGGGAACGGCTGGAGCTCGCCGGCGTGCTCCTCGAAGTACTGCGGTGTAGGCGTTGCGGACGACTCGACAGGTCTTGCCGGTGTAGGCGCGGGACACGACGGTGCTCGTCCTCGTGGAGGCGGACGAGGGTGTCCTTGTAGCCGGCCACGGCGCTGGGCCTCGGGG
Organism: uncultured Actinomycetes bacterium; assembly: GCA_963731055.1. Taxonomy (GTDB): domain Bacteria; phylum Actinomycetota; class Acidimicrobiia; order Acidimicrobiales; family CADCTF01; genus DATLED01. The sequence goes on along the minus strand of CAVSUD010000009.1, from coordinate 134,516 downwards.
GTGGCGATGAACCGGGTGCCGACCCAGACGCCGTCGGCGCCGAGGGCCAGCGCGGCGGCGAGGCCGCGGCCGTCGAAGATGCCGCCGGCGGCGACGACCGGGACCCGGTCGCCCACGGCGTCGACGATCTGGGGGACGAGGGCGCAGCGTGGCGACCTGGCCCGTGTGGCCGCCGGCCTCGGTGCCCTGGGCCACGACGAGGTCGCAGCCGGCCTCGACGGCGTCGATGGCGTGGCGGACCTTGCCGCACATGTTGACGACGAGGACGTTGTTGTCGTGGCAGAGGTCGACGACGTCGCGGGGCACGCCCAGCCCGGCCACGAAGACCGCGGCCGCCGTCGCTCGATGATCTGCCGGACCTGGGCCTCCATGTCGCGGGCCGACGCCGTGAGCAGGTCGACGCCGAAGGGCTTGTCGGTGATGGCCTTGACCGCCTCCATCTCCCGCACCATCTCGTCGGCCTGCATCGTCGATGCGCCGAGGCACCCGAAGCCGCCGGCCTCGGAGACGGCGGCGACGAGCCGGGAGTAGGACACGCCGCCCATGCCGGCGAGCATCACGGGGTGCTCGACGTCGAGGATGTCGGTCAGACGGGTCTTCATGTCGGGGATCCTACGAATGACGGCCGGTGAACGGCGAGTGCACCGACGTTGCGCCGGCCCTGTGCCATGGTCGTGCCCGTGCCTCGTTGGCTCCGCCGCTGCCTCTACGCGCTCCTCGCGCTGCTCGGCGTCGGCATCGTCGTGCTCGGCGCCTGGGCCCTCGACGCCAACGCCCACGACGGCAAGGTCCTCCGAGGCGTCACCCTCGCCGGCCACGACGTCAGCGGACTGAGTCGACCGGCGCTCCGCCGGGTCGTGCGCCAGGTCGCTCTGGAGGTGCCCGCCCAGCAGGTGGAGGTCCGGGCACCCGAAGGTGGCTTCGTCGCCCCGGCCGCCGACCTCGGCCTCCAGGTCGACCCGGCGAGGACGACGACGTCGGCCCTCGACATCGGCCGCACCGGTGGGCTCCCGAAGCGGTTCAAGGCGTGGGTCCGGTCGTTCCGCGGTGATCGCCGCGCCCCGGTTCAGGTGTCCGTGGACGAGCGGGCGGTCTTCGCCACCGTGGACGCCAAGGACCCCGGCCCGCGCACGCCCCCGACCGAACCGTCGGTCGGGTTCGCCGACGGGGAGCTGCGCGCCGTGGAGGGCAAGCCGGGCCACGGCATCGATGCCCGGGAGGTGATCGAGCACCTGCCGGCGGCGGCCACGTCCGGGCGGACGATCGTCGTGGAGGTCGACCGGGGGGACGTGGCGCCCCGCTTCCCGATGGCGGAGGCCGACCGGGTGGCGGCCGAGGTGCAGGCCAAGATCTCCTCGCCGCTGTCGGTGACCGCCGGCGACGCCAGCGCGACCGTTCCCGTCGCCACCCAGCGGTCGTGGGTGACGAGCGAGGTCCGCGAGGACGCCATCCGTCCGAAGCTGAAGCCCGAGGCGATGCTCGAGGACCTCACCAAGTTGTTGAAGGACGCCGGGGAGCCGGCGGTGGATGCGAGCTTCACCGTCGAGGGCGGCGGGGTGCGGATCATCCCGGGACGCAACGGCAGCCGGTGCTGTGACCCGGAGGCCGTCCGCCTCGTCGAGACGCGGGTGCTGGCCGACCAGCCGGTCGCCCTTCCCGCCCTGCCCCTGGTCGAGCGGGCGCCCAAGCTGACGGTGGAGAAGGCCGAGGCGCTCGGGGTGAAGGAGCCGACGGGTGCGTTCACCACGAACCACAAGTGCTGCGAGCCCCGCGTCCAGAACATCCACCGCATCGCCGACCTGCTCCGCGGCACGCTGATCCTTCCGGGCGAGACGTTCTCGGTGAACGACCACCATCGGGCAAGCGCACCGTCGAGAAGGGCTTCGTGACGGCGCCGGTCATCGCCAACGGCGAGTTCACGACGAGGACGTCGGGCGGCGGCATCAGCCAGTTCGCGACCACGCTCTTCAACGCCGCCTTCTTCGGCGGCCTCGATTTCGGCGAGTACCAGAGCCACAGCCTGTACATCTCCCGCTACCCCTACGGCCGGGAGGCGACGATGGGGTTCCCCCACCCGGACCTGCAGATCAAGAACACCTCCCCGTACGGCGTGCTGATCTGGCCGACCTACACCGAGAAGTCCCTCACCGTGACCCTCTACTCGACCCACTTCGTCGACGCCGCCCAGACGGGGCAGTCGGAGGCGCCGAGCGGCGCGTGCAAGCGGGTCACCACCGAGCGCACCCGCACCTACCTCGCCGACGGGCACACCGCCGTCGACAAGGTCTTCGCCCGGTACCGACCGGCCGAAGGTGTCAACTGCTGAACACATGGGGACCGGCCGGCGTTGACGAGGCCTCCCGCCCTCGGTTGACTGTGTTCGACCGGACAAATGGGAGGAACCACATGGCTCGGCGGGATGACGTGCTCGCATACCTCACGAAGGTGCCGCTGTTCAGCGCCTGCTCGAAGAAGGACCTGGCCGTCGTGGCCAAGCACTCCGAGCACCTCAAGATCTCGGCCGGGACCGAGATGACGACCGAGGGACGGGTCGGCTACGAGTTCTACGTGATCATCGACGGCAAGGCCTCGGTGGCCCGGGACGGCCGACAGATCAACGTGCTCGGCCCCGGCGACTCCTTCGGCGAGCTGTCACTGCTCGACCGCGCCCCTCGCAACGCCACCGTGACGGCCGACACCGACATCGACGCCCTCATCCTCGGCCAGCGCGAGTTCACCGCCCTGCTCGACATCGTGCCGACCCTGGCCCACAAGCTCCTGATCGGCCTGGCCCGACGCATCCACGACGTCGACGCCCAGAAGGTGAACTGACCCTCAGCTGCCGGTAGGAGGGCGCCGGTGCGTAGGTTGCGGCCATGCGCGTCCTCGTCACCGGCTCGTCGGGCCTGATCGGCTCGGCTCTCGTCTCGCGGCTCGGGAGCGAGGGCCACGATGTCGTCCGGCTCGTCCGCGGCACACCCGCCGGCCCGGCCGAGGTGCGGTGGGACCCGACCGACGGCACCATCGATCGGGCGGCACTCTCGGCCGGCGGCCCCATCCAAGGCATCGTCCACCTCGCCGGCGAAGGCATCGGCGAGAAGCGGTGGTCGCCGGCCCAGAAGCAGAAGATCCTCGACAGTCGGGTCAAGGGCACCCGACTCGTGGCCGAGACCGCGGCCGCGCTCGACCCGAAGCCGTCGGTGTTCGTGAGCGGCTCGGCCATCGGGATCTACGGCCTCCGCGGCGACGAGGTCCTGACCGAGGAGAGCACGGCCGGGTCGGGCTTCCTGGCCGACGTCGTCCGACAGTGGGAGGCATCGACGGCGGCCGCGGAGACGGCCGGCGTGCGGACGGTCCACCTCCGCACGGGGATCGTGCTCGCAGCCAAGGGCGGGGCGTTCGGGAAGTTGCTGCCGCTCCTCAAGGTCGGCGTCGGCGGGAAGCTCGGCTCCGGTGATCAGTGGTGGAGCTGGATCAGCCTCGAGGACGAGGTCCGCTTGATCGTCCATGCCCTCACCACCGAGAGCCTGTCCGGCGCGGTCAATGCGACCGCGCCCGAACCGGCGACGAACGAGACGATCGTCAAGACCGCCGGGCAAGGTGCTCGGCCGGCCGGCCGTGCTGGCCGTGCCCAAGTTCGCCCTGGCTCTCGCCATGGGTCGCGAGCTGACCGAGGAGGTCATCCTCGCCGGGCAGCGCGTGCTCCCGACGCGAGCGCAGGCGAGCGGCTTCACCTTCTCGCACCCCGACGTGGAGTCCGCGCTCCGGGCCATCCTCGGTCGGTGATCGCCGACGTCGCCGTCGTCGGGGGCGGCCCCGCCGGCGCCGCCGCCGCCATCCGTCTCGCTCGGGCCGGACGGCGGGTCGTGCTCGTCGACAAAGCGACCTTCCCCCGCGACAAGTGCTGTGGCGACGGACTGACCACGGGCGCGCTCCGCCGCTACGAGGCGCTCGGTCTGCGCCCGCCGGACGTCCCGAGCTGGACGGTCGTCGACGACGTCCACCTCCGCGGCCCGTCGGCCCGCGAGGTCACCTTTCCCCTGCCGCGCGGCGCCGGGGTCTACGCCGCCGTGGCCCGCCGGGTGGAGCTCGATGCCGCCCTCCTCGACGTGGCCCGAGCCGAGGGCGTGCAGGTCCACGACGGCCACGCGATGACCGACGTGTCGGTCCTCCCCGACCGCGTCGCCCTCGACGTGGACGGGCTCGGCCGGATCGAGTCGCACTACGTCGTCGCCGCCGACGGGATGTGGTCCCCCATCCGCAAGGCCCTGCTCGGCGCGGGCGACGGACGGTGCCGGCTACCTCGGCGAGTGGCACGCCTTCCGGCAGTACTTTCGCGACGTCGGTCCCACCGCCGCGTCCGAGCTGTGGGTGTGGTTCGAGGAGGACCTGCTCCCCGGCTACGCCTGGTCCTTCCCGGTCGCCGGCGGCCGCGCCAACGTCGGCTTCGGGATCCTGCGTCGGCCCGGCGAACCGACGAGATCCATGAAGGCCCAGTGGGCCGAGCTCCTCACCCGCCCGCACATCGCGTCGGTCCTCGGGCCGGACGCGCAGCCCGAGGCCCCGCACAAGGCGTGGCCGATCCCGGCCCGGATCGCCGACACCCGGCTGGCCGGCGGGGCCGGGCGCGTCCTGTTCGTCGGTGACGCCGCCCGCGCCACGGACCCGATGACCGGCGAGGGCATCGGCCAGGCCCTGGAGACGGGGATGCTGGCCGCCGACGCGCTGCTCGTGGCCGGCTCGTCCCGGCCCGTCGTGGCGGCCGGTCGGTACACCCGCGCCGTGTCGACGACCCTGGCCGTCGACCACCGCCTGGCCGCCGGCCTCTCCGCCGCCCTCGCCCGCCGCGCCGGCGCCGATGCATCCATCCGCATCGCCGCCACCTCGGACTGGACCCGACGCAACTTCGCCCGCTGGCTCTTCGAGGACTACCCGCGGGCCCTCCTGGGCACGCCGTGGCGCTGGCACCGGGGCATGTTCACCGGCGCCGGCGCCTATCAGGACGCCTGACCGGCCGGGCCCCGTCAGTTGATCCGGCGCTCGCGGCCGGCCCAGTAGGGCTCGCGGAGCTCGCGCTTGAGGATCTTCCCGGAGGGGTTGCGGGGCAGGGCCTCGGCGAAGGAGATCGACTTCGGGCACTTGAAGCCGGCGAGGCGCTCACGCGCGAAGGCGATCAGCGACTCCGGAGTCGGCTCGGCGCCGGCGGCCCGGACGACGACGGCGTGGACGGCCTCGCCCCAGCGCTCGTCCGGCACGCCGACGACGCCGACGTCGGCGACGTCGGGATGCGCCATGAGGGCGTTCTCGACCTCGGCCGGGTAGACGTTCTCGCCGCCGCTGACGATCATGTCCTTGACCCGATCGTGGAGGTAGAGGTAGCCGTCGCGCCGGTAGCCGGCGTCGCCGGAACGAAACCAGCCGTCGGCGTCGAGCGCGGCCGCCGTCTCGTCGGGCTTGTGCCAGTAGCCCTTCATCACCTGGACCGAACGGATCCAGATCTCGCCGACCTCGCCATCGGGGACGTCGCTGCCGGCCTCGTCGACGATGCGGAGCTCGACCCACGGATAGGGCTTGCCGCACGAGCGGAGGAGCTCGGGCCGGTGGTCCGGGTCGTGATCGGTGGCATCGAGCTGGACGATGGCTCCGGTCGTCTCCGTCAGCCCGTAGACCTGGACGAAGTCGCAGCCGAAGGCCTCCATGGCGCCCCGCAGCACCTTCTCGGTGATCGGCGACGCGCCGTAGGCCACGAGCTCCAACGTCGAGACGTCGGTTTCTCGCAGCTGGGGCACGGTGAGGAGGAACTGGAGCACGGCCGGCACGAAGAAGGCGTGGGTGATGCCGTGCGCGGCGATCGCGGCCACGATCACCGTCGGGTCGACCTCGGGCTGGAGGATGGTCGTCGCCCCGATGGCCATGCCCACGAGGGACCAGCCGCTGCCGGCGATGTGGAACAGCGGCATGACGACGATCGACACCGAGTCCGGCGTGAAACCGAGCGTGGGCGCGACCTCGTCGATGAAGGTGAAGAGGTTGCGGTTGGTGAGCATGACTCCCTTGGGGAGCCCCGTCGTGCCCGACGTGTAGAGCTGCAGGCAGACGTCGTCACTGGCCGCTTTCCGGCCCGGGTCGGCGGCCTCGTGCCCGGCCAACCAGGTCTCGTACGAGTCGTGGGTGGCGGACTCGCCGCAGATCACGATCGTCTCGACGGTGCGGAGGTCGGCCTCGATCTTCTCGAGATGGGCCACGAACTCCGGCCCGACGAACAAGACCTTGGCCTCGGCGTCGTTGAGGATCTGCGCCATCTCGGGCGGGGCCAGGCGCCAGTTGACATCGACGGTCACCGCGCCGAGCTTCGACGCCCCGAACAGCACCTCGTAGTACTCGACGGAGTTCTTGTCGATGCGGGCCACACGGTCGTCGGGGCCGACGCCGGCCGCCGCCAGTCCCGCCGCCATCCGGTTGGACCGCTCGTCGAGCTCGCCCCACGTCGCCGTGCGGGCGGGATGGATGATCGCCGTGCGATCCGGGCGCTCGGCGCCGTGGCGCCGCACGATCGTCGCGATGTCGCCGACAGCCACGAGTTCCCCCTACGAGGGGCGACCGCCCTTGGATCGCGCCTCGGCCCAAGTCTGACCGGCCTCGACGTCGATGTCGTGGGGCAGGGCCGAGGACCCGCTCGCCGATGATGTTGCGTTGCACCTCCGACGTGCCCCCGCCGACGGTCAGCGCCGGGGCGAACAGGAACCCGTAGTGCCACATGCGCGGGCGGCTGCGTGCCAGCATCCCGTGGGCACCCGCCAGGTCCTTGGCCACCCCATGATGTGCTGGCCGTGCTCGTCGGCGAGCGCCTTGCGAATCGACGCCTCCGGGCCGGGCTGCGGCCCTTGATGGCGGCGCTGACGGTCCGCAGGCGGATGAGGCGGAGCACCTCGGCCTCGGTGTGCACGGCGGCCAGGCGTTGCCGGAGCGAGGGGGTCGTCGCGGCCGGGGATCGAACCCGCCCGCACCTCGTCGATGCAGGTCCCCGGCCGTCGGGCCCCGTCCCCACAGCGCGCCGCCGCCCGACAGCGACACCCGCTCGTTGCCGAGGGTCACCTTGGCCAGGCCCCACCCCTCGTCTCGTCGCCGACGAGGTTCTCGGCCGGGATGCGGACGTCGTCGAAGAAGACCTCGTTGAACGTGTGGCCGCCGGTCATCTCGATGATCGGGCGGATCTCGATGCCCGGCAGGTCCATCGGGCAGATGAAGTACGAGATGCCCTTGTGCTTCGGGGCGTCGGGGTTCGGTCCGGGCGATGAGGATCCCGTACTTGGCCACGTGGCCGAGCGACGTCCAGATCTTCTGGCCGTTGACGACCTACTCGTCGCCGTCGCGCATCGGCACGGGTGCCCAGGCTGGCCAGGTCGCTGCCGGCGCCGGGCTCGCTGAAGAGCTGGCACCAGATCTCCTCGCCGGCCAGCAGTGGCAGAGGTAGCGCTCCTTCTGCTCCGGGGTGCCGGCGTGGACGATGGTCGGTCCGGCCCACCCGATCCCGATCGTGTTGCTCGGGCGCGCGACGCCGGCCCGACGCAGCTCCTCGTCGATGATCAGCTGGTGGATGGGGTCGGCGTCCTTGCCCCAGGGCGCAGGCCAGTGCGGCACGACGTAGCCGGCCTTGGCCAGCTCCATCCCGCTGGGCGACGGGTTCGTCGCCAGCCACTCGCGCACCTCGACGCGACGGGGGTCATCCTGACCAGGAAGCTCGAAGTCCATAGGGGCCGGAGCGTACGCTCCGACGCCATGGACCTCACCAGCGCGCTGCCCCGGACGACCAAGGTGATCGAGGGAGGCATCGCCGACGGCCTGCACCTCGGAGCCCAGGTCTACGTCTCCCGCGACGGGAAGGTGCTCGCCGACGGCGCCATCGGTGAGGCGAGGGCCGGCGTGCCGATGACGCCCGAGCACATGGTGACCTGGTTCTCCATGACGAAGGCGACCGTGGCGGTCTCCATGGCCCAGCTGTGGGAACGGGGGCAGGTCGATCTCGACGACACCATCGCCTCCTACGTGCCCGAGTTCGGGGTCAACGGCAAGGAGGCGATCACGATCCGCCACTGCCTCACCCACACCGCCGGGTTCCGGGGTGGCGACGCCGTCCTCAGCTCGGCCAAGGACCCGCTCGACAACTGGCACGAGGTCGTCGCCGGCATCTGCGCCGTCCCGCTCGAGGACGACTGGGTCCCGGGCGACGCGGCCGGCTACCACCTCACCTGCGGGATGACGATGTTGGCCGAGGTGCTGCGGCGGGTCGACGGTCGCTTCTACTCGCAGTACGTGCGCGAGGAGGTGTTCGAGCCCCTCGGGATGACCGACTGCTGGGTCGGCATGCCGGTGGAGACGTTCGAGGCCTACGGCGACCGCATCGGCACGATGCACCACACGGCCGGCGACGCGCCGGTCGCCCTCGACCGGCTCGACTCGATGGGTTCGCTCACCCGCTGCTCCCCCGGCGGCGGCGGGCGCGGCCCGATGCGCCAGCTGGCCCGCCTCTACGAGATGCTCGACGGCAACGGCGAGCGGGAGGGCGTGCGGGTCCTCGGCCCGCAGACGGTGGCCGCCATCACCGCCCGCCATCGCGTCGGGATCTTCGACCGCACCTTCGGGATGCCGCTCGACTGGGGGCTCGGTTTCGGCATCGACTCGAGCTCCCACGGCCGCCACTCGTCGCGCCGCGTCTTCGGCCACGGCGGCGCGCAGTCCTCCATCGCCTACTGCGACCCGGAGCACGGGCTCGTCGTCGCCATGCAGACCAACGGCATGCCCGGCACCGACAAGCACTACCTGCGGCTGAGCTCGATCTCCGACGCCATCTACGAGGACGCCGGCCTGGCCGATCCGTCCGATCCGGGGCGCGAGAAGGACCGGCCGACCGAGTCCGGCGTCAGCGCCTGACGCTCAGGCGCCGACCTGGGCCACAAGGCCGGGGACGACGTCGCCGACCTCGGCCGGAGACCAGCGGTCGCCCTTGTCCTCGGACGGGCCGCGCCGCCACGTCTCGGCCACGCCGATCATCCCGCCGGCGACGTTGAACGTCTGGCCGGTCACCTCGCCCGACGCCCCACTGCCGAGCCACACCACGAGCGGTGCGATGTTGGCCGGGTCGCGGCGATCGAACTCCTCCGGCTTCGGCTCGGGACGGGCCGACGCCCCCGGCACGCTCATGGTCATGCGGGTGCGGGCCCCCGGGGCGATGGAGTTCACGGTCACGCCGTAGCGGGTGAGCTCCTTGGCCACGATCTGGGAGAACGAGGCGATGCCCGACTTGGCTGCGCCGTAGTTGGACTGGCCCGGGTTGGCATAGAGACCGGAACCGGAGGAGGTGTTGACGACGCGGGCGACGTTCGTCTCCCCCGCCTTCACCCGCTCCCGCCAGTAGGCGGCGGCCCAGCGGGTCGTGCAGAACGTGCCCTTGAGGTGGACGCGGATGACCGAGTCCCACTCCTCCTCGGTCATGTTCACCAGCATCCGATCGCGCAGGATGCCGGCGTTGTTCACGAGCGTGTCGAGGCCGCCGAAGGTCTCGATCGCGGTGTTGATGAGCCGCTGGGAACCTTCCCAGTCGGCCACGTCCTCGCCGTTCGCCACGGCTTCGCCGCCCATGGCCTTGATCTCCTCGACCACCGACTCGGCGACATCGCTCTTCACGCCCCCGCCGTCGAGGTCGACGCCGAAGTCGTTCACGACGACCTTTGCCCCCTCGGCCGCGAACAGCAGCGCCTCCTCGCGGCCGATCCCCCGGCCGGCGCCCGTCACGATCACGACCCGTCCCTCACAGATGCCCGTCATGAACGGGCACGCTACGCACGTACCCTCGTCCCGTGCCGAGCCGACTGCCCCTCCCCCAGCTCGTGTGGCCCCTCAGCGACCGCGGGCTGGCACCGCGGTTGATGGACCTCGCCTCCCTGCCCTTCGTCACCGGCGAGCACCCGTTCGCCCGGCAGGCCTTCCTCGGTGACGTCGACTCCCTTGATGGCCTCATGCCAGGTGGCGGCGAGCTGCAGCGCGAGCTCGTGCAGGACAACGGCGACCGCCAGCAGATCGTTTCCGGCGATGGCTGGCAGGCCCACCTGGTGCTGGTCCGGCGGCGCCCGGAGGTGCAGGTGCTCGTGACGGCGGCCGAAGCCAGCGTGGCCGACGCCGTGCTCGAGGAGATCCGGGCCGCCGGGCCGCCGCCGGTCCGCAGTGACGCGCAGGCCAAGCTCACCCTCTGGACGGCCGGCACGGGCGGCAACCCCGTACGTCACCGCCGCTGGGTGGACGCGCCGCGGTGGGATGCCATCGACCGCAACTACCCCGACGAGGTCCGCGATCCGTTGGCCCGCCTGATGGCCCTCGAGGACGGGCCGACGACGGGTGGCCGCCTCCTCCTCTGGTACGGCGAGCCCGGCACCGGAAAGACCACGGCCATCCGTGCCCTCGCCCACCAGTGGCGCCCGTGGGCCGACGTCCACTTCGTGCTCGACCCGGAGGCGTTCTTCGGCGGGCCCGACTACCTCATGCACGTCGTCGCCGACGAGGACGCATGGGACCCGCGCCTCGCCGCCGGCACCCGGTGGAAGGTGCTCGTCGTGGAGGACGCCGACGAGCTCATCCGGGCCGACGCCCGCCAGGAGGCCGGCGCCTCCCTCGGCCGACTCCTCAACCTCACCGACGGCATCCTCGGTCACGGCCTGCGGGTGCTGCTGCTGATCACGACGAACGAGCCGATGCGGGCGCTCCACCCCGCCGTGGTGCGGCCCGGCCGGTGCCTGGCCGACGTGCAGTTCCGCCCCTTCAGCTTCCGCGAGGCGACCGAGTGGCTCGGTTCGCCGCCGCCCGGGTCGTCGGCAGCCGAGCACCTCACGCTGGCCGAGCTGTACCGGGCCTCGGGCGACCTCGAGACCATCGCCACCCATCGCGACGAGCCGAGGCCGGGCAGCTACCTCTGAACGTCGTTACGCTCGTCCTCGATGATGAGGACGGTCCTGCGGGGGGCGCAGATCTTCGACGGTGAGCGGGTGACGGCGGGCCGCGAGGTGGCGATGGACGGCACGACGATCGCCTCGCCGACGGATGGGCACGAGGTCGTGGATCTCGCCGGCGCCACGCTGCTGCCGGGCCTCGTCGACGTCCACCAGCACCTGGTGTTCGACGGCGTCGGCACGTTCGAGGAACAGGTCGCGCCCCACGACGACGACGCCCTGCGGGAGCGGGCCCACCGCCATGCCCGCAAGGCGCTGGCCGCCGGCATCACGACCGTGCGCGACCTTGGTGATCGCGGGTACGTGACCCTCGACCTCCGCGACCTCGACGACGTGGGCACGCTGCTGTGCGCCGGCCCGCCGATCACCCGGGTGCAGGGACACTGCTGGTACCTGGGCGGCGAGGCCGAGGGCGAAGAGGCACTACGGGCCGCCGTGCGCGAGCGGGCGGCCCGGGCGTGCGACGTCGTCAAGGTGATGGTGACCGGCGGCCACGGCACGCCTGGCTACCCGATGTGGGAGTCGCAGTACACGACGGAGGACGTGGCGATCATCGTCGACGAGGCGCGAGCGGTAGGGCTCCCGGTCGCCGCCCACTGCCACGGCCTGCCCGGCATGGAGTCGGCCCTCGCCGCCGGCGTCAGCTCGATCGAGCACTGCACGTTCTTCTCCGCCGAGGAGCAGCGCTCCGTGGCCGACCCCGACCTCCTCGAGCGACTCGCCGCCTCCGGCATCGGGCTCTCGTTCAGCTTCGGTTCGCTCGACGACTCGAGTGCCCCTCCCTTCGTTCTCGCCAACCTCCAGGTGCTGGCGCAGGCGGCCGGGGCCCTCGTGGCCCGGGGCGCCCGCGTGTGCGTGGGCACGGACGCCGGCATCGCGCCGCCGAAGCCCCACGACGTCCTCCCGACCGCCTTTCGCACGCTGGTCGGCGCCGGCGTGGACCCCGCCCTCGCCCTTCGGGCCATGACCGCGACCGCGGCCGACGTCGTCGGTCTCGGCGCCTCCAAGGGCCGCCTCCAGCCGGGCTACGACGCCGATGTCCTCGCCGTCGACGGCGACCCGTTCACGGACCCCGACGCCCTGTTGCGGCCGGTCGGCGTCTGGCATCGCGGCCGGCGCGTCGTCTAGGCCTTCGTGCCGGTACGGCGGCGGGACGGCGCGGGCAGCCGTCTCCGTAGACTGCTGCCGCGCCGAAGCCCGGCGCACCTGAGTATTCCGGGGGATGCACGCATGGCCGGTTGGACCTTCGCCGACGTCTGGGAGATCGCCGCCGACGCGGTGCCTGACGCGCCCTGCCAGATCCAGGGGGACCGCGTCGTCACCTGGCGCGACTTCGACCGGCGGGCCGACGGGGTGGCGCAGTGGCTCCTCGACCTCGGCGCGAGTCATCAGGACAAGGTCGCCCACTACCTCTACAACTGCGCCGAGTACCTCGAGTCGATGTTCGGGATGTACAAGGCGGGCCTCGTCCCGGTGAACACGAACTACCGCTACGCCGACGAGGAGCTGCTCTACCTCTGGGACAACGCCGACGCGGTCGCCGTGGTCTTCCACGGCACGTTCTCCGAGCGGATCGAGGTCCTCCGCAACAAGCTCCCCAAGGTCAAGGGTTGGCTGTGGGTCGACGACGGCGCCGGCCCGTGCCCCGAATGGGCGACCCCCTACGAGGACGGCGGCGGGCTCGGCCGAGGGCCGGGTCACCGCGCCCTGGCCCCGCAGCGGCGACGACCTCTACATGCTCTACACGGGCGGCACCACCGGGATGCCGAAGGGCGTGATGTGGCGCCAGGAGGACCTCGTCGGCACCCTCGCCGCCGCCTTCGTCAACCTCCTCGACGCCGACGGCAACCCCGACCTCGAGGCCGGGCGCAAGGTCGTGGCCCAGCCCGGCGGCACGGGCCTCCCGGCCTGTCCCCTCATGCACGGCACCGGCGCCTTCACGGCCTTCTCCACCCTCTCGACCGGCGGTTGCATCGTCACGCTGACCAACCGCACGTTCGACGTCGAAGAGCTCCTCGACACGATCCAGGCCCACAAGGTCAACGTGCTGGCGGTCGTCGGCGATGCGTTCTGCAAGCCGATGCTCCGGGCGCTCGACGAGCACCCCGGCCGCTGGGACATCTCCAGCGTGATCGCCATCGTCTCCTCGGGCGTGATGTGGAGCGAGGAGACCAAGCAGGGCCTCCTCGAGCACCACTCCGGAATGATCCTCTCGGACAACTTCTCCTCCTCGGAGGCCCTCGGCATGGGGGCATCGGTGTCGTCCGCAGGTGGCACCTCGCAGACGGCCAAGTTCCGCCTCGGCGAGAACGCCCGCGTGATCACCGACGACGGCCGGGACGTCGAACCCGGTTCGGGCGAGGTCGGCATCGTCGCCGTCAAGGGCCGCACGCCGGTCGGCTACTACAAGGACGCGGAGAAGTCCGAGAAGACGTTCAAGATCATCAACGGCGAGCGGTACTCGGTGCCCGGCGACTTCGCCACCGTGGAGGCCGACGGCACGCTCAAGCTCCTCGGACGCGGATCGGTGTGCATCAACACCGGCGGCGAGAAGGTCTTCCCCGAGGAGGTCGAGGAGGTCCTGAAGACCCACCCCGACATCCGCGACGCGGTCGCCGTCGGCGTGCCCGACGAGAAGTGGGGCGAGGCCATCTGCGCCATGGTCGAACCGGTGCCCGGCTCGACCGTCGACGAGGCCGACGTCATCGCCCACGTCAAGAGTCGGCTGGCCGCCTTCAAGGCCCCGAAGCGGGTGTTGTCGGTCGACTCCATCGGGCGGGCCCCGAACGGCAAGGTCGACTACAAGCGGCTCAAGAGCGAGGCCGTCGAGCGGGTCGAGGCCTAGGCCACGCCGCCCAGATCATCGGCACCTGCAACGGCAGGCGGCCGATGGTCAGGGCGTTCGGGTCGTCGAGCGCCATCTGCACGTTGGCCGGGAACACGAGCACGAGCAGGGCCACCACGAACCAGCCCTGGCGGCGGGTGAACAGCAATCCGGCCCCCACCAGCTCCGCCACGCCGCTGGCGTAGACCAGCGGTCGGGCCCATCCCTCCGGCAACAGCCGGGGGATGATGCGGACGTACGGGTCCGGGGCCACGAAGTGGAGGATCCCGGTGACCACCAGCAGTGCCGCCAGCGCCCACCGACCCCGCCTCTGTCCGGTCGTCTCGTCGGGCTCGTCGTCCACGGCCGGAACCTACGCCCCCTGCCGACGCTTTCCGGCGCGAGTGGGGGCCAGGTCGTCCGTTCGCGCCGGAAAGCGGGGGGTGTGAGACTGCGGACGTGAAGCGGTCCGTCGTGCTCGTTGTGACTGCCCTCGGCGGGTTCGCGGTCGCCACCCGGCTGCGGGCGACGAAGGTGCCGCCGGCGTGGCTGCGGACGGGGCGGGGGGCGCGGAACGCGCAGCTGGCCGCCGTCGGTGGGCGGCTCGGGGCGAGGACGGCGGCGAACAAGGCCCGCCGGGTGTTCGCTTCGGCCGAGCGCAAGGAGCAACTGGACGTCGAGCTCGAGCTGGCCACCGCCGCGGAGGTGACGGCGGCCCTCGGGAACATGAAGGGGGCGTTGATGAAGCTCGGGCAGATGGCGAGCTACCTCGACGACGGGCTGCCCGAGCCACTCCGGGAGGCGCTCGCCAGCCTGCAGTCGGATGCGCCGCCGATGTCGGCCGAGCTGGCCGCCGGCGTGATCGAGCGCGAGCTCGGGCGGGCACCGGCGGAGGCCTTCGCCGAGTGGGACCCGGTACCGATCGCGGCCGCCTCGATCGGACAGGTCCACCGGGCCATGACCCACGACGGACGGGCCGTGGCCGTCAAGGTCCAGTACCCGGGGGTGGACGAGGCCATCGCCGCCGATCTCGACAACAGCGATCTGATCGCCCGCCTCCTGGGGATGTTGTTCCCTGGTCTCGAGCCCGGTCCGCTGGTCCAGGAGCTCCGGGACCGGCTGACCGAGGAGGTCGACTACCGGCTCGAAGCGGACAACCAACGGCTGTTCGCCGACTTCTACCGAGGCCACCCGTTCATCCACGTGCCCGACGTGATCGACGAGCTGAGCACGGGCCGGGTGCTCACGACCGAGCTGGCGCCGGGCGTGCGGCTGTCGGAGGTGGTGGCGTCATGGAGCCGGGAGGAGCAGGACCTGGCCGCCGAGACGATCTTCCGCTTCGTGTTCCGGAGCCTGTACCGGCTGCACTCCTTCAACGGTGACCCGCACCCCGGCAACTACCTGTTCGAGCGCGGTGGGCGGGTCACGTTCCTCGACTTCGGCCTGGTCAAGCGGTTCACCCCGGCCGAGGTGGACCTGTTCGAGAGCATGGTCCGCACGATCGTCCTCGAGCGCGACGGTGACGCCTTCCGACGCATCCTCGAGGGGGCCAACGTCCTCAAGCCGGGTTCCGGCATGACCGGCCCGCAGGTCCTCGACTGGTTCGGCTACTTCTACGAGTTCGTCCTGCGCGACGAGGTGAAGACGTTCACCCACGAGTACGCGGCGGAGAGCGTCACGAAGATCTTCAACCGGTCGGGCGAAGTGGCCAGGTACGGCAACGTGCCCCCGAGCTTCGTCCTCATCCAGCGCATCAACCTCGGGCTCTCGGCGGTGCTCGCCGAGCTCGGGGCGACCGCGAACTGGCGTCACATCGCGGAGGAGCTCTGGCCCATGACGTCGGCGCCCCCGTCGACCGCGCTCGGCCGGGCCGAGGCGACGTGGCTGGCCGGGCGGGCCGGGAGATGACCGAGCCGGAGCGACGCGACCGTTACCGTGGCCGTCGTGTCGATCCGGGTCGTCCTCGCCGAGGACAACGTGCTCCTGCGCGAAGGCGTCGCCCGCCTCATCGAAGCGGAACCCGGGCTCGAGCTCGTCGCCTCCTGCGGTGATTACGACGAGCTCCTCGCCGCCATCGAGCGGGAGGAGCCCCAGGTCGTGCTGACCGACATCCGCATGCCGCCGACGGGCACCGACGAGGGCATCCGGGCCGCCGCCCACCTCCGCACCACCCGGCCCGAGGTCGGGGTCGTGGTGCTCAGCCAGTACGCCGAGCCGGCGTACGCCCTGTCGCTGCTGGAGCACGGTTCGGAAGGTCGCGCCTACCTGCTGAAGGAGCGGGTGTCGGAGGTCGACCAGCTCCTGCAGGCGATCCAGCAGGTGGCGGCGGGCGGGTCCGTCATCGACCCGAAGGTCGTCGAGGTGCTCGTCGACGCACGGTCCCGGGCCGACCCGCTCACCGCTCGTCCGGTTGACGCCGCGGGAGACCGAGATCCTGAGCGAGATGGCCCAGGGGAAGAACAACGCCGCCATCGCCGGGGCGCTGGTCCTGTCCGAGCGAGCGGTGGAGAAGCACATCAACTCGATCTTCTCGAAGCTGGATCTGAGCGAGGAGGTCGACGCCCACCGGCGGGTGAAGGCCGTGCTCCTGTTCCTCGCCGACCGGGGGAGCTGACGCCGACCGGGGGGGGTGCTAGCACCCTTGGCAAAGACCGGTATGGCCTGGACACTGAGGGGCGAGATGGACGGAGCAGACGACGTGAAGGTGCTGATCGTGGACGATCAGGCCCCCTTCCGTGGCGCGGCGCGAGCCGTGGTGGGCGCGACAAAGGAGTTCTCGGTCGTCGGGGAGGCCGAGTCGGGCGAGCAAGCCGTCGAGCTGGTGGACGAGCTGGCGCCGGACCTGGTGCTGATGGACATCAACATGGGCGGCATCGACGGAATCGTGGCCACGCGCCTCATCACCACGAGCCATCCCGAGACGATGGTCGTGCTCGTGTCGACCTACGCCGCCGCCGATCTGGCCGCCGACGCCCGGACGTGCGGGGCGGCGGCCTACGTCCACAAGGAGGAGCTGGCCCCGCGGGTGCTCCGCGACCTGTGGTCGGCCGGCGGCGACCCCACCTGGCGGCAACCCGCGCCCGCGTAGAGCTCAGCCGAGCGGGAAGGCGGCCACGAGGCGGAGGCCCTCGGGCTGCGGCTCGACCTCGAGGTCGCCGCCGAGGGTGTCCACGCGATCGGCGATCTCGAGCAGCCCGGGTCCCTCGTGGAGGCGCCCTCGGACCTCGATCCGCAGCTGCGTGGTCGACTCGATCACGGCGAGCTCGATCGGTCCGTCCGCCGCCTCGATGGCGGCGAGAACGCAGAAGTACGCCGCCGCCTCGAGCTCGGCCACGTAGCGGCGGCCGTTCTCCGGAGTCGCCGTCAGATCCACCGGCTCCGCGGCGCGCGACGCGGCGGAGCGCAGCGCCTCGGCCAAGCCGCGATCGGCCAGCAGGGGCGGGTACAGCTCGTGGGCCAGGTCACGCAGGTGCTGGATCGTCTGTTGCACCTCGCCCCGCATCTCGACGAGCTGGGCCTTGGCCGCGTCCGGATCCTCGTCGACGGCCGCTTCGGCCAGGCGGAGCTTCACGGCCAGCGCGACGAGGTGCTGCTGCGGGCCGTCGTGGAGGTTGCGCTCGATGCGCCGGCGGGCGGCGTGCGAGGCGGCGACGATGCGGCGCGCGAGGCCCGCAGCTCGCGATCGTTCACGACGTGGGGGCCTCGGGGTCGGGCTCCGCGGCGATGCGGTAGGCCTGCACCGAGGCCTGGCGCCCCTTCACCTGGGCCGGCTCCAGCCGCTCGCATTCGAGGCCATCGCCGACGACGGCGTAGGTCCCTTCGCTGAGGATGATCTCGCCGGCTACGGCCCACTGCTGCAGGCGCGCCGCGAGGTTCACGGTGTCCCCGACGAGGGTGTACTCCAGTCGCTCCTCGCTCCCGAGGAGGGCGGCCGCCGCCTCGCCGGTCGACAGCCCGATGCCGAGGCCGAAGGCGGCAAGGCCCTCGTTCGCCCACCTGGCGTTCACGACCGCCTGACGGCGGTGCATGGTCCGCGCCGCCGCGAGCGCACGGGCCGGGTGGTCCTCCTGCGGGAACGGAGCGCCGAAGACGGCCATGACCGCGTCGCCGACGAACTGCATCACCGTGCCGCCCTCGTCGATGATGGCGTGGTTCATCTCAGCGCGGTGGGTGTTCAGCTGCTGGGCCAGCTCACTCGGATCGGCCGTCTCCGCGATGCCCGAGTAGCCGCGGATGTCGGCCATGAGGACGGTCACCTGCAGGCGCTCGGTCTCGCCGATTCGCCGGCCCTCCGAACGCAACTTCTCGGCCAGGCCCCCCGGCAGGAGGCGGCTGAGGGTCTCGCCCGTCTCCTCCCGCTCGACGATCGCCTGGTGGAGCATCCGGAGTCGCTTCAACGACCCGGCCACCCCGGAGCTGGCGTCATTGGCGAGCTTCAGGAAGAGGTCCTCCACCTGTTGCGCGATGGCGGCCGCCGTCGTCTGGCGGGTCACGGCGATCGCCTTCATCGGGCGTCCCTCGGCGACCTGGCGCAGGAGATCCTCGTCCTGGGCGCTCAGCGCGTCGTTGTTCTGGACCGGGCGCATCATGGCGTCGACGATCGTCGGGTCGAGCATCGACCCCCCGCTGGCGACGGCGCGGATGGCATTGGCCAGCGCCGCTCCCCTCGGCGATGCGGTCCTTGAGGAGGTAGGCGTAGCCGGCGGCGCCCTCCTGCAGCAGGCTGATGGCGTACTCCGGGTCGTCGTACTGGCTCAGGATCACGACGCCGGTGCCCGGGTGGCCGCTTGCGCAGCTCCTTCGCGGCCTCGATGCCCTCGGCTGGAACGACGGTGGCATCCGGATGTCGGTGACGAGCACCTGCGGGTTGGCCGCCTCGGCGCCCGCGATCAGCTCGTCGTAGTCGCCGGCGACGCCGACGATCTCGAAGTCCGGCTCGCGGCCGAGCAGGGCTCGCACCCCTTCGCGCACGAGGAGGTTGTCGTCGGCGAGGAAGACGGTGATCGCCCCGCCGGACCCTCCCCTGCTGGCGGTGCCATGGTCACAGTGTGGCGGGCGCAGGGGCGGCGGGGGAACCGGGCCTGCCCCCACGACGACGGGGGTGCCTGCCCCACCCCGGGTCCGCCTGCTCCCCTCCTGTCCCCCCGACCCGGAAGGTCGTACCGTCACGGGCATGACGACTCGACGCGGCGGTGACCTCGCTCGTCCTGGATCCCCTCCGAAGCCATCAAGGGCATGACGAAGATGCCCTTCGAGACCGGCGTCGCCCACTACGACGACCCGCCGCCCGATGCGCTCGGGCGGCGCCGAGGCGCTCGACGCGCTCCGCGACGCCGACCGCTTCCGGTTCGCCAACCAGCTCGAGGCCTGGATCGAGGTCGAGGACGGCCGCATCACCGGCTCCGGCTACGGCGGGCCAGTCGGGGCCGAATCGGCTCGACCACGATGCAGGCTCGGACGCAAGCTCGACGTTCGAGGCCGTTCCGCTGCCGGACCGCCGGCACGAGCCCGAGGTCGGCGACGGCTGGGTCCGCTTCAGCCAGACCGCCGGCGGGCGCACCGGCGTCCCGGCGCCCCGGCGCGTGAGCCACCCGCCCTTCGTGCAGTTCACGCGCCCCGCTGGCCTGGACCACCCTGTCGCTCACCATCCACGCCGACGGACGGGTCGGAGCACGAGCTGGCCGGCGCGCAGCCCGTTCCCCCGCCACTGGGTCTACGGCGCGGACGGCAAGCTCGTCGCACAAGATCGGGACTGGTCGACTTCAAGGAGTGGTACCGCCACGCCTTCGGCAAGCACACGCCGTGGGGCGACGAGGACTCGCCCGCCCTCGTGACCGAGGTCGAGACCGCGCTGGAGCGCGAGCTGTCGGCGTCGCATGATGCAGGCCGACCGGAAGCCGGAGATCCGCAAGCTCACGGAGGGCACGGTGCTGTGCCAGCAGGGCGACCCGGGCGACGAGCTGTTCCTCCTCCTCGACGGGGTCGTCTCGGTCGTCGGTCGACGGCGACGCGCTCGCCGAGCTCGGCCCCGGCGCGATGCTCGGCGAGCGGGCCGTGCTCGAGGGCGGGCTGCCGCACGTCCACGCTCACGGCTGTCGCACCGCCGTGCAAGGTCGCCGTCGCCCGCGGCGGACGCGATCGACCGGGAGAAGTCCTGGTCGAGCTCAGCGAGCGGCCACCGGCGCGAGGAGAGCTGAGCCTGTGCGGCTCTGGGTCCTGCGGGGTACGAGGGTCGACCCCGGCACCAGGCCCGGAGTTCGTCCGCTACGGCGGGAACACGTCGTGCGTCGCCGTCGGGCATGCCGGCGGCCCCCCCTCGATCGTGCTCGACGCCGGCACGGGCATCCGCAGCCTCGGGACGCTGCTCGGCGGCCAGCCCGTTCGCCGGCGCCGTCCTCCTCGGCCACCTCCACTGGGACCACACCCAGGGCCTGCCGTTCTCGCCGGCGCTCGACTCACCCCGAGGCCGCGGTCGACCTGTACCTGCCGGCCCAGGGTGATCCCGCTCGAGGTGCTGGGGCGGGCGATGTCACCACCCCACTTCCCGATCCGGCCAGCGACCTGCGCGGCGCGTGGACGTTCACCTCCCTCGAGCCCGGCCGTCACGACATCGCCGGCTTCGAGGTGCTGGCCCTCGAGATCCCGCACAAAGGCGGACGCACCTTCGGCTACCGCATCACCTCACCCGGCTCCGGCGCGTCGATCGCCTACCTGTCCGACCACTGGCCCATCGCCCTCGGTCCCGGTCCGGACGGGCTCGGCGAGTACCACCCCGCGGCTGCTCGCGCTGTCGCACCGGCGTCGACGTCGCTCCTCCACGACGCGCAGTACACGGCCGAGGAGCTGCCCGCTCGCAAGGACTTCGGGCACTCGGCCGTCGAGTACGCCGTGGAGCTCGGCCGCCGCTGCCGGCGCCGTCCGTGCTGCTTTACCACCACGACCCCAACCGGACCGACGACGCGATCGACGCGCTCACCGCGCCGTACGCGTCGCACACGCCACCCGTCTACGCCGCCTATGAGGGCCTCGTCCTCGACCTCGGCGGCCCCGCCACCTGACACGACGCGCAGGTTCGTGGACCTTTCTGGTCGTCGGGACGGGCCTCGTGGACCTTTCTGGCGGCCGGAAGGGACCACCGAATCGAAGGCGCAGCTCAGCTGATCCGGACGAGGCGCATGGTGTCGGTGGTGCGGGCCGGTTCGGCCGGGGAGCCGACCAGGACGGCAACCAGGTCGCCTGATCGCACGAGGCCCTTCTCGACCGCCGACTGCACGGCGAACCAGACGATGTCGTCCGTGGTCGTGTGGCGGTCGGTCAACAGCGGGGTGATGCCCCAGGCCACGGTCAGTTGCTGCGCCGTCCGGGTCGAGGGGGTGGCCGCGATGAGCGGCATCGACGGGCGGAACCGGCTGATGGCCCGGGCGGTGGCCCCGGTGTCGGTGCAGGCGATGATGGCCGCGACGTCGGCGTCGATGGCCGCCCGCCACGCCGCCGCCGAGACGGCGGCAGTGATCCGCACGTCGGACGCGCCGCCCTGCGACCGCTGCACCGCGGTCTGCACCCGGCCGAGGCCGCGCCCCAGCCCTGGTAGTCGAAGTCCTGCTCGGCCCGCTCGGCGATGCGGGCCATGGTCGCCACCGCTTCGGTGGCGTGGCTGCCGATGGCGGTCTCCGCCGAGAGCATGAGCGCCGACGTGCCATCGAACACGGCGTTGGCGATGTCGGTCACCTCGGCCCGGGTCGGCGTCGGTGCCCGCACCATCGACTCGAGCATCTGCGTGGCGGTGATGACGGGGCGGCCGAAGGCGACGCCGGTGCGGATGATCCGCTTCTGGTGGTGGGGCACGTCCTCGAGGGCGCATCGCAGACCCAGATCGCCGCGGGCGACCATCACGCCGTCGGCCACGCCGATGATCTCGACGAGCGCCTCCACCGCCTCGGCCGTCTCGATCTTGGCCACGAGCATGGCGTCGGCGCGTACCGCCCTGGCCTTCTCGATGTCCGCCGCCGAGCGCACGAACGAGACGGCGACGGTGTCGACCCCTGCGTCGGCCACGATCTCGAGCAGGCGCAGGTCCTCGGGCGTCGGCGCCGAGATGCTCGAGCGCTCGGGCGGCAGCGAGACCCCGGGGCGGCCCTGGGCCCATCCCTCCGTCTTCACCCGGGCGCGGGCGCGCTCGCCGCCGACCTCCTCGACCAGGAGACGGACGCTCCCGTCCCCGATGGCGACCTCGTCTCCGGCCTCCAGCTCGTCGAGCAACGGCGGATGATCGACGGCGATCCGCTCGGCGTCGCTGTGGTCGCCGGCCCCGGAGGTCGGCACCAGGTCGACCATCGAGCCCTCCCGGAGCTGCACCCCGTCCTCGGCGAACTCGGCGGCACGGATCTTGGGGCCCGGCAGATCCGCCATCACGCCGACGAACCGCTTCAGCCGCGTGGCCACGGCGCGGACCCGCTCCACCCGCTCGAGCGTCTCCTCGACCGGGCCGTGGGAGAGCGAGATACGGGCCATGTCCATGCCGGCTTCGATGAGCTCGGCGATGGCGTCGGGAGACTCGGTGGCCGGTCCGATGGTCGCGACGATCTTCGTGCGGCGCGTGGGCGCGCTCACCGGCTCATGCCCCGAACACCTCGGCCAGGACCTCGGGCACGATCGCCTCGAGTTGGTCGTACCGGCAGCTCTCCGGCGAGCGGTCGTTGCGCCAGCGGACGAACTGGCCGGCATGGCGGAGGCGGTCGCCCTGCAGCTGGTCGTACGCCACCTCGACGACGCGCTCGCAGCGCAAGGGCTCCCACGACAGGTCCTTCTTCGCGTTCCACCGGCTCGTCGCGCCCGGCAGGCGCTGCGCTCCCTCCTGGGCGGCGGCCTCGGCCCACTGTCGCCAGGGGTGGCCCTCGAGGGCGCCCTCCCGCAACGGGGCCAACTCGTCGACCAGCGCCTTGCGGGTCGCCATGGGGAACGCGCCGATGACGCCGATGTGGTGGAGCACACCCTGGTCGTCGAAGAGGCCGAGCAGGAGCGAGCCGATGACTCCACCGCTCTTGTGCCAGCGGAACCCCGCGACGACGCAGTCGGCGGTGCGGGCGTGCTTGACCTTGACGTGGACCCGCTCGTTCTCTCGATACGGCTCGGCCAGCTTCTTGGCCACCACGCCGTCGAGGCCGGCGCCTTCGAAGCGGTTGAACCAGTCCTCCGCCACCTCAGGGTCGCGCGTCGACGGTGTGAGGTAGATCGGCGGCTCGACGTCGGCGAGCACGGAAGCCAACGTCTTCCACCGCTCCTCGAGCGGCCGCGGGCGGGCGTCGACGTCGCCGAGGGCGAGCAGGTCGAAGGCCACGAACGACGCCGGGATCTCGGCGGCCAACTTCTTCACCCGCGACTCGGCGGGGTGCATCCGGAGTTGCAACGCGTTGAAGTCGAGGCCGGCCGGCGTGGCGATGACGATCTCGCCGTCGAGCACCACCTGCTCGGGGAGCTGGGCCCGCAGCGGCTCGACCAGCTCCGGGAAGTACCGGGTGAGCGGACGTTCGTTGCGGCTCCCGAGGTAGACCTCGTCACCCGACCGGAAGGCGATGCACCGGAACCCGTCCCACTTCGGTTCGAGTTGACCGATGCCGCTGGCGAGCATGTCGCGTGCCTGCTCCAGCGTGCCGATCTTGGCGAGCATCGGCTTCACAGGCGGCGTCACGGGCAGGTCCACATCCGTCATCCTGCCCGCCTGGGCCGTCCGATCGGAATCGAGGAACTGGGCGACGACCGCGCCGCCCAGTTCTGGGTGGGGTGAACGACCTCCCACGTCGTCGAGCCCACCCAGAACGGGAGGCCGATTTCCCGGTCATCCTACGATTCTGTACGGCTCTGTACGCTCCGAGTATGGCGACGATGTCCGTGAGCGAGGCACGAGCCGCTCTCCCCGATTCTGATCGAGTGCTTGCGGGCGAAGAGGTGACCATCACCCGTCATGGGCGGGCGGTTGCCGTCCTCCTCCATCCCGACGCGGTCCGGGTTCGCGCCGACCAAGCGCTCGCCGACGCTGAGCGACTGAGGAACCTCCTGGTGGAGGGCCGAGCGGTCCGGCTCACCGACGCCCCGGTCACCGTCGAGCGGGCCGATGCACTCGTCGCCGAGGTCGCCGCATTCCGCTCGGCCTGCTGAACGTCGGCCCATGGACGCTCTCGACGCCGACGTGTCGATCTATGCGGCGGTTGCCGGTCACCCCCTGGGCCAGCGCGTCCGTGCCCTCTTCCCCGTCGAGGCCCCGACGACGACCGGCGCGATCGCAGGTATCGGGTCGGTTCTCCTCATCCCAGAGTTGCTGACCAAACCGATGCGGGATGGCGCCGAGTCCGAGATCGAGGCCCTCTCGGTGCTCCTCGGCCGCCTGGATCTCCGACCTGTCGACGAAGCAACGGCAGAACTCGCAGCCGCGCTCGGAGCGGTCCATCGGCTCCGAGCCGCCGACGCCGTGCACCTCGCAACGGCCGTCGCCGCCGGCGCGGACCGGTTCATCACCAACAACTTCTCCGACTTCCCGAAGACGATCAGGGAAATCGACATCACCTACCCCGGCGAACTGCCCCAAGCCTGACCGCTCACCGGGCGTCGCCCCGACGTAATCGGAGGCAGACCATGACCGCCCCACACGAACGCGGCGCTGCGGAACTGCACACTGTCTGCGGGGCCATCCCGGACTGGTGATGGGGACCTAGGTTCGTCGCATGCGAGTGAAGGGCTTCGATCACGTGGTGATGATCTGCAGCGACGTCGAGGCGTCCCTCGATTACTACGCAACCGCGCTCGGCATGGAGGCTCTCGACGTCGACGAATGGAGAAGCGGCCGGGCCTCCTTCCCTTCCGTTCGCGTGAGCGAGTCCACGATCATCGACCTGTTGCCCGGTCAGCCCGAGGGACGGAACGTCAACCACATCTGCCTCGTCATCGACTCGACGGACCTGCACGAGCTCACCAAGATCCCGGTGCTCAATGTGGTGGAGGGACCGGTTCAACGAGGTGGTGCGCAAGGAACCGGCTGGTCGATCTACCTGCGGGATCCCGATGCGAACCTCATCGAGCTGAAGCAGTACGGCACCGACGCCGGCGGCGTTGCGGCCCCTCACACGGCGGAGCCGTAGCGCCCCACGGCATCGGATCGCGAACTCGGTGGACGAGTAACCGGATCGCGTCGAGACTCCGAGGATGGCCACGACGAGGAGGCAGCCCGGGCCGGAGGACCTTCGTCGACTTCAGGACTTGACCCATGGCCTGTGGGGGGTCGATCCGACCCGACTCAACTTCGAGACGTCCTTCGGGACGCTGGCGTGGGAAGGGGCGGTTCCCGGCCGCGCCCGAGTGTTCGAGCGGAACGGCCGACTCCTCGGATGGGCGCGCCTGACGCCGGCCTACGACCGAATACGGCGGATGGGTGTGCGCGATCTCGCGCCGCCCAATCTCGTCTGGGCCGTCGACTGGCGCGACGCCGCCGCCCACGACGTGCTCAGCGACATCCTCGAATGGGCCGAGTTGCGCAGCGACGCACGCTTCACGACTTCGCACGCGGAGGGAGACCTCGAGGCGGCCGCCGTCCTTCGTGGCCTCGGCTATCTCCCCGATCCCACCGAGCCCTTTGGCATCTACCTGCAACAGCGGCTCGTCACTGCCGACGAGCCCACAGCCGACGGTTACGTCTTCACCACCATGGCCGCCGTCATGGACCTCGAACTACGAGCCGAGGCGCACCGCGTCGCCTGGGACGGCTCGACCCGCTCCGCCGACGACGTCCGCGTCACGATGTCGCAGTGGCCCTACCGGGCCGACCTCGACATCGTCGCCCTCGCAACGGATGGAGCTCCCGTCGGCTCCGCGATCATCTGGTTCGACGAGTCGTACGACTACGGCGAGTTCGAGCCTGTTGGTACCGCCTCGGGCCACAGGGGAAAGGGGCTCGCCGCCGCGATGCTCCGGTTCGGGCTGTCTCGACTCCGCGCCGCCGGCGCCACGCATGCGGTCGTCGGAGCTCGAGGTGACGAGGACTACCCGATCCCCCGGCACCTCTACGGGTCGGTCGGATTCAAGAGGTTCGCCACACAACAGATCGTTCGCAAGCCGTAGTGGTCCGTCGGCGAATCGCGCGCCTGACCCGCGGGACGTCGGTCCTCGAACCGAAGCGCACCGGCCATGGCGTCCGCACTTGCGCACAGCGGCGCCTGCGGGCGAACGACTAGCGAGTCGTGCGGTGAAGCTCCGCTCGTAGGTGGTGGGTCAACGGGTGACCGACGGCGGCCATGGC
Organism: uncultured Actinomycetes bacterium; assembly: GCA_963731055.1. Classification (GTDB taxonomy): domain Bacteria; phylum Actinomycetota; class Acidimicrobiia; order Acidimicrobiales; family CADCTF01; genus DATLED01. The sequence goes on along the minus strand of CAVSUD010000009.1, from coordinate 108,406 downwards.
CAACGTGTAGCGGATGGTGTCGCCGGCGACCTCGAAACGCCGTTCCGTCGCAGTGACGAGCTTGGCCGTCGAGGTCGTGGTCACTCGGGTCGAGCGGAGGTCGATGATGATTGCCGCCGTGCGCTCGTCGTGATCGAGCGTGCCCTCCAAGATCTCGGTGACGCCGGTGGGGTGGGCAAGGACGAACTCGACTCTCCCGGAGCCCGGAGCGGGTGTGCGCCAGTAGCCGGACTCGGCGTGCAGCGGCCGGAGGTCGTCGGCGTGCGTGGTCCGCTGCGTGTAGGCGAGGAACGGCTTGCCGGTGTGGGCGAAGGTGATCGTCTCCTCGTATCCGAAGGGCTGGATCGTCGGGTACTCGCCCACCCCGGTGCCGGACCAGGTACCCAGTAGGACCTGCGCCAGTGCCTCGATGTCCGCGTGGATCGGTGCTTCCGCCATCGATCCAGCATTGCAGCAGGGCGGCCTGGTGCCAGGACGGCACTCATGCTGCAGGGAGCCACCGATGACAAGGCGACGATCTTCAGCCGGTCGCGGCCGCGCCCCACCCCAGCACAACGGATCGAGACGTCGGTTCTACCGAGCGCCGAGGGTGCGGGCGATCTCGATGACGCGGGGGTCCTCGAGGAGCTCCTCGAGGGTCTCCGGGAGGGCCAGCGACCAGTTGGTGCCGCCCGTGGTGCCGGGATAGTTCGGCCGGTCGGCCACGCCGAGGGCGTCGTCGAGGGTGGCGGTCAGGATCATCGAGGGCGCCTCGGCGAGGAGCTCGTGCACGCGACGCACGACGTCGGTGACGGGCGCGCTCCCCGGGAGGCCGGTCCAGTCGTGGATGCGGGTGAGGAGCTCGGCCGTCGACGCCTCGTTCGGATCCATCTGCCGTTCGCGCTGCGCCTGCAGGTCGGCACCGGACCAGAGTCCGGCCACCGTCGGGAGGTCGTGCGTCGTGACGGCGCCGAGGGCGCGGGAAGGGAATGACTTCGGCGGCTCGTCCTCGAACCACAGGAGGCGGTACGAGAGGATGTCCCGCTCGGCCAGCGCCTCGCGGCGCGGCCGGCTCCACCGTCCCGAGGTCCTCGCCGACGACGTAGGCGCCGGCCCGCAGGCTCTCGAGGGCGAGGATGTCGAGCAGGTCGTCGGCCTGATAGCGGACGTAGGTGCCGTGCTGGCCAGAGGCGTCCTGGGGGATCCAGAAGAGCCGGAACAGCCCCATGACGTGGTCGAAGCGGAGGCCGCCGGCGTGGCGGAACCCGGCCCGGACCGTCTCGACGAACGGCTCGTAGGCGGCGGCGCGGAGCTTCCACGGGTCGAACGGCGGAAGCCCCCAGTCCTGTCCCTGGGTGTTGTACTCGTCCGGCGGAGCGCCGACCGACATCCCGGGAGCGAGCACGTCCTGCCAGATCCAGGCGTCGGCCCCACCGGGGTCGCAGCCGATGGCCAGGTCCTGCATCAGCCCGATGCCGGCGCCGGCCGCTTCGAGCTGCCGGTCGACCAGCCACTGCAACCACACGTGGAACTGAACCTCGCGGGGATGCTCATCGGCGTACTGGCGAACCTCGAAGTTGGTCGGGTGGCGAAGATCCATCGGCCACCGGCGCCAGTCGCCCCCGTACTCACCGGCCAACACGCAGTGCACGGCGAAGCGGTGCAGGGTGTCGCCACCCTCGTGGGCGAAGCGGTCGAAGGCCTCATGGCCGGTGAAGCCGCCGAAGATCGAACGCAACACCCGCAGCTTGAGGGTCAGGACCGCATCGCGGTCGATCGTGCGCGAGCCGTTCAGACCGCGGCCGGCGGCCACGGCCGTCTCGAGGTCGATGCCCGCGGCTGTGGCGCCGGGCACCTCCTCCACGCGGAGATAGAGCGGGCTCCGGAAGCAGCGACTACTTGGGTAGTAGGGACTGGTCTGTTGCAGCCCCGGCACCGGGATCGACGCGTGCAGCGGGTTGAGCAGCAGCAGGTCGCCGCCGTGGCTCGCGGTCCACTCCCCGAGCCGTCGAAGGTCGGCGAGGTCCCCAATGCCCCACGAGGCCTCGGACCGCATGGCATAGAGCTGCACGGCCCAGCCCCAGATCCGCAGGTCCGACGGGAGGTGGCAGCGACCGGGGGTGACGATGAGGCGGACCCCATGGCCGTCGGACTCGCGGAAGAGCCGGTGGTAACCGAGCGGCGGCGCGACCAGGGAGCCGGCCACGCGCTCGGACCCGCCGTCCTCGGTCTGGAGCTCCCAGCGGCCGGCGACATCGAGCCGCTCGCCCTCACGCACGATCCAGACGGGCGGGCCGGGGGCCGGCGCGTCGGCATCGGCGCTCATCGATTCCAGGATCGAACGGATCGTCGACGCCGGGGCCTGGTGCCACACGTCGTCGATGTCGAGGTATCCCGGATCGACGCCCCAGGGACTGGTGGACCGCTTCGGATCGTCGGCGCGGCTGTGGGGGGCGGGGGCCATGTCCGGCGGACCGTACCCGGCAGGGTGCTCCCCTAGTCTCGGGCCGTGCCCGACGTCGTCGTCATCGGATCCGGCCCGAACGGCCTCGTGGCGGCGAACCTCCTCGCCGACCGTGGGTGGTCGGTGGTGGTGTGCGAGGCGGCCGGCCGCTTCGGCGGCGCCGTGAAGTCGAGCGAGCTCATCGAACCCGGCTTCGTGAACGACGAGTTCAGCGCGTTCTATCCACTCGCCGCCGCGTCGACGATCATTCGCGGGCTGCACCTCGAGGAGCACGGGCTCATCTGGCGCCAGGCGCCCATCGTGCTGGCGCACCCGGGCGCCGACGGGCACTGCCCGATCCTGTCGATGGACCTCGACGAGACGGTCGAGAACCTGAACCGGATCACCCCCGGTGACGGCGACGCGTGGCGGGGCCTCTACGAGCTGTACGAGCGCGTCGGGTCCGGCCATCACCGGTGCGCTGTTCACCCCCTTCCCCCCGATTCGGAACGGCATCAAGCTCGTCGGCGCCGCTCAAGCCCTCCGAGCTCCTGCGCTTCGCCCGGTTCGCCACCCTCCCCGTGCGCCGCCTCGTCGAGGAGGAGTTCACCGGGGAGCCGGCCCGCCGCCTCCTGGCCGGCAACGCCCTCCACGCCGACTTCACCCCCGAGACCGCCATCGGTGGGTTCTTCGGGTGGCTGCTGATGGCCCTCGGGCAACACGTCGGGTGGCCCGTTCCCGAGGGCGGCGCCGGCAAGCTCGCCGAGGCCCTGGTGCGCCGCCTGGAGTCCAAGGGCGGCGAGGTCCGGCTGTCCTGCGGGATCCGCCGGGTCGTCATCCGCAACGGCCGGGCCGTGGCGGTGGAGACGGTCGACGGCACGACCATCGATGCGGCCAAGGCCATCGTCGCCGACGTGTCGGCGCCCAGCCTCTTCCTCGATCTCGTCGGCGAGGAGCACCTGCCGTCGGCCACCGTCAAGGACATCAAGCGGTTCCAGTGGGATCTGGCCACGATCAAGGTCGACTGGACCCTCGACGCCCCGATCCCGTGGGAGGCCGACGCCGCCCGACGCGCCGGCACCGTCCACGTCGTCGACAGCATCGACCACCTGACGATGGTTTGTGCGCAGTACGCGACCGGCCACATCCCGGCGCAGCCGTTCCTCCTCATCGGCCAGCAGTCGATGACCGACCCGACCCGCCAACCGGCCGGCAAGGAGACGGCGTGGGCCTACACCCACGTGCCGAACTCCGTCCGCGGCGACGCCGGAGGTGACCTCACGGGCTCGTGGTCGGCAAGCGAGACCGAGGAGTTCGTCGAGCGCATGGAGGACGAGGTCGAGCGGAAGGCGCCCGGGTTCCGGGACCTCATCCGCGGCCGGCACGTCTTCAACCCGAAGGACCTGGAAGCGGCGAACGCCAACCTCACCGGGGGCGCCGTCGGGGGTGGCACGGCTCAGCTCCATCAGCAGCTGGTGTTCCGGCCCGTACCCGGCCTGGGACGGCCCGAGACCCCGGTCCGCGGCCTCTACCTGGGCTCGGCCTCGGCCCACCCCGGCGGCGGCGTGCACGGTGCGCCCGGCGCCAATGCGGCCCGAGCGGCCATCGTCGGCGAGCGGCGCCGCAAGGTGCTCCCCGGGCGGTAGGTCAGGCCAGCCCGGCGGTGCGCAGCGACTTGCGCATCTCGAGCCGGGTGCCCGGCCGCTGATCACCCGACTCGACGTCGACGCTCGTCATGAGCTGGCGGATGATCTGCAGTCCGCGACCCGAGGTCGCCGTCGGATCGGGCATCGCGGCGCCGGCGTCGGGCGGCAGGCCCACACCCTCGTCCTCGATCACGAGGATGACCTCCTCGGGTCGTAGCTCGGCCGAGAGGTGGAAGCAGTGGCCCGGATCGGGGAAGGCGTGGCGGGCGACGTTCGTGCACGCCTCGGCCAGCGCGAGGGCTACGTCGGAGACATCCTCGGCGTCCACGCCCATCTCGGCGAGGTAGCCGGAGAACATCCGCCGCGTCTGTGAGATCAGACGCGCGTCCGTAGGCAATGTGAGATCGACGACGAGACGCATGCACCCTCCTGTCTTGCGGGTACCCGAGGAGTCCGCGCCGGAAACCGTTGTGGTGGGCCTCTCACGCTGGGCGACCGGAGGTTTGGCTACGGTCGCCGCCGTGCCCACCGCCCCCACCGACGATGGCGTCGACGTCGCCTACACCGACCTCGGCGGCGCCGGCCCGTCCGTGTTGTTCGCGCATGCGACCGGCTTCCACGGCCATGTGTGGCGCCCCATCGCCACCGCCCTCGAGGACCGGTTCCACGGGTTCGTGTTCGACGAGCGGGGTCACGGCGACACCCCCAGCGGGCCGGACGGGCAGAGTTGGCACGGCTTCGCCGCCGACGCGCTCGCCGTCGTCGATGCCGCCGGCCTCGAGCGTCCGTACGCCGTCGGGCACTCCGCCGGCGGCGCCGCCCTGCTCCTGGCCGAGTTGGCCCGTCCGGGCACGTTCCGGGCGATCTGGTGCTTCGAGCCGATCCTGCCGCCGGTGGCGTCGGCGACCGTGGACGCCACGTCGTTCCCCTCCCGAGCGAACCCACTGGCCGAGGGGGCCAGGCGCCGGCGGGAGGTCTTCGCCTCCCGTGACGCGGCGTACGACAACTACGCCGGCAAGCGCCCCTTCTCGGCGCTCGACCCGGCCGCGCTGCGGGCCTACGTCGACCACGGCTTCACCGACCTGGCCGACGGGACGGTGCAGTTGAAGTGCCGGCGCGAGGCGGAGGCGGCGACCTACGAGATGGCGGTGCAGCACGGAGCCGCGGCCCGGGTCCACGAGATCCAGTGCCCGGTCGTGCTGGCGTCGGGCGGCCGGACCGACACACCGTTCGGCCCCGACCTGATGGCGGCCCTGGCGCCGCGGATGCCCGACGCGCGCGCCGAACCGTTCCCGGAGCTCGGGCACTTCGGTCCGCTCGAGGACCCGGCCGCGATCGCGGCCTCCATCGCCCGGGCCTTCTCCTCCTGATCCCCGCGCTGGCGGTCGGTCTGGGCGCCATCGCCCAAGGGGTCACCGGGCTCGGATTCTCCCTGGTCTGCGCGCCGATCCTCATCGCCGTCCTCGGCCCACGGGAGGGGGTGCGGACCGCGCTCGTGCTGAGCTCGATCCTCAACGTCGCCCTCCTCACCCGCACCCATCGCCACGTGCTCGTGCGGTCGGGCGCCCTCCTGCTCGTGCCGGCCGTGGCGGCGACCCCGCTCCTGGCGTGGGCGTCACGCCGGATCGACGGTCGCCTGCTGACGTTGTCGGCCGGCACCCTGACCCTCGGCAGCGCCGCGGCCCTGCTCGCCGGCCTCCGTTGGCGGCGCGCCGCCGGCCCGGTCGCCGGCGTCGTGGCGGGCGTCGTCAGCGCGGCGATGAACGTGATCGGGAGCATCGGCGGCCCGGCCCTGGCGCTCTACACGGTGAATGCGGGGTGGCCGCCCGAGCGGACGCGGCCCACGCTCCAGGTCATCTTCCTCGCCTCCAACCTCGTCGCCATGGTCAGCCTCGGCCTGCCGGCGTTCGATGCCCGGTGGTGGGGCCTGCTGGCGGCGTTGGTCGTCGGTTGGCTCGTCGGGCTGCGGGTGGCCAATCACGTGCCGGCCGGCGCCGCCCGCATCGCCACCCTTGGCGTCGCCGCCCTGGGCGGGGCCGTCGCCGTCGCTCGAGCGTTGTAGGGCGCGCGCCGCCGAGGCGAACCGCAACGGTGTCCCACCCCCGGCGTACCGTTGGCCCCGTGAGCCTCCCGCGGCCCAGCTCGCTCAGCCCGTCGAAGGTGTCGTCCTTCAACGGCTGCGCGCTCGCCTTCCGGCTGTCCAACATCGACCGTCTCCCCGAACCGCCCTCGCCCGCCGCCACCCGAGGCACCCTCGTCCACCGCGCCCTCCAGCTTCTGTTCGGGGAGGAGGAGCCGGGCGGGCGGACGCTCGCCGTCGCCCGCACCAAGCTCGAGCGGGCGAAGGCGGAGCTCGCCGACGACCCCGAGTTCATCGGCCTCGGGCTGACCGACGACGAAGCCGGCGCGTTCTACGCCGAGGCCGACGTCCTCGTCGAGAAGTACTTCGAGCTCGAGGATCCGAACGAGGTGCGGGTGATCGGCGTCGAGCTCAAGCTCGAGGCGCGGGTCGGCTCCCTGCTCCTGCGGGGCATCATCGACCGCCTCGAGCTCGACGCCGACGGCGCGCTCGTCATCACCGACTACAAGACCGGCCGCTCCCCGGGCATCAGCTTCGAGCTGTCGCGCATGGGCGGCGTCCACTTCTACGCCCTTCTCTGCGAGGAGGTGTTCGGCCGCCGGCCGGCCCGGATCCAGCTAATCCACCTGGCGGAGCCCGTCACCATCAGCCTGGTCCCGAGTGAGCAGGCCATCCGGGGCCTTCGCAACCGCACCGCGGCCATCTGGGCGGCCGTCGAGCTGGCGTGCGAGACCGAGGACTTCCGGCCCCAGGTCGGGCGGCTCTGCGACTACTGCGGCTACAAGGCCTACTGCCCGGCCTTCGGCGGGGATCTGGCTGCGCTCCCGCCGGTGGCGCCGCGGGAGCTCGCCGTCACCTCCTAGCGTCGGCCCATGGCCACCGGGCGCATCGTCGGGCTCCACCGTGTGCCGGCCCGCCGACTCCCCGTCGAGCGCCTCGACGAAGCCGTGCTCCGGGCGGACTGGGGCGTCGAGGGCGACCGCCACGCCCGTCCCGCCTCGAGCCGCCAGGTCGTGCTCGTGCAGTCCGAGGTCTTGGACGAGCTGCGACTCCCGCCGGGCGCGACCCGCGAGCAGCTGACGGTGTCCGGCGTGGGCGAGCTCGCCGCCGGGCTCGTGCTCCACGTGGGCCGTGACGCGCAGCTCGAGCTCGTCCGCCCCCGCGTGCCGTGTCGCGTGATGGACGACGTCCGGCCGGGGCTGATGGACGAGCTCCAGGGCCGCGGCGGCTGGTGCGCCCGGGTGCTGGCCGGGGGCACCGTCCGGCCCGGCGACGTGGTGCTGACCGGGGGTGCCGTCGACGACCCGCCGTGGCTGCGCGCCTACCTGCGGGCGCTGGCCGAGTGGGAGGCGTCACCCGTGCGGGCCGAGAACGACGGCGACGGCTGGAGCTTCGCCGACCGGCTGGCCCACCTCGTGGCCTGGGACCAGCGCGGGGCCGAACGGATCGAGGCCCGAGCGGCCGGCGGGCCGGAAGCGGGCGGCCCGACCGACATCGATGCGTTCAACGCCGCCGCCGTGACCCGGCTGCGGAACCAGGATCTCTGGGTCCTCCACGACGACTGGTCCACCGCCGTGGTGGCCGCGGCCCGCCGCTGGCCGGCCCACGCCGAGCCCTGGGTCCGGTCGTTGACGTCGCACTACCGCGACCACACCTGACCCCTCCTCCCGGATGCAGCAGAATCCAGGGGTGCCCATCACCTTCCGGCTGCCGTCGACGACCCGCCTGGGGGCCGCCGTCGACGCCTTCGACAAACGGGTCGACTCGGAGTTCGATCGCCTGCGCGGCAACCCCATCGCCGATCGGATCTTCTACGGCGCGTCGGAGCTCGGGAACCACGGACTGATCTGGCTGCTCTTCGGCGCCCTACGCGGCCTCCGATCGGAGCGGGACTGGCACGCCGCGGTGCGCCTCGGCGCCGGCGTCGGCATCGAGTCGGCGGTCGTCAACCTCGGCATCAAGTCGCTGTTCCGGCGCCAGCGGCCGGCGTGGGAGCTCGACCGTCCGATGGATCTCCGCCGCCCCCGCACCAGCAGCTTCCCCAGCGGCCACTCGACGTCGGCCTTCACCGCCGCCGGCCTGCTGTCCGACCAGGACCGGCTCAAGCCGGTGTACTACGTGGTGGCCGTCATCGTGGCCTGGAGCCGGGTGTACGTGAAGATCCACCACGCCTCCGACGTGGTCGCCGGAATCGTCGTCGGCATCGGCTTGGGGAAGCTCGGGCGCCGGCTGTACCCGCTCCCCTACGCCCCAAACGAGGAATCCTCCGCCCCGACGCGGGGTTGACCCGCCCATGACCGTCTCCTTCGCCGTCTCCTGGGACTACCGCTGCCCGTTCGCCCGCAACGCCCATGAACACCTCGTCGAGGGACTGCGGTCGGGAGCCGACTGGGATGTGCGCTTCGTGCCGTACTCGCTGAACCAGGCTCACATCGAGGAAGACGGGGTCGACGTGTGGGACGACCCCACCAAGGTCGAGGCGTTGTTGGCCATGGAAGCGGCGATCGTCGTGCGCGACCGGTTCCCGGACCGCTTCCTCGACGTGCACGCCGCCCTCTTCAAGGCCCGCCACGACGAGGGTCGCGACATCCGCGAAGAGGCGGTCCTGCGCACCATCCTCGGCGAGCAGGGGGTCGACGGCGACGCCGTCTTCACCGAGATCGAGGACGGGTGGCCGCGCGAGCAGTTCCGGAAGGAGCACGAGGCGGCGGCCGGCGAGCACCAGGTCTGGGGCGTGCCGACCTTCATCCAGGGCGACAGCGCCGTGTTCGTCCGCCTCATGACCCGCCCGCAGGGCGACGCCGAGCTCGCCCGCACCACGATCGAGCGGGTCGTCGACCTGGTCGGCGGGTTTCCCGAGCTCAACGAGTTCAAGCACACCTCGATCTCGCACTAGCCCGTCGGGCCTAGCATCGCCGTGATGGCTGAACGCACCGTGCGCGCCGAGCGGCGGATGTCCGACGCCGAGGCGCTGATGTGGACCCTCGAGAAGGATCCGAGCCTCCGCTCCACCTTCCTGAACGTCACCTTCCTCGACGGGATCCCCTCCTTCGACGGCTTCAAGGCTCGTATCGCGCGGGCCGTCCAGGAGATCCCCCGCCTCCGCCAGAAGGTGGTGCCGTCGGCGGCGCGGATGGCCCCGCCGGCCTGGGTCGACGACCCCGCCTTCGACCTCGACTTCCACGTCCGGCGCATCGGTCTCCCGGCCCCGGGCTCGGACCGGCAGCTCCTCGACTTCGCCGCCGCCGAGTTCCAGGATCCCTTCGACCGGGCCCGCCCCCTGTGGCGCTACACCATCGTCGAAGGCCTCGCCGGCGACCGGGCCGCGCTGCTGGCCAAGATGCACCACACGATCACCGACGGCGTCGGGGGCATCCGGCTGTCGGCGATGTTCATCGATCTGGCCCGGGACGCGCCCGATCCGGGGCTCCCGGAGCCGGTGCCGTTCGCCGACTCCCCGGCCGGTCTGGCCGCCGACGTCCGCGAGGCCCTGACCCACGGGCTGCGCCGCCAACTCGGCATGTCCCGACGCCTGGCGGCCAACACCGTGGACACGTTGCTGCACCCCCAGCGGGTGCCGGGACAGGTCGCCGACGCGGCCGCCATCGTGGCCTCACTGGGCCGTCAGCTCCTCGTCACCGACGGCGCCCGGTCACCGCTGTGGGCCGGACGTCGGTCGCTGAGCCGCCACTTCGAGGTGCTGTCCGTCGATCTCGAAGGTCTCAAAGCGGTGTCCAACGCCCTCGGCGGCACGGTGAACGACGGGTTCGTGTGCGGCGTGGCCGGGGGCGCCGGCGCCTACCACCGCGAACGCGGCGTCGAGGTGGGCGATCTCCGGGCGTCGATGCCGGTCAACACGCGCACGGACAAGAGCGCCGGCGGCAACGCCTTCTCCCCGACGCGGGCACTGGTGCCGGCGGGCACGAAGGATGCCGCCGAACGCTTCGGCGTCATCCGCGAGCGGCTCGGCGCCTCGAAGCGGGAGCGGGCCACGGGCTTCACCGATGCCTTCGCCGGCGTGCTGAACGCGCTCCCGACCTCCGTGGTGGTGAACTTCGCCCGCCAGCAGGTCGAGACGGTCGACTTCGCCACCTCGAACCTCCGCGGCGCACCGTGGGACCTCTTCGTGGCCGGCGCCGAGATCCTCGGCAACCACCCCATGGGCCCGACCGGCGGCACCGCGTTCAACGCCACGGTCCTCTCGTATCGGGGTTCGCTCGACATGGGCCTCAACATCGACACCGCCGCCGTCGACGACCCCGGCCTGCTGCGGGACTGCATCCGCGAGTCGTTCGACGAGCTGTTGGCGGTGCGGGCCTGAGGCTCCGTCGCCGAGGTCGGGCGCCGAAGTTCGCCGGAGCTGGAGGACAGGGGTGGGCTACAGGTAACCGCCTTGGCCCGGCTTGAGCGCCGGCGCGCCGTCACTTCCCGATGCGGCCGGGGCGGCGTCGGCCGCGCGAGTGCGACCGCCGAACATCCCGGCGATCTTCTGATCCCACTCGTTGGCCGTGTTGGCCACCATCTCGATCGTGAAGCGCAGCTCCTCGTCCGTCACGTGCTCGCCGAGGAGGGTCTCGTCGAACCAGATGGCGGCGTTGTCGGCGTCGATCGAGAACCGGCCGAACATCAACGTGAAGTTCAACCGCGAGAGGAACAGGCCGAGCTCCGGCGTGAGCGTGACGCCGGCGTTGGTGATGGCGAACACGCGGATGATCGGCGGCGGCCGACCCGGAAGCGAGCGGGGAGCGACGAACACCCGGACGTGGCCGATGTCGAGCACGTAGTCGGCGTCCTCGTCCTGCGCCGCCGTGCCGCCGCTCATCGCCGCCACCACCGGCTCGATGCGGCCGCGCATCTCCAGCACGCGCTCGCTCCGCATCCCGCGCCTCACGCTCCGATCCGTGGCGCACGTCGACCGGCGTCGACTCGGCCAGGGCGAAGACCTCGCCGAGCACCTGGTCCACGACCGCGGCGGCGGCCACCGGGTCCGCCGGCGGCACGGCCAGGCGAAGCCCCTCCGTCGGGTCCGCCGCGCCGGCGGGTACCGCCGCGGTCGCGGCGGGGAACCCGAGCCCGGCGAGCGCGGTCAACTGCTCGGGTGTGTAGGGATGGGACTCGTCCCGCACCGACAACCGGACGACGAGGGAGCCATCGTCCTCCCGGAGCACCTGCACGGCGTCGAAGGGCGGGCGCGGCACCCCCACGAGCACGAAGTCGAGGGGCGCCAGCCCCGCCACCTGCGTCGCCACGAAGGTCCGGCGGGCGGTCGCAGCGTCACTCGTCGTCATGGGGCGAGACCCTACGATGCCGCGATGGAACTGGCCGACAAGGTCGTGATCGTCACCGGCGGGGCCAGCGGAATCGGCCGCGCCCTCGTGCGGCGGTTCGCCGCCGAGGGTGCCCGCGGCATCGCCGTGGCCGATCGTGACGCCGACGGCGCGGCGGCGGTCGCCCAGGAGATCGGGAGCGCCGCCATCGCCGTGACGACCGACGTCGGTCGGGGGGAGGACGTCGCGTCGCTCGTGCAGGTCACCGAGGACCGCTTCGGCCCGATCGACCTGTTCTGCTCCAACGCCGGCATCGCCACCGGCGGCGGGGTCGACGCCCGGGACGAGGACTGGCAGCAGATCTGGGACATCAACGTCATGGCCCACGTGCACGCGGCGCGGGCGGTGCTGCCCGGGATGATCGCCCGCGGCGAGGGCTACCTCCTCAACACGGCCAGCGCCGCGGGCCTGCTGAGCCAGATCGGCTCCGCGCCCTACGCCGTCACGAAGCACGCCGCCGTGGCGTTGGCCGAGTGGCTGTCGATCACCCACGGCGACCAAGGCATCAAGGTGTCGTGCCTTTGCCCTCAGGGGGTGCGCACTCCGATGCTCGGCCCGGACGGCGGTGCCCTGCTCGGACCGACGGCCATCGAGCCCGAGCAGGTGGCCGAGGCGGTCGTCGTGGGTCTGCGGGCCGAGGAGTTCCTGATCCTCCCCCACCCCGAGGTGCGTGAGTACTTCCGCCGCAAGGGTGACGACTACGAGCGCTGGCTCAAGGGCATGCGACGCCTGCAGGCGCGCGTCACGCCCTGACGATCACGGCGATGGGGATCCAGCGGCTCGGTCTCGAGCCCGGCGAGGTCGTGCGCTTCCGGCGGCCCGACCGTTCGCGATGGCAGGACGGCGTGGCCACCGGGCTCGAGCGCGACGGCAGCCTGGCGGTGGCCGATCGGGACGGCGCCCATCGGGCCGTGCCGGTCGAGCTGGTGCTGGTGCGCCGATCGGGTCGCGGTCCCCGGTGGGAGCCGCTCCTCGAGCGAGCCTCGCGCGACCGTGCAGCTCCAGCTGTTCTAGCCGGCGACCCAGGGGGCGGGGTTCACCGGTCGATCGCCCAGCCGGACCTCGAAGTGGAGGTGGCTACCGGTGACGTTGCCGGTCGTGCCGATGGCGCCGATGCGGTCGCCGGGGCGCACGACGGTGCCGACCCGGACATTGACGCGCGAGAGGTGCGCGTACAGCGTCGTGACCCCGTTGCCGTGATCGATCAGCACCATCTGCCCGTAGCCCGAGTAGCCGGATGGCGCCGAGCCGGCGTGCACGACGGTGCCGGCGCCGGCCGCCGAGACGGGGTCGCCGGTGTCGCCGTCGAAGTCGATGCCGGCATGACGATGGGTCGCGGCGGCCCTCACCGAACCAGCCGGTCACCGGTCCGCGCGCCGGACGCACGAGGCTGCCCGGCGTGTTCGTGGAGCGCGAGACCTGGACGGGGAGGCGCTTGCGGTACTCCCACTCGGCGATGGCCGCCTCCTGAAGTCGCACGTCGCCGACGCGCACCTCCGTCGTGGGAGGCGTCGGGAGCACGACCATGCCGGTCGCCGCCGCCAGGTTCGCCTCCGACAGCTCGGACGAGGACTCGGGGCGGAAGGCGGTGGAGGCGGTGACGGTGCCGGCGACGAGTCCGACCAGCACCATGCACGCGCGCGAAGAACGAGAGGAGAAAAAGGGAATGCGTCAGATTAGCGGGTGGGGGTCTCTGCGGGCACGTCCAGAAGGGCGTCGAGCACCGCCTGAACGGCCGCCGGTCCGTACGAGACGCCCTCCTCGTACCCCTCGCCGAAGGGCACCGGGAAGTACCCCTGCCACAGGGGCGAGAGCCCGGCCAGCAGCACGCGATCGCCTCGCGCCGCCTCGACCTGGCGCCCGAAGGCCTGGAAGGGCTCACCCGGCACCGACACGACCCGGATCGGGCCGATGCCCCACTCGATCAGCTCCACGCGCATGGTGTCGCCGTGTCGGGAGCGGGCCAGGTCCGTTCCGCCGATCGGCACGTCGAGGTTGCGGTCGGCGATCACGCGCACGCCGGCGTCGGGCAGCGCGTCCGTCGACCCAAGCACGGAGTGGACGGCCTCCGCCACCTCGGTACCGAGCTCCTCGGCCTCGTCGAAGCCGTCGCGCCGGCAGTCGTTGCCCTGCCGGTGGACGTGACGCGGGTTCACGTCGCCGAGCGCCCCGCTGAGCAGCATGGCCGTGCCTCCGGCTCGCTGCTGGAGCGCTCGGCGGAAGGGGTGCACCCAGTCGGCCGAGACGGCGAGGCATTCGGGCCCCAGCGCGACGGGGTGGATCGCGAGGTTGGCCAGCGTGCCGATTCGGTCGCCGGCGGCGCGCCCGCCCGCCCGCACGACGTCGAGGACGGAGAACCACGGGTCGTAGGGGTAGCCCCGCCGGTTGATCGAGAGGTCGCCGGGCAGGCTCCAGCGGCCGTAGCGAAGGTCCGCACCCACGGCCGCATCGCGCGCCTCGACGGCGGCCGCCGCGCACCCCTCGGCGAGGGTCTGTCCGTACCCCTCCGGCGTGAACCACCCGAGCCGCTCCGTCCCCGCCATCGTGCTGGGGGCGGCGTGGGTGTGGGTGCTGGCCAGGAGGACGGCGGCGGGATCGAGGCCGACGGCAGCCGCGATCGTGGCGCGGGCCGGGTTGGCGAACTCGGGCGACATCCCCATCAGGTCGCACACCACGAGGCAGACGGTGCCTTGCGGCGAGTCCAGGAAGAGGGCCCGGGCGGTGAGGTCGTCATGCACCTCCGTCGCCTCCTGGATCTCGGCGAACCCGGCCAGTCGGACGGGCGTGGGCGGGGTGATGAGCGCCGTCCCGAAGCCGGCCTGGAGGGTCATGGAGCCGGACGGTAGCCCTCGTGGCCGGCGGTACGCTCGGGTCGTCATGCCGAGCCTCGTCGTTCGGCGGCTCACCCCCCGGACGGCGGCGCGGCGCGCGCTCGTCGTCGTGGCCGCCGCGTTGTCCCTCCTCTCGCTCCTCCCGCTGGTGACGCCCGCTCCGGCCTCGGCCGCGCCGATCGCCGCGCCGCCCGCCATCAGCCGACCGTCGGCCGGGTACTGGCTCGCCGCCGCCGACGGCGGGATGTTCACCTACGGCGGCGCCGAGTTCCACGGTTCGGCCGGTGACCTCCGGTTGGTGAAGCCGGTCGTCGGCATGGCCGCGCCGGCCAATGGCACTGGTTACTGGCTCGTCGCCAGCGACGGCGGGATCTTCGCGTACGGCGCCGTACCGTTCCTCGGTTCCACCGGCGGCCGTCCACTGAACCGCCCGATCGTGGGGATGGCGGCGACCCCCACCGGACGGGGGCTACTGGCTCGTCGCCAGCGATGGCGGGATCTTCGCCTTCGGCGACGCCGGCTTCTTCGGTTCGACCGGCGACCTCGTCGCTCAACCAGCCGATCGTGGCGATGGCCTCGACGCCGACGGGCCAGGGGTACTGGCTCGTGGCCCGTGACGGCGGGATCTTCGCCTTCGGGGACGCCGCCTTCTTCGGGTCCACGGGCGACCTCCGGCTGAACCAACCGATCGTGACGATGGCTCCGACGCCGACGGGCAACGGCTACTGGCTGGCCGCCAGCGACGGGGGCATGTTCACCTTCGGCGACGCCGCCTTCCTCGGCTCGACCGGATCGCTCAAGCTGAACAAGCCGATCGTGTCGATGACCCCGACCGGCCTCGGCGACGGGTACTGGCTCGTCGCCAGCGACGGCGGCATCTTCAGCTTCGGGGACGCGTCGTTCTACGGCTCGGCCGGCGGGGCCCCACTGAACTCCCCCATCGTCGGGATGGCGGCGCGGGCCCGTCCGGGACGAGTCGGCTCGGCCGCCTTCTACTACCCCTGGTACGGCAACAGCTCCGACGACCCCGCCTGGTTCCACTGGCGCGACAACGGCCACTCTCCGCCCGACGACCTGGCCGCCAACTTCTACCCGGCCCGCGGGCCGTACAGCAGCCGCGCCTTCGCCGTGCTGCAACAGCAGATGGCGGAGATCGCGGCGGCCGGGATCGAGACGATCGTGGTCTCGTGGTGGGGCATCGGCTCCTACGAGGACCGCGCCCTCGCCGGGGTGTTCACGGCGGCGCAGCAACAAGGCGTGCGGGTCGCCGTCCACCTCGAGCCGTACGCCGACCGCACCCCGGCGTCCACCCAGCGCGACGTGCGGGCGCTGTCGAACCGCTTCGGGATCACCGAGTACTGGATCTACGTCTCGGACGGGCCGCCGCCCGAGGACTGGCTCGCCGTCACCGCCGCCTTCCCCGGCTACACGTTCTGGGGCCAGAGCCACCTGGCGTCGAACGCCATCCGGGGGCTCTTCCAGGCCTACGCCCAGCGGGCCGGGTTCACCGGCGTCTACACCTACGACCCGTTGCGCTACTCCCCGTCCAACTTCAAGGCCGTCTGCACGCAGGCGCGGCTCCGGGGGCTCCGATGCGCGCCGTCCGTCGCCCCGGGCTACGACGCCCGGCGGGGCGTTCCCGACGACACCGTCCGCGACCGGGCCGCCGGCGAGCGGTACGACGACGCGTGGACGGGCGCGTTCGCCGCCGGCCCCGACGTCGTCAGCATCACGTCCTACAACGAGTGGCACGAGGGCACCCAGATCGAGCCCGCTCGCGCCGGCGTGTGTCAGGGGGCGTCCTCGTCGTCGTTCTGCTACTCGTCCTACGAGGGTGCCTACGGAAGCACCGGCGCCACGGCCGAGACCGCGTACCTCACCCGCACGCGGTTCTGGACCGACGCGCTGCGGGCCAGCCGCTAGGCCGAAGCGGCCGCCGGCGCCAGGTCGCGGATGGCCTGGCGGCTGTCGATGCCGAAGGGCAACAGCGCCAGCACCGGCGTCGTGACCCCGTTGTCGACGTAGCGCTGGAGGTGCTCGCGGCACTGCTCGGGCGAGCCGTGCACGATGAGGTCGTCGACGACGGAGTCGGGGATGGCGGCGAGCGCGGCCTTGCGGTCACCGGCCTTCCAGGCGTCCCACATCGGCTTGAGCTGGTCGCCATGGCCCAACCACTCGTGGAACGCGGCGTAGACCGGCACGTTGAGGTAGGCTGCGATGGCGAAGCGGCCACTGGCCCGCACCGTGTCGGCGTCCGGGTTGGGGCACACGAAGATGCGGGCCACGACCTCGGGTGCGCCGGGCTTGTCGCCCCGACCGTGCCGCACCTCGGGCACCACCTTCGCCACGTCGTCGGCGCCGAGCCAGTTGATGATGGCGCCGTCGCTCTCGCGCCCGGCCAAGCGGCAGCATCCCGGGCGCAGCGCGGCGACCAGGATCTCGGGCGGCGTCGCCACCTTCCGGCCCAGCCGGAAGCCCTTGACTCGAAGGTGGCGAACTCCGTCTCCACCTTCTCGCCGGTGAGGGCCTCCTGCAGGAACCGGACCATGTCCTTGGTCCGCTGGTAGGGCTCCTCGAAGGGGATGCCGTTCCAGCGCTCGACGATGACGTTGGACGACGTGCCGATGCCGAAGGCGAACCGGCCGGGCGCGGCCTCGGCCATCGCCGCGACGCTCTGGGCCATGAGCGCCGGCCCGCGGGTGAAGGCGGGGACGATGGCGGTGCCGAGGCGCAGCGTCGGCGCCCAGGCGGCGGCCAGCGCGAGCGGCGTGAAGCCGTCGGTGCCGTCCGCCTCGCTCGACCAGACGTCGGTGTAGCCGAGGTCGGCGCAGCTCGGCGAACCAGTCCGTCTGGGCGCCAGGGGGACGCCGTCGAAGGGGATGGTCATGCCGAACCGTTCCATGGGTGTGACCCTAGTCTCGGCAGAAAACCGCAGGTCAGCTGGTTGTACTCAGTGTGAGACGAACCACCCGCCGCATTCTTGTCACACCCCCTGGGCACACTGCGGACATGGAACGACAGCTGGCCCTGATCGAGGAGCGTGCAGCCGATTACCGGCTCGACGAGCGCACCCGGGAGGTCGGTCGCCTCGGCATCGCTGCCGCGGCGAAGCCCTTCGCCGCTCGCAGGAGCAGACGGCCCGGCAGGGCCGCAAGACCGCCGCATAGGCTCGGCGGCGTGGAGCCGCTCGACCTGACGGACCCGGCCTTCCTCGCCGACCCGTACCCCGCCTATCAGCGGTTGCGGAACGAGGATCCGGTGCATCGGGTGGCGCCCGGGACCTGGGTGCTCTCCCGCTACGAGGACGTGGCCCGGGCCCTGCGGGACCACGACACCTTCTCGTCGGCGCCCATGAACATGGGGGCCCCCGGCTTCAAGTTCCTCATCGGCGCCGATCCGCCCGACCACACCCGGCTCCGTCGCCTCGTCACCCGTCCGTTCCACCCCGCCGCCATCGCCCAACTGGAACCGCGCATCCGGGCCATCAGCGACGAGTTGGTCGACGAGCTCGTCGTCGCCAACGAGCGGGGCGAGGCGGACCTGGTCGAGCACCTGGCCTACCCGCTGCCGGTCATCGTCATCGCCGAGCTGCTCGGGATCCCGATCGAGCGTCGGGCCGACTTCAAAAGGTGGTCCGACGCCATGATCGGCGGGATGGCGGCCGACTTCGACCGCAGCGCCGGCGCCGTCGCCGCGATGGAGATGTTCGCCTACTTCAGCGAGGTCATCGCCGAACGCCAGGCCGCGCCCGGCGACGACCTCGTGTCCCTCCTCGTCGGAGGCGCCGAGCCGCTCAACAACCAGGAGCTGTTGCTGTTCTGCATGCTCCTGTTGGTCGCCGGCAACGAGACGACGACGAACCTGATCTCGAACGGTGCGCTCGCCCTCTTCGACCGGCCCGACGCCGTCGAACGGCTCCGGCGCGAGCCGGCCCTGCTGCCGGCGGCCATCGAGGAGGCGCTGCGCTTCGATGCGCCGGTCCAGAGCCTCATGCGCCAGGTGACGACCGACGTCGAGATCGGCGGGCGCCACCTCCCGCCCGGCGAGACCGTCGTCGTCCTCTACGGCGCCGCCAATCGCGACGAGCGGCGCTACCCGGAGGCGGACGAGTTCGTCGTCGACCGCTACGCCGCCTTCCGGGGCGTCGCCGACCACGTCGGCTTCGGCGCCGGCATCCACTACTGCCTGGGCGCCCCGCTGGCCCGCCTCGAGGCCCGGGTCGCCGCGGAGGTCCTCTTGGCCCGGACCCGGGGGATGCGCCCGGCCGGTCCGGGTCGGCGCACGTCCAGCCTCCTCGTCCGTGGGATGACCTCCCTGCCCGTCACGTTCACGCCCGTCCCCGGTTCTGCGTGCGCTTCGGGGTCCGTCGGCCCCTGAAGCGCGCGCGAAACGGCGGGGCTCAGCGGTTTCGGAGCATCGACAACACGTCGAGGATCTGGTCTGCGCCGGTCGAGGGCTGGCGGATGAGGCGGCGCCAGCCGACGCGCGCGAAAGGTGGGGTGGGACGGAGGGGAAGCGCCGGGTGCGATCCTCGCGCACCGCGTAGGCTCGGCGGCATGACCGATGTCGTGATCGTTGAAGCCGTCCGCAGCCCGATCGGGCGCCGGGGCGGGGGCCTGTCCACCCTGCACCCGGCCGACCTGTTGGCCCAGGTCCAGAAGTCGCTGATCGAACGCAGCGGCATCGATCCGGCCTCGGTCGATCAGATCATCGGCGGGTGCGTCACCGCCGTCGGCGAGCAGTCGTTCAACATCGCCCGCACCGCCTGGCTCACCGCCGGGCTGCCCCTCACCGTCGCAGCCACGACCGTCGACGCCCAGTGCGGCTCGAGCCAGCAGGCCACCAGCCTCGCGGCCAGCCTGGTCGGCAGCGGTGCCGCGGACATCGCCATCGCGTGCGGCGTCGAGTCGATGAGCCGCATCCCGCTCGGGTCGAACACCAGCAACGGGCCGGGTCGGGCCATCCCGAAGAGCTACTACGAGAACTACGAGATGACCTCGCAGTTCGAAGGGGCCGAGCGGATCGCCGACAAGTGGGGCATCACGCGGGAGGACACCGACCGGTTCGGTTTCGAGAGCCAGCGTCGGGCCGCTCAGGCGTGGAACGAAGGCTGCTTCGAGCGCGAGGTCCAGCCGATCACCGCGCCCGTGCTCGACGAGGAGGGCAAGCCCACCGGCGAGACCTACGTCGTGGCCAAGGACGAGGGCCTCCGCGAGACCACGCTCGAGAAGCTGGCCACGCTGAAGCCGGTGGCCCGGGAGAACGGGGTGCACACCGCCGGCACGTCCAGCCAGATCAGCGACGGCGCCGCGGCCGTGATGGTCATGTCGGCCGACAAGGCGGCCGCCCTCGGCCTCAAGCCCCGGGCCCGCATCGTGGCCCACTGCCTCGTCGGCGTCGATCCGGTGCTGATGCTCACCGGCCCGATCGACGCGACCCAGAAGGTCTTCGAGAAGGCGGGCATGACCTACGCCGACATCGACACCGTCGAGATCAACGAGGCGTTCGCGTCCGTCGCCCTCGCCTGGCAGCGCGAGCTGAACATCCCGGACATGGACAAGGTCAACCCCAACGGCGGCGCCATCGCCCTGGGCCACCCGGTCGGCTGCACCGGCGCCCGGCTGATCACGACGGCACTGCACAACCTCGAGAGGATCGACGGGACGAACGCCCTCATCACCATGTGCTGCGGTGGTGGCCTGGGCACCGGCACCATCATCGAGCGCCTGTAATCGCCGTGCCGGCGGGCGGGGACATGACCGGCCGGGAGGTCGTGTTCCTGCTCTCGGCGCTGCAGCGAGCCGGCGTGCACTGCTGGATCGATGGCGGATGGGGCGTCGATGCCCTGCTGGGGCGCCAGACCCGCCCCCACGCCGACCTCGACCTCGTCGTCCTGGCCGAGGACGTGGACCCGCTCCTGCTCGACGTGCTGGCGCCCCTGCACTTCGTCATCGCCGAGGACCGGCGACCGACTCGCCTCGTCCTACGCGACCACGCCGGCCGGCAACTCGACCTCCACCCGATCGCGATCGACCCGGCGACGGGCACGGGTTGGCAGCGGGGCGCGATGCCCGACGGCACCGACGCCGCCTATCCGGCCGGCGATCTCGGCACGGGCCGGATCGAGGGGCGACCGGTGCCCTGCATCAGCCCGACGCTCCAACTCGCCCACCACGGCGGCTACCCGCCCGGGGAAAAGGATCTCGCCGACATCGCCGCCCTGCGGGCCGAGTTCGGGCTCGACCCGTCGGCGGGCTGATCAGCCGGCGGCGGCGAGGGCCTGCACGGCGTCGGCCAGCTCCCGGTCGCCGACGACGTTGTCGATGCGCTGACGGACGACGCCGTCGCCGCCCACGAGGAACACCCACGGCTCCTGGGTGTCACCGACCTTGTTGCGGGGTGAGATCCACTCCGCCGCCGCCGGGTTGACGACCTTGTTCTCGAAGTCCTTCCAGACCTCGAGGTGGACGAAGGCGACGCGGTCGCCGTAGGTGGCGGCGAGGCGGTCGACGCTGTCGGTCACCGGCCCGCAGAACTGGCTCACGCAGTACACCGGCGTCGAGACGACCACGACGGTGGGCTTGCCGGCGGCCAGCGCGGCGGCGACCGACGTGGAGTGGAGGGCGGGATCGGGCGGCGGGCCACCGTCCTTGGCCCGGCTGTCGATGGATTCGGGGTCGAGGCCGACGGCGCCGGCGACGGGGTTGTCCGTCCGCGGTGCGGGCTGGCCGGGGAACGGGAGCTGCGGCTCGGCGACGACCTCGAAGGGGGACGTCGCCCTGACCTCCTTGCCGCCGATCTTCGCCGACACCTGCACGCCCCAGAAGCCCGGCGCGTCGAAGCGGACCCCGGTGGCGGCGTAGACACCGAGCCCCTCGGACGGGCGGGCCTCACGCGGGCCGGGGGTCGACGGGTCGACCTCCTGGCCGGCCACCGGGAAGAAGGTCGCCGTCGCCTTGGACCTGGGCTGCGGCGGGTCGATCGGCTTCTCACGCGTGCCCAGGTAGAAGAACGAGAGCTCGACCGTGCCGAAGCTGACCACGGTGCCGGTGCCGTTGCCGGCCAACGCGGCGAGGAAGCGCTGGTCCTGGTTGGCCACGAGCTCGTAGCTCGCCACCTGGGCGACGAACTCGTCGCCCTGAGCCGAGCCGTTCGTCGTGGGTGTGGCATCGCCGGAGGCGCCGTCGCCCTTCCCGCCGCCGCACGCCGCGAGCAGCGATCCGAGGAGCAGGGTCACGAGGACGACGGCCCGGACGGGGCGGCGGGACATGCGGTCAGTCTCGCCCATCAGGGGCAGTTCGCCGGCGCGGTGCCGCCCGTCCGCTCGACGGCCGCGGCCACGGGCGCGACCAGCGCCGCGAGGTGCTCGGCGGTCGGCTCGGCCTCGGCCCGTTGCTTGGCCTCGAGGAGCCGAGCCGCGGCGGCGCGATCCGTGTCCTCGGTGGCCGCGGCCAGGTCGTGGAGGCCCTGGTGGACGTCGTCGAAGCGGCGGCCGGCGGCGGCGGTATCGCCCGACTTCGCGGCGGCGGCCGCCGCGCAGACCTCGGTGTGCACGGCCCCGAATCGGCCGGTCGCCCGGCCGCCGGTGACCGGGGCGTCGTCCCGGCCACAGGCGCCGGCGGTGACCAGCGCCGCCAGCACCAGGCCGGCGATCGTGACGCCGGGACGGCTCGGACGAGGCACGTGCCAAAGATGTCACACCCCCGTTGCACAATGGCTTCGTGCTCCGCCGACCCCTCTCCCTCCTCGTCACCGTGCTGGTGGCGCTGAGCGGCGTGCGGGCGGTCCGGGGCAACCATCGACGGCGGGGGGCCCGCCACGGGCTCGGGCGCCACGGGCGGGCGGGCCACGACCGGCGGGGCGGTGGTGGCCAAGCACGTCGACGGCGACACCGTCCGGGTCCGCTTCCCCGGTCGGGCCGAGACCGAGTCGGTCCGGTTCATCGGCATCGACACCCCCGAGACCCACGGCCCCGGGGGCTTGCGGGAGTGCTTCGGGAAGGAGGCCTCGGCCCGCACCGCCGCGCTGTTGCCCGTGGGCACGGCGGTCCGCCTCGAGCGGGACGCCGAGGCCCGCGACCGCTACGGCCGCCTGCTCGTCTACGTGTACCGCCAGCGCGATGACCTGTTCGTGAACCTCGCCCTCGCCGCGACGGGTTCGCCGCCCCGCTGACCATCCCTCCGAACGTCGCCCACCGCGACGAGTTCGTCGCCGCCGCGGGCGCCGCGCGCGCCGCCGGCCGAGGGCTGTGGAGCGCCTGTGGCGGTCCCGACAAGCCGCTGTGACACGGCCACCTCCTAGGCTCGGCCCCGTGATCCGTGACGAGACGTCGCTGGCCGAGAAGCTCGGGTACCCGCCCGACGCCAAGCTCCTGATCGTCAACTGCGACGACCTCGGATCGAGCCACGCCGCCAACGTCGGCGTCTACGAGGCCCTCCGCACCGGCATCGGCACCAGCGCCACGCTGATGGTGCCGTGTCCCTGGGCCCGGGAGGCGGCCAGTCGCTACCGGGGCGAGGACGTGGGCGTGCACCTCACCTTGAACGCGGAGTACGACCTGTATCGCTGGGGGCCGATCACGCACGCGCCGTCCCTGCTCGACGGCGACGGCGGGTTCCCCCGCACGGTCGAGGACGTCTGGGACCACGCCGACCTCGACGAGGTGCGCCGGGAGCTGCGGGCCCAGGTCGAGCGGGCCATCTACTGGGGCTTCGACGTGAGCCACCTCGACTCCCACATGGGCACGCTGCAGCTGCGGCCCGAGTTCTTCGACGTCTACCTGGAGCTGGCCGTCGACTTCGGCCTCCCCCTCCGGCTGAGCGGAGGCTCCACGGAGCACGCCATCGGCTTCCCGTTCCGGCGCCTGGCCGCCGAGGAGGGCGTCGTGTTCCCCGACCACTTCATCACCGTGCGGGGCCCGGGCAGCCGCACGTCCCTCGAGCGGATGCTCGGCGATCTGCGACCCGGCGTGACCGAGGTGTACGTGCATCCGGCCGTCGACACGCCGGAGCTGCGGTCGCTGGCCGACGACTGGTCGTCGCGGGTCGACGACCACCTGCTCGTCACCGGCGACCGCCCCTTTCGGTCGCGGCTCGAGCGGGCCGGGGCGCAGCTGATCGGCTACCGACCCCTGCGGGACCTGATGCGCACCCTCACGCCCGTCGGCTGAGCGTACGGAAGGTGCGCGAGACGGTGGCACCGGCCGCGTTGGCGTAGAAGCCGACCGGCCCCACCCACGCCACCTCCACCTCGGCCAGTCCGGCCGCCATCAGGTCGGTGGCGATGGCCCCCAGCAACGCGTTACCGGCGCCGCCGTGCCGCCGGTCCGGATCGGTGCCCATCGGGCCCAGCCACCCGAGGCGGTTGACCGAGTGGCAGCCGAAGCCGACGACGGCGCCGTCGTCGGAGGCGACGACGAGATGGCACGAGCCGTGGTCGACGGCCCGCTTCGCCTCGGCCACCCAATTCGGCCAGTGCCGCGCCACGAAGGCGAGGCCGGCGTCGGCGTCCGCCTCTTCGAGCGCTCGTCGCAGCTCGAGGCCGGCCGGCACCGGGGCGCGGTGACGGGTCGGGAAAGACATGTTGATCTCGGCGCCATGGGCCGTGAAGCCGAGCGATTCGAACAGGCAGAGCGCCGGCGTCGCATGCACGTCCACGCCCGGCCAGAGGTAGAAGGGTGCCGCCCCGCCGACGGCCACGACGGCGGCGTCGTGCTCCTCCCCCGCCCAGGCGGCGACGGCTTCGACGAGGGCGCGCCCGTGGCCGCGGCGACGCGCCTCGGGGTGCACGGCGACCAGCTGCACGAAGCCGACCCGGCGTCCGGCGGCCTCGTGCACCACCGCGGCGGCGACCCCGGCCCCGTCGTCGGTGGCGAACACGACCATCGGGTCACCCGCGCCGTCGTCGTCGAAGCACACCGCGACGAGCTCGTCCTCGGCCAGCCCCTCACCGGGAAGGGCGGCGTCGACCAGCGCGGCCAATGCCGACGCCTTCGGCCGATCCCACCGCTCCATGAGCGGTGACGCTACTCAGGCCGTGGGGACGAGCCCGGCGACGACGGCCGGGCTGCTCGACGTCTCGGCGCCGGGGCTGTTCTCCGCCGTGATGGCCAGGGCCTCGTAGCGACCGCCGAGGGGAACCTTGACCTGCTCGGGATCGTTCCCGAGCACGGCCAGGGACACCTTGGTCTCACCCTGCTGGCCCCAGAGCTGGTACGTCTGACCGCTGTCGAGCTTGGGCAGCGAGTGCTTGACGAGGTAGGCGCTCTGGCCGAGGAGGACGACGTCGGCCGACCCGGTTCCGTCACCGGACACGAGGTGGACCGGTCGGGCGTCGGGATCCTGGGTCACGCGGCCGACTTCGCCGGCGAGCGATGACATCGGCTCGGACCCGCCGCGGACGACGGAGACGCCGAGGGCGACCATGGCGATCACGACGGCGGCGGCCGCCATCAGCCGGCCGCCGAAGGTCTCCCACCGCGACCGGGGGGCGATCGGTACGACCCGCGCCAGCTCCAGCTTCGGCGGCGCTTCCTCGAGGGAGGCCTGGATGCGTTCCCACACCCCGGCCGGCGCCGTGACGCCACCGAAGGCGAGCAAGGCGGCGGTCTCGCGGAACTCCTCCACCTCGGCGAGGCAGCGGGGACAGTCGCGGACGTGGAGGTCGACGGCGTCGGCCTCCTCGGACTCGAGCGCATCGAGCGCGAACGCCCCCAACAGCTCCTGCACGTCGGGATGCCTCATCGCCATCATGCGTCCAGTCCCCCTGCGTTGATGCCGGCATCCGCCAGCTCCGTGGCCAGTCGTCGCATCCCGGCCCGGATCCTGCTCTTCACGGTTCCCTCGGGTTGGTCGAGCATCGTCGCCACCTCGCGATAGGTGTGCCCGCCGAAGTACGCCAGCTCGATCGCCTTGCGCTCCTCCTGGGGGAGCACGGCCACGGCCCGCTTCACCTTGTCCGCCACGGCCAGGTCCCAGACCTCGTGCTCGACGTCGTACCCGCTCTCGGCCGTCTGTCGCGCCTCGTTCTCCTCACGACGGCGACGGGATGACTCGGAACGCAGCAGGTCGACGGACCGGCCATGGGCCTGGGCCAACAGGTAGGACCGCAACGAGCCACGCTCGGGGTCGAACTTGTCCGGGGAGTTCCAGAGCCGGAGGTAGACCTCCTGCACGACCTCCTCGGCGAGGACGGTGTCGCCGGTGACCCGGCGGGCCAAGGCGTAGACGGCGCCGGCGTGGCGGCGGTACGCCTCGGCCAAGGCGTCTTCCCGCCAGCGGCCGATGGCGACGACGAGGGCGCCGTCGCTGATGTCCTGCAAGCTTTGCGACATTACCCGGGGGTACGGCACCGGCGCCGTGTGCGGATGGTTGATGCGAATTGACGCTGCGCATTCATCCACTGCCCGTCGGGGTGCCGTAGTGCAGCCGATGACACGGACCACCCTCCCCCGCCTGGCCGCTTCGGCCGCCATCGTCGCCGCCCTCGCCTTCGGCGCCTGCGGTGGCTCCGACGACGCCAAGACCGACACGCCGAAGGCGTCCGCCGGTGGGGCGACCACGGCCAAGCCGGCCGCCGATGCCGGAAGCGAGGCCGCTTCGGGTGACAGCGTCGACATCGTCGACTTCAACTACAAGCCCGGCAACCTGAAGGTCAAGGTCGGCACCAAGGTCACCTTCACCAACAAGGACGGTTTCGCCCACACCGTCACCGCCAAGGACAAGTCCTTCGACAGCGGCAATCTGGACAAGGACGCCACGTTCGAGCAGACCTTCGACAAGGCCGGCACCTTCGACTACTTCTGCGCCATCCACAACTCGATGACCGGCATCATCACCGTCGCCTGATCGTCGGTGGCCGACCGCCCCACGACACCGCACCACCCCGACCTAGACCGAGGAGACAGTTTCATGGAGATCAGCGAGCGGCAGCTCCGCCTGCTGGCCAGCGACGTCGACGAGCAGCATCGCGACGGCATGACCACGATGGCGTCGGAGATCGCCGATCTACACGCCGAGACCCGGTCCTTCCGGGCCGACGACCGCCGGAGCTTCCTGCGCCAGGTCGGCGTGGGGGCGGGCGCCCTCACCATCGGGAGCTCGGTGCTCTCGTTCCGCTCGCTCCTCCCGGCCGGAGCCCAGGAGAAGGAGCTCACGGACGGGGACATCGCCGCCTTCGCCGAGAGCGTCGAGCTCGCCGCCGTCGAGGCCTACAAGGCCGCCGCCGGTTCCGGTCTCCTGCAGCCCGCCGTGGTCGAGGTCGGCACGATGTTCGCCGGGCACCACCAGGAGCACGCCCAGGCCTTCGCCGGCGCGGCCGGGGTCGGGGCTTCGGGCCAGCCGAACCCCAAGCTGCTCACCGCCGTCGGCGACCAGCTGAAGAACGCGACGGACCAGAAGGGCGTCCTCCAGATCGCCTACGACCTGGAGGAGGCCGCCGCGGCCACCTACCTGTTCGGTCTGGGCGCCCTCAAGAGCGCAGGCGCCCTCAAGCTGGCGGCGTCGATCCTGCCCGTGGAGTCGCAGCACGCCGTCGTCCTGGGCACGGCCCTGGGCAAGGCCGCCACTGCGTTCGTCCCCACCTTCCAGACCTCGGACAAGGCCGTCGACCCGGCCAAGTTCCCCGTCGCCTAGCCCCGAGATCGAACAGAGAGAATCCGAGATGGACATCAGCAGCGAGTACGTCCGCCGTGAGGCCAGGGAGTCCCAGGTCGAGCACGACGCGTCGATGAAGACCATGCGCAACCTGGTGGGGCGCCTGTTCGGCGACCCGTCCGAGTCCGGCACGGCGAAGGCCGACTTCGTCACCGGCGGTCTCAACCGGCGCAAGTTCATGCAGATCGGCGGGCTCACCGTCGCGACCGCCGCGATCTTCGCGGCCTGCGGCAGCGACGACACCAAGGGTACGGCCGATGCGGCCGTCGACAAGGCGGCCGACGAGGACAGCGCCAGTGGCGGCAAGGCCGACAAGGGCGACATCACCATCCTCCGCACGGCCTCCTCGCTCGAGGTCCTCGCCGTTGCCGTCTACCAGAAGGCGATCGACAGCGGCCTCGTGAAGACGGCCGCCATCGGCGACGCCGCCAAGCTGTTCCAGTCGCAGCACAAGGAGCACGCCGCTCTCTTCCAGGGCGCCACCAAGAAGCTCGGCGGCCAGGAGATGAAGGAGGCGAACCCGGTCGTCCTGCAGAGCCTGCAGGGCCCGATCGCGGCGCTCCAGGACGAGATGGGCATCGTCGAGCTCGCCCTGATGCTCGAGAAGGCCGCCGCCGCGACCTATCAGTCGACGGTCGGCGGCTTCAAGGACATCAGCCTCAACCAGGCCGTCATGAGCGTCGGCGGCGTCGAGGCCCGGCACGTGGCCGTGCTGTCGAGCGTCCTCAACCTGCCCGCCGCGCCGAAGGCCTTCCAGACCGCCGAAGGCGCGGTCGCGTCCGGTACCGGCGTCTAGCCCGAGCGCACTTGTCGCCGAGGACGCCAGCCTCCCCGACTCGTGCGCCCGACGCAGGAGGCCCGTTCCCTTCGGGGGCGGGCCTTCTCGCGTCAGTAGTCGGTGATCTCGCGGATCTTGGTCTGCAGCTCGCGGTACTCGGCCGAGCTGGTGATGGGGAGGAGGGCCATGAGCTTGGCCATGTTGCCGGCGACCTTGACCCGGCCCTGCATGAAGGCGGCGTTGGCGTCGAGCTCGCCCTTCTGCGATCTTCACCGCGTCGTCGTAGGTCTGGGTCAGCGTGAGCTCGGCGTCGGCGAGCGTCGCCGAGCCGGCTCTCCACCAGGCTGCCCGTTCTCGAGGACCCAGTAGTACCGGATGTCGCCGTCGGGCCCGCCGGTGATGACGTACTGCATGCGGGCGGAGGCGCCGGGTCGCTCGGGCTGGTCCTCGGCCAGCTCCGTCTGCAGCGTCCATCCACTCCTGGGTCAGGCCAGGCTTCGGCATCAGCTGATCGGCGCCTTCGGTCGACGCCGGCGAGAGGAGGTCTGTCCGTCGTAGGTGCACGCCGGCGAACGAGGTCTCCTCGGGCACCGGCACCCGGCTCTTGGCCAGCACGCAGTCCTCGATGGGGTGCACGGTGTGGGACACCTCGGGCGGCAGGCCGAACCAGAACGGGCGTGCGGGTCGATCTGCGTGGCGTGGGCCAGCAGCGCGTCGCGGCGCACGTCGACGTGGTCGGCGACGTCGACGCTGGTCGTGATGCGGTCGTCCTGGCTCGGCCGGTCGAGCCACTTCTGGTCGAACGGCGACTCGAGGCCGAGCTCGAGGAACTTCTCGTGCATGGCGACCATGCGCGGCCGGCGACCAGGCCGAGTAGTACACCTTCGCGGCTCCCACGGCGCGCCGGCCTCGGGCGGTAGCGATCGGGTCGGCGGCGGGGTCGAAGGCCGCCATGCGAGATGTCGTGGACCCGCAGGTGGTCGGGGTGCGGGTAGCCCTGCTGATCGTCGCCGTAGGTGAGGATCACCTGCGGGCTGGTGCGCCGGATGATCGCGACCAGCCGGCCGACGGCCTCGTCGAGTCGGCGCCCGCCGAAGCAGGCCGGGTCCTCGTTGGCCGGCGTCTCCGGCATGCCCGAGTCCTTGTACCCGAGCATGATGACCTCGTCGATAGCCGATGATCTCCGCCGCCCGTTCGAGCTCCTCGTCGCGCACGGCGGGGAGGTTCTCCTTGACCTCCGGCCGGTCCATGGCCGGGTTGAGGATGTCGCCGGCCGCACCGCCGGTGCAGCAGACCAGCACGGTGTGGACGCCGGCCGCGTGGTACTTGGCGATCGTGCCCGCGCCCTTCGACGACTCGTCGTCGGGATGGGCGTGCACGGTGAGGATGCAGAGACGGTCGGAGGAGCCCGCCGAGGGTGCAGTCATGGACCCACGCTAGTTCTGGGCATGATGCAGTGGTGCCGTCCGTGCCCCTCCGCCTCGACGGTCATGCCGACGCGCTTGCGTCCGGGTTCGACGCCATCCGCGCCGAGCTGGGGATCGTCGAGGCCTTTCCTCCCGAGGTACTGGCCGAGGTCGACGAGGTCGTGCGGCGGGGTCCGCGGCCGGCCGCAACGGTGGACCTGCTCGACGTCCCGTTCCTGACCATCGATCCGCCCGGGGCGATGGACCTCGACCAGGCCCTCGCCCTGGAGCGGCGGTCAGGCGGCGGGTTCCGGTTCCGCTACGCCATCGCCGACGTCGCCGCGTTCGTCGCGCCCGGCGGCGCCATCGACGCCGAGGCCCGGCGGCGGGTCGTGACCATCTACCTCCCCGACCGGAACGTGCCGCTGCACCCGCCCGCGCTGAGCGAAGGGGCGGCATCGTTGCTGCCCGACACCGAGCGCCAGGCCCTGGTCTGGACCCTCGACCTGGACGCGGCCGGCGAGCCCGTGTCGGTCCGGGTGGAGCGGGCCAGGATGCGCTCGCGCCGGCGCTTCACCTACGACGAGGCCCAGGCCCGGCTCGACCGCGAGGAGCCGCTCGGGCTCCTTCGAGAGGTCGGGCTCCTGCGGGAGGCGGCGGAGGTGGCCCGGGGCGGCGTGTCCCTCCCCATCCCGGACCAGCAGGTGGTCGAGCGGGACGATCGTTACCGGCTGGAGTTCCGGGCGCCGGTGCCGACCGAGGGCTGGAACGCCCAGCTGTCGCTGCTCGTCGGCATGGCGGCGGCGGACCTGATGGTCGCCGGCGGCGTCGGCGTCCTGCGGACCCTGCCTCCGCCGTCCGCCGACACCATCGCCACGTTCCGGCTGCGGGCCAAGGCCGTCGGCATCGCTTGGGGCGAGGACGTGTCCTACGGCGACCTCATCCGTTCGCTCGACCCGACCATCCCCTCGCATGCGGCCCTGGTGACCCAGGCGGCACGCCTCTTCCGAGGTGCGGGCTACGTCGGCTTCGACGGCGCCGCCCCGGAGGGCGACGCTCGCCAGCACGCTGCGGTGGCGGCGTCGTACGCCCATGTGACGGCGCCGTTGCGTCGCCTCGTCGACCGGTTCGGCAACGAGATCGTCCTGGCCCATTGCGCCGGGATCGAGCCGCCGACCTGGCGCGCGACGCCCTGTCCGAGTTGCCCGGGCTCATGGACGCGGGGCGGCACCAGGAGAACGCCGCCAACGCCATGTCTCTCGATCTGGTCGAGGCCGTCGTGCTCGGTGGATGCGGCGATCGGGAGCTCCGGGGCGTCGTGACCGGCACGAGCAAGGGACGGGCCAACGTGCAACTGACGGACCCGGCCGTGGTCGCCTCGGTGGACGATCCCGACGGCGCGCTGCTGCCGGGGGCCGAGATCTCCGTGACCGTGGCCGGCGTCGACGTGGCGAAGCGATCCGTCCGCCTCGAGGTGCAGGCGCCGGCGGCGCCCGCCGCTCACCAGTCGTAGTAGGAGATCCCCGTCAGTCGGCGGGCCAGCGATCGCAACGGGCGCCACTCGATGCCGCAGCGCTGCAGGATGACGGTGGCCCGACACCCCGGGAAGAAGAAGAGCGCCAGCACCAGGTGCAGCGCCCGGATCTCCTCCGCCGATCCGGTCAGGTCGATGACCTCGTTGAGGGCGGCGTCGAGCAGGTGCTCGCCGTACGGCACCCGCCTCGGCTCGGTGCTCACCGTGGGATCGGCCTCGTCGGCCGCGATCCGGGCCAGGACGGTTCGCAGGTATGGGCCCATGACCTTGAGGAGATCGTCGTCGGCGACCTCGAGCAGTCCGCGGAGCAGGACGAGGTCGTCGACCGCGCCGTCGCCCCACCGATCGGCGGCGGCGGCCACGGCTCGGTCGTAGACGTCTGCCGCGTCGGGTTCGAGCCGATCCACGAGCACCGCCGGGCAACCTACTTCTACGCTCGCCGGGTGAGCGTCCTCGAGATCAGCGATGCCGGTCGGGTCCGAACGATCCGCCTCCACCGGCCGGAGAAGAAGAACGCCCTGTCCAGCGAGCTGGCGTGGGGCATCGTCGAAGCGGTCGAGCAGGCGGCCCGGGACGACGAGGTCTGGGTCGTGGCCGTCACCGGCTCGGGCGACGCGTTCTGCAGCGGCCTCGACCTGTCGGGGGGCGGCGAGGACGCATCGCCGCTGACGAGTCACTCGGGGTTCCTCGATGACATCAGCTGGGTGGGTCGCTTCCCGCTCGTGTTGCGCCAGGTGTGCGACAAGCCGGTGGTCGGGGGCCTCAACGGCGTCGCCGCCGGCGCCGGGCTCTCGCTGGCCATGGCCTGCGACATCCGGCTGATGGCCCGGAGCGCCCGCCTCATCGCCGGCTATCCCCGCATCGGCGGTTCGCCCGACGGTGGACTGACCTGGACCCTCCCGCAGGCCATCGGGTACGAGCCGGCCATGCGGTTCCTGCTCGAGAACAGGACCGTCGGCGCCGACGAAGCCCTTGCCCTCGGCATGGTCGGCGAGGTGGTCGACGACGAAGCCTTCGCGGCGCGACTGGCCGCCTACTGCGAGCTGCTCGCCCAGCGCTCCCCCATCACCACCCGCTCCACCAAGCGAACCATCGGCAAGGCGACCACCTCCGATCGACCTCGAGAGCCACGTCCGCTACGAGCTGGCCAGCATCACCCGTGCCTTCCGCAGCAACGATGCGCAGGAGGCCCGCAAGGCGTTCTTCGAGAAGCGCGACCCGACCTTCGAAGGCCGGTAGCGACTCAGACCTGCGGCGGCTCCACGCCGTCGCCGACGACGACCGCCCACGGGCGCACGCGCCACTCGATGACGACACCCTCGACCACGTTAGGGGTCGGCGGTGGCGAGAGCGCCGGCCAGCACGAGCTCTCCCCGGTCGAACGCCGCCCGCGCCTGGTCGAGGTGCTGGCCCCGGAACGGCGCCCGCCGCTCCAGGTAGTCGTCGCCCACCTCGTAGACCAGGAGCCAGTGCATCCCGTCATCCTGCCCGCGCCTCCGGCGGGTGGTGCCGCGGATGCCGCGGATCCTCCGGTGGCACCAGCGGCCGCTTCCCGACGCCCTCGACGAGCGCCCACCCGAGGCGGGTCTTCTTGTCGTGGCACGACCGGCAGTGGTGCTCGAGCCATCGCAGCAACGTGACCTTGGTCTTGGCCCAGTCCTCGCGGTGGTCGACCTCGAGCCGCTCGGTGGCGTTGCAGCCCAGCGTGGTGCACGTCGGCGACATCCACTCCAGCGCCGTCTGCTGGAAACGTGTCGGTCGCCGCCCGAGGTGGACGACGTTGACCACGTCATGGCCCTTCGTCACCACACCGGCGAGGAACGCGTCGCCCGACTCGACCATCGCCCGTGCCACCGAGACCGGCACGGTCCCGAGGCCGGCGATCTCGCACACCTCGCCGCCGATGCGCCAGCCGCGGACGAAGGCGTCCCAATCGATCCGCACGATCACCTTCGTCGGCACCGGCTGCCGCACCCGCTTGCCATTCCCGGTCGGTGCAGGCGATGGCGGCGGCTCCGTAGCACTCGAAGTCGAGGCACCCGTTTCGGGCCCATCATCGGCGCGAGGAGGCGGGGCCGTTGCAGCAACCGCACCAGGCTGCACGCCGGCCGCGACGGCGTGCTTCAGGGCGTCAGCCAGGTAGGCCGCCTCGGACTCCTTGCGGCCGGCGATACGGGCCTCGTCGAAGACCGTCTTCGCGTGGCCTTGCACGATCGACCAGATCCCAGCCACGTCCTCCGCCGTCGACCGGTACTCGAGGCCGGCGGAGCCGTCGGCATGGCGGCGCTTCCGGAGGTAGCGATCGCGGTGGATGGCTGCGTGGCGCGCCTTGTCATCTGGTTCGGCGGCGGCCTTCGTCCGGTCGCACTCGTCGCGCAGCTCACCCAGCGACGCCCGCTTGGCCTTCTCCAGCAGTCGCTCCTCCGCCGAGGGATCCGCGGATGCAGCGTCGGCGATCGGTGCGGCCTGCGACGGCGATACCTCGCCCCGTCTCGCCGCCCCCGACAGTGCCGGCAACTCCTTCAACCGTACGCCGGTGTCCAGCGCTTCCCTCGCCCGACCAACCGACGTGCCGGTCTGCCGCGCCAGCTGGTGCGCAGCCGACTTCACTCCCTCGCGACGCCACGACCCACCCTCGGCGGCACGAGCCGCAGCCAGCGCCTTCACCGTGGCCGCCATGTGCTCGACCGCGGCTGCATCCCGCACCAGGCGCTCCGCCTCCGACGGCACGAGGGAATCCGCGTCGAAGGCCGCCGCGAATTCCTCGACCTCCGCTCGCATCACGCCCCACGACCACCCCATGAAGACAGTGAAACATGGGGGTACGACGAGAATTCGGGCGCCGCCGCTGACCTCGCCGCCCCGTCATCGCCCCGAAACGGGCGCGAAACATGGGCCTGCGACACTGCGCCGGTGCTCGGGCCGTTGGAGGGGTTCGTCGTCGGCATGACGGCCGACCGGCGGGCCGAGGAGCAGGGCGAGCTGCTGCGCCGGCGCGGCGCCAGGGTCGTGCACGGCCCCGCCATCCGCACCATCCCGCTGGCCGACGACGATCGGCTCGCCGCGGCCACCCAGTCGTTGCTCGACCACCCACCGGACGTCGTCGTGCTGCTCACCGGTCTCGGCACCCGCGGTTGGTTCGCCGCCGCCGAGGGCCTCGGCGTGGACGACGCCCTCCGGCAAGCGCTGACCGGCCGCGCCGTCATCGCCCGCGGCCCAAAGGCAGCCGGCGCCGCGCTCGGCGCCAACCTCACCGTGACCTGGCAGGCGCCGACCGAGACGAGCGCCGAGGTCCTCGACCACCTCCGCGCCCAGGGCGTCGCCGGCGCCCGCATCGCCGTGCCGCGCGACGGTGGGGCCACGCCGGCCCTCGGGGACGAGCTCGAGCGGCTGGGAGCCGAGGTGGTCGACGTCCCCGTCTACCGGTGGACCACGCCCGACGACCCGGAGCCGGCGCGGCGCCTGGTCGAGGCCGCCTGCGACCGGCGCCTCGACGCCCTCACGTTCACCAGCTCGCCGGCGATCGAGAACCTGCTCGACCTCGCCGACCAGTCCGGTCTCGGCCCCGCCTTCCGGGCCGTGCTCGGCTCGTCCGTGCGGGTCGCCTGCGTCGGCCCCGTGTGCGCCGGTACGGCCCTTCGAGCGGGCATCGCTCGACATCATCCAGCCCCGACGGGCCCGCCTCGGGGCGATGGTGCAGGCCGTGGTCCGCTCGTTCGAGGATCGCTCGCTCGCCTTCGGGCTCGGCGGGGTCGACGTGCGGCTACAGGGCGCGACGGCGGTCGTCGGGGAACGGGTGGTCGAGCTGAGCCCGCGTGAGCGCGACGTGCTCGAGGCCCTCGGGCGGGAGCCCGGCAAGGTCGTGGCCAAGCGCGAGCTCCTCCGGACGCTGTGGGGCGACGGCGATCCCCACACCGTGGAGGTCACCGTCGCCCGGTTGCGTCGGCGTCTGGGCCCGCCGGGGCGGGCGCTGAGGACCGTGCCCCGCCGGGGTTACGTCCTCGACGTCACCGGTTGACGCCGGCCAGGCGGCGATCGCCGTCCACGGTGACGATCGCCGCCGGCGCCGCCTCGACCGCGACCGCCACCACCTCGGGCCGACGGCCGCCGATCCATGCGTAGCCGAGCCCGATCACCAGGCCGCCGCCGATCACGTTGCCGGGGACGGTCCACGCCAGGTTGCGGATCATCTCCGCCACCGTCGTGGTGCCGTTCAGGACGCCGAGTCCGAAGATGGTCATGTTGGCGATCGAGTGCTCGAAGCCCGAGGCGATGAACGCGAGCAGGGCCCACCACAGCACGACGAGCTTCGCCGCTTCGCTCTTGGTCCGACCGGCCATCCAGAGGCCGAGGCAGACGAGCACGTTGCAGAGCACCGATCGCCACAGCAGCTGCGGCCCCGTCAGCGCCACCTTGCCGGCGATCGTCTTGGCCAGCAGGGCGCCGCTCGGAGCACCGACGAGGAGGCCGGTGCCGTGGATCACGCCGGCGAAGGCGACCGAGCCGACGAGGTTCCCGAACAACGACGCAGCCCACACGTTGCCGACGTCGGACGCCTTGACCCGGCGGGCCCACCAGCCCTGCAGCATGAACATGGCGTTGCCGGTGAAGAGCTCGGCGCCGGCGAACACGACGAGGGTCAGCGCGATGCCGAAGACCGCGCCGGCGACGAGCTTGGTGGCCGGGTTGTCGGCGGCCGCCAACGGTCCGGCGGTGCTGAGGAGCAGCACCACGGCGATGCCCACGTAGGCGCCTGCGAGGGCGGACTGGGCCAGGTAACGGGGCAGGCTGCGGACGGCGGTGGCCTTGGACTCGGCCAGGGCGGCGGCGTCCTGCAGGGCTTCGGGCAGGGGGACGGGCATGGGGCTCCTTGGTGAAGGGGGTGGATCAGGCGGGGACGACGGTGGCGGTGGGCGCGGCGCCGGCGACCTCGGACGCGTCCGGCTCGGGGCCGGTGGCCCAGCGCTCGGCCAGTTGGGCCTCGAGGTGGGCGGCGAACGCGTCCAGGCCGAAGCGGCGAACGGTGGCGCCGAGGGTCTCGCCGTCGTGGCGGACGGCCTCCCACACCCCGACGACGGCGTCGATGGCGGCGCCGGCATCGTCGGCGGCCATGCGGCCCACGACCTCGCCGATGAGGCCCTGCTCGACGTCGGCCCCGAGGAACAGCTGGTAACCGAGACGGGTCTGGCCGCCGAGGCGGACCTTGGTGCCGGCCAGGCCGATGTCGCCGACCTGGTGCTGGGCGCAGGAGTTGGGGCACCCCGACACGTGGACCCGCAGGGCCGAGTTGCGGCCGAGGCCGGCGGTGGGGACGAGGTCCCATCCCGTTTGGGGCGCCGGGCTGATCCCGAGGGCGCAGACCGCGCTCCCGGTGCAGGCCCGCACCCGGGCAACGTGCGCCTCGCCGACCGGATGCAGGCCCCGCTCGGCCAGCGCCGCCCGCACCTGGGGAACGGTGGCGCCGTCCACATTGCGCAGGACGACGTCCTGATCGCGGCCCAGCACGAGGTGACCGTCGCCGTGGCGATCGGCCAGGTCCGACAGCAGCTCGAGCTCCGCGCCCCGGGTGTCGCCGAGGGGCACGTCGACGGCGACGCTCACGAGGCCCGGCGTCCGCTGGGGCCGCACGCCGGCGGACCAGCCCCCGGCGGGGCGGTGGGCGAGGATCGCCACCTTGTCCGCCTCCGGGAGCACCTCGATCGGCGGGACGGTCGGCTGCGGCCGGCGCCGAGCCGCCTCGAAGGCCTGCTCCCACGCGGCCCGGAAGCCGGCCTCGCCCATCGCCTCGACGCAGAACTTCATCCGGCCCTTGGCCGGGTGCTCGAAGTCGCCGTGGGCGACGAAGATCTCGATGAGGGCCTCCGCCGCGGCCAGCACGTCGCGGCGCGGCAGGAACGGCGTGAGCCGGATGGCCAGTCGCGGCGCCTTCCCCAGACTGCCGCCCGCCCACAGCTCGTAGCCCGGGTCGCCCGCTTCGTCCAACATCGACACGAAGGCGGCATCGTTGATCTTCGCGTCCTCCCGACACCGCGACGATCCCCCGAAGGCCATGTTGATCCGGCTCGGGAGCTCGCAGTTCAGTTGCCGGGACCGGGCGAGGATGGCGTCGGACGCCAGGCGGGCATCGGGGAGGCAATCGAACGGTTCGTCCAGCGCGACGCCGGCCTCTTCGCTGCACATCACGTTGCGCAGCGTGTGCCCGCAGGCGCTGTCGGTCGAGAGCCCGGCGGCGGCCAGGCCGTCGAGGAGACCGGGGATCTGGTGGGGCTCGATCCAGTGGAGCTCGAGGTTCTGCCGAGTGGTCAGGTGCAGCCAGTCCGGGCCGTAGCTGCGGGAGAGGCGGGCGAGGAGGCGGGCCTGCGGCGTCGGGAGCACGCCGCCGGGGATCCGCACCCGCACCATGAACACCCCGTCCTGCAGCTGCGTGCAGATGCCCCGCGTCTTGAGGGCGTACCGGTCCTCCGGCGTCAGCCACCCGTCTCCCTCCCGGGCGAGACGCTCGAGGTCGACGGGGAGGCCGGCCCGCTTGGTGGCGGGGATGTCGGGAGCTGCCATGCCCGCACCGTACGAACCGGGTGTTTCACCCCGACGTGGTGCCGGTTACCGCCACGCGACGGGTTGCGCACACCGCCCCGAGGCGGTTGTGCGCAACCCGACGACCGTCGGATTCGATTCAGGCAGTGGCGAGGACGGACCGCCGGCCGGCGGCGGCCGGCGCGTCCTGCAGGCGCTGCGTGACGACGGCGAGGGCGGCCACGAAGACGAAGGTGGTCAGCGGCAGGGGCACGAGGGCGACCAGGGCACCGGCACCCATGGCGATGGCAGCGCCCGTGGTCAGGAGATCGGCCCGGCGCAGGGCGACGGCCATGAGCAGCCACCCGGTGCAGAACAGCAGCCCACCGGCGATGATCACCCCGAGCAGGTAGCCGCCGACCTCACCGTCGAAGACCGAGGGCTCGATGTCGGCCAGGTACGGGATCATGAGGCCCTCGCCCCAGGTCCCGCCGGCCACGAGGAAGAGCCCGAGCAGCGTCGTCGCGCCGGCGACGAGCGGGAGCCCGCCGGGCTTGCGGTCACCGATGCGGAGCAACAGGCCGACCAGGACGACCGCGAGCACCGCGAACGCAGCGATCCCCATGACGGCGTGGAACTTGAACAGGGGATGGTCGGAAGCCACGGCGAAGTTGTCGTCGAACAGCAGGTGGGGTGCGTCGTAGAGCAGACCCAGGATGGCGGCCACGATGGCCAGGCGCGGGACGGCGTTGCGAAGGGACTCAGCGGTCATGGGGTTGCTCCTGTTCAGGGGTGTCCGAGGCCACGTCGAGGAGGTGGGACAGCTGCGCGAGGAGCTCGAGCCAGCCGACGAAGGCGACGCGGGTCCCCGGCGACGTGCCGACGCGGCCGATGGGCGGTTGGCCCGAATCGATCCACAACGTCACCTGTCGTTCCTCCGATGAGGTCACGACTGCAGCGTGCGGCGAATCGTGGTCGCCCGACATCACGCGCTCCGCGTGAAGATGGGGAATGCCCTTCGTCGGCCGGACCGAGCAGCTGGCCGCGGTGGCGACCGTGCTCGCTTCCTTGGAGACCCGCGGCTCCGCGCTGGTCGTCCTCGAGGGCGAAGCGGGCATCGGCAAGACGACGCTGGCCGCAGAGGCGGTGGCGCGGTGGCACGGCCCGGGGCGGATCGTGCGCCGGGCCAAGGCGGACGAGCTCGGTTCGTCCTCCCCGTTCGGCACGGTGATGGCGGCGTTGGGGGTCGAGGGCGAGCCGACGGCGGAGGCGCTGGTGAACGCCCTCGCGAAGCTGGTGGACGACGCGCAGGTCGTGGTCGTCGTCGACGACGCGCAATGGCTCGATCCTGCCTCCTTGCTGCTCCTCGGGCGGTTCCTCGACGACCTCGCCGAACACCCGGTCGCGGTGGTCCTGCCGGTGCGTCCGCTCCCCCACCCGCGGGAGCTCGCCGCGCTCGTCACCCACCCGCGGCGGGCCCTGCA
Source organism: uncultured Actinomycetes bacterium (assembly GCA_963731055.1). GTDB lineage: Bacteria > Actinomycetota > Acidimicrobiia > Acidimicrobiales > CADCTF01 > DATLED01. Next base: position 69,732 of record CAVSUD010000009.1, on the reverse strand, counting down.
CCTCGTCCTCCCGCCGATGACCGTCGCCGAGCTCGACGCGTTGGTCGGCGGCCGAGCGCTCCCGCTCGACCAGGTCGGCGGCAACCCGCTCTACGCCCTCGAGCTGGCCGCGGCGGCGTCAGCCGGCACGTCGGGCGTCGGTGCCCTGGCGCCGCCGCTCTCGGTCACCATTCTCCGCCGTCTGAGCTACCTCGACGCCCGAACCCTTTCCGTGCTGCGCCGCGCCGCGCTGCTCGGCGCCGCCTTCGACCTCCACGACCTCGTCCTCACCGCCGGTGTGGCATCGGGAGACGTCGTCGCCGCCGTCGAGGAGGCCTCCCGGGCCGGCGTCCTCCGGTCGGTCGCCGACGAGCTCCGGTTCAGCCACGATCTCGTCCGTCAAGCGCTCTACGACGACGTGCCGGCCCCGGTGCGCCGCTTCGAGCACGGCGGCATCGGTCGTGCCTTGGCGGCGGCAGGACGCCCCGCCGCCCTGGTCGCCACGCACCTCGAACGGGGGGCGCTCGCCGGTGACGACGAGGCGATCACCTGGCTCCGCACGGCGGCGGACGAGGTGGCCCCGCGCTCGGCCGACGCCGCCATCGGCATGCTGCGACGCGCGCTCGACCTGCAGCCCCGGACGGATGCGGTGCGGGCCGGGCTCACGGCGACGATGTGCGTCCTGCTCGGACGGGCCGGACGCTTCGAAGAGGTCCTCGCGCTGGCACCGGCGGCGCTGGCCGCCGGACCGCCCGCCGACGCCGCCATCGGCCTCACGACGAGCCTCGCCCAGTCGCTGGCCGGCATCGGGCGCGCCGGGGAAGCGTGCCGGCTCCTCGAGGGGCGCGCCGTCGGCGCCTCCGTCGAGCACCGGGCACGGCTGATCGGCTCCCTCGCATCGACCCTCCTCGCCAACGGCGAGGCCGACGCCGCGAGGCGCGTCTCGGAAGAGGCGGTGGCGGTGGCCCTCGAAGCCGGCGACACCCACTGGCTCCTGTCGACCTACGCCGTGCAGTCCTGGTTGGCCACCGGTGCGGGCGACCCGGACGAGGGCATGGCCCTGGCGGAGCGGTCGTTGCCGCCCGGGACCGACGACATCGATCCGTCGCAGGCCGTGTTCGGCGGTGTCCCGCTGGGCGTGGCCCTGCTCGAGGCCGATCGCATCGAGGAGTCGGTGCGGACCCTGCGCCACGCCATCGCGATCGGCGACGCGGCCGAGGCGGGCGGCAACGTGACGCTGGCGCACCTCGGTTCCGGCCTGTGCGCGTACGCCGCCGGCGACCTGCAGGAGGCCGTCATCGCGGCCGAGACGGCACTCGCCGTCTCGGCCCGCGGCGGGAACCGCACGAGCGACCTCTATGCGCTGGCGCTCGTGGCGAGGGTCGCGCTGCACCGCGACGGGCCGGAGGTGGCCGAGCCCCTCGTCGCCGCCGCCACGGCGCAGCTGGAGCTCACGGGACCGGCGCTCGGTGCCGAGCTGGCGATCTGGGTGGCCGCCGTCGCCGCCGACGCGACGGGACGCACTCCGGACGTCGATCTCGTCGCGCTCGCCTGGCAGCTCCACCCGCTCCGCCATCTCCTCACGTGGCGCCTCGTCGCTCCCGACCTCGTGCGTTGGGCGGTCGCGGCGGGACGGTCCGACATCGCCGCCGCGGTCGTCGCCGACGTGCAGACCGCGGCCGCGATGGTGTCGCCGGCGTCAGCCGCGGCGCCCGGACGAACGGCGATGGCGCAGTGGTGTCGCGGCCTCCTCGAGGGCGATCACCGGATGGTCGCGACGGCAATCGCGTCACCCCGGCCGCTCGAGGCGGCCGCGGCCCGTGCCGACGCGGCGCGTCTGGCGTTGGCCACCGGCGCCCGCGACGAGGCCGTGCTTCTCCTGCACGAGGCCGTGGCCGCCTTGGCGGCGCTCGGTGCGGCCGCCGAGGCCGTCGCCCTCGTCGACCTCGCCCGCCGGCACCGGATCCGGGTCGAGGCACCGCGACGGCGCGCCGAGGACGTGGGGTCCGACGAGCTCACCGCGGCGGAGCGCAGCGTGGCCAAGCTCGCCGCCGATGGGCTCACCAACCGTGCCATCGGGGCGCAGCTGGCCATGTCCCGCCACACCGTCGACACCCACCTCCGCCACGTCTACCGGAAGCTGTCGGTCTCCGGTCGCGTGGAGCTGGCCCGGCGCTCGCTCAGCTGAGCCCGAGCCGGGCGAGGGTGTCGCGGAAGGCGCCGAACAGCTCGAGCCGGTCCAGCTCGCGCACCGGCACCCACCGCACCTCGGCCGTCTCCCACGTCAAGGTGTCCGGCAGCGGGAAGCGCTCGGCCACGTCGACGACGAGGGTGACGTAGGACCAGCCGCCCTGATCGTCCTCGTGCTCCTGGACGAGCTCGAACCCGTGGTCCGGCAGGGCGATCCCGATCTCCTCGACGAACTCCCGCAGCGCCCCTTCCAGGGCCGTCTCGCCCTCGTCGAGCGCGCCGCCGGGGACGGCCCACGTCCCGCCGAGGTGCGTGTGCATCGACCGGCGGGCCAGGAAGTAGGCGGCCTCGCCGGACGCATCGACGTGGCGGACGAGGATCCCCGCCGCCCCGAAGAGCCCCCAGCGCCGACTCCCGTCGGCCAGCGTCACGAACCCGTCGCCCGAGCGCCTCATCCCGGCCGGCAGCCTACCGATCGGCTGGCCTGGGCCTTCAGTTGCGAGTTGTGCACCCGGGGAGGGGTGCTTCTCGCCGACGGGAGGGGCCGGGGGACCAGCGGCGCCGGCGGTCAGGGGCGCGGCGCCACGAGCTGGCGGCGGCGGAGCTCGGCGACGACCGGCGCGGTGAGGCTCGCAGCGGGCGGGCGGTTGGACGGGCCGAGGAACTGCACGATCGTGCCGCGCTGCGGGTCGATCTCGACGGCGGCCACGAGCGCGCCGTCGTCGCGCACGCCGACGACGACGGAGCGGCCGGCGGCCACGGCCGCATCGAAGCCGGCGAGGCAGTTGCCGAGCAGGCGGCCCCAGGCGGCGAGCTCGGTGGGTGTCCGGGGCAGGACGAGCTCGAGGGTGCCGACGAGGAGCCCGTGGAGGCGGCGGAAGGGCGGGCTGGGGGTGAAGGCCTCGGCCGCCGCCGCCGCCGCCGCCGGCGGCCGGATGCGGGTGCCGTCCCGCCTCGTCGGGGCCGGGCGGGGGATGGCCCAGGCCTCGGCGGCGGCTGGCGCCACCGCCGCGGTCGCCGGCGGCGCGGACCTCGATGGCGGAGGCTCGGAGGGCGACGGTCTCGAGGTCCTCGAGGCGGGCCGGGACCGGCCACCGCACGTCGTCGGCCACGTCGAGCAACAGGCGGAGGACCGCGACCAGGCGGGCCGCGCCGGCGGCGCGGGGCAGGGCGTCGGCGACGAGGCGGCGGGCCCAACGATCGGTCCCGCGACCGAGCGCGGCGCCGACGGCGGCGAGATCGTCGGCCTCGGGAAGGGGCGTCGCGGCGTCGGTCTCGCCCTCCCTGGGCACGATGGCGAGGCCGGACGCGAGCTCGTCGGGCGAGAGGACGGCACCGGCCCCGCGGAGCACGGCCAGCTGCCACCAGCCGAGACGGGGCCGCTCGAGGAAGCCGGCCAGCGCTCGCACCACCGGGCGAGTGACGCCGGCCCCGAGGAGCCGTCGGGCGGCGACCTCCGGTGACGGCGCCGCGAGCGCGGTCGACGCCCATCGAGGGATCTCCCCCGCCGGCGCGGTGCCGTGGTCGTAGGCCGAACCGAGCAGTGGGTGGGCCAGGCCCCCGAGGACGGCGACGGCGTGGTCGCGCGACGGCGCCTCGTCGGCGGGCACCCAGCCGTGCCACGCCGGCGCGTCCCGCACCAGCGCGGCGGTGAGGGCCCCGAGCCAGCCGTTGGGGTCGCAGCCTCGGCGCCGGGCGTGGCCGGCGACGAGGCCGACGGCGGCGGCCGGGTGGAAGGAGACATCGACGCAGCGGGCCCCTTCGAGCAGCACCAGATCGACGCGCACCGGACGATCCGGCGACGGCGCCAGCCGGAGCAACGGCTGTCCGCCGGCCCGAACGACCCGGACGGCGCCCGCCGCCTGGTACTCGAGGCCGTCCGTGAGCACCATGGGTCCGAACATACGTTCGCGATCGGGGCCCGTCCAGCGGACGCGCGAGATCCCCAGCAAATCCCCAGGGTTGTCCCCGGCTAGCTTTTTTCGAGAGTCGAAGCAACAGGGGGAGATCAGAACGATGGAGCAGCTCGAAGGCAAGGTCGCGGTCGTCACCGGCGCGGCGAGCGGGATCGGCCGGGCGATGATCGACCGGTTCGCGGCGGCCGGCATGCGGGTGGTCCTGGCCGATGTCGAGGGGGAGGCGTTGGCCAAGGCCGAGGCCGAGGTGCAGTCGACCGGCGCCGAGACGCTGGCCGTGGTCACCGACGTGTCGGACCGCGGAAGCGTCGACGCCCTGGCCGCCGCCGCCCTCGACCGCTTCGGCGGCACCCACGTGCTGTGCAACAACGCCGGCGTGTCCGGCGGCATGGGGGCGCTTTGGGAGACCACGGACAAGGACTGGGCGTGGGTCATGGGGGTCAACCTCATGGGCGTCGTCCACGGCATCCAGGCCTTCGTGCCGGGCATGATCGCCCGCGGCGAGCCGGGCCACGTCGTGAACACGGCCTCGGTGCTCGGCCTCGCCACCGGCGGCGGCTCGATCTACGGCGTCACCAAGCATGCCGTCACCCGGCTCACGGAGGGCCTCTGGTACGACCTCAAGGCGGCGGGCGCCGCAGTGGGCGCCTCCGTGCTTTGCCCGGGGATGATCGCCACGAACATCATCGGCTCGCAGCGCAACCGTCCGTCGGAGCTGCAGAACGACGAGCTCCCGCCGGCCGGACCCGAGCAGCAGCAGCGCATGGAGCTCGTGGAGCAGCTGTTCGCCAACGAGGGGATGCCCCCGGCCGAGGTGGCCGAGATGGTCCACGACGCCGTCGTCGCCGACCGGTTCTACGTGCTCACCCACCCCGAGCCGATCAGGGAGACGGTGCGCCAGCGCATGACCGCCATCCTCGAAGGCACCGAGCCGCCCGCCCCCGCGCCGACGGCGGCTTCATGTCGATGGGACGGCGCCGCGAGGGCAGCCCGCCCGCCGGCGCAGAGGCAGATCGGCGGTGAAGTTCGGCCTCTTCTACGAGCTCCAGCTTCCGAAGTCGGCCGACGGCGACGACTGGGACCCTGGCGCCGAGCGCCGGATCTTCCACGAGATGCTCGAGCAGGTGGAGCTGGCCGACCGCCTCGGCTTCGACTACGTGTTCGAGGTCGAGCACCACTTCCTCGAGGAGTACAGCCACTCCTCCGCCCCCGAGCTGATGATGGCCGCGCTCAGCCAGCGCACCCGCAACATCCGCCTCGGCCACGGCATCGTGCTCACGCCTCCGAAGTACAACCACCCGGCCCGCATCGCCGAGCGGATCAGCGCCCTCGACATCCTCTCCGACGGCCGGGTCGAGTTCGGCACCGGGGAGTCGGCCAGCGAGATGGAGCTCGGCGGCTTCGGCGTCGAGCGGGGCCTGAAGAAGGCCATGTGGGAGGAGGCCACCCGCGAGATCACGAACATGATGGTGCAAACCCCGTACGAGGGGTTCGAGGGCGAGTTCTTCTCGATGCCCTCGCGCAACGTGGTGCCCAAGCCGGTGCAGTCGCCTCATCCGCCGCTGTGGGTCGCGGCCAGCCGGCGGGAGACGACGATGGTCGCAGCCCGGCTCGGGATGGGCTCCCTCGGCTTCGGCTTCGAGACGCCCGAGGAGCTCGGCGAACGGACCCGCGAGTACTACCGACTGATCCGCGAGGAGTGCTTCCCGATCGGCCACGCCATCAATCCAGCGCTCGCCGTGCTCAACACGTTCATGTGCGCGGACGACGACGACGAGGCCGTGCGGCGCAGCGCCAACGGTCCCGGGTTCTTCTCCTACTCCCTCGGCTACTACTACAACCCCGTGACGGGCGGCCAGCACCAGCCGGGACGCGAGAACGTCTATCGCCGGTTCCTCGACACCAAAGCCGAGTCCACCAAGCTCCAGACGCGCGAGCAGATCGCGGCGGGCGAGCCGGAGGACGAGGTGCAGCGGGCGCTCTACCGCGCCGCCCGCGCCGGCACCGCCATCGGCACGCCCGACACGATCCGCGACAACATCAAGAAGTACGAGGAGCAGCACCTCGACACGCTCATCCTCGTCGCCCAGTGCGGCGACCGGAAGCACGAGCACATCATGGAATCGATCGAGCTCTTCGGCACCCAGGTGCTGCCGGAGTTCAAGGAGCGCCACGAGTCGGAGCACCGCCCGTGGCGCGAGCAGCAGCTCGCCGGCGTCGAGTTCCCGATCAACTCCTCCATCTAGTGGCCAAGCACGACGCCGTCGAGGACGGGGCGTTGCGGGACCGGTTCGCCGAGGCCTTCGGGCAGCTCCGCGGCGGGAAGCCGACCGACGCCGTCCACACCCTCAGCGAGGCCTTCCTCGCGTTGGTGCGCGACCACCCGGAGCTCCTGCAGGAGACGGTGGCAACCCGGGCCGGCGCGCCCCGGATGCCCGTGGTGATGCGCTGGCCGGCGCTCGGCGCCAACCTCGTCGCCGGCTCCGTGCGCGACGGCGACCCGAAGATCGAGTTCGTGCGCGAGCGATTCGCCATGAGCGAGGCCCTCACCTACTACGAGTTCGCCGTAGACCTCGCGCTGGACCACTCGCTCTAGTGGGGCCGCTCGACGGCATCCGGGTGCTCGACCTCACGTCGGTGGTGATGGGGCCACTCGCGACCCAGATCCTCGGCGACCTCGGCGCCGACGTCATCACCATCGAGGCGACCAAGGGCGACACGAACCGGGTCATGGGACCGGGCCCGCACCCGCAGCTGTCCGGCGTCGCGCTGAACCTGCTGCGCAACAAGCGCAACGTCGCGATCGACCTCAAGCACCCGGACGGACGGGCGGCGGTGCTGCGCCTCGCCGCCACGTGCGACGTGTTCGTCACCAACCTGCGGCCCGGCCCGCTGGCCCGCCTCGGCTCTCACCTACGACGACGTGTCCGGGGTGCGGCCCGACGTCGTCTACTGCCAGGCCCAAGGGTTCCCGTCCGACGGCGGCCGCGGCCGACGATCCCGCCTACGACGACGTCATCCAGGCCGCCGGCGGGATCCCGGACTGCTCCATCGCGCAGGCGCCGAACGCCGGCGCTGGTGCCGACGATCATGGCCGACAAGGTCAGCGGGCTGACGATGCCGTACGCGCTGCTCGCCGCGCTGTTCGCACCGCGAACGCACCGGTCGAGGGCCAGCACCTCGAGCTCCCGATGGTCGACGCGATGCCCGCCTTCCGCTCGTCGAGCACGGCGCCGGCGCCATCGCCCAGCCGCCGCAGGGACCGGCAGGTTACGAGCGGATCCTCACCCCCCATCGCCGGCCGCAACCGACCGCCGACGGGTGGATCAGCATCTTCCCGTACACCAACGGCCACTTCGCCGCCCTCGTCGAGGCCACCGGCCGCGACGACCTGGGCGATGAACGGCTGGCCACCCAGCGGGGACGCGCCGCCCATCCGGAGCTCCTCTACGGGCTGCTGCGGTCGATCATCGCCACGAAGGGCACCGCCGAGTGGCTGGAGCTGTGTCGTCGCGTCGGGATCCCCGCAGCAGAGGTCGCCGATCTCGACGACATGGTCGCCGCGCTGCCGGACGCCGAGCATCCCGTGGCCGGGACCTACAAGGCGATCCCGCCCCCGGTGCGGTTCTCCCGCACGCCGGCATCGGCCACCCGCCGGCCCGCCCCGCTCGTCGGCCAACACAATCGCGAGGTCCTCCTCGAAGTCGGTCTGTCCGACGCCGAGGTCGATGCCCTGGAGGCCGGCGGCGTCCTCCGGACCTGAGGGTCAGAGGGCGGCCAGCAAGCCGACGCGGTCCGGCCCGACCGGCTCCGCCTCGGGCCGGTTGGCCCGGTCCTGCCAGACGGTCAACACCCGGGCCATCACGTCGGGATCCTGCATGATCCGCTCGGGTGGGTCGAGGAGGTTGAACATGCGCAGGAACGCGCGGAACACGACCGGGTCGGTCCGCACGGCGGGGAAGAGCCCTTCCCGCAACAGGCTCGCGATGCCGGCCGGCTCGAGGGCGGCGGCCGCCGTGACACCGCCGGTGAGGTCGCCTACGGCGTCGATCGGCACGCTCAGGCCCCGACCCGAACGATCCTGTCGATCCTGGGCCACCGCCGCCCGGTACCACGGCCACACCTCCCGACGCATCCCCTCCTCATAGGTCGCGGCCGCGACGACCGGGTCGTCGTCGGTCCCGAGGGCGTCGGCCAGGAGGTGCGCGGCGACGAAGCCGAGCGAGCATCCCCGGCCGTAGAGCGGGTTGGTGCAGGTGTGGGCGTCGCCGACCGCCACCAGGCCGGTCACCACGGGCGCGCCGTCCACGACGAAGCGACGCGATCGATTGAGCAGCCTCGCCATCACCTGCACGTCCGTGATCGGATCGGCGATGGCGGGTTCGACCCATGGCGCCAGGGCCGGGATGGCGCCGGCGGCGACGGTGAACCCCGGCTCCCGCAGGAGGGCGCGAAGGGCGGCGTCCTCGGTCGGGACGCCGAAGGTGATCGAGTAGGTGTCGTTGTCGCCGAGGAAGACGGCGAACTTCAGGTAGCCGAGATCGCCGGCGGTCATGCCCGACGACGGGCGGGAGGTCGGCGCCCGACCGAAGGCGGTAGAACCGAGACGAGTAGACGATGCCGGTGTCCTCCTCGCGCTCCTCGAGGGCGGGGCCGCCGAGCACCGCCAGCCAGGCCGGCAGTGGCGAACGTCGGCCGGAGGCATCCACGACGAGGTCGGCCTCGAGCGACGACCCGTCCTCGAGGAGCACGCCGGTCGCGTGCGGGATCCCTTCGAGGCGCGAGGATCCGCAAGCGAGACCGGTGACGGCGCCGCCGACCATGTGCACGGCCTGCACGTCCAGGGCCTCCCTCCGCAGCACCCACTCGAAGGTCGTCCGCCGGCAGGCCAGGGCGACCAGGTCCTCGTCGCCCGGTCGGGGCGCGGTGTCGGTCAGCGTCTCCGGTAGCCGGTCCGTGAAGCGCATCTCCGTCGCACCCGCAGCCAGCAGGTCGGCGAGGAGGTGGGGCTGCCGATCGCGCAGGAGGTTGCGGAGGCGGGCGAGGAAGGCGTGGGAGTGGTGCACCTGGGGCGCACCCCGCCGGGGCCAGCTCGTGAACGCCTCGTCGGGCGTCGCCGGCAGCGTCACGTCGTCTCGTTCGACGACCGTCACGTCATGGCCGGACGAGACCAGTGTCAAGGCCGAACCCAGGCCGGCCACCCCTCCCCCGACGATCACCACCTTGGCCACGTCAGCCTCCTCAGCCGGGCTCGACGTCGAAGCGGACGCCGGCGGCGGCGAACGACCTCGACGTCGATCCGTCGATGCGGACACCGACGGCCACGATGCCCTCGGGGTCGCCGGGGACGAATCGCAACGTCTGGTGGTCCAAGGCGATCTCCGTCCCGCCCGTGGTCGCCTCGCCGAGCACCTCGGCCCACCGCGCCGCCATCGCCCTGGGGTCGGACGCGGCGACCGTCAGCGAGGTCACCCCACCGGCGCGGGCGTCGATCGGGGCACCGCCCCGCCAGCGAGGCCCGGCCCAGTGCCAGGACCCGCGGGGATCGGCATGGTCGAGGGACACGATCGCACCGGGCACGTCGGCGGGGTGCAGGTGGGTGCCGGCGATGTCCTCCAGGTCGGCCTGCCACACCACGCGGATGCCGAGGTCCGCCACCCGCTGTCGCGCCCGCGACGACGTCGTCGACCTGGAAGATGGCCATGTAGCCGGCGTCGCCGCCGCGGCGATCGAGGTACCGACCCCCGGCCGTGCCCTCCCGCACGGGCGTCAGCACCTCGATGAAGTCCTGCCCGACCTCGAACACGCGGTTCGCCAACCCGAACTCGGCCACCCCGGGGTCGAAGAAGGGCTCCGGCCCGTCGAGCGCCGCGGCGAGGACCGACGCCGCCGCCGGGAGGTCCCGGGTCACCGCCACCACCTGGCGCAGATGCGTTCCCATGGCGATGAACGTACGCCCTGCGCCGTCAGCGGAGCAGGTCGACGACGGCGTGGATGGCGAGGCCGGCCAGGCCGCCCACGACGGTGCCGTTGATGCGGATGAACTGCAGGTCGCGCCCGAGCAGGAGCTCCAACTTGTCGGACGTCTCGACCGGGTCCCAGCGGGCCACGGTCGCCGACACCAGCGCCGAGATCTCGTCGCGGTGGTGCTCGGCCACGAACCGCACCGCCCCGGCGTCGACGGCTCCCCGAGGCGCTCTTGCAAGAGCCTCGTCCCCCGAGCCGGTCGCCGAGCGCCTGCACGGCCCGTGCGACCCTCGGTCGCAGACCGGTGTCGGCCGCGCCGCCGGCGGCCTCCCGCAACGCGACCGAAGGTCGGCCCAGACAACGCGGGTCCAGGCCCGGGCGTCGGCCGACCCGAGCGTCTCGGCCACGAATCGATCGGCCCGCGCGCCGAGCTCCGCGTCGTGCTCGAGCCGCTCGGCCAGGAGGAGCAGCCGCTGGTCGACCTCGCGCCGCAGGTCGTGGTGCGGGTCGGCGGCCACGGCCGCGAGCAGCGTGCGGGCGCCGTCGAGGACGCGGTCGAAGATGCGGTCCTCGACCGCCCCCGGCAACCACCACGGCGACGCCGTCCCGAACCGCGCTCGGAGTGGCTCGCGCTGCTCGTCGAGGAAGGTGACGATGCCGTGGAGCAGGCCGTCCACGAGCGGGCGGTGGCGGCCCTCGGCCACCCCCACCTGCAGGACGCGACCGGCCAACGGCCCGAAGGGAACGGCGCGCACGGCCCGTTCGACCTCGTCGTGGAGCAGCCGGTGGACGTCGTCGTCGCCCACGAGATCGACGGCGGCCGCGGCGGCCTCGAGCAGCGACCCGCTCACCGTCGCGGCATTGACCGGCTCCTGCAGCCAGGTGGCCACCCGCGCCGCCAGGCGCGAGGCCGGACTCGCTCGGAGACCACCTCCGGCGTCAGGAAGTTCTCCTGGACGAACCCGCCGAGCGTGGCGCCGAACTGGTCCTTGCGGGTGCGGATGATGGCGGTGTGCGGGATGGGCAGGCCCAGGGGGTGGCGGAACAGCGCCGTCACCGCGAACCAGTCCGCCAAGCCGCCGACGAGCGAGCCTTCGGCGGCCGCCAGCGCGTAGGCGACCCAGCGTTGGTCGCCCCCGAGCGCCGCCGACGGCGACGAAGGCGAGGGCCACGACCACGAGCAGGGCGGTCGCCCGCCGCTTCATGGCCCGGAGCTCGTCGGCCCTCACCGCGTCCAGGTCGGTGCCCGCTTCTCGAGGAACGCCTGGATGCCCTCCTGGGCATCGACCTCCTCGGCGTTGCGGGCCATCACGGCCTGCGTCAGTCGGTACGCCTCGGGCTCCGGCAGGTCGATCTGGCGGTAGAACGCCGCCTTGCCGATCCCGATCGTGACCGGGCTGGCCGCCGTGATCTGCTGGGCCAGGGCGGTGACGGCGGCATCGAGCCGGTCGGCGGGCACGACCTCGTTCACGAGGCCCCAGTCGGCCGCCGTGGCGGCGTCGATGAACTGCCCCGTCAGGAGGAGCTGCAGCGCCCGCTTGCGTCCGACGGCGCGGGTCACGGCCACCATCGGCGTCGAGCAGAAGAGGCCGATCTTCACGCCGGGCGTGGCGAAGCGGGCCCCCGACTCGGCGATGGCGAGGTCGCAGGCCGCGACGAGCTGGCAGCCCGCCGCCGTGGCGACCCCGTGGACCTTGGCGATCACCGGCTGTCGCACCTCGTGGAGCGCCTCCATCAAGGTGACGCAGGCCCCGAACAGCGCGTCGTAGAACGCCCCGTCGCGACCCGACCATCTCGGCGAGGTCGTGGCCGGCGGAGAAGCACGGGCCGGCGCCGGCGATCACGATCACCTCGCCCGATGCCTCGCGCACGGCGGCGGTCAGGTCCTCCATGACCTCCAGGGACAGCGCGTTGCGCTTGTCCGGTCGGTTGAGGGTGATCTGGGTGATGTCGTCGCGATCCTCGACGAGCAGGGACGTCACGCCGTCACCCCGCCCCGTCGAGGCCGAGCCGGGCCCGGACGGCCGGCCGGCGGAGCGGGGGAACGGTCGGCGGCGGCCGGCGGCGCGGCGGCAGCTGGGTCAGGAGGTCCGTGGTCGCGGCGGCGATGCGGGCGACGGCGGCGTCGACGGCCGCCGCATGCGCCTCCGTCGGCTTCTGCACGCCGCTGACCTTGCGGACGTACTGCAACGCCACCGGCGCGTACTCTTGTCCTCGGTGGCCGCCGGCTCGAGTCCGCGGAGGGTGGTGATGTTGCGGCACATGCGCCGACGTTAGGACCCGGCGGCCGGCGACGAGCGCGAGCACCCCGGACGACGATGTTCAATGGCAGGCCATGCGCGTCCTCCTCACGGCCACCGCCCTCGAGCGGTTCGGCGACCGTCTCCCGTCCGACGTGGAGTACGTGGCCATGACGGCGGACGGGTCGCTGGCCGACGGGACGCCATGGGAACAGGCCGACGTCGAGGTGGCGTGGCCGACCTCCGACCTCTTCGAGCCCCGTGCACCGCTCCGCCCGTTCTTCGCGTTCCTGATCCAGAGCACGACCCTGCGCTGGATCCAGTCACCGGCCGCCGGGGTCGATGCGCCGGTGTTCGCGCAGCTCGTCCGGAAGGGCATCCGTCTGACGACGAGCCACGTCACCGACATCCCGATCAGCGAGTTCGTCCTGCGCTCGGTGCTCGACCACTACCAGCGCCCGCAGGAGTGGGCCGCCTCGAGCGTGGCGCGGGAGTGGGCGTCGCCACGAGTTCCGCGAGGTGCACGGCACGACGTGGCTCGTGGTCGGGCTCGGCAGCATCGGTGCCGCCACGGCCGTTCGGGCCCGCGCCTTCGGGGCCGCCGTCATCGGGGTACGACGCAACCCACGGGGGGACGAGCCGGTCGACCGGATGATCCGGCCCGCCGAGGTGCCGGCCCACCTCGGCGAGGCGGACGTCGTCGTGCTGGCCGCACCGGCGACGGCCGAGACCCGCCATCTGGTCGACGCGGGGATTTCTCGCCGCCATGAAGGCGGGGAGCCTCCTCGTCAACATCGCCCGCGGCGCGCTCGTGGACGAGGGCGCGCTGCTGGAGGCGCTCGCCCGGGGCGACGGCATCGAAGCCGCCGTCCTCGACGTCACCGAGCTGGAGCCGCTGCCGTCCGACTCGCCGCTGTGGGACCACCCCCGGATCACCGTCACCCCCCATGACGCCGCCGGCGGCACCGGCCGCTTCGTCCGGAGCGGCGAGCTGTTCCTGGAGAACCTCCGTCGCTACGGCGCCGGCGAGGCTCTCCTCCACGAGGTGCGGGTCGAGGATCTCGCGCCCGTGCCGGAGGTCGGCACGTGACGGACTGGTCGGCCTGGCACGAGGCCTACTCCGATCCCGAGTCCCGCCTCAGCCACAGGCTCGCCGTGGTCCAGCAACTCCTCACCCAGGCCCTCGACCGCCGCCCGGCCGGGCCGATCCGCCTCCTCAGCCTCTGCGCCGGCGAGGGCCGCGACGTCATCGGCGTGCTCCGGGACCACCCGAGCGCGAGGACGTCCGGGGCGTCCTGGTGGAGGCCGATCCGGCGCTTGCCGACCGCGCCGGCGTGGCCATCGCCGAGGCCGGCCTGCACGGGCAGCTCTCGGTGATCGTGGGCGACGCCGGCACCACCGACACCTATGCGATCGCCGTTCCCGCCGACGTCGTGCTCCTGTGCGGGATCTTCGGCAACATCTCCGACGACGACGTCGACTACACGGTGCGGAACGCGTCCCGGCTGTGCGACGAGGACGCGGTCGTGATCTGGACGAGGCATCCGGATCCACCCGACCTCACGGTTTCGATCCGGCAATGGTTCGCCGAGAGTGGCTTCCTCGAGCTCGGGTTCGTGGGCAACGAGGACCTGCGCTTCGGCGTCGGGATGCACCGGCTGATCGCCGAGCCGGACAACTTCGCGGCCTCGCTCCGACTGTTCCGCTTCGTCCGGTGACGCGTCCCCGCTAGCCGCTCTTGTGGCCCTTGCGGCCCTGGTCGCCCTCGCGACCCTGACCGCTGTCGTGGACCTTGGCGTCGCGGCGACCAGGCCCGTCGCGGTGATCAGGCGCGGCCTCCGCAGCCGGCTCGGGCGAGGGCGGCGACGACGACGCCGTTCTCGTGGCGGCCAGGCGGACCAGATCGGCGGCGGCGGCGACGGTGACGTCGACCCGTGCGTCCTGCGGCTTGGTGACCCCGTGCCCCTTGGCGCGGCCGCGGCTACGACCGTTGGACGGTGGGGTCGTGACCGCGGCCGGGGGGACGACCCCTGACGGGGCCGGCAGGTCGACGGCCACCGATCCCGGCCGCGGGACAGCGACGACGGGAACCGGGACGGCGACGACGGGAACCGGGGCGAGCTCGACCGCCGGCGCCGTCTGGTCGGTCGCGCGGGGGACGGCCAGGGCGGCGGTCGTGGAGGCAGGTCGGACCGACCCCGGCTCCGCCGCCGGTCGGGGCAACCGCAGGGCCACCTCGAGGGGGGCGATGCCGGCGATCGGGGCCATCGTCGTCGCCAAGGGTGTGGTGGAGGGGGGCGCCGACCGGCTCCGGAGCGGACCGGATGCGACGGCGACGGGGTCGGCGAGCACCCGGATGCTCGAGCGGGCGATCGGGGCGATGACGTGGGTCGTCGTTCCGCCCACGACGAGGGCGACGACCAGCGCGGCGCCGGCGGCGATGGCGGTGATCGGCGCCAGTTCGCGGAGTGCCCCTCCTGCGCCTCGTCGGGTCGTCTCGTCCGTCGTCGGGTGCTCCGTCACTGTCCCTCGTGCTCCACCGGGGCCGCTACGTCTCGTGGCGAGCCCGACACTATCCGCGTTTCGACCCTTCTGCCCGGTTTCTCGGGGCCGAAACCCCTTCCCGGCGGAACGTCGACACCGCTTCCACGTGGAAGGTGTCGGGGAACGCGTCGACCAGCTCCACCGCCTCGAGCTGGAAGCCGACGTCGGCCAGGAGCCGGGCATCCCGCGCCAACGAGGCCGGGTCGCAGCTCACCAGGACGAGGAGCGGGGCCGCCACCGCCGCCACCGTCGCGACACCTGGCCGACCGAGTCCACTCCGAGCGGGATCGGCGACCACGACGTCGGCCGGGCGCATCGACGGCGTCGGCCGCCACCGCCCGACCTCGACCCGCTCCACGCCGCGGGCAGGTCGCGGAGGTTCTCGTGGGCGTCGGACACCGCCCACGGGTCCGTCTCGATCGCCGTGACCTCCACGCCGTGACGAGCGGCGAGGGTGGCGGCGAAGAGACCGACGCCGGCGTAGGCATCGACCAGGTGACCTCCCGCCGGCAGCGCGTCGCCGATGGCGGCGTCGACGGCGGCCACCAGGGCTTCGGCCGCCACCGGACCGGACTGGAAGAACGAGCCGATGGAGATCCGGAACCGCCGGCCCGCCACCTCCTCGTGCACGGTGGCCCCGGGCCCGAGCTCGACGTCGGCGGGCACCCGCGCCTGCGCCCGCGCGGCCTCCGGCTCGATCCACGCGGCCCGCTCCCCGGAGGCCACGCCCACCCGCAACACGACCTCGTCCGCACCCGGGAAGCGTCCGCCGACCACGAGCTCCTCGAGGCGCGGGTGCACGGCCAGGCAGGCGTCGGCGGGGACGGCATCGTGGCCGCCGCGGCGGCGTTGACCGGGGCGCCCGTCGGCATCGACGGCCAACCGCACGGTCGTCCGCTGCGGCCGGTCCGGGAGCGGCCGGACGCGGATCGGGATGGCGCCGGGGTCGAGCCGGCCGATCCGCCGCAGCGCGTCCTCCACCACCGCCATCTTCAGCCGGGCCTGTCCGTCCACCGTCACGTGCTGCCAGGAGCAGCCCCCGCATCCGGCGCCGAGCGCGACGCACGGGGGCGTCACGCGATCGGGGCTCGCCTCGAGGACCTCGACCGCGACGCCCCGGGCGAAGTCCTTCTTCGACTGCACGAGCCGCACCCGCACCCGCTCGCCCGGCAGCGCGCCCTCGACGAACACGACCCGTCCGTCGGCGTCGCGGGCGATGGCGTCACCCCCGGCCGCCATGGCCGTGGGCGCGAGATCGAGGGGCGGCACCCCCCCAGCTTGGTCGGCGGGCCGGACTACGGCGAAGCGGTCGTGGATGACGACGGCGAGCCGCCGGTGCGCGTCGTCGTCGGCCCGCCTGATGCCGTCGTTGTCGTCGGCCCGCCGGATGCCGTCGTTGTCGTCGACGCCTCGCTCGTCGTTGTGGTGTCACCGTCGGGGTCGAGGGCCGACGTGGTCGTGGTCCCGGCCGGCGCCGAGGTGGTCGAGGTCGTCGCGGGCCGCCGCCGCACCGTCGTGGGCGGCCCGGTGCTCGTCGTCGTGGACGCCGGCGCAGTCCTCGGAGCGGGCTCGGGGGCGGGCCGGACCTCGAGGTACGACGCGAACGTGAAGACGAACAGGGTGATGAGCACCATCGTCGAGCGCCGCATGCGGACGGTCATCCACGATCCCGAGCGCGGGCCGCCCGGCGAGGCCCGGCGGGCGGCGTCGTGCCCGTCGGGGCAGGGGCGGGACGCCCGCCTTCCGCCTTCGCCTCCGACGTCGAGAACGCCAGAGACGTGGCGAGGCCCGCCTCGTTGAGAGCCCGCGCCGCGGCCCGGCGCAAGGCGAGCCCGACCTCGATGGCGTGGGCCGGCGTGGTGCGGGCCGAGACCCGCATCTGGAGGTACCCGAGCTCGATGGACTGCACGCCGGTGACGTTGACCTGGTCGAGGAGCAGCGGCGCCACGGTCTCGTCGGCCGACAGCTCGTCGGCCGCCTTTCGCAAGGCGATCGTGGCGGCGTCGACGTCGGCGTCGAGCGGGATCGGCGCGTCGACGACGACGAGGCGCCAGTCGCGGGAGCGGTTCGTCACCTGCCGGGCCTCGCCGTTCGGGAGGATGACGAGCTCGCCCGTCGCCGACCGGAGCTGCGTCGTCCGCAGCGAGACGGCCTCGACGGTGCCGGACACGCCGGTCATCGAACCCGGCTGCGCGATCTGCACCAGGTCGCCGATGCCGTACTGGTTCTCCGAGATGATGAAGAAGCCGGCGAGGACGTCCTGCACGACGCGCTGGGCGCCGAAGCCGAGCGCCACGCCGGCGACCGTGGCGGGGGCCACGAGCGTCGTGACCGGGATCCCGAGCCGGGTCAGGATCATCACGGCCGCGATGAACCACACGAGGGCGACGACGGTCCGCTCGACGGCCTGGACGATGGCGGCTCGGCGACGGGTCTCGTCGGCCACCGCGAGGACGCCGGCCTCCCGCCCGCCGACTCCGGCTCGCAGGGCGTAGACGCCCGAGAGCCAGTGGGCGAACCGCGTCAGGAGCACCGCACCGATGCCGAGGAGGAGGACCTCCAGGCCGTCCGACCGGGCCCATCGGGTGAAGTCGTCGAGCGGCGGCACCTCAGCCCATCAGCTGCAGCTCGTCCTCGCCTGTGTCCTCGTCCTGGACCAGACGGAAGCCGCAGCGCTCGGCCAGCAACGAGTGGCCCTCGTCGGGGCCGGTGGCGATCAGCTCGTCCTCGGGCCGCAGGACGACATCCGGGCGGGGACGGTAGAAGTAGCGGCCACCCCGCCGGATGGCGAGGACGAAGAACCCGGTCTCGGTCTCGAGCCGGAGGTCACCGAGCGACTGGCCGTCGGCCGGGGAACCGGCGGCCACCGGGACCCGCACCACGACCTCGTCGGCATCACCGAGGGCGAGGGCCAACACCGGGTGCAGCTCTTCCCCCTTCTCGATCAGCCACACCATCTGCTGCGCGGCGTCACCGATCTCCTCGGCCGCCCGCGACAGGTGGAGCAGCCCGCGGAGCGGCGACGGGTCGTCGTGATCGGCGGCGGCCCGCAGGACCCAGGACTCGAGCCGCTCCCGCATGCCGTCGAGGCGATCCTCGAGGTGGTTGACCTCGGTGGCGAGGCCGCGGTCGCGCGAGCACGAGCGCCGAGTAGGCCAGCCCCACCGCGACCTCGGAGATGTTCTTCATCTCCACGAGGATGTCGATGGCCCGATCGAGCTCGGTGACGGTGCCCTCGGGCTGGGGGGGCTCCCACTCCGGTGCGTTCGTCAACGAGCGCAGCACGGCGATGCCCTCACGGGCGCCCTGGAGGAACAGGACGTCGCCGGGCACGAGCACTTCGTCGCCATCGACGTGGGTGTTCCAGGAGCGGCCCCGGCGGATGGCGACGACCCGCATGCCGGCCCGCGTCGGCAGCTCGAGGGCCGACAGCGGCCGGTGGGCGATGTGCGAGCCCTCCCGCACGGCCACCCGATGCGAGACCTCCTCCGCCGTCGGACAGGTCGGCGACCAACGCCCGCGGGATGCCGAGGCGCCGGGTGACGATGCGGCTGATGTCGACGGCGGCGTTGCCCATCCGCTCGATGGCCCCGATGACCTGGAGGACCGAGGCCATGGCGTCGGCGTCCCTGGGCGAGCGGGCGGCGACGACGCAGATGGCCCGCATGTCGTGGACGAGGCCCGAGAGATCCTCCTCGAGGCCCGTCACCTCCTCGGCCATCGTGTGGTCGCCGAAGTAGAGGGAGGCGTAGGCCAGGTCGACCATCAGCTCGGAGGCGTCCTTGGCCGCCGCCAGCATGGCCTTGAGGTTGCGGGGTCGGTCTTCCATCGAGCGTCTCCTCCAGCGTACCTAGGAGATGCCCAGGGTCACGATGGCGAAGATCAGCGTGAACGCGCCGATCAGGTCCACCGACGAGCTGACGACCGGGATGCCGTAGGTGTCGGGGTCGACGCCGCCCCGCACGGCCAGGATCGTCCCGTAGTAGGCGAGGGCGAGCACGAAGACCATGGCCACCATCCCGCCGGCGAGCGAGGCGACCACCATGAGCCCGAGGCCCGGACTGGCGTGGGAGAGGGCGCGGCCGACGAAGTGGGCCCCGATGCCGTTGAAGGCGTACACCGGCAGGGCGAGCAGGTACACGTAGGACATGTCGCTCCGGGCGGAGCGGTCCGGGACCGGCTGCGGGATGACGACGCCCAGGTGGATCTTGCTCGACAGGCGCCCGGACAGGATCCCGCCGAGGGCGCCGGCGCTGCTGAGGTGGGCCGGCACCAGCACCAGGAGGGCGGGGTAGCTGCTGAACGAGCCGAAGCGCTTCTCGATCACGATCCCGGCCATGGCGCTGATGGCGCCGGCCACGGCCAGGATCGGCAGCGACTCCTTGACGATCCGCGGCAGCTGGTCGAGCTTCGAGCGCAGCCCGAACACGGTCGCCGCGATCGACGCCGCCGCCAGTACGACACCGAGGGCCGGCGTGAACACGCCGAAGCCGATCAGGAAGGTGCCGATGAACAGCGCGGGCAGGGTGAGGACGTCACCGAGCGTCGACACCAGCGGCGCGTTCACGTCGTCGAGGTCCCAGCCGTAGCGGACCGCGCCCGCCGTCAAGCCGAGGGTGGCGGCCATCACCACGACCGAGCCGAGGGCGCCACCGACGATCGAGATGACCGACAGCTCGAGGATCGGGATGGTGTGCTCGAGGCCGAGCGCCACGGCGATCGCCTTCGCCGTGAGCGCGAGGAGCAGCGACATCCCGAGGGTCAGGATCGACGCCGCGAGCACGTTCTGGCCGAGCACGGTGTCGCGACGGGTCGAGAGGCGGAAGGTGCCCGAGTGGATGGTCGTGCTGATCCGGCTGCCGAACGTCCCGAAGATGTTCCCCCGCAGGCCGATGGCGGCCGGGACCAGGACGAGCAGCCCCGGGTAGCGCTCGAACGTGCCGGTGATGGAGCCGAGGAAGGCGCCGGCGACGAGGCTGCTGGTCGAGTTCAGTCCGAGCGCGACGAGGCTCTGCCGGACGCCGGCGGCGTCCGGGCCGAAGGCGGCGCGCAGACGCGCGACGGGGCGGAGACGGGGTCGCATGTCGATCGGACGGGGGTTGGGGGCACCGGGTTCGGAGGCTACCGCCCCGATAGCGTCCGACCCGTGGCTGCGACCCTCGACGAACTGATCGACGCGTTCATCGCCGAGGAGGCCGAGGAGAGCCCCACCAACGCCACCCGGCTCGGCCTTCCCGGCCACGACGGCCGCATCGGCGACTTCACCGAAGCCGGCTATCGGCGTCGTGAGCGGGCCGAGGACGGGTGGACCGAACGGTTCGGTGCCTTGGCCGACGCCGACCTCTCGCTCGACGAGCGCATCGACCGGGACCTCGTGCTGTCCACGCTGCGCGGCCGGTCGGCCCTGCGGGAGTGGGCGGTATGGCGCCGGGATCCGGCGACGTACCTCGGACCGTGCCTGTCGGGCGTGTTCAGCCTGTTCCTCAATCGGACGTCACCGGAGCCGGAGCTCGCCGTACATGCGGCCGCCCGGCTGCGGGAGGTCCCGGCCGTGCTGGCGGCCGCACGTGAGAACCTCGACGCCGGCGTCGCCAGTCCCCTGTTCGTGGAGCGAGCGAAGGGGACCTGCCGCGCCGGCATCACCTACGCCCGCGACCTCGTCCCGGGCGAGGTGGGCGACGACCGGCGCGGCGACGTCGCCGCCGCGGGCGAGGTGGCGGCGGGGGCGCTCGAGTCCTTCCTCGACTTTCTCGACGAGCTGGGCTCGCAGGCCCAGGGTGAGTGGGCCCTCGGCGACACCCGTTACAGCGCCCTCCTCACCGACAAGGAGCTCCTTGGCTACGGCGCATCGGCCATGCGGGCCCGGGGTCAAGCCGCCTACGACGAGCTCGAGCGCGGAGATGTCCGAGCTCGCCGGCCGAATCGATCCCGCCGGCGGGGGCGACTGGCAGGCGCTCGTCCGCACCCTGAACCAGGACCATCCGCCGACGCCCGAGGCGATGCGCGATGCGTACGAAGAGTGGACGGAGAAGGCGCGCCGCTTCCTCCACGAGACCGGCATCGTCACCATGCCCGCCGGCGAGGAGTGCCGCGTCCTACCGTCGCCTCCGTTCCAGCGCCCGGTCCTGGCCGTCGCCTCCTACAGCACGCCGCCGGCGTTCTCGCCGTCGAGGACGGGGACGTTCTTCGTGCCCTTCCCGCCGGACGGGACGGCCCCGGCGGAGGTGCAGAAGCGGCTCGAGACGAACAGCTACCACTCGATCCCTGCCGTCTCCGTCCACGAGGCCTACCCCGGCCACCACTGGCACCTCGTCACCGTGAAGCTCCACCCGCGACCGATCCGTCGCGTCCTCGGGACCTCCTACTTCACCGAGGGCTGGGGTCTCTACGCCGAGAAGCTGATGCGCGAGCAGGGCTTCTTCACCGATCCCCGCCACGAGCTGGGCCAGCTCGACGCCCGCATCTTCCGGGCCGCCCGCATCGTCGTCGACACCTCGCTGCACCTGGGCGACATGACCTTCGAGGAGGCGGTGACCTCTATGTCGACCAAGGCCTCCCTGTCGGAGCCGACGGCCCGGGCCGAGGTGGGCCGGTACTGCTCCTGGCCGACGCAGGCCGCGTCATACCTGACCGGCGCCCTCGAGATCGACCGCATCCGCGACCGCTACTTCGCCGCCGACCTCGGGTCCCTGCGCTCGTTCAACGACACCATCGCCGGCTCCGGCATGCTCCCCATCGCCCTCGCCGAGCAGGCGGTCATGGCCGAGAGCTCCTGAGCGTTCTGGGCGAGCTGAACGACCGATGAGGTCGTCGAGCCCACCCAGAACGGCCGGCGTACCGGGTTCAGGCCCGCCAGGTCTCGCGATGGACGAGGTCCTCGAGCGGCAGGCGCGGCGCCCGGGGCCGGTTGGCGTCGAGCGGACCGGGATGGCCGAGGGTGATGCCCATCGGGCCCTCCATGTCCGCCGGCAGGCCGATGGCCGCCCGCATGCGGTCCTGGTGGTGGAACGTGACCGGGCACGTGGCCAGCCCCAGGTCGTGCGCCGCAAGCATCAGGTTCTGGGCCATGCGGCCGAGGTCGAAGAGACGCCCACCGTCGACCGGTGCCACGAGAACCAGGATGACGGGGGCGACCGGGATCCAGGCCGTGAAGTCGCCGCACGATGCCAGTGCCTCTCGTCGCTCGGCCTCGGTGACCACGAGGATGCGGGTCACCTGCGCGTTCTTGGCACTCCCGGCCATCCGCCCGGCCCGCAGCACCCGCTCGAGGGCTTCGGATCCCACGGCGTCGGGGAGGTACTGCCGCGTGTCCCGCTTGGTGATGATGGCCTGATGCGCGTCCATGCGGCAGTCTGACCCATCCCCATGAGTGACCCCCGCCCGCCGTCGCCGCGCTGGTACCGCCTCGCCGGGCTGATCGTGGTCGCCGGCCTCGTCGCCGCCGGCGCATGGTGGCCGTACGCCACGACGCGGATCTTCGACGCCGTCGAGGCCTTCGATCGCCTCGGACCCTTCGGGGGCGAGGTGGCCCTGCGGGAGGCCGGCACCCACACGTTCTGGATCGAGGGCACGTGCCTCAGCTGTCACGACAACGATCCGGCGGAGTACCGGGCCGTCGCGACGGTGGCGGTGAACGCGCCGCAGGGAACGGCCCTCCGGCTGCGGCCGGCGCCGGCGCGCGTCTTCAACACGGCCCGCCGCGAGGGCCGCTCCCTGTGGCTGTTCGACGCGCCGCGCCCGGGGCGCTACCGGGTCTCCCTCGACTTCGACACGTCCGGGAACTGGGACAACAACCCGGCCCAGAACATCGCCATCAGCGACGGAATCGGCCTCCCCGTCCGCGTCGTGCGGCCGATGTTCCTGCTCGCCCTCGGCGGCATCGGCCTCGGCGCCGCCATCTCTGCCGTGACCTGGTCGCGCCGGCGCCGGTACTACGCCCGCACCGCGGCGCCGTGAGCCGCATCGAGCCGCTGGACGTCGTGACCCTCGTGGTCCTGGGCTGGTTCGGGTCGCGCCTGGTCGTCTCGTTCCGTCGGTCGTTGGCCGGTGGTGCGCGGGCCCGGTCGGCCGAGCTCCTGCGGGGTCTCCGGGTGCGGCACTTCGCCCTCGTACCCGTCCTGTTGGCCCTGGTGCTGCTGGCCGCCATCGGGCTGACGTCGATCCACCCGCTCGACTTCGGCTGGTGGACGGCGATCGGCGGCCAGGGCAACCCCGCCTTCGGCGTCACCGACCGGACCGCCGGCACCGCCTTCGAGGTCATCGTCCCGACGATCTTCGTGCTGCTCCTCCTCCCGGCGCTCCCCCTGCTCGTCGAGCGCGAAGAGCTCGGCTTCCGGCTCGGCGCAGAGACCTGGTCGACGCCGAAGCGGATCGGCAAGGCCGTGCTCTTCGGGCTCGTCCACGCCCTCGTCGGCATCCCGATCGGCGTGGCCCTCGCGCTGTCCATCGGCGGGGCCGGGTTCACGCTCGCCTACCTGCGCGAGTACCGAGCCACCGGGCGCCGGAGCGCGGCGCTGGCCGAGAGCACCCGGCTCCACCTCGCCTACAACCTGACCATCGTCACGCTCGTCGCCGTCGCGCTGGTGGTCGAGATCATCAGCTCGGTCGTCGCTGCGTAGTCTCCGCTGATGCGGCGACGGGCTCTCCTCCTGTTGCTGGTGGCGCTGCCCTTGGCCGCGTGCGAGCGGCCGCCGACGGCCATCCAGGTGCGCAGCTCCGCCTTCCGCGACGGCGGCGCCATCCCCGAGCGCTACTCCTGCGAGGGCGACAACCAGGCCCCGCCGCTGGCCTGGACGGACGTCCCCGAAGGCACGCAGGAGCTGGCCGTCGTGCTCGCCGATCTCGATGCGCCGAACGGGATCTTCCACCACTGGATCGTCCTGGGGATCCGGCCCGACGTGCGGGCCATCCGGTCGGGCGAGCGACCGGTCGGCGCCGTGGAGGCCCTGACCACGGCCGACAGCGCCACCTACATCGGCCCGTGTCCTCCGCCCGGCGAGGAGCACACCTACGTCTTGACGGTGTTCCCGCTCCGGCGGCGGCTCGGCCTCGCCGACGGTGCGCCGACCAAGGAGGCGCTCGACGCCATCGATGCCGCCCGCATCGCCGGCGAGGGCGAGCTCCGGGGGACGTTTCGCCGGTGATCGAGGTCGAGGGTCTCGTCCGGCGCCTCGGTGACGCCAAGGTGCTCGACGGCCTGTCCTTCGTCGTGCCCCCGGGCTCCATCACCGGGTTCCTCGGGCCGAACGGCGCCGGTAAGACGACGACGATGCGGGTGCTGTCGACGCTTCTGCGACCGACCGAAGGGCACGTGCGCATCGCCGGCCACGACGTCGTGGCCGAGGCGCTCGAGGTGCGCCGCGTCATCGGCCTCGTCACCGAGGAGCCCAGCCTCCTCGACCGCTTGACGGTGCGGGAGCAGCTCGAGTTCAGCGCCCAGGCCTACGAGCTCCCGGCCGCTCGCATCCGCGACCGGATCGCCCTGCTCGTCGAGCTCCTGGGTTTGGAGGACGGCATCGACAAGCGGGCGGGGGCGCTGTCGAAGGGCAACCGCCAGAAGGCGGCCCTCGCCCGCGCCCTGGTGCACGACCCGCCGGTCCTCCTGCTCGACGAGCCGACGGCCAACCTCGACATCG
Source organism: uncultured Actinomycetes bacterium (assembly GCA_963731055.1). GTDB lineage: Bacteria > Actinomycetota > Acidimicrobiia > Acidimicrobiales > CADCTF01 > DATLED01. The sequence goes on along the minus strand of CAVSUD010000009.1, from coordinate 45,261 downwards.
TCGCCCAGGCCGGCATGCAGGAGCTCCTCCAGCGGCCCGACGTGGTCGGCGGGAAGACGGTGTTCCTGTCGACCCACGTGCTGGACGAGGCCGAACGCCTGTGCGACCACGTCGTCGGCATCGTCAACGGGCGGACGGTCGCGGAAGGATCGCCCGCCGAGATCATCGAGCGGACCGGGACGGCCTCGTTCCGCGAGGCGTTCCTCTCGATCGTCGCCGAACGGACGATGGCGTCCGAGTGAGGCCGGTCCGGCTCCGCCCCGTCCGCCTCGTGTTCCGGCGGGAGCTGCTCGACTACCGGCGCCAGGGCAAGGTGTGGCGCCGGCTGTTCCTCCAGCCCTTCGTCGTCATCCTCCTCCTCGCCTTCCCGGTGCTCCTGTTCCGCTCCGCCGACGAGCGGGAGCGGCGGTCGACGTTCACGGTGGCGGTGCAGGGGGACGTCGGCGCGGTCGCCGGCCTGGCCGAGGCGCTCGCCCGGACGCCGTTGACCTGGCGCCCCGCCGACGACGCCGAACGGGCGGTCGTCACCCGGACCGCCGACGTGGCCCTGCGCATCCCGGAGCGGGCCGCGGCCACGGCGCGGGAGGGCCGCCCCGTCCCTCTCCGGGTGCTGACGCTGCCCCACGAGGTCTCGTCCCGCTTCGGCGGCGAGGCGGTGGTGCAACGCCTCGACGAGCTGCGGGCCGCGACCGCGGCGGAGGCGTTGGCCCGCGCCGGGATCCCACCGGCCGTCGCCTCGCCCTTCGCCCTCGACACCGTCGACCTCACCACGTCGTCGGGCGAGGGGACCCGGGTCGGCCTGGCCCAGGCCCTCCCGCCGCTCCTGGTCATCCAGCTCTTCGGCCTCATGGCCGCCGCCGAGGAGCGGCTCGCGGGGGCCAAGGACCGACGCGTGCTCGAGCCGCTGCTGGTGCTCCCCTTCCAGCGCCTCGAGATCCTCCTCGGCGTCGGCGCCGCCACCATGTCCGCCGGCTTCCTCGCCGCCGCCCTCCTCTTCGTGCCCCTGGTGGTGCTCCTGTCGCTGGCCCTCGCCGCCGTGACGGGGACGGTGGGCGGTCCCTTGGAGGTGGCGGCCGGCCTCTCCCTCGGCGTGCTGCTCTTCGGAGGCGTCTTCACCGCCATCGGCCTCTACGCCGGCGCGCGAGCCCACTCGGGCGGTGAGGGGTCGACGTTCGTGACCCTGGCCCAGCTGGCCGTCTTCGGGGTCGCCTCGACCACGCCCTTCCTCACCGGGGTCGCCGCCGCCGGGCCGATCCTGCTCGTCCCCGTGCTGGGCCCGATGCTCCTCGTGCGCGACGTGATCGCGGGCGGCTTCGAGGTCGGACCGACCCTCACCGCCGCGCTCGGCGGCCTCGTGGCCATGGCCCTGCTCCTCCGGCGGGCGGTCCGCCTCCTGGATGCGGAGAGCGCCGTGCTGCGGGCGTCGAGATGAGACTGCCGGCGATCCTGACCGTCGCCCGGCACGACCTCCTCGACCTCCGCCGCCAGCCCCGCGTCTGGCTCGGTCTCCTGATCATCCCCTTCGTCACGGTGTCCTTCCTGCTCCTGCTGCCCGGCGTGCTGGCCCAGCGGGAGACGGCCACCCAGCAACGCGCCGTGCATCGGGTGGCGATCGAGGGGACGGGTGACGACGTGGCCGCCCTGGCCGAGGCATTGCCGCCGGCGGGGTTCCGCCTCGTCTCGGTGACGGACGCGCGCGCCGCCGTGCTGCATGGAGACGCCGACCTCGGCCTGCATGCCACCGGGGCCATCGAGCCTGCGCTCGCCGCCGAGGACGGGCAGGTGCAGGGTGAGCTCCTCGTCCTCGGCGGGAGCAACCGGTCGCGCGCCGCGCTGGGGGCCGTCGTCGGCGCGTTGGGCGCGCACGGCCTCGAGCTCACCGACGCCCGCCTCCGCGCCCGGGGGTTGGCGCCGGCGACCGTTCGTCCGCTGGTCGTCGAGGAGGTCGATCTCTCCCGGACCGGACGGGGCCGGCGACTCAACCTGGCCAGCCTCTTGCCATTGCTCGTGCTCCTCCCGCTGGCGTCCACCGTCGGCGTCGCCGCCCAACGGATCAGCGGCGCCAAGGATCAGCGGGTGTTCGAGCCCTTGCTCGTGCTCCCGTTCACCCGGCGCGAGATCCTCCTGGGCAAGGGCGCGTCCTCCTGCGTGATCGGCGCCGTCACCCTGGGAGCCGTCGGGCTCCCCCTTCTCGCCGGCCGCTTCGTGCCCCTCGGGACCGGCGGTCGCACGGTCGACCTCCCGCTCCACGACGTCGGCCTGGTGCTCCTCGTCGCCGTTGCGCTCCTGCTGCTCCTGGTGAGCCTCGGCATCGCCGTCGGCGCCGCCAGCCGCACGAGCGCGGAGCTGGGGTCCGTCCTGCAGATGGTCACCCTGCCGATCTTCCTGTTGGGCTCCTTCCTCCAGTTCCGCAGCGGCATCCCTTCGACGCCGTCGCTCCTCGCGCTGCCCTTCTTCGGCCTGCTGCTCTGCGTGCGGGACGTGGCCATCGGTGCCCTCACGGCGGCCCATGCGGCCGTGGCCGTCGGCGCCGGTCTCGGGTGGGGCACGGCCTTCGTCGTGATCGCCGCCCGCTTCCTCGACAGCGAGCGGTCGGTGCTCCGCACGACGACGTAGCCGCCGAGGTCGTCAGCCCCGGGCGAGGTCGAGCAACCGCTGGACCGGGTCCAGGTCGAAGGGTGCCCCCGTCATCACGATGAGGTGATCCGCTCCCGCCGCCATCCACTCCTCGACGGTCGCTTCGTTCACGTCGGTGGCGTTGATCGCGCCGGTGCGCTCGATCTCCTTCGGGTCGCGGCCGAGCTTGGCGCACCACTCGTCGAGCACCGCGTTCTTGTGCGCGAACTGCGCCGGCGGGCCGAACCCGTTCCAGAGGCGCGCGTGCTTGGCCACCAGCTTGAGCGTGACCTTCTCGCCCCCGCCGCCGATCAGGATGGGCAAGTTGCCGGCCGGCCCCGGGTGGAGCTTCGCCAGTCGATCCTCGATCCGAGGGAGGGCCTCGGCCAGGGCCCGCAACCGCGTCGGTCCCGTCCCGAACTCGTAGCCGTACTCGGCGTAGTCGCGTTCGAACCAGCCGGCGCCGAGACCGAGGATGAGGCGCCCGTGGCTCAGTTGGTCGATCGTGCGGGCCATGTCGGCCAGCAGCTCCGGGTTGCGGTAGCTGTTGCACGTCACGAGCATCCCGAACCGGGCCCGCGTCGTCGTCACCGCCATGGCGGCCAGCAACGACCAGCCCTCGTAGTGCGGGCCGTCCTTCTCCCCGTACAGCGGGAAGAAGTGGTCCCACGTCCAGATGCTGTCGACGCCGAGCGCGTCGGCCGCCTCCCACGCGGCGCGGAGCTCGTCGATGGTGCAGTGCTGGGGCTGGATCTGGACGCCGACCTTGAAGCGAGGACTCATGCGGCCTTTCTACCGCCGGCGCGAGCGCCGGTCAGCGGAAGTCGCGGGACTTCGGCGTCGACCCGACGAGGGACAGCTCGGTGATCCGATCGGCGATCACGTTGATGACCCCGTCGACCTTCTCGAGCGTGCCCCGGACGAGCAGCGCCGGCGCGGAGCGGGCCGCCCGGCGATAGTGGGCCCACGCCCCCTTCGAGCACACGACGTTGACGAGGCCGGTCTCGTCCTCCAGGTTGATGAAGATCGTGCCCTGGGCCGTCGCCGGGCGCTGGCGGTGGGTGACGACGCCACCGACGAGCACCCGCGTCCCGTGCTCGATGCCGCGGAGGCCCGAGGCCGCCACCGCCCCGAGGTCGTCGAGGTGCTCGCGCACGAACTCCGTCGGATAGGTCGACGTCGTGATGCTCGTCGACCACAGGTCGGCGATCGTCTCCTCCATCGGGTCCATCCCCGGAAGCGCCGGCGCCGAGGCCCCGACGACCACACCGGGCAGCCGGTCGGCCCGCGACTGGGCCACCGCCCCCGCCCCCCACAGCGCCTCCCGACGGCCGACGCCGAGGGAGGCGAACGCGCCCGCCGTCGCCAACGCCTCGACCTGGGGCTGGGTCAGCTCGGCCGCCCGCACCACGTCCTCCATCGTCTCGTACGGCCGCCCCGCCGCCACCGCCTTCGCCACCTCCACCCCGATCGACCGCACCGACGCGATGCCGAGCCGCACCCCATACTCGGCCTCGCTCTTCGTCGCTGACGCTCCTTTTCGTTCGAGCGCGGCGTCCCAGGAGGAGGCGTTGACGTCGGGCGGGAGGACGGTGACGCCGTGGCGCTTGGCGTCGGCGACGAGGGACTGCGGCGAGTAGAAGCCCATCGGCTGGGCGTTGAGCAGCGCGGCGCAGAAGGCGGCCGGGTAGTGGAGCTTGATCCACGACGACGAGTACACGAGGTAGGCGAAGGACACCGAGTGCGACTCGGGGAAGCCGAAGTTCGCGAAGGCGGCGAGCTTCTCGTAGATCTGATCGGCGACCGGGCCGGTGATGCCCCGTTCGGCCATCCCTTCGTACAGCCGTTCGCGCAGCCGCAACATCCGGTCCTTCGACCGCTTCGAGCCCATCGCCTGGCGGAGCTGGTCGGCCTCGCCGGCGGTGAAGCCGGCGACGTCGATGGCCATCTGCATCAGCTGCTCCTGGAACAGCGGCACGCCCAACGTCTTCTTCAGCGACCGCTCGAGCAACGGGTGGAGGAACGTCACGGGCTCACGGCCGTTGCGTCGGCGGATGTACGGATGGACCGAGCCGCCCTGGATGGGCCCCGGTCGGATCAGCGCCACCTCGACGACGAGGTCGTAGAACGTGCGGGGCTTGAGCCTCGGCAGCGTCGCCATCTGCGCCCGCGACTCGACCTGGAAGACGCCGACCGAGTCGGCCTGGCACAACATGTCGTAGACCGCGTCCTCCTGGGGGAGCAGGGCGAGATCGACCTCGACGCCGTACGCGTCCCGGATGAGATCGACGGCGTAGTGCAGCGCGCTCAACATCCCGAGGCCGAGCAGGTCGAACTTCACGAGCCCGGCCGCGGCGCAGTCGTCCTTGTCCCACTGCAGCACCGTCCGTCCCGCCATCCGCCCCCACTCGACGGGGACGACCTCGCTCACCGGGCGGTCGCAGATCACCATCCCCCCGGAGTGGATCCCGAGATGGCGCGGGAAGTGCTGCACGGCGTCGGCCAGCTCCATCACCGACGCCGGGATGTCGTGGTCGGGCAACGCCGCCGTCGCCGACAGCGGGCCCCACCCGTCGACCTGCTTCGACCACGCATCGAGCTGGCCCATGGCGAACCCGAGCGCCTTGCCCATGTCGCGCACCGCCGACTTCGGGCGGTAGGTGATGACGTTGGCGACCTGGGCCGCGTTCTCCCGTCCGTACCGCTCGTAGACGTACTGGATCGCCTCTTCGCGCCGGTCGCTCTCGATGTCGACGTCGATGTCCGGCGGGCCGTCCCGTTCGGGCGAGAGGAACCGCTCGAACAGCAGACCGAGCGACACGGCGTCGGCCGCCGTGATGCCGAGGGCGTAGCAGACGGCCGAGTTGGCGGCGCTGCCCCGCCCTTGGCAGTAGATGTCGGACGACCGGCAGAACTCGACGATGTCGTGGACGATGAGGAAGTAGCCGGGGAAGTTGAGCTGCTCGATCAGGGCCAGCTCGTGATCGATCTGCGCGTAGGCGCCCGGCACCCGCTCGCTCTCCCGCGGGCCGTAGCGACCGAGCGCGCCCCGTTCGGTGAGCACCCGCAACCACGACATCTCCGTGTGGCCCTCGGGGACCGGGTGGTCGGGCAGGTTGGGCGCCACCACCTTGAGGTCGAAGGCGCACTCGAGACCGAAGGCGGCGGCCCGTTCGACGACGCCGGGGTAGCGGGCGAAGCGCCGCGCCTGTTCGGCGCCCGAGCGGAGGTGGGCCGCGCCCGAGGGTGGCAGCCAGCCGTCGATCTCGTCGAGCGAACGCCGGGCCCGCACCGCGGCCAGCGCCGTGGCCAGCGCCCGCCTCGACGGCACCGAGTAGTGAACGTTGTTGGTCGCCACCACCTCCACCTGCTGGCGCAACGCGATGTCGACGAGGGCGTCGTTGCGGGCCGAGTCGAGCGGGTCACCGTGGTCCCACAGCTCGACGGCCACGTTGTCGCGGCCGAAGGCCACGACGAGGTCGGCGAGCTGGCGGGTCGCGGCCGCCGGCCCCTCGGCCAGCAGGGCCCCGGGCACCGTGCCCTTCCGGCACCCGGTCAGCACCAGCCAGTGCCCGGCCGACGCCTCGGCCAGTGCCGACAGGCTGAACACCGGCTTCCCCTTCTCCTCCCCCGCCAGCTGGGCGGCCGTGATGGCCCGACACAGGCGGCCGTAGCCCTGGGGGTCACGGGCCAGCACGAGGAGGTGGCGTCCCTCCGGGTCGGGGACGCCGTTCTGCGGCTTGGTCAGCCCCAACGACAGCTCGGCCCCGAAGATCGTCGGCAGCCCGATGGCCGACGCCGCCTCGGCGAAGCGGACGACGCCGTACATCCCGTCGTGGTCGGTGAGCGCCAGCGCCTCGAGACCCAGGCGGGCCGCCTCCTCGGCCAGCTCCTCCGGGTGCGACGCCCCGTCCAGGAAGCTGAAGTTGGAGTGGCAGTGCAGCTCGGCGTACGGGACCGTGCCGCGACGGCGCGAAGGTGTCGGCGGCGGCTCGTAGGCGGACCGCTTCCTCGACCACGCCGGGCTGTCACCCCCGTCGGCGAAGGCCGGCACGTCGTCGGCCCGACCGGGCACGGGCTGGTCCGTGAGCCGGTCATGCAGCTCCTTCCACGGCACCTTCGGGTTGTCCCAGCCCACATCGCGAAACTAGCGAACATACGTTCGCTCCGCTCGCGGGTGGGGGATGGTGGTGCACCGGGACGGCCCGGGGGGTACGAACGACAGGTGGCCCCGACGTTCCTGCTGACCCTGGTCGTGTTCGCCGTCGTCACCACCATCGTGGCGCTGGCGCTCGCGCTGGCCGGGCCCGCGCCGATCCCGCCGCCCGTGGCCCCCGAGGCGCTCGACGACCGGCGGCCGGGGGTCCGCCTCCTGTCGCAGCTGCTGTTCACCCGCCGCCAGCCCGACGGCATCACCATCGACTGCCTGCTGGTGGCCGTCCAGGACGCCGGCCCCGGCGTCGGTGCCCCCGCCGGCCTGCCCTTCACGCTGCAGTTCCACACGCCCGACACGGCCTGGTTCGCCGACCGCGTCGAGCACCTCCTCACCGAGTGGGCCGAAGACAGCCGGGAGCTGACCGTCGAGCTCCGCGAGGACCATGGCAAGGTCCGCACCGTGATCGCCAGCGGTCCCTCGTCGGTGCACCTCGAGCTCTCGGGCGCCGCCGGCCTGTCCCTCGGCCGCTGAGGTCCCCCGTAGCATCCGGAACCGTGCACGAACGGATCCGGCCGAACCGGGTGATCGACGGGATGAGCGCCGTCCTCCTCCCCTGGACCGACGGCGGCCGGGCCGTCGACTGGGTCGGCTTCGAAGGTCACCTCGAGCGCACCGTCGCCGCCGGGCTGACCCCCGCGGTGAACATGGACACGGGATACGTCCAGCGCCTCGACGGACCCCAGCGTCGTGAGGTGCTCCAACGCACCGAAGCACTCGTCGGCGGCGGCCGCTTCATCGCCGGCGCGTGGGTGGGCGACGAACCCGGCGCCCCCTTCGCCCCCGACGCGTACCGGGCCGAGCTGGGCGCTATCACCGCGGTGGGTGGGACACCGATCGTGTTCCCCTCGTACGGGCTCACCGCCACGGACGTCGTGGCCGCCCACGAGCAGCTGGCCTCGGAGGTCGACGCCTTCCTCGCCTTCGAGCTGAGCCCGGCCTTCACGCCGGCCGGTCGGATCTACGACCTCGACACCTTCGGCGGGCTCCTCGACATCCCGCAGTGCGTCGGCGCCAAGCACTCGTCGCTCAGCCGGCAGGCCGAGTGGGACCGCCTCGCGCTCCGGGACGAACGCCGGCCCGACTTCCGGCTCTACACCGGCAACGATCTGGCCATCGACATGGTGATGTACGGGAGCGACTACCTCCTCGGCCTGAGCTCCTTCGCCCCCGATGCGTTCGCCCGGCGCGACGAGCTCTGGGCCGCCGGGGACCCCGGGTTCCACGAGCTCAACGACACGCTCCAGTACCTGGGCCGCCTCACCTTCCGGGCGCCGGTGCCGGCGTACAAGCACGCGCGGCGCAGTTCCTCGTGGTCCGGGGCTGGCTCGACGGCGACGACACGCCGCCCGACGCCCTTCGTCGCCCCGACAGCGACGTCGTCCTCCTCGAAGCCATCGCCGCCGCCCTCGGCTTGTCGGCCGGCGCATGATCCAGGTCCGGAAGCTCAAGACGTCCGAGCAGTTCCTCGAGCACCTCGCCTCGCTCGGCGTGTCGCTGCCGTTCGTGGACGAGCCGCCGCCCGAGCACGCCGATCGCTACGCCATCCTCCCGATGGAGGGATGGGACGGCACCGAGGAGGGGCGGGCGACCGACCTCGTCCGCCGGCGTTGGCAGCGCTTCGGCGAGAGCGGTGCCGGCCTCATCTGGGGCGGCGAAGCCGTTGCGGTCCGCGCCGACGGGCGGGCCAACCCGCGCCAACTGCTGATCGGGCCCGATGCCGCCGGCCTCCGGGACGGGCTCGTCGCCGCCCACGCCGACCGCTACGGGACCGAGTCCGCCGACGCCCTGACCATCGGCCTGCAGCTCACCCACTCCGGCCGCTACGCCGTGACCGGCCCGCTCGTCGCCTACGAGCACCCCGTCCTCGATGCCGCGGGCGACGGCGCCGATCCACGTGCTCACCGACGGGGAGCTCGACGACCTCGTCGCGTCCTTCGCCGCCGCCGCGGTGGTGGCCGCCGAGGCCGGGTTCGCGTTCGTCGACGTCAAGGCCTGCCACGGCTACCTCGGCCATGAGCTCCTCGACCGCCTTCGACCGGCCGGGCCCCTACGGCGGCCCCTCGCTGCACGACCGCACCACCTTCCTCCGCCGGTGCATCGACGCCGTGCGCGCCGCGGCGCCGGGCCTCGACATCGGCGTGCGCCTGAGCGCGTTCGACCTCGTCCCCCACCGCCCCGCCGAGGGCACCGGCGTCGGCGAGCCGGAACCGGGCGCACCGGTCCCGTACCGCCACGCGTTCGGCGGCGACGGCACCGGCCTCGGCCTCGACCTGGCCGAACCCAAGGCGCTCCTCGACGTCCTGGGCGATCTCGACGTCCACCTCGTCTGCATCACCGCCGGCAGCCCGTACTACGTCCCCCACGTCCAGCGGCCGGCGTTCTTCCCGCCCTCCGACGGCTACCTCCCGCCCGAGGACCCCCTCGTCGGCGTGGCCCGACTGCTCGCCGCCACCGCCGAGCTCAAGGCCCACCGCCCCGGCCGTCACCGTCGTCGGCACCGGGCTACTCCTACCTCCAGGAGTGGCTGCCGCACGTGGCCGCCGGCGTGCTGCGCGACGGCGGCGCCGACTGGATCGGGCTCGGCCGCATGGTGCTCAGCTACCACGACCTCCCCGACGACCTGCTGGCCGGACGGCCGTACGACCGCCGGCGCATCTGCCGCACGTTCAGCGACTGCACGACGGCGCCCCGCAACGGCCTCGTGTCGGGCTGCTGGCCCGCTCGACCCGTTCTACAAGCTCCGGGAGGACCGACCGTTGCTCGCCGCGGCCAAGAAGGCCAGCAGGGATGGACCGTGACGGAACGAAGCGTGCGCGGGGTGGCCGTCGTCGGGCTCGGCGTCGGTCGGGCCCACCTGTGGGCCTGGAAGCGGGTGCCCGAGCACTTCCGGGTCGCGGCCGTGTGCGACCACGACGGCGCGCGGGCGAGCGGCGACGGCGGAGCGCTTCCCCGATGCGTTCGCGGCCGCCGACCTCGACGAGCTGCTCGCGCGCGACGACGTCGACGTGATCGACCTGTGCACGCCCCCGGCGCTGCACCTCGACCAGATCGAGGCGGGCGTTGCGGGCGGGCAAGGACGTCGTGTGCGAGAAGCCGGTCGTCGGCACGCCGGCCGAGGTCGACCAGCTCCTGGCCGTCGAGGCGGAGACGGGCCGGCGGGTCATGCCGATCTTCCAGTACCGCTACGGCCACGGGCTGCAGAAGCTGCGCCACCTCGTGGACGCCGGTCTCGCCGGGCCGCTGCACACCGCGACGATCGAGGTGTCGTGGTTGCGGGGCCAGGACTACTACGCCGCGCCGTGGCGGGGGACGTTCGCCGGGGAGCTCGGCGGTGTGCTCCTCACCCACGCCGTCCATGCGCTCGACATGGTGACCTACGTCGCCGGTCCGGTCGTTGCCGTGTCCGCCCGCACCGCCACCCGGATCAACGACGTCGAGACCGAGGACTGCGCGGCCGCCGCGTTCGAGCTCGAGGGCGGCGCGCTGGCCACGCTCTCGGCCACCCTCGGCTCGTTCGTCGAGGTCACGCGCCACCGGCTGTGCTTCGAGGACCTGACGGCGGAGAGCAACACCGAGGCGTACACGAACAGCTCGGATCCGTGGACGTTCACCGGCCGCGACCCGGCCGCCGTCGACGACGCCCTCGCCGGCTTCACCCCCCGGAGCGAGAACTTCCTCGGCCAGTTCGAGCGCTTCGGCGCCGCACTGGGCGCCGGCACCGAGCTCCCGGTCACGCTCCTCGACGCCCGCCGCGCCATCGCCGCCGTCACGGCCATGTACGAGTCGGCGTCGACCCGCCGCGAAGTGAGGTTGTGACGCCATGACGACCAAACCCCACCTGCACCCGGTGCACGCGCCCAACGGGCGCCTGCTCACTCGGGTCTCGCCGCCCGACCACGAGTGGCACCGCGCCCTGTGGTTCACGATCAAGTACGTCAACGGCGAGAACTTCTGGGAGGAGCCGGCGGGCGAGCCGTTCGGCGAGCAGGTCGACCTGGGCGGCGGGCGGATCGAGTGGCGTCGTCCCGACGGCGAGGTGGTGATCGAGGAGCAGCGGGCCATCGACCGGCGCGAGCTCGACCCCTCGGCCGACGTCGGTGCCGCCTACGCCCTCGACTGGACCTCCTCGCTCCGTCCCCGGGTCGACGTCGAGCTCGAACGGACGCCGTACACGACCTGGGGTGGCTACGGGGGCCTGACCCTCCGGGGCGCCGGCGACTGGGAGGACACCCGCATCCTCCTCGCCGACGGCTCCGTCCACCGCCGGCCCGAGGGCGTGGCCTCGCCCTGGTGCGACCTCTCGGGGGCCGACGCCGGCCTGCTCTTCCTCGACCACCCCGGGAACGTGCGCCACCCCGTTACCTGGTACGGCGCCACCCGGAGCCGCGTCGACGGCGAGGATGGCTGGTCCAACTACCTCAACGCCGCCTTCCTGTTCGGCGCCGGTCTCCGGCTGACGGCGGGTGAGGTGCTGACGCTGCGCTACCGGATCGTGGTGCACGACGGGAGCTGGGACGTGGCGATGTGCGACGACGCGTGGAGGAGCTGGACGGATGGGTGAGCTGGCGGACGTCTCGATGGCGTGGATGGACCCGTGGTGGGACGACGAGGTCGGTCTCCTCTGGAACATGACCGGGTCCTACGACGAGATCGGGCCGCCCCGTTCGATCCACCTCGTGCCCCAGTCGTGCTGGTACGCCGCCGGGCTGCTGTACCGCAACGGACCCGGCGACGAGGCGCGGGCCGTGCGCACGATCGAAGCGCTGCTCGCCTGCCAGTACGCGGCGGAGGAGACGACGGCTGCCGAGTGGCACGGCACGTTCGCCCGCTTCCTCGAAGCCCCCGTTCCGCCGCTCGAGGGCGCCGTCATCTGGTTCGACTACGACCCGAACTGGCGCCAGTTCATCGGCACCGTCCTCCAGCTGCTGCTCCAGGACGGTCTCATCCGCGACGCCGACCTGGCGGCGCGGGTGCAGGCGACGGTGGCCCTGGCCGTCACCTCCGAACCGCTCGACCGGGTCCCGCCGACGTACTCCAACATCGCCCTCATGCGGGCGTGGCTCGAGGTCGAGCACGGGCGTCCCGGCGCGGAGGCCTATGCCGCGGAGGTCGTGCGACTCTTCGACCAGCACGGCGCGTTCGAGGAGTACAACTCCGCGACGTACTACGGCATCGACCTGTTCGCCCTGGCGCTGTGGCGGGACCGGTCGTCGTCGCCGGCGCTGCGGGAGGCGGGGGCCCGCATCGAGGCGGCCCTCTGGCGCGACGTCGCCCGCTGGTACCACCCGGGCCTCCGCAACCTGTGCGGGCCGTGGAGCCGGTCCTACGGGATGGACCTGCAGGTCTACGCATCGTTGTTGGCGGTGTGGATGTGGCCGGCGCTCGGCCGGGCGTCGACCCCGTTCCCGGACGTGGACCGACCCTTCGAGCACGCCCACGACCTGACCCACGGACCGATGGCGGACCGCCTCGGCCCGGTCGTGCCCGCCGACGTGGAGCCGGCGTTGCGCACGTTCTCCGGCGAGCACGTCGTCGAGCAACGCATCACGGCGACCCGAACAGCCACGGGCTGGTTGTCGGACCGGGTGATGTGCGGGGGCGAGGACGGGGACCTCCGGGCGTCCGCACGCGGGCAGTACCACCCGGCCACCGTCCACTGGCTCACGCCGGACGACGCCGTCGGCTGGATCCGCCTCGTGCACTACGCCCCGGCCCGAGCCACCGCTTCCCCGGGATCGCTGGCGATCACCTGCCTCCCGTCGGTCCGGCGGGGGCCGGTGGCGCCCGAGCTGTGGGTCTCGGCGCCGGGGCTCGAGACAGCGGCGTTCGCGGATCGCGCCTGGACCCTGCCCGGCCTCGACGTCCAAGTGGCCGCGACGCCGGCCTCGGTCGTCGAGGAGGACGGACTGATCAAGGTCCGCTTCCCCGTCGGCACCTCCGACCTGTCGTTGCGCCTCGCCGCCACCTCATGAGCGCGCTCGTCCCGACCTGCGTGTGGCGCATCAGCGACGAGCTGGTGGCCGCCCTCGACGGTCGCTTCGGCGATCCCGTCGATGCCTACGTGAACGGGTCGCAGACCTGGCTGCTCGAGAACGGACCGGGCGGGATCGTCGTCGAGTGGCGCCTCCATCCGGTGCCGGGGTACGAGCGCCCGCCGTCGTTGGGCACCTACGACGTCTTCCCCACGCTCGCGGCCCGCATCGTCGCCGGCGAGGAGGCGCTCGTGCCGGTCGCCTCCTTGTGGGACGGCCTCGAAGCCTTCGCGGCCTACGGCGAGGAGACCGAGCCGGCCGTGCTCCGGGCCGCCGCCGTCACCGCCCTCGGCGTGGAGCCCGACGCCACCGGCCTGGTGGACCACGAGTCGATCGGCGACGAATGGGAACGGTCGAACGGCCGGGTCAGCATCATCGAGGCCCTCCTCCGCCAACTCGACCCCCCGCGCCCGTAGCGGGTCCCGCGGCCGAGCAGGATCGGAGAAGCATCGTGTGGTCGTCGCCCGTACCGTCGACGCCATGAAGACGATGACGTGCAAGCAGCTGGGTGGACCGTGCGACCTCCCCCACCGGGGGGCCGACGCCAACGAGGTGATCAAGGCGCAGGACAAGCACCTGAACGAGATCGTCGCCGGAGGCGACACCGCCCACGCCACGGCACTGGCCGAGATGAAGGGCCGGTGGAAGCACCCGCTCAAGGGCATGGGCTGGTATCGCGACGCCAAGCGGAACTTCGCCTCGCTCCCCGAAGGCTGACCCGATCTTTCGAGGCGGACACGAACGTTTCCGACCGCCGGCGCCTCGAAGATCGGCGAGCTCAGTCGTACGTGGCCTCGATCCACCAGCGGCCGCCCTCGACGGCGGCGAGGTGGGCGGCCCCGCGGCCGGTGAGGAGCTGGAACCGGGCCCGGCGGCGGTGGGCCGGCGGGTCCCACCAGCGCTCCTCCACCGGCCACGGCCCGGCCCATCCCCCCACGGGGGTCCAGAGGCCGCCGTCGATCGAGAGCTTGGCCGGCGGGGCGGTGCACCCGCCCCGGCTCGTCACCACGACCGGCTCGCCGGCGGCGTCGACGACCTCGGCCGGGAGCGCCGGCTGGTGGACGAGGGCGGGCGACGGGGGCGGCACCGACCCCGGCCAGGGCGACGTGGTGGCGTCGAGCTCCGGTCGGTCGGCCTCCCGCGCGTCGCCCCACGGGACGAAGCGGACCCGTTCGGCGGGTGACCGTCCGCCTTGCAGGACGGCCGTACCGACGGCGTCGGGACCGAGCATCCCCTGCACCCGCGCCAGGGCCCGCGCCGCCCGCTCGTCGTTCAGCGTCGACCCACCCCAGAAGCCGAGCTGGCGCCCGGTGTCGGGGCGGACCTCGTCCGGGGTGAGCCGCACCCTCGCGATGCCCGCCGTCGGTCGGTCGCCCCACGCCGACGCGTTGAGCCATCCGTCGAGCTGCCACCGCACCCGCTCGGCGATGGCCCCGGCCGTCAACGCGCCATCGTGACGCCACAGGCGCGCGAGCTCCTCGCCGTGCTCCGTCTCCGCCTCGATCAGGATGCGGGTGCAGGCCAGACCGCGCGTGGCCAGCTCGTCGAAGAGCGAGTCGGCCAGCGACTTGGCCACGAACGCGGCCCGGTCGACGCGATCGGCCGGTGGGTCGAGCTCGGCGTCGACGGAGAAGTCGGGCGGCGACACCCGCGCCTGCAGGGGCCGCTCGTCGAGCCCCCGCGCCAGGCGGTGGGCCAGCTCGCCGTCGGGGCCGAAGCGGGCCAGCACCTGGCTCGGCGGGAGCCCGGCCAGATCCCCGAGCCGCCGCAGGCCGAGGCGTTGGAGGAGGTCGCTCAGCTCGGGCCGCTCGAGAGCGGTGACGGGGAACGGCGCCACGAACGTCCGGCTGTCACCGGCGGCGACCAACCGGTGCCCGCCCGGGAGCGCGGTGCGGGCGGCCAGGAGGGCGGCGAACGGCCCGTCGGCCAGCCCCACACGACACGCCGTCGGCACCGTCGCGAGGACGAGATCGGCCAGCGCCTCCTCGCCGTCGAAGTACCGCGCCGGACCGCGGGACGCGAACGCGCAGCGCCCCGGCCGCAGGATCTCGATGCGGGGGCACAACGCGTCGAGCGCGGCCACCACGGGCTCGAAGGCGCGGGCGTCGCGTCCGGGGTCGGCGTCGAGGACGACGAGCTCGGGGCACCGTCCCTGCGCCTCCCGGCGGCGGATCCCGCGCTGCACGCCGTCGGCCCGCGCCGCCTCGGAGCAGGCCACGACCCGGTTGGCGTGGAAGACGGCGGCCGGCACGTCCGGCGCCACCCCCGCCGCGGTCACGGGCCAGTCCGGGCACCACACGACCATCGTGCGGACCGCCTTCGCCTCGCTCACGGCAGCACGACCGCGGCGCGACGCTCGCGTGCCGCCGCACCCCGCCCACTCCCGACGACGGACAGGCGACGGGCCCGGAGGGCACCGTGGCCCTGGTCGAGGCCCTCCCACGCCGCGGACGTGGCCGTCAGTCGGACGTCGGGCCCCTCCGGCCACGGGCCGACGACGACCAGGAGCGAGCCGCGCTCGCGGGCCCGGGCCGAGAGCCGGCGGGCGTCGGCCGACCGCACCCGACCTCCGGGCGTGTGCACGGCCACGACGTCGATGGCGTCGAGGAGGGCGGCGACGACGGTGGGCCACGTCGGCCCCGGCTGCGGGACGAGCGCGCACCGCGCCAGGTCGATGCCGAGCTCGGACGCCGCGAGCGCCCCGAGCCCGGGGAGCCCGACCACCGCCGTCCACGAACCGGCCTGGGACGGGCCGGCCAGGACGGCCAACGCCAACGCCACCGACCCCGAGACGCCGACCACGCTCCCCCGCCGCACGCCCCGGACGGGCAGCACCGGCGCCAGCGACGGGAGCATGGCCAGGACCTGGTCGCCGGCCAGCGCCACGGGCGCGACGCGACCGGCGATCTCCCGCAGCTCCGGGCCGGGCACGGACACGACGGCCCGGCCCGACCTGGCCACGTCGGCTCGGTCGGACAACCCCACACCGCCACTCTCGAACACCTGTTCGGTCCTGTCAACCCGGCCGCCGTGGGTAGCATCCGCCCATGCCGCCGCTCGCCGCCGTGCTCCTCCTCGCCGTCGAGACCGAGGAACGGGTCAAGCCCCTGGCCGCCCGGAGCATCCTGATCACCCTCGCCGTGATCCTGGCGATCTGCGGCGCGATCCTGCTCGCCGGCTTCGGCTACTTCTCCCCCGGCAACGACGACAAGAAGTAGGCCCGACTACGCCGCGGCGGGTTCTCCCCGGAGCGACGCGTCGATCGGCACCTCGCCGCGCGCCCCTCGACGTGTCCGCAGCAGGGTGCCGGCAGCACCCACGGCGCCGATGATGGAGGCGATCCCGCCGACCGCGAAGCCGGCCCGGGGCGAACCGTGCTCGGCGATGTACCCGATGATCGGGCCGCCGATGGGCGTGCTGCCGAGGAACACGAGCAGGTAGAGCGACATCACCCGGCCCCGCATCTCCGGGGAGGACGACAGCTGCAGCGTGCTGTTGGCCGTCGACAGGAACGTGATCGTCGCCGCCCCGGTCAGCGCCAGCAACACGCCGGCGACGAACAGGTTCGGCGCCACCGCGACGCCGAGCATGACGACGCCGAGAGCGCCGGCTGCCCCGATCAGCACCTTGGGCGTCGGTTTGGCCCGGGCCGCCGCGACCAGCGCACCGACCAGCGAGCCGCCGCCCATCGCCGACGTCAAGAGTCCGAGGGTGCCGGGGCCGGCGTCGTAGGTGAAGCGCACGAGGAGCGGCGTGAGCACGGTGAAGTTCAGGGCGAACGTGCCGACGACGGCGACGAGCAGGATCGTCGACCGCAGCTCGGGGGCCGCCCAGGCGTAGCGCAGGCCGGCCCGCACCTGCCCCTTCCCCTTGCCGGACGACACCGAACGCCGCAGCTCCTCCGGCCGCATCCGGGTGAGGGAGTAGATGACGGCGAGGTAGGACACGGCGTTGTAGGCGAAGCAGGTGCCGGTGCCGGCGACCAGGATCAGCACGCCGGCCAGGGCCGGACCGACGATCCGCGCCGCGTTGAACATGGCGGAGTTGAGGGCGACGGCGTTGACCACCCGCTCCGGCCCCACGAGCTCGCTCACGAAGGCCTGGCGCGTCGGGTTGTCGATCACCGTGCCGCACCCCGTCAACAGCGCGCAGGCGAAGACCATCCATGTCTGCACGACACCGGTGAGGGTGACGATGGCGAGGATGGCGGCGGAGATCCCGAGGACGGACTGGCTGACGAAGAGGATCTTCCGCTTGTCGAACCGGTCGGCCACGACGCCACCCCACACGCCGCCGAGGAGCATGGGCACGAACTGGGCGGCGGTCACCAGGCCCACGGCGGTGCCGCTGCCCGTGAGCTTCAGGACGAGCCAGCCCTGGGCCACGCTCTGCATCCACGTGCCGCTGGCCGACACGAGCATCCCGAAGAAGAAGACCCGGTAGTTGCGCTCCTCGAGCGAGGCGAACGTCTGGCGGGCCATGGCTCTCATCGCTCGTCCTCCACGAGGCGCTCGAGCAGGGGCAGGGCCCGCTGGAGGAGGGCCAGGTCGTCGGCGTCGAAGCGTTGGAGGCGCCCGGCCAGATAGGCGTCGCGCCGCGTGCGGCTCTCGGTTACGAACGCCTCGCCGGAGTCGCTCACCCGCACCCGGGCGATGCGGCGGTCCCGGGCGTCCATGTCGCGGACGACGAGGCCCCGCTCCTCGAGCTTGGCCACGATCTTGGTCATGGACGGCGGCTGCACCTGCTCGACGCCGGCCAGTTCACCGAGCGTGAGCGGGCCGAGTCGGTCGATGCTGGAGAGTGCCGAGAGCATCGAAGCGGTGACGTCGCCCTGGGCCTGTTGGCGGAGGCGGCGGCCGAGACGCATCACGACGAGACGGAGGCCGGCCACGAGGGCGGCGTCCGGCTCGCTGTCGAGGAGGGAGCGCGGCGGGGCATACCCTTCGCTCAACTCATTAGTTCAGCTCATCATTCCCGGGGAGCTCAGAAGGACGGGGTGACGCCGGGGCGGTAGTGGATGTACAGCTCCCGGATCACCTCCTCGAAGCCCTCGCCCTTGGCGCCCGGCTCGAGCTCCACGGTGATGACGTTCGAGTGGATGTGCACGCCGCGGACCCCGCCGGCGGCGATGAGACGGCGGGCCAGCTCGTCCGGCGGGCGGTCGCCGGAGATCTCCCCGCCGACGCCATAGCGCTCGTGGCCGGTTCCGGTGAGCGTGCGGTTGATCTCGAACCGGACGAGGTTCGGCTGCGTGGTCGGCTTGCGGACGACGGCGATCGGCTGGCCCATGGCGAGGTCAGGCTATCCCGAGGGGCGCCCGGGTAGGTTCTGACCGATGGCCACCTCCGGACTCCCCCACCTCGGGCGCGACCGTCGGCCGGTCCCCGTCCGCACGATCGCCGCCACCATCGGACTGGTCCTGGCGACGCTCGTCGGCATCGTGATCCTGCAGCGCCTGAGCCACATCATCGGGTTGTTGGTGGTGGCCGGGTTCTTCGCCATCGTCCTCACCCCGGGCGTCGACTGGCTCGAGCGCCTCGGGCTCCGACGATCGTTGGCCACGATCATCATCTTCCTCGTCGGCCTGTCCCTGTTGGGCGGGATGCTGGCCCTCTTCATCCAGCCGATCGCCCGCGAGCTCAACGGGTTCATCGACGACTTCCCCCAGTTCATCGAGAACGCCAAGCAGGGTCGCGGCCCGATCGGGCAACTCGTCCAGCGCTTCAACGTCGACACCTACATCGACCAGAACCAGTCCCGGTGGCAGTCGAACCTGCGCAACGCCGGTGCCCCGGCGCTCTCCGTCGCCCGGAGCGTCGCCAGCGGGGTGTTCGCCTTCGTGACCATCCTCGTGCTCACCTTCCTGATGGTGCTCGAGGGCCCGAAGATCACCACGGCGAGCCTCAACCTCATCGGCCGGCGACATCGGCAGCGGGTGCGCCTGGTGGCGGCCGACTGCACCCGCGCCGTGACCGGGTACATGGCCGGGAACCTGGCCATCAGCGTGGTCGCCGGACTGGCGACCTTCCTCTTCCTCGCCATCACCGGGGTGCCCTTCGCCGGCGTGCTCGGCCTGTGGGTGGCCTTCGCCGACCTCATCCCGCTCGTGGGCGCCACCCTCGGCGCCATCCCGACCGTCGGCGTCGCCTTCCTGGCCTCGCCGGGCAAGGGCATCGCCGCGCTGATCTTCTACATCGTCTACCAGCAGTTCGAGAACCACGTGCTGCAGCCCACGATCATGAGCCGCACGGTGAAGCTCAACCCGCTGGCCGTGCTCGTGAGCGTGCTCGTCGGCGTCGAGCTCTTCGGCATCCTCGGCGCGCTGCTGGCCATCCCCGCCGCCGGCATCATCCAGGTGATCGTGCGCAACCTCTACGACGAGGGGCGGGGCGAGCTGAAGCACGAGCCGACGGTGGGCGCCGACGAGGTGCCGCTGTCGGACGTCCAAGCCGATCGGAAGCGCGCCTGACCGTGGGCGAGTTGACCTGGGGGCGCCACTTCCTGATGTGCCCCCCGGACCACTTCGACGTGTCCTACGAGATCAACACCTGGATGAGCTCCGAGGTCGCCGTCGACCCCGACCGGGCGCGGGTTCAGTGGGACGAGCTGGTGGCCACGCTGCAGGCGGCCGGGGCCACCGTCGAGCTCCAGTCGCCGGCCGAAGGCCTTCCGGATCTCGTCTTCACGGCCAACGCCGGGCTGGTCGACGGGCGCCGCTTCATCCCCGCGCGCTTCCGCCACCCGGAGCGCCAGGGCGAGTCGGCCCATGACATCGCCTGGTTCGAAGCGCACGGGTACGTCGTGGAGGAGCTGCCGGCCGGCGTCTCGCACGAGGGCGCCGGCGACGCGCTCCCCTTCGGGGGCGTGCTCGTGTCCGGCCACGAGCTCCGCACCGATCTGGCCGCCCACGCCCACGTGGCGGAGATGACCGGCGCCACGGTGCGGTCGATCCAGCTGACCGATCCCCGGCTCTACCACCTGGACATGACCTTCTGCCCCCTCGACGACCGCCGCGCCATGATCGCCGCCGATGGCTGGGACGCCGATTCGCGGCGGACGATCCGCGACCTCGTGCCCGAGCCGCTGATCCTCGATGCCGACGCCACGTTCGCCTTCACGGCCAACTCGGTCGTCGTCGGTCGCACCGTCGTGATGCCCACCTGCCCGGTGGAGGTGGGCCGCCAGCTCGAGGCGTGGGGCTTCGACGTGGTGGTCGTCGACGTCGGCGAGTTCCACAAGGCGGGCGGCGCCTGCCGCTGCCTCACGCTCGCCCTCGACGTCACCCTGGGCTGAGCACCCGGTCGAGGCGGCCGGACGGGTCGCGGAGCATCGGCCGCACCCGCACCATCGCCGGTCGCTTCGGCGGCTCACTGAAACCGAAGCGGGCCGGCTCGGCGAACGGGCGCAGAGGGCCGAGGTCGCGCCCGTCGACCGAGGCCCGCCCGGACACGAGGGGCCGGTACTCGTCGGCGCGATACCACTCCTGCACGCCCGTCGGGCTGGCCCCGAACGTGCGGACGCCCATCACGGCCCGCGCGATCGGACCCTCCACCCATCGCGTCACCAGCGGCGACCGGAGGCGGGGGAAGGGCAGGCGCCAGCCCCGCCCGGCTCGGAGGTCGAGCGCGACGGCGCCGGCACGGAGGCGCAACCACCGGTCGCCCGACGCGCCGACGAGCGACACGGTCTCGACGCGGTCGAACTCGTACACGGCGGTGATGAAGGCGGCGGCCTCCGCTCGCTCGACGAGCAGGACCCGCTCCCCATCCGGTCGGGCCCACATCACGTCGCGCATGGGGCCGATCGGCGTCGCCGCCCACCACCCGACGACGAACCGGTCGCCCGAGGCGAAGCCGGCGCTCGAGATGGTGCCTACGAGATCGAAGCGGGCGCCCGTCCCCGTTCCTTCCGCTGCACCTTCGACACGATGACCCAGGTGGCGACGGCGAAGGCCACCGACACCACCGCCAGCACCGAGTGGACGATCTTGAACGCGGACGACGTGGTGTCGTCGCGCGCGATGTTCCAGATCCGCGTGCCCCAGACGTAGACGGTCCAGACGGCGAAGGCGCGGAGGACGAGGCGGTGCGAGCGGGTCACCCCCGAGACGCTATGGCGAGGGCCGGGCCTACAGCACCTTGGCCAGGAAGGCCTTCGTCCGCTCCTCCTGTGGCGTTCCCAGCACCTGCGACGGCGGACCGGACTCGACGATCACCCCGTCGTCCATGAAGACGACCCGGTCGGCCACCTCCCTCGCGAACCCCATCTCGTGGGTGACCACGACCATGGTCATGCCCTGCGTCGCCAGGGCCTTCATGACCGCCAGCACCTCGCCGACGAGCTCGGGATCGAGGGCCGATGTCACCTCGTCGAAGAGCATGACCTTCGGCCCCATGGCCAGGGCCCGGGCGATGGCGACGCGCTGCTGCTGACCGCCTGACAGGCGCGCCGGGTACGCGTCCTCCTTGTCGGCGAGGCCGACCTCGGCCAGCGAGCCGCGGCCCCACGCGTCGGCCGCCGCCCCGTCGAGCTTCAGCACCGTCCGCAGCGCCAGCGTGACGTTGCCCAGGGCCGTCTTGTGCGGGAACAGGTTGAACTGCTGGAACACCATCCCCATCGACGTCCGGACCCGGTCGAGGTCGACGCCCGACGCCGTCACCTCGACGTCGCCGACCACCACCCGCCCCGCCGTCGGTTCCTCGAGCCGGTTGAGACACCGCAGAAGGGTGGACTTCCCCGATCCGGAGGGGCCGATCACGCACACGACCTCGCGCTCGGCCACCTCGAGATCGATGCCCCGCAGCACCTCGTGCGAGCCGAAGGACTTGCGCAGCCCCTCGACCCGGATCACGCGCTCACGCCCGACTGCCGGCGCGGGCCCGTCGCTCGAGCTGGGCCACGATCCGGATGAGGGGGATGGTGATGATCAGGTAGGTGATGCCGCCGGCGACGAGAGCGGACGAGTTCGATCGCGCGTTGGCGAAGTCGCGGGCGAACTTCGTGATCTCCTTGCCGCCGGCGAGCGTGCCGAGCACGGCCAGCAACGACGTGTCCTTGAAGAGCAGCACCAGCTCGTTGGTGAGCGGCGGGATGATCAGCCGGAACGCCTGGGGCAGGACGACGCGTCGCATGGCGACGCGGTGCGGCATCCCGAGCGACCGGGCCGCCTCCATCTGCCCGCGCGGGACCCCTTCGATCCCGGCGCGGATCGTCTCGGAGATGTACGCCCCACCGACGAGCGCCAGCGCCAGGCAGCCCGGGAAGTACTTCGGGAACGGGAACTGCCATCCGGTGGCGATCGGGATCCCGAAGCCGATGAAGATGATCGTCAGCAGCGCCGGAAGGCCCCGCAACAGGTCGGTGAAGGCGGCCGCCGGCCACCGCAGCCACCGCGACCGGCTGAGTCGGCCGAGGGCGACCACCAGGCCGATGGCGAGACCGCCCACGAAGCTGAAGAAGGTGAACACGAGCGTGTTGATCGCCCCTTCCGTCAACAGCTCCGGGAGCATGGCCCGGATGACGTCGAGATCGAAGAACTCGTGGAGGAAGGTCCTCAGTTCTTCACGTTCGCGTTGTCGCCGAGGTACTGCTTCATGATCTTGTCGTAGCTCCCGTCGGTGTGGAGCCCCTCGAGCGCGGTGTTCATCGCCGCGAGCAGCTTCGGCCGCGACTTTGGGACGACGAAGCCGTACTGCTCCGCCTCGTTCGCCTCGAACGTGGCCGAGACGACGGTGTCACCGGTGGTCGTGGCGTTGTAGGAGTTGACCGGGAAGTCCTGCACGACGGCGTCGATCTGCTTCGCCTTGAGGGCGGTGAAGAGCTCGTCGGCGCCGGTGAACTCCTTGACCTCGGCCCCGACCTTGGCGGCCTCGGTCGTGGCGTACTCGGCGCCGGTGGTCTCGGACTGCACCCCGATCGTCTTGCCCTTCAGGCCGGCGAAGTCCTTGTACTTCGTGGCGTCGTCCTTCCGGACGAGCATCGACTGGTTGATCTCGAAGTAGCCGGCCGTGAAGTCGTTGGCCTTCTTGCGCTCGTCGGTGATCGAGACCGACGAAGCGATGATGTCGCAGTTGCCGGCGGCCAACGAGGCGAAGATCCCGTCGAAGTCGGTATCGCGGAAGTCGGCCTCGAGCCCGAGCTCCTTCGCGATCGCCGTCACAAGGTCGACGTCGATGCCTTGGACCTTGCCGTCCTCCTCGAACTCGAAGGGGGCGTACGGGATGTCGGAGCAGGCCGTGAGCTTCCCGCTCTCGATCGGCTTCTCGATCTTCACGGCGCCGGCGGACGGGGTGGCCGCGGTGCCACCGTCACTGCGGTCCCCGCAGGCGCCGAGCACGAGCAGGCCGGCAAGGGCGGCGGACAGGGTCAGGAGGCCAAAGGGGCGTCGGTGCATGGTCAGTCCTCCGAGAAGAGATCGAGTTGATCGGGATCCGTCCGGGGCGGCCGCGGCACGCCCCAGACGAGGTGGTCCATGAACACCCACGAACGGCGGTGGATGGAGGTCGGTCCGTAGGCCCGCAGCGCCGCCTTGTGGCGGGGGCACGGGTAGCCCTTGTTGAGCTCGAAGTCGTAGCCGGGGAAGTGCGGGCCCTCCTCGCGCATCATGCGGTCACGCGTGACCTTGGCCAGGATCGACGCGGCCGCGATGGACAGGCAGGTGGCGTCGCCCTTGATGACCCGCTGGGTCGTTCCGCGTCCCACGAAGTCCCAGTTGCCGTCGACGAGCACCTTGTGCGGATCGCCCAACCCCAGGCCGTCGATGGCGCGGCGGGCCGCCAGCTTCTGGGCCGCCGTCATCCCGAGCTCGTCGCACTCCTGTTGCGTGGCGTGGCCCACGGCCCAGGCCCGGCACCAATCGGCGACGCGATCGAACATCCGCTCCCGCTCGAGCTCCGTCAGCATCTTCGAGTCACGGACCTTGTAGACCCGCCGGTCCTGCGGCAACACGGCGGCGCCGACGGAGAGCGGGCCGGCCCAGGCGCCCCGCCCCACCTCGTCGATGCCCACCACGATTTCGTGGCCGGTCGCCCACAGCTCCCGTTCGAGCTGCAGCGACGGCGCATGCTTCTTCGTCGGCTTGCGTCGCATCCGCAGCGCCGGGGCGGGGGCATCCGGTATGGCGGACGACGTTACCGGAGCGTCAGACCAACTCGACGCCCGCTTCCCCCTCGACCACGCGCCCGATCGACACGAATCCGGCGGCCTCGAGCGCGGCCACGGCCGTCGGCGACACGGCGGCCAGCAGGCCGCCGGAGGTCTGGGGGTCGTAGCAGAGGGCCTCGAGCGCCTCCGAGGCGCTCGAACGGACGTGGCGCTCCAGGTGGCTGCGATTGCGGGGGTCGCCGCCGGTGCGGGTGCCGGCCTCGGCCGCCGCCCGCGCACCCGCGTAGAGCGGGAGCGATGCCGCTGCGAAGCGCAGGCACACCCCCGACCGCTCCGCCATCTCCCAGCCGTGGCCGAAGAGCCCGAAGCCGGTCACGTCGGTCACGGCGTGGGGGCCGTCGTCCCCGAGGGCGGCCAGCGCCTCGGCGGCGCCCCGGTTCAGGCTCCGCATCCGCACGATGGCGGCCGCCTTGTCCTCCTCGGCGCCGCCGGCGAGGACGATGCCGGTCCCGAGCGGCTTCGACAGCACGAGCACGTCGCCGGGTCGGGCCCCCGACTTCGTCCACACGCGGTCGGGGTGGACGAGACCCTGCACGGCAAGGCCGAAGATCGGCTCCTCGGATCGGATGGTGTGACCGCCGGCGACCGTGCCGCCCGCCTCGGCCACGACGGCACCGGCCGCGGCCAGGATCGCCTCCACTGCGGCGAGGGGCATCCGCTCGGGGAACGCCGAGATGTTGAGGGCCAGCACCACCCGCGCCCCCATGGCGAACACGTCGCTGCAGGCATTGGCCGCAGCGATGGCGCCGAAGTCTCCGGGATCGTCCACCAGCGGGGGGAAGAAGTCGGTCGTCGACACCAGCGCCAGGTCGTCGGTCAGTCGGTAGACCGCGGCATCGTCGAAAGGCGCCAGCCCGACCAGCAGTGCCGGATCGGCCGAGGCCGCCAGATCCCGAACCAGCGCCGCGAGCGGCGCGGCCCCCCACTTGGCGGCGCACCCGCCGCACGACGTCCACTCGGTGAGGCGGATCGACTCGGGGACGGTGGCGGTCATGGGCGCAATCTTGGCGCGCGGTTGTGTGAACAGTTGGCGTCGCGCCTTGTTCCGAGCGCGCTCCGACCCCCACAATGGTGGTGCAACTGCGATGTTCAGGCCCACGAGCATCCTTGGGGGAGTTTCCATGGCGTACACGCTGCAACCCGGTACCGATGTCGAAGTGATGTCCAGCTTCGACCGGAACTGGAAACGAGGATTCACGGTCGATCGCTGCTGCGAGGACGGCTACCACCTCCGCCGCCAGTCGGACGGCACCGTGCTGCCGACGCCGTTCGCACCCGAAGCGGTGCGCCCCCTCGTGGCGACGCCCTCGGTACTGCCGACCTAGACCCCGACCTCGGCGAGGGCGCGATCCACCCGCCGCCACGCCTCGAAGGCCCAGTCCTCGTCGTCGCGGGCGTCGATCTCGAGATCGTGCTCCAGGTCGTCCAGCGCCGGCCGCGCCGCGGGTGTGAGGGCGGCCAGCCGGTCCCACCGCACGGGCACGCCCAGTGGGCGGTGCACGAACAGCGGCACGTAGATCGAGGTGCAGGGCGAACCGAGGAGGAACCGCGTCGGGCGGCCGGGGTCCAGCTCGGCCACCATCGATGCCGTCGTCGACTCGACCCCGTCCACGTGCATGCACACCGTCCACCCGTCGTTCCCGCCGACGTGGCTCCGGAGGTGGCCCTGCAGGTCCTCGATCGTCACCGGCCGGGTCGCAAGTACGAGCCGGCTCGCGTCCCATCGGGGGTCGACCCGCGCCTCGACCGGCTGGCGCGGGTGGCGGTGAGCGGCATCGAAGGCGGGGATGGTCGTGCGGTTGGAGATGGCTCGCACGTCACCGACCCGCTCCGCCTCCCACGTGGTGCCGGAGGTCTCCACGACCCAGGCATCGGTCGGATCGGCGACCAGGAACGACGACCAGTACGGCCGCTCGGCACCGAGGTGGCCGGTGCCGCCCTGGCCGTAGCGCTCGAGGAGGCCGGTCATGGCCTCCACCGCGCCGGCGGCGGTCGTGCCCCGTTCGAGGCCGAGGCGGACGAGGTCCATCCCCGTCAGCGCAGGCGGGAACGGCCGGGGATCGAGCGTGGTGTAGATCGTCTCGTTGCCGATGGCCACGCCGGCCTCGTTCACGCCGTGCTCGAGCCCCCACATCCACCATGGCCTCGACCCGACGAGGCCGAGCGTCTCCTCGGAGGCCGGTTCGACTTCGATGTGCGTCGCCCGGATGGGCTCGGCCCGCCGATCGGCCGGGTACCGCTCGAGCACCTGGGCCTCGCCGGGCGGCCGGTCCGAGTTCTTGGCGAAGAGGGTCGGGCCGTTCGTCGCCGGCGGCAGGGCTACGAGGCAGTCACACACGCGCCGGCGACCGTAGCCCCGGCCCGGGGCAGGGCCAGACGCGGGGCGACATCGCCGTCGCATTCGATTCGTCGGGCGACGTCTCCGACCTCCTCGACGGGAACGGCCGGACTCCAGAGGAAGCCTTGAGCGACGTCGCAGTCGAGACGGCGGAGCTCGTCGAGATGGAAGCCGGTTTCGATGCCCTCGGCGACGACCCGCATCCCGACGGCGTGGGCGAGTCCGATGATGCCGCTGACGAGCGCCGTGGCCGTGGGGTCCTCGCCCAGGGTGGCCACGAACGACCGGTCGATCTTGACCTCGTCGACCGGCAACGTCCGCAGGTACGCCAGCGAGGAGTAGCCCGTGCCGAAGTCGTCGAGCGACAGCGACACCCCGAGCGCCCGCAGCGCCCGCAGCGTGGCGATCCCTTGGTCGGGATCCTCGATCACCGAGCTCTCGGTCACCTCGAGCGTCAGAGCGTCGGCGGGGATCCCACCTTCGGCCAGGGCCGGAGCCACGAGCGTCGCCAGATCCGTCGTCGCCAGCTGGCGCGCCGACAAGTTGACCGCGAGGCGCAGGTCGGGTCGGTGCAGCCGCAGTCGGGCCAGGTCGCGACAGGCGCGACGGAGCACCTGGGTCCCGATCTCGACGACGAGGCCCGTCGCCTCCGCCTCCGGCATGAAGCGCGCCGGCGACAGGAGCCCCTCGGTCGGATGGTCCCATCGGACGAGCGCTTCGATACTGGCGACCCTGCCGCTGCCGAGATCGACGATGGGCTGGTAGTGGACGACGAACCGCTCCTCCTCGATCGACTGCCGCAGCTCGGCGATCGTCCGAAGTCGTGCCATGGCCGCCTCCTGGAGCGCGTCGTCGTACAACGCGCAGCGCGCCTTCCCTCGATCCTTCGCCAGGTACATGGCGGCATCGGCGTTGCGCAGCAGCTCGTTGCCCGACGATGCAGGAGACACCGCCACGCCGATCGAGGCAGTCGCGAACACACGCGTGTCGCCGACCCGGATCGGTTCGACGAGAGCGGCCTGCAGCCGCTCCGCGATCACGACCGCCTCGTCCTCGGTGTCGAGGCCTTCGCAGAGCACGACGAACTCGTCGCCGCCCAACCGCGCGACCGTGTCGCCCTGCCGTGCCGCGCGCTCGAGGCGGGCCGCCACCGTCACCAGGAGCTCGTCGCCGGCGGCGTGCCCGAAGGAGTCGTTCACGAGCTTGAAGTCGTCGAGGTCGATGAAGAGGAGGGCCAGGGTCGCGGGCGCCCGATGGCTCAGCGCATGTTCCACGCGATCGAGCAGCACCCGTCGGTTGGGCAGGCCGGTGAGCTCGTCCCGCAAGGCTCGGTCCGCCAGCTCCCGTTCGGCCTCCTTGCGCTCGGTGATGTCGGTGACCATCGCCAGGGAGCCGACAAAGCGCCCGTCGGCGTCGTAGTAGGGAGCGCACGAGACGATGGTCCACAACACGGTGCCGTCCGACCGGACGAAGCGCATCTCCCGGCGGTCGCTCTCGCCGTTGGCGAGGTTCTGCATCGCCTGGATCCCGAGACCCAGATCGTCCGGGTGGATGAACCGTCATCGCCGAGACGCCGAGCGGGCCATCGTGATCGGCGCCGAGCATCGTCGCGAGCTTCCGATTGGCGAAGAGGGTGCGACCGTCGGTGTCCCCCATCCAGATCCCCTCCTCGGCCGTCTCCACGATGGACCGGTAGGTCGCCTCGCTGGCGAACAGCTTGTCGACCACCTCGCGCCGTGACGTGATGTCCGTGAGGTTCGCCACGATGCCCTCGACATCGGGATCGTCCAGCAGGTTCGTGAGCCGTTCCTCGCACCAACGCCATGTCCCATCACCGCTCCGGAGCCGGAACTCGATCGGAGGGTGGGGTCCGGGCGTCTGCACCGTCTCCAGGAACGCCGCCCCCACCGCTTCCATGTCGTCGGGGTGGACGAACTCGAAGCCCACCATCCCTTCGATCTCGTCGACGCGTGTAGCCGAACCGCCCGTTGACGGCATCACTCACGTAGGTGATCCGGGCGTTGGCATCGCAGATGAGCGCGACGTCGGAGGCCCGGGAGGCCAGCGCCCGGAAGCGCGCCTCGCTCCGCTCGAGCTCTCGCAGGGCGTGGCGCTGTTCGGTCACGTCACGGGCGATGATGACGAGCTCTCGGTCGTCGCCCGACCCGATCACGTTGCCGGTCGCCTCGAGCCAGTGACAGTGGCCGGCCTGGTCGAGCACACGAAACGTGACGCGCGTGCACCGGCTCGCCGATGAGCATGCTCCCGAAGGCGGCGCTCGCCGCCGAAAGGTCGTCGTCGTGCACGAATTGGAACGCCAGGCGGCCGGCGATGCTCTCCAACGACCGGCCCAGGGTCTCGGCGACCGCCGGGCTGGCGTACCGCACCCTGCCGACGTGATCCAGGAGCAGGATCAGGTCCGACGCATGTTCCACCAGTGCGGCGAACCGACGCTCGGCGCGACGCAGCGCGCGGAGATCGGAGGAGACGCCGATGACACCGACGACATGGCCGTCCTCGTCCCGGATCGGCGACTCGGTCACCGAAGCCGGAATGGAGGTCGGGGCCTGCTCGGCGCCGGCGGTGGATCGAGCTTCCATGCCGCGTCTATCGACGCGCGACCACATTCCCTTGTATCCACGGATGCCCAACTCCTTCCGCCTCCCGACACGCCGACGTGGTCGGCGCGCGTCTTGCCGCGGGAGGCGCGCGTCGTACGATCGGCCGCACATGAGCGAGCACGAAGGTTCCGCCGGGCAGGGCACTCGAAGGACGGTCGCGATCGTCCCCCACACGCACTGGGACCGCGAGTGGTACTCGCCCTTCCAGACGTTCCGGTTGCGCCTCGTGGACCTGCTCGACGAGTTCCTCCCGGCCCTCGAGGACGACCTCTCCTACGCCCGCTTCCTGCTCGACGGGCAGATGGCCGTGGTCGACGACTACCTCGAGGTCCGGCCGGAGGCCGAGCCGGCCCTGCGCCGCCTGGCCGCGACGGGCCGGGTGGCCATGGGCCCGTGGTACACGCTCCCCGACGAGTTCCTCGTGTCCGGTGAGACCCACATCCGCAACCTCCAGCTCGGCCTCGAGCGGGCGGCCGGATTCGGGGGGGCCATGGACGTGGGCTACCTCCCGGACATGTTCGGCCACATCGCCCAGATGCCACAGATCCTGAGCCAGTTCGGCTTCGGGCACACGGTGGTCTGGCGGGGCGTGCCCAGCGCCGTCGACCGCACCGCCTTCTGGTGGTCCGCCCCCGACGGCACCACCGTTCGAGCGCAGTACCTGGCGCGTGGTGGCTACGGCAACGGCGCCGCCATCCCCGACGACGCGAAGGCGCTCGTCCGGCGGGTCTCGGCCCACGAGCACGAGCTCGGCGAGATGCTCGTCGGCGGCATCCTCTTCATGAACGGGACCGACCACCAGGTTCCCCAGCCCTGGCTCGGCCGCATCGTGGCCGAGGCCAACGGGATCCAGGACGACTACGACTTCGTCGTCACCTCCCTGGCCGAGTTCCTCACCGGCCCGGCTGCGACCACCGAGGGCCTCCCCTCGTGGGAGGGAGAGATGCGTTCGGGGGCCCGGGCCAACCTCCTCATGGGCGTCGGGTCCAACCGGGTGGACACCAAGCAACTGGCGGCCCGGGCGGAGCGGTGGCTGGAGCAGCTGGCCGAGCCCCTCAGCGCGCTGTTCCTCCCGCCGGCGGCGTGGCCCGACGCGCTGCTGAAGATCGCGTGGCGCGAGGTCGTGCGCAACGCCGCCCATGACTCCATCTGCGCGTGTTCGCACGATGACGTCGTCACCGCCGTCAACCATCGCTATGCCGAGGCCCGCCACATCGCGGAGGGCCTCACCGACCGGGCCGTGAAGGCGCTGGGCGCGTCGATGGCCGAGAGCGGCCCCGTCGTGGTGAACCCCACCGCCCGCCGCCGCGGCGGTGTGGTGGAGATCGTGCTCGACGACGATCGACCCATCGCCGGGACCCAGGTCCTCCGGGTCCGTCCCGCCGGTCCGAGTGAGACCCGCCGCATGCGACCCTCGGACGTCGCCTCCCTCCTCGGCCAGATCCGCGGCCAGCGGATGAGCGACACGTTCTTCGTGACCTCCCTGCAAGTGCGCGACGGCGCCGACGGCGAGGACGACGAGATCGAGCTGACGCTCGACACCAAGCCGCGCCCGACTCGACGGTCGAGGAGATGCGGCGGGAGCTGTACGCGCGGCTCGGCACGAAGCGAAGCGAGTGGTTCGGCGTCCGGATCGTGCGCCCGGCGGTGCAGCGCCTGCTGGCCCGTGTCGAGGACGTCGCCGGCTATGGGTGGCAGCGCTGGACGGCCGACCTCGTCTCGGCCACGGACCCGGTCACGGTGTCCGAGGACGGCTTGAGGATCGGCAACGGCCGGACCTCGGTGGTCGTGGATCCCGTCGACGGCACCTTCTCCGTCGACGGGCTCTCCGGGCTCGGCCGCCTCGTCGACGACGGCGAGGCGGGTGACACCTACAACTACTGCGCGCCGGCCCACGACACCGTGATCGACACCCCCGACGCCGTGGCTGTCACGGTGCTGGAGCCGGGCCCCGTTCGCGCCATCGTCGCCATCGACCGCACCTACACGTGGCCGGAACGGCTCGACGACGCCACCGGGACCCGCGTCGGGACGCGGGAGACCCTGGTCCGGACGACGCTCGAGCTCCACGCCGGCGAGCGGCTGATCCGACTGACGACGAGCTTCGACAACGCGTCTCGCGATCACCGCCTCCGCGTCTGGTTCCCCCTGTCGAGCCCGGCCGTGACGAGCCGAGCCGAGTGCGCCTTCGCCATCGTGGAGAGGGGCCTGGAGGCCGAAGGTGGACCGAGCGAACCGGCCCTCCCCACCTTCCCCTCGCGCCGGTTCGTCCAGGCCGGCGACCTCACGGTGGTGCACGAGGGACTCCTCGAGTACGAGCTCGTCGACGGTGGTTCGGCCCTGGCGCTGACCCTCCTGCGGGCCAACGGCTGGCTGTCCCGCGGTCCGATGCCGAGTCGACCTGAGCCGGCCGGCCCCGTGAACCCGCTCGAGGGACCGCAGCTCCGCGGCCCCCTCGTGCTCCGCTACGGCCTGCAGATCGGCGAGGCCGACCCCTACACGCTGGTCGACGACGCCTTCGTGCCCCTGGCCGTGACGACTGCCGGCGGCGGCGGGGATCGCCCGTCGACGGGCACCGCGCTCGAGGTCGAAGGGGCCGAGGTGTCCGCCCTCCGCCGCGCCCCGGGCGGGCTGGAGCTGCGGGTGTTCAACCCGACCGAGGACGAGGCCACCGTCCGCCTCCCGGGTCGTCGCGGTTGGCTCGTCGACCTGCGGGGCCGCCCGCTCGAGCCGTTCGAGGGCGAGTTCGCTCTGGCGCCGTGGCGCATCGCCACCGCCCGGCTCGACGACTGAACGAGCCCGGCTCAGCCGAGGGAGGGATGCCCCCTGCGGGCGCGCCAGATGCGGACCCGTCCGATGTCCTTGAGGGTTCGTTGGCGGAGGGGATGGAACACGTAGCGAGCATCCGGGTCGACCTCGGCATGCAACGAGTCGGAGATGACCACGGCGCCCGGGAGGGCGATGTTCACCATCCGGCTGGCGAGGTTCACCACCGGACCGTAGTAATCCCCGTCCCGGGCGAGGACGTCGCCACAGGCCAGGCCGACCCGCACGTCCGAGAGGATCTCGTCGTCGGCGTAGGCCTCGGCCAGCGACAGTGCGGTCTCGAGCGCGGCCCGGGCGTCGTCCACGACGAACATCACCTCGTCCCCGATCATCTTGGCCACCCGGCCCCCATGGGCGGCGACCTGGTCGAAGGCCAACGCCTCGAACCGATCGACCACCCGCGCCAACTCGCGCTCGGAGATCTGCTGGCTCAGGGCCGTGAACCCGACGAGGTCGGCGAACCCCACGGCCAGCGGCACGGTCGGGCGATCGGAGCGACCCGTCGCCATCAGGCGGCGCCGGCTGGCCGCCTGGACATGGCGGCGCCAGACGTAGTCGAGCAGGCGGCTCTGGGTGGCGAGGGAGGACTCGGCGGCGAGGGCGAAGAGGTCGGACTCGATCGGCGTCGCCGACGCCTCCCGTTCGTTGCTCGAGCTCAGCATGGCCTCGGCGATGCGCGCGAGGGACGAGCCGATCACCCGCGTCATCTGGATCGACGACTCGGCGGTCGTGAAGCCCATCGAGATCATGGCGTGCACCGTGCCCAGCGCCTCGACGTCGGCGTCGGTGAAGACCCGATCCGTGTCGTCGACGTCGGGGAACCCCATCGCCCGCCAGAAGCGCTTGGACAGGGTCCGCTCCATGCCGACCTGCGCCGCCAGCTCGTCGGCCGTGTACCGCCCCGCCCCCGGGAGCGCGGCGGCGGCCACGGCCAACAGCGTCACGAGTCCCTCCTGCCGGGCGCGTTCGATCTCGTCGTCGGGCACGCCCCAGGCCCGCAACTGCGCATCGGCGTCGGCCCGCAGGACGTCGGCCGGTTCGTCCGGCGTCGTCAGCTGAACGAGCCTTCCGGTGCGGGCTCGGGCGGTCTCGGCGGCAGTGCGCCCGCGGCGAGCAGCGCCTCACCCTTGGCCTCTCGGGTCGACCACGCCGGGTCGAGCCCGGGGGCCGTGAGCCGCGTGGGGCCACCGGCTCGGCCCGCGTGCGGGCGCAGGTCCCACAGGAGGGCCGGTCGGTCGCCGTGCCAACGCACGGCGAAGGAGAGCAGTCCTTCGTGGGTCGGTGCGTCGTGCACCTCGAGGTTCTGCCCCGCCCAGGCTTCGGGCAGCATCGAGCACAGCGCCAGCTCGCCGTCCGCGACCTCGCGCACGAGGAGGTTGCGGACGAAGGTGAGGAACTCGGCGGCCGCCCAGCCGTGGTGCCCGTCCCCCATGCACCCGCCCCCGAGGCCCGGATGGATGGCTTCGGGCCAGGTGTAGGTCGCGGTCGCCGCCTCGACGAGCCACGCCAAGCCGGTCGAGGCACCGGCGTGTCGCCCGCGGCCAGCTCGACGGCCGCGAGCTGCATCGTCAAATACGTCCCCAGACCCGTGTGGCTGATGCCCTGGTAGAACGCGCGGCCCGATGCAGAAGCGGTCACGGATGGCCTCCGTCGTGGCCGCGATCGACCGGGTCGTCCGGCGGCGAAGAGGCGAAGCGGCTCGCAGGCCACGAGGGTGCCGATGATCCCCGGATCGACCCGCCGGCGGGGGCCCGCCGGCACCACGTCGGTGGCCAGCCGTTCGGCCACGAGTCGCATCGAGGCCGCCAGATCCGCCCGCAGTTCGACGGCGGCCGCCTCCGCCGTCGCCGCCGCGTCGTCGTCGCCGGTGGCCCGGAGCAGCGCGGCCCCGTCGAGCAGGCCGCGCAGCGACCAGAAGTCGTCCCAGTAGAAGTAGTCGAACGGGCCGAGGTGCTCGGCCGAGATGCTGGCCGGCAGCAGCCCGCGGAGCGCCTCGTCCTGTCGGGTCCGCCGGGAGTGGCGCTTGCGGTCGATCCAGCGCACCGCTTTGGCCACCGCATCGGGTCGACGGCCGTCGAGCGTACGCCGGTGAGCCGCCAGTGCTCGGCCATCGCGTGCAGGGCGGCGCCGTTGGCATCCCACTCCTGGCGCTGGCTGAAGAAGAAGCCGTCGACGCGCTGGCGGGTCGTGAAGTGGCCGATGACCTCGGCGCTCTCGCGGTGGAAGCCGAAGCGGTCGAGCGCCCCGAGCAGGTACGCCGCGTCGCGGAACCAGAAGCGGTGGTAGGTGAACGGACCGGGCACGACGTCGGTCCCCTCGTGGAACAACAGGAGGTACCGACGGTTGGCGTCGACGGCCGAGGCGAGCCGACCCTCCGGGAGGACGAGACGCATCCCCCGAGCCGACGTCTGCGCCTGCCAGCCCCGGACGACGGCGTCGCTGTCCGGCAGGGCGGTCGGGATCTCCGCGCTGCGAGCCACCCGCCGGCGAGCCAACCCGCGCCGCCTCGTCCGCCGCTCGGCGTCGAGGGGAACGGCGACCCGCAGGGTGGCGGTGTGGGCGAGCGGGAAGAGGAACGCGGCCGGTGGCGAGCCCGGCGTCGCATCGCGCGTCCCTCGGTAGCTCGGTGCCCGCCGCCCCCGACGTCACGACGCTCATCGACGTCGCCGTCGTGGAAGGTCGAGGCGGCCACCCGTTGCGGCTTCTTCGGCAGGAACAGCGCCGGGCGCCCGTCGACCGTCACCGTCTGGCCGACCATGCCGATCCGCTCGACGACGGCGAGGCCCTCGGGGTTGTACGGCCGGATGGCGAGCGCGACCGCGAAGGGCGTCGGCGTGCGGTTCGTGATCTCCATCACGGCGAGCGGCCCGTCCTCGCCGGGTACGGCGTACACGCGCTGCACCGCATCGCCGCCCGGGATGCGCATCGACGTCTCCACGACCGGCGTGTCCCCGACGAGCTGTTGGCGGACGGCCGACTCCCGCGACGGGAAGTGCCAACGGTCCTCGGCGCCGATCCACCAGTCCAACGACCAACCGTCGTACCAGGGCGTCAGGAGGCCGCGCGGGTCGACGATGCCCTTTCGATCGCGAGCTCACCGTGCCGACGGCCGTCCAGTTGCGTTGGGTGACGTTCGTCAGCACCGGGAGGTGCCCCCTCGGTACGAACGCCGGGGATCTCGGATCGAGCTGCCGCTCCAGCCAGTGGGGCCAGATCCAGTCGACGCCGAGCTGCGCCGCCGCGCGCGTGCGGACGGCCCGGAACACGGTGCGGGCGCCCACGGGCAACAGCTCCGTGGGCAGCTCCACCTCGACGTTCTCCCCGAGCCGCTGGAAGGTCGTGAGGTGCCGCACGGTGTCGTCGGTGATGCGGAGGCGGCCCATGGCCCTCCGCAGGGCCCAGCTCTTGAAGCTCACGACGCGGGCGGCACGATCCCGTGCAGCTCCGACCGCGACTGCCGGCTCATCAGCGACGCGATCACGTCGCCGGCCCGCTTGCCGTCGTAGAGGACGGCGACGACCTGCTCGGCGATCGGCATCTCGACTCCCACCCGCGCGGCCAGATCGACGACGGCTCGTGACGTCTTCACGCCTTCGGCGACCATGTTCATCTCGGTCGATGATCTCGTCGATCGTGCGGCCCTTGCCGAGCTCCTCGCCGACGTGGCGGTTGCGGCTCTGGCGGCTGATGCAGGTGGCGACGAGGTCGCCCATGCCGGCGAGCCCGGCGAACGTCAACGGTTGCCCGCCCAGCGCCACCCCGAGGCGGGTGAGCTCGGCCAGGCCGCGGGTGATCAAGGCGGCCCGGGTGTTGTCGCCGAAGCCCATCCCGTCGGCCATGCCCGGACGCGATGGCCATCACGTTCTTCAGCGCGCCGGCCACCTCGCAGCCGATGACGTCGGGGTTCGTGTACACCCGGAAGACGTCGGTGCTGAAGAGCGGCCTGCAGGTCGGTGCAGATCCCGCCGTCGTCGAGGGCCACGACGCTGGCGGCCGGGAACCCGGCGAGGATCTCCTTGGCCAGGTTGGGCCCGGTGAGCACGCCGGCCGGGACTGCTCGGGGAGCGAGCTCGGCGACGACCTCGGTCATGCGCTTCAAGCGTGGTCCTGCTCGACGCCCTTGGTCAGGCTGATGACCGGCACGCCGGCGCGCACGTGCGGCGCCGGCCGCGGCCAGCACGTCGCGGAAGCCGTGCGACGGGACGCCCATCACGACGACCTCGGCGTCCCGCACCGCCTCCTCGAGATCGCAGGTGCCGCGCAAGGAACCCGGTAGCGCGCACGTCCGGCAGGTACGGCCGTTGCGGTGGTCGCGGTCGATCTGCTCGGCCAGTGCCGCGCCGCCGCGCCCACAGCCGGTGGGCGCGTTCGTCGGCGGCGATCGCACGCCACGGCGGTCCCCCACGAGCCGGCGCCGATCACGGCGACCTTGGTCATCGACGCCGACGTTAGTGACCGGAGACACCTCGTAGACTCCGACGGGTGACGGTGGATGACGGCCGTGGTGCTCGTCCCGGTGAAGGCCTTCGCCGCCGCCAAGGTCCGGCTGGCCCCGGCGCTCGACGCGCGCCGAGCGGGCGGCGCTGGCGCGCGTCGATGGCCGAGCGGGTCGTGGCCGCGGCCGCGCCGCTCCCGGTCGCCATCGCCTGCGACGACGACGACGTCGCCGTCGTGGGCCGACGCCCTCGGCGCCACCGTCGTCTGGACGCCCGGCCTCGGCCTCAACGGCGCCGTCGCAGCCGGCTGTCGCGCACGCTGTTGCGACGACGGCGCCGACCGGGTGGTCGTCGCCCACGCGCGACCTCCCCGCGCCGCCGGCTCGCCGCGTCGTCGACCCGGCGACCGACGGCGTCACGCTCGTGCCCGACCGCCGCGACGACGGCACCAACGTCGCCGCCCTCCCCGTCCGCCGCGCCGGGCTTCCGCTTCGCCTACGGCGCCGGGCTCGTTCGACCGCCACCGGGCCGAGGCCGACCCGCTCGGGCTCGCCGTCCGCATCGTCCGCATCGCCCGACCTCCAGTGGGACGTCGACGTCCCCGACGACCTCGACCCGAGCCCATCCCGCACCTGACCGGAGCACCGATGGACCTCACGCACCGACCTGCCCGACCCCGGCCCGCGCCCTGGCCATCGCCGCCCACCCCGACGACATCGAGTTCGGGTGCCGGCGCCACCCTGGCCAAGTGGGCCGCCGCCGGGTGCGAGTCTTCCACCTCGTGTGCACCGACGGGTCGAAGGGCTCGTGGGATCCCGACGAGGACAGGCCGCGCTGGTCGCGCACCCGCCAGGAGGAGCAGCGGGCCGCCGCCCGAGCCCTGGGCGGGACCGGCGAGTGCATCTTCCTCGGCTGGCCCGACGGCGAGCTCGAGTCGGGGCTCCGCCAACGGTGGGAGGTGGCCTACTGGATCCGGAAGTGCCGGCCCGACGTCGTGCTCGGCCACGATCCGTGGAAGCGCTACCGGCTGCACCCCGACCACCGCAACGCCGGCTTCCTCGCCACCGAGGGCATCGTCGCCGCCCGCGATCCGCACTTCTTCCCGGAGCAGGACATGCCCCACCACCGGCCCTCGACGTCTGCTCCTCTGGGAGGCCGACGAGCCCGACCACGTGGAGACGGTCGACGATCGCGACGCCGACGCCAAGCTCGCCGCCCTGCTCGCCCACGAGAGCCAGTTCCGTTCGACGATGGACATCGAGGACGCATCGGCCGACGACCAGGTCAAGGCCTTCGAGGTGCGGGTCCGACGTCGCCTCGCCGAGCATGGCGACCTCGCCGGGGTACCCCAGGGGGAAGCCTTCAAGGTGATGACGGACCTCTGACGCGGCGGAGGGGGCCCGAAGGCCCCCTCGTGTCCGTTGCTTGGTCTGTCGCGGCCGGGCGGCGCTAGCGCTTGGTCGCCTTCTTGGCGGTGGCCTTCTTGGCCGGCGCCTTGGTGGTCGTCGTGGCCTTCTTGGCCGTGGTCTTCTTGGTGGCGGTCGCCTTCTTCGCCGTCGTCTTCTTGGCCGCCGTCGTCTTCTTGGCGGCGTTGTCTTCTTGGCGGCGGTCGTCTTCTTGGCCGCCGTCGTCTTCTTCGCCGGGGCCTTCTTGGCGGTGGCCTTCTTCGCCGTGGACTTCGTCGTCGCCGTGGCCTTCTTGGCGGTGGACTTGGCGGCCGTCGTGGCCTTCTTCGCCGTGGACTTCGCGGCGGAGGCGACCTTCTTGACGGCGGACTTCGCCGGTGCCTTCTTGGCTGCCGTCGCCTTCGTGGCAGTGGCCTTCTTCGTCGTCGCCTTCTTGGCGCTCGACGCGGCCTTCTTGGCTGCAGGACTCATGGGTGGCGTGTGGCCTTTCGCTCGCTACTTCTTCTTGGTGGACTTGGCGGCCTTGTTGGCCGGTGCCTTCGAGGCCGCTGCCGCCTTCTTGGCTGGAGCTGCCTTCTTTGCCGGAGCCGACTTCTTGGCGGCGCCCTTGGTGTTGAGCGTCGCCTTGAAGGCGGAACCGGGAGCGAAGCGGACGCCCTTGGATGCTGCGATCTTCACGGGGGCGCCCGTCTGCGGATTGCGGCCGGTGCGAGCGCCGCGCGACGTCGGGTTGAACGTCCCGAAGCCGAGGATGGAGACACGATCCCCGCTCTTGGTCGCGTCCATCACGGCGTCGACGAAGGCGCGGAGCGCACCTTCGGCCTGGCGCTTGTCGAGGCCCGACCGCTGTGCGATCGACTCGACGAGCTCACCTTTGTTCACCGCCACCTCCTGGCGTGTTGGGGAAGTTGGTGCAATGAAAGAGGTTTTGGTGCGCGAGGTCAAGCATCCTCCGCTTTCCGGGAGGCCCAGAACCCTTGTGCCACAAGGCTTTTGCGGGGTCGCTGGTGGGGAAACCCTTGTTCTGCAAGGGTTTCCGCTCATGACCGACATGGCCGACGGCCGCTACGACGTCTTCATCATCGATGCCGAAACCATCGATGCGACGACGATCCGCGTCGAGTTGGCGATGGTGACCGGCGACGACAAGGGCGAGGTCTTCGCCCTCCGCGGCCCGCACCTCGCGGACGATCCGGTCCTGTTGCTCGGCCTTCCCGGCACCCTCGTGGTGACCGACGGCGTCCCGCGCCTCCAGATCGACGACTGAGCCTCGGTCGCGTCCCTCGTCGACGACGACCGCAGGTGACGTCACCCGGACCTTCGATCAAGGCAAAAGAGCCCGAAATCATTGGGGTTTTCGAAGGACAGAGGCAAGCGAGATGGTAGAATACGAACGTGCGTTTGGGGGCGTTGGCCGAGGCGATCGAGGAGCTGGATCCGCCCGCCGACCTCGCTTCGCTCACCGAGGTGCTGCGCCTTCGTGATGTGTTCGAAGCCAAGCTGGCGTTGGGTGTGGCGGCGTTCGATCGGGCCGGGCTCTGTGAGTTCGATCACGCATCGTCGGCGGTGGCCTGGCTCCGCCAGATCGGCGGGATGAGCGGTGCGGCCGCGTCCTCGTTGGTGAAGACCGGTCGGCG
This sequence comes from uncultured Actinomycetes bacterium, assembly GCA_963731055.1. Classification (GTDB taxonomy): domain Bacteria; phylum Actinomycetota; class Acidimicrobiia; order Acidimicrobiales; family CADCTF01; genus DATLED01. Next base: position 5,970 of record CAVSUD010000009.1, on the reverse strand, counting down.
GGCCGCCGACGTGCCTGCACTCGCGGCAGCGTGGCTCGAGGGTCGCTTGTCGGGCGGGCAGGTGCAGGCCATCGTCGCCAACGTGAGCGACAGGCACGTCGAGCTGTTCGCCGAGCACGCCCCCGACCTCGTCGACATGCTGGTGCCCCTGTCGGTGCGGGACACGGCGGCGGCCATGCAGGCGTGGCGGGACCGGGCCGACGCCCTGCTCGGTCAGGGCCAACCGCCCGAACCCGAGCGGTCGCTGCACCTGTCGCGCACCTTCGAAGCCCGCGGCGAGCTCAAGGGCTCGTTCGATCCGGCCTCGACCAGCGTCATCGAAGAAGCCCTCCGCGTTCGCGGCCACGGCCTGGTCCCGTGAGGACGAGCGCTCGGCCGCGACGCGCCGGGCCGATGCGTTGACCGACGTGTGCCGCCACTTCCTCGACCACCAGGACATCGTCTCCACCAACGGTCGGCACCGGCCGCACGTCAACGTCGTCGTCACCCTCGACGACATCACCGGCAACGGGGGTGCGGGCACGACCCTCGCCGGGCACCGCCTCGACCCCGACGCCATCCGCGTGCTGCTGTGCGACAGCAGCATCCACAGCGTGCTCGTCGGCCCCAGCGGCAGCATCCTCGACTACGGGCGCGCGCAACGCACCGCCCCACCGGCACTGTTCACGGCGCTCGCCATCCGCGACGGGCACTGCCGCCTCGTCGAGGGCTGCGACCGCGGCCCGGAGTGGTGCGACGCCCACCACGTCCACCCCTGGGAGGACGGAGGCGCCACGTCGATCGACAACATGATCCTCGGGTGCAGCCGCCACCACCACCTCGCCCACCGCCAACACTGGCGACAACGACTCGCACCCGACGGCACCTACACCGTCGAAACCCCCGACGGCCGCACCTGGACGACCCACCCCCGCGGCACGATCCCGTTCGAGTTCCCCGCCACCGGCTGAGTCCTCGCGGCGGCGCGGGCACGCGGCGGTACAGCGTTCAACGAACGGGGTACAGGCGTCGACATGCGCTGGCTCGTCCGGCTCGTCGGTGCCATCGGAGTCGCCACGGCGATGCTGGCGGGCATCGTCGGGCTCACCGTCCTGAGCACCGACACCGTGCGAGCGGCGACGGTGCACAAGGGTCTGCCCGAGGTGGACCTGCAGCCCCTGGCGCAACGCAGTGAGATCCTCGCCGCCGACGGCTCGTTGCTGTCCGCGCTGTTCGAGGAGGACCGGGTGCCCGTCACCCTCGACCAGGTTCCGCAGGTGCTGAAGGACGCGGTCATCGCGGTCGAGGACAGCTCGTTCTACGAGCACCACGGCGTCAGCGTGCGCGGTCTGGTGCGGGCGGCAAAGACGAACGTCTCATCCGGCGGGGTCCATCAGGGTGGGTCCACCATCACCCAGCAACTGGTCAAGAACAGCCTGCTGACCTCCGACCGCTCCTACGACCGCAAGGCCCGCGAGGCCGTTCTGGCGGTGCGCATGGAGGGAGAGCTGTCGAAGGACGAGATCCTCGAGCGCTACCTCAACACCGTCTACTTCGGCCAGGGCGCCTACGGCGTCCACGCGGCGGCGACACGGTTCTTCGGAAAGGACCTGTCGGCGATCGACACGGCCGAGGCCGCCCTCCTCGCCGGCATGATCTCGAGCCCCCAGGGCTTCGATCCCGTCCGCCGGCCCGAAGCCGCGATCGCTCGACGCAGCCACGTCTTGCAGCGGATGGTGCAACAGGGGAAGTTGGTCCCGGCCGACGCCGAGGCGGCCGGCACCGCCCCGCTCCCGACCGCGGTCGTGCGCGACGAGGCCCAGCCGGCGGATCACTTCACCGAAGAGGTCCGTCGTCAGCTCCTCGAGGACCCACGTCTGGGCGAGACACCCGAACAGCGGACGGCGACGATCTTCCGCGGTGGCATCCGCGTGCACACCACGCTCGATCCGACCCTCCAGCAGTTCGCGGAGCAGGCGGTGCGCGAGCAGCTACCCGACAGCCCGTTCACCGCGGCGCTCGTGGCCATCGACCCAGCCGATGGCGGCGTGCGGGCGCTGGTCGGCGGCCGTGACTTCGCCGAGGGCAAGTACAACCTGGCCACCCAGGGCGCCCGCCAGGCGGGTTCGTCGTTCAAGACGATCGCCCTTGCCGCGTGGCTCGCCTCCGGGCGCTCCCCGGAGGATCTCGTCGACTCGACCGCCCCGTGCTCGTTCCCGACGCCGGATGCACCGGAGCCCGTCTGGAACGTCGACAACTACGACGGCGGCAGCGGTGCGCTTCTGGTGACGTCGTTGCGGGAAGCCACCGTCAAGTCGGCCAACTGCGCGTACGCCCGCGTCTCGCTGACGATGGGTCCGAAGCAGATCGTGGACATGGCCAAGCGCCTGGGCATCGCCCGCAAGTTGCCGTCGGTGCCCTCGGTCGTCCTCGGGACCGGCGAGGTGTCGCCCCTCGAGATGGCGTCGGTCTACGCCACCCTGGCCGCGGAAGGCGTCCGCCACGAGCCCGTGTTCATCCGCAAGGTGGAAGGACCCGACGGGCGGGTGCTGCTGGAGAACTCATCGCTGGGTGAGCAGGTGCTCGAGCCGAACGTGGCCCGGAGCGTGACGGACGTGCTCCGCGGGGTCGTGGACCGCGGCACCGGCCGGCGGGCCGGCATCGGGCGGCCGGTGGCGGGCAAGACCGGGACGTCGCAGGAGTGGCACGACGCGTGGTTCGACGGCTACACGCCCCAACTCGCGGCTGCGGTCTGGATGGGCAGCCCGACCGGCCAGGAGAGCATGACGGACGTGGGCGGGATCCACGTGACCGGCGGCTCGTACCCCTCGATGATCTGGTCCGCTTTCATGAGCCGGGCCATGGCGAACGTGCCAATCGTGGACTTCGCCGGCCCCGACCCCACCCTCTGGCCGCCGAACGACTGGATCGGCGGTGCCCCCGGCGTGCTGCCGGCAGGGTTCGTCCTGCCGCCACACCTCGCCGCCGCGGCCGCGCGGCGGCGGCCGCCCTGGCGGCCACCCCGGTGCCGTCGGCCACCTCTCCGATCCCGCCCGCCCCGGCGACCGCCGGCGCGCCGGTGCCCGGGACACCGGCTCCGGCCCCGACCGGGGCGCCGGCGCCGCCCACGGCCGGACCGTCTCCTTCGACTACGACGACGACGTCGGCTCCCCCGCCGACGACCTCGACGACCGAGCAGCGGAAGGGGAAGGGGAAGGGCTGAGCCGTCCGATCGCCAGCGTCAGGGCGGCGGCCACGAGGAACGACAGCACCGATGCGCTCGTCCATGACGGCGGCGGTCCACCCAGATCGTGCTGCCGGGCGACCCAGAACCCGCTCCACCACGACACGTACCCCGGGTTCACGAGCTGGTAGGTGATGAACCCCGCGATCCAGGGCACCAGCATGTGCCAGCGGGCGGGAGACGTCTCGCTGACGTTCCACCGACCGCGCCGCACCACGTAGTAGTCGACGAGGAAGGCCCCGAACAGAGGCACGAACACCGACGCCAGGAGCAACAGGAAGTTCTCGTAGCTGGCGTAGTCGTCGAATACGAGCGCCAGGACGGTGGCCAACGCGCCGACCGCGATCGCCGCGAACGCGCCGATCCAGACGTGGCGCGATGTTCTGCGCCGAGACGGCGGTCGAGTAGACGTTGGCGAATACCTCGTCGACCTCGTCGATCACCAGGATCAGTAGGGCCAGCGTGCCGGCCGGCAGGGCCAGCAACGAGGCGATGACATCGTCGCCCGCCACCTGTCCGGCGGTGGCGAGGACACCCAGGACGAAGAAGGCGATCGTCGCCGCGCCGTAGCCGACCGCCGCGCCTCCGAACGCGGCCCTCGGCGTGCGGGAGTGACGGGAGTAGTCGGCGGCCAACGGGAGCCACGAGATGGGCAGGGCGACGACGACGTCGACGGCCTTCCAGAACCCGCTCCACGATCCTTCTCCCAGTCGGGGCAGGGGACGCCGCAGCACCTGGACGAACAGGTAGGCGGTGGAGGCCAGGACGACCCAGACGGCGACACGCTTGAGGTAGCCGCGGACGACGCCGAGCGGTCGCGTCGCCATGAACGTCGCCACCGCTCCCGTGATGACCACGGCCACCCACCGCAGCTCCGGGCGCGTCAACCGACCCGCCGCCGCCGCCACCACCATGATCTCGACCGTGGCCCATCCGAGGTTCTGCGCGATGTTGGCGACCGTCGGCACGTACGAGCCGCGCCGGCCGAGGAGGCCGCGGATCAGCACCATCGCCGGCGCCCCCGTCTCCGCGCCGGCCCGGGCTCCCAGCCCCAGCGCCACGTTCCCGAGCACCGCCCCGACGACAACCGCGACGAGCGCACCGATGATCGACAGGGGCGGCAGGTTCGGGTCAGGGGCGAGGACGAAGGTGCCGGCCACCACCAGGAGCAGCGAGATGCCGAGGTTCCCCCACAGCACGGTCTGATCGAGCAGACCGAGGGCGCGCGGCGGCGGCCCCTCCTCCAACGTCCGCGGCACCTCATCGACCTCGTGGACGCTCAACGTTCCAGCTCCCTTCGCCGGCATGACCCGGATCAGGTTCGACGGGTCGGGCGCATGCCCCTCTCAGCCCCGACACAGGGCTCCCCGGTGAACACCCCGACCGTAGCGCTCAGGCCGGCAGCCGTGTCGTGCCTCAGGCCGGCAGGCCGTGCCGTCCCGCGCCGGCGGCGAATCGCGCCGCGCCGGCCTGGGTCTCGCCCGCAGCGGATCGTGTCGAGGCCGAGCTCGGTCTCGCGGGCGAGGGCGCCGCGTCGAGGCCGAAGGTCCCACTGCTCGTAGCTGACGACCGGCGGTCGCTGCGCAGGCAGCCCTGCGGGAGCGCGGCGATCTGCTGGGCCAGCGCCACGGCCGTCGTCGCGGGCCGCGCCCGGGTCGACGAGCCGGTTGACCAGGCCCATCGCGCACGGCCTCCTCGCCCGGACACGCCGCGGCCGGTGAGGATCAGGTCCAGCGCCTGGCTGTGGCCGATCAGGCGGGGCAGGCGCACGGTGCCGCCGTCGACGAGCGGCACGCCCCAACGCCGGCAGTAGACGCCGAAGACGGCGTCCCGGGCGGCGACCCGGAGGTCGCACCACAGCGCCAGCTCGAGCCCGCCGGCCACGGCGTGGCCCTCGACGGCGGCGATCACCGGCTTGTCGAGCAGCATCCGCGTCGGGCCCATCGGTCCGTCGCCGTCGAGGCGTCGACCTTGTTGCCCTGCCCCGTCGGCGACGCGCCTTGAGGTCGGCGCCGGCGCAGAACGTCCCGCCGCTCGCCGGTCAGCACCGCGACGGCGAGGCGGTCGTCGGCGTCGAAGGTGCGGAAGGCCTCCACGAGCCCCGCGGCCGTCGGGCCGTCCACCGCGTTGCGCACGTCCGGGCGGTCGATGGTGATGACGGCGACCGCACCGTCGGTCTCGTAGTGGACGGGCATCCCGCCATCATGACGTGGCGACAACCCGCGACGGAAGGTGCGACTCAGTCGGCCTCGAGGGCGGCGTCGTCGCACCACGAGCGCAGCGAGTCGAACGGGAAGATCCCGGTCCCGTGACCGTCGCTCCACGCGAAGCTGATCCCCCAGTTCCCGATCAGCTCGGCATGCAGCACGGCGATCTCGGCCGGCCCTCCGTCGCGCGGCCAGGCATCCTCCCCCCGGCCGCGCAGGTCGCGCAGGTGGCGCACGGGCAGTTCCGCCGAAGGTCCTCGTTGGCGAAGAAGCAGGAGTGCCCGTCGCCGAACACGACGGTGAGGCCGCGCTACGCGCTCGACGTCGATCTTGTCGGCTCGGGTGGACTCGGATCCGGCGGTGCTCATCGGGACCAGTGTCGCCGACGCGCTCCTACGATCACGACGTGGACCAGACGCGCGTCGACCGCTGGCTGTGGGCCGTGCGGCTCTACAAGACCAGGTCGACGGCGACCGACGCCTGCCGCGCCGGACACGTCAAGGTGAACGGCGCGCCGGCCAAGCCGTCGACCATGGTGCG
>CAVSUD010000008.1:0-72047 GCA_963731055.1 uncultured Actinomycetes bacterium | reverse complement strand
CCAGCGCTCGAGGTCGGCCGCCTGGAAGCCGAACTCTGGGGTCCTGCCATGGTTCGTCGTCGGTCGGCAGCTGCTCCACGAATCCCGAAGGGGTCATGAGACAGACGTGCACGTGATGCCACCCGCTCGAGCTCACCGACGACGATCTGAGCGTCGTCGGCCGAGAAGTGTTCGATCACGTCGAGTGCAACACAGACGTCATAGCTGCCCGTCCGGTACGGAAGGCTTCGGATGTCCGCCTGCACCACGCACCCACGGGCGAGGGTGTCGCGTTTGCGTCAGCGCCGGTCGGTAGATGTCCACGCCGTCGACGGACCGTTCGGAGAGCACCACGCTGCCGCGACCGTCCGAACAACCGACATCGAGCACCTTCGTGGCAGCGGAGATCACCTTGCGCAGCGGGCCGTCGGCGCCGAGGTACGTGTAGTAGCCCTTCCTGCGCCACTCAGAGATGGTCACGGAAGCTCGCCTTCGCCCATTCGCTCCATGCTGCCGGAACGTACATCTCCTGCACGTGACCGAATCCGCGCCGGCGCTGCTCCTCCCACAGGTCGCGGTCCCCGAGCAGCTCGTCAACGGCGGTAACGAACTGCGGTCCGAGCGTGCACACCGTGGCGACGAAACCGGGTGCCATGCCGGCCAGGGACGCCTCGGTCACCACCTGAGGAAGCCCGCTGGTCGCGGCCTCGAGCACCTTGATCTGGATCCCGGCCGTTGCGCGGAGGGGAACGACCGACACCCGAGCTCGCCGCGACAACTCGCTGACGTCTTCGAAGTCCTCCAGCAACGTCCATCCCCGCCGGGCCGCCTCCCGGCGAACCAGGGCGTGAGGGGTCCGTCCCACGATCAGTACCCGCCATCGTCGCGGGGCCAGCCGACCGAGTTGGATGACGGCGTCGACGTTCGGCGGGTACGACATCGACCCGAAGAAGACGACGTCATGCATGAGGATCGAGGTCGGTTCAGGCAAGTCTCGCTCGGGGACCACGACCGGCACCCATGTGGCCCCGAGCGCACGCGCATCCGACCAGCCGGCCGCGATCGAGTTCGCCCCGCCGTGCGCTCGCTCGAATCGATCGTGCGACCGAGCGAGGATCTCGTACGGCCACCGTTGCCACCGGTTCAATCTGCTGCGCTGCCGGTAGCTCAGGCTCAACCGATCGACGTAGTCGAGCAGCACCGGGCGGCCCACGTCGAACGACGGCGACCAGGCCCTGGCGGTCACGAACAGGGTCAGGTCCGGCTGAAGGTCCTCCAGTCGTCGGCGGCCCTCGGTTTCGCTCCACACCAGCGCCTCGGGCACGGCGGAGGAGGCGAGAAGTGCAGGGAGCCGGCGTAGGTCCTTCGCTCCGGCGCGCCGGTCGAGCAGACGGATGGTCGTGACCTCAGCGCCGATCTCCCGGAAGATCGCCTGCCAACTGGCCAACCGCACCTGCTCACCGGAGGCACGCCGGCCAACCGTGACAAGTGCGACCGAACGGGTCAACGGGCCAGGAGGGCGGCGCCGACAGCGGCGCGGGCCATTCGCCAGCGAAGACCCCGCTGTGCACCGGCGAACCGGAGGGCGCTCTCCAGCCTGTGCCGTCGAACGGTCGTTGGCGGGGCGGTCCCTCCGACGGCATGGACGGCTGGGTCGACGTCTGCAACGGTGATGACCATCTCCGGGAATCGTGCCGCCAGTCGGCGGAACAGGTCGGCGTCCTCGTAGTAGAGGAAGAACCGTTCATCGAACCCGCCGACCGAGAGGAACCTCTCTCGGTCGATGGACAACGCCGCGCCGGATGCCCAGTGCGTTGCGATCGATACCTGCCACCCGTGGCGGACTCTGCCGGGCCCGCTGAGAACTCTTCGACGGGCAGAGCTCCGCGGCGCAAACCGCGCTCCGAGTCGAAAGGCGGACGCCACGAACCTCGCCGGCGTGAAGTTGGGCGCCACGACGACGGTCGGAGTCGCGTCGGGGCCGTCGAGCGGTATGGCGACGACCTCGCCGGGCCCACCAGAAGCCAGTGCCGTCGCATGGTGAGGCTCGAGGGTGACGTCGGGGTTCAAGAGCACGATGCGCTCCGTCGAGGCATGCTCGGCGGCGAGGTTTACGCCTGCTCCGAAGCCAAGGTTGCGACCGGGACGAAGGTGGGTGGCTGCACCTGCTTCCGAAGGCAGGACGACCGATTCGTCGGCGAGAAGCTCATCGTTGTGGGTGATCACGATCGGCGCGTGCGAGGGCAGCGCTCCGAGGTCAAGCGAGGCAGTCCCGAAGGCAACCACGATCCAGCTTGCGTCGGATGACGGCGCGCTCACCGCCCGCCACCTCCGACGAAGCTGCGCACGGTTCGGCCGAGGATCCGTAGATCGAGTGTCAGCCCTTGGTGGCGGAGGTACCAGAACTCGTACTGCAGCTTCTCCATGGCGTCGATGTCGGTCGAGCCGTAGTCGTACTTCACCTGCGCCCAGCCGGTGACGCCGGGACGCACGAGGTGGCGGAGGCGGTAGAAGCGGATCTTCTCGCTGAGGTCGGCGACGTACGTCGGCTGCTCGGGCCTCGGCCCGACGGTCGTGAGGTCGCCCTTGAAGAGGTTGATCGTCTGGGGGAGCTCGTCGACGTGGGTCGTGCGGAGGATGCGGCCGAAGCGGGTGACGCGGGGGTCGTCCTCGACCGTCCAGGTCGTCGGCGCGGCGCCGGAGGTGTCGGGCCGCATCGTCCGGAACTTCCAGATCGTGAACTCCTCGTTGTTCCGGCCGACACGGCGCTGGCGGTAGAAGAGCGGGCCACGGTTGCCGCCGGCGAGGTTGCCGAGGAACACCAACGGCACCGCGAAGAGGAACACCGGCAGCGCCAAGACGGCGACGGCGAGGTCGAGGGCGCGCTTGAAGCGGCCGTAGCGGGCGCGGTGGATCTCGCCGATGTCGAACATGAGGGCGACGCGCTCGAGCTCCGAGAGCGGGAGCTTCCCGAGCCATTCGTCGTAGAAGAGGGTGAGGGTGCGGACGCGGACGCCGTGCTCGTGGAGGGACGCGACCTGCTCGATCACGGCGTCGTCGTTGAGCGCCTCGCGGGCTAGGACCACGACCGTGGCCGTCGCGGCGGTCGCGGACGAGAGCAGCCGGCCCTCGGCCGCCTCCTCGGGCTTGAGGACGTCGGCGATGGTGGCGCGGCGCTCCGGGTTTCGGGCCAGCTCGACGGCGAGGCGCTCGGCATCGTCCTCGTTCGCCACCAGGAGCACCCGGTCCCGGCGGCGCTGGCGCTGGCGGTCACGAGCGGCGATGAATCCCGTCAGCGACCACGCCGGCACGAGGAAGACCGCGGACCAGAAGATGACGAACCTCGGCAGGAGCTGGGAGCCGAGCGCCAACTGGGCCAGCGAGATCCCGACCGCGGCCAGCGCCGCCGCGCCCAGCGAGGACCACAGGGCCTGGTACACGTTGCGAGGAAGGTCGGGCAGGCCGACGCCGTAGGCGGCGATGGCGAGGAGCGCGACGTAGGCCAACGACCACGAGAAGCGGAACGAGTCCGTGTAGTCGTAGAAGCCGATCGAGACCGAGTGGAACCACCCGAGCGCCAACACGACCACCGCCGTACCGGCGAAGAGCGACCAACGGGCGAGGCGGAGCACGACAGCTCCAGTGTTGCCGCTACAGACCGAGCAGCGGGGCCAGGAACTGGCCCGTGTAGCTCTCGGCCGTCTTGGCCACCTTCTCCGGCGTCCCCTCCACGAGGACGGTGCCGCCGCCGTCGCCACCCTCCGGGCCGAGGTCGACGATCCAGTCGGCGGTCTTGATGACGTCGAGGTTGTGCTCGATGACGAGGACCGAGTTGCCCTGGTCGACGAGGCGTTGGAGCACGATGAGGAGCTTGCGGATGTCCTCGAAGTGGAGCCCGGTGGTCGGCTCGTCGAGGATGTAGATGGTGTGGCCGGTGCCCCGCTTCGACAGCTCGGAGGCCAGCTTCACCCGTTGGGCCTCGCCTCCCGACAGCGTCGTCGACGCCTGGCCGAGCCGGACGTAGCCGAGGCCGACGTCGACGATCGTCTGCATGTGGCGGGCGATGTTCGGCTGGTTGGCGAAGAACTCGAGCGCGTCCTCGCAGGGCATGGCCAGGACCTCGGCGATGCTCTTGCCCTTGAACAGGATGTCGAGGGTGTCGCGGTTGTAGCGCTGGCCCTTGCACTCCTCGCACGGCACGTACACGTCCGGCAGGAAGTGCATCTCGATCTTGATCGTCCCGTCGCCGGCGCAGCCCTCGCATCGACCGCCCTTCACGTTGAACGAGAACCGGCCCGGCTGGTAGCCGCGGACCTTGGCCTCGTTCGTCGTCGCGAACAGCTTCCGGATGTGGTCGAAGACGCCGGTGTAGGTGGCCGGGTTCGACCGCGGAGTACGCCCGATCGGCGACTGGTCGATGTTGATGACCTTGTCGAGGTGCTCGATGCCGTCGATGCTCTTGTGGCGACCGGGCACCAGCTTCGACCGGTACACCTTCTGCATCAGCGACCGGTAGAGGATGTCGTTGACGAGGGTGGACTTGCCCGAGCCCGACACGCCCGTGACGGCGACGAAGCAGCCGAGCGGGAACTCGACGTCGATGTTCTTGAGGTTGTGCTCGCGCGCCCCCCGCACCGTCAGCCAGTTCTCGCCCGGCTCGCGACGAATGGCCGGCACCGGGATCGAGCGCTTGCCCGAGATGTACTGACCGGTGATCGACTTCTTGGACTTGATGAGGTCCTTGTAGGTGCCGCTGACGATGACCGATCCGCCGTGCTCGCCGGCGCCGGGTCCGATGTCGACGATGTGGTCGGCGATCTTGATCGTGTCCTCGTCGTGCTCGACGACGATGACGGTGTTGCCGAGATCGCGCAGGCGGATCATCGTGTCGATGAGCTTGCGGTTGTCGCGCTGGTGCAGGCCGATGGACGGCTCGTCGAGCACGTACAGGACGCCGACCAGGCCCGAGCCGATCTGACTGGCGAGCCGGATGCGCTGGGCCTCACCGCCGGCGAGGGTGCCGGCGTTGCGGTTGAGGGTCAGGTAGTCGAGGCCGACGTCGAGCAGGAACTGCATGCGGGCGTTGATCTCCTTGACCACCCGCTCGGCGATCATCCGGTCGCGCTCGGACAGCTCCATCGCCGCCAGGAGCGCGGCCGACTTCTTGATCGACAGCTCGCAGACGTCGTTGATGTTGTTGCCGTCGATGGTGACGGCGAGCGTCTCGGGCTTGAGGCGGGCACCGTTGCAGGCGCCGCACGGCACCTCCCGCATGTAGCCCTCCATCTGCTCCCGGATGTAGTCGCTGTCGGTGTCGACGTGCCGGCGCTGGAGGTGCGGGATGGCGCCCTCGTAGTGGGTCGAGTACGAGCGGACCCGGCCGTACCGGTTCTTGAACGAGACCTCGATCTTCTTGGTGCCCGTGCCGTGGAGCAGGACCTTCTGCTGCGCCTTCGTGAGCTTCTTGAACGGCGTGCTCGTCTTGAACCCGTTGGTCGCGGCCACGGCGGCGAGCACCCGCTGGAACCACTCGCTCGACGCGTTGTTCCACGGGGCGATGGCGCCCTCGTCGATCGAGAGGTCGGGGTTGGGGACCACGAGCTCGGGGTCGACCTCGTACTTGGTGCCGAGGCCCGAGCACGTGGGGCAGGCCCCGTACGGGGAGTTGAACGAGAAGTTGCGGGGCGCCAGCTCGTCGAAGCTCAGGCCGCAGTTGGTGCAGGCCAGGTGCTGGCTGAAGGTCATCGTCTCGTCTTCGGCCGACGCGTCCGTCTCGTCCTTGGGGACGATCTGCACCTCGGCGACACCCTCGGCCAGCTTCAGCGCCGTCTCGAGCGAATCGGTCAACCGTCGCTCGATGCCGTCGCGGCGGACGAGGCGATCGACCACGACCTCGATCGTGTGGTTCTCGTAGCGGGCGAGCTTGGGGACGTCGGTCAGCTCGTGGACGACGCCGTCGACGCGAGCGCGGGCGAAGCCCTGTCTTGGCCAGCTCCTCGAGCATCCCCTCGTACTCGCCCTTGCGGCCCCGCACGACGGGGGCCAGCACCTGGAACCGCGTGCCCTCGGGGAGCTCGAGGATGCGGTCGACGATCTGCTGGGGCGTCTGGCGGGTGACGACCCGGTTGCAGTTGGGGCAGTGCGGGACGCCGATGCGGGCGTACAGCAGGCGGAGGTAGTCGTAGACCTCGGTGATGGTGCCGACGGTGGATCGGGGGTTGCGGGACGCCGACTTCTGGTCGATCGAGATGGCCGGGCTGAGGCCCTCGATGAAGTCGACGTCGGGCTTGTCCATCTGGCCGAGGAACTGCCGGGCGTACGACGACAGCGACTCGACGTAGCGGCGCTGGCCCTCGGCGTAGATCGTGTCGAAGGCGAGCGAGGACTTTCCGGAGCCGGACAACCCCGTGAAGACGATGAGCTTGTCGCGCGGCAGCTCGAGGTTCACATTGCGGAGGTTGTGCTCCCGGGCGCCGCGGATGACCATCTGGTCCTGCTGCATCCGGGCCATGGTACCGGGAGAACGTGCGTTCGCCTAGCCGCTCCTCCGCCACGTCGTGACCCGGAGGTCGACCCCGGTGAAGAGCCGCAGGTCACGGCCTCCACCCGCCTCGAAGCCCGGGAAGTACAGCGGCTTCGAGCCGTCGATCTGGACGCTGGCGAAGGCGTCGACGCCGGCCTCCTCGAGCACGTGGGCGGCGTCCGACGGAGCGGCCCCCGGCGCCGGCGACAGCGTCAGCCAGCGCTTGTCGCCGTAGGTCGCGCCCCCTCGCGGGCCAGGTGGTACACGTCACTCACCAGAACCGGCTCCGTGCGCGCCTCGAGGGCGGCGATGGCTCGATCGACGTCGTGGGACCGAAGGGCGAGCCACGCCACACCGGCGACGGTGGTGGCCGCGGCCAGCGCCGCCATCGCCACGCGCAGTCGCGGCGCCCGCCGCTCCAACGCCGTCCAACCGAGCACGGCCAACAGGAAGCCGCTGAGCAGGAGGTAGCGGCCGGCCCACTGCGGCGCCGCACCGCCCCGGAACTGCGTCGCCAGCACCAGCGGAACGGCGGCCAGGGCGACCACGGCGACGAAGCCCGTCGCCAGCTGGGGTTCCGGGCGCGATTCCTCCGGCATCTCGGAGGGATCGCGCCCGGAACGAGATCGGCGGGTCGTGATCACGGCCGCTGCGGGTAGCACCCAGGCCGGCCCGAGGCCGGGGACGAAGCCGAGCCCGCCCGACGCGAACCGGACGACGGCGAGGGCGGCGGCGCCGGCGACCGCCGCCGTGGCCAGCCCCCCGTCCGTCCGGGTCACGGCGAACACGAGCAGGGCGACCGACAGCGCGCCGAGCGCGATGCCGATGCGGGAGCCCTCGAGCCCGAGAACGGTGATGGCCGCCTCCTCGATCCGGCCGGCCGGCGCGTCGGCGGCGCCGAGCGCGGTGCCACCGATGCGACTCCCCCGGACCGTCGACCCGACGACCAACCGCTCCAGGACCTCGTTGGCGAGCAGGGGCACGAGGGCCCCGGCCAGGACCAGCGCCCCGAGCACGGCGGCCGCGACCAGCCGTCGCCCGTTTCGCGCGTGTTCGGGGGCCGCAGGGCCCCCGAAGCGCGCGTAGAACACGAGGAGGGCGAGGCCGGCGACGGCCAGGTACACGAGGGCCTCGGTCCGGAGCGTGGCGGCGGCGCCGAAGAGCAGGCCGGCGAGAAGGGCGGCGGTCCAGGGGCGCGACCACCGGCCGGTCAGGACGTCGACCAACAGCACCATCGCCCACGCCAGGAGGGCCACACCGAGGGAGTGCTCCCAGAAATCGAGGGCGTAGACGGTCAGCGGGGACGCCAGGCCGACGAGCCAGAAGCTCCACCAGGCGTGGCGCTCGCCGGCGCCGAGCCGTCGCGAGAGGGCGACGGCGGCGTAGGCGGCGGCGACGGCGCCGGCCATGGGGACGAGCAGCGCGGCGCGGTAGCCGCCGACCCGGTACAGCTGCCAGCCGACCCACAGGGCCGGCAGCGTCGTCACGTTGACCCACCGGTCGCCCAGGTGGCTGGTGAGGGCGATCGGGTGCAGGGCCCCCTCCGGGTCCCACTGCTCGGCCCAGTAGCCGAGGTCGGGGTCGAAGGTTTCGCGCTCGGTCATCACCCGCAAGGTGGCCACCTTGCCGCCCGTGTCGGTGCCCAGGAACCCGCGGGGTGAGCTCAGGAACGACAGGCCGACGTACACCGCCACGAGGAGGACACCGGAGCCGATCGCCCGGCGCCACCCGGTCACACGGCGACTTCCTTGAGCTCCTTCTTCAGGTCGTTGATCTCGTCGCGGAGCTTGGCCGCGTACTCGAAGCGCAGGTCGGCGGAGGCTTCGTTCATCTCGGCCGTGAGCACCCGCACAAGGCGGGCGATCTCCTCCTTCGGGAGGTTCGAGAAGTCGCTCTTCTTGTCGCGCTTGCGGTTGCGCTTGTCGGACCCCGGCACGGGCGCCCCCTCGGCGCCCCGGCCCACGAGCGACAGGATGTCGGAGATCCCCTTGGCCACCGAGACCGGCGTGATCCCGTGGTCGATGTTGTACTGGCGCTGCAGGGCCCGCCGGCGCTCCGTCTCGGAGATGGCCCGCTGCATCGAGTCGGTCATGTTGTCGGCGTACATGACGACCTGGCCGTTGAGGTTGCGGGCGGCGCGACCGATCGTCTGGATGAGCGACGTCTCGGAGCGGAGGAAGCCCTCCTTGTCGGCGTCGAGGATCGCGACCATCGACACCTCCGGGAGGTCGAGGCCCTCGCGCAGCAGGTTGATGCCGACCAGCACGTCGAACTCCCCCAGGCGGAGGTCGCGGAGGATCTCGATGCGCTGGATGGTGTCGATCTCGGAGTGGAGGTACCGGACCCGGATGCCCATCTCGAGGAGGTAGTCGGTCAGGTCCTCCGCCATCTTCTTGGTCAGCGTGGTGACGAGGACCCGCTCCTCCTTGTTCACCCGCTCGGTGATCGGCCTCCATGAGGTCGTCGATCTGGCCCTTCGTCGGCTTCACGATGATCTCGGGGTCGATCAGACCGGTGGGCCGCACGATCTGCTCGACGACCTGGGAGGACTGCCCGATCTCGTAGGCGGACGGCGTGGCCGACAGGAAGACGCACTGGTTGATGCGCTCGTAGAACTCGTCGAAGCGCAGCGGCCGGTTGTCGGCGGCCGACGGGAGCCGGAACCCGTGATCGATGAGCGTCTCCTTGCGGGACCGGTCGCCCTCGTACTGGCCGTGCAGCTGCGGCACCGTCACGTGCGACTCGTCGATGACGAGCAGGTAGTCCTTCGGGAAGTAGTCGAGGAGGGTGTGGGGCGGCTGGCCCGGGACAGCGCCCGTCGATGGGCGCCGAGTAGTTCTCGATGCCGTTGCAGTAGCCGACCTCCTGCATCATCTCGAGGTCGTACTGGATCCGCATGCGGAGGCGCTGGGCCTCGAGGAGCTTGCCCTCCTTCTCGAAGCGCGCCAGCTGCTGTTGGAGCTCGTGCTCGATGCGCTCGACGGCCTTCGCGGAGCCGCTCCTCGCCGGCGACGTAGTGCGTCGCCGGGAACACCGTGACCTCGGCGAAGTCGCCGAGCAGCTCGCCGGTGAGCGGATCGGCGCGGGTGATGCGCTCGACCTCGTCGCCGAACATCTCGATGCGCACGGCGTACTCCTCGTACGCCGGGTGCACCTCGATGGTGTCGCCCCGGACCCGGAACTTGCCCCGCACGAGGTTGATGTCGTTGCGCTCGTAGCTGCATGTCGACGAGCTGGCGGAGCATCGTGCGCTGGTCGACCGTCTCGCCCACCCGCAGGAACAGGATCTTCTTGGCGTACTCCTCGGGTGAGCCGAGGCCGTAGATGCACGACACCGAGGCCACCACGATCACGTCGCGTCGGGTCAGGAGGGCCGACGTGGCGGCAGTGGCGGAGGCGGTCGATCTCGTCGTTGACCGACGAGTCCTTCTCGATGTAGGTGTCGCTCGAGGCGATGTACGCCTCGGGCTGGTAGTAGTCGTAGTAGCTGACGAAGTACTCGACCCGGTTCTTCGGGAAGAACTCGCGGAACTCGTTGGCCAGCTGGGCGGCCAGCGACTTGTTGGGCGCGATCACCAGCGTCGGGCCGCTGCACCTGCTCGATGGTCCAGGCGATGGTGGCCGACTTGCCCGACCCGGTGATGCCGAGCAGGGTCTGGAACCGGTCGCCCCGCTCGACCCCCTCGGCCAGCTTCTCGATCGCCTGGGGCTGGTCGCCGGCGGGCGAGAAGTCGCTGACGACCTCGAACCGGGGGTGGTGATCGGAGGAGCGGACACACCCCCAGTCTACGAGGGGGGTGCGACAAGAACGCCGGGCGCCTACGCCCCCGTCGACGCCGCCGGGGGGTCGACCGCAGCTCGTCGAGCCACGCCCAGACCTCGTCGAGCTGCGACACGAGATCGTCGAGCGACCCCCCGTTGTCGATCACGCGGTCGGCGATGGCCCGGCGCTCCTCCCGGGAGATCTGGGCCGCCACGCGGGCCCGCGCGTCTCCTCGGAGAACCCGCGGAACTCGATCAACCGCCCGACCGCCACGTCCACGGGGCAGTCGACCACGATCACGCCGGCGACCGGGTAGGCGCCGCGTCCGGCTCGGCGAGGAGCGGGATGTCGAGGATCACGATGTTGTCGGTCGCCGCCTGGGCCGCCATCCGAGCGGCCATCTCGCGCCCGACCAGGGGGTGGGTGAGCTTGTTCAGGTCGGCTCGGGCCGCGTCGTCGTTGAAGACGATGGCGGCGAGCGCGGGCCGATCGAGCTGCCCGTCCGGGGCGACCACCCCGGGACCGAACCGCTCGACGATCGCCACGTAGGCCTCGCCGCCCGGCGCCTGGAGCTCCCGCACGATGGCGTCGGCGTCGATCACGATGGCGCCCCGCTCGCCCAGACGAGCGGACACGGTCGACTTGCCGGACCCGATACCACCGGTGAGACCCACGACCAGCACGAGCCGGAACGTACCATCGGCCCATCGAACTCCGGACGACCGAACCACCGTCTCACTCCGTGGTCCGCCCCCTGCCCCTGGCCGCGCCGGCTGCGCGGATCCTCCTGGCGCGGTTCGGTCCCCTCGTCATCGCGGTGCGGTGGGGCACCATCGCCGTCGGATTGGCGCTGGCGGCGCTCGAAGAGGACCGGCCGTCGCGGTTGCTGGCCCTCGGTGCCCCCTTCGTCGCCTACGCCGCCTTCCGCACCGTGCGCCCGCTCCGCTACGTGTCGGACGAGGTCACCGGGCTGCTGGGCGTCCTGGCCGAGGTCGGGCTCAGCCTCGCCATCGTCGTCGCCACCGGGTACTGGTCGAGCCCGTACGTGTTCTGCCTCGCCGGGGCCATCCTGGCGGCGGGATTCGCCCGGGGCTTCGGGTTCGCCATCCGCACGGCCTGCACCACCATCGCCGCCGTCGCCATCCCCTACCACCTCGAGGTAACGGGGGCCCGGGCGGTGACCACCGTGCAGTGGGGAGGTGAGCTCCTGCTGATCGCGCTGGTCGCCGGCTACGCCCGGCGCCTGTTCGGCGAGGCCGAGGAGCAGAGCGTGCTGGCCCGGCAGGCCAACGACCTCCTCACCCAGCTGAACGCCGTGGCCCAGACGCTCCCGGCCAGCCTCGACCTCGGCGAGACGGTCGCCACGACGATCACCCAGCTGCGCGACCTGTTCCCGATCGACGTCGTCGGCGTCCTCCTGCGGGAGGAGACGAGCCCGCACACCTGGGTCGTGGCTGCGGCCGAGGGGGCCCGGCTTCCCCCCGTGCTCCACGACGACGACCTCCCGGCGTCGGCCCGCACCGCGCTGCTCGAGCATCGCGGCACCCGGTCGGTCGGCGGTGGTGGCCTGGCCACAGGGACGCACGCCGGGATCTACCTCCCCCTCCTGGCCCGGCAGCGCCTGGTCGGGCTGCTCGTCGCCGAGAGTCGCACCGTGGACCAGCTCGGCGACCGCGAGCTGCAACTGGGTGAAGGTGTGGCTGCCCAGGCCGCCCTCGCGCTCGACAACGCCCGGTGGTTCTCCCGGCTGCGGACCGTCGGCGCCGACGAGGAGCGCACCCGCATCGCTCGCGACCTGCACGACCGGGTCGGGCAGAGCCTGGCCTTCGTGTCCTTCGAGCTCGACCGGATCAGTCGCCTGGCCTCGGGGCAGGCGGTCGAACCCGAGCTGGTGCAGCTCCGCGAGGAGATGCGCAACGCCGTCACCGAGGTCCGCGACACCCTGTACGACCTCCGGACCGACGTCACCGACCGGAAGGACCTCGTGGCCACCATCGCCGACTTCCTCGATCGACTGCAGGATCGCACCCCGATCGACATCCGCTTCGACTTCGTCGCCGACCGCCGGCTGCCGATCCGCCAGGAGCGCGAGCTCTGGCGGATCACGCAGGAGGCGGTCACCAACGCGATCCGCCACGCCGATGCGAGCTCGATCCGGGTCACGTGGCGGTGCGACGACGCGGGTGGGGTGCTCGAGGTCTCCGACGATGGTCGTGGGTTGCCGCCGGGCGGCGGTCCGTCCGATGCCTACGGGCTCGTGGGCATGCGCGAGCGGGCCGCCGCCATCGGCGCCCGGCTCGAGGTGCGCTCTCCACCGGGCACGATCGTCCGCTGCGAGGTCCTCTCGTGACCGTACGACTGCTGCTCGCCGACGACCACACGATGGTCCGCCAAAGCATGCGTCGCTCGATGGAGGACGCCGGGTTCGAGATCGTCGGCGAAGCCGGCGACGGCGCCGAGGCCGTGCGCCTGGCGGCCGAGCTCCGACCCGATGTCGTGCTCATGGACGTCTCCATGCCGGTGCTCGACGGCGTGGAGGCGACGCGCCAGGTTCGCGCCGTCGAGGGGGCACCGCAGGTCGTCATGCTCACGATGCACGCCGACGCCGACGTGGTGCGGCGAGCGCTCCGGGCCGGCGCCGTCGGCTACCTCACGAAGGACTCGAGCATCGACGACGTCATCGACGCCGTGCGCCTGGCCGCCAGCGGCGACGGCGCCGTCTCCCCCGGGTTGGCCGCGGCGCTCCTGCGGGAGGCATCGACGCCGGAGGCTCCGGCGATCAGCGGTCGTGAGGTCGAGGTGCTCCAACTCATCGCCGAAGGGGCCAGTCCTCCCGAGGTGGCCGAGCGGCTGTTCATCAGCGTCAAGACCGTGAAGAACCATTTGTCCTCCATCTACGAGAAGCTCGACGCCCGCGACCGGACCCAGGCCGTCCTGAAAGGGCTGCGTATGGGGGTGATCCGCCTCGACTGAGCGGAAATGGGCCGATCGACCTATGGAACCCGGCGGCAGGGTGGCCGATACGTTTCTCGAGGAACTGCAGCACCCGACCAAGGAGATTCCGTGAACCTCGTGTCCTACCACCAGCAGTACGTTGCACCGTACGTGCGCGCCCGCTGGGGTGGCGGCGACGAGGCCGGAGCCAGCCTCGTCGAGTACGCGCTGCTCGTTGCGCTCATCGCCGTCGTCTGCATCGTCGCCATCACCTTCCTCGGCAACAGCACCGGCGACAAGCTGAGCAACCTCGGCTCGAACATCAGCAACTAGCGGTCGAGCGACAGTCGCCACCATGCCTCGCTCCGGCGGGCGCAACGACCGGGGCACCTCGCTCGTCGAGTACGTGCTGCTGGTGGCGCTCATCTCGTTGGTGGCGATGATCAGCCTCAAGTTCTTCGGCAGCTCGCGCGACACCAGCTTCGACAAGACGGCGTCGACCATCGGCGGCATCGTCCGGCCGTTCAACCCCCAGCTCTGACCCACACGGCCCAGCCGTCCCGGGTTCCGATTCGCCGCCAGCGCTCGCTGGCGGCGAGTTGCGCGCTCAGCGGCCGGTCGGCCTCCCACACCACGACGTCGGCGTCGTAGCGCTCGAGGACGTCGAGAGCACCCGGACGGCCGTCGAGCAGCCGGACGTAGTCGAGGGTGACGTGGACCGGGTAGAGGTCGACCCGGTCGTCGATGAGCACGTGCGCGGCGCCACCGCGACGCAGCACGAGGTAGCCGGCGCCGATGTCGGTCGTGGCCACCTTGGCTCCGGGAGGGACGAGGCGGGCGGCCTCCACGGGATAGCCGCCGAGGTCCAGCGCCGGCTGCCCGGCCACGACGATCGCGAAGAGCAGGCCCAGCGCGGCCAGGACGGCGCCGAACCCGAGGTGGAGGACGGGGCGGCGCGGATCGTCGGCCCCGACGCCGGGCGGGCGGCGGAGGGCCCGGGAGAGGACGGGGGCGGCGACGACGGCCAGCATCGGGAGGTTCCGCTGGGCCGCCAGGGCGGCGAAGGTGAAGGCCGCCAACGGAAGGAGGTCGCACCACGGAGGACGGGTCCTGGCCACCACGACCACGACGCCGACCAGCGCCACGAGGGTGAGGAGGCCGGCACCGGACTGGAAGGAGGGCGATCGCCACTCGACCACGTGAGCGAACGCCTCCCGCCGCCCGAGGACGGAGAACGGGAACGCGAGCAGACGCGGCCCCAGCGGGTTCAACGGCGGCGACGGCCAGCCCGAAGGCGAACCCGCCGACCCATCGCGCCACCTCCGGAGGACGGCTCCGGTCGTCGAGCCACTGGCCGATGGCGACGAAGACGAGCCAGGCCAAGCCGAGGAAGAACGAGCCGTGGGCGTTGACCCACACCCACACCACCGGGAGGAGGAGCCACCACGGCCGGCGCCGCTCGACGATGATCACGGTGAGAGCGAGGGCGAGGATGCCGAGCACCAGCGGCCGCGGTGACCATCCCGAGACGCCGAGCGCCAGCGCCAAGGAGCCGGCGAGCGCGGTGCGGGCGGACGAGCCGGTCCGCGCCAGCGCGGCCAGCGCCCACGCCACCAGTCCGTAGAGGAGGCCGTTCGTCAGCCGCACGAGTGAGAACCCGCCGAGGCGCTCGGCCAGCCCGTAGAGCAACGACGGCAGCCAGCTCTGCACGACCCAGGGGTCGCCGTGGGCGGTGAACGAGTACGGGTCGGTCCGGGGGATGTGCCCGGTCCGGACCAGGTCCATCCCGGTGCGGACGTGGATGAACAGCGAGTTGTCGCCCAGCGGGCGGAGCCCGAGCCGGAACCCGAGGAGCGCGAAGGTGGCGACGAAGAGCGACTCGAGCCCCGGCGGCCGGACCCGGAAGCGACTCAAAAACCGGCGTTGACGAAGTTCAGGGCCGATGGTCCGAGCAGCACGACGAAGATGCCGGGGAACACGCACAGCACCATCGGGAAGAGCAACTTGACCGGGGCCTTCTGGGCCTGCTCCTGCGCCTGCTGGCGGCGCTTGATCCGCATCTCCTCCGACTGACCCCGGAGGATGCGGCCGATGGAGACGCCGAAGGTCTCGGCCTGGATCAGCGCCAACACGAACGAGCGGAGCTCCGGCACGTCGGTGCGGGCGTCGAGGGCCCGCATGGCGTCGGCCCGGCCGGCCCCGGCCCGCATCTCCCCGAGCATGCGGGCGAACTCCTCGGTGAGCGGGCCGGGCACCGCGGCGACCGTGCGCTCGAGGGCCTGATCGAACCCGAGGCCGGCCTCGACGCTGATGGTGAGCATGTCGATGACGTCGGGGAGCCGCACGCGGATGGCCTGCCGGCGCTCCTCCATCTGGCGGTTCAGGACGGCGTCCGGTCCGAGGAGGAAGGCGGCGCCGAGGAAGAAGAAGACGAGGAACTTGTTGCGGGGGGTGGCCGGCATCACGATGGCGACGACGAGCGTCACGGGCACGGCGGCGGCCGAGAGCACCCGGATGGCCCGGAAGCGGTCGAGCTGGTCGGCTCCCGGCTTGCCGGCGATGATGAGGCGGCGGCGGACGCCCTCCATGTAGCCACCGGGCATGAACCGGCGGCCGACGGCGACGAGGGAGCGGCCGACGGGCTGGATCACCCGCTGGATGATCGGCGCCTCGAGCTCCTTGGTGCGGAGGTCGACCTGTTCGTAGCCCTCCAGCGACCGGAGCGACGACTTCACCGTCGCCCGCTCGTCGGCGTTCGACAACAGGATCCAGAGCACGGACGCGATCGAGAGGAAGATCGAGAAGACGGCGAGGAGGAGGATGGCGCGGTCGGACATCAGACGTCGATCTCGATCGTCTTCTTCATCCAGACGAAGCCGACGAGGGTGAGGACGGTGGCGCCGAGCAGCATGATCCGCCCCAGGCTCGTGGTGAAGAGGGTGTTGATGTATCCCGGGTTCAGCACCGAGATCGCCGCTCCGATGACCACCGGCAGGGCGCCGACGATGATGGCGCTGAGGCGACCCTCGGCCGTCAGGGCGCTCACCTCCCGCCGGAGACGCTCGCGGCCGATCATCGTCTCGGCGACCGACGTGAGCAGCTCGGCGAGGTTGCCGCCGACCTCGCGCTGGATGCGGATCGCCATGACCACCCAGTCGAAGTCCTTGCTCTCCATGCGGGTGGCCAGATCCTCGAGGGCGAGCTCCATGTCGCGACCGAGGCGCGTCTCGAGCACGACCCGACGGAGCTCACGACCGGTGGGGTCGCTGACCTCCTGCGCGACGGAGTCGAGCCCCTGCACCAAGGAGTAGCCGGCCCGCAGCGAGCTGGCCAGCAGCTGCAGCGTGTCCGGCAGCTGCGCCGTGAAGGCCTTGCGACGCCGGCTGCCGAGCTGACCGAGCAGCGCGATGGGCGCCAACGCCCCGATGAGCAACCCGGCCAGGGCCACGAGCGGTCCACCGGCCACCAGGCCGAGGAGCACGACGACGACGAGGCCGACGCCGTAGAACAGCACCGCCTCCTGGGCCCGGAGCTTCAGGTCGGCCTGGTCGAGCTTCCCGTCGAGCCGGTCGAGCGCGCCGCCGCCGCCGGCGAGCTCCGCCGTCCGCTCGACCGCCCGCCGCACGGACTCGGGCACGTAGGACCGTTCGACGACCTCGGGCCGCACCACCCCACCGCCGGCACCCCCCGCGGAGTAGGCCTGGAGCACCTCGTCGAGACCCGGACCCTCGCGGCGGGACAGCACGACGCCGATGCCGACGCAGGCTGCGGCCAGGCCGGCGAGGAGGCCGATCAGGACCGGGCCGTGGTCGGCGAGCAGGCCCGGCGTCGTCGGCACGTCCACGACCCGGGGTTGGGCGGCGGTGCCGAGACTGACGCTGTTGACGGCGGCGGAGCCGGACGCCACGGCGCGGCCCACCTTGACCGAGACGGCGAGCTGTCCGGTCGTCGCCTCGGACGACCAGGTGATCTCGTACTGGTTCTGCAGCACGCCCTGGAGGTCTGCGTAGATGCGGCCCAGCTGGGAGGCGTCGCTCGTCTCGGCGAACGACCCCCCGGTCGAGTCGGCCAAGGAACGCAGGGCGTCGACGTCGGACTCCCCGGAGCCGGTGATGGCGATGGAGAACACCCCGGCCTGCGCGCTGCGGGCCGCGCCGAAGGCGTCGGCCGCGCTCGACCCCGAGACGGTGTCGGCGCCGTCGGAGAGCACGACCAGGTACGGCAGCAGATCGGGCCGGTCGACCAGGAGGTTGGACCCGACCCGGACGCCGTCCCAGAGGGCGGTCTCCCCGGCCGCCGTCAGCCCGTCGAGCGCGGCGACGAGGGGCGCCCGGTCGGCGGTGAAGTTCACGGCCACGCGGGGCTCGTTGGCGAAGGTGACGAGGGCGATCTGGTCGTTGGGCAGCTTCCGCTCGATGAAGCTCCGAGCCGCCGCCCGAGCCTGCTCGAGGCGGCCACCGCTGCGCATGGAGCCCGACGTGTCGAGCACGAGCACGATGCCCACCGGCGTGGTCGACTCGGCCAGCGGGACGACGTCGACGTCGCGCACGAGCCGGCCGTTCTCGCGGACGGAGACCTCGGCCAGATCGGGTCGCGGCCCGGTGAACAGGGCGGACACGCGAACCGCAGGGAAGGCGCTGGTGTCGATCTTGCGGAGCGTCAGCTGCGCTTCGGCGGCACCGGCCGAGGGCAGCGGAACGACGGCCAGGGCCAGCACGAACGCGAGCGCCGCCGACGACGCCACGGAGGAACCCGCGCATCAGGCCGACGCCACCCGTCGGACGAAGGTCTCCGCCTCGAAGAGGTGATCGTCGAAGACGATGCCCATGTCGCGGAGGCGGTCGGCGAACTGCGGACGAAGTCCCGTCGCCTTGAGGTGACCGCGGAACCGGCCGTCGTCGTCGACGCCCATGCCGTAGTCGAAGAGGAAGAGATCGGCGGTCAGGAGCTGGTCGTCGTGCATGCCGAGGACCTCGCTCACGTGGGTCACCCGACGGCTGCCGTCGCGCAGGCGTGAGAGGTGGACGATCAGGTCCAGGGCCGAGGCCATCTGCTCGCGGATGGCCCGCACCGGGAGGTCGAAGCCCGACATCAGGGTCATGGTCTCGATGCGGGCGAGGACGTCGCGGGGGCTGTTGGCGTGGATCGTGGTGAGCGAGCCGTCGTGGCCCGTGTTCATGGCCTGGAGCATGTCCAGGGCCTCGCCCGACCGGCACTCCCCCACCACGATGCGATCGGGCCGCATCCGAAGGGCGTTGCGGACCAGGTCGCGGATGGTGACCTCGCCCCGACCTTCGATGTTGGGCGGGCGCCCCTCGAGTGGAAGGACGTGGACCTGGTGGAGCTGCAGCTCCTTGGCGTCCTCGACCGTGACGATGCGCTCGTTCGAGGGGATGAACGACGAGAGCACGTTCAGCGTCGTCGTCTTCCCGGTCCCGGTGCCGCCGGAGACGACCACGTTCATCCGGCCGCGCACGCAACCCTCGAGGAAGTGGGCCACCGGCTCGGTGAAGCTGCCGAACCCGACGAGGTCGTCGACGGTGAAGGGCTCGGTGGCGAACTTCCGGACGGTGAGGAACGGACCGCCGATGGCGAGCGGGTGGACGACGGCGTTGATGCGGGACCCGTCGGGGAGGCGGGCGTCCACCATCGGCGTGGCCTCATCGATGCGCCGGCCGACCTGACCGACGATCTTGTCGATGATCCGCCGCAGGTGGTGCTCGTCGATGAAGGTCGTCGACGTGGCCTCGATCTTGCCGTTGCGCTCGACGAAGACCCGGTTCGGGCCGTTGACCATGACCTCGGTGACGGACTCGTCGTGGAGGTGCTTGTCGATCGGGCCGTACCCGAGGATGTCGTCGGAGACGTCGCTGAGGAGCTGGGCCCGGTCGGCCCCGGAGATCGGCGTCGTCTCACGGTTGAGGGCCGCCTGCAGCGAGTCCGAGACGCGGGTGCGGAGGTCGTCCTCGGACAGCCGCTTGTCGTAGAGGACGGCACCGAGCTCGTCGATCAGCTGGTGGTGGATCTTCTGGCGCAGCTCGTCGAGGAGAGGGCTCCGCCGCGCCGGCGCACCGGGGGGACCGGCGGGACCGGTCTGCGCGTCCTGGAGCCGACGGTAGAGGGACATGGCGCGCCGGGGCTACCGGCCGCCCGTCGCCTCGGCGTCCAGCGCCGGGAACAGATCGGCCATGCGCTCGAGGCTCCGGGTGACGCCGGAGCGGGGGGCGTCGATGATGATCGGCACCCCCTTGTTGATCGACTGCGGGACGGCGATGTCGCTCGGGATGAGGCAGTCCGCCTTCATCTGCAGCGTGCGCTCGACGTCGGAGATGTCGAGCTTCACCTTCGAGTTGGCCCGGTTCAGGGTCAACTTCACCTTGGCCGCCGGGATGTGCAGGAGACGAAGGGTCTGCAGGCCGATCTTCGTGTTCTTGATGTGCGGGATGTCCATGCCGGCCATCAAGACGATGTCGTCGGCCTGCTCGAGCACGCCCAGCACGATGTCGTTGAACGACGCCGGCGTGTCGATCACGACGTGGGAGCAGAACGACGTGAGGATCTCGAGGATCCGCGTCATGTGCGGGAGGCTCACGGAGTCCGCGAAGGCGGGCTCGATCGGGGCGGCGAGGACGTGGAGCCCGGTCGTCTCGTGCTTGATCAGCAGGCTCTTGAGCAGGTCGGCGTCGAGCCGGTCCATCACGTTGACCGCGTCGATGATGGTGTGGGCGGGCGCCATGCCGAGCATCACGGCGACGTCGCCGAACTGGAGGTCGGCGTCGACGAGCACGACCGGCTTCGAGCTGCGGCGGGCGAGGATGCCGGCCAGGTTCGTGGCCACGAACGACTTGCCCGCGCCCCCCTTGGTCGAGAAGACCGTGACGATGCGGCCGCGGTCGCCCCGGGGCCCATCCGGCACGGCGGCCAGGGCCGGCGGACCGGCGACCGAGAGGTGCTCGGCGGCCCGTTCGACGGCCTCGCGCAGCTGGGCCGTCTCGGCCGGCAGGGCGAGG
Organism: uncultured Actinomycetes bacterium; assembly: GCA_963731055.1. Lineage (GTDB taxonomy): Bacteria > Actinomycetota > Acidimicrobiia > Acidimicrobiales > CADCTF01 > DATLED01. The sequence goes on along the minus strand of CAVSUD010000008.1, from coordinate 51,838 downwards.
ACGTCGCTGATGCCGGAGCGGATGGCCTGCTGGAGCATCTCGGTCGAGAGCTCGTGCACGACCATCACGGCGTTGCTGGCCGGACGGCTGCGGGTGAGCCGGCTGACCTCGACCATGCCCGCGGGATGGGCGAAGGACGGACCGACGATCAGCACGACCGGCGTCCCCGAGGGGATCCGCTCCTCCACGGCGGCGAGGGTGGCGAACGCGGAGGCGCGTGCCGCCTCACCCAGCTGCATGGCCAGCCGGGTGCGGAGCTTCGGGTCGTCGTCGACGACGGCGACGGTGAGCGGGGAAGCGTCGGTAGGAACGCCCGGAAGGCTAGCCATCGCGGTCACTGGTCCGGCGTCAGTCAGCCGTTGAACAAGTTGGCCCCGTTGATGGGTGCGACCGGCACAGGTTGGTTGTCGGTCGGGACGAGGGTCAGGTACAGCCCCCCGCCCTGGGTTGCCGCGAAAGCGATCTTCGAGGCGGATTCGGGCGGGACGGCGAACGTGATCAACCCGCTACCGGGATTGGCGACCTCGGCCGTCTCGCCCACCTGCGGTGCCGCAGTGGTGCCGATGGCGATGATGTCCACGTTCTGGAACAGCACCCGCTGGGCCCCGCCGTCGGCCACCAGGATGTTCACCTTGTCGCCGGGGACGAGGAGCCCGGCGACGCCGCGGGTCTGATCGACGGAGACGGTCACGGCCACGTGGCCGGCGGGGATCTTCTGGGAGAAGGTGACCTGGGCCTGGCGGGGATCCACGAACTGACCTTCGACCAGGATCGTGTTGGCCGACAGCGGCCCCAGGGCCACCTTGCCGGCCAGGGGCTCGAGGGCGGTGAGGGCGTTGCTCGGGAAGAAGTCGCGGGGCACCTTGGAGGCCTTCACGAAGTCGTTGGCCGCCTGCTCACCGGGGAGCCCCCTCGGGATGTCGCGGCTCACGACGAACACCTCGACCAGCTCCGCGCCCTGGAAGGCGCGGGACTCGATGCCGCGGACATAGACGAAGGTGGACGCGGCGGCGAGCGCGGCAAGCACCACCGCCACCACCACGATCAACGTGCGCCGAGAACCCAAGGCTTCGCTACCTCACTTCTTGTGCCGCGTGGGCCTTGACGCCTGCCGGCCCTCCAGTTGGGTAAGCATCGGCTCGTCCATGGGGCAAGGCAAGCATCTGCGGGAGAAAATTCAGTTGGTCCCCGGGAGGGCCGATGGAGTGGAGGTGAATCGGGAGGGTCGAACGACGGCGCGTCGCTCGTCGAGTTCGCCCTGGTGCTTCCCGTCTTCCTCATGCTGCTCCTGGGGATGATGACCGGCGGCCTCGCCTACAGCCGGAAGCTGTCGATCGCCCAGGCGACACGCGAAGGCGCCCGGTTCGGCGCCACGTTGCCCATCACGGCGAGCCTGCCCACCGACGCGTGGCTCACCCGGATCTCGGTCCTGGCCAAGAACAGCGGTGACGGCGAGCTCGAGGCGACCCGACCGGGCCAGTTCGTGTGCGTCGCCTACGTCCCTGCCACCGGCTCACCGCGCCGACGGGAGGAGACCGGAGGTTCGGTCGCCTTCACCAACGGCACCTGCATCGCCGACGACGGCCGCTCGGGAGAGACCCGGGTACAAGTGGTCGCGCAGCGGAGCTCGACGCTCGAGGCCCTCCTCTACAGCCGCGACCTCACCCTCTCCTCCCATGCCGTGGCGCGCTTCGAGGTCCCGTGACCCCCGCCAGAGGCCGGGGCGAGACCGGCGCCTACCTCGTCCTCTACGCCCTGTTGGCGGTCGGGTTCTTCACCATGGCCGCCCTCGTCCTCGACATCGCCGCCCTGCGCCAGGGCCGGCGGGCCGACCGCAGCGCCGCGGACCTGGCCGTCACGGCCGGCGTCACCGAGCTCAACACCACCGACCCCTCCACCTTCGCCGGCGCCTGTGAGGCGGCCTGGGGGTACCTCCTGGCCAACCGGACCGAGGCGCAGGGGTCGATCACGGCACCTGCGTGCAACGCCGTGTTCCCCGACACCGACGCCTGCACGGCCGCCACCCCGGCGCGCACGGCGACGGCGACGATCGGCCCGCTCGTCGTCGAGATCGTGCACCCGGTGCCCGACTCGTCATCGCTGATGCTGGCCGAGGCTCAGGGTGGCGACGTGGCGCAGTCCGTGTACGCGCCCGCCGACGGGAGCGCCTGCGAGCGCCTCGGCATCCGAATCGTGCGGGAACGGACCTTCCTCTTCGCCCAGATCGCCGGTGCCATCGGCGGCACGACCGACGTCCACAGCGTGGCGCGCGCCGTCACGACCACGTCGACCACCGAGATCCCCGGCATCGTCAGCCTCGAGCGGACGGGCTGCGACGGCCTCGCCACCGGGCCCGGCACCGGGCACCTCGACGTGACCAGCGTGGGCCAGGGCGGGGTGATCGTCGTCGACAGCGACGGCTCCGCCTGCGGGGGTGGGGGGTTCACCATCCGACCGGACGCGAGCGGGCGCATCCGCGCCGTCGCCTCGGGCCCCGCGTCCGGCCTCATCTCCTCCTTCGCCCTCGGCGGCACCAACTTCCCCGCCGCCTACGACCCGGCCGACGTCGGGTCCGCCCGCCTCGACCCCCAACCCACGCCGTCGATCAGTCGGACGGGCCGGACGATCATCGACAACCGCTACAACTGCACCGGCCCGAACTGCGCCGCCGGCAGCGATCTCGTCGACCAGCTCGAGGCGGCCGACGGTGGGCCCGGGGCGCCGGCCGGCCACACGGTCATCGGGGGTCCCGATTGCACCGTCGCGCTGACCGGGGTCCCGATCCTGGTGACAGGCAACACCTACGTCGACTGCCCGCTCCTCGAGGTCTTCGGATCGGTCACGTTCAGCGGATCCTCCGTCGTCGTCGCCGGCGACGTGGTCGTCCGGGCCGGCGGCTGCGTCGCGCTGAACTCGACCGAGTGCGGGGCCACCGGCGTGCCCGCCGCCGACGCCGTGGCGTTCGTTCGTGGAGGCATCGCGAAGGAACCGGCCGCCGGGCTCTTCCTGCGCCGGACGTTCGTGTGGGTGGGCGGCGGCCTCGACCTCCCCCTCGACCCCGACAGCCTGCCGGACAGCGCGCTCGGCTGGACCGCCCCGATCGGGGGACGGTTCCAGGACCTGTTGCTGTGGGCCGAGTCGGCCAGCGGCGTGCGGGTCGGTGAACAGGACACCACGGAGATGGAGGGCACCCTGTTCGTGCCCAACGCCACGATCACCCTCGAGGGGCGCCCGGGCGGGGCGTCGCTCGACGTCGCGGCCCAGGCCGTCGCCGGTCGCATCCGGCTGCAGGGGGACGGTGACGTCGACCTGTCCCCGGCCCCGGGACGGGCGACCGGGCGCCTCACCCGCCAGGTGCGCCTCATCCGCTGAGGCGGTTCGGACCCCGGACAGCGACACTGGGCGCGCCGGGCGACCGATGGGGTCGTCCGACGCGCCCAGCGCGGGATGCGCTCGGCTACTCCTCGGTCGAGGCCTGCTCGGTGAGCTCGGCCGGCACCTGAAGGGTCTCGGCCCCCTCAGCTCCCTCTCCGCCGGTGGCGTACTCACCGGCCAGGTCGGCCCACGCGGCCTGCGCCTCGGTCTCGGGCTCGAAGTCGCCGTAGTCGACGTGCCGATGTAGTTGCCCTCTTCGTCGTAGGCGTGCTCGCCGAAGTGCTCGCGGTACTCGGCGGCGACCTCGCCACCCTCGGCGGCCTGCTTGATCGACAGGCTGATGCGGCGACGCTGGAGGTCGATGTCGATGATCTTGACCCACAGCTCCTCGCCCGGCGTGACGACCTGCTCGGGCAGGTCGACGTGGTGCGCCGCCATCTCGGAGATGTGCACCAGGCCCTCGATGCCCTCGCCGACCTGGACGAACGCACCGAACGGCACGAGCTTGGTGACCCGGCCGTAGACGAGCTCGCCGACCTGGTGGGTGCGTGGCGAACTCCTGCCACGGGTCCTGCTGGGTGGCCTTGAGCGAGAGGCTGATGCGCTCCCTGGTCGAGGTCGACGTCGAGGACCTGGACCTCGACCTCGTCGCCGACGGTGACGACCGAGACGGGTGGTCGACGTGCTTCCAGGACAGCTCGGAGACGTGGATGAGGCCGTCCATGCCGCCGAGGTCGACGAACGCACCGAAGTTGACGACGCTGGACACGACGCCCTGGCGGACCTCGCCCGGCTTGAGGTTGGCGAGGAACTCCTCGCGCTGCTCCTTCTGCGTCTCCTCGAGCCACGCCCGGCGGGAGAGCACGACGTTGTTGCGGTTCTTGTCGAGCTCGATGATCTTGGCCTCGAGCTCCTTGCCCACGTAGGGCTGGAGGTCGCGGACCCGGCGCAGCTCGACGAGCGAGGCGGGCAGGAAGCCGCGGAGGCCGATGTCGAGGATGAGGCCGCCCTTGACGACCTCGATGACCGGGCCGCGTGACGACGCCGTCCTGCTCCTTGATCTTCTCGATCGTGCCCCACGCCCGCTCGTACTGCGCCCGCTTCTTGGACAGGACGAGGCGGCCCTCCTTGTCCTCCTTCTGGAGGACGAGGGCCTCGATCTCGTCGCCGAGCGATGACGATCTCGTGCGGGTCGACGTCGTTGCGGATGCGACAGCTCGCGGGAGGGGATGACGCCCTCGGACTTGAAGCCGATGTCGAGGAGGACCTCGTCCTTGTCGACCTTGACGACCGTGCCGTTGACGATGTCGCCGTCGTCGAACTCGACGATCGTGCCGGCGATGGCGTCCTCGAAGGACATGCCGCCGAGGTCGTCGTCGATGATCGTGGCGGGGGATGTACTCGCCCGTCTCGTCGTCTGAACGTGCGCGAACGAGGGTGGTACGGTGATGTCGGACATAGGTGGTAGGTGCCTTTGGGTCTTTCCGGACAGTGGCGCGGCAGGTGCGCAGCGGCCGAACCCGGTCAATGCTACGTCAGCTCCGGGCGGACCGGCCACCAGCAGGAACTCGGGACGCTCGATGGTCGGGCGGGTTGCGGGCGTACTCCCCGGGCGCCGACCGACCAGACGTGCTCGACCTCGAGCCCGGCGGCGGCGGCACAGCAGCCGCAGCTCCCGGGGCGTGAAGCACGTGGTCCAGAGGTCGAACTCGGCGTCGCCGCGCCGGCGTCGTCGCTGCACCGTCGTGCGCTCGTGGTTGACGCCGGTGGCGGCGTCGAAGGTGCGGTCCCTCGAGGTACCGCACCTGGAAGTAGGCGGAGAAGGCGCTGACAGCGCGACGCGGCCGCCGGGCCGGACCGCCCGGGCCATGCCGGCGAGCACGCCGCCGTCGTCGCTCCCGCCGAGCGAGGCCGAAGCCGCCCTGGCACAGGCTAGATGGCGGCGTCGAACTCGCGCGTCGAACGGCGAGCCGGCGGGCGTCGAGCCGCTCGAACGTCGCGCCCGCGGGCGCGTCCGCCGGCGCCACGTCGACGAACCGCTGCGAGATGTCGACGCCGAGCGACCTCGATGCCCGCGCGCGGCCAGCGCGTGCGCGTGGCGCCCGGGCCCGCAGCCGACGTCGAGCACCCGCATCCCCGGCTCGAGCCCGAGCGCCTCGACCAGGAAGCCGACCTCCTGCTCGGTCCCCTTGGTGAACGAGTAGCGCAGGTACGCCGCGCCGAGGTGACTCCCCGTCGCCGCCCACGCCGACCCCTCGGCTTCTGGGCGCATCAGTCCACCGCCTGGGTGGACCATGCGCCAGGACGGCGGGTCGGCGGGCGTCATCCCTTGGCGTGCGCCCAGGTGTCGCCCCAGGCGAGGTTGACCTCGAGGGGGACGTCGAGGTCGGCGGCGCCGCTGCATGGCGTCGAGGGTCGAGCGCTCGGCCGTCGTCCTCGCTCGTCCGGCGGCACCTCGAGGATCACCTCGTCGTGCACCTGGAGGATCGAGCGCGGCTGGCCAGCCGCCTCGTTCTCGAGCGCCTGGTCGAGGCGGACGAGCGCGACCTTGAAGATGTCGGCGGCCAGGCCCTGGATGCCGGCGTTCATGGCCTGGCGCTCGCCGGCCTGGCGGATCCGGAAGTTCGCGCGACGACAGCTCGGGGATCGGGCGGCGCCGGCCGAAGAGCGTCTCGGTGTAGCCCCGGTCGCGGGCCTCGGCGACCGTCGCGCTCCATGTACGCCTTCACGCGCGGGAAGGCGACGAAGTAGGCGTCGAGGATCTCGGCGGCCTCCTCGACCGGGATGTCGAGCCGCTGGGCGAGCCCGTAGGACTCCATGCCGTAGGCCAGGCCGTAGCTGACCATCTTCGCCTTCGACCGCTGGCCGAGCGTCACGTCGCGCGGGCTCGACGCCGAAGACCCGGGCCGCGGTGGTGGTGTGGATGTCCTGGCCGGTGGTGAACGCCTCGATCAGGCCCGGGTCCTCGGCCAGGTGGGCGATGACCCGCAGCTCGATCTGGTTGTAGTCGGCGACGAGCAGCTCGCAGCCCGTCGGCGGGGACGAACGCCCGGCGGAACCGGCGGCCCTCCTCCGTGCGGACCGGGATGTTGTGCAGGTTCGGCTGGTCGCGACGACAGCCGGCCGGTGCGGGCCACGGTCTGGTTGAACGTGGCGTGGATGCGGCCGTCGGCGGCGACCTCGCCGAGCAGCGCCTCGCCGTAGGTGGAGCGCAGCTTCTCGACCTCGCGGTAGCGCAGCAGCTGCTCGATGATCGGGTGCTGGCCCGGCCAGCTTCTCGAGGGACTGCGGCGTCGGTGGAGAAGCCGGTCTTCGTCTTCTTCTGCGGCGCCAGGCCGAGCTCGTCGAACAGCACGGTGCGCAGCTGCGGGTCGAGTTGACCGTGAACGGGTGGCCGGCGAGCTCCTGGATCTCCGCCTCGAGCGCGGCGGACCTCCTCGGTGAGCTCGTCGACCAGGGAGCGCAGGTACTCGACGTCGACGCGCGACGCCGGCCAGCTCCATGCGGGCGAGCACCCGCACGAGCGGCCGCTCGATCTCGTCGTAGAGCCGGAGTGAGGCCGCGGGCCTCGAGGACTCCGAGAGCAGCGGCGCCAGGCGGGCCACGGCCGCCGCCCGCCGGGCCGGCTGCTCGGCCGGGTCGTCCGCCGTCGCCGCTGAGGTCGAGCTGGCCTTCGGGCGGTGCATCCGGCGAGCGGATCTCGACGCCGGCGTACTCATGGCGAGGTCGTCGAGCAGGTAGGTGTCCTGCGCCGGGTCGAGCAGGTACGCCGCGAGCTGCGGTGTCGAGGCCCAGGCTCGGTCCGTCGACGCCCAGCGGCGCCAGTGCCCGCAGCAGGGCCTTGGCGTGATGGACGTGGAAGAGCCGGCGGGACAGGAGGGTCTGCAGCTGCTCGGCCACGGCCGGCTCGCGCAGGAGCTCGCCCTCGAGCCAGAGCACGACGTCCTCCTCGACGGTGATGGCCAGGCCGGTCAGCGGCGAGCGGCCCTCCACCCCGGCCCACGTGGGGGCCAACGCGACCCACGCCCCCTCGTCGGGCGCGGCCTCGCACCGCTCGGCCAGCCGCGGCGACGAGCCTCCGGCACGTCGCGCACCCTTCGCACCTCGACCTCGAGGGGCGGCGCGTCGGGCATCGCCGTGGCCGACGCCGACGTGCCGCCCGCGAACGTCTCCGTGCCCACCGCCTCGACCAGCCGGTCGAGGATGCCGCCGCGGAACTCGAGGAAGTCGAACAGGTCCCGGACCTCGTCGGGGTCCCAGCCGCCCATCTTCAGGTCGTCGAGGTCGCACTCGATCGGCACGTCCCGGACCAGCGGCGTGGCCAGGTAGTTCTGCCGGACCTGGGCCTCGTGGGCGGCGAGGTTCTCGCGCAGCTTGGGCGTGTGCTTGTCGACGTTGGCGAAGATGCCGTCGAGGTCCGCCGTAGGTGTTGATGAGCTTCGCCGCCGTCTTCTCCCCGACGCCGGGCACGCCGGGCAGGTTGTCGCTCGGGTCGCCGCGCAGGGCCGCGTACAGCGGGTACTGCTCGGGGGTGACGCCGGTGCGCTCCTTGATGCCGGCCTCGTCGTAGAGGACGTAGTCGCTCACGCCCCGCTGGTTGTAGAGCACCTTGATGTGCGGGTCCTCGACGAGCTGGTAGGCGTCGCGGTCGCCGGTGACGATGATCACGTCGTCGCCCCGGTCGCGGGCCTGGGTGGCGAGCGTGGCGATGATGTCGTCGGCCTCGTAGGCCGGCGAGCTCGAGATCGGGATCTTCGAGGGCCTCGACGACCTGGCGGACGAGGCCCATCTGCTGCCGGAGGATGTCGGGGGCCGCCTCCCGTCCGCCCTTGTAGTCGGTGACGAGACTCGTGGCGGAACGTCGGCTCCGGCCGGTCGAAGGCCACGGCGATGCCGTCGGGCTGCTGGTCCCGGAGGAGGTTCACGAGCATGACGTGAAGCCGAAGACGGCGTTGGTGACCTGCCCGCTGGCCGTCGCCATGTCGGTGGGGAGGGCGAAGAAGGCCCGGTACGCGAGGGAGTTGCCGTCTAGGAGGAGGTACTTCGCCATGTGCGTCCGAGCCTAGGGGCGAGGCGCGTGAAGGCGAACGCCGCCGCGGCCCACGCCAGCGAGAGCACGACCTGGCGGGTCGCGAACGTGCGGAAGTCCGGGAACCACGCCGCCGGGGCGAGCGGGAACCCCACCTGCCACGGGTCGACGGCGAGCCGGACGAGGCGCCGTCCCGGGCTGGCCGCCACGGCGACGGCCGCGGCGATGGCCCAGCTCCACGCGGCTAAGACACCGCTGACCACGGGCAGGCGCGTCGCCCCGACCGCCACCAGCACGGCGAGGCTCGGCAGGCCGGCGATCAGCATCCGGCCCGGGAACCAGTAGCCCATCATCGTGATGCTGACGAACGTCCCGAGGGCTACTCCGGTGCCGACGACCGCGCCGTGGGACCACGTCCGCCGCCGGATCCCGAGGAGCGCGAGCAGGGCCAGCGGCAGCCAGCGCAGGAGTCCGAACCGGGCGTCGAGGAACAGGCCGTAGAGGCGGTAGGTCCGGTCGGGGATGTCGAGGTGAGCGACGAGGATCGACGAGGTGCCCTCGCCGGCGTAGACCACGTTGGTGGCATAGGGCGTCAACCCGCCGAAGGTGTGGACGTGCCACCAGAGGTAGTGCGCCGCGGCCACGGCCAGCACCCCGCCGCCGACGGCCAGCAGCCGCCGGTCGCTCCGATGGCGCCAGGCCCAGAGCCCGACGACGATCAGGGCGTACGGCAGGTACTTCACGCCCAGCCACTCCAGGGCGATCACCGAGGCAAGGAGGGCCGAGGCCGAAACCACGGACGAACGCCGTCGCCCTCCGGCGCGGTAGGGCGTCGCCCCGGCGGCGAGGAGGCCGGCGGCGATGCACAGGGCGGCGGGTCCCTCGGGATACACCTGCGACGCGTAGACGAGGCCGGGCGCGGCGGCGCCGACGCCGACCGCGCCCAGGAGCGCGGCCCACCACGGCGCGCCGATCCGCCGGGCGAGGAGCGCGGCGCACGCCATGGCCGCGGCCCACACGACGACGAGGAAGCGGCGGACCCCTTCGAGGCCGCCGAGGGCGTAGGCCGGCGTGACCAGGAGCGACAGGCCCGGATCGTGGGGGGAGAGCAGGCGGCCGTCGGGCGCGGGCTCCATCTGGCGCCACAGCGGCTTCGTCCCGTCCCAGAAGCGGGCCATCTCCTCGTCGGCCCGGCGGTACTCGTCGCGGAGGTCGAGGTCACCGTCGCTCACGAGGGACTGGGCGGTGAGCAGGTAGAACGGCTCGTCGCCGGTCACGGTCGCCGTCGTGGAGGCCCGCATGCCGACGGCCAACTGGCCCGGTAGGAGGACGGCCACGAAGGCCACCCACCACAGCCAGGTCGTCCGCACGAGCCGGAGGTTAGGTCGACCTAACGGGGTACGATGGCGGCATGTCCGACGGCTTCCACCCCCCTCTCGAGGAGTACCTGGAAGCGATCCACGAGCTCGAGGAGGAGGGCACCCCGGTCATCCAGGCCCGGCTGGCGGAGCGCCTCGAGCACTCGGCACCGTCGGTCTCCGAGATGATCCGCCGCCTGCGCAACGAGGGCTACCTGTTGCCGGCCGGCAAGGCCGTGCAGTTGACGGACAAGGGGCGCACCCTGGCCGAGAGCGTCGTGCGGAAGCACCGCCTCGCCGAGCGGCTGCTGACCGACGTCATCGGGCTCCCGTGGAACAAGGCCCACGTCGAGGCCTGCCGGTGGGAGCACGTGATCTCCGACGAGGTCGAGGCCCGCCTCGTGGAGCTGCTCGAGCACCCGACCACGTGCCCGCACGGCAACCCGATCCCGGGAACCGGCGCCGCTCGCGACGACCTCTTCGCCCTCACCCAGTCCGAGCCCGGCGACAGCGTCCGCCTCGAGCGGGTGACCGAGCTCGTCGAGATCGACATGGAGTCGCTCACCTACCTGAGCGACCACGACTTCACGCCGGGCAAGGGCGCCATCGTCCGCTCGAAGGCGCCGGACGGCACGCTGACCCTCGACCTCGAGCACGGGTCGATCGCCCTCGGCCCGAGCTTGGCCGCGCAGCTCTTCGTCGCCGCCGACTGACCTACCGGGTGCGGGTCGCCCGCGCCATGGCCGGCAGCACCCGCCACAGGTAGCGGCCCAGCTTCACGAACGAGCTGCCGTGCTCTCGGCGCGAGTAGTGGATCGGCACCTCGGCGTAGCGGAAGCCCTTGGCGCAGCAGCGACGAGGGTGAGCACCTGCGCGTAGTTGTAGTCGTGGCCGATCTCGGCGTCGCGCGGCCGCCGCAGCCGCTCAGCGCCCGGAAGCCGGACTGCGCGTCCGACAGCCGCGGCATGGCGACCAAGGAGGTGAGCAGGGTCAGGACGCGGTTGCCGAACCGGCGGTGCGGGAGCATCGACTCGATGGTCCGCGGCGAAGCGACTGCCGATCACGTAGTCCGCCTCGCCGGCGAGGATCGGGGCGACCATCGCGTCGAGCTGCTGCGGGTCGTACTCGCCGTCGGCATCGAGGAAGGCGACCGCGGCGGCGTCGAGCTGCACGGCTTCGGCCAGCCCGGTGCGGATGGCCGCACCCAGCCCCAGGTTCCGCTCGTGGCGAACCACCTTGGCCCCCGCAGCCAGCGCCCGTTCCGCGCTGTCGTCGGTGGAGCCGTCGTCGACCACGACCGTCTCGACGGGCCGGCCCGCGACCATCGCCGGCACCCGCGCGATCACGGCCTCGACCGTGGCGGCCTCGTCGTGCACCGGTAACACGACGACCACCGGCGCGGTCGCCCGCGCCTCCTCGACGTGGTCCGCGCCGTCGCACAGGAGGCAGCGTCCGACCGAACGCGCCCGGGGCGCGCACGCCGGCGCGATGGCACAGCGTCGCCGTCACGTCCATGACCGAGACGCGAGGACGGACGGGCGCGTCCGGGACCCCCTGGCCCCACCAGATGCACGGGACGAGCCGCTCGGTGGGCGTCCAGTGCCCGTGGCCGCCGATGCCGCGACCCTGGCCGTGGTCCGAGAGCACCCCGATGGTCACGCCGTCGAGACCTCCCCACCGTTCGGCCAGCCAGCCCACGAGCGCCTCCAGCTCGCGATCGGTGGACTCGATGTGGGCGAGGTACTCGTCGTAGAACGAACCACGGAAGTGGCCCGTCTGGTCCACCGACAGGGTCTGCACGACCAGGACGTCCGGGTCGTCGGCCTCGACCACCTCCCGCGCCTTGCGGCAGAGGGCGGCGTCGATCTCGTCGTTGGGCATCACCGCCGTGACGGTCGAGACCTTCGAGCCGAAGGCGTCCACGAGGTGGGCGATGCCGACCATCCGCACGTCCGGGATGACGTCGAACACCGACTCGCACCTCACGCCCCGGTCCGGCCGGGGCACGAAGTTCGAGCGCAGGCCGTGCACGACCGGCGGCGCGCCCGTCAGCATCGACGAGAAGCCGGTGACGGTGCGGGCCGGGTAGACGGTGCTGCAGTGGTCATAGGAGATGCCCTCGCGGGCCAGGCGGTCCAGGAACGGCGTGTCCGCCTCGGCCAGTCGGTCGACCCGGCACCCGTCGATCACCACCAGGAGGACCTTGCGGCTGGGCGGACCGCAGCGGGCGGGGCCGGGCTCGACCGGGCGGCGGTCGTGGGCCCGCTCCCCCGTCGCCCACGTGGGCACCCAGGTCACGAGATGGCGATGGACGAGGGCGCCGATCCCCCACGCCGCGATCCCGCAGAGCCACGAGAGCGCGACGGGCCGGGCGCTGTGCCCGACGGCGAGCAGGGCCGCCACCTTGGGCACCTGCTCGAGGAAGTTGCCGGACGTGGGATCGGGGTTCTCGAGCACCAGGCGCCAGAACCGCCAGAAGTTCGTCAGCGGTGCGTCGATGCGGAGGTGGTAGTAGACGGTCCCCCACAAGACGATGGTGAAGGTCAGGAACAGGCCGAGCGCGAGCGCCGCCGGCCCCGCCGGCAGCCCCCCGGCGACGGCGATGATCGCCCCTGCGAGCACCCACAGCCCGACGCGGAGGTGGAGGGGCCACGGATGGCGCCACCACGCGAAGGCGAGGGGCGCGACGGCGAGCAGCCCGACCGCCGGCGCACCGGTGACCAGCAGCAGGCCCAGGCCGAAGACGAGCGTGAACGGCTTCCCCTCGTTGAGGACGTTCCAGAGCCGGGCCGCCGTCTCCTCCATCGGGCCGGCCGGACGCGTGGTGCCCGACGTCCGCCGGTGGAGCACGCTCACGTGACGGTGATCGTCGCCTTCATCCCCAGCTCCTCGTGGGTCTTGGTGCCTTCCTTGACGAGGCACTGCAAGGAGTAGGTCCCGGGGCGCAGCTCGAGCCCGAGCTCCTTCTTCTCGCCGGCGGCGAACGAGGGGATCTCGCCGACGGCGTCGCCGGCGGCGTCGAGCACCTCGAGCTCGTGGCAGTTGCCGCCCCCGATCGTGGCGACGAACAAGACGTTGGGCCCCTGCACCTGCGCCGGGACACCGTCGAAGGCGTAATCCCGGAGGACGACCGGCGTCGTGGAGTCGGCGGAGGCGCGAACGAACGGAAGATCGGTCTCACCGCCGGCGGTACTGCTGCTCACCGAGCCGGAGCCACCGCACGCGCTGACCTGGCCCGGGCGGTCCTCGCCGCTCCCGCAGGCGGCCAGCCCGAGCGCCGCCGGCAGGGCCAGGACCACCATCCACCTCGACCGCTTCGCCATCCACTCCCTCTCCTTAGGCTGACCTAACGAAAGATCATCCTAGGAGGGAAGATGCTCAAGGCCGCAAGTCGCCAGCGATCACACGCTCGGCGATGACCTTCATCTTCGCCCGCTCCTGCATGGCCCGCTGCTGGATGAAGGTGAAGGCGTCGCCCTCCTTGAGGCCGCACTCGTCCATGAGCACGCCCTTGGCCCGGTCGAGGGACCGGCGGGTCTCGAGCTGCTCCTCGAGGCTGTCGACCTCCGCCCGCAGGGCCCGCATCTCGTTGAACCGACCGAGGGCGACCTCGATGGCCGGGATGAGCTCGCTGCGCTGGAACGGCTTGATGAGGTAGGCCAGCACGCCGGCGTCGCGAGCCTCCTCGATCAGGTTGCGCTGGCTGAAGGCAGTGAGGATCAGCACCGCGGCGGCATGGTCGGCGGTGATCTCCCGGGCCGCGGCGAGGCCGTCCTGCCCCGGCATCTTGATGTCGAGGATGGCGAGGTCCGGTCCGAGCTCTCGCACGAGCCGCACCGCCTCGTCGCCCCGACCGCGTCTCGCCGACGACCTCGTATCCCTCTTCCTCCAGGATCTCCTTGAGGTCGAGGCGGACGATGGCCTCGTCCTCCGCGATCACCACCCGCACGCCCAAGCTCGTTCGCTCCATTCGTCAGCTGCTCTCGAGAACGAGCCGGTCTAACAGGTCGTCCCGGGACTGCTGCAACTCCTCGAGGGAGGCGGCGACCCGTGCTCGGCTCTTCTCGTGTGCCTCGGCGTGCCGCCGCGCCTCGTGGTGCTCGGCGTTCGACAGTGGTGCCTCGTCGACCAGGGCCTGGAGGCGCGTCTCGTCCGCCGTCTCCCGGAAGACCACGAGCTGCTCGTCGAGCACGGCGAGCTCTTCCCGGGCCCGGCGGATGCGGTCGGTGACCTCCCGCAACCTGCCCTCGATGGCGACGCGCGACATGCCTCGAAGTCTACGTGGCGGCCTCTCCGGCCCCTACGCTCACCCGATGACGACGACCGGTCCGCTCGTGTCGGCCGACCGGTTGGCGGGCCTCCTGGGCCCCCAGGTCGTGGTCGCCGACGTCCGGTGGTACCTCGACGGCCGCTCCGGCCGGGCCGCTTTCGAAGCCGGCCATCTGCCCGGCGCGGTCTTCGTCGACCTGGACACGGTGCTCGCCGGTGACCCCGCCACCGGCGCCGGCCGCCACCCCCTTCCCGACCCGGGTGTGATCGCCGGGGCCCTGGGTCGCCTGGGCGTGCGGGACGACGCACTGGTGGTCGCCTACGACGACGCCGGCGGGGCGATCGCCGCCCGGCTGTGGTGGATGCTGCGGACCATCGGTCAGGCCGCGGCGGTGCTCGACGGGGGGCTGGCGGCGTGGACAGGGCCGCTCGAGACCGGACCGGGCGTGCCGCGACCGACCGCGGCGCGCACGCCCGTGGCGTGGCCCCGCGAGGCGATCGCCGACGCCGACGCCGTCGCCGCGATCGTCGAAGGTCGGGCCGGCGGGCGTGCTCCTCGACGCCCGCGCGCCGGCTCGCTATCGGGGCGACGACGAGCCGGTGGACGCGCGGGCCGGCCACATCCCGACGGCGCAGAACGCCCCCGTGGCCGCCAACCTCGACCCGGCGACCGGGCGGTTCCTCCCGCCCCAGGTCCTCCGGGACCGCTACGTCGCGATGCTGGAGGGGGCGCCACCCGAGGCCGTCGTCACGTACTGCGGGTCCGGGGTGACGGCCTGCCACGACCTCCTGGCCCTCGAGATCGCCGGGCTCGGCGGCGGCCGCCTCTTCCCGGGCTCGTGGTCGGAGTGGAGCAGCCGCCACGATCGCCCCGTCGCGACCGGCGACGTCTCGGACTAGGTCGCCGGGCGCCGATACCGTGCGGTGGTGCGCCGCCTCGCCCTCCTCGCCGTCATCTGGGGGTGGTCGTTCCTCTTCATCAAGGTCGCCGTCGCCGGGATGACTCCGACGGCCGTCGCCGGCGCCCGCATCGCACTCGGCGCCGTGACGATGCAGGTCGTCCTGCGCTCCCGGCGCACGGTGCTCCCCGGGACCGGACGCTGTGGCGGCACTTCTTCGTGATGGGACTGGTGCACAGCGCGGTGCCCTTCACGTTGCTGGCCTGGGGCGAAGAGCGCATCACCTCCGCCCTCACCGCCGTGCTCAACGCCACCACGCCGCTGTTCGCCGCCCTCCTCACCGCCATCCTCCTCGGGGAGCGGCTCCGCCGATCGCAGCTCGTCGGCGTGGTCCTGGGCTTCGCCGGCGTCGCGGTCGCCGCCGGAATCGGCGCGCGCGACCTCAGCGGCTCGTCCCTCGGCGGCGCGGCCGCGGCCGTCGCGGCCGCCGCCTGCTACGGACTCGGGTTCGCCTACGCCCGGCGCAACCTCTCCGGCGTGTCCCCCCTCGTCGCGGCGGGCGGCCAGTTGGTGGCCGGCACGTGCATCGTCGGCCCGATCGGCGTCGTCACGTCGATCCAGCACGGCATCCAGCTCGCGCCCCATCGGATCCTCGCCGTGACGCTGTTGGGCGTCGTGGGCACCGGCCTCGCCTACGTCCTGAACTACGGCTCGATCGCCGAGCTCGGCCCGACCCGTGCCTCCGTCGTGACCCAGCTCGTGCCCGTGGTCGCCGTGACCGTCGGCGTGCTGTTCCTCGACGAGCCGTTCCACCTCCGCCTCGTGGCCGGCGCCGCCCTCACCCTCTTCGGGATCGCCCTGCTCCACGAACGGATCCGGCGCTTCCGGACCATCCCGGTGGCCACGTGATCGAGGCCCAGCCCGACCTCGTAGCCTCCACGCCATGCCCCTGCTGATCGAGGGCCTTCCGCTGTGGTTGGCCGAGACGAACGCCTGGATCGTGGCGCCCGACGGACCCGGCGGCGAGTGCGTCCTCGTCGACGCCCCGCCCGACCCCTCCTCGATCCTCCAGCGGATCGCCCACCACGAGCTCCGGCTCGTGGCCCTCCTGTCGACCCACGGCCACGTCGACCACATCGGCGGCGTGACCGAGGCTCGTCAAGGCCCAGCCCGACCCGGCGTCCGTACCAGTCCACATCCACGACCTCGATCGTCACATGCTCCTCGACCCGGTCGGCACCAGCGGCGGGTTCGGGCGCTACCTGGAGCAGGCCGGCCTCGACGTCCGCCCGCCCGAGCGGATCGAGGGCATCGACGACGGCCAGGTGATCCGGGGCGCCGGGATGACGTTCACCGCGCTGCACACGCCGGGCCACACGCAGGGCTCGGTGTGCTTCCGGATGGACGTGGAAGGCGAGCACCGATCCTCTTCAGCGGCGACCACCTCTTCAAGGGGTCCATCGGCCGGTTCGACCTGCCCGGCGGCTCCTACGAGGCCCTCATGGCGTCGATGGCCGAGAAGATCCTGCCCCTCGACGACGACCTGCCGGTGCTGCCGGGCCACGGCGAGACGACGACGATCGGTCACGAGCGGCGGACGAACCCGTTCCTGGTGGAGTTGCAGGGCCGCTGAAGGGCGTTTGGCGGGCGGTGGAACGGGAACGTCCGACGGCGTGAGCCTCGCCGACGTCGTCCACCACAAGCGCAAGGCCGAGCGGACGGCCAAGGAGAACCCGTGGCCGGCGCGGATGGCCCGCATCGGGATCCTCGCCCGAGGGGTGATCCACCTGCTCGTCGGCTGGCTGGCCATCCGGATCGCCACCGGCGACCAAGGCGAGCAGGCCGACCAGCGGGGCGCGCTCGGCGGCCGTCGTGCGCCAGCCCCTGGGCCGGGTCCTGGTGGCGATCCTCGCCATCGGCTTCCTGGCCTACGCCGCCTGGCGGGCCCTCGAAGCCGTCCTCGACCCCGACGACAAGGGCGTCGTGCAGCGCATCGGCTTGGCGGCGCGAGCCGGCGCTCTACCTCGGCCTGTTCGGGACGGCGGTGTCGCTGGCCGTCCAGGGATCGTCCGGCAGCAGGGCGGCGGGCGGCGGCGGTGGCGGTGGTGGCGGTGGCGGCGCCGGTGGGCAGAAGGTCGCCGCCGGTGTCCTCGGGGCACCGTCGGTCGGGTGCTCGTCATCGGGTTCGGCCTCGCCGTCATCGGCACCGGGCTGTGGAACGGCTATCGCGCCGTCAGTCGCTCGTTCGAGAAGAAGCTCAAGGAAGCCGAGATGTCCGAGACCGAGCGGACCTGGACGATCCGGGTCGGCGTCGTCGGGCACCTGGCCCGCATGGTCGCCTACGCCGTCGTCGGTGGGTTCCTCGTGAAGGCCGCCGTCGAGTTCGACCCGCAGGAGCCGGTCGGGCTCGACGCCTCCCTCCATGCCCTCGCCGGCGCCTGGTACGGGCCGCCCCCTCCTGATCGCCGTCGGCCTCGGGCTGATCGCCTTCGGCCTCTACCAGGTGATGTTGGCCCGGTTCCGCGAGGTGCTCGACAACTGACCTCAGGCCGTCGGCCGGCCGACGGCCCGACGGATCTGCTCGGCGTGGTCGTGTCCGTGGGCGGCGTAGATCCGGAGCCAGTCGTCGACGGAGTACGGCCCGCTCTCGGTGTGGGTCCCCGCTCGCGCCCAGTCCTCCTCGGTGAGGCGCTCGAGCAACTGGGCCGACGTGGCCCGGGCCGCCTCCAGCGCGTCGAGGCTCGGCCCGATCGGCCGATCGTCGTAGTGGAGCCGGCGGGCGAACTCGCCCTCGTCGTACCCGGCGATCTCGGGCGTGTCCTCGACGAGCAGCCGCCGGAGGCGGATGGCCGACGTCATCTCGCTGTCGGCGAGGTGGTGGACGATCTGGCGGGTCGTCCAGCCGTCCGCCTCGTCGGCGGGGACGCGATCGAGGTCCGCATCGCTCAGCCCGTCGACGACCCGGCGGATGTCGGCGGCGGCGGTGACGTAGTCGTGCAGGAGCTCGGTCCGGTCCATCCGGGGAGCGTCGCCGGTGCCGGCCGCTGACGGCAAGGACCGAGCCGGACACCCTTCGTCGAGTTCCTGCCAGTCCGGCCCCGTGTCCTCCGATGCGAACGTGTGTTCGTGTACAATCGGGCATGGGCCGCCCATTCATCGGCTACGTTCTGCGCAGCAGGCGGCGGTGGCGCAACTGGCTGACGCGGCAGATTCAAGTCCTGCTGTCCGAAAGGACGTGTGGGTTCGATCCCCACCCGCCGCACCATCAGAGTTCCCCGCGATGACTTCGTCTGCGGCCCAGGTCCGCTACGTCCAGGAGCTGGCGGCGGCCGGCGCCGGCCCGTCCGAGATCGCCCGGCGGACGGGCATCAACCGGTCGACGATCCGGGGATGGCTCGGAGGTTCCACGAGACCACCGTCACCGCCCGCCAGCCCCTGCCCGCGGTGCAACCCGGTCGCCGAGCTCGATGACGCCGCCTACGTCTACCTGCTCGGGCTCTACCTCGGCGATGGCTGCATCACGAGCCAACCCAAGGATGTGTGGCGCCTGCGGATCTTCCAGACCGCGACCTACGTGCAGCACATCGAGGAGTGTGCCGTGGCGATGCACGCCGTCCTGCCGAACAACGTCCTCGTGCAGCCCAAGCAAGGCTGCGTCGAGATCGGAGCCTCTTCGAAGCACTGGCCGTGCCTGTTCCCACAGGTGGGGCCAGGTCGGAAGCACGAACGACCCATCGTGTTGGCGCCGTGGCAGCGCTGGCATGCGGAGCGCTACCCGAGACTCCTGCTTCGCGGCCTGATCCAATCCGACGGCTGTCGCGACAACAACTTCGCGATCACCCGGGGCCGGCGCTACGACTACCCGCGCTACACCTTCAGCAACGCCTCGGACGACATCCGCGGGATCTTCACCGACACGTGCGACCTCCTCGGCGTGCATTGGACCCGGCCCAGCGCCCGCGTGATCTCCGTCGCACGACGCGGCGACGTCGCCTTCCTCGACACCTTCATCGGGCCCAAGTCGTAGGTACGATCCCGTCATGGCTCGCTCCCCCCGCCGTCGCGCGGTTCGTCGTCTCACCGTGGTCTCGGCGATCGTGAGCGGGATCCTGGCCCTTCGCGAGCGCAAGCTGGCGGAGAACCAGCGGCAGTTCGACCTCCCGTGAACGACGACGCGTTCGCCCGGTTCCAGCGGACGACGGCGGCCGTGCTCCGGGTCAAGCCTGAACGGGTGACGCTCGAGGCCCACTTCGCCGATGACCTCGACGCCGACAGCGTCGACCTCGTCGAGCTGGTGCTGGCCCTCGAGGAGGAGTTCGACGTCACCGTCGATGATGCGGCGGTCGAAGCGATCGAGCGGGTCGACCAGGCCTACGCCCTGGTGTCGGCATCGACGAACGCCGCGCCGCTGTCGCCCTCGTAGACGCCGCCTGGAACGACAACGGAGCGGGCTTGCGCCCGCTCCGTCACTTCGTCATTCGGGTCGGCTACTGCCTCAGATGGGCTTGACCGCGCTGGCCTGCATGCCCTTCTGGCCCTTGGTGGCCTCGAACTCCACGCGCTGGCCTTCGGCGAGCTCGCGGTAGCCCTGGACTTGGATCTCGCTCTGGTGAACGAACAGATCCTCGCCGCCATCCTCCGGGGTGATGAAGCCGAAGCCCTTGGTTGCGTTGAACCACTTGACGGTTCCGGTTGCCATGTCGATTTCCTATTCTCCACGCACAGATCTTGCGGGAGACTCTGGGAAACCCGGCATGAAGCACTCGATGCCTGCGTGACGTTTGTGGGAGTGCGCCCATAGCGTAGCCCGCCGGAGCCGGCAACGGACGAATGGGCTGCCACCTCAGGGGCGCGGCGCCCCGAGAGACTTCAACAGATTGCCGGCGGTGTCCTTCGGCGACACCTTGTACCAGGCTTCGGTGATCGTGCCCTTGGGGTCGACGAGGAAGGCGGAACGGACGATCCCGAAGTACTTCTTGCCGTACATCGACTTCTCGGCCCAGACGTCGAAGGCCTCGGCCACGGCGTGGTCCTCGTCGGCGAGGAGGGGGTAGCCGAGCCCGAACTTCTCGTCGAACCTGGCCTGCTTGGCCGGCTTGTCGGGGCTGATCCCGACGATCACCACGTCGCCCACGTCCGCAGCCACGTCGCGCAGCCCGCACGCCTGGGCCGTACAGCCGGGCGTGTCGGCCTTCGGATAGAAGAAGAGCAGGTGGGATGCCTTCCGCTCCTTGAGCGACCCCTCGAGCGAGAACGGCTCGCCCCGTTGGTCGAGCAGGGTGAAGTCGGGGGCCTTGTCGCCAGGCTCGAGCGTCATGGGCCGAGGCTATGCCGACGGGATCACTGCTCCGTCGGCAGGCTGCGGCGCGGAGGCTCCATCGTCGTCAGGAAGTCTCGGACGACGAACCAGCGCGGAAGTCGACTGGCCGAGCGACTGCGCGGGCGAGGCGATGTCCCGATGACGACCGACGAGATCATGGCGCTCACCCGGGCTGAGCGACCGTGACCACGGGGACGCTCGTCGACTCGAACGTCCTCCTCGACATCTTCACCGAGGACGCCGTCTGGCTCGGGTGGTCGTCGACGGCACTCGCCGCGGCGGCCGAGGATGGGCCACTCGTGATCAACCCGATCGTTTACGCCGAGATCTCGGTGCGCTTCACCCGGATCGAGGACCTCGACGACGTGCTCGCTCCGGAAGACTTCCGCCGGGCTCCCCTTCCCTGGACCGCCGGCTTCCTCGCCGGCAAGGCGTTCCTCGCCTACCGACGCGACGGTGGCCCAGCATCCACACCGCTCCCCGACCATTACATCGGCGTGCACGCCGCGGTCGATGACCTCGCCCTCCTGACCCGCGACCCGTCCCGCTACCGCACGTACTTCCCGCGCGTCGAGCTGCGCGCCCCCGACGCCTGAAGCCGGCCCCTACACGCCACCTTCCCGCGCCCCTCGTGCTGCCACCCGGCTCGGAGCTGCCCTCGCAGGTGGATGCTCGTTGCGGCGGCGCGCCTCGGCATCCGCACGGCCGCGCCTGCCTGATCGCAGCTTCAGCTCTCGGGCTCAGGCACCATGGCTCGGCTCGATCGTCGCCTCCTCCTTCTCCTTCTCCTTCTCCTTCTTGCGCCGGCGCCAGAGCCACCACAGGAGCAACAGCAGGACGAGCAGCAGGAGGAAGAGGGCGAGGAACAGCGCCCACCGCCCGCCCGAGGTGCCGGTGACCTCCTTCGGCTTCGCCGTCACGGGCGCCGCCGACGTCCCCGCCTCGGGGGGGAAGGAGATCGTCCCCGTCGCGGGCGTGCTCGTGGCTCCCGGACCGGAGCGTCACCGTTGCCTTCCACGGTCCGGCCGGCAGTCCCGCCCGGAGCGGGATCTCCACGTTGCCGCACCTCCCCGGCCCCAGGGTGGCGGCACCACTCGTCGGGAACGGGCCGGCCGACGTCCCTCCGGGGCCGTCCGCCAGGGCCAGCTCTCCGGTCAGGTCGAGCGCACGACCGCCGGTGTTGCAGGTGTCGACGACGACCCCGGGCGTGCCGTCCGCGGCCAACTTCGGGAGGAACGACTCCAATCGGAACGAGGTGGGGGGTTCCGTGCCCGAGCCGACGGACAGGTAGAGCCGGATGCCGGCGCGGCTGAACACGGCCACCGTCTCCCCGTCCCGAGGCGGAGGCGGGGGCAGCTCCGCCACGACGACCCCGTACCGCTCGCCTTGGGCGGCATCCTCGGGAACGGCGATCGTGATCGTTGCCTTGGCCCGTCCGTCGGGATCGAGCACGACCTCGGACGGCTTGATGCTGATCCAGGACGTGAGCTCGTTCGTCTCGTGGCCGCCACCGGGCAGGAACGCCTCTCCCTGCAGTGTGGCGGCCACGGGGAACAGCGGCAGCGTGACCCGCCGGTCCGTCCCGTTCGACACCTCGAACGTCCGGGTCACGGTCGATCCCGGAGCGATGTGGTCGATGACGTACCGGCGGGCCCGCGGGTCGTCGCGGCGGTTCTCCGGGGCCTCGAGCAGGCGGATCCCGACCCCGCGGTCGGGAGGAGGCTCCGCCGTCTGGGCCGACGCGGCCGTCGCCCCCCCGACCACCACGAGGGCGGCCAGGGCGGCGACGACGAGGCGCGGGACGAAGGCCACGGCCCTCGGCCTCATGCGACCGTCTGGGTCACCGTCGCCGTGTAGGTCCCCGCCTGCGCCGCCAGGGGGACCGTGAGCGTGATCTTCCCGGTGATGTCGTAGGACCCGGCGCCGGCCAACGGCGCCGCCACCGCCACGATGACCGGAACGTCGGTGCCGCTCACCGACAGGAAGGGGCCGCCGGTACCCGGCGTGACGACGGCCCCGGAGCCGCCCCCGCTGAGCAGCCCCGTCAGCGTGCCTCCCGCCCCGGCCGTGAGCTCCAACGTGTCGAAGCGCATGTTGAGCTTCGGAATCGTCACGCTCGGGGCACCGGTCTTCACGAGGTCAGTCGCCGTCGCCGTGACCTGCCAGCCGGCGAGGGAGCCCGTGTTGTCGGTCACGGTGGTCGTGCCGAGGTTCGAGGTGAGCTGGCTGGCGGCGGCGACGGACCCGGTGACGGTCGACGGGTTGGCCGGCGTCGTGATGGCGAGCGTGTTGCCGGAGAGCTGGAACGTCACGACCGTCCCACTGTTGGGGACAGCAGCTGAGGCGGGGGTCACCGCGGCGGCGCCGGCGAGAGCGAGTCCGATGGTGGCGGCGGTGAGTGTGCGGCGGATCTTCACGGGAGGGTCCTCGTCGGGTCGGTGGAGGGGAACTGTTGATGTCTCGGCGTGAACGATGTTCACGCCAATGGCCAGGACGAGTCATTTCGGCACGGTCACGACGACTAGTCACCAGGAACGAGAACGGGCCGCTCACCTCTAGGGTGCGGTCATGGCTCCCGCCCCTGACCTCGCCATCGGCGCCTTCACCGACGAGGGGCCATGGGTCGTCGAGCCGGACGACCTGCCCTGGCGCAAGGGCCTCGATCGCGTGCGGGCTCGCACCAAGGCGGACGTGCCGTTGCTCACCCGGCGGCGCCTGTTGCCGCCCGGCGCCCGGGTGGTGCGCGTCGGCCGCCACCTCGGTCAGGCGATGGCGGGCTGGTACCTCTTCGACCGCCGGAAGGGGCCGGAGGCGAGCCGCGCCGGCCTGTCCCGCCGGCTCCGCGTCGCGTTCGAGCAGCTCGGTCCGACCTACATCAAGCTCGGGCAGATCCTCAGCAGCGGCGAGGGCATCTTCCCCGAGGAGCTGGTCCTCGAGTTCCGGCTCCTGCGGGACAAGGTCAAGGCGGAGCCGTTCGAGACCGTCCGTGCGACGGTCGAGGCCGACCTCGGTCGCACGATCGAGGAGGTCTTCTCCCGCTTCGACACCACTCCCCTGGCGGCCGCCTCGATCGCGCAGGTCCACGCCGCGACCCTGCGGACGGGCGAGGACGTGGTGGTGAAGGTCCAGCGTCCCCAGGTGGCGTCACTGGTGCGCAACGACCTCGCCGCCATGAGCTGGATCGCCCCGGTGCTGGTCGGCCGCATCCCCATCTCGGCGCTGGCCAACCCGCCGGCCCTGGTGGAGCTGTTCGCGGAGACGATCGTCGAGGAGCTCGACTTCCGGCTCGAGGCCGAGAACATGCTCGACATCGCCAGGATCCTGGCCGAGACCGACCAACGGTCGATGGTCGTACCCCGCCCCCACCCGAAGCTCGTCACCAAGCGGGTGCTCGTCATGCAGCGCCTCGACGGGTTCAGCTTCGACGACGTGAGCGGGATGAAGGCGGCCGGCATCGACACCGCCGCCGTCGTCCGTGCGGGCATGGTGAGCTTCCTCGAAGGGGCGATCCTCTACGGGGTATTCCACGGGGACCTCCACGGCGGCAACCTCTTCGTGATGCAGGACGGGCGGGTCGCGCTGCTCGACTACGGCATCACCGGGCGACTCGACGAGCCCCGGCGGCTGGCCTTCCTCCGACTCCTCATGGGCGGCACGGTCAACGACATGAACGTCCAGCTCGAGGCCCTCCGTGACCTCGGCGCGCTCCCGCCGGACGTGGACCTGAAGCAGCTCGTGGTCGAGCTCGGCCTCGACAAGCCGCCGGTCGACCCGACGCAGATGGATCCGGACGAGCTCATGGCCCAGCTCCGCGAGGTGACCAAGGCCCTGCTCGGCTACGGCGCCAGGATGCCCAAGGAGCTCATGCTCTTCGTCAAGGACATGCTCTTCCTCGACGGTGCGTTGGCGACCCTGGCGCCGGACCTCGACCTCTTCGCCGAGATCACCCACGTCGCGACCTACATGGCCACGAGGCACGGCGAGCGCATCGCCGGCGACGTGGGCATCGACCCCCGGGAGCGGGAGATCGACCTCGATGGCATGCGGGCCTCGATGGGCCTGACGCCGGACGTCCAGGGCATCACCCACCGCGAGCTCCAGGAACGGCGTCAGCTCATCCAGAAGCGGATGCAGGACCGCCGCAAGAAGGGCAAGGTCTGACGGAGGTCGAGGGCCCCGATCAGGCCGGCAGCACGTCGGTCAGCTCGGTGGCCCGCCAGCAGTACCAGGCGGCGACGCTGCGATGGGGCCGCAACGGCTCGCCGAGCATGGCCAGCTCCTTCGGCGCCGGCATCGCCGGGAGGCCCCAGGCGAGGCCGTAGCCCTTCCGGACGCCGAGGTCGTCGACGGGCCACACGTCGAGTCGACGGAGCTGGAAGATCAGGAACATCTCGGCCGTCCAGCGACCGATCCCCCGCACCACGACCAGGCGGTCGACGAGCTCGTCGTCGTCGAGCTTCTCGAGGGTGGCCAGCGGCACCGTGCCGTCGAGCACCTTCTGGGCCAGGTCGACGACCGAAGCGGCTTTGGCCCCGGAGAGGCCGGCACCGCGCAGCTCGTCGAGGGGCGTGCCGAGGACGGCCTCGGGGGTGATCGCGCCGCCGACGGCGGCCTCGAACCGCCCATAGATCGTGCCCGCCGCCTTCCCCGACAGCTGCTGGAAGCAGATGGCCCGGGCCAGGGCCTCGAACGGCGTCCGCTCCGACTTCGCGATGTCCGGGAGCCCGACGGCGTCGACCAGGCGGGCGATGACCGGCTCCCGAGCCGCGAGCGCCTCGGCCGCACGCGTGAAGGCGGACGGACGGGGCACGGCCGCGCAGGCTAGTGATCATCGCCGGCGGGGGAGGATCCGAGCATGACGACCGAGACCGACGACATCCGCCACGTCCTGCAGGACCTGACGACGTGGGCCGTGGTCGGGTGCTCGCCCGACCCTTCCCGGGCCAGCCACGACGTGGCCCGGTACCTCCAGGGCCGCGGCAAGAAGGTCGTTCCGATCCACCCGGATGCGGACGAGCTCATCGGGGAGCGGGCCTACCCCGACCTCGCATCGGTGCCCGACGACATCACCATCGACGTCGTCGACGTGTTCCGCCGGTCCGAGCAGGCCGGCGTCCACGTCGATGAAGCCGTCGCACGGGGGGCCAAGGCGGTGTGGCTCCAGCTCGGCGTGATCGACCACGTCGCCGCGGCCCGGGCCCGGGATGCAGGCCTGATCGTGATCATGGACCGGTGCCCGAAGATCGAGTGGCCCCGCCTCGGCCGCTGAGCTCGGGCGCCGGCGGACACCGGTCAGGATGACGGGATGGCCGTTCTCCTCGGGCTCCTGGTCGCCGCGACCTACGGCGCCGCCGACTTCTTCGGCGGGGTGAGCTCGAAGCGGGCATCGGTGCCGGCCGTCGTCGTGATGTCGCAGGTCCTCGGGCTGCCACTGCTGGCCGTCCTGGTCGTGCTGGCGGGCGGCGCCGCGACCCCCCGGGCCCTGCTCACCGGAGGGGCGGCGGGCGGCATCGGTGGCTTCGGGCTCGTCTGCCTGTACCGGGGGCTGTCGTCCGGCCGGATGAGCGTCGTCGCCCCGATCACCGCCGTCGGCGCCGCGCTCGTCCCGGTCGCCTGGGGCCTGGGACAGGGCGAACGACCGAGCGCTCTGGCGCGGGTCGGTGTGGTGCTGGCCGTGCTCGCCGCCGGCCTCATCAGCCGCAGCGACGGCGGTGGGCGGGACGGGGCCGAGACGTCCACCGTGGCGCCGGCGCGCTCGTTCGTCACGCTGGCCGTCGTGGCCGGCCTCGCCTTCGGGACCGTGTTCGTGCTCCTGTCCCTGGCCGGGGACGACGTCGGGTTCTGGCCCCTCGTCGCCGCTCGCACGGTCTCGATCACGGTGCTGGCCGCCGGCACCCTCGTCACCGGACGCTCCTTCGCGCTGGCCTCGCGTCGCCTGCTCGCCACGATCGCGGCGGCCGGCGTGCTCGACATGACCGCGAACGCGTTGTTCCTCCTCGCCACCCGGCGCGGCCTGCTCGCCCTCGTCGGGGCCATCAGCTCGTTGTACCCGGCGAGCACCGTCCTGCTCGCCCGCGTCGTGCTGCGGGAGCGGCTCCTGCGGGTGCAGCTCGCCGGGCTGGCGATGGCCGCGCTCGGCGTCGTGCTCATCTCGTCGTGAGGCGGACGCTCAGACCTTGAAGCGGTTGCTCCACCAGTTCTTGTTGCGGGCGTGGGCGTGGAAGTGGGTCGGGATCTGGCGCATCACGCGATCGATCTCGAACGTCTCCTCGCCGAACACCTCGCGGGCGACCCGGTCCAGGTGGCTGAGCATGTGGGCGACCTCGGCCTCCGGCGGCTCGGTCCCGTGCCGGTTCCAGACCACCATGGGGATGGCACACACCTCGCACTCGGCGACCCAGCACACGTCGTCCTCGTGGAACCAGGGCGTGAACCGGGCCGCCTCGCAAAGCTCGCACCCGTCCACCTTGCCGTCCGGCCGCGTCACCTCGTCGGTCATGGACCGACCGAGTCGAGGGCCTTCCGGAGGTCCGCGACCATCGCGCCGAGCTCGATCGGTCCGGCGCCGTCGAGCAGCTTGCGCATGAGCGCGGAGGCGACCACGACGCCGTCGGCCTCGGCCGCCAGCTCGGTCGCGTGGGCCGGCGTGGAGACGCCGAAGCCGATGATCACGGGGAGATCGGTGATGGCCTTGAGGCGCCGGGCGATCGTCATGGCCGACGCCGCCACCTGCTCCCGCTCCCCCGTCACGCCCATGATGCCGACGCCGTAGACGAAGCCACGCGAGCGCTCGACGAGACGGGCCAGGCGGTCGTCCGGAGTGACCGGCGAGGCGAGCAGGACCGTCTCGACGCCTCCTTCGTCGGCGGCGCGAGCCCAGTCCGACAGCTCCTCGAGCGGAAGATCCGGGACGATGGCGCCGGACACGCCGTTGTCGTGCAGCGAGGCGGCGAAGCGACGGTGACCGGAGCGGAAGACGACGTTGTAGTACGTCATGACCACCAACGGGACGTCGACGTCGACGGACCCCAGGGCGTTGATGATGCTGACCGGGTTCGCGCCCTGGTCCAGCGCCCGCTGCGACGCGGCCTGGATCGTCGGCCCGTCCATCACGGGGTCCGAGAACGGCAGCCCGATCTCGATGGCGTCGGCACCGTTGGCTGCGAACGCCCGGATCACGTCGAGCCAGTCGGTGCCCAGACCCCCGGTGACGTAGGGCACGAGCAGCTTCCGGCCCGCATCCCGCTGCTGACGGAGCGACTTCTCGAGCGGGACCGGGCCGTCGCTCACTTCGACACCTCGGGCGGTCCGAGGATCTCCATGACCTGCTGCGCGTCCTTGTCGCCGCGGCCCGACATGGTCAACAGCACGGTCGAACCCGCCGGGATCTCGCCGGTGCGGGCCGCCCGCGCCAACCAGGCCACGGCGTGGGAGGGTTCGAGGGCCGGGATGATCCCCTCGGTGCGGGAGAGCAGCTGCAGGGCATCGAGCACCTCGTCGTCCGCGGCGGGCACGTAGCGGGCCCGTCCGATGGACGAGAGGTAGGCGTGCTCGGGACCCACGCCCGGGTAGTCGAGCCCGGCCGAGATCGAGTGGGCCTCGAGCACCTGCCCGTGCTCGTCCTGCAACAGGAACGACTTCGAGCCGTGGACGACACCGGGCACCCCATGGGTGATGGCCGCACCGCCGGCCGGCTCGACCCCGATGAGCTGGGCCTCGGTGTCGACGAAGCCGGCGAAGGTGCCGGCGGCGTTCGAGCCCCCACCCACGCAGGCGATGACGTAGTCGGGATCGGCCCCTTCGAGGATCACGCGGGACTGCTCGCGCGCCTCGTCTCCCACCACCCGCTGGAACTCGCGCACCATCCACGGGTACGGGTGGGGGCCCATGACCGAGCCGAGGCAGTAGTGGGTGGTCTCGACCGACGCCACCCAGTCCCGCATCGCCTCGTTGATCGCGTCCTTGAGGGTGCGGCTGCCGGAAGAGACCGGCCGGACCTCCGCTCCGAGCAGCTGCATGCGGAAGACGTTGAGGGCCTGGCGCTTGACGTCGACCTCGCCCATGTAGACGACGCAATCGAGCCCGAAGAGGGCGCAGGCCGTGGCGGTGGCGACGCCGTGCTGGCCGGCCCCGGTCTCGGCGACGACGCGCCGCTTGCCCATCCGCCGCGTGAGGAGGGCCTGGCCGATGACGTTGTTGATCTTGTGCGAGCCCGTGTGGGTGAGGTCCTCCCGCTTCAGCAGGACGCGGACGCCGAGCTCCTCGGAGATCCGCTTGCACTCCGTGACCGGCGTCGGACGGCCGGCGTAATCCCGGAGGATGCCGTGGAACTCGCCCAGGAAGTCGTCGTCGGACCAGGCGGTGCGGAACGCCTCCTCCAGCTCCTGGCAGGCCGGGACGAGCGACTCCGGCAGGTACTGCCCGCCGAAGTCGCCGAACCGTCCGCCGGGGTCGGGAAGCTTCATCGCTGCCATGGTTCGAGATCCTCCTGCCAGTCGTAGGGACCGTCTCCTTCGCCCTGATAGGCGGGACGGGCCGCGGCCTTGGCGGCGGCGATGAAGGCCCGCAGCTTGCGCGGGTCCTTCTTGCCGGGGGACGACTCCAGCTGGCTGACGGCGTCGACCCCCCACGGGTTGACCTTGGCGATGGCCTCGCCGACGTTGTCGGCGCTGAGACCACCGGCGAGCAGCAGCCGCTGGCCGGCCGGGACGCCCTCGGCCAGTCGCCAGTCGAAGACCTGGCCCGAGCCGGGCATGGCGGCATCGAGGAGGAGCAGGTCGGCACCGTACGACGCGGCCTCGGTGATGGCGCGGTCCCCGGCGCCGAACGCCTTGATCACGGTGCGCACGCGGCGGCGGACCCAGACGGTCTGGTCCGGCGTCTCGCGCCCGTGCAGCTGCGCGGCGCGGAGTCCAGTCGCCTCCATGATGTCGACCACCCGCTGGGGCGACTGGTCCCGGAAGACGCCGACGGTGAGGACCTCCGGCGGCAACCGCTTGGCGATGTCGGCGGCGAGGGCGGGTGCGATCTGGCGGGGGGACGGCGCGAAGACGAAACCGATGGCGTCGGCGCCCATGGCCACGGCCAGGAGCGCGTCCTCCTCGCTCGTCGTCCCGCACACCTTCACGAACACGAGTCGGCCAACTCCCGGAGGGCCCGCGACGGGTCGCCGCTCGTGACGAGGTGCTCGCCCACCAGCACCGCGTCGTAGCCGGCGTCGGCCAGGCGCGCTGCGTCGTCGGGCGATCGGATGCCCGACTCGGCCACCTTGAGCACACCGGCGGGGATGGCGGCTGCGACCCGCACGGCGCGGTCGGTGTCGACGGCGAACGTGACGAGATCCCGCTGGTTGACGCCCACGATCCGGGCGCCGGCGGCCAGGGCCCGCTCGACCTCGGCCTCGTCGTGGCACTCCACCAACGCGTCGAGTCCGACCTCGGTGGCCAGGGCCAGGAAGTCGCCGAGCTCCGCGTCGTCGAGGGCCGCCACGATCAACAGCACGGCGTCGGCGCCGAGGAAGCGGGCCTCGGCCACGTCGCGCGCATCGACGGTGAAGTCCTTCCGGAGGACGGGCAGGTCCACGGCCGTGCGGGCCTCGACGAGATCCGCCGCCGACCCGCCGAAGTGGTCCTCGTCGGTCAGCACGGACAGGGCCGCGGCGCCGCCCTCGGCGTAGCGGCGGGCCAAGAGGCCGGGCACGAGATCGGGGGCCAACGGACCCTTGCTGGGCGATCGGCGCTTGACCTCGGCGATGACGGCGAGGCCGTCGCCCCCGATGGCGGCGGCGAAGTCGCGCACCGGCGCGGCCCGTGTCGCCCAGTCGAGCAGGGTCGCGAGGGAGCGGTCGTCGGCCGCGGCGCGGGCGCGATGAGCAGCGATGATGTCGTCGAGGTAGGTCGCCACGGCCCCTGCAGCCTACCGGCGGACTCCGGCTCGTCCCGGGAGCTTCGCCTCGCCCCTAACGGGTCGTGGTCGTGGTCGCCGCCGGCGCCGTGGTGGTCGGCGAGGCGGGACGAGCCGTGGTGTTCGTCGTCGTCGTCGGACGCGGTGCGGTCGTGCTCGTGGTCGTCGTGCTGGCCGGGCCGGCCGGCGTGGCCGCCACCGTGGTCGTGGGCGCCTCGGCGTCGACCGGCGCGTCCTCCGGGTTCGGGGGCGGCACCGTGCAGTTGGGGAGGTTGAGGTTGAACGTCGCCGTCTCACCGATCACGACCGACAGCGGCTGTTGACCGACCCGACGGCATTCGAGCGTCCAACGGGCGCGACCGGCATCGTCGGCGGCGGTGGCCACGGCGGTCAGGACCCGCCAGTCGCCGGTCCCGAAGAGCTCGGCCCGCACGCCCGGCTGCGGCACGGAGCGGACGACGCCGTCGTTGCCGACCGCCCGATCCACCGCCTGCACGACGAGGTTCGAGGGCGCGTTGATCAGCGGCGGGTCGGGCGCGATCGCGGCCGTCACGGAGATCCCCTGGTAGCGGGCGACGGTGAGCGCCAGGTCCTTCTTCTCGCTCCCCTCGAGGAAGAAGACCAGCGGTTCGGCGAGCGCCAGGTTGTCGGGCGCCGGCTTCCAGGCCCGGACGCGGTAGCGGCCACCGAAGATGGTCCCCATGGTGAACCGGCCGTCCGGCCCGGTGACGATGTCCATGGTCGCCACGGCATCGCCCACGAGCCGCTCGGCGTGGACCACGGCACCGGGGACCGGACCCTCGGGACCCTCGACGACACCCGTGAGGCTGGCTCGTCCCGGCCCCATCGCCACCGTGGTCGTCGTGCGGCCGGGGACCCCGGCGAGGTCGACGCCGGCGTAGTCGACGACGGTGGTGGTGGTCGTGGCCGGGATGCTGGGGGCCGGCGGGAGCGGGGCGACGCTCTTCGCCTGGCACCCCGACAGGACCAGGAGCAGGGCGACGCACGCCCCCAGCCACCTCGACCTGGTCACCCTCAGGAGCGTAGGAGCGGCAGCGCTTCGATCCGTGCCACCCGCCCGTCGATCTCCGCGCCCGTCGGGACGTCGACCGAACGCAGCACGTAGGCGAGGGCCACCACCGCGTCGAGACGGGTGGAGCGGGCGGCGCTCGTCACCGAACCGATCTCTTTCCCCTCGAGCACGACGGGGGTGCCGGGCGCGGGCACGGCCTCACCGTCGAGGACGAGGCCCCGGAGGTGGCGTGGCACGTTGCCGCCCCGGCTGTCGATCCGGGCCACCAGCTCCTGGCCCGTGTAGCAACCCTTGGTGAAGCTGACGGAGCGGTCGATGACCGCCTGGCCCGCCTCGGCCGGGATCGTCCGATCGGTCAGCTCGCGCCCCAGCGCCGGCACGCCGCACTCGATGCGCAGGGCCTCGAGCTCCTCGAGCGTCCCGGCGCGGGCCTCGCTCGGCGCCTCCGGGTCCGAGCCGAGCAGGTCGTAGCCCTCGATCCCCCACTCGCTTTCCGGCGCGAACGCGTGCCCTGGCCCCCGCCGCGCCGGGAAGCGCCCCGGACGGCGAGGCACCGCCAGCCGTCCAGGAGCTCGAAGTCGGCCTTCGTCCGGAGCTTGAAGCGCTCGAGCCGGCTGACGAGGGCGGCGCCGAAGCCACCGTCCACGTCGAGGACGAGCTCGTCCTCGCCGGTGCGGCTCACCCGGAACCAGCTGTCGACCTTGCCCTGGGGCTGGAGCACGAACGACCACGCCGAGGCGCCCGCGGCCAAGGCCACGACGTCCTGGCTGATCTGGCCTTGCAGGAACGTCACGGCATCGGGACCGGAGACCCGCACCGCATCGCGCGGCACCTCGATCCAGAACGGTTCGATCACGACGAAGCCGCCTTCCTGGCTGCGGTCATGCGCCGCGCCGCCGGCACCGCAGCGAGAAGCGCAGCCGCCTTGTTGCGACACTCGAGATCTTCGAGCTCCGCGTCACTGTCGGCGACGATCCCGGCGCCGGCCTGGACCGAGGCCACACCGTCGGGGCGGACGAGCATGGTCCGGATGGCGATCGCCGTGTCGAGGTTGCCCGAGAAGTCGAAGTAGCCGACGACGCCGGCATACGGTCCCCGCTTGGTCGGCTCGAGCGAGTCGATGATCTCCATGGCGCGCACCTTCGGCGCGCCCGAGACGGTGCCGGCCGGAAGGGTGGCCCGAAGGACGTCGATCGGCCCGAGGCCTTCGCGCAGCTTCCCCGACACCTGGGAGGTGAGGTGCATGACGTGGCTGTAGTACTCGAGGGTCAACAGCTCGTCCACGTGCTCGGTGCCGAAGTCGACCACGCGACCGACGTCGTTGCGGGCCAGGTCCACGAGCATGATGTGCTCGGCGATCTCCTTGGGGTCCTCCGAGAGCTCCCCGGCCATGCGCCGGTCGTCCTCGTCGGTGCGCCCGCGCCGACGGGTGCCGGCGATCGGACGGGAGATGACGCGGCCGTCGAGGAGCTGCACCATCGGCTCGGGCGACGACCCGACGACGGTGACCTCCGGGTGGCGGACGAAGTACATGTACGGACTCGGGTTGACCTGACGCAGCGACCGGTAGAGGTCGAACGGATCGGCGTCGAGGTCGAGGTCGAAGCGCTGCGACAGCACCACCTGGAAGATGTCGCCGGCCAGGATGTGCTCCTTGGCCACGGCGACGGCCCGGGCGTAGGTCTCGGAACCGATCGTGCGCTTGACGTCGGGCAGCGGGTCGTCCCGATCGGGGGGCAGGAAGACCGGTTCGTCGAGCGGACGGGCCCCGTCCGCCGCCATGGTGTCGAGCCGACGCTGCGCCTCGTCGTAGGCCGCATCGAGCTCGGCCTCGCCCAGGTCGGTACCGACGATGACGTTGCTGACGAGCGTGACCCGCTGGCGCCAGTGGTCGTAGGCGGCCAGGTCGCCGATGACCGACAGCACCGCGTCGGGCAGGCCGTGGTCGTCGGCCGGCACGTCGGGCAGGCGCTCCACCTCGCGCACGACGTCGTAGCCGAGGTAGCCGACGACCCCACCGTGGAGCGGCGGCAGCTCCGGCAGGGACGGCGAGCGATGGGCGCCGAGGATGGCCTCGAGCGCCGCGAGCACGCCGCGATCGGTCCGAACCGAGGCCGGGAGCGGGCCGTCGACGGTGAGGACGCCCTCGCGGGCGACGATCGTCGCCGAGGGCCGCCGACCGACGAAGGACCAACGGCTCCAGCGCTCGCGCTCCACCGACTCGAACAGGAACCCCGGCTCGCCGTCGGACGCCGCGCCCACGAGGCGGGCGAAGGCGGCCACGGGTGTCGTGTGGTCGGCCAGCACCTCTCGCCAGACGGGCACGACCGTGTGGGCGCGCGCCAGGGCGCGGAAGTCGCTACGACTCGGTGACGAGGTCACGGAGGTCACGGAAGAAGCAGGAGTACTCGCCGGTCGCGCAGGCGCCCTTGCCCTGCTGGTCGACGACGAACAGGAGGACGTCGCCGTCGCAGTCGAACTGCGCCGACTGCACGACCTGGATGTCGCCGGAGGTGTCGCCTTTGGCCCAGCGCTCCTGGCGGCTGCGCGACCAGTAGACCATCCGGCCCGTCTCGAGGGTCTCGCGCAGCGTGGCCTCGTTCATCCACGCCAGCATCAGGATCTTGCCGTCGGTGTCCTGGGCGATAGCTGCGATGAGCCCGTCCTCCGTCCACGTCAGGTCCTCGATCCGGGTGATCTCCTTGAGCGTCATAGGTACAGCCCCGTGTTCCCCTCGATGCGTTCGGCGGCGACGGCGTGGATGTCACGCTCACGCAGGATCAGGTAGTCCTCACCCCGGACCTCGACCTCGTAGCGGTCCTCCGGGTTGAACAGGACGAGGTCGCCGACCTCGATCCCCCGCACGTGGGCTCCGGCGGCCACCACCTCGGCCCAGGCCAGGCGCTTGCTGACCTGCGCGGTGGACGGGATGAGAAGGCCGCCCTTGGTCGTGCGCTCCCCTTCGTTGGTCGGGATCTGCACGAGGAGGCGGTCCGCGAGCATCCGGATCGGTTGCTTCGCGTCGCCGGTCACCGACCCGACGTTAGGTGAGGGCCGCGTCCTCCTGGAACTCGGTTCCGGCCGAGGGGTGGGGCAGCGAGAAGCGGAACACGGCTCCGGTACCACCGGCCGGCGGGGGTGCGAGCCAGATGCGACCCCCGTGGCCCTCGATGAGCCGGCGGGCGACGGACAGCCCGAGTCCGGCCCCCCGACCCGAAGGCGAGGAGGTGCGCTGGAAGATCTCGAAGCAGCCCTCCCCGAGGGTCTCGGCCACGCCCGGACCCTCGTCGGCCACCGTCACGACCGTCCCCTCGGGGGACACCTCACTGCTGACGGTGATCGCCGAGCCGCCCCCGAAGGCGACCGCGTTGCCCAGGAGCTGGCGCAGGACCTCGGCCAGCTGCTCGCGGTCGGCGTGCACCATCGCCAGAGGTCCCCGCCGCACGTCGGCGCCGATGCCGCGGACCACCTCGTCGAGCAGCTCGGACAGGTCCACCTCGGCGGGAGCGCCCTCGCGGGTCCCGGCGCCGGAGAAGCCGAGGATGTCCTGCATCAGCCGACGCATCCGTTCCAATGAGCCGATGGCGGCATCGAGCCACTGCACCGCGGTCGGGTCGAGGTCGGGCGCGAAGTCGGCCCGCAGCATCTCGAGGTAGCCATAGGCCACCTGGAGCGGCTGGGCCAGGTCATGGGTGGCCATCGAGGCGAACGCCGCGAGCTCGTGAGCGCTCCGCGACCGGTCCTCCCGGGGCCGGCGGTCCATCCGACCGGTCGCCGGCGCCGAGGCGGTGCCCGTCGCGCCGAGCACCTCGAGGAGCGCGGCGTTGAGCTCCTTGGGCGGCATCCCCTTCTCGAACACGGCCGACGCCAGCGCCGGCACCTTCGGCGTGTGGGGGTCGACCGGGCTACCGGAAAGGATCACGACGCGGGTTTCCGGCGCGACCTCCCGGATGCGGGGCAGCGCCTCCCAGCCCGTCGGCCCCCCGGGCATCTCGACGTCCATCACGAGGAGGTCCGGGTGGAGGTCGGCAGCCAGCGCGACCGCCTCGTCGCCGTTGCTGCCCTCACCGACGATCTTGAACGGGCCGCCGTGCTCGAGGATCAGGCGCAGGATCTGGCGGAGCTCGGGGAGGTCGTCCACCAACACGACGGAGTACCGGTTCATGGGACCGGTCGAACGAGGAGGCCGGCCTTGGTCAGCTCCTGCTTCGCCTCGGCGACGGTGTGCTCGCCGAAGTGGAAGATCGACGCGGCGAGCACGGCATCGGCGCGTCCGTCGCGCGCGCCTTCCACCAGGTGGTCCAACGTGCCGACGCCACCGCTGGCGATGACCGGCACCCGGCATGCGTCGACGACCTGGCGGGTCAGCTCGAGGTCGTAGCCGTCGCGGCGTGCCGTCACGATCCATCGACGTGAGCAGGATCTCGCCGGCGCCGAGCTGCTCGACCCGCGCCGCCCACTCGATGGCGTTCGTGCCCGTCGGCCTCCGTCCGCCGTGGGTGAAGACCTCGAAGCGGCCCTCGCCGACCGACTTGGCGTCGATGGCCACGACCACGCACTGGGCGCCGAACTCGAGCGCGATCTCGGCGATGACCTCCGGGCGCTCGACGGCGGCGGTGTTCACGCCGACCTTGTCGGCCCCGGCGCGGAGGAGGCGTCGCGCGTCGGCGACGGTGCGCACGCCGCCTCCGACGGTCAGGGGGATGAAGACCTCCTCGGCCGTGCGCCGGACGACGTCGACCATCGTGTCGCGCTGGTCCGACGACGCCGTGATGTCGAGGAAGATGATCTCGTCCGCGCCCTGGGCGTCATACCGCGCCGCCAACAGAGCGGGATCTCCCGCTTCGCGGAGGTCCGTGAACTGCACGCCCTTGACGACGCGCCCCGCATCCACGTCGAGGCACGGGATCACCCTCACGCTCTGCACGCGTCGAGTGCCTCCTCGATCGTGAAGCGTCCCTCGTAGAGCGCCTTGCCGACGATCACGCCGGCCACGCCGGTGCTCGTCAGCGCCCGGAGATCGTCGAGGGTGCCGACGCCCCCGGAGGCGATCACCGGCGTGGTCGTGGCCGCCACCACCTGGGCCAGGCCTTCGAGATCGGGGCCCTCGAGGGTGGCGTCCTTCGCGATGTTGGTGACGACGAAGCTGGCGGCGGCGGCGAACTCGGGCCAGGCGACGGCGTCGAGGAGGCCGACCCCGCTGGCGTCCTCCCAGCCGCGGGTGCGGATCTCCCCGTCGCGATGGTCGAGACCGATCGCGACCTGACCGGGCCGGGCTGCGACCAACGCACCGGCCGCAGCGCGGTCGGCGACGGCCAGGCTGCCGAGCACGATCCGACCGACGCCGGCCTCCAGCAGGGAAGCGTCGCGGACGCCACCACCGGTCTGCACGGGCGTCGGCGCCACCGCCTCGGCGATGGCGGTCACGATGGGCCGGTTCGAGCCCTGGCCCCGGGAGGCATCGAGGTCGACGACGTGCACCCACGGTGCGCCGGCGTCGGCGAAGCGGCGGGCCTGGGCGACCGGGTCCTCGCCGTAGACGGTCTCCCGGTCGAAGTCGCCCTGGTACAGCCGGACGCAGCGTCCGTCGCGGAGGTCGATGGCCGGATAGAGGTCCATCACGCCTCACGCTTCCGGTCGACGATGGCCACGAAGTTGCGGAGCAGCTGCAACCCGACGGGGCCCGACTTCTCGGGGTGGAACTGCGTGGCCCAGAGGTTGTCGCGACCGACGATGCCCACCACGTCACCTCCGTAGTCGCACGTCGCGACCAGCTCCGCCGACCGCTCCGCGGCGTAGGAGTGGACGAAGTAGACCCAGGGCTCGGGGCCGAGATCGGCGACCAGCGGGTCGTCGGGCCGGGCCAGCTCGAGCAGGTTCCACTGCATCTGCGGGCGCTTCACGACGTCCGGAAGGCGTCGGACCCGGCCGGCGAGGATGCCGAGGCCCTTGGCGTCGGGGTCCTCGTCGGAGCCGTCGTAGAGCAGCTGCATGCCGACGCAGATCCCGAGGAACGGCGTGCCGGCGTCGACGGCCTCGTAGGCCGCCTCGTCGAGCCCGCGGTGCGGAGCGCGTCCATGCACGCGCCCGAAGGCGCCGACGCCGGGGAGCACGACGCCGTCGGCACCCCGTGCCTCCTCGGCCGTGGTGACGAGACGGGCCTCACCGCCGACGTGCTGCAGCGCCTTCTCGGCCGACCGCAGGTTGCCGATGCCGTAGTCGAGGACGGCGATCATCGCGTCACAGCGAGCCCTTGGTCGAGGGCACGCCGCCGCCGTCGACCCGCACCGCGTCGCGCAGGCAACGGGCGACGGCCTTGAACGACGGCCTCGAGGATGTGGTGGGTGTTGCTTGCCGGCCCGGAGCCGGACGTGGAGGGTGATGCCGGCGGCGGTGGCGAAGGACTGCCAGAAGTGCTCGCCGAGCTGCGGGTCGAACGGCGGCGTCCCGAGGGGCACCGGGTCGAACGGGCCGGGAACTCGCATTCGTACACCACGAAGGGCCGGCCCGACAGGTCGAGGGCCACCTCGACCAGCGCCTCGTCCAACGGCAGCAGCATCGAGGCGAAGCGGCGGACGCCGGCCTTGTCGCCCAGCGCCTCGTGCAGCGCCTCGCCGAGCACGATGGCGACGTCCTCGACCGTGTGGTGGGTGTCGACGGCGAGGTCGCCGTACAGCCTGCACCGTGAGGTCGAAGCCACCGTGCTTGCCCAGCTGGCTGACCATGTGGTCGAAGAACGGGATGCCGGTATCGACGGTGGCGCGCCCCGACGCCGTCGAGGTCGAGCGTCGACGTCGATCGTCGTCTCCTTGCGTGCGGGCGCGGGTGACGGTGCGGGGGGCGGTGTTCATCAGAGGACCTCCTCGAGGGCCGACAGGAAGCGGTGTCCTCGTCGGGGGTGCCGACGGTGACCCGCAGGCAGTCCCGTCGAGGCGGGGCCACGCGGTAGCAGTTCGCGGACGAGCACGCGAGCGGTCGAGCAGCCCCTGCCACACCTCGTCGCCCGACCGACCGAGGGGCCGGAACAGCACGAAGTTGGCCTCGGACGGCCAGCGTCTCGACCGGCTAGGTCGGCAGGCGGCAACGATCCGTTCGCGCTCGCCCACCAGCGCGGCCACCCGCTCCTCCATCGCCGCCGTGTAGCGGAGCGCGGGCGCCCGGCCGCCTGCTTCAGCGCGTCGAGGTGGTACGGCAGCGCCGCCTGCTCGAGCGCGGCCACGACCGACGCCGGCCCGACGAGGTAGCCGAGCCGGGACCCGGCCATCGACCACGTCTTGGAGTAGGTCCGGGTGACCACGAGCGGCCGGTCGTCGGCGACCAGGTCGAGCGCCGTCCACGGGCGAACTGGCCGTACGCCTCGTCGACGACCACGAGCCCGGGCGCGAGCTGCGAGGACCTCGTCGACGCTGTCCTTCGGCTCGGCGCCGCCCGTCGGGTTGTTGGGCGAGCACACGAACGTGAGGTCGGCGCCGACTCCGCGACCACCCGCTTGACCTCGTCAGATCGAGTCGGAAGTCGGGTCCCGCTCCCCCTTGCCACGGCGGTCGCGGTGAGGTGGGCGATCGTGGCCGTGCATGGCGTAGGTGGGCTCGAACAGCGCCGCGGCGCGGCCGGGGCCGCCGTAGGCGAGGAGGAGGCATCTGGAGGACCTCGTTGCAGCCGTTGGCCACGAAGACCTGCTCGGCCGCACGCCGTGGAGCGCGGCGATGCCCGCCCGCAGCCCGCGCAGCCTGGCGGTCGGGGTAGCGGTGGAAGTCGATGGCGCTCGAGCTCGGCCACGACCGCGCCGACCCACGCCGGCGGCGGGCGATAGGGCGACTCGTTGGTGTTGAGCCGCACGTCCACGTCGACCTGCGGCGAGTGGTAGCCCTCCAGGACGCCCAGGTCGTCGCGCGGCGTCCGGGATCAGCTCACCGCGGCCCTCGGAGCCGCACCGACTCGGCGTGGGCGGCGAGACCCTCGGCCTCGGCGATGGCGGCGACGTGGGGGGCGACGCGGGCGAGGGCGGCGCCGTCCACGGAGACGACGTGGATCGTCTTGGAGAAGTCGTCGACCCGCAGGGCGCCGAGAGAAGCGGGCCGAGCCGTAGGTGGGCAGCACGTGGGTCGGACCGGCGATGTAGTCGCCGACGCTGCGCCGGGGCGTACATCCCGGAGAACACGGCGCCGGCGTGGCGCACCAGTGGGCAGCAGCGCCTCGGGGTCGGCCGTCATCAGCTCCAGGTGCTCGGGGGCGATGAGCGTTGGCGACGCTCGATGGCCTGCTCGGGGCCGTCGACGACGACCACGTAGCCGCCGTCGGCCAGGGTGGTCTCGATGTCGGCCCGTCGGGGCGCGTCGGCCGACGAGCTTGTCGACCGCGTCGGTGATGCGGTCGGCCACGTCCTCGGACCACGTGATCAGCCAGGCCAGGCCGTCGGGTCCGTGCTCGGCCTGCACGATGAGGTCGATGGCGGCGTACTCGGCCGGGGTCGTCTCGTCGGCCACGACGACCACCTCGGAGGGCCCGGCGAACGCTCGACGGGACGCCGACGATGCCGGCGACCTCCCGCTTGGCCATGGCCACGTAGACGTTGCCGGGGCCGACGATCACGTCGACGGGGCGGATCGACTCGGTGCCGTAGGCCATGGCCCCGATGGCCTGCGGCCCGCCGACGCCGTACACCTCGTCGACGCCGGCGAGCGCGGCGGCGGCCAGTGATCCCGGCGGCCACGGTGCCGGTCTCCCGATCGGGCGGTGAGCACAGCACCACCTCGGGTACGCCGGCCACCCGGGCGGGGATGACGGTCATCAGCACGGTGGAGATCAACGGGGCCAGCCCGCCGGGCACGTAGACGCCGGCGCGGTCGACCGGACGGCGCAGCTCGCGGACGACCAGGCCGTCCCGCTCGTGATCGCGCCTCCTCGTGCAGCTGCTCGCGGTGGTAGGCGAGGATGTTGGCCCGGGCCGCCTCGAGCGCCTCGCGCAGCAGCGGGGGGATGGCGGCCAGCGCCGCGTCGAGCTCGGCCTGCGGGACCCGCAGCGGCTCGGGCGACGGACGCCGTCGAAGCGCTCGGTGAGGTCGCGCAGCGCCTCGTCGCCCGCGCCTCGCGGACGTCGGCGAGCATGCGCCTGGACGGCGGCGACGGGCGGCTCCGCTCGCGGCCTGGGGCCGGGGGAGGACGCCGCGGAGGTCGCCGGTCCTGCCCGCGGAGGTCGAGTCGCTTGAGCATGAAGGTTCGATGTTACGGGGGGCGGTGGGGAATGATCGACCGCCATGGAAGACCTCGCCCGAGCTCTCCTCCGTGTCGACGGCCCTCGACGAGCTCGACGAAGCGGTTGTCGGCGATGGCCGAGGCGTCCGTCGGCGCCGAGCAGGACCTCTCGGTCGAGCTGTTCGAGATCGAGCGCTCGCTCCGCGGGGCCGAGCGTCGCCTGCAGAAGCTGGTGACCGGCTCCGCGTCGCTACGACGCGGGAAGGCGGACGGGCAGAAGTCGTGCAGGGAGCACACCCCGCACTCCGGCTTGCGGGCGATGCAGACGCGGCGGCCGTGGAGGATCAGGCGGAGGGAGAACAGGCCCCGCTCGGGCGGCTTCAGCATGGCCCAGCTCGTGCTCGACCTTCACCGGGTCGTCGAGCACCGTCAGCCCGAGGCGCTTGGACAGGCGCAGCACATGGGTGTCGACGGGCAGCCCGGGCTCGTCCGATGGCCACGCTGCGCACGACGTTGGCCGTCTTGCGGCCGACCCCGGGCAGTGACACCAGGTCCTCCATGGCGGTGGGGACCTCGCCGTCGTAGCGCTCGACGAGCGCCGTCGCCATCCCGAGCAGGCTCTTCGCCTTGTTCCGGAAGAAGCCCGTGGCGTGGATCTCCACCTCGAGCTCGGCCGGGTCCGCGGCCGCCAGCGCGGCGGCGTCGGGATAGCGCGCGAAGAGCGCCGGCGTGACCTTGTTGACCTTCGTGTCGGTCGACTGGGCCGAGAGGATGGTGGCCGCCAGGAGCTGGAACGGGTTCTCGGTGGTCGAGCTCGCAGAGCTCCGACGGCGAGCCGGGGAACGCCGACGCCAGTCGGGTCGCGGGCTCCTGGGCCCGTCCCTTGGGCGTGCGGGGTCGGGCCACGGAGGCGCGGAGGTTACTGTTCCGGCCCGTGCACGCACTCGAGGTCAAGCGGCAGATGCACGCCGGGGACATCGCCGCCGTGCAGTCCCTCCTCGACGTCGCCACCGAGGCCGACGGCCACCCGCCCTGGGCGAGCACCAGTGGCTCGATCTCGTGCAGGGCGGGCGGCGCGGCTTCGCCGGGCTCGTCGCCTGGGAGCCGGGCCACGACCACCCCGTCGGCTACGCCCAGGTCTGACGCGTCGGAGCGCGACTCAGCTGGGCCCTCGAGCTACGTGGTCGACCCCCACCACCGGGCGCCGAAGGCCGCACGATCGGTCTCGACCTGCTCCGCGCGGCCCTGGGCATCGTGGCCGGCGAGGGCGGCGGCCATGTGCACCTCTGGGTGCCGCAGCCGACCGAGGTGCACGACGAGATCGCCGCGGCCGTCGGCCTGAGCCGTGGGCGCGAGCTGCTCCAGCTCCGGCGCCCCCTCCCCGTCGAGGCGAGGACTGGACCCTCGACGACGTCCGTCCGTTCCTCGTCGGTCACGACGAGGAGGCCTGGCTCGGCGTCAACAACGCCGCCTTCGCCTGGCACCCGGAGCAGGGCGGCTGGGACGCTGGCCACGCTGCGCGAGCGGGAGGGCGAGCCCTGGTTCGACCCCAGCGGCTTCCTCCTCCACGAGCGGGACGGCGGC
The DNA here is from genome assembly GCA_963731055.1 of uncultured Actinomycetes bacterium. Classification (GTDB taxonomy): domain Bacteria; phylum Actinomycetota; class Acidimicrobiia; order Acidimicrobiales; family CADCTF01; genus DATLED01. Next base: position 9,873 of record CAVSUD010000008.1, on the reverse strand, counting down.
TGGCCGGGTTCTGCTGGACCAAGGTGCACGCCGACCACGACCCCCCGCTCGGCGAGATCTACGTGATCGCCGTCGACCCCGAGTTCCACGGTCTCAAGGCCTCGGTCGCTCGCTCGTGCTCGCCGGCCTCGACCACCTGACCCGGGCCGGCCTCCGAATCGGGATGCTCTACGTCGACGCCGACAACGAGCCGGCCGTGCAGCTCTACGACGAAGCTCGGCTTCGAGGTCGACCACGTCGACCGGGCCTACACCGGCGACATCCCCGTTCTCACCTGATCCGGCCGACCGGCCAGCGGCGCCGAAAGAGCCCGTAATCAGGCTCTCCTGATCGATTCGTGGGTCGCTTGGAGAGGCATTCGCGACAGCACCCCGCTTGCTTCCTAGGTTTCCGAGCTTCTCGACGGCTTGGAAATCTGGAGGTGCAAGCGGGGTGCGGAACGCGAGCGTATGGCAGCGCGGCGCTGGGGTTGGTTTCGACAGTGATTGAGGGGATCGTCTTTGACGAGGCCGCTGACGCGATCGTGGTATCGGTGCGACCACGGAAAGGCGCCCGGCGGCGGTGCGGGCGGTGCGGCCGGCGGTCGCCTTGGTACGACCGGGGCGGCGGGCGACGCCGCTGGCGTGGCCTTGACCTCGGGACCATCCAGGTCTTCCTCGAGGCCGACGTGCCGCGGGTGTCGTGCCGCGATCACGGCGTCACCGTCGTCCAAGTGCCGTGGGCGCGCCACGATGCGGGCCACACCCGCGCCTTCGATGACACCGTCGCGTGGCTCGCCGTCCACTGCTCCAAGACGGCGGTGGTCGAGCTGATGCGGACCGTGTGGCGCAGCGTCGGCAACATCGTCACCCGGGTCGCCGACGACTCGATGGCCGGCGTCGATCGCCTGGACGGGATCCGGCGGATCGGGATCGACGAGATCAGCTACAAGAAGGGCCATCGCTACTTGACGGTGGTCGTGGACCACGACACCCGGAAGCTGGTGTGGGCGGCCGCGGGTCGCGACCGCGCCACTCTCAGCCGGTTCTTCGACGAGCTCGGCGACGAACGGGCGGCGCTGATCTCCCACGTCACCGCCGATGCCGCCGACTGGATTGCCTATGTCGTGGCGGCGCGCGCCCGAACGCAGTGGTGTGCGCTGACGCGTCCACATCGTTGCGTGGGCGACCGAAGCGCTCGACGAGGCCCGGCGCCAGGCCTGGAATGATGCGGGCGATCGCCCGCCGCGAAACCTCCGCTGAAGCGGGGGCGGCCACCGAAGGGAACACCGCCGAGACCCGGCCATGAGCGGGCCGAGCGTCTCAAGAGACGCCCGTTACGCGCTGTGGAAGAACCCCGAGGACCTGACCGAACGCCAGCAAGACAAGCTCGCCTGGATCACCAAGACCGACCGCGGGCTGCACCCGCGTATCTGCTCAAGGAAGGGCTGCGGCACGTCTCCAAGGTCAAAGGCCAAGAAGGCGTCGACGCTCTCGACCGTTGGTTGGCTTGGGCCGCGAGGTCAAGAATCCCATCGTTCGTGAAGCTCGCAGGCCGGATCCGGAAGCACCGCCCATCGATCATCGCGGCGCTCGAGCACAACCTTTCCAACGGGCTCATCGAGTCGACCAACACCAAGATCCGACTCCTCCAGCGCCTCGCTTACGGTTTCAAGTCACCCGACGCCCTCATCGCCCTGGCGATGCTCTCCGTCGGCGGACATCGGCCCGACCTACCCGGCCGGGGCGTGGCATGAAGTGCCCACGACTACGTCAGAGAGCCCGTAATCATTGGGTTTTCTGCCCCCTGGCACGCTTCGCCGGTGCTATCATACGAACGTATGTTCGGTCAACTCGCGCAGGAGATCAAAGAGCTGACGCAGCTCGATCCCGACACGCTGACCGACGAAGAACTGAGCGAGGCCGTGGTCGAGATGACCCGCTTGCGGTCGTCGCTCGAAGCGGCCGAAGCCCGCCTCTGCGGCGCGTGGGACACGCGACGGACGGCCTGGGCCGACGACGGCGCCCGCTCCGGGGCCGCCTGGCTCGCTGCGACGCACCCGCGAAGCCAAGCCGCACTGCGGTGGTCGACTGTGGCTGCAGCGGGCGCTGCGGCACCTGCCCGTCGTCGCCGATGCCTGGTCGGCCGGCGAGATCTCCGCCGCCCATGCCCGGTTGATCGCCCGGGCCCGCAACCCGCGCACCATCGAGCACCTCGCTCGCGACGAGGCGAAACTCGTCCACCACGCCTCCACCCTCACCTTCGCCGACTTCCAACAGGTCCTCGACTACTGGCTGTTGCACGCCGACCCCGACGGCGCCGAGCTCACCGACATCGAACGCCGCGCCCGGCGACGCGTGTCGACTCGACAAGACCCTGTCGGGCATGTTCAGCGGGTCCATGCTCCTCGACCCCATCAGCGGCCAGATCGTCGCCACCGAATTGTCGCGGCTCGAACAACAACTCTTCGACGCCGACTGGGCCGAAACCAAGGAACGCCTCGGCGCGAACCCAGATCGACCGACCTCGCCCGCACCGGCGACCAACGCCGCCACGACGCGCTCGTCGAAATGGCCCGGCGGTCCGCGACCGCCCCCGCTGATGGGAAAGCGCCGCGACCCCTGTTCCAGGTCATCCTCGGCAGCGACTCCCTCAGCCACCTCCTCCAACTCGCCAGCGGACAGGTTGTCTCCCCCGAAGCGCTGCTCCCCTGGATCGCGGATGCCGACCTCGAGCGCTACCTCTTCGACGGGCGCGGCTCGACGCGTCATCGACGTGTCGTACAAGCGCAGCTTCGACGGCGCCCTCCGCGACCTCATCAAGATCCGCGACCGCCTCTGCTACCACCGCTACTGCGACGAGCCCGCCCACCGCTGCCAGGTCGACCACATCGAACCCTGGAGCGCCGGCGGCATCACCAGCCAAGACAACGGACGCCTCGCCTGCGGCTTCCACAACCGGCTCCGCAACCGAAGACGACCACCACCGCCGCCCTGAGGACACCGGAGGCGCCGGTCGACGACAGCTGGTCCTCGCTGACCAGAGACGGGATCCTCCTCGCCGTCCAGCAAGCAGTCGAGGGCGCCGGCGACCTGGCTGGAGAACTCGACCCCGACACCCGGGCCGAGCCGCTGCACATCGACCTTGACGACCTCGGCGGTTCAGGAACGCCCCATGAGCACTACCCGCACCTCGAGGACCGATGGCTCGGCTACCGAGACGACCGCCGCCGCGGTCGCGCCCGAGAATGGCCGCCGACCACAGGTCCCGCGCCGTCGCCTCGCCCGGGGCGATAGCGCAGCCCCGACGGGGGCAGCCCTAACGCCTCCGTCGGAGCGGTGCTACACGCTCGCCGTCAGCCTGGGAGGCAGGAACGAATTCAAGGAGCGCACGGTTTCGGCGGCCAGCCTCTGCGTCGCCGCGGAGCGCACTGCCCGACGATGTCTCGTCCGTTGAGAGGTTCCCCAGCGGCGCCGGGAATGGTCCCAGCCAAGGTCAGAGTTGCAGGCGTAGTTTTCCTTCACGGCTGCCATGCGTCGTTCCAAGCCGCAAGCTCGATGGCCGAGTCGCTGCGCCTCTGAACGCTCATGCGGCTGAAGTAGAGACAGTCGCCCGTCCGTTACGGTCACCCACCCTGATGGTCTGATCGTCAGGCTCGACCGCCGACAGACGTTTCACTTCCGTTGGACGAGGTGCGCGAACGATGAAGTTCCCAACCGCCACCCACTCGTGATGCCGGTTCTGCAGAACCGCCGAGCGATCCGACTTCGGAGCGGCCAATACAGAGGTCCGGTGCAGCGGCGAGCGCCATGTCCGGAGGGTCTGCGCCCTAGCGACGAGAGTCACGACCGGAAGCCCGATGAGACGGCGCCTGAATTTTGCCTGGCGATGGAAGGATCTCAGCGTCCGGCGACGTCAAAGGTGCATGGCGGCGAGTTCCCAGGGTGTGATGGACGAACCGAGTAGTTCGAGGAAGTTGGTGATGCCACTATCATTCTCTTGGCGTTGGCCTTCGCCTGCTAGGCGATTCCGATGACATGGACGACGCTCTGCAGGACGCCTATGCGAAGGGGAGCTGCGGTCGTTCGAGCAGTTCCGGGGAGAGAGCAGCGCGGTCGACCTGGCTGTATCGGATCGTTTACAACGCCTGCATAGACCTTCACCGTTTGTCGCGCCGCCACCGCCACGACGACCTGGAAGTTCTCCACCTATTCCAGGCCCCCTTGGGGAGACCCTCCTGCGGACGTCCCACTTCGCGCTCGCTGCATTGCCGGCCGACCAGAGCGGCGGTGCTCCTCGTCGACGCCGACGGTTTCGATTACAGCGAGGCAGCGCTGATCCTCGGCCTGCCCGTCGGAACTCTCGGCTCCCGTTTGTCACGGGCGATGACAACAATTGGCCAGCCGCCGTCTCCATATATGCAAACTTGGTATCGATGCGAACACCTAAGAGTTGAGGAAACATGCACGGCAAGAGGGCAGCAAGAGGCTCGGTGCAATCTCGTTCCCGAGGTATGTACAAGTTTGTTTTGCGACATTTGAGTACTACTGTATCAATACAAATGTATGTGACAGGTCATCAGAAACATCAATGCAGAAGATGGAGCGTGGAGAGCGATTAGCGGATGACTGCCAAGACAAGATACATCGATACTGTCTTGCCGTGAGGTTGATTGATATGAATCGTTATCAATAACGTTTGTTCTAGCACGACTCGTCCACCACCAGCGATTTACGAGCCAAGCGATGCGGAAATCAAGGTCCTCTGTCAAAGGGCAAGAAAACAAAGAAACATTGCGCACGGACCATCGCGTGAGCAAACAAAATACGACCGAGGTGCAATGGGCATGGACGTGACACTAAAGTCACATCTTGTAGAGCGTACAGACTCCCTCGCTGGGACGGAGTAGTGTGAAGAAGACAGCGGAAACTCGGAAAGACGGGCACGTTCAGGTCATGCAAGAAGGACCGTGATATCGGTTCAGAGTTTAACGACGCGAAGAACTTCCACGACATGAAGCAAGCGCTGCAACGTCTAGAGGCAGCAGCTAAGACAGCGACCGATACGGTAGAATTTCTGCTGGCACCGGAGTCGAATTGTGCAAAAGGAGCTGGACCTCATCACATTGGTATTTGCCTTCGGTGATTCTTTACGACGAGATGGTCAATGAGCAGCGCGTCTGACATACATGTCTCGCCGTAATTTAAAAAACAAAAAAGCGACCGGCTCGTCGTTGCCATTTGAGGTGATCCTAAATCATCACATCGTGGAGAAGCTCGATCGAGGGTATTTCTGAACTGGTAACTGACGGCGGCGGTTTCCGAAATGCGATACAACACCAATCGCGCACGAGCGACTAAAGGGCATGGTCATCTTGTTAGCATGTCTTACCCATCAGTTGTCGTACTTGGATCGTATTGTTAATGTGACCGCTGCGCTAGTCGAAAACGTTTCTTCAATCGATTCATATACTGCATCACGATGCCATCTCATCTGTCAGTTCCGAGATTGAAAGACAAGTGTCGTTGGTAGATAACGACAAGTATTGGGACCGCAACTTTTGCATGACTTGCATATGTACGACTAGACAGTCTGCACAATGTCGAAGAGAATTCAGATCTGTAATCATGATCCTGCTCGCCGCGAATCCGAATGGACGAAGACTTCTGATCCATATATCAGTTGTGGCAAGTGGCAATGAACGATTGCTTCTGAATCCCTCCACGATTGCGACTTGAGTAGATGCCGATGCTTTCTCGTCGGACTAATATTTCCTCGTAATTACTATTGCTCTATCATGTTGTAGTTCTTGGGGGCTCTCTTTGGGTTGCCGCTCGCGTACAAAGTCTTCGAGCTCCTCGCGTGCTTGGGGTGGAAATAGCACACGTCTTCAAAGATGAGACGCCGGAGCGTGTCCCCGGTCCACGGCCTTGTGGTGGTCTCGGCCGTCGAGGTCCCGCTCAAATGAAAAATCAAATGGCACGGCCGCCTCTTTTCGTTGAGCATAGGCGGCGAGGAACGGGTGGCCATCGCCTCGTCGATCGACAGGCGTTGACGTGATCAAACGCAAGAAGCTTGGTCATGAAATCGATCGCATCAGGCGGTGCCGATGAACAGACCGTTGCCAAGCTCTTGCGTTTGGTGTGCGGTTGCTTGAGCATCCACCGCTTGGCCTTGGCGTTTGTAATAAAATTGAGGTCGTCTGGCGTCGAGCAGGCGAGCCTACGAGCTCGAGCACGAGGTGGAGCTGATGGACGTGGTCATGACCGGGAAACGGTGGCATACCTGGTCAACCTCTGGCCACGATGCAGCCGACCGACCAGACATCGATTGCTGGTGAGTAGACGCTTGCGAGGAGGAGCTCGGGCGCGCGATACCACGCGTTCGAGCGTACTCGGTGAGCGCTTCTTCCATCGTCGCGTCGTGTCCGTCGTCCCGATCCGGTCCCAGATCGAGGCTCGTCAAAGTCGACGCCCCGTGCGAGTCCAAAGTCACAAATCTTAACGAGGCAGTCGCGGTTGATCAAGAGATTGGACGGTTTAATGTCGCGGTGGAGAACGTGGGCTGCGTGGATGTACTGTAATCCACACAATACTGATACGTCGCGTACGCAATGTGGTCGACCGAGAGCGTGAGACTGAATCACACGATGAAGGTCCGTCTCCATGAGGTCCGTCACGAGGTACGTATCGTCAAACGTTGCGAGCGCGGGTGGACGCACGAGATCGAGAAGACGTACGACATTTGGATGCGTGAGGTGCCGCATGAGTCGAATTTCTCGGACAATGCGCTTGGCATCGACGAGGTCGTCAAAGGTCTTGGGGATGTTTTTGATCGCGACAGCGTTGCCAGTGTGCTGGTCACTCGCTGCGATCACGACGCCACGCACCGTGGCCAATCGCACGGATAAACTGGTTAGCCGTTGTGGGACACAAACATTGTCGACGCTACTGTGAACGTGTGCAGATCCGAGCTGGTGCGGTGCATTGGTGCCCGAGACGTTTTCGATTGATAGTTGGTCACATGCTTGTCCTCCGTTTGGTGTTTGCTGTCGATCGCACGGTGGAGCGCCACGAGGCGGTGTGCTGCTCGTCCGAGATGTATTTTGCGTGCGATCTCTGCAGTCTCTACACTCGTACCTTGCTCTCGCCGTCGCTGACTTCAAGTTGAAAATCATCTCGCGTCGATGCAGCAAAGGTAATACTAGAGCTGTACTTCGTCCACAAAGAACGTGTCGTCGTCCTCTTTCCGTCGACGCCATCTACTGTTCAGATGCTCCCGTCTAAGTAGATCCTCGGCGCCGCTCGTCTTGCTCGAGAGGACGACGACAAGCTGTCACGACCAGGACTCTGACCACAATTCCCTGGACCGCGACCACACCTACGCCGACAGCTACGACCACTGCTACGACCACAGTCCTGTGGCCGTTGTCAGTGGTTCCGCCGCGGCACGGCACCCGCCGCCTTAGCTCCTCGGCCCCCGTACACAAGGCGAACATGTAGAGGTTCACTTTTGTACACCCCACGAGCTCGTCGCTGAGCAAGAGATTACCGACTTGCCATACTTCGACAAAGAGGCACGCTGTGGTTCCGGGCGCCACGCCGTACAGGAAGACACATGATTTCAGTCCACTGCCGTTGGGACCGGAGTCCCTGTTTTTGGTCGAGATACGGGTCGCGTACAGCTCGCGGGCCGTGCTGTGGCCATGCTCGAGCACTGACAAGTGGCCGCCTTTATATGCAGCTGCCGCCTCATCGATGCGAGCACGCGATGCGGAAAGTCGTAGAGCCCGACCACGATCTTGAGCTCGGCCGAGCTTGAGAGCAGCGTCTTCTTGTTGGTATAGGCCATCGTAAGTGTCTTGAGCTTGCACAAATGGAGGCCTTGAATGCACACGACACGAATCTCACCTGGTGGACACGTGGTCCAGCGCTCGTCTTGCTCGTGGGGCAGCGCAAGCGCAACGGTCGGACCCGCCGACTGCGCCACGGCAAAGGCCACGGACGCAGCAATGTGATCGGCCTTGATGTAGAGAAAACTAATGCGGCCGTCGCGCTCGAACCGGAGCTCGTGCGTCCACCGATGAGAAAACTGTCGGTGGTTCGTGCGATTTCGGATCGTCTCGGACCCTGTGATTACCGCGAGGTCGTGACTCTGGACGATGTGGTTCGACGCTGTACTGCGTCACGTCCATACTCGTATGCAAGTCGGTAAAGAACGCCAACATTTCTGAGACGACCGCCATAGGTTCCGGATACGGGCACAGACGGTGGATAATTGGATGTGATCACGACGTTCGGTGAGACTGGAATGAGATCGGCAAAGTCGCCCTTGCGACGCTGACGATCATCCCCATGCCTCGTAAAACTGAACCAGATTGACTACGACGGGACACGTAAAAGCTCGTAACCGCAGCATCCAGATACCTGGTACCGCAATAGTGTGTAAACCTAAATCACTCTCGCGACTTGTAACGTCAGTGGAAGCAGTCGAGTCAGCGGATCCGGCAGCCGCGTTCGATGCGTCCGTACTCGTTCGTCTATCGTGGTTTCCTTTGCAACAAGAATCATCTCATTGCGTGAGCGTGCAGCGTCGAGCAAGTGGATCCACGCGACGCGCTCAATTTCCAACTCGACTGCGAGGTGCAGCGGATAGGGGCGTCCTTCAATCGAGACAACTAAACCGTAGGCCCGACCCGCGTGCTCCTTGGTTACAGCCGTAACCAAAACATAGTGATGTGAATTGGAATCGAGTACGTGGCGCGTTTCTCGAGGCAAACGATGCATCATTTTGCGCTTTCTGAATGCAACTGTTTCTCGCGCTTTTGCACAAGCGTCTGACTCCAGCTCTAGGTAGCGTCGTAGGCGTTTTTGGACGCGTATAACCGGAGATCCACGGGCCATCGTGTCGCGTACATCTCTTCCAGCGAAAGAGCCAATCGCTTTTGCGACGGACAGTTCCCTCCACTGGATCGGTGCAAGCCGCCCATTGCTGCGGCGTCGGCAACAAGCGTCACTTTTAGATGCTCCTCGGTCACGATTGACTGATTCAGCGACGACTGCAGGGAAAAAGTAGCATTGGACGACGACAGCAGTGTGGACGTTGAGGGTCGTAGCTGCCGTCGTCGTAGCGGCTGAGTGGTCCATTGCTTGATTGCCTCGTCGCGAGTTGCAGTAGATGGGTATTTTTTCTAATCCGTTTCTGCGTACTGTCCTGTACTGTATTATGATAGCATGCAGCATTTCAACTAATCAGCATGCTGAACTTTTTGTCCAATAATTCCATTCATTGCAGTTACTCGACTGCCGTGCGCACCCGCCTCGATGTCATTTATTCGAGGCTTCTGCTGCTCACATGGTGGTACAGGTGCGCATTCTCATACAGTATAGAGAACTTGGATCAACCATTGCCGATGTCGCGCGACTGAATATTTACAACACGCCACTTCTTGTCGCCTGCTCGCGAGGTCGCTTTGAAATGCACCCACCTCGTTTGTGCTGCAGAGTGCAGCGAATAACGAGACGATCGAGTCGGCGCATGACACGGCGTTGCGTTTGCGGCGGACAAGAGTTCGTATCTGTCAGATACAGCTGAACATTTCGGTGCAAAACGTAGCAATCGTCCTCTGGTCTCGGTGCGTACGGGCCGCTGAGACTGTCTAACCGCGCAAACAACTAGCACACGTGCACTGCAAAAGGCCAAGCCCATACCTGACATAAAGACACGCTATGGTCTGTAGCGCGTGTCGCTGGCGTGGTCGCCTGAGCTCACACTTTGGCGCTCGCCCAATGTAAATGCGCACATCCCACAGCTGTGGAACCGTCTCTCGAGTGTCATTCGTATCTCTTGTTGCTGAAGCATATGAACGCAAGAGCGTCGACGGTCGTTCGCCCG
>CAVSUD010000007.1:0-156490 GCA_963731055.1 uncultured Actinomycetes bacterium | reverse complement strand
ACGCATTGTCCTCCCGGCCGAGCCGTTCGACGTCTCGTCGTCTCAGCTCGCACCGCGTGGACCGCAAGAGCCGGGTGTCGGTGCGGGGCTGTCTCTACTCGGTCCCGGCCCGCCTCGTCGGCCGCCGCGTCGATGTCCGCGTCGGCGCCGAGACCATCGAGGTCCTCGACGGCGCCGCCGATCGTCGCCGCGCCATCGCCCGGGGCCTCAAGGGCGACGAGGTCCTCGCCTTGGACCACTACCTCGAGGTCCTGGCCACAAGCCCGGCGCGCTTCCCGGGTCGCACCGCCCTGGCCCGGGCCCGGGCCGGCGGCGCGTTCGGCGACGCCCACGAACGGTTCTGGGCGACGGCCCGCCGCAAGCTCGGCGACCGCGACGGCACCCGAGCCCTCATCGAGGTGCTGCTTGCTGCACCGCACCCTCGACGCCGCGTCGGTGACCGCCGGGATCGACCGGGCGTTGGCCGCCGGGAGCTGCTCGACGCCGACGTCGTCGCCATCGAAGCCCGCCGCGCCGGCGAGGCGACAGCGCGCCGGTCATCCCGATCGGCGAGGGCCTGTCCCGCTTCGACCGGCCCGCGCCGACCGTCGCCCACTACGACCAACTCCTGGAGGCCTGACCCATGATCGAAGATGACCGACACCGCCGCGCTCGCCGCCATCGGCGCCGCCACCCGCGAGCTGCGCCTCCCGGTGGTCCGCGCCGACGCCGGCCGGCTCGCCGACGATCGCCGCAGCGATCCCAGCAGTCCTACCTCGCGTTCCTCGCCGAGATCCTCTCCGCCGAGGTCGACGAACGCGGCGAACGGCGCCGCCAGCGGCGCATCAACGAAGCCCGCTTCCCCCGCATCAAACGCCTCGCCGACTTCGACCTCGCCGCCGCGCCCGACCATCAACCCGGCCACCATCGCCACCCTCGCCGCCGGCGCCTACCTCGACGCCGGCGAACCCGTCGTGCTGCTCGGCGACTCCGGCACCGGCAAGAGCCACCTCCTCATCGGCCTCGGCGTCGCCGCCTGCGAACAAGGACGCCGGGTCCGCTACGCCACCGCCGCCCAGCTCGTCAACGAACTCGCCGAAGCCGCCGACGAACGACGCCTGTCCCGGCTCGTCGCCCGCTACGGCCGCCTCGACCTGCTCTGCCTCGACGAGCTCGGCTACGTCCAGCTCGACAGCCGCGGCGCCGAGCTGCTGTTCCAGATCCTCACCGAACGCGAAGAGAAGGCCAGCATCGCCGTCGCCTCCAACCTGCCGTTCAGCGAGTGGGGCCAAGTCATCGCCGACCCCCGCCTCGTCGCCGCCATCGTCGACCGCGTCACCTTCAACGCCCACATCATCGAGACCGGCACCGACAGCTACCGGCTCCGCACCACCAAAGCCGCCCGCGCCCGCAACAAGACCGCCTGACTCAACGCACCGCCTGCAACCGGGCGTTCGGCGAACGCCAGGTCGAACTCCTCCGCATCGAACGGGCCGCCGACCCAGCTGCGCATGTGCTCGTGCTCGTCATGGGTCGGGTCGGCCAGCACCTCGAGGAAGTCCGCATAGCCCGGCACGCCGCCGCAATCCTCCGGCGGGCACGCGTTCTGCCCGTCGACGCACACCCCGAACTTCAAGCCACGCGGCGAGCGCGTGAACGACTCGACGACGACCTCGTGCCGCCACCGATCGCCGAAGTCGTATTCATAGAAGAACCGGCGGAGCGTCGCCGATCGCGCGGAGCACCGTCGCGTCCTTCTCCTGCAGCTCGTCGTCCGGGAACTCGTCGAACTGCATCCCGAACCGGAGGCCGCCGATCTCGAAGCTGTGGAGGTGATAGTCCTCCCAGCCCATCGCCGCCTGGAACATCCGATGCAACTTGTCGAGCCGCACGCTCCCCGGCACCAACAGCCGTCGCCACACCACCGGCCTCACGTCCTCGAGCGTCAAGCGCAACTGGAACACGGGCTGACCAGGCGGCACCGGCACGATCCGACGCTACAAGTGGGGCCAACTCTCGTGAGCAAGGTGGGGCCAACTCAGGTTGACAAACCCAGTCGGCGGTCGGTGTGGCCCGCGCCTCCGTCCCGTCACTGTAGGGACGGTCGATGATCATTGACCGGCCCCTCGCGTCGGTCCACTTCTTGTGAGAGTCGCGCCGCTCGCTGGGACGACGGGACCTCCTCGAAGACGGACTTGGTCCAACTCGAGTGGTGCCTAGTGGACCCCCGGTGGCCCACGAGTGGCCGAGAGGTGGTGGTCCCATGCAACTGGCGGAACTCAGCTCAAGTGGTCCCATGTCGCTGGCGGGCGATAGGTGGCCTCGCAGGCGCCGCACTTCGGCGGCGGGAGCGAACGATCCACTATTTCCCGACGTGCTGGAGGTGGACGGTGTCGGCGTCTCGAACTAGAGGTGGCGGAGGGTCGATCCAAAGCTGCGTCCAACCAAATCGGTGGACGCACGCTTTCGCGCTTGAAAGGACTCACCGTCAGGTGGCCATTATCCTAAAATCCCTTACTGCCTTCTTCGTCGCGGTTGTGCTGCTTTGCAACGGAGCCCCGCCATCGGGCGCTACGGAACAGTCGACGGTCGAGTTGGATATGTGGAGGGTTTCTGATTCTCCCCAGTCGATCAGAATCGCGGCGGTCTCGGCGGCCGATCCGCGAGCCTTTGCGCTCGCGATGGCGCCCATCCTCCCGCACCTCGGTTCTACCGTCATGACTGTGGGAGATCTCGCTGCGGCCGCGGATGCATTTCGAGCTTCCACCTCTCAGCCCGCTGCCGGTGCTGCAGATCCGACTCTTGCGGCGATGTTGTCGAGCAGCGACTGGCACTACGTAGCTATGGCGTGGGCAAACCTCCTGGACTCCTCGATCGTTCGGGACGCTGCTCGGGCCCAGGTGGCTGGTGCGGCTGTCGGAGCACCTCCGATCGCAGCGTTCCCGCCCGATTTTCTGAAGAAGGTCGCCATCGTCGTGGCGACCGGATTCGCGGTCGCGTCAGTGGTCAGTGGCACCCTATTCCTTGCCGGCCTATGCCCCGTCACTGGTATCACATGCCCGCTTGCCGTTGCTGGCGTCGGGGCGCTCGGCGTGCTCGGCACCTTAATTGTCGGCGCAGGGGCCCTCCAGGACGACAACAACAGGGACATCGCTGACTTGAGCCGCCGAGGGCAGGGCCAGGCGCTCGGATTCGCACAATGCGCCGGCATCGTGAGCTTTCCTCAGCAATTTGCGACGTGCATGATGTGGGTGGCGGCCTGCTCTGATCCTGCCTACTGCTCCTAGTTATGCGAGCGCTGGCTAGGTCAACTATCGCGATCGTCGCAAGAACGTATATCCGATGAGCGCAATAAGTGTCGTTGCATTTCTTCTGATCGTGATCCTGTTGGTGGTTCTCGTCGGTGCGACGACTGCTGCAAAACGCAGACGAGCCCTCGATGATGAGGCTTACTCTCCTTTCGTCAACCCTCCGCCGTGGGCACTCGTGCTGGTGGCAGTGGTGATGGTTCTTGTGGCCGTGGCGCTCTTAGCCTAATGAGGGTGTCCGGCCCCCGTGACCGATCTACGGGGGCCGGACACTGGGAACAACACTGTTTCGGGTCGAGAGAGAATCAGATGTCGTTTCCGACCCCTTGTGAGGGCAATGACCGGCGGCGCGAATGACGGGGTCGTACTTCCACTGCACCGGAGCGCTGTTACAGAGGGGCTCCGTCGTCCTTGCAGGAAATTGGGGAAGGTGTCTGCGCGCAGCCGGTCAACGGCACGACCGCTACGCCCGGGAGCGCCTTTTGGAGGAGGTGCGGCTGCAGGAGTGGTCCCATCTGCCGTCGCGCCTCGAGTCGGTCTTCCTCTTCGAACATGAGCCGGAGGCGCGCCGCTGGCGCGAGACCACGGGCAGCCGCTACTTCGACGTGCTCTACGAAGTCGAGTTGGTCGAGCCCAATGCGCCACTCGCCCGACTCGCAATCAGCCGGATCGACGGCTTCGATCCTCGTTGGCCGGCCGACACTGCCAAGGCGTGGGCGCGGCGGTACTGGCTGCCACCGAATCCCGGAGAGCTCGTGGAGGTCTTAGCCGGATCGGCTGTTCGAATCGTCGATATGCGGCCCGCGCCAACACCACTCGCCCCGTGGTGACGAGACGCTCGTGCGCGAGGACGACGCCCTGACATCCGATCCCGCCAAAAATCCCGCTGTTTGCAGGGCGTCAGGGGTCACTGCCGAAGGTTGAGGGCCAGCCGAACGGGCCGGCAGCGACTAGTTGGGAGTAGAAGCAGGTCCCCAGGCTTCAGCGGCACGAACGGCCGAGCTGGAGTCGAGGTGGCTTCTGCCACACCTTGTTCTTGAACAGCCGGTCTTCGGGCCCACCCGTTCCAGGGACAGCAGGTTCGGCACCCCAAAAGGTTCCGCCCGCGGCTGGGAGAATCCGTGGAGGCTCAGTCCGGTCCAGCTGAGAAGCGAGTCGATGTGAGAAGTCGTCTCGTTCGCATGGCTTGCATGTGGCGGACCGGCCGTGGCCCACCAGATTCATCCGCGTGCGGGCAGGAATGTGTCCTTCGCGTGTCCGACCAGTGGTGCCTGACACCCCCAACAACGCTTCGACCAGGTTATTCACGGCCAAAGCGCTCTTGGAGGTGGAGGGAATCGAACCCTCGTCCTTCGGCTTCGCAACGGGACTTCTCCGAGCGCAGCCGGTGGAAGATCTCGGGCCGCTCGCCTTCACCGGCATCGGTGAGCGGCCCCAGTCAGCTGAGGTGTCCCGGAGCGAACCGCTGACCCGTTCGCTCCGGTGAGTCCCACTTGATGGTGTCCCATTCCGACCCGCAGGACCGAGGCCGGGAGGACGTCGCAGCTAGTTAGGCTGCGAGCGCAACGTTGTCGTTGGCGTTTGTGTTTGTGCCGGCTCTTTTACGTGGACTCCGACAACCACGGCTCGCTTCTCCTGTCTTGACGACCGAAGTCGAATCCAGGCACCCCCTTGTCAATGTGCGTTGCTGCTCCGACCAGCGTACCGGCTAGTCGCCCTTCTCCCGCCCGCGCCGCTCGCGAGCAGCCTCACGGGCCTCGTCCTTCTTGGCGATGGCGGCCCGCTTGTCGTAGAGCTTGCGGCCCCGCCCGATGCCGAGCCCGATCTTGGCCCGGCCCTCCTTGAAGTAGACGGACAGCGGTATGAGCGCCAGGCCTTCGCGGCCCATCCGCTCGGCCATCTCCTCGATCTCGTAGTCGTGGGCGAGGAGCTTGCGCTTGCGGTCCGGATCGTGGCCGTCACGACCGAAGGAGAAGGCATACGGGGCGATGTGCACGCCGAAGAGCCAGAGCTCGCCGTTCTCGACTCGGGCATGGGAGTCCTTCAGCTGCACCTTGGCGTCGCGGAGGGACTTCACCTCCGAGCCGACGAGCACGATCCCGCACTCCCACTCGTCGAGGATCTCGAAATCGTGGCGGGCGCGACGGTTCTGGGCGACCACCTTGTTGCGCGGGTCGCTCTTCCCCTTCGACGCCTTGGTCGTCCCGGCTCCGGCCACGCAGGTACCGTACCGGCCGTGTTGCGCCTCAACGCCACGGCTTACGCGCAGATGGTCGGCCACTGCTACGACGGGTTGCCGCTCGAGGCGTGCGGGCTCCTCGCCGGGCCCAAGGGGTCGAGCGACGCCACCGTCTGCTACCCGACGCGGAACGCGGCGAGGTCGAGCCGGGTCTATGAGGTGCACGGCATCGACTACCGGGACGCGGACGACGACGCGGAGGCGCGGGGCCTCGAGATCCTCGGGGTCTTCCACTCCCACACGCACACCGACCCGTACCCGTCGCCGACCGACGTCGCCAGCGCTCTCTTCTCGCAGTGGCACTACGTGCTGGTCAGCCTGCGCGACGAGGCGCCCATGACGCGCAGCTATCGCATCGTCGACGGGAAGATCTCCGAAGAGGCCGTTGTTCTGATCGGCAGGTAGATTCCCTACCGTCGTAGTCAACTTTCCCCGAGGAGCCCGGCTGTGCCTGTCGACGTCCGCCTGCCCACCGTCCTGCGTCAATACGCCGGTGGTCAAGCCACGGTCAAGGCCAACGGCGAGACCATCCGGGAGATCTTCGAGGACCTGATCCTCCAGTTCCCGCAGCTCAGCGGACAGGTCGTCACCGAAGAGGGCGCGCTCCACAAGTTCGTCAACGTGTACGTCGACGACGACGACATCCGGTTCCTCGACAAGCTCGACACCAAGGTGACCGGCGCCGAGACGATCTCGATCCTCCCCGCCGTCGCCGGCGGCTGACCCCATGGCGCGTCACGACTCCGTCCTCGGGCTCATCGGCAACACGCCGCTGGTCGACATCTCGGGGCTGAGCCCGAACCCGCGCGGTCCGATCCTGGCCAAGCTCGAGGGCCAGAACCCCGGCGGCTCGGTCAAGGACCGCGTCGGCGCTGTCGATGGTCGAGCAGGCCGAGAAGGACGGCGACCTGCAGCCGGCGCCAGACCATCCTCGAGTCTTCGTCGGGGAACACCGGCATCGGCCTCGCGCTGGTGGCGATGGTGAAGGGGTACCCGATCAAGATCGTCCTCCCCGAGAACGTGTCCGTCGAGCGCAAGCAGCTCCTCGAGCTCTGGGGCGCCGAGATCATCGCGACCCCCGGCACCGAGGGTTCCAACGGTGCGATGCGCCATGCCCGCGAGCTCGCCGAGCAGCACCCGGAGTACTGGTACCCGTTCCAGTACGGAAACGCCGCGAACCCGCGCGCGCACTACGAGGGGACGGGCCCCGAGATCTGGCGCGATGCGCCCGAGGTCACGCACTTCGTCGCCGGCCTCGGCACGAGCGGCACCCTCATCGGCGTGGGCACCTACCTCAAGGAACAGAACCCCGAGCTCCAGATCTGGGCCATCGAGCCGCCGCTCGGTGAGATGGTCGACGGCCTCAAGAACTTCGACGAGGGCTTCGTGCCGCCCGTCTTCATCGACGGCAACGGCTACGAGCTCCTCAACCGGAAGAAGGCCATCGGCATCCGCGAGTCGCTCGAGTTCGACGCGGCGCCTTCGCGACGTCGGCGTGTTCGCCGGGATCTCCAGCGGCGCGGTGGCGGCGGGCGCCGCCAAGTGCGCCGCGGAGATCGACGGCGGAACCATCGTGATCGTGATCGCCGACGGCGGCTGGAAGTACCTGTCGACCGGGGCCTGGACCGACGATCTCGACGTGGTCGAGGAGCGGGCGAAGGGAATCATCTACTTCTGACCCTTTGGTCCGTCTTCAGCGTCGTTTAGTTGGCTTTATGGCGGAAGCCTCGTAAGGTGCGTGACGTGCTGGCGCTCACGTCCCCATCGATGTCTCTCGGCGGTCTTCCCGAGGACCAGGCCGTTGCTCTGGCGCTGGTCGTGCAGGGGGGTCTGACCTATCGGGAGGTCGCGCGGCGCCTCGGTGTGGAGCCGGCGACGGTGCTGCGGTGGCTCGCCGAGGGCCTTCGTGCCCTGCGGCCGATGGCGGCCGCGACCGCCTAAGTCGTCGTCGCCGGCCTTCAGCTCAGGAAGTCGCGACACAACCACTCCCACAGGTCCGCCGACAGCTCGAGGGACTCGAGGTCGATGCGCTCGTCCTGCCCGTGGAAGCGCGACCAGAACTCCGACGGGGTCACCTTCCGGCTCAGCAGGCCGAAGCCGTAGGTCACGACGCCGGCGGGTCGCAGCCACCGCGCGTCGGTGGTGCCGGAGGCCATCGACGGCAAGAGCTCGGCATCGGGGTACACCCGCTGCGCCGCCCGCTCCATCGACGACCACAACGGCGTCGCGGTGGTGGAGGAGGTGCCGGAACGAGCCCCGACCGGTAGTTCGACCTCGACCCGGTCGACGAGATCGTCACCGAGCACGCCGGCCAGGAACGTCCGCACGTCGTCCTCGGTCTGCCCCGGGAGCAGGCGCACGTCGATGCCGAGGACCACCGAGTCCGGGATCACGTTGATCTTCTGCTGCGGGGGACCCGCGACCATGGTCGGCGCCGCCGTGAGGTGGGTGCAGGCGTGGGCGTGGCCGGCGAGGCCGCGCCGCATCGAGGGGAGCGCCTCCCACAGGCGGTCCGGGTCGAGGAGCGTGGCCGTCAGCTCCTCGTCGAAGTGCTGGGCCGTCACCCAGCTCCGCCACGTCTCGTCGATCCGGCTCGGGCCCCGCGCGCCGGAGATCCGCCGCACCAGCTCGGCCGCGGTGACGAGGGCGTTGTCGGTGCCGTAGGGAACCGAGCCGTGCGACGCGCGGCCCTTCACCGTGAGCTTCACGGTCGCCCCGCCCTTCTCCGCCGTGCCGACCGACACATGGAGGCCACCTCCCGGCGCCGGGGTCGAGAAGCCGCCGAACTCGGTGAGGCAGTAGTCGGTGACGACGGCATCGGCGTGGGTGTCGACCAGCGCGCCGGCGCCGAGGCGTCCCCCCGCCTCCTCGTCGGCGACGCCGAGGAACACGAGCGAGCCCCGGGGTCGGAAGCCCGAGGCGGCAAGGCGCTTGAACGCCACGGCCATCGCCGCCGTCTGGTTCAACATGTCCACCGCGCCACGGCCCCAGACCTCGCCGTCGATGAGCTCGCCGCCGAACGGGTCGTGGCGCCACGTGCTCGGGTTGCACGGCACCACGTCCGTGTGACCCATGAGGCAGAGCGAAGGGGCCTTCGGGTCGGACCCTTCGATCCGGGCCACGAGCGACCCGCGCCCGGCCGTCGGCTCGACGACCTGATGGTCCGGCGACCCACCTTCGGTCAGGTACGCCTCGAGCGTCGCGGCGTTGCGACTCTCGTGCCCACTCGCCGCCGAACCGTCGTTGACGCACTCGTTGCGGATGAGGTGTTGCAGGAGATCGACGATCTCGTCGGTGGCGGCCATCCCCCTATCGTGGCCGCATGGACGCCGACCCGCGCGAGGACGCGGCCCGCGCCGTCCTCCCGGCCGACGTCTTCGACTACTACGCCGGCGGCTCGTTCGACGAGGTGACGCTGGCGGCGAACATCGCCGACTGGCACGGCATCCGACTCCGGCCGCGGGTGCTGCGGGACGTCACCGCCGTGGACCCGGGCACGACCCTGCTCGGCGGGCCGGTACCGCACCCGATCGTCGTCGCGCCCACCGCCTATCACCGGATGGCGCACCCGGCCGGTGAGGTGGCGACGGCCCAGGGGGCCGCGTCCGCCCGGGCCCGCTTCGTCCTGTCGACCCGCTCGACGACGCCGGTGGAGGAGGTCGCAGCCGCGCTGGAGGGCCGACCGTTCTGGTACCAGGTGTACGTCCTGCAGGACCGGGACCTGACCGCCGAGCTGACCCGGCGGGCGGCGGCCGCCGGCGCCACCGCACTGGTCCTGACCGCCGACGTGGCGCGGCTGGGGCGGCGTCTGCGGGACGTGCGCAACGGGTTCGTGCTGCCCGGGCACCTCGGCACCGTCGAATCCCGCGATCGCCCCGGCAACCTCGCCGACCAGGACGCCGGCCTCACCTTCGACGACATCGGCTGGCTGCACGACGCCACCGGGCTGCCCGTCGTCGTCAAGGGCGTGCTCCGGGGCGACGACGCCCGCCGGTGCGTCGACGCCGGTGCGGCCGGTGTCGTCGTGTCGAACCATGGCGGACGCCAGCTCGATGGCGCCGTCTCCGGCGCGGCCGCGCTCCCGGAGGTCGTGTCGGCGGTGGGCGACACCTGTGACGTCTACGTGGACGGAGGCATCCGCCGGGGGACCGACGTGCTCAAGGCGATCGCGCTCGGCGCCCGTGCCGTGCTCATCGGACGCCCGGTCCTGTGGGGGCTGGCGACCGAGGGCGCCGCCGGCGTGGCGTCCGTGATCGAGGAGCTGGTGGCGGAGCTCGACCTGGCCATGGCGCTGTGCGGGTGCCCGACGCTGGCCGACATCACGCCCGACCTCCTCGGCTGAACGACGCCGCTACCGTGACCGGCGATGGATGATCGCCCCATCGGCATGTTCGACAGCGGCTTCGGCGGTCTCACCGTCGCTCGCGCGCTGATCGACCTGCTCCCGGGCGAGGACCTCGTCTACTTCGGCGACACCGGCCGCTATCCCTATGGGCCGCGGGACCTCGACGAGGTGCGGGAGTTCGCCCGGCAGATCACGGCCGTGCTCGTCGACGAGCCGACGTGAAGCTGGTCGTCGTCGCCTGCAACACGGCCGCCGCCGCCGCCCTCGAGCTGTTGCAGTTCGAGTTCGACGTCCCGGTCGTCGGCGTGATCGATCCGGGCGTCCGCTCCGCCATCGCCGTCACGACGCAACGACCGCATCGGTGTCATCGGCACCGTCGGCACGATCGGCTCGGGCGCCTACCAGCGGGCCGTGCGCTCGCATCGGGCGCCGGTCGAGCTCACCTAGGCCGCCTGCCCGGGATTCGTCGAGTTCGTCGAGCGGGGCGAGACCGAATCCGACCAGGTGCACGTGCTCGCCGAGCGGCTGCTGGCCTCCGGTCAAGCGGGCCGGCGTCGACACCCTGCTGCTGGGCTGCACCCACTACCCGTTCCTGGCCCGCACCATCGGCGACGTGATGGGCCGCGACGTCGTGCTCGTCTCCTCGGCCGACGAGACGGCGTTCGAGGTGCGCCCGATCCTGGAGGAGACCGGCCTCGGCCGGCGCACCGACGGGCAAGGGACCGCACCGGTGCGTTGTCCTCCGGCGACGTGGCATGGTTCCGGGAGCTCGGCCGCCGGCTGCTGGGGCCCGAGCTCGAGGACGTGGAGGGACTGGCCATGGCGATTGACCGTGACGGTGCTCGGGTGCTACCGGCAGCTACCCGCGCCCGGCGGGGCGTGCAGCGGCTACCTGGTGCAGCGTCGGCGACGACCCTCTGGCTCGACGCCGGTAGCGGCACGCTGGCCAACCTCCAGCGCCACGTCGACATCGTCGACGTCGACGCCGTCGTGCTCAGCCACGAGCACCCCGACCACTGGGCCGATCTGGCTGGGTTCACGTCGCCTGCAAGTACGACCTGCGCCGCGCCCGCGTGCCGACGTCTACGCGCCGGCCTCGGTGGCCGACAGCGGTCGTACCACGCCGGCGCCGCCGCTCGCCTGGCACGTCGTGACCGACGGCGTCCCGGCGTGGAGATCGGCGGGTCTCACCGTCCCGTTCTCCCGCACCGACCATCCGCCCGAGACACTGGCCGTTCGCGTCGACGGCGACGGCCGGACGCCTCGGGTACTCTGCCGACACCGGTCCCGCCTGGTCGCTGTCCGCAGCTCGGCGCCGGTCTCGACCTCGCCCTCTGCGAGGCGACGTTCCTCTCCGACAGCGAAGGAAGGGCGCAGCACCTGAGCGCACGGCCAGGCCGGTCTGTCCGGCCGCGACGCCGGACGTCGGGCATCTCGTGCTCACCCACCTCTGGCCGGGGGTCGACCCCGACGCCATCGCGCGCCGAAGCCTCCGCGGCCTTCGGTCGCGACGTGGACGTGGCCACCGTCGGCGGCGGTGTACGAGGCACTGAGCTCGTCCCTGACGCGCCGCGACGGCCGCAGCCCGGACGATCTCCGTCCGCTCACCTTCACCCGTGACTTCACCGAGTTCGCGGCCGGCTCGGTCCTGGTCGAGATGGGCCGGACGCGGGTGCTGTGCACCGCGTCGGTCGACGACCGAGGTGCCGCCGTGGATGCGGGGCAGCGGCAAGGGCTGGGTCACCGCCGAGTACTCGATGCTCCCGGGCTCGTCGCCCGAGCGGGTCGACCGCGAGGCGGCGAAGGGCAAGCAGTCGGGCCGCACCCAGGAGATCCAGCGGCTCATCGGCCGCTCGCTGCGGGCCGTCTGCGACATGGCGGTCCTCGGCGAGATGCAGATCATCCTCGACTGCGACGTCCTGCAGGCCGACGGCGGCACCCGCACCGCCTCGATCTGCGGGGCGTACGTCGCGCTGCACGACGCCTGCACGCGCCTGGTGCAGTCGAAGCTGGTGAAGGCCCACCCGCTCACCGAGGCCTGCGCCGCCGTGTCGGTCGGCATCGTCGACGCCGTCGCCCTGCTCGACCTCGACTACGCCGAGGACGTGCAGGCCGAGGTCGACATGAACGTGGTCATGACCGTCGAGCGGCCGCTTCGTCGAGGTCCAGGGCACGGCCGAGGGCCAGGCCTTCACCCGCCGCCAGCTCGACGCCCTGCTCGGCCTGGCCGAGCACGGCATCGCCGACATCCTCGAGCGCCAGGCCGCGCTGCTCGAGACCCCGCCGCAGCCCCGGCCGTACGTGCGGGCTCGTCCTCGCCACCGCCAACCCCGACAAGGCCAGGGAGATCGCTGCGATCCTCGACCAGCGTCGAGCTCGCTGCCCCGCCCGCCCGACGTCCCCGACGTCGAGGAGACCGGCACGACCCTGGAGGAGAACGCCCGCCTCAAGGCCGTGGCGCTGGTCGAGGCCACCGGGGAGGCCGCCGTGGCCGACGACACCGGCCTCGAGGTCGACGCGCTCGACGGCGCGCCGGGCGTGTGCTCGGCCCGCTTCGCCGGCGAGGACG
The DNA here is from genome assembly GCA_963731055.1 of uncultured Actinomycetes bacterium. Lineage (GTDB taxonomy): Bacteria > Actinomycetota > Acidimicrobiia > Acidimicrobiales > CADCTF01 > DATLED01. The sequence goes on along the minus strand of CAVSUD010000007.1, from coordinate 144,050 downwards.
CCACCTACGCCGACAACGTCGCGAAGCTCGTCGCGGTCCCTGGACGGGTCGGCCGAGCGTCGCACGGCCCGGTTCCGCACCGTCGCCCTGGTCCGCTTCCCCGACGGCAGCGAGCTCGTCGCCGAGGGCGTCGTCGACGGCCACATCGCCGAGGTCCCGCGGGGCGCCGCCGGCTTCGGCTACGACCCGGTGTTCGTCCCCGACGACGGCGACGGCCGCACGTTCGCCGAGATGACGGCAGAGGAGAAGCACGCGGTCTCCCACCGCGGCCGGGCCTTCCGGTCCTTGGACCTGCTTCTGCGCGAGGTCGCCCGTCCTTCCGACTGACGACCCCGCGCCGAAGGGGTGGAGCTAGGAGCTCTTGCGGACGGCGGTGGTCCTCTTCGCCGCCCCGCCGGACTTCTTGGCCGCGGCCTTGCGGGTGCGGGCGGCCGCCTTCTTCGCCGTGGCGGCGGCCTTGGCCTCCTCCTGCTGCTTGGCGAAGGCGGCGGTGGTCTGGTCCTCGATCGGCGCGTCGGCGGCGAGCTTCTGGATCGACTTGATGCCGCCCATGGCCGAGGCCTTCGAGTTGTAGGCCTCGCTGCTGGCGACGACCTGACCATTGGTCGACAGCAAGCTGAAGCGAAACTTGCCGGTCGAACCCTTCTTGACGACGAACTTTCCGGGCAACGGGGACATCTCCTTGTGGGGGAAGTAGTTCACCATCCCCGCATGTCGACGGGCCACGTGTCAAGCACCCTCCCGTCGCGGACGACGTGCAGGGCTTCGTGATAGGCCACCGTCGGGTCGACGTGGGCGGGTACGACGCGCACGCGATCGCCCACTTCGACGGGCGCGGCGGGCGCGAAGGTGACGTGCTCGTCGCTGCAGAACCAGACCTTGCCCTCGGGCATCGACGGGAGCCCGTGGTCCATGCCGAGAGCCTTGAGGCCGCAGTCGGCGACGGCGTACTTCTCGCTGACCGACACCACGGTGGCCAGCACGGTCAGGGCCTGGCGGAACGGCATCCCGAGCTGGTCGTAAGCCGTGTCCATCAACGCGTACGAGCCGGCCTGGATCTCCGTGGCCCACGTGTTGAGGTCGTAGGTGCCCGTGCCACCGGCGCTGATGATGCCTTCGTCGGCGGCGACGAGCGCCGACGCGTGCACGAGCAGGGCCATGGCCTCGCCCACCTTGGCCGTGCGCTCGGCGCGATCGGGGAGACCGACCACGTGCCCCTCGTAGCCCATCACACCCCGGACGTTCAGACCCCGGGCGCGGGCCAGATCGGCCACCCGACCGGCGTCGTCCGGCGCGCACCCGCAGCGCGGGAGGCCGACGTTGACGTCGACCAGCACGTCGCGGATGCCGCCGTCGGCGGCGGCGGCGACCGTGGCCTCGCTGTCGACGGCGACGGTGATCCGGGCGCCGTGGCGGTCGGCGGCGGCGCCGAGGCGCCGGGCGTCCACGACCTCGTTGGCGAGGAGGATGTCGTCGACCAGTCCGGCCGCAGCCAGGACCTCGACCTCGTGGATCGTCGCGGCCGTGAAGTTGCGGTGCCCCTGGTCGGCCTGTCGCTGCGCGATGCCCGTGCACTTGTGGGCCTTGACGTGGGGTCGGAGCCTCGCACCGGGGAGCGCCTCGGCCATCGCGGCCAGGTTGTGGTCGAACGCATCGGCGTCGATCAGCAGCGCCGGGGTCTGCAGGGACGTGAGCTCGGGATCGGCCATGGCCGCACCGTACTCAGACGCCGCGGCGGTCCCCCCACACGAGCACGTGCAGGCGCGTCGTGAAGTTCCAGCCCCGCGCCGCCACCGCGTCGGCCAGGCGCCGCGTCCGCTCGATCACCGCGTCCGGATCCGTGCCCTCGGGCATGACCCACACGTCGCGGAGCCCCGTCTCCGCCACGATCGTCGCGATCTCCTCGAGATCGGCCACGTCGGTGGCGACGAACTTGAACGTGGCGCGACCCGTGGCGTCGAAGATGCGGAGCACCTCGGGTCGGTACCGACGGGTCAGGTCGTTCCCGCTGGAGGCCAGCTTCGGGGACACGTTGAACCGGGTGACGAGGTCCACGATCTCCGGGTCCGGCGCCAGCGTCCCCGCCGTCTCGATCTCCACGTCCATCCCTCGGGCCCTGAGGGGTCGCAGGAGGGCCGGAAGGTGCGACTGCTGCAGGAGGGGCTCACCGCCGGTCACGACGACCAGCGGCACGTTCATCGCCTGCACCTCGGCCACGACCTCGGCGGCGGGCCGGGTGGTGAGCTCGACGGCCGGGTCGTGGTCCTCCCACCGCCACGTGTAGGGCGTGTCGCAGAACGTGCAGCGGAGGTTGCAACGACCGAGGCGGACGAACCCCGCCCGCCGTCCGAGCGACGGTCCCTCGCCCTGCCACGTCGGCCCGAACACCTCGGACACCACGAGCTCGTCGCGCACCGATCGAGCGTAGGTGGGGTAAGCAGGCGTGATGGCACGTCGCTTCATCGTCCACGGCGCCGGCGCGATCGGCGGCACCATCGGGGGCCGGCTCTTCGAGCACGGCCACGACGTCGTCCTGATCGCCCGGGGCGATCACGGCGAGGCCCTCCGTCGGGACGGCCTGTTGCTGCGGACGGCCGACGGTGATGCCCGCCTCGCCGTCCCGACGGTTCTGCACCCCGCCGAGGTGACCATCGACCCGGAGCGCGATGTTGTCGTGCTGGCGATGAAGACCCAGGACACGCCCGACGCGCTCGACGATCTCGCCGCGGTCGCGCCGTCGTCGACGCCGATCGTGTGCGCGCAGAACGGGGTGGAGAACGAGCGCCTCGCGCTCCGGCGCTTCGCCGACGTGCACGGCATGTGCGTGATGCTGCCGGCGACGCACCTCGAACCCGGTGTGGTGGAGGTGAGTTCGACGCCCCTCGCCGGCATCCTCGACGTCGGGCGCTATCCGACCGGTCTCGACGACACCACGGTGGCGGTGGCGGAGGCCCTCGATGCGAGCGGCTTCAGCAGCCGAGCCGTGCCCGCAATCATGCGGGCCAAATACGCGAAGTTGCTGATGAACCTCGGCAACGCCCTCGAGGCCGCGTGCGGGGGAGGTGCGAGGCGCAGCCCGCTGATGGCGGCGGCGCGCTCCGAGGCATACGCATGCTTCGCCGCGGCGGGGATCGATGTCGCCTCCGAGGAGGAGGACCGTGAGCGGCGAGGCGACCTGGTGACGATCAAGCCGATCGACGGCAAGCCGCGAGGCGGCGGATCCACCTGGCAGAGCCTCGCCCGCGGCACCGGAAGGACCGAGGCCGACCACCTCAACGGTGAGGTGGTGCTGTTGGGTCGTCTCCACGGCGTCCCGACGCCGGTCAACGCCGTCCTCCAGGACGTGGCCAACCGCCTCGCCCGCACCGGCGGCGCCCCCGGCTCGGTGCCGGTCGAGGACCTCGAGCAGGCGGCGGGGGTGCCGACGGGCTAGCGCCGGCTGTTGCGGGCGCTCCACCGCGTCATCGTTCCCTCGACCGACACCAGGACGCAGTGCACGGCGCGGGTGCCCGTCGTCCATGCCGCGGCGGTGGGCACGATCGAGACGTAGTCGAAGTCGCTGTCGGCGTATTCGATCCCGACGTAGGGCCGGAAGGCGAGGTAGCAGGCGCGGTCGGCGAACGAGGTGAGGTCGTCGGCGGCATAGGCGCTGGCGCTTCCCTCGACGACCGGAGGCGTCACGGAGGCGTAGTGCTCGGCGCCGTGGCTCGCCACGCAACTGACGGCCGCATCCTCGCCATAGGACGAGGCCTCGTAGACGTCGCGCGACGCGCACTCGCCGGGGGTGAGCGTGAAGGCCGCGAGGTCGCCGCCGCGGCCGTAGGTCGTCGCCACCGAGCCGAAGTCGTTGACCGCCGAGTCCGCGGCGCTCAGGCCGATGGCGGCGAGGGTGGCGCCGACGATCCCGCCGAATCCGAGCAGCGCCAGCCCGCCGAGGATCAGGAAGAGCGTGGAGCGGTACCACGGCCAACGACCGTCCCCGGGCCCTGAGGGTGTCCCCGGCCACGGCTGTCCCCAGGCGGGAGGAGGACCACCCGGCCCGCCGCCGTAGGGGCCGTAGCCCGGAGCGGTCGGGTAGGGCGTCGAGAACGGAGCGGCCGGAGGCGCAACGGCGGCGCCGGCATCCGGCGGCTCCCAGGCCGTCACGGGGTCGGCACCGCGGGGTCGTTGCGGCCGGCGGTCGCGAACCCCTTGGCCCGCAGATCGCACGCGTCGCACGTGCCGCACGGCTGGTCGCCTCCGCGGTAGCACGACCACGTCAGCTCGAGCGGCGCGTCCACGGCGATGCCGAGGCGCACGATGTCGGCTTTCGACTTGTCCAGCAGCGGCGTTCGGATCTGCACGGGGCGGCCCTCCACGCCTCGCTTGGTGGCCAGCTGCGCCGTCGCCGCGAAGGAGGCGATGAACGCGGGCCGGCAGTCCGGGTAGCCGCTGTAATCGAGGGCGTTCACGCCGATGCTCACGGCGTCGAGGTCGCGTGCTTCGGCCACGCCCATGGCCACCGCCAGGAAGATGAGGTTCCGGGCCGGCACGTAGGTGACGGGGATGGCCGTGTCGTCATCGGCGCGGCCGGCGTCCGGCACGTCGATCGTGTCGTCGGTGAGGGCGGAGCCGCCCCATTGCGACGCGTCGAGGCGGACGAGGAGGTGGTCCGCGCCGTAGTGGGCGGCGATGGACGCGGCCCGTTCGAGCTCGACGCGATGGCGCTGCCCGTAGTCGAAGGTGAGCGCGACCAGCGGCTCGCTCGGGTGCTCCTCGTCGGCCGCCAGCGCGAGGCACACCGTCGAGTCGAGGCCGCCGGAGAGCACGACCAGGTGACCGCTCAAGGACGGGCCCTCACGCCGTGATCTCCACGAAGCTGTCGGCCGTCTCCCAGAGCCGGATCCGGCTGATGGCGAGATCGGCGGCCTCCACCGTCTTCCAGATCTCGGCGGCCAGGAGCTCCGCCGTCGGGTTGTCGAGCAGGTCGTTGAGGTACCGGTGGTCGTAGGCCGCGAGCACGTCGCGCTGCACGACGGCCTTGATGTCCGCGAAGTCGACGACGATCCCTTGCGGCCCGACCGGACCTTCCACGGTGACCTCGAGGCGGTAGCTGTGCCCGTGCAGCTGCCGGCACTTGCCCTCGTGCCACGGCAGCTGGTGGGCGGCCTCGAACGTGAAGCTCCGGGTCACCGACGTCCGCATGATGCGAACCAGGCTATGCCGGACGAGCGGGCGTCAGGCCCTGTCATTTCGTGGGCGCGGAGGGAGTCGAACCCTCATGCCGAAGCGCCGGCACCTAAAGCCGGTGTGTCTGCCGTTCCACCACGCGCCCCACGCCGGCGAGGTTAGGCCGCGGTGTCGGCGGGGCCTTCGACGACGTCGGCTCCACGGCCGACCGGGTGGAAACGACTAGCAAGGCGCATCCCCGCACCCCGCACCCGCCCTGCCGTCGCCGGGGCCGATCTCGCCGCCGGCGCGCTGTTCGCCCTCGCCGCGCTCGCGCTCGCCCCGGTGGCGCTCACCGGCGATGCCGGGCCGTTCGGGTTCGCCGCCGTGTTCCCGGCGCTGTTCGCCGGCTTGGCGCTGGTCCCCCTGACGGCCGCCGTCGTCCTCCGACTCCTCGGTTGGCGGGCCGCCCACCGGCACCCGCCGATCGCTCTCGCCGCCGGGGCGCTCGCGCTCGCGGTCGTGGTCGCGGGGATCCCCTTCGGCGACGCCGTCCGCCGGCGCCTCGACGATCGCGCCGCCGAGCAGGCCGAGCGACGGATCGAAGCGCTCGCCACGGCGTGTGCCGGGGCCGCCGTCGCCGCCGTTCCCGATGAGGTCGAGACCAACCCGGGCGTTGCGATGCGGCCCGAGCTGACGGCTCGGTTCCAGGTCTGCCTCGAGTCGGCGCCGGAGCGCCTCGGATGCACGCCGGGCGGATGCTCCACGACCCTGGTCCACCTGCGGCACGCCCGCCGGCCCACCGTCCTGGTCGACGGCCGTACGTACCTCGATCGCGCGCTCCATCGCCGCGGCCGAGGGCACTACGACCGCTCGTGGCCGGATGCTGCCCACGGCTACGACCCGAGGGGCACGTGGCGGGTGCCGGCCGACGGCGGCTGACCCTATCCACCGACAACGAATCCGGGCCCGGACGCGACTGTCCCCCTGACCGGCGGGAAGTCAGGGGGACCGTCTGGCGGAGATGTCTCCCCGCTCCGGACTTCGTAAACGGCGCCGCCAAGAATCCCTTTGGGCGCAACCACGAGGTAGCGTGTCGCCATGTCCTCCATCTTCGTGCCCACCATGGCCGGCCCCGGCGACGGGGGCGGCTGGGACCTCTTCCAGCAGCTCCTCCGCAAGCGGATCGTGTTCCTGGGCGATGCCATCGACGACAAGGTCGCCGGCATCGTCTGCGCCCAGCTCCTCCTCCTGGCCGAGGACTCGGACAAGGACATCGCGGTCTACGTCAACAGCCCCGGCGGTTCGGTGACCGCCGGCCTGGCCATCTACGACACCATGCAGTTCGTGCCGTGCGACGTCTCCACGGTGTGCATCGGCCTCGCCGCCTCGATGGGCCAGTTCCTGCTCTGCGCCGGCGCCCCCGGCAAGCGCTTCGCCCTGCCCCACAGCCGCGTGATGATGCACCAGCCCCTCGGGCAGTTCCAGGGCCAGGCCGCCGACATCGCCATCCAGGCCGAGCAGATCATCTACATGAAGCGGATGATGGCCGAGCGGATCGCCCAGCACACCGGCCAGCCGGTCGAGCGGATCGAGGAGGACTCCGATCGCGACCGGTGGTTCACCGCCGAGGAGGCGCAGGCCTATGGCCTCGTCGACCACGTCATCAGCCGCACCGCCGTGCCGAGCACGCCCGATGCGGTGTCCGCCGCCAGCGAGTAGCGGCTAGAAGCCGAGCAGGCCGAGGAGGCCGCTGAGCGTTGGCAGGCCGCCGACGCCGGCGGCCTCCGGCGCGTCCGAGGCGCGCGTGCCGACGGCACCGAGCACCGGATCCAGCACGGGCGCCAGCGGCGTGATCACGGGCGCCGGATCGGGTCCGCCGGGCACCGGGGCCACGGGCGCAGCCGGCACCGTCGGCGGGCCCGGCACGGCGACCGGGTCGGTGGGCGCCGGGGCGGGCGTGGGGGCCGGCGGGGTGCCCGGCGACGGCGGCGCCGAGGGGTTGGAGGTCGTGGCACCGCCACCGTTCGTCCCGGGGGTCGAGGCGCCCGAAGGTCCGCTCGGGGTGGTGTCGACGACGGAGGCGACGGGGAGCAACGACAGCACCGCCTGGTCGAGGCCCGGGATCGGCCGCGCCCGCACGCCGTCGACCACGGCGGCGGCCGGCGAGGCGGTGTTGGACGAGACGTTGCGCTCGGATCCGAACCCCAGGCCGTCGGTGCCGATCTGCACCCCGAGGGCCACCAGCGCCAGCGACGCCGATCGCGGCGGCGGCGGCGGCCACGAGGCGAACGGCGGCGGGGGAGTCGAGACGCAGTTCTGCCATACCGTCACTCACCGTACGGGGGTGGGACAAACCGGACCATGACCACGACGGGCCATTTTCGCCTGGTCTTGACGGACTAGTCACTTCGGTGTCGGCGCCGGCGCCGGTCCTCCGGCGTAGGCGGTGAAGACGAAGATCACCACCAGGACGGCCAGCACCACGATCCACCACGGGAACCGGGGCTGTCGGTGCCACCCGTCGTGGAGCCATGGTTCCCCATCGGCATCGAGGCCCGGTCCCTCCAGCTTTTCGTCGTATGCGGCCCGCCGGCCCGGCTCACCCAGCACCTCCCACGCCGCATTGAGCAGCCGGAGGGCGGCGTCGGCCTCCGCGGCGGGAAGGTCCGGGTCCCTCGAGTCGGGGTGCAGGGCGCGGGCGTGGATCCGGTAGGCGGTCCGGACCTCGTCGGGGGACGCGTGCGGCGCCACGCCGAGCACGTCGTACCAGGTCCGCACGCCGTGGTCAGGCGCCGACGGCGTGGACCCCTCCGTCGACGTGGATGATCTCGCCAGTGGTGGCCGGGAACCAGTCGGAGAACAGCGCCACGCAGGCTTTGGCCACGGGTTCGGTGTCGCGCAGGTCCCACCCGAGGGGCGCCCGCGACGTCCACGTCTCCTCGAACTGGGCGAAGCCGGGGATCGATTTTGCCGACATCGTCTTCAGGGGACCGGCGGCCACGAGGTTGACCCGGATGCCGAGCGGGCCCAGGTCGCGGGCGAGGTAGCGAGACGTCGACTCGAGGGCGGCCTTGGCCACCCCCATCCAGTCGTAGACGGGCCAGGCGACGGCGGCGTCGAAGTCGAGCCCGACGATCGAGCCGCCGCCGGCGGCCTTGAGCAGCGGCAGGCAGGCGTCGACGAGGGCCTTCAGTGAGTAGGCGGAGATCTCGATGGCCGCCCCGACATCGCTCCAGCCGGCCTTGAGGATGTCGCCGCCGAGGCACGTCGCCGGGTTGGCGTTGGCGATGGCGTGGAGCACGCCGTCCACGCGCCCCACTTCGCCTCGAGCGCGGCGGTCAGCGCCGGCACGTGCTCGGGCTCCTGGACATCGAACTCGAGGATCTCGACCGGCTCCGGCAACTTTCGGGAGACCCGCTCGGTCAGGCGCATGACCCGACCGAACGACGTGAGCGCCACCTCGGCCCCTTGCTCCTGGGCCACGCGAGCGACGCCGAAGGCGATGGAGTCGTCGGTGAGGACGCCGGTGATGAGGAGCTTCTTGCCGTCGAGCAGGCCAGCCATGGGTTCGTTGCCTCCTACAGAGGGCCGTTGGAGTGACGGCGCCGGGGCGAGTGGTCGCGCTTGTGGACGAGGGCCTCGAGGGCCGACGCCAGCACGAGGCGGGTCGTGAGCGGGTCGATGACGTCGTCGACGTAGCCGCGGGCGGCGGCGATGGCCGGCGTGCAGTACCGCTCGGCGTACTCCGCCTCGAGGTCGAGCCGTTCGGCCGTGGCCGCCTCCTGGTTGTCGGCCCCGGCCAGGCGGCGGCCGTGCAGCACCTGGACGGCCTGGGGTGGTCCCATGACCGCGATCTCCGCGTTGGGCCACGCCACGCACAGGTCGTTGCCCATCGTCTTGCAGTCCATGACGATGTAGGCGCCGCCGTAGGCCTTGCGGAGGATGACGCAGAGCCGCGGGACCGACGCCGCCGCGTAGGCGTGCACGAGCTGCGCGCCGTGGCGGATCATCCCGCGCCACTCGATGTCCTTGCCCGGCTGGTACCCCGGGGTGTCGACCAGCGAGACGATCGGGAGCCCGAAGGCGTCGCACCACTGGACGAAGCGGGCCGCCTTCTGAGACGCCTCGATGTCGAGCGTGCCGGCCAGCTGCGAGGGCTGGTTGGCGACGATCCCGACCGGGTGACCGCCGATCCGGCCCAGCGCCGTCACGACGTTGGCCGCGTGGCGCTCCTTGAGCTCGAGGTACCAGCCGTCGTCGCAGAGGTCATCGACGACGCGCCGCACGTCGTAGGACGCCATGGCCGACGCCGGCACGGCCTCGAGGGCTTGGCGGGTGGGTCGGTCGACCGGGTCGTCGCAGGTGAAGAGCGGCGGCGCGGACCCGTTGTTGGCGGGGAGGAACGACAGCACGTCGAAGGCGAGCGCCAGCGCCTCGTCCTCGTCGGTCGCCACGAGGGCGGCGACGCCGCTGCGGAGGGCATGGACGTCGGAGCCGCCGAGCGACTCGTGCGTGGCCCGCATGCCGGTGAACTCGAGGAGGGCGTCGGGTCCGCTGACGTAGGCGAACGCCTCGCTCGTCATGATCACGACGTCGGCCAGTCCGAGCAGCAGCGCCGGGCCCGACACCGCCGGACCGGTGACGATGAGGACGATGGGCACGATGCCGCTGGCGTGGGCCAGCTCCCGGGCGATCCCACCCCAGGCGTGGAGGGAAGCGACGCCCTCGGCCACATCGGCGCCCGAGGTCGACATCACACCGACGACGGGGACGCCGGCGTCCACCGCGGTGCGCACGACGCGGGCGATGGTCTCGCCTTCGATCGTGCCGACCGCGCCACGGTGCTTGCCGCCCTCGAGGCGGAACCAGCCGACCTGCTGCCCGTCTCCGCCCAACAGCCGGACGTCGGCCTCCACCGCACCGCCGCGCCGCGACGCGACGGGAAGGGCCGGCGGGGCCTGCGACCGGACGGGCACCTGCGGCTAGGCCAGGCCGAGGACGAGCGAGGCGTTGTGCCCGCCGAACCCGAAGGAGTTCGAGAGCGCGACCCCGGCGCCGATCTTGCGCGGCTCACCGTGGACGATGTCGACGTTGATCTCGGGGTCGGCCGTCTCGAAGTTGGCGACGGGCGGAACGAGACCGTCCCGGAGGGCCAACAACGACGCCACCGCCTCGACGGCACCGGCCGCGCCGATGGTGTGGCCGGTCACGCCCTTGATCGAGGTGATCGGCGGCGTCACACCCCCGAAGACCTTGGCGATGGCCTCGGACTCGGCGGCGTCGTTGAGCGGCGTCGAGGTGCCGTGGGCATTGACGTGGTTGACGGCGGAGGGCTCGATCCCGGCATCGGCCAGGGCGAGGGTCATGCACGTCACCGCGCCGACGCCGCCGGGCGACGGGGCCGTGATGTGGTGAGCGTCGCAGTTGCGGCCGTAGCCGAGCAGCTCGCCGAGGATGGTCGCGCCCCGGGCCACGGCCCGCTCGTACTCCTCGAGCACGAGGAACGCCGCCCCTTCACCCATCACGAAGCCGTCGCGGGCCGCGTCGAAGGGTCGCGACGCCCGCTTGGGGTCGTCGTTGCGGCCGGAGAGGGCGCCCATGCGGGCGAAGGCCGAGATGGCGGTCGGCGTGATGGACGTCTCGACCCCACCGGCCAGCACGACGTCGGCCGAGCCCTCCCGGATGAGTCGACCGGCCTCGCCGATGGCGTTGGCCCCGGCCGCGCAGGCGGTGGTGACCGTGAGCGATGGCCCCGTCCAGCCGAACTGGATGCTGATGAGCCCGCCGGTGGCGTTGGTCATCATCATCGGCACGAGGAAGGGGCTGACCCGCTCCGCGCCCTTCTCGGCGTACAGGGTGACCTGGGACTCGAGCGTGATCAGGCCGCCGACGCCGGTACCGGTGACGACGGCGCAGCGGGCCGGGTCGGCCCCGAGCTCGCCGGCCTGCTTGGCCGCGTCGGCGGCGGCGGCGAAGCCGAGCTGCGCGACGCGATCCTGCCGGCGGGCCTCCTTGACGCTGAGGTACTCGGTCGGGTCGAAGTCCTTGACCTCGCAGCCGAACTTGACCGGGAGGACGTCGCCATCGACCAGCGTCCAGGGCGCGGCCTGGGACTCGGCGCTCAGGATCGTCTGCCAGAACGTGTCGAGGTCGTTGCCGGCGGGCGTCTTGACGCCCATGCCGGTGACGACGACGCGACGCCTGTCAGAGCGCGGGCTGGGTCGGTCCGTCGTCATGCCTTGGCGGCCACCTTGCCGGCGATCAGGTCCAGGGCCTGACCGATGGTCTCGACGCCCTCGAGCTCCTCTTCGGGCACCGAGATGTCGAGCTGCTCCTCGAGGGCCATGACGAACTCGACGAGGTCGAGGCTGTCCGCGTCGAGGTCGTCCTTGAAGCGGGCGGACTCCGTCACGGCACTCTCGTCCACGCCGAGCACTTCGACGGCAGCGGCCTTGAGGCTGGTGAACACGGCGTCGCGATCCATTGCATTTCTCCTTGTGGAAGTTGCGGTCTTAGTGGCCCATGCCGAGGCCGCCGTCCACGGGGACGACGGCGCCGGTGATGTAGCCGGCGAGGTCGGAGGCCAGGAAGGCGACGGTAGCCGCCACCTCCTCCGGACTGCCGAACCGGCCCAGGGGCACGGCGGCAGCGAGATCGGTGCGGCGATCCTCCGGCAGGGCGTCGGTCATCGCCGTCGTGATCGGACCGGGGGCCACCACGTTGCACGTGATGCCGCGTGTCGCCAGCTCCCGGGCCGTGGCCCGCGTCAGCCCGATGAGCCCGGCCTTGGCCGCGGAGTAGTTGACCTGTCCGGCGGCGCCGACGGAACCCGACACCGAGCCGACGTTGATGATGCGGCCGAAGCGGGCTCGCATCATCTTCGGGGTGGCCCGTCGGGTCGTGTGGAAGGCGCCGTCGAGGTTCGTGCGGAGCACGGCCTGCCAGTCGTCGTCGCTCATCCGCATGAGCAGCCCGTCGCGCGTGATCCCGGCGTTGTTGACCAGCACCTCGGGCGGACCGAAAGCGGCCTCGACCTGCTTGAAGGCGGCGTCGACGGACGCCGGGTCGGCCACGTCGAGCGCGACACCGAGGGAGGTGGCGCCGGCCGCCTCGACCTCTTTGCACGTCTGGGCGCCGCCGTCGGCGTTGCCCGACCAGGCCACGGCGATCTGCGCGTGGCCGGCCTCGGCGAGGGCGACGGCGATGGCCCGGCCGATGCCGCCGGACGCGCCGGTGACGAGGCAGACCCGAGGTGCGACGGTCGCCATCAGGCGCCGCGACCCCAGCGCAGGAGCACGCTGGCCCACGTCATCCCGGCGCCGAACCCGGAGAGGAGCACGAGGTCGCCGTCGTGCAACCGGCCGGCCTGAGCTGCCTCCACGAGTGCGAGCGGGATCGAGGCCGCCGACGTGTTGCCGTAGCGGTCGATGTTGACCACGGTCTTGTCCATCGGGAAGTCGAGGCGGGAGTTGACGGCCTCGATGATCCGGACGTTGGCCTGGTGGGGCACGAAGAGGTCGACGTCGGCCATGGTCTTGCCGGCCTTGTCGAGCGCGAGGCCGGCCGACTCCACCACGGCGCGGACGGCCTTGCGGAACACCTCGTTGCCCTGCATCGTCAGGAAGTTGTCGCCGTTGGCCAGCGTCTCGGCGGTGGTCGGGAGGCGCGAGCCGCCCGCCCGCACCTCGATGAGGTGGGCCGCCGACCCGTCGACGCCGAGGTCCCATCCGAGGAGACCGGGACCGTCGTCGCTGGCATCACAGGCCCTCAGCACGGCGGCGCCGGCCCCGTCGCCGAAGATCACCGACGTCGACCGGTCGGTGGGGTCGAGGAACCGGCTGATCGTCTCGGCGCCGATCACGAGCACGTTCTGCACGCCGCCGGTGGCGATCATCGAGGAGCCGACCACGACGGAGTAGGCGAAACCGGCGCAGGCGGCACCGAGGTCGAACGCGCCGCAGGTCAGTCCGAGGCTGTCGGCCACGAACGCCGCGGTCGAGGGGACGATCTGGTCGGGGGTGGCGGTGGCCACGATGATCAGGTCGATGTCGGACGGGGTCATCCCCGCGTCCTTGACGGCGGCGGCGCCGGCCGCAGTGGCCATCGTCGCGGTGGACTCGTCGTCCGCCGCGATGCGCCGCTCCTTGATGCCGGTCCGCTCGGTGATCCACTGGTCGTTGGTGTCGAGGGTCTGCTCGAGCTCGGCGTTCGTGCGCCGGTGCTCGGGGGCGTAGATGCCCCAGCCGGCGATGGCGGTGGCGGTGCCGGCCATCAGGCGGCGACCATGCGGAGCCACGCGACGGGCTCGCCTTCGCGGAGGCGCTCGCCCTCGTGGGCCAACATGCCCATGAGGAACCCGGTGAACGGGCTCAGCACGGCGATGTTGGCGCCCGAGCTCTCGATGGTGCCGATGACCTGCCCGGCCTCCACCAACTCGCCCTCGGTGGTGATGCAGTCCGGGGTCAGCGGCGAGAAGATCCCTCGGGACGGCGCGACGACGACCCGCTCGAGCACGCCGAGGACCTCGCCGGCCTCGGAGTGCGACATCGGGACGAGGGTGGGGGTCTCAGGCATGGGCGATCTCCAGGGGCAGGTCGGCAGGGGTGGCGACGTTGCGAAGGGTCAGGTCGGGATGGGCGCGCTTGGCGAGGCCGGTGAGCGTGGTGCCGGGCCCGACCTCGAGGAAGGTGGTGGCGCCGAGGTCGATGAGCGCGGGCATGGTCGCCGCCCACCGCACGGGCCGCACGAGCTGCTCGGTGAGGCGCTGGGGCCAGCCGGCGGCGTCGGTGTAGGGGCCGGCGTCGTGGTTGCTCAGCACCGGGATGGACGTGTCGGCGAACGGGGCGGCGGCGAGGTCGGCGGCGAAGGCGTCGGCGGCGGCCTGCATGAGCGGCGTGTGGAAGGCGCCCCCGACGTTGAGGGCCATGACCCGCTTCACGCCGAGCTCCTTGGCCCGGGCCGAGGCGGCTTCGAGGCCCTCGGGCGTGCCGCCGATGACGACCTGACCCGGCGCGTTGTCGTTGGCGATCCAGCAGGCGCCGGCGGCCGCCGCGCAACTCTCCTGGGCCTGCTCGACGGTGGCGCCGAGGAGGGCGGCGAGGCGGCCGGGGCGGGCGTCGGCCGCGTCCTGGGTGTGGCGGGCCCGAAGGGCGGCGAGCCGGCAGCCGTCGTCGAAGGGGAGCGCGCCGGCGGCGACGAGGGCCGTGATCTGTCCGAGCGAGTGGCCGCCGAAGGCGACGACCTCGACCTCGGCCTGCGCCTCGAGGGCGGGTCCGGTGACCTCCCAGGCGAGGAGGCTGGCCAGGAACACGACGAGCTGCGCCTCGCGGGTGCGGGCCAGGTCGGCGGCGACGGCGTCGGTCAACAGCCCGGCCAGCGCTTCGCCCGTGGCCTTCTCGGCCCGTTCGACGAGGGCCCAGGCGGGGTGGTCGACCCACGGCTTGCCGAGGCCGGCCGCTTGCGCGCCCTGGCCCGGGAAGATCACCGCTACGCCCAACGTCACCGCTCCTCCACCCTCACTCGCCGACTCCGACCCCCAGGACTTCTGGATCGTTACACGGAATCCTTCCACGTTTCGACGGTTTTGTGTAACAATTGGATGAAGGGTTTTCCGGTCGAGGGAGGTGGACGGATGGCGGAGTACCGCGTCGAAGAGCTGGCCTCCCAGGCCGGCGTCAGCGTCGAAGCCCTCCGCTCCTACCAGTCGAAGGGGCTGCTCCCCCCGCCCCGCCATGAGGGTCGCGTCGCCATCTACGCCGACGTGCACGTCGAACGCCTGCGGGAGATCCTCGACCTGAAGCACCAGGGCTACTCGCTGCGGATGATCGCCCACCTCCTGAGCGACCAGGCCGCGCCGGCGCCGTCGGTCCCGGTCCTGGCCGATACGTTCTCCGCCTCGTCGTCGGAGGAGGAGCGCCTGTCGCTCCGCCAGGTGGCCGACCGCACCCGCGTGCCCCCGTCGATGCTGCGCTCGCTGGAGGCGTCGGGGGTGCTGCAGCCGCGCAACGACGACGAGGAGTCTCCGTACACGACGGCCGACGTCAAGGCCGTGCGCATGCTGCTCTCCCTGATCTCGGGCGGGCTGCCGATCGAGGAGTTCATGTCGGTCGCGCGGACGCAGATCGAGACGAACAGCTCCGTGGCCCAAGGCGCCATCGACCTGTTCTTCCGGTACGTGCGGGAGCCGATGCTCGACTCCGGCCTGCCCGACGACGAGGAGGCCGAGCAACTCGTCGCCGCGCTGGCCCTCATGCTGCAGGCCACGACCACGCTCATCTCCTACAACTTCCAGCGTCGCGTCCTCAACGGCATCTCGAGCGAGCTCGAGCGCCGGGGCGCGACCAAGGAGCTCGACGTCCTCCGCCGCGAGTCCAAGCGCCGCGGCCTGGAAGTCTCTCCCGCGTAACCTTCGACGATGGCCGGCGAAGACCCCCTCTCGTTCGACTGCCCACGGTGCCGCACGGCCGTCGCGTCGGAGTTCTACGGACCGTGCCCGGCCTGCGTGGTGGCGCTCCGGGCGACTGGTCGGGAGGCCCGCGAGATGCAGGCCGTGGCCTACGAGCCGAAGATGAACGTCGTGCCGAACCAGGTCGCCACCAAGGACTGAGGACTGGACGCCGCGTCTGCGGGGCACAGAGGGAAGGTGTCCGAGCCGGAGCCGTCGATCCTCGACGTGATCGCCGCCGACGGGCTGCGGATGGTGTTCCAGCCCGTCGTCGACCTCGAATCCCGGGAGGTCCTGGGGTACGAGGCGCTCGTCCGGGGGCCGGCGGACACGCCGCTCGAGTCTCCCGCTGCGCTCCTCGCCGCGGCCGCCGCCGAGGACTGCCTCAGCGACTTCGACTTCGCCTGCCGGCGGTCCGCCGTGACCGCCGCGCTCGACGCTCGTCTCGGCAGCGCCGCCACCGTGTTCGTCAACGTGGAGCCGGATGGCGAGCACGCCGGTTGCGCGCCGGGCGACGAGGCGCTGTTCCAGCGGGCCGGCCAGGAGCTTCGGATCGTGCTCGAGGTGACGGAACGCGAGGTGGTGTCGAGCCCGGCGGCCCTCTTGCGCACGGTGGACTGGGCCCGGGAGCGCTCGTGGGGCATCGCCATCGACGACCTCGGCGCCGATCCGATGTCGCTGGCGATGATGCCGTTCCTTCAGCCCGACGTGATCAAGCTCGACCTCTCCTTGATCCATGACCGCCCGTCAGCGGACATCGGCCAGGTCGTCAGCGCCGTGCTGGCCCAGGCCGAGCGAACCGGGGCGACGATCCTGGCCGAGGGCATCGAGACGCCCGAGCATCTCGAGGCGGCGATGGCCATGGGTGCCACCGTGGGCCAGGGTTGGCTCCTGGGGCGCCCCGCCCCGCTCCGGCCCGACCCCGACCTCCGCCCGAAAGCGACGATCCCGCTGCTGCGGGCGTCACCGCCGCGGGTGGAGCTGACGCCCTTCGCCGTCGTGCGCGCCGCCCGTCCGATCCGCCGCGGGACGAGGGAACTCCTGGAGGGGATCGCCGGCCACCTGGAGGAGCAAGCCCTCGCCTGGCACGACAATCCGGTGATCCTCTCGACGTTCCATCGCGGCGAGGCGCTCTCGGACGCGACCGCCGCCCGCTACGAGCAGCTGGCGACCTCCGGCTCGTTCGTCGTCGTGATCCGGCCGGACGAACCGGCGACGCCCCTCGGCGTCCGCGGGACGACCTTCGCGCCGGGCCACCGATTGGAGCCCGAGTGGTGCGTGCTCGTGATCGGCGCCCACTACGCGGGCGCTCTGGTCGCTCGGGACCTCGGGGAGCGGGACGGGCAACGGTGGTACGACTTCGCGGTGACCCACGACCGCCAGCTGGTCGTCGACGCCGGACGGGCGCTGCTCCGCCACGTGGATCCCATCGGCTCGGCCGCTTCCCGCTGACCCACCCGATCCACGCCGTTTGCGGAGGCGGCGACCGGCCGTCGCCAGACAGGCACCTGGTACCCTTTCCGGAGCGCTCCGAGTTCTCACGCCGCCGGATCGTCGTTGCAGGTTTCCGTTGGTCTCCCGCAAGTTCATCGTGCGTGGAGCAAGGAAGCACAACGATCATGGCAGTAGGCACCGTCAAGTGGTTCAACGCGACGAAGGGGTTCGGTTTCATCACCCCCGACGGCGGCGGCGAGGAGCTCTTCGTCCACCAGTCGCAGATCCAGATGCAGGGCTACCGCGAGCTGACCGAAGGACAGCGCGTGGAGTTCGAAGTCACCAAGGGCCCGAAGGGCCTGCAGGCCGGCTCCGTCAAGCCCGTCTAGTACTGGCAACAACCGAGGAAGCCCCCGGCCGAGGCCGGGGGCTTCTTCGCGTCACCACGAGGCCGAAGGCTCAGCCCATGCCGACGATGGGCTGGTTGAGGCGGATGTTGCCGGTCGAGCCGCAGAACTCGGCGTCCCCGAAGCTGAAGATGCCGCCGTCGGTCGCCACGAACCAGTAGCCCCGGCCCGACGGCGTCGCCCGCATGCCGACGACCGGCTTGTTCAGTCGGAGGTCGCCGGTGGAGCCGTAGAAACCGGCGTCGACCGAAGCTGAAGATGCCGCCGTCGGAGGCGACGAACCAGTAGCCGTCGCCCCGGGGGGTGGCGGCCATGCCGACGATGGGCTGGTTGAGGCGGATGTCGCCGGTCGAGCCGAAGAACGCGGCGTCGCCGAAGCTGAAGATGCCGCCGTCGCGGGCGACGAGCCAGTAGCCCTTGCCGGTCGGCGTGGCGGCCATGCCGACGATGGGCTGGTTGAGGCGGATGTCGCCGGTGGAGCCGAGGAACGCGGCGTCGCCGAAGGCGAAGATGCCGCCGTCGGAGGCGACCAGCCAGTAGCCGTTGCCGCTCGGGGTGCGGGCCATGCCCACGATGGGCTGGTTGAGCCGGAGGTCGCCGGTGGACCCGTAGAAGCCGGCGTCGCCGAAGGCGAAGATGCCGCCGTCGCGGGCCACGAACCAGTAGCCGCCCCGGTTGGGGGAGGCCACCATCCCGACGATGGGCTGGTTGAGGCGGATGTCGCCGGTGGAGCCCAGGAACGGCGCGTTGCCGAAGCTGAAGATGCCACCGTCGGCGGCGACCAGCCAGTAGCCGCTGTTGCACGTGACCGGCCGCGCATCGGTCGGGTCGGAGCCGAGGCGCCGGGCGTTCTTCTGGTACTGCGGCCACGGCGCCGAGGCCGGGTTCGCGATGGCGAAGGCGCCGACGCGTCCGGTGCCGTTGTCGAGGAAGCCGGCCGTGGCGACGACCCAGTTGCCGCCGAGGACGCCGGCGGCCGGTGCGCTCTTGTGGTTCCACCCGTTGGCGATGCCCTGCTGCACGACCTTGCCGTCCGGGCCGTTGAGCACGAAGAGCTGGCCGGCCGACCCCACCACCACCTCGGGGGTGCCGCCCCCGTTCGTGTCCACGATGATCGGCGAGGACGGGATCTCGTCGCTCGAGCGCCAGGTCCACTGGCGACCGCTCGAGAGGAAGGCGTCGACGGCGCCGCCGCCCCCACCCGTGGCGTAGTTGGTGCTGGCGATCACGACGTCGTCGCCGCCGTCGCCGTCGACGTCGCCGATGGCCGGGCCACCGAGGAAGGTCTGGTGGGTCGCGGACTTGGGCCAGCCGGGCAGGGTCTCGCCCGAGCTCGGATCGAAGGCCCACACCTTGTTCGAGGCCGAGGTGCAACGGTCGGGGGTGCCCTGGTTGCGGCAGTAGTCGACGCCCGAGCCGGTGACGACGGCCAGGCGCCCGCCGAGGGTGGCGAAGCCGGCGCCGCCCTGGAAGGTCTCGGTGTGGGTGCGGACCCAGCGCTGGGCGAGCGTGCCGGAGCCGTCGTACTCGAGCGAGCGGAAGTACCCACCGACGGACTTGTTGACCACCGTGGCGTCGCCGCCGATGAAGATCTCGGCGGCGCCGTCGCCGTCGACGTCGCGGAGCGCCGGCGAGGACCACACCGTGTCCTGGTTGTCGAACTGGGCCATCACCCCGCAGCCGCCGTTCATGGCGTAGATGCGGTCGTTGAAGGCCCCGAACACGATGTCGTTGATGGAGTCGCCGTTGACGTCGCCGACGGCGGGCGAGCCGAACACCGCGGCGAGCCCGTCCGACCGGCGAGGCGTGTCGAAGCGGCACCGGATGCCACCGTTGGCGTCGAGGATGGCGACGCCACCGCGGCCGGGCACCGAGTTGCCGTAGCCGACGACGACCTCGTTGGCGCCGTCACCGTCCACGTCGCCGATGGTCGGGCTGGAGGCGATGGGGGCGCCCAGGTCAGTGGCGAACCGGCGGCCGCCGGCGGCGTCGAAGCCGTAGAGGACACCGTTCATGCCGCCGACCACGACGGCGTCCGACCCGCCGACGGTGCCGATGGCGGGAGACGACCACTGGAACATGGCGCCGCCGACGGAGACGTCGAACCTGGTGGCGCCGACGGCGGCCGAGGCGGGCGCGGCGGGGACGAGGGCGAGAGCGGCGGCGCCGGTGGCGGTGGCGACCGCGACGGCGAAGGAGCGGCGGAGGTTCATCGACAGCTTTCTGCTCGGTGGGGGCGAGACGAGCGATCCCGATGGCCAGACCATCGACCCGATCGCTCGAAGAGGTTAGAGGACGGCCTCCACGGCTTGGCCCTCGATGATCGTGTCCAGTCGCCAGTCCGGGTGGTCGCCCTCGAGGCGCTGCACCCGGTACTCACTCTCGAAGATGGCCAGGAGGGTCCCGTCGCGGCGAGCCAGGACCCGGCACCCACCGACGCCCTTGAGCTTGGGCGCCGTCTCCACGTCGGTGCGGCGGGCGAGCTTGTGCGGCGGTGCGCAGCAGCTCGATCGGGGCGCCGAACTCGTTGCTCGAGCCGGTGGCGCGAAGACCTCGAACTGCATCTGGCCGACGGCGGCCAGGACCGGGGTCGGGTCGCCGGTCGGGGTCGCGCAGCACCTGCACGACGCCCTCCTCGTCGAGCTGCTCGAGGCCCCGGCGGAACTGCTTGAGCGCGACCGGTGTCGAGCGGCCGGGCGGTGGCGAACAGCTCGGGCGCGAAGCGTCGGGATCGGCGGGGTAGCGGACGGCGTCGGTGCCCTCGTACAGCGTGTCGCCGATGGCGCAGGTCGGTGGCGTTGACGAGGCCGACGACGTCGCCGGGGATAGGCCTCCTCGACCGTGTCGCGCTCGGCGCCGAACACCGAGCGTCGCGTACTTGGTGGCGAACGGCTTGCCCGTCGGGCCGTGGGTCACGGTCATGCCGCGCTCGAAGCGTCCCGAGCAGATGCGGACGAAGGCGATGCGGTCGCGGTGGGACGGGTCCATGTTCGCCTGGACCTTGAACACGAAGCCGGAGAAGCGGCTCTCGAGCGGGCGCGCGGCTCGCCGCTCGACGTCGGCCGCGGGGCGGAGGCGCGGGCGCGAGGTCGACGATGGCGTCGAGCAGCTGCCGCACGCCGAAGTTGGTGAGCGCCGAGCCGACGAACACGGGCGTGGACTCGCCGGCGCAGGAACGACTCGAGGTCGAGGTCGGCGCCGACTCGCGTCGAGCAGGCCGACCTCGTCCGCGGCGTCGCTCCCAGGCCGCCCCCTCCTCGGCCGCGGCGCGGTCGGCGTCGACGATCTCCTCGCGCGGCCGCCGTGGCGCCCCGGGCGGTGCGGGTGAAGCGGATGAACGTCGCCGTTGCGCCGGTCGATCACGCCGCGGAAGTCGCCGGCGATGCCGACCGGCCAGGTCACCGGCGTCGGGCGGAGGCCGATCTGCTCCTCGATCTCGTCGAGCAGCTCGAGCGGGTCGCGGCCCGGGCGGTCGTACTTGTTGAGGAACGTGAGCACCGGGCAGGTTGCGGGCCCGGCAGACCTCGAACAGCTTGAGCGTCTGGGGCTCGATGCCCTTGGCCGCGTCGAGCACCATCACCGCGGCGTCGGCGGCCGGCCAGCACCCGGTAGGTGTCCTCGGAGAAGTCGCGGTGGCCCGGGGTGTCGAGCAGGTTGACGACGTGGTCGCGGTAGCGTGAACTGCAGCACGGTCGAGCGTGATCGAGATGCCGCGCTTGCTGCTCCATCTCCATCCAGTCCGACGTGGCCGAGCGCCGGCCGGCGCGGGCCTTGACCGCGCCGGCCTCGGCCACGGCGCCGGCGTAGAGCAGGAACTTCTCGGTCAGCGTCGTCTTGCCGGCGTCGGGGTGGCTGATGATGGCGAACGTGCGGCGCCGGGCGGCCTCGTCGGCGACGGGCATGGGCCCAGCATGCCGTCCCGAAGGCGGCTCGACCGCAACCGGCCGTCATCCGTCGCCGACGGGGATCACCGCGACGCGGTCACGGCCCTCCGGATCTCAGGCCGGCGGGGATGCGGCGCGTACCAGGGCGTCGAGCTCCCGTAGGGGCGGCTCGAAGGCTTCGCCGAAGGTGGGAAAGGCGTGCACGACGTCGACGAGCACGCGGAGCGGCACCTCGCCGCGGATGGCCACGGTCGCCTCGGCCAGCCATTCGTCGGCGCGGGGGCCGATGGCGGCCGCCCCGATGAGGCGGCCGCTGGCGCGATCCGCCGTGAGCACGAGGCGACCACCCTCGTTCCCCTCGCTGGCCGTGCGCGCCACCTCGCCGAGATCCATGACCGCGGTGATCGTGTCGACGCCCTCGTTGCGCGCCGCCGCTTCGTGCATGCCGACGCTGGCCACGGCCGGCGAGGTGTACACGGCCCTGGGGATGGCCCGGTAGTCGGCCTTCCGGTCGCCGCCGAGCAGGTTCTCGACCAGCACCCGAGCCTGGTAGTTGGCCGTGTGGGTGTAGGGCGCGATGCCGGTGACGTCGCCGGCGGCCCATACGTGCTCGTGCCCGCGGATGCGGCAACGCTCGTCGATCTCCAGCTGCCCCTCGTCGCCCGGCGTGACGCCCAACACCTCGAGCCCGAGCCCGTCACTGGTCGGCTTGCGCCCGACGGCGACAAGAACGCGTTCGGCGTCGATGATCGTGCCGTCGCCGAGATGGGCGCGGGCGAGGCCGTCGTCGGTCCGCTCGAGCCGCTCGACCGCCACCCCGAGGCGGACATCGATGCCGTCGGCCCGCAGCGCCGTCGCCAGTGCCTCCGCCACGCTCGGCTCCTCCCGGCCGAGGAGGCGCGTCGCATGCTCGACCATCGTCACCCGGACACCGAAGCGCACGTGGGCCTGGGCCAGTTCGCAGCCGACGGCGCCGCCGCCCATGACGAGCAACGACCGCGGCCGGTCCTGGGCCGAGAGGGCCTCGGCCGAGGTCCAGGTCGGAACCCGGTCGAGACCCGGCAGGTCGGGCTCGACCGGCGAGGATCCCGTCGCGATGATCAGGTCGGTGAAGGCGAGCGCTCGGCCCTCCACGTCGAGCACGCCCGGCGCCGAGATCCGGCCACGACCCCGGACGAGGGTGACACCCTTGTCCTCGGCGGCCTCGGCCGCCGCGGTGTCGTCGCGCTGCTCAGCGATGTCGTCGCGCCGTGCGACCGCCGAGCGGTAGGCGAGGTCGTCGTCGTCCAGGGTGGGAACGAGGGACGCCCCACCGTGATCCCGCACCTCCCGGACCTCGGTCCGCGCCTCGGCGCTGCGCAGCAGGGCCTTGCTCGGCATGCAGGCCACGTACGGGCACTCGCCCCCGACCCGCAGCGCCTCCACGAGGGCCACGGAACGCCCAGCCTCGGCGACGGCATTCGCGATCGCTTCGCCGGCCGATCCCGCTCCGAGGATCACGACGTCGAAGGTCTCCATCCCTACGCCCCGTCCGGCCTCGTGACCAGCGCCGCGGCGTTGATGCAGTACCGCTGACCCGTCGGCCGGGGGCCGTCGTTGAAGACGTGGCCCAGGTGGCCCCCGCAGGACCGGCAGACGACCTCGACGCGGGGACTCCGAGCGAGAAGTCGCGATGCGTCTCGACGTTCTCCGGGAAGGCGTCGAAGAAGCTCGGCCATCCGGTCCGGGAGTCGAACTTCGAACCCGCCGGGAACAGTGCGACCGCGCAACCGCCGCACCGGTACGTGCCGTCTTCGCCGGCCTGCACCTCAGGACCGGAGAAGGCCCGCTCGGTTCCCTTCCGGCGGAGCACCCGGTACTGCTCGTCGGAGAGCTCGGCCCGCCATTGCGAGTCCGGCTTCTCGACGGGCCGGCGCGGATCGGCGGGGCGGGCGCGGCGGCGACGGAGTCCGTGCAAGATCGAAGCCATGGAGCGAACCTAACCAGGGTGACCCGTGGTCATCCCTCCTGCGGCCACCTTTTCCCGAACCGTAAGGGGGGACGCGGTCCGACCAGGGCCGAAAGCCCTGGTCGGAGATGGTGCGCCCCCTGGGATTCGAACCTGCCCGAAGCTGTTTCGGCTGGTGATGTTCTATCGGCCGTAGGCCGCTGACCTGCATGTTTGTCATCCACTGCATCTGCGCTGGTTGCTCAGATCCAGCCCGCGGTCACAGGTCTGTGACCAATCTGTTGACCAGCCGCAGCTCCAACTCCACCGCCAGCACCGGCGCAGACCACGTGTGAACCCGTTCGAGCGACTAGCTACGAGGTGTCCGATGGATCACCGGCATATCCAGACTTCGGCGCTCCTACTCCCGACGGTGCGGGCCCCGTCGCTACGGGCTCGCACCAGATCAGCGTGGCAGGAGGGGCACTCGCTGCGCCGTGGAGTCCTCTGGTCAGCCGTGGACTGATGGGCTGCCGAAGGTCGAACACTGCTCAAGGTCCCTCGCCAGCTCTTCGATCCGTTCTTGAAGAGCCTCGCCGCGCAGCGAGGTGATCGCGCGCTGAGCCTCAAGGTGGGTGAGATCGTTGCTTCGACAGCGGGCGGTCTTGGTGTCGCGGGCCACGATGGATGGGGATGCCAGAGCAACCCCAACGACGGCGGCGCAGATCGTTATCACCGCGACGCGTACCGCCAGGCGCAGTCGCTCCGAAGGAGCAACAACCGGGACCCGTGTGGGCATCTGGCCCGACGCAGCGGCCCACTGCACGCGGAGGCCCAGCCCGAGGTAGACCGCCGTCGCCGCGCTTGTGACGTGGTCGATGAGCGACTGTGAGGCATCGAAGAGGCCCGCTAGGACCAGGAGGCTCAACAGGATTGCGAGCCCGGTCAGGACGAACGTGAGTGCAGCGCCCGGTCGCGCCCACGTCGGTACGCGCTCGGGGGCGACGAGTGACCGCGAAGTCGTTCTGCCTGTGCTGGCATAAGCGGCCGCACCCACGAGTAACAAGAGCATGAGTGCCGCCAGCACAATATTCAGGCGCTGCTCGAGCTGGGTAGCGAGCGGGTCGATCTGGGCAGCGATTGCTCGTACCCCGAACATGCCCGCAACTCCGAACGCAAGATCGCGACACGGCGGCGCACCCAACCAACGAGCCGATCCTGGATCGGCGGCCGCACCAAGCTCAACAGTCTTCAAGAGGCTCACGGTAACGGGCCTCTGGTAGCCCGGCATGGCCGGCCGCACTTCCGGTAGCGCCCGGGCCCGATGCGGGAGCTCCGAACGATCCACTTCGGGGCGCTACCGCAGGTCGTTCCGGTGGACCCTTCGCCATCCCCAGGCGTGCAGTCGCCACCACCCGAGGCGGAGCCTGCGGAGCGCCATCGCCATCACGACAAGGAGGAGGTGCCAGGAGGGCGCTGGCGGGGGCGGGCCGGGGTTGCGTTCGTTCCAGGTCGCCACGCCTCCATGGTGTCGGGCCGAGCGCCGACCGGCACTTCGGGGCGGCTACTTCGCTACCAATCGCTGCTGACTTGAACACCAAACCGGCGATGCCAATCATCGAGGATGCGGCGGGTGGCCCGAGGCCGAGCTTCGCTGGCCTTGAAGATGATGCGGTCAGTCGGCGAGGCCAAGGCCCACAGGCGGATCGCCTTCACGTGCGTCTTCCGCCGGACACCCGGAACTAGGTAAGGCGTCTTCGACTCCGTGATTATCGGCTTGATCGCCGCAACCTCCCGCCAGGGGACGTAGTAGCTGCGCCACGGGTTGCGCACGATGAGACCGTCGCTATCGGCGGTGACTTGCAGCCGGGCGTGGCGGACGGCGCACCAGAAGCCCAGCGCGGCAAGGGGAAGGATCAGAAGGGCGAACCCTGCTGCGATGGCAACGATGCCACCCGGCAGGAAGAACGGAGCGCCCAGGATGATCCGCTCTGCGACTACACGGCTCGACGCTGAGTAGCGGAGCGGGGGCATGTCCACTTCAGGCACCTGCTCATGATGCCCGTGTGTCAGCGCCGAACGCCTCACTTCGGTGCGGCTATCGCCGACCGAGAACCTGATCTCGTTGATGGTCCGGCATCAACAGGAACTGAAAGATCGGCAGCGCCGCCATGAGTGCAGACGATGGCCTGCCTATCGAGAAGGCAAAGGCGAGCACCGCTAGCGGCCCGAGAGGAAGGTAGATCCGGGCGAACATGACCTCCCATGGGCGGAGGTCCCGCCTCCGGTTCTTCTCCATGGACGGCGGCAAGCCAGCGGGGTCCTTCCACCACGGCTTCGGCACGCTCCGAACGGTACACAGCATCTGGCCCAGGCCACGCTCCGGCGACCGAACGGCTCACTTCGGGGCGGCTACGGCGCAGGATCACCAAGCTCGGCGAGACACCAATCTGCGAGGTAAAGCGACGCCGCCAGCCGATCGCTGGGCGATCCGGTGAACCACCTTCCAAGCGTCGGCCCCAGGTCGTCGGGCTTAGGTAGCTGACGCATGCTCGAAAGGAGAACGCTCGGCGGAGGCATCGGTCGGTCGTTCGCTGCGAAGAGAGCAGGCGCAATCGCGCCACCGCTCCAGCTCGCGCTCCAGCCGACTACGACGGGGTCGTCAGAATTGAGCGACCCGCGCATCTTGCGAGCCAGGCTGTCCATCGTCGCTGCGAGCCTTGACCGAAGGTCCGGTGGCGTCCGGTAGTCCTCCAACTGCTCCGCGGCGAAAGCTGCAAGTTCTTCAACCGCGCCAGACCTGTCGAGCAAGATCCGCCCATAGATGTGCCGGTAGATCCGCATCGGCGCCTCCGCGATGCGTCCGCGGATCTGCTCAGCCTCATGTTCGTGGAAGTCCACCCAAACGTCGTCACGACGGAACCTGCTCGGCCACCCGACCGGATCTCCGCCAGGGCGGAGGATGGCGTAGAGGTCGAGGTCAGAGTCGTCCCGATGATCGCCACGGGCGAACGAGCCGTCGAGCATGACTCCGTCAACCCCTGGGGCCGCCGCGAGTTCGCTCAGCAACTTGTGAGAACGCGTTGCTGTGGCTCTACAGCAAGCGAGGGAAGCTCCATCTCTGGCCGCACCATCGTCCCAACGTAGTAACCGCTGCTGTCACGCAGCGGGAGCGCCGAATGCCGGATGAACCGCCGGCGAGCCGCTCCTACTTGGTGATCGCGAGCGCCTCGAGCTCAAGCGCCGGTCTGCCGGACAGGCCCGCGCTAGCGGCACATCGGCGCTAGAACCAACGCCGCCGCATCAAGGACAGGAACTCGCTGTCGATGCCGTCTCGGATCGGGATGACGGCGTCGATCCCGCACCTAGCGCACATCGCTGTCTGACCGATCCCGTCTTCGTCTTCGTCGGTCCAGTCCTCGATCTCCGTCGGGCTGTAGATCTTCGTGCAGTGGAAGCAGCCGACTAGGTCCGAGGCAAGCACGGCGGCTCGATGATTGCTCGACTGGTCATGCTCCCGCTCAACATCTGGCCGTTGTTCCACCAGCGCATAATGCCGGTTAGGGCTTCGCCTCGAGCGTGTTATGGAGCGGCCTGAACGGCGCCACTGCGGAAGATTTCTCAGAAATCTTGTGACCGAACCGTTCCCGGAACGGCTTAGGGAGGCATGGATGCAGATCTCCCTTCCCGAACCCCTTCAGCACAGACGAGTGCACCGACTCCGGTGGGAACCTGATGGTCGCCCGGGTGACGACCCTGAAGGCGACCGCCGACCGTCTCCGGTGCGCTCGTCGACTACTACGCCGGCCTCGCCGAGGACCGGACCTCGCGGGGCCGGCGTGGCCCGGTCGACTACTACCTCGACCCCGACGAGCCCGCCGGGTCGCTGGTGGGGCGCCGGCACGCCGGCCCTCGGCGTCGCCGGCGAGGTCGCCGGCGAGGAGCTCCGGGCCGTTGCTCGACGGCCAGCCACCCCGCGCACCGGGCCGAGCTTGGGCCGGTCGTTCGGTGACTCGTCGGCCCGAGGGTTCGATGCGACGTTCTCGGCGCCGAAGTCGGTCTCGGCGCTGTGGGCGCTGTCACCGGACCGGTAGGTGCGGGCCGAGGTCCTCGCCGCCCACGACGCCGCGGTCGACGCCGCGCTCGGCTGGTTCGAGGCGCACGGCGCGGTCACCCGCCGGGCAAGGACGGCGTCCACCAGGTCGACACCCGGGGCTGACGGTGGCGGTGTTCCGCCAGCACACCTCGCGGGCCGTCGACCCGCAGCTGCACACCCACGCGATGATCTCGTCGAAGGTCCAGGACCCGACCGGCAAGTGGCTGTCGCTCGACGCCCGGTTCTTGAAGCAGCCAGCAGCGCACGATCGGCTGGATCTACGACGCCGCCCTCCGCGCCGAGCTCACCGCACCGACTCGGCGTCGGCTGGGAGCCGATGCCGGACGGGGCCGGCACGCCGACCTGGCCTGCATCCCGCAGCACGGTGCGGGACGTGTTCTCGAAGCGGAGCCGGCAGGTCGAGGCGAAGCTCGCCGAGCTGATCGGCCGGTGGAGCGACGAGCACGACGGCGCCGACCCCGACCCGCGCACGATCGCCGAGCTCGAACGGCGAGCGCGGTCACCGCCAGCCGGCCCGCCAAGGTCCACGGCGGTCGACGCCCGGACCGGCTCGCACGCCAGCCTGGGCCGCTGGCATCGCCGCGGGGGTCGGAGCGTCGTCCTGGATCGTGACGGATCCCGGGACCGTTCGCCGGTTCGATCCCGGTCGGATCCGCAGGCCGACCGACGAGGCGCTCGTGGCCAGCCGCCCTCGCCCGGCCGCGGACGAGTCAGCGACGTGGCTCCCGAGCCGACCTCGCCCGCCACATCGCCACCCTCCTCCCCGACCACCGCCGCCACCGTGGCGCCGAGGTGGTCGCGCTCGTCGACGAGCTCACCGACCGAGCCGCCGGCCCGCTGCCTCGAGCTCGCATCCGCCCGTCGAGCGCCCGGTCGCGCGTGCGGCGCGACGGGCGGCCGCGTCAGCGAGCACGTCACCGACCGCCGCCTCACCACCACCGCCGTCTGGGACGAGGAAGCGCGCCTGCTCGCCTGGGCCGAGCGCGCCGTCGACCGCGCAGCGGCCCGGTCGATCCGACCGGACCCAGCGTCGCAGCCACCGCCATGGCCGGTGACGAGCGACGCTCGTGCTGGTCGTCGGGCCCGCCGGCACCGGCAAGACCACCGCCGTCGCCCGCGGCCGTCGACACTCCAGGCACGAGCAACCGCCCGGTCCTCGGGCTCGCCCCGTCGGGCAAGGCCGCCGACGTGCTCGCCGGCGAGGCCGGCTGCGCCACGATCACCCTCGCCAAGCTCCTCGCACGACGCCCGCCACGACCGGCCGCCTGCCCGAACGGGGCACGACCGTCGTCCTCGACGAAGCCGGGCATGGCCGCCACCGACGACCTCGCCGCCTCGTCGACCTCGCCGACGGCACGGGATGGCGGCTCGTGGCGTCGGCGACCCCGCCCAGCTCCCCGCCGTCGGCCGGGGCGGCATGTTCGCCCACTGGTGCGACACCCTCCCCGCCGACCACCTCGACCCCCGCCGCTTCACCAACCCGTGGGAAGCCCAGCCAGCCTCGCCCTCCGCGCCGGCGACCCCGAAGCCGCCGCCGCCTACGCCGACCACCACCGCCTCCACACCGCCCACCCCGCCCTCCTCCCGGCCAAGATCGCCGACCAACACGCCCGCCTCGACAGCCCGAGGCGAGACCGTCGCCATCACCACCGCCACCACAGACGACCGCCCGAGCCATCAACGTCGAGATCCAACGCCGACGCCGACGCACCGGCCGACACGTCGCCGCTCGGCGACGGCACCCGCGCGGAGTCGGCGACCCCATCGCCACCCGCCGCAACGACCCGACACTCACCACGACGACCGGGGCCAGCCGTCCGCAACCGCCACACCTGGACCGTCGACCGCCGTCAACCCCGACGGCAGCCTCACCGTCTCCGACCCCGAGACACGGCACCGTCGGCTCCCCGCCGGCTACGTCGCCGACGCACGTCGAGCTCGGCTGGGCCGTCACCGGCTACGGCAACCAAGGCATCACCGTCGACGACGGCATCGCCGTCATCGAACCCGGCGCCACCCGCGCCCACATCTACGTCGCCATGACCCGAGGCCGAGACACGCAACCATCGCCTGGATCCCCGACCCCACCGGCACCCTCGACCCCGACCAAGTCCTCGCCGACGCCATCGCCCCACCCGGCCGCGCCCTCAGCGCCCACGCCATCCGCCAACAGCTTCGTGGTGGCCACGCGCCGGCCCTACAGGTTCATCACGCTCCCGAGCCTCTGCAGCCACGCCGCTCTGCGGGCCTCAGCCTGTAACTGCAGGAGTGTCTGACCCGCTCGACTGCGGCTGGCAGGGTGGGCTGGCGCTCGCCGATGCGCGTGCTCAGCATCGGCCTCCAAGTGGCCCGCCTCATGGGCGTGGCCTTAAGCGCCGCCCCCGGGCGGCGGCCCGAGGAGGACTCGCATGAGCTCGCGAGGCAGCGTGAAGAAGGACGTCGCTGGACGGTGGTACTTCATCGTCGACCTCGACACGATCGACGGTCGCCGTCGTCAGGCCCGTCGTCGCGGCTTCCCGACGAAGCGGAGGGCCCAGGAGGCGCTCGATGAGCTCGTCTCGCTGGCCGCCGCCGGCCTGTACCTGGAGCCCTCCAAGGTGACCGTCGGCCAGTACTTCATCGATCACTGGCTGCCGAGCCTCGCCGCGACGGTGAGGCCGACGACTGCGGACACCTATCGCCGGCTTGCTGGAGCGCACATCATCCCGATGCTCGGGGCGGTGCCCCTCCAGAAGCTCGACCGGCGCCAGGTCAGCCGGTGGCTCGGCGAGTTGACGGCGAAGCAGCTGGCGCCCAAGACGATCCGCAACATCCATGGAGTGCTCCGGAGGCGATGGCCGACGCCGTCGACCTCGAGCTCGTGAATCGGAACGTCGCGGCCCGTCCGAAAGGGCTCCCGCCGGCCCGGCGGGTGGCGCCCCGCGCGTGGAGCCCGGAGCAGCTGCGCACCTTCCTGCAAGGGACGGCCGGCGACCGCTTGTTCCCGCTCTGGCGGTTGATCGCCGTCACCGGCTGCCGCCGGGGCGAGGCGCTCGGCCTCAGTGGGGACGAGGTCGATCTCGACGCCGGGCTAGTGACGATCATGCGCCAGCGGGCGATCGCCGGCGGATCCGTGGTCGAGGGGACGCCGAAGACCAACGCCGGAGCTCGCACTGTTGCGATCGATCGAGCCACCTCCGAGATTCTGCGCAGCTGGCGGCGGCCTCCAGGTCGCCGAGCACGACTTCATCGGTCCTGGGCTGGGTCGACTCTCAGCTGGTCTTCACGCACCCTGACGGGACCGGCTTGTGGCCCCAGACAGTCTACGGCGCGATTCCGGGAACAGGCCGAAGCGCTGGGCCTGCCCCTCATCGGCCTCCACGGGCTCCGGCACACGGCCGCTTCCGCCATGATCGCCGCCGGCGTGAATCCGAGGGTGGTGCAGCAACGGCTCGGGCATGCGCACGTCTCGGTCACGCTCGGGCTCTACACGCATGTGTCTGCCAGGTCACGACGAGGCCGCTGCGGACCTCCTGGCGGCGACGATCGACGGCGATTCTGTGACCAATCTGTGACCAAACGGAAGCCGACCAGGGCAAAAGCCGCTGGTCAGAGTGGTGCGCCCCCTGGGATTCGAACCCAGAACCTGCGGATTAAGAGTCCGTTGCTCTGCCATTGAGCTAGAGGCGCACGTGAACGTCGTGCGAGCTCGGCTGAGGGTGACCGAGGGGACTCGAACCCCCGACCTCCAGGACCACAACCTGGCGCTCTAACCAACTGAGCTACGGCCACCAAGCGGCCGACCATTTTGGCACACGGCCCGCTGTCGACCGGCAGGGTTCAGGACAGGAAGTACCAGCGCGCGAAGAGGCTCACCATCCATGTGAGGAGGCCGGCGCTGGCCGCGATGGTCGCACCCGGAAGTGCCCGGCGGAGCCGACCGGCGTCACCGCCCCGCCGGCCTCGCGCCGACCAGCCGACGAGAAGGTCGGCCGCAGCCGCGAACGCCGGGAAGCCGGCCAGCACGTAGCGGCCCATCCCGATGAAGTCGCGCGTCGAGGCGAAGGCGATCCCGACGGAGACGAGGAGGTAGGTGCCGTAGCCCCACCCGAAGCGGCGGATGACGGCGGGGACGAGGGCCAGCGACACGACGGCGAACAGCCCCTGCATCACGAGCCAGAAGGTCACGATGTTCAACCCGTAGGACCCGAGCAGCCGGAACAGGTGGAGCTTGGCCAGGGTCTCGAGGTCGAACTCCTTGCCCCACCCGGGGGCGCCGCTGACCTTGGTCCAGGCCAGCGGGTCGTCGAAGCGCACCCAGAGCAGGGCGCAGTAGGCCAGGAGTCCGAGCACGGAGAGGAGCACGGCCGTATCGCGGAGGCGGATGCGGCCCAGGTCGAGTCGGCGGGGGAGCAGCGGGATCCTCGCCGTTCGGCGGTCGGCGATCGGCGTCGGGTGGCGGACGAACGCGGCGAGGCGCGTCCGGAGCAGCGTCGCCCCGGACCTCGAGGGCCCGCACGGCGAGGCCGGCGACGAGGGCGATGCCCACCGGTCGACCCGCCGTCGCCACGATGCCGACGAGGCCGGCCAGGACCGGTCGATCGCGCTCGAGCAGCGAGAAGGCGGCGATCACGGCGAAGAGGAACAACGCGTCGGAGTAGATGACGCCGAAGAGGTAGAACGCGAACGGGTAGCAGAGGAGCAGGGCGAGGGCGACCCGGGCCGTTCGCTCCCCGAGGAACGCCGCGACCCACCGGTGGAACAGCACGGCCACGCCGGATCCGGCGGCGAGCGTGACGAGGATGCCGGCGACGGCGAGGTTCCCGAACAGGAGCGCCCCGACGATGCGCATCGCCGTCGGGTAGGCCGGGAAGAAGGCGACGGACGACTGCTGGTCAGGGCCGGCGTAGAAGTAGCCACGGCTGGCGATCGAGTGGTACCAGCCGCTGTCCCACCGCGCGTAGGCGTCGAGCCACGACGGCAACGGGAACTCCGTCGAGCCGGCCTTGAAGTGGATGAGCTCCATCGACAGCCGCCCGTCCAGGAAGACGAGGACGACGAGGCCGACGAAGAGCGCAGCGGCGAACGTGCGCCCGTCGCCCGTGACGCGGCGGAGGGCCGTCACGGAAACGCGGGCTTCGTTGCGGCGGCGACGATGGAGACCCCGAAGGGCAGGCGCGTGCGTCGGCCCGGGCGCGACAGGATCCGTCGCTCGACGTCGAGGAGCCGGATCAACAGGCGGTTCACGGGGCCCGGCACCTCGCCCGTGTCCTTGTGTGGCGCCGGCGGCTCGGAGCCTCGACGGAGCCGCCTCGACGATCCGGACGGCGACGATCGGGGGAACAGAACGCGTTGACGTAGGAGACCTTCGTCGGTCGGAGGCCGCCCTCGCGCAGGAGGGCGTCGATCTCCTTGGTGAGGTAGCGGCGGGTGTGGTGGTTCGAGACATCGTGTCCGCTCCATATCCACTGGTAGGCGCTGGTCAGCAGCACGAGCTCGCCGCCCGGTCGCAGCACGCGTGCCCACTCCCGCACCGCCTCACGGTCGGCGTCGATGTGCTCGACGACCCCGAAGGCGGTCACGGCCCCGGAAGGAGCCGTCGGCGAAGGGCAGCTGCTCGCCCCGGGCCCGCACGAGCGATTCGGCGCCGCGCCGACGGCAGAACCGAGGGCCGTCGAAGAGAAGTCGAGGCCGGTAGGGGTGCCGAGGTCGGCGAGGTGCTTGAGCATGATCCCCGTCCCGCAGCCGACGTCGAGGATCCGGACCGTGGTCCTCGGACGGCGCTCCCGGCGTGGGGCCCGAGGAGGGCGAGTGGAGATCCGCCGCAGCCCGACGAACCACCAGTTGTGGCCTTCGAGGTCATAGGTCGTGCGGTAATCGTCCTCCTCCACGACGGCGCAGCCTACGGGTCGTTCAGGGGCTGAGAAGATCGCCCAGGAAGGCTCCGACCGGGTCGGCCGGCACATGCCGGCCCATTGCTGACGGCAGCCCCGGAGCCCCGTCGTGGCCCGGGACCGTGCGATCGAAGGCGGCCAGGGCCGACGTGAGGAACCGGCTGGCCTGCGCGTAGGTGTGAGCATCGTCGAGGCCGTGCGCGCCGGTGGTAGTAGCGCAGCGGGTAGGTCACGTACAGGGCGTCCGGGCGCGGCGTCATGGCGACGTACAGCAGCCGGCGCTCCTCCTCGAGCCCCTCCGGCTCGCCGGTGGCCATGTCGGACGGGATGTTGCCGTCGGCGGCGTGGATGAGGTGGACGACCTTCCACTCGCCGCCCTTGGCCGAGTGGATGGTCGACAGGATCAGCCAGTCGTCGTCGAGGTGGGGCGGCCCGGCCAGATCGCTCGGTGGAGGCGGGGGGTCGAGGGTCAGCTCGGCGAGGAAGCCGGCCCGCGGTCGGGGCCGGCGCCGGCCAGTGCCGTCAGCTGGTCCAGGTCGGCCAGTCGCGGCCGTCGGCGTCGTCGTAGCGGCGGTCGATGATCGGGCCGAGGAACGCGGCGAGCCGCTCGAGCTGCACCGCCGGCGGAGCGGTCGTCGGGGTCGGGCCCGGCAGTCGGCCGAGCGCCGCGGCGCAGGGCGGCGGCGTCGTCGGCCGATGCCTCGGGGAGCGGCACGGCCTCCGGATCGAGCCAGCCGGGCGACGGGCGTCGCCGGGCCCGGTCGGGTCGCGCAGCGCTCCGAGGCGACGCCGCGTGGTCGCCGGGCCGATGCCCTCGAGCAGGCCGAGCACGCGGTGCCAGGCCAGCTCGTCCTGCGGGGTTGTCGAGCATGCGAAGCAGCGGCAACAGGTCCTTCACGTGGGCCGCCTCGAGGAACTTGAGCCCGCCGAACTTCACGAACGGGATGTTGCGGCGTGCCAGCTCGAGCTCGAGCGCCGTCGGCTGTGGTGGCCGGTGCGGAACAGCACGGCCTGGTCCCGCAGCAGGACGCCCCGCTCGACGGTGCTCGAGGACGCGGTCGCACACCACGTCGGCCTGGGCCGTCTCGTCGTGGCAGGCGGTGAGGGTCGGGCGCTGCGACCCCGGGCGCTCGGACCAGAGCTCCTTGGCGTAGCCCGTTCGGTGGCCGCGGCGATCACCAGCGTTGGCGGCGGCGAGGATCGGCGGGTGTGACCGGTAGTTGCGTTCGAGCGTCACGACGGTGGCGCCCGGGAAGCGTTCGGGGAAGGCCAGCATGTGCCGGCCGGTGACGCGGCCCGGAAGCCGTAGATGGCCTGAGCGTCGTCGCCGACGGCGGTGACGTTGCCGAGGCGTCGCGCACAGCGCCGCGAGGATGTCGGCCTGCAGGGCGTTGGTGTCCTGGTACTCGTCGACCAGGACGTGGTCGAACTGCTCCTCGAGCAGCGGCCCGACCTCGGGCGACTGGGCCAGGGCCCGCCAGTACAGCAGGAGGTCGTCGTAGTCGAGGACGCTGGCTGGCCCGCTTGCGCGCGGTGTAGGCCCCGAAGACCGTGCGGAGATCGTCGACCTCGTGCCGGCACCAGGGGAACCAGCGGTCGAGCGCCTCCGCCAGCGGCACCTGCGCGTTCACCATGCGCGAGTAGATCGACGCCACCGTGTCCTTGCGCGGGAACCGGCGGCCGCTGCGCACCGAGGCCGCAGGTCGTGGCGCAGGACACCGAGGAGGTCGCCGGCGTCGGACGAGTCGAGGATCGGTGAAGGCGGGGTCGAGACCGACGGCGGTGCCGTGCTGGCGCAGCACGCGGTTGGCCACGGCGTGGAAGGTGCCGCCGGCGACGCGAGAGGTGCGGCGGGTCGCCGGTCAGGCGGCTGGCCCGTTGGAGCATCTCGCGAGCCGCTCGCCGGGAGAAGGTCAGGAGCAGGATGCGTTCGGGCGTGGCGCCGTCGGCGACGAGGCGGGCGACGCGGGTGGCCAGCGTGCGGGTCTTGCCGCTTCCCGCACCGGCCACGACGAGGAGGGGCCCGTCGTCGTGGAGGACGGCGACCCGCTGCTCGGGATTGAGGTCGTCGAGCCAAGCGAACACGCGTTCGATCGTACCTGAGACAGACTCGTCGGGTGAGCACCGACTTCATCTGCCCGGCGTGCGGCCTCGACTTCGCCACCATCTCGCCCCCCGACGCCAAGGTCGCGATCCGGAGCTTCGGGCGGCGCTACCGGTCGGCGCTGGCCGGCGCGGTCGACGACCAGTCCGACGCTGGCCTCGTCCGCCGGCGCTCCGACCCGGCGGTCTGGTCGGCGCTGGAGTACACGGTGCACGTCGCCGAGGTCTTCGAGTTCCTGACGGAAGCCATCCGGCGCATGTACGACGAGCACGAGCCGGCGCTCGAGGCCATCGACTTCGAGGGACGCGTCATCAGCGAGCGCTACGCCGAGGCCGACCCGATGGCGGCGCTCGATCGGCTCGACGCGGCGGCGTCGGCCTTGGCGGCCCAGGTCGACCGGATCGACGCCGACGGTTGGCATCGGGAGGCGACGTTCCCGTTCGGGCGCCGAGACATCCTCACCATGACGCGCAACGCCGTGCACGAGGGATCGCACCACCTGCGCGACGTCGAGCGGGCCCTCGACTCGGCGCGACGCGTGCCGTGAGCGACGGGACGCCCGTTCGCCAGGTCCGCTATCAACGACCGTCCGGCGCGACGGAGATCGTGCTCGTCCGTCACGGCGAGTCCGCGCCGGCCGTGCCCGGGGAGATGTTCGCCCTCGTCGATGGCCAGGGGGATCCGCCGCTGGCCGAGGTCGGGCGGGACCAGGCCGAGCGGGTGGGCGAGCGCTTGGCGCGCGAGGGCGGCATCGACGCCGTCTACGTCACCACCCTGTGCCGGACCGTGGAGACGGCCGCTCCCTTCCTCCGGGCCTCCGGTCTCCCGTCGTTCGTAGAGCCCGATCTCCGCGAGGTGCACCTCGGCGAGTGGGAGGGCGGCCTGTTCCGGATCAAGGTGGCCGTCATGGATCCCGTCGCCGTCCGGATGCTCGAGGAGGAGCGATGGGACGTGATCCCCGGCGCGGAGTCGGCCGAAGATTTCGGCGGGCGCATCCGCGACGCCCTCGGGCGCATCCACGGTCGGCACCCCGATCAGCGCGTCGCCGTCTTCACCCACGGCGGGGTGATCGGGCGGATCCTGTCCGAGGCCTCGGGCGCTCGACCGTTCGCGTTCAACGGCGCGGACAACGGGTCGATCTCCCACGTCGTCGTGACCGGCGAGCGCTGGTCCGTCCGCCGGTACAACGACACCGCCCACCTCGATGCCGGCTTCACGACACGCGTGTCGGCACTGACATGAGCGCCGACGAGGTGTTCGGCGACGTCGCGACGACGATCGACGGTGTCGCGTTCGTGGCGACCGTCGAGCTGCGCCGCCCACCCAACAACTTCTTCGATGTCGAGCTCATCCGCAGCCTGGCCGACGCCTACGAGCACCTCGATGCCGACCCCCGGTGCCGGGCGATCGTGCTCTGCGCCGAAGGCCGTCACTTCTGCGCCGGCGCCGACTTCTCCGGCGACCGCGGCACGGGCGCGGCCGGCGACCTCTACGCCGAGGCGGCCCGCCTGTTCGAGGCGAAGACGCCGGTCGTCGCCGCGGTGCAGGGCGCGGCCGTCGGCGGCGGGCTCGGCCTGGCCTGCTCCGCCGACTTCCGGGTCGGGACGCCGGCCACCCGCATGACGGCGAACTTCTCCCGGCTCGGGTTCCACCACGGGTTCGGGCTGACCGCCACGCTCCCGCCCATCGTCGGCGGTCAGCGGGCCAACGAGCTCCTCTTCACCGGCCGTCGGATCGACGGTGACGCGGCCGCCGCCATCGGCCTGCTGGACCGCCTCGTCGCGCCGGAGCTCCTCCGTGACGAGGCGACCGCCCTGGCCTCGGAGATCGCAGCGGCGGCACCGCTCGCCGTCCGGGCGATCCGCGAGACGATGCGGGCCGGGTTGGCGGATCGGGTGCGGACCGCGACGGCGCGGGAGGACGCGGAGCAGGCGAGGCTGCGGGCAACGGCCGACTTCGGCGAGGGCATCCGCGCCAGCGCCGAGCGTCGTGAGCCCCGCTTCGAAGGGCGGTAGGGCTCCTACCGACCGGCGTTGCGCGGCACGTCGCGAAAGGCGAGGTCGCGGTCGACCTGCGGCTCTTTCGGGAGGCCGAGGATCCGCTCGCCGAGGATGTTGTGCTGGATCTCGTCCGTGCCGCCCGCGATCGAGACCGCCGGCACCGACACGAGCACCTCGGCGACCACACCACCGGTGCCGTCGTCCGGGCCCCGCAGCATCCCGTGCGCGCCAGCGATCCGGGTGTGCAGTCGGGCCGCCGTGCGGGCGATCTCGCTGCTGCTGAGCTTGCCGAGGGAGCCCTCGGGCCCGGGTGGCCGCCCCAGAGCTCTCGAGGCGCGGCGCTCGCTGCGCCGTCCACTGGGAGGTGCGCGTCAGCTCGATGAGCTGCGCCATGCCGGTGCGGACCGTCGGGTCCGTGTCCGCGCCCGTGGCCCGCGCCCGGGTGGGGACCAGATCGACCCGGCCGGCTCGCTGCGGGTACCACTTGTAGGGCTCGTAGTGCTCGGCCGTCTCGGCCTCGGCTTCACGATGGCACCGACCCCCGCGCCGCGCGCGGCCGCCCGTGGGCCGCTGGGGCGCGGGGTTGAACCGTCGTTCGTGGGCGAGGGTGGCGAGGGCGACCGCCCATCCGTTGCCGACGTCGCCGATGGCGTTGGCGACGGGGACGCGGGCCCCGTCGAAGAACACCTCGTTGAACGAGGCATGACCGTTCATCTGGCGGAGGGGGCGAACCTCGATGCCCGGCTGCTCCATCTCGACGGCGAAGTAGGTGATGCCCCGGTGCTTCGGCACGTCCCAGTCGGTGCGGGCCAGGAGCATCCCGAACTGGGCGTGGTGGGCGCTGGTGTTCCACACCTTCTGGCCGTTGACGACCCACTCGTCGCCGTCGCGCTCGGCGCGGGCGGTGAGCCCGGCGAGGTCGGACCCGCTGCCGGGCTCGCTGAAGAGCTGGCACCACGTGTGCTCACCGGTGACGATCGGGCGCAGGAGTCGGGCCTTGAGATCGTCGGAGCCGTGCTCGAGGATCGTCGGCGCGGCCAGGCCGACGCCGGATCCCGCCGGCGTCCCGACGGCACCGATGCGGTCGAACTCCTCGGCGACCGCCTCGGCCTGCACCGGCGGCAGGTCCCGGCCGTACCACTGCGACGGCCAGGTGGGGCAACCCCAGCCGGAGTCGGCGAGCAGACCCCGCCACTCCAAGAGGGAACGTTCCGGATCCCAGTGCTCGTCCAGCCAGGCCCGCGCCTCGAGAGCGACGTCGGGGGAAGGGCTCACGGCGTTCGCCCGAGGA
The DNA here is from genome assembly GCA_963731055.1 of uncultured Actinomycetes bacterium. Classification (GTDB taxonomy): domain Bacteria; phylum Actinomycetota; class Acidimicrobiia; order Acidimicrobiales; family CADCTF01; genus DATLED01. Next base: position 105,418 of record CAVSUD010000007.1, on the reverse strand, counting down.
AGCCGGCCAGTCGGTCGCGCGCCGGTGCGTCGTCGGGGACGGGGACGGAGTGACCGAACGTACCGGCCGGGCGGTCGTCGTCGGGCGGCATGTTCGCGTGCGCCAGCACGAGGGCCGCCTCGGCCAGCTCCTCGTCGAAGGGTCCGTCCTGGCCGGCGGCCTCCGCGAGGTCCCATCCGTGCTGCGTGACCTCGATGATCCCGATGGCGATGGCTTGCTCGCCGGGTGTCGGCCCGAACGGCATGGCCCAGTCGCGCTCCAGGCTGCCTCCGTCGACGGTCGCCCGGCGCAGTGCCGACACCCCTTCTGCGAACGCCGAGCCAGGGTCGTCGCCGAGGACGTCCCGCTCGTAGGCCGTCATGTCCCACGTCTCGCCGGTGGCGGCCGAGGCCAGGCCGGCGAGGGAGGCGACGGTGTGGTTGAGCAGCGCCCGGATGTCGAAGTCGGTGCACGGCGTGGGCCGGTCGTACTGCGTGGGGCTGATCGCCCGCACGATTCGTTCCATCTGGTCGAGGCCGCGATGCAGGGCATCCAGGTTGTCCATGACCTCGTTCTACTGCCCGACGACGCCGGCGCGCTCACCCATAGGCCGACGGGAGCAGGTCGACGAAGATCTCGTCGGCATCGAAGGCGACGCCTTGCCGCACGAACCAGGGCGCCACGTTCCCGAGGTCCCGCCGCAGGAGGTCGAGCGCCTGCGCGTGGCCGGCGATGTCGACCGACTGCGGGAGGTCGATGATCCAGGGACGGTCGTCCCACCACAACAGGTTGTAGACCGACAGATCCGCGTGGACGATCCCCGCCGTGAGCATCCGGCGGAGGTCCTCGACGAGGAGCGTCGCCGCCTCGGTGGCCATGGCGCGATCGAGGCTCGCCGCGACGAGCCGCGGCGCGGCGGCCCGGTCGTCACCGAGGAAGGCCATGAGGATGCCGTCGGTCGTGCGGGAGACCGGGTAGGGGACGGAGACGCCGGCCCCCGCGAGCCGTTCGAGCACCTCGAACTCGCGGTCGACCCAGCCCCGCCCCAGCACCTCGCGGCCGTGGGCCGATCGGCGGGCGATGGCTCTCCGGTCGCGGCTGTTGCCCACGGCGCGGCCGTCGCGATAGCCGGCGTCGTGCACGAAGTTGGCGGCCCGTTGGAACCCGAGGGCGGCGAGCTCGCCTTTGGCCGAGACGCGGCGAGGGCGGTAGCGCTTGTGCGCGAGGAGGCATCGACGGCCGTCGTCGGAGACGCGCTCGACGACGAAGACCTCCGCCTCCTTCCCCGTCTTCAGCGGACCGAGGTCGTGGTCGGTGTGGGCCTCGTGGTCGAGGATCAGGTGCAGCGGCGCGGGCATCGCGCTCCTTCGGGGTCGGGAGGTGCAGGGCCTCCCTGAGCCCGCCGTCAGTCGACGGTGTGGGGCGCGAGCAGGGAGGAGGTGTGGCGTGCAGTGGTGGTCACGGGCTCCTCCTCCTTCATCGATCCGGCCCGGGCATCCTCGCCGCCGGCCGGCGCCGGCGCCAGCGAAATAAGTCGGGTCTCGCCAGAAGGGGCGGACACCTAGGGTCCGTGGTCGTGACGCGAGGGCTGGCGAACTGGGCTCCCCTGGCGTTGGGTCGTGCCACCTGGGCCGCGAGTCGCCCGCTGGCAGCGGCATGGTGGGCGCTGGTGGCGGTCCGGTCGCTGCTCCCTGCGGGACTGACGTTGGGGCTGGGGTCGCTCGTGTCGGCCATCGAGGACGGAAGGACGGTGACGGGCCCGCTGCTGCTCGTCGGCGGCTCCTTCGCCCTGTTGAGCATGTCGTCGCCCATCCACACCCAGGTCGGGTCGATCCTGGGCGACCGGACCTCGGGCTCGCTCCAGGCGAGGCTGACCGATGCGTGCTCCGACCCGCCGGGCATCGCCACCTCGAGCGGCCTGGCCTGGCCGACGAGCTCACGATGGCCCGCGACTTCGACCTCGGCATCACCGGCCCGCCGATCTCGGTCGCGCTCGGGTTCATCTCCGCCGGGCTGGTCGAGCTGCTCGGCGGCGCGGCCCAGGCGGTCGTGCTGGGCACCGTCGCTGTGGTGGGCGCCGTTCGTCATCGGCGGCGGCCTGGCTGCTCGACCCACTGGCTGCTCCGGCGAGAGCTCGGTCTGGGCCAACCGCACCGACCCCGAGGTGATGGCCGAGCAGCGCCACGCCGACTACGCCTACCGGCTCGCCGTCGAGGCCGGACCGGCCAAGGAGGTGCGGGTCTTCGGGCTCGGCGGGTGGGTCGTCGACCGCTTCGCGCACCGGCCGCCGCCGCCTCGCTCGACCTCCAGTGGGAGGCCATGCGGCTGCGCCAGCGGTCGCTGCTCGATCGTCTTCGCCGTGCTCGGCGTCGCCCACGCCGTCGTGCTCGTGCCCCTGGTCGCGGCTGCGATCGACGGCGACCTCGGCCTGGCGACGCTGGTGGTGGCGGCCCAGGCCCTGCGTCGGCGCGAGCGCCCTCGCCGTCGGCGGGTTCGCCTGGGCGCTCGAGGGCGCGGCCCAGCCGGTCGAGGTGGTCGAGCGGCTCGCGGCCGGATGGGGCCGAGGAGGAGCGCTGGTCGCGCCGGCCGCCACGCCGGCCGCGCCGCCGGGATGCCGGCGCACGAGATCCGCTTCCGACGACGTCGGCTTCACCTACCCGAGCGGTGGCGCGCCGGTCTACGAGCACCTCGACCTCACGATCCCGGCCGGCCGGTCGCTCGCCATCGTCGGCCGCAACGGCGCCGGCAAGACGACGCTGGTCAAGCTGCTGTGCCGGCTCTACGACCCGACCTCGGGGGCGATCACCGTCGACGGCACGACCTCCGCGCCTTCGACGTCGACGAGTGGCGCGAGCGGGTCGCCGTGGTGTTCCAGGACTTCGTCCGCTTCGAGCTGTCGCTGCGCCGCAACCTCGTCCCCGATGGGCGACCTCGATGCCGACGACGCCCTGCTCGCACGAGGTCCTCGACGTCGCCGGGGCCGACCGGGCTCGCCGACCTCGACCAGGTCCTGTCCAAGGCCTAGCCGGGCGGCACCGACCTCTCGGGCGGACAGTGGCAGCGCGTCGCCCTGGCCCGGGCCCTGGCCGCCGTGCGCCTCGGCGCCGGGGTGGTCGTCCTCGACGAGCCGACCGCCCAGCTCGACGTCCGGGGCGAGGCGGCCATCTTCGAGCGGCTCCTCGCCGCCACCGCCGGGCTGCACCACGATCCTGATCTCCCACCGGTTCTCCACCGTGCGCCACGCCGACCGCATCGTCGTCGTCGAGGACGGCGTGGTCGTCGAGCAGGGCAGCCACGACGAGCTGATGGCGGCCGGCGGCCGCTACCGGGCGATGTTCGACCTCCAGGCCGCCCGCTTCGCCGACGAGGGCTCCGGACCTCGACGACGTCGACCTGCTCGACGACGCCGAGGAGCGTCGGATGTGAGCGAGCTGACCCCGACGTGGCGACGACGACCTCGGCCGACCTCCCCGGCCGGCGGCCGGCCGCTCCGCCACCTGCTCCGGCTCGGGTTCCGCTTCCAGCCCGCGCTGCTGTGGATCTCGCTCGGCATCACCGTGCTCGGCGCGCGTGCCCGACGGCCTCGTTCGCCCTGTGGCTCGGGCTGCTGGCCCGGGCGCTTCCGCACGCCCGGCGACCCCGACCGCACCCTGCTCGTCGTCGCCGGCGTCGGGCTCGCCTTCTCGGCGGTCGGCGGCTGGGTCGCTGCGGGCCGGCGGCGACCGGCTCCACGCAGCGGTTCCGCCAGCGCCTCGCCGTCGGCCTCGAGACCCACGTCGCCCGGCTGCAGGCCACGACCGTCGGCATCGAGCAGCACGAGCGACCCGAGGTGCTCGACCGGCTGGCCATGCTGCGCGACCAGGTCTTCACCCTCGACCACATCTTCCTGTCGCTGTTCGGCTCGCTCGGCATCGCCCTCCGCCTGCTGGTCGTGATGGGCGTGCTGGCGACCGGTGCACCCCGCGCATGCTCCTGCTCGGCCTCGCCGCCGTCCCGCCGGTGCTGGTCGCCGCCCGGCGTCGGCCGGTCGGAGTCTCCGCCGTCTGGGAGGGCGAGGCCGCCAACCGGCGCCTGGCCCGGCACCTGTTCGTGCTCGGCACCGAGGCGGCCTCGGCCAAGGAGCTGCGGGTCGCGCGGCGCCACGCGAGGCGGTCGCGGCCGACCGGGCCGAGGCGTGGGACGACTTCGTGACGGCCGCTGCGACGCCGTGCGCATCCGCTCCGGCGTGGCCCAGACCGCTGGCGTGGACGCTGTTCGCCGCCGCCTTCGTCGTCGCCGTCGCCATCGTCGGCCGCGGCGGGCCCGCGCACGGCGTGCCGACACCCTGATCGTCGTCGCCGCCGGCGCCCGGCTCACCGCCTACATCGGCGTCGGCGGCCACCGAGGTCGACACGTGGGGGTTCTTCATCCAGGGCTCCCAGCGCCTGCTGTGGCTCGAGGAGCTCGTCGACCGCTCGCCGTCGCGACGCCGACCGGCGCACCGCCGGACCGGCTGGCCGACCGGCATCGCCTTGCGCGACGTGTCCTTCGCCTACCCCGGGCCAGGACCAGCCGCTCGTGCTCGAGCACGTCGACCTCGACCTGCCGGCCGGGCTCGGTGGTGGCCGTCGTCGGCGAGAACGGCGCCGGCAAGTCGACGCTGGTGAAGCTGCTGGCCGGGCTCTACGTGCCGACCGCGGGTCGCATCGAGGTCGACGGCGTCGACCTGGCCAGCATCGACGCCGTCGCCTGGCGCGAGCGCGGATGGCCGGCGCCTTCCAGGACTTCGTCCGCTTCGAGCTGCCGGCCCAGAGCTCGGTCGGCCTCGGCGACCTGCCCTCGTCGACGACCAGCCGGCGGTGACGGCCGCCGTCGAGCGCGGGCCGGCGCCGTCGACGTCGTCGAGCGGCTGCCGGACGGCCTCGCCACCCAGCTCGGCCCAGCTGGCCCGGCGGCGTCGACCTCTCGGGCGGCCAGTGGCAGAAGCTCGCCCTCGCCCGTGGCCTGGTGCGGGAGGACCCGCTGCTGGTCGTCCTCGACGAGCCGACCTCCGCGCTCGACGCCGAGACCGAGCACGCCCTGTTCGAGCGCTTCGCCGAGCAGGCCCGGGCGGCGCCGATCGACGGCCGGGTCACGGTCCTCGTGTCCCACCGCTTCTCCACCGTGCGCATGGCCGACCTGATCGTCGTGCTGTCCGGCAGCAGGGTCGTCGAGGTCGGGACCCACGACGACCTGTCGCCGCGCGGCGGCACCTACGCCGAGCTCTACGCCATCCAGGCCGCGGCCTACCGCTGAGGGCGTCGGCTTCCTCGTCCGAGGCCGCCGCCCGGGAGGGCTGTACGCTCGCACGGCATCAGGGCAGGTCAAAGGCCCTGATCAAGCCTCCGTAGCTCAGCTGGATAGAGCAGTTGCCTTCTAAGCAGCGGGTCGCAGGTTCGAGTCCTGCCGGAGGCGCCGGCGTTCGTCGTTTCCACGGTCCGCCGCCCATTCTGGGTGGGCTCGACGACCGGGGAGGTCGTTCACTCCACCCAGAACAGGTCCAGGCGGCGCCTGGGGTCAGCCGTGGAGGCCCGGAGCGCCGAGGGTGCCTTCGGGGAGCTCCTCGTCGTGGAACCGGGCCTTGCCGGCGCGGCCCCACACCGTGACGGCGCCGCGGCCCACGGCGCGGAAGCGCTCCCGATGGCGGACCAACGCGGTGGCGCCGTCGATCCCGACGACATCGCGACCCTGGCCGGTCAGCCGGTGCACGACGTCACCGGCGAGGGAGGGGTACTCGTCGAAGTGAGGGAGGACGATCGAGTCCGGAAGAAGTCCGAAGCCGACCGAACCGGCTCCGCCGCGGAGCCCGGCGATGTGGCTGCCCTGCACCATGGCGCCGGCGGAACAGCCGGCGAGGATCCCGCCGCGGTCGAGGACGCCGAGGATGGCGGCCCACGCCGCCGTGCCCTCGAGGAGCTGGTGCAGGAGGGTCGGCTTCCCGCCCGACAGGTAGACGAGGTCGGCGCCGGAGATGTCGCGCACCATGGCGTCGTCGTCCGCGGTGGTCCGGTCGATGACGTCGACGGCCACGGTCTGGGCCCCGAGGCTCGTGAAGTGGGCGACGCCCCGCTCCTGCCAGCCCCGCCAGATCCGTTCGCCGTCCTTGGCCGCGGCAGTGGGTAGGCAGGCGACGCGGGGGGAGCGGTCGCCGAGCTCGAGCAGGGACAGCAGGTGCTCGTCGACGGGCCTACACCGCTCGAGGTACTCACCGCTGCCGATCAAGGCGATGGTCGGTGTCACCGCTTCAGCGTGCCAGGTCGTCGCCGGCCGAATCGCGACAGCGCGAGACTCGGGCCTCGATGACCGGTCCCGCCAGGACGACGGGCCCGCGACGACGGGTGCTCGTCGACGTCACGCCGCTGCGTCGCTCGCCCGAGTTCCGGCTGCTCTTCGGGGGGCAGCTCGTGTCCTTCCTCGGCAGCCAGCTCACCGTCGTCGCCATCCCGTACCAGGTCTTCCAGCTGACCCACTCGTCGCTGACGGTCGGGTTGGTGAGCCTGGCCCAACTGGTCCCGCTCATCGTCGGTTCGCTGGCCGGCGGCGCGATGGCCGACAGCCGCGACCGCCGCCGGCTGCTGCTGGCCACGATGGCGCTCCTCGCCGTCGCCGGCGTCCCGCTGGCGCTGAACGCGGAGCTGGATCATCCGGCCCTGTGGCCGTTGTTCGTCTTCAGTGCCCTGGCGGCCGGTCTCGGCGGCTTCGAGCGGCCGGCCCGCAGCGCCATGATCCCGAGCCTCGTGGCCTCCGAGAACCTGCCGAGCGCCTACGCCCTCTGGCAGATCCTCATCCAGATCGGCAGCGTCGTGGGCCCGGCGCTGGCTGGTCTCCTGCTGGCGGGCGTCGGCCTCTCCGCGGTCTACGTGATCGACATCCTGACGTTCCTCGTCGCCATGGCCGCGATCAGTCGGCTGCCGTCGCTGCCGCCGGTCGGAGGCGGGACGAAGGCCGGGCTGGGCTCGATCGTCGAGGGCTTCCGATTCCTCAAGGGTCGGCGCGTGCTCCAGGGCGCGTTCCTCATCGACGTCGACGCAATGGTCTTCGGCATGCCGCGAGCGTTGTTCCCGGCCCTGGCCACCGGCCTGTTCGGAGGCGGCGCCGGCGTGCTCGGCCTCCTGTACGCCGCGCCCGGCGCCGGCGCGCTGGTGGCGGCCCTGCTCACGGGGTGGGTGGACCGGGTGCGGCGCCAGGGTCGGGCCGTGCTGCTCGCGGTCGCGGCGTGGGGCGGGGCCGTGGCGGCCTTCGGTGTCACCCGGTGGCTCCCGCTGGCGTTGGTCTTCCTCGGTATCGCGGGTGCCGCCGACGTGGTGTCGGCCGTCTTCCGCAACACGATCCTGCAGACGGCGACGCCCGACGCCCTTCGCGGCCGGTTGTCCGCCACCCACATCGCCGTCGTCACCGGCGGCCCTCGGCTGGGCGACCTCGAAGCCGGCGCGGTGGCGTCGGTGGGCGGCCCCCAGTTCTCCGTCGTGAGCGGGGGACTCGCCTGCGTGCTCGGCGTGGCGCTCCTCGCGTGGCGGCTCCCCGAGTTCGCCCGCTACGACCGCGCCGCGACCGTCGTCGAGGGGAACGCCTGACGGGCATGATGCCGGTGTGGCCCCTCCCGTGCTCCCGCCGCCCGCCGCCGATCTCGCCGCCTACATCGACGCGTCGCCGTCGCCCTTCCACGCCGTCGCCGAAGCCGGCCGCCGCCTTTCCGCCGGCGGGTTCGTCGAGGTGGACGAGCGGAACGTCCCATCGCCACTCCCCCGGCGCGGGTTCGTGATCCGGGACGGGTCCCTGGCCGCCTGGGCGGACGTCGCGGCGGACGCACCCGAAGGCATGCGGATGATCGGCGCGCACACCGATTCCCCCAACCTCCGGGTCAAGCCGCGACCCGACCTCGATCGCGCCGGCGCCCGTCAGCTCGCGCGTCGAGCCCTACGGCGGCGTCCTCCTGAACTCGTGGCTGGGGCGGGACCTCGGCCTGGCCGGAAGGGTGGCCCTGCGCGACGGCCGCATCGTGCTCGTCCGGAGCGACGGCCCGGTGCTGCACCTGCCCCAACTCGCCATCCACCTCGATCGGGAGGTCAACAGCAAGGGTCTCCTCGTCGACCCGCAGCGCCACACCGCGCCGATCTGGGGGCTCGGGCGCAGCCAGGAAGGCGACTTCGCCGAATGGCTGGCGGGCGAGGTCGGCGCTGCGCCCGGGGACGTCGTGGCGTGGGACGTGATGACCCACGACGTCGCGCCCGTCCGCGGCCGTCGGCGCGGACCTCTTGTCGGCGCCGCGCCTCGACAACCTCTGCTCGGCGTGGGCCAGCGTGGAGGCGCTGCTGGCCACCGGACGCGGGGTGGTCGCGCTGTGGGACCACGAGGAGATCGGCTCGACCTCCAACCGGGGTGCCGGCAGCCCCCTCGTCGAGTCGGTGCTGGAGCGCCTGGCTCCGGCTCCGTCCGAGCGCCGCCAGCTGCTCGCCCGCTCGTACTGCGCATCGAGCGACATGGCGCACGGGACCCACCCCAACTACTCCGAGCGCCACGAGCCCGGGCACTTCATCCGCCTCGGTGGCGGGCCGGTCATCAAGACGAACGTCAACCAGCGCTACGCGACGGACGCCCGGTCGGCGCAGGTCTTCGCAGCCGCCTGCGAAGAGACGGCGACGCCGGTGCAGTGGTACGCCCACCGCGCCGACATCCCGTGCGGCTCCACCATCGGGCCGATCACCGCAGCGGCGCTCGGCATCTCCGTCGTCGACGTCGGCGCACCGATGTTGGCCATGCACTCCGCGCGGGAGCTGATGGCGACGGCCGACGTCGAGCTCCTGCGCCAGGCGCTGACCGGCTTCCTCGCCGCCGTCTGAGTCGACGCCGGCGGTCCGGCGTCAGCGGGCGTAGACGGCGACCTCCGTGGCCTTGGCCGTCACCCACACCCGGCCGCCGTCGAGCAGGGCCAGGTCGACCACGGCGGCCGGCGTCACCTCGGCGACGAGCACCGGGGCCGGCTCGCCGGCCGTGTCGAGCCGGACCCGGACTCGCGCCCGATCGCCCTCGAGGTCGACGCTCACGGCGTGGCCGACCCAGACGTTGCGCGCGACTCCCCATCGGCTCGGCGCGGTGCAGCGACAGCGCCCGAGGGTGGACGTGCACGAAGGCCGGGCCGTCGACGGACGTCACCGCGGTCACGTTCAGGTCCGGCGCAGCCGGAAAGCCGGACCACCCGTCCGGCGCCCTCACCCTCGAGCAGGTTCACGCCGACGAGGTCGGCGACGTAGGGCGAACGAGGCCGCGCCGCCAGCTCCGCGCCGGAGCCTTCCTGCACGACCCGACCGTCCTCCACCACCACGAGGCGGTCGGCGAGCGCCATCGCCTCGAGGGGGTCGTGGGTGACGACGATGCGGACGCCGTCGATGCGCGTCGAGGTACCGCCGGAGGTCCCGGCGCACCGCCAGCCGGGTCGTGGCGTCGAGGGCCGAGAGGGGCTCGTCGAGGAGCAGGAGGCGAGGGTCGGTGGCCAGCGCCCGGGCGAGGGCGACCCGCTGGGCCTGCCCGCCCGAGAGCGAACGGGGCCGGTCCGGACCCCGACCGGCGAGGCCGACCGAGGTCGAGCGCATCGACCGCGTCGGGCCCGAGCCGGCCCCCGACGGCCGCCCCGCGCCCGGATCCCGAAGGCCACGTTCTCCGCCACCGACAGGTGCGGGAACAGCAACAGGTCCTGGAAGACCACGCCGACGCGCCGGCGTTCGGGCGCGACGCACGCCCCGGCGCCGTCGTCGAGGATCTCGCCGTCGAGCGCCACGGTCCCGGCGTCGATCGGGAGCAGCCCGGCGAGGACCCGCAGCAGCGTCGTCTTGCCGGCGCCGTTGGGGCCGAGCACGGCGATCGTCTCGCCCGGCGCCACCTCGAGGTCGACGTCGAGGGTCCGGTCGCCGATGGTGGCGCCGGACGAGCGCGCCGCCAGGCCGGCGCTCACCAGCTCGGGGTCCAGCGGTCGCGAAGACCGACGAGGACGGCGACGCAGACGGCCAGCAGCACCAGGGAGAGCACGATGGCGCCATCGAGGTCGCCCGACTCGAGCAGGAGGTAGACCGCGAGCGGGATCGTCGTCGTGCGGCCGGGCGATGTTGCCGGCGAAGGTGATGGTGGCGCCGAACTCGCCGAGCGCCCGAGCCCACGCCAGCACGGCGCCCGACGCCAGCGCCGGTGCGGTCAGCGGAAGCGTCACGCGCCGGAAGACGGTGAGCCGGCCGGCGCCGAGCGTCCGGGCCGCATCCTCGAACCGCCGGTCGACGTTGCGGAAGGCCGACCTCGGCCGTCAGCACGAGGAACGGCATGGCCACGAAGGTCTCGGCCAACACGGCCCCCGCGGTCGTGAACGGCAGCCGCAGCCCGAACCAGTCGGCCAGTGGCCCGCCCGAGGAGGCCGCGGCGGCCGAAGGCGAGGAGCAGGGCGACGCCGCCGACCACGGGCGGCAGCACGAGCGGCACGAGCGCCAGCGGCCCGGAGCAGCCGGCGACCGGGGAACTCGAACCGCGCGAGGAGCCACGCCAGCGGGAGGCCGAGCACGGCGGACAACGCCGTGGCCCCGAGCGAGCAGACGAGGGAGAGGCGCAGGGCCGTCCGCACGACCGGCGTGCCGAGCACGTCCCGCGCCGACGACCACGGTGCCCGCCACAACAGCCCGGCGACCGGCAGGGCGAACAGCGCGGCGGCGACGAGCGCGAACGCCACGATCGCCAGCGGCGGACGCGGCCGGCGGGTCATGGCGTCACCGGAACCCGAGGGCGACGAACGTCTTCCGTCCCTCCGCCGACGTCAACAGCTCGAGGTACGCGCGGGCCAGGTCCGGGGCGGCCGCGTCCCGCACGACGGCCGCCTGCGCCACGGCGGCGAGGGCGGCGTCGTCGCGTCCCGCGAAGGCGATGCCCTCGACCTTGCCGGTCGCCGCTCGTGCATCCGTCTCGTAGGCGATGCCGGCGTCGGCCTCCCCGAGCGCCACCTTGGCGACCACACCCTTCACGTTCTCCTCGAGCGAACGGGGCGAGACGGTGACGCCGGCCGAGGTGAGGGCCAGGCCGGCGTAGCGGCCGCAGGGCACGACGGGCGCGCACAGGACGACCAACAGGTCGGGCCGGGCCAGATCGGCGAGGGCGGTGACCCCCTTCGGGTTGCCGGGCTCGACCACGATCGTCAACCGGTTGGTGGCCACCTTCGTCGGCGGACCGACGAGCCCGCCGTCGACGGCGACGGCCATCGTCGACTCATCCGCCGTGGCGAGGACGTCGGCCGGCGCGCCTTCGCGGACCTGCGTGACGAGCGACGACGATCCGCCGAAGGAGAGGCTCACCTCGACTCCTTGGTTGGTGGCCTCGAAGCGTCGGGCGAGGACGGTGAACGCCTCGGTCAACGAGGACGCGGCGAGGACCCGGATCGTGCGGGGTGACGCATCGCCTCGGTCGTCGGCGCGGCCGCCGCACCCGCCGGCGACGAGCACCGCGATCAGCGCCGGAGCGAGGAACCGGACCCGGCGACGACGGCGCGTCATCGCGACTGGGGGAGCTCGACGACCACGCTCGTCGACTTCACCGCGGCCACGGCCTGGACGCCGGGCGCCAGTCCGAGCTCGTCGGCGGCTTCGCGCGTCATCAGCGAAACGATGCGGTGGGGGCCGGCCTGGATCTCGACCTGCGCTGCGACCGTGTCCTTCACCACCCGGATCACGACGCCGGTGAAGCGGTTGCGGGCCGAGCGGGCGACGATCAGGTCGGGCGCGGGTCGCGTCGCCTGGGCCTCGAGGAACTGCGCGAGGTCGGCACCGTCGACGACGCGGTGACCGTTGGGCAGGGTGCGGAACGGCAGTTGCCCACTGTCGCCCAGGCGCCGGACGGTGTCGTCGCTGACGCCGAGCAGCTCGGCGACCTGGCGTGATCGGTAGGTGGGGACGACCGTGGGAGGCACCCTCGGACACTAGCGAGACGGCAGCATGTGCGGCCATGGAGGCGGGGGTTGGCCGCAAATACGGCGTGACCGGCGGTGGCGCCCACGCACGCGACGACTGGCCCCGGGGTCGTCGACGTCGGGGCATAGCCTGCGAACCTGATGTTCGACGAGGCGTTGCTCCCGGACCCGACCACACCGGTCATCGCCCACGCCCTGCTGTCGTCGGTGGCCGTCGTCACCGGCGCCCTCCAGAGCATCCTCGCCTACGGCGAGACCCTCGGGGCGGGCCCGCGCGACGACCTGTTGCAGGTGGCCCTGACCCAGGCCGAGTACCTGGCCGAGGTGCTGCGGGACATGGCCCGGGGTCTCCCGGCCGATGTGATCGACGCCTTGGACGCCATCTCCGATCGACGGCCGGTCGGGGGCGGGTGACCCGGGCCGCCCCGGCCCCGAGGTTGCGCCCGTACTGAACGGGATACAACGGCGCCGATGGGCATCGCCACCAAGGGCCGACACCTCCGCCTCTACGGGGAGCTGATGCGCCTGCTCGTGAAGTACGGCCGCGGCGACCTGGCCAAGGAGATGAAGGACGCCGGCCTCGGTGGCGGCCTCGGCGACCTGACCATGGGGGATGCCGACGCCGGCACCCGCGAGGTGCCGACCGAGGCGCTCGAGCTGGCGTCGGACCTCGAGGCGCTCGGTCCCACGTTCATCAAGCTCGGCCAGCTGCTGTCGACGCGGACGGACCTGCTCCCGCCGGCATACACCGAGGCGCTGTCAGCCGGCTGCAGGACGACGTGGAGCCGATCGCCATCGAGCGAGGTCGACGAGGTGTTCTGCGGCGAGCTCGGCATCGACACCGCGCGACCGCCTTCGACTGGTTCGACGCCGAGCCGCTGGCGTCGGCGTCGTTGGGCCAGGTCCACCGGGCCGAGCTCCGCAACGGCCGGTCGTGGTCGTGAAGGTCCAGCGCCCCGGCATCCGGGAGCGGATCAGCGACGACATGGAGGCCCTGGCCGAGCTGGCCGAGTTGCTCGACCGGCACACCGACATCGGCCGGCGCTTCGGGTTCGGCGAGCTGCTCGAGCAGTTCGACCGCTCGCTCCGGGACGAGCTCGACTACCGGCGGGAGGCCGCCAACCTCCGCCGCCTCGCCGACATCGTCGAGCCCTACGACCGCGCTCGTGGTCCCGCTCCCGGTCGACGACTTCACGACCGGCCGGGTGCTGACCATGGACTACGTCGCCGGGCGCAAGGTCACGCGCTCGGCCCCGGTCGGCCCGCACCGACTCGACGGCGACCGACCGCTGGCCGACCAGCTCTTCCGCGCCTACCTCGATCAGATCCTGGTGCGAGGGCTTCTTCCACGCCGACCCCCACCCCGGCAACGTGCTGCTCACCGACGACGGCCGGCTGGCGCTGCTCGACCTCGGCATGGTGGCCCGGGTGCCGCCGCGGCTGCAGGACGCTGCTGGTGAAGCTGCTCGTGGCCATCAGCGACGGGCGAGGGCGAGGAGGCGGCCCGCCATCACCATGGGCCTCGGGACCGCTGCCCGGACTTCGACGAGACCGCCTTCGTGCGGGGCGCCGCCGACCTCGTGGACCGCTCGCCACGGCCTCGGGCATGGCCGAGGTCGACGCCGGCACGCTGGTCATGGAGCTCAACCGCCTGGCGGTCGAGACCGGGCCTCCGCCTGCCGCCCGAGCTGGCGCATGCTCGGCAAGGCGCTGCTCAACCTCGACCAGATCGCCCGGATCCTCGACCCCGAGTTCGACCCGAGCGCGGCCTCCGCGACCACGCCGACGGCGATCCTGCGGCAGCGGATGCGCCCGTCGCCAGGAGCGCCTCTTCTCCGCCGCCCTCGAGGCCCGGGAGTTCGTCGAGGAGCTGCCCGGGCCGGGTCAACCGGGTCGATGGACGCCGTCGGCAACGGGGAGTTGCACCGTCAACGTCGACGCCATCGACGAGAAGGAGCTCCTGCGCGGGCTCCAGCAGCTGGCCAACCGGATCACGACGGGTCTGGTGCTCGCCGCCCTGATCATCGGGGCGGCCATGCTCACGCGGGTCGACACGTCGTCGACGCTCTTCGGCTACCCGGCCCTGGCCATCGTGTGCTTCCTGGCCGCCTCGATCGGCGGAGCGGCGCTGCTCTGGTCGATCGCCTTGGGCGACCGCCGCACCCGCAAGAACCTCGAACGCCGCTAGCGCTAACTGCTGGCGCCCGTGCGTCAGTGCGTCAGCGGAAGTGCGACGCGACCTCGGTGAAGAACAGGTCGCACGTGTCCTTGCGCCGCGCCATCGGGCCGAGGTTGAAGTCGGGGATGATCAGCTCGTCGCAGCCCGCCTCTCGATACGCGGCGACGATCTCGGTCGACCTCGGCCGGCGTGCCGGCGATGCCGTTGCCACGCTTGTCGGCCAGCCACCCCTCGTCCGTCGACAGGAAGAGCATCGCCTGGGTCGAGACCGCGATCTCGGTCGGGTCGCGCCCGAGGTCGTCGCAGTGCCGGCGGAGCACCCCGACCTTGTGGGCCAGCACCTCCGGCGTCCTCCACACGTTCCACTCGTCGGCGTACCGGGCCGCGATCTTCATCGTCCGCTTCTCGCCCCCGCCGCCGATGAGGATCGGCAGCCGCGCCTGCACCGGCTTGGGCTGGTTCGGCGCGTCGGCCATCCGGTAGTGCTCGCCCTCGAACGTCGTCCGCGGCTCGCGCAGCAGGCCGGTCGACGCACCTCGCACGCCTCCTCGAAGCGGTCGAGGCGCTCCTTCACCGAGCCGAGCTCGATCCCGTAGGCGGCGTGCTCGTTCTCCTGCCAGCCGGCGCCGAGGCCGAGCAGCGAGCCGGCCCGCCGCTGATGTGGTCGACCGCGGCCGCGATGTTGGCCAGCACCGCGGGGTGCCGGTAGGTGACGCTGCTGACGAGCGTGCCGAGGCGCAGGCGGGGCACGGCGCACCGCGAGCGCAGCCATGACCGACCAGCACTCGAGCGTGTCGCCGTCGAGCGGCGTCGTGTCGGCCGCCGTTCGGCATGAAGTGGTCGGCGAAGTAGACGCCGTCCCACCCGCTCGCCTCGCAGTGCCGGGTGAGGTCGAGGATCTCGCCCCACGAGCGGTTCGGTCCGGGCCAGATGCTGAAGCGCATCCGGCGACCCTAGGACGGCGACGATGGCCGCCCCCGAAGGGGCGGCCGACGTCTGGTGCATCGCGATCACTAGACGGTGCGGCGGGGCTGGGCGGTGCAGATCAGCAGCGCCCCGAGGCCGAGCAGCGCGCCGGCCAGGAGGGCGAGGTCGCCGGAATCCACACCGGTGCGGGCCAGGGCCACCCCGTCGTCCGAGGACGAGGTCGCCGACCGCTCGATCTGGACACCTTTGACCTCGGTCGCCCGGGTCGGTGCAGGGGTCGCCGGCGCCGACGCCGTGGCCGTGACGACCGGAGCGACGGTGCCACCGCTCGCCGCCGCCGGAGCGACAGGAGCGGCTACGGGAGCAGGGATGGGAGCCGGCGCCGGGGCCGACCGCAGCTCGTTGCCGGGGTCGGGGTCGCGGGGCCGGGCGCTCGATGAAGAGGCCGTCGCCGATCTGCGCGTCGTCCTCCTGAGCAGACGCCTTGCCGACCGTCGCCTCCTCGTCGGGGGCCACGGTGACGTGGGCCGAGTCGTCAGCGGGGGCGGGGGCGGCGTCCTGCGCCGATGCTCCTCCTGCGGTGCCGATCAGACCAAGAGCCACTCCGAACAGAACTAGGGAACCACGAAAGGTGCTGCGGAGGTACGTCATCGGTGTGCTCCCGTCCGGTAGAGGACACCCCACTCTGAGGCGCCCAACTGCTGGGCGGGTCGGTCTCGCCACTCACTCCCCGAGCGGTCTAGGCGACCGGTTTTTCTCCGTGCCGCTGGCTGCGGCCGGTGAGGACTGCTCGGATCAACGCTTCCCATGCCGGACCCGGACATCGGGGCCGACACCGTTTGATCGGCCGTCGGACCCCCCGAGTTGAATCCGAAGTTCTAGGAGCGTCGGAGGCGCCGGGCGGCGGCGCCGGCGACGAGGAGCCCGAGGCCGGGCAGGAGGAGGTCCTCGCCGCCCGTGTCGGGCATGGCATCGGGGCCCGTCGCCACCGTGCCGGTCCCCCCCGTGCCGAGTCCGCTGCCGCCGCGGCTCGACCCGGACCCGCTTCCGGACGAGCCACTGCCACTCCCGTCCCCCGCTGTGGCTCCGGTCCCTCCGCCGGCCACGCCCACGGTGGTGGCCGTCTCTGCCGCGATGGTCGTGGTCGTGCTCTCTGTGGTCGGGGTCGGGGTCGGGGTCGTGGTCGTCACGGTGGCGCTCGTCGTGGAGGTGGCCGCGGGAGCGCCGAGATCGCTCGGGCCGTCGTCGTCGCCGTTGACGAGGAACGTCGCCAGGACGCCGACACCGAACAGCAGAAGGATGAGCGCGAGCAGCACCGTCCGCGCGGTCGTCGACAACTCGGACAGGACCCTCAGCTCCGTTTCGTTCTCTGCGAGCGGGTGACGGGAATCGAACCCGCATGGCCTGCTTGGAAGGCAGGAACTCTGGCCATTGAGCTACACCCGCGTGGAGCTTCGCACGCTATCCGTCGGGGAGGGGGGATTTGAACCCCCGACCGCCACGTCCCAAACGTGGTGCGCTACCACTGCGCCACTCCCCGTCCTGCCGGGGGCCAGGGTACCGACAGTACGGTGGCCCGGATGCGGGTCGGCACGATCGTGGAGGTGTGGCGCTACCCCGTGAAGTCCCTCGGGGGTGAGCGCCTGCACGAGGCGGCGCCGGTGGATTGGACGGGCATCGAGGGCGACCGCCGGCTCGCCGTCGTGGACGACGACTCGGGCAAGGTCCTGTCGGCCAAGACCGTTCCCCAGCTGCTCCAGGCCGGCGCGACCTGGTCGGGGGTCGATGGTGTGCGGATCCACAGCGCGTGCGGCCTGGACGTCACCTCGGCCGATCCGGACGTGGATGCGGCCCTGTCGCGCTGGCTCGGCCGGGGGGTGCACCTCGAGGCGCCGGTACCGGGCCGCCGGTCGGTCTTCGACATGGCCGTCGACCCCGACGACGACGCCGAGACGACGGAGCTGCGCACGCCACCGGGCTCGTTCTTCGACAGCCGGTCGGTGCTCCACCTCGTGACCACGGCGAGCCTCGGTGGGCACGACGCCCGTCGCTTCCGCCCGAACGTGATCGTCGACGCCGGGCCCGATGCCGCGGATCACCCGGAGGACGCCTGGATCGGGGAGTGGCTCCGGCTCGGCGGCCTGGACGCGCAGGTCCGGAAGGCCACCGGTCGGTGTGTCCTCGTCACCAAGCCCCAACCCGGCTTGCCCAAGGACAGCGCCGTGTTCCGAGACCTCGTCCACGCCCGCGCCGGCCACCTCGGCATCTACGTCGACCCCCAGCACTCCGGCGAGCTCGTGGTCGGCGCGGCGGTCGAGCTGGTGGAGGTGGCGTGACCGTCCCGGACGAGGGGGAGGAGCCGGATCCGCGCTTCACCTTCGCCAACGAGCGGACGTTCCTGGCGTGGCACCGCACCGCCCTTGCCTTCATCGGGGGCGGCCTGGCCGTCACCCAGCTGCTCCCGCCCTTCGACGTCACCGGCGGACGTCGGATCCTCGGGCTGCCGTTGATCGTCCTCGGCGGGCTGATCGCCTTCACGAGCTACGGGCGCTGGGAGGCCAACCAGCGCGCCCTCCGTCTCGGCCAGTCCCTCCCGACCCACTGGATCAACCGGACGCTCGGCTTCGTGGTGGGCGCGGCGGCGGTCGTGGCCGTCGTGCTCGCCGTCATCGGCCCGCGATGAGCGAGGGGGACGGCCGTGATCGCGGGCTGGCCTTCGAGCGGACGACGCTGGCGTGGCAGCGGACGGGCCTCTCCGCGCTGGCCACGGCGGCGGTGACGGTGAAGGCGTTGCAGCACCGCCTCGTGCTCGCCGGCGGGCTCGGCGTCGCCCTCGCGGCCATCGGCCTCCTGGCCCTCCGTACCGGCGCGACGCCGCCCGCGTCGCCGGCGCGGCTGCGGACGATCAGCCTCGCCGTGACCCTCGTGGCGGTCGTCACCGCCGGCAGCACCATCGTCGGGTAGCCCGGACCGACCGGTAAGCTCCCCCTCTCTATGAAGGCCACGGTCGAGCCCCTCGAGGGCAACAAGGTGAAGCTGACGGTCGAGGTCGAGGAGCTCGAGTTCGACAAGGCGGTGGACGCCGCACTGCGCAAGGTGGCCCGCGACGTGCGCATTCCGGGCTTCCGTCCCGGCAAGGCGCCCCGCAAGCTGATCGAAGCGCGGATGGGCAAGGAGGGCCTTCGTCAGGAGGCGCTCCGCGAGGCCCTTCCGGACTACTACGCAGAGGCGTTGCGTCAGACCGAGGTCGACGCCATCGCGCCGCCCGAGATCGACATCACGTCCGGGCAGGACCAGGGGCCGCTGGCCTTCGACGCCGTCGTCGAGGTGCGCCCGCAGATCAACCTCGTCGGGTACCAGGGTCTGCAGGTCGACGGTCCCGTCGCCGGCGATCTCCGACGAGGAGCTCCAGAAGCAGATCGACCGGCTCCGCACGCCCTTCGGCGAGCTCGAGGAGGCCGACCGCCCGATCCAGGACGGCGATCACGTCACCCTCGACCTGTCCGGCGAGCGGGAGGGGAAGGCCGTCGCCGGCCTCTCCGCCGAGGACTACCTCTACGAGGTGGGCACCGACAGCCTGGTGCCCGGCGCCGACGACCATCTGCGGGGCGCGACGAAGGGCGACACCGTCACCTTCGACTCGCCCTTCGGCGAGGTCGACGGCGAGGAGCAGTCGGTCGCCATCAGCCTCCACGTCAAGGACGTGAAGGAGATGCACCTTCCCGAGGTCACCGACGAGTGGGCGTCCGAGGCGTCGGAGTTCGAGACCGTCGGCGAGCTCGAGGCCGACCTCCGCTCGCGCATGGGCATGGTCAAGAAGGTCCAGGCCAGCATGGCCGTCCGCGACGAGGCCGTGAAGGCCCTCGCCGAGCTGGTGGAGGACGACGTCCCCGAGCCGCTCGTCAACAGCGAGATGGAGCGCCGGCTCCACGACCTCGCCCACCGCCTGGAGGCTCAAGGCGCCACCATCCAGCAGTACCTCGAGGCCACCGGCCAGGGGCAGCAGCAGCTCGTGGACGACCTCCGGGGTTCGGCCACCGACGCCGTCAAGGCCGACCTCGCCCTCCGGGCGCTGGCCGAGGCCGAGGGGATCGACGCCGGCGACGATGACATCGAGCTCGAGATCACCCGCCTTGCCGAGCGGATGGAGCAGCCGGTCGGCGCGCTGCGAGCCCAACTCGAGGCCGCCGACCAGATGCCGGCAGTACGCTCGGACATCCGGAAGGCGAAGGCCCTGGAGTGGCTCATGGAGCACGTCGAGATCGTCGACGAAGAGGGCAATCCGATCGATCGGGCTGACCTGCAGCCCGATCCCGTCGACGCGTCGACCGATGAGGACGACGCCGAGGACGCAGACGCCGAGACCGTGGAGGACGAGCAGTGACCTGGCTACCGAATGGCATCGAAGGGCAGGGGTTGCAGCAGCGCAGCATCGACCTGCCGACGCGTCTCCTCGACGAGCACATCGTGTTCCTGCAGACGCCGATCGACGATCAGGTGGCGGCCGCCATCTGCCTCCAGCTGATCTGGCTCGAGTTCAAGAACGCCGACCGCGCCATCAACCTCTACATCAACAGCCCCGGAGGCGACATCACGGCGCTGTTCGCCATCTACGACACCATGCAGTACGTCAAGAACGACATCAGTGTGGTGTGCCTCGGGCAGGCGGCATCCGCCGCCGCCGTGCTGCTCTCGGCCGGCACGCCAGGGCTCCGGTACGCCCTTCCGCACAGCCGGATCATGCTGCACCAGCCTTACGGCGGCGTCGCCGGTCAGGCCTCGGACATCGAGATCCAGGCCAAGGAGATCCTGCGCATGCGCGAGGAGATCGACCGGGTGCTGGCCCATCACACGGGCCAGTCCATGGAGCGTGTCAGCAAGGACACGAACCGCGACTTCTACCTGTCCGCCGATGAAGCCAAGGAGTACGGCATCATCGACGAAGTGATCTCGAACCGTGACCTGTCGGCGGTGCCCCAAGCCGCCGGTGTGGCGTAGGGAGAGGCGGGGGACATGGCCAAGTTCGGGGACGGTGGCGATCTCGTCAAGTGCAGCTTCTGCGGCAAGTCGCAGAAGCAGGTCAAGAAGCTCATCGCAGGACCGGGGGTCTACATCTGCGACGAGTGCATCGACCTCTGCAACGACATCATCGAAGAGGAGCTCTCGGGTGAGTCCGAGGTCCGCTTCGACGAGCTGCCGAAGCCCCGCGAGATCTATTCGTTCCTGAACGACTACGTCATCGGTCAGGACCGGGCGAAGAAGATCCTCTCGGTCGCCGTCTACAACCACTACAAGCGGGTGCAGGCCGCCAGCGAGAACGACATCGAGCTGGCCAAATCCAACATCCTCCTGCTCGGACCCACGGGCTGCGGCAAGACGCTGCTGGCCCAGACGCTGGCCCGCATGCTCAACGTCCCCTTCGCCATCGCCGACGCCACCGCACTGACGGAGGCCGGGTACGTCGGGGAGGACGTCGAGAACATCCTCCTCAAGCTGATCCAGGCCGCCGACTACGACGTCAAGAAGGCCGAGACCGGCATCATCTACATCGACGAGATCGACAAGATCGCCCGCAAGAGCGAGAACCCGTCGATCACCCGCGACGTGTCGGGCGAGGGCGTGCAGCAGGCGCTGCTCAAGATCCTGGAAGGGACGACGGCCTCGGTGCCGCCCCAGGGCGGGCGCAAGCACCCGCACCAGGAGTTCATCCAGATCGACACGACCAACATCTTGTTCATCTGCGGTGGAGCCTTCGCCGGCCTCGACAAGATCATCGAGGGTCGCGTGGGCCGCAAGTCCATCGGGTTCCGCACGGGCATCGACGATTCCGGCCCGAAGGACCTGGCCGAAGTCTTCGTCAACGTCGTCCCCGAGGACCTGTTGAAGTTCGGCCTCATCCCCGAGTTCGTCGGCCGCCTGCCCGTCATCGGCGCCGTGCAGCACCTCGACCACGAGGCGCTCATCCAGATCCTCGTCGAGCCGAAGAACGCGCTGATCAAGCAGTACAAGCGGACGTTCTCCCTCGACAACATCGACCTGGAGTTCACCGACGACGCCCTGCACGCCATCGCCGACCAGGCGCTGCTCCGCGGGACCGGCGCGCGCGGCCTCCGGGCGATCCTCGAAGAGGTGCTGCTCGAGGTGATGTACGACCTCCCGAGCCGCACCGACATCGGCACGTGCGTCATCGACCGGTCCGTGGTGCTGGAGCGGGTCAACCCGACCCTCGTCCCCCGCACCGAGGCCCCGACCAAGAGCGACCGCCCGAGGCGCGCCGCCAGCTAGGCGTCGCCGTCCGAGGCGGCGTCGTCCTCGACGTCCTCCACGGCGTCGGCGGGCGAGGTGCCCTCGAGCACGGCCAGGAGACCGGGCACGTACCGGTCCATGGTCAACACGTTGGCCACCACGGCGTTGCGGACGAGCTCGGGCGTCGCCATCGCGCCCTCGGCGTCGATGCTCGTGCGGAAGCGGACCTCGCCGCCGTCGACGTCGAGCTCGAAGTTGCCGATGGCAAGTCCGAAGTTGGCCCGGTTGCAGAACTCGGCGACGGCCAGCCGCAGGTCGTCCGGCACGACGGAGGGAAAGGCGCTGACGAACACGGCCCGCACGTCCTCCTCGAACACGTGGATGCGCACGGGCCACACCCAGCCGGTGCCTTCGAAGGCGGTCTCGAGCACGCCCGGCTCGGTCAGCACGACGGGCCAGTCCTCGCTTTCGAAGTAGGCGTGCACGGCGTCCGCGACGGGGGTCGTCATGGCCGTGGACGCTACCGGCCCCGGTTGGGGGTGAACGGTGCGTGGGTAGGCTCGGGCCCATGAAGAAGCTCGTGAAAGTCGCCCTCGTAGCCGGTTCGGCCGGCGCCGCTGCCGGTGCCGTTCAGGCCTTCCGCAAGGACGAATCCACCGAGGTGATCGCCAAGAAGGCGATGACGGGCGCAGGCGAGGCGGCCGCCATCGGCGCCCTGGTCGGGCTGGTGCTCGATCGCCGCGACAAGAAGCGCAAGGCGAAGGCGAAGGCGGCCAAGGCGCGGTTCGGGGGCTCCCTTTCCACCGCCGGTCTCGTCGAGGTGGCCCGGGCCGCGCGGCCGGCGCTCGAGCACGCCGTCGAGGCGCTGTCGTCGGCCGCCGAGGCCACCCGTCCCAAGGTCGAGCAGGCCTACGAGGCGGCGCGGCCGCGCGTCGAGCACGCCTACGAGTCAGCCCGGCCCCACGTGGAGCAGGCTGCGAAGGTGGCCCGCGAGCGGGCCGTCGAGGCCGCCGAGGCGGCGCGGCCCCGCGTGGAGCAGGCCTACGAGTCGGCCCGGCCCAAGGTCGAGCAGGCCGCCCGCGCCGCCCGCGAGCGCGCCGTTGAGGCCGCCGAGGCCCGCCGAGCGGCCTAGGCCCGCGACCTAGCGTGGGCCCACCGTGCCCGACGCCCGCAGCATCGTCACCGCGCCGATGCCCGTGGCGCGGGGGCTGCGATTCACCGAGCTCGCCACCATCGCGGCGGCCGATGCCCTTGTCCGCCGCGCCTGGGCCGTCGGCCGAGCGGCCGAGCTGATCGTTCCCACCCTGTCCGGGGACCTTGGCGGCCACCACGCCTTCGACCTTCAGCTGGCGCGGGAGGGGCACGACCGCTTCAGCCTCCGGCCCGACGAACTCGCGGGGCGCCAGATCGCCTTCGAAGAGGAGCGGCGGATGGCGGCGGCGGAGGTCCTGGTGCGGTTGTCGATCACGGCGGACCTCGGTTCGGCCACGACTACGACCCCGTCCGTCGCCCGCGCCGCCCGCACCGCGTTCGTGAAGCTCTTCGAGGAAGGCGTCATCGAGGATGCGGAGCACGTGGTGGCGACGTGCCCCCGCTGCCGCACGCCCGTCGACGTCGGCGACACCGAGCGGGCAGAACTCGAGGCCGAGCGACTGACCGTCCACCTCGTCGCCACCGACGGGACGGCCTTCGACCTGGCCCTGACCGAGGCCGAGCTGCTGCCCGGCGTCGTCGCTCTGGCGGTGCCCGAGGGGTCCGAGGCCATCGGGTCGCGGGTCGTGGTGCCGATCGCCGATCGGGAGGTGCCGGTCGTGGGCGGCGCCATGCGCCACGCTCCGACCGTCGTCGTCCCGGCCCACGACGGCGACGACCACGCCCTGGCGCAGGCCCATGGCCTCGCGGCCCTGCCGGTGCTCGATGGGGACGGCACCGTGATCGCGCCCGGCCCCCTGGCCGGCCTCGGTCGCTACGCGGCGCGTGCCGTGGCCAAGGGACTGCTCGAGGCCGAAGGCGTCCTGGTCGGCGCCGAACCGGTGGTCGAGGAGGTGTGGCGCTGCGGGTGCTGCGGCACGGTGCTCGTCCCCCAGCTCGGCCGGCACTGGTTCCTCCGCGTCGCAGCCTTGGAGGTGGCGGCGGCCGATGCCGTGCGCAACGGACTGGTCGCGTTCTCGCCCCCGGACGCCCGTGACGCCTTCCTCGGGCGGGCCGGCATCCGCCGCGACTGGTGCGTGAGCACGACGGTCGCCTCGGGCGTCCCGGTGCCGGCGTCGCAGTGCCTCGACTGCGGGAAGGTGACGGTCGACGTGGAGCCGTCCTCGTCGTGCGGGAAGTGCATGGGCGTGTTGGTGCCCCAGCCCTTGTCGCTCGACGCCCGCTTCCTGGCGGCCGTCTGGGCCGTTGTCCGCAGTGGCTGGCCCGATCCGCCGTCCCGTCGACTCGCCGTGGGCCCGGCGCCCGACGAGATCCTCGCCGTGGTCTCGAGCCCGGCCCTCCTCGGCTGGGTCCTCCCCGCCATCGCGCTCGGGCTGCGGCTCGCCGGCGTGGCGCCCTTCGCCACGGTCGTCGTCCATCCGTGGCCCGACGTCGTGGCCCCTGACGAGGCGCCGTTCCTCGACCCCGACCTCGATGCCCGCGTCCTGCGCCTCGCCTTGGTGGCCGGCACGACGGAGCTCGAGGCGGCCACCGCCGCGGTGGCCGCGCTCGACCTGCCCCTGGCCGATGACGTGGACCCGGCCGAGGCGGCCGAGGCCGCCTCCGCCGGCGTCGCCGCCCTCGACGACGCCTCGCCGGCGCAGGCCGCCGGCCTGCTCGCTGTCCGCCTTGAGCACCGGCGTCCCCACCGATGCGGCCGACCGACTGCGGGCGCTTGCCCTGCCCATCCTCGGAGACTGACGATGACCATGGACTTCCCCGATGCCCTGCGCTGGCTCGACGACCGCATCAACCTCGAGGCGACGGTCTCGCCCGGGCGGTTGGCGCCCCCCAACCTCGACCGCATGCGCGAGCTGATGGGGCTGCTGGCCGATCCGCAGACGACGTTCCCGGTGCTCCACCTCACGGGGACGAACGGCAAGACGTCGACGGCGCGGATGCTCACCCGCCTCCTCGAGGTCGCCGGCCTGTCGGTCGGGACCTACACGAGCCCCCACCTCGAGTCCATCACCGAGCGGATCAGCCGCAACGGGCAACCCATCGCCGAGGACGAGTTCGCCGACGCCGTCGCCGGCGTCGCGGCGGTGGCGGGGATGATGTCCGAACGCCCGTCCTACTTCGAGGTGCTGACGGCGGCGGCGTTCCGCTGGTTCGCCGATGTCGCCGTGCACGCCGCGGTGGTGGAGGTGGGGTTGCTGGGCCGCTGGGACGCGACGAACGTCGCCGACGGACAGGTGGCGGTGCTGACCAACGTCGGTGCCGATCATCTCGACTACGCGGGTTCGGTCGAGAACATCGCCCGCGAGAAGGTCGGCATCGTCAAGCCGGGCTCGATCTTCGTGCTGGGTGAGACGAGCGAGGAGCTGGCGCCGTTCTTCGCCGATACGCCGGCCGAGACGGTGTGGCGACGGGACGAGGACTTCGCCGTCGTGGAGAACGTCATGGCCGTCGGCGGTCGCCTCGTGACCCTGCGCACGCCGACGTCGATGTACGAGGACGTGTTCATCCGTCTGCATGGCGCCTACCAGGCCGAGAACGCCTCGATCGCCCTCACCGCCTGCGAGGCCTTCCTCGGCGGACCGCTCGACGGCGAACTGGTGCTCGAAGCCTTCGACACGGTGCGGTCCCCGGGTCGGCTCGAGGTGATGCGACGCCAACCGTTGTGCCTGCTCGACGGCGCCCACAACGACGCCGGCGCCTACGTCCTGTCCGCCGCCATCGACGACGAGTTCGGCGAGGTGGAGCACTGGACGCTGGTGATCGGGGTCCTCTCGCCCCACGACCCGGACGCCTTCCTCGAGGCGCTCGACCTGCCCGACGTGGTGCGGGTCGTGGCGTGCCAGTCGCAGTCGCCGCGAGCCGTGCCGGCGGCCGATGTCGCCGCGGCCGCCGAACGACGAGGGCTGTACGCCGAGGTCGGCGGCCGCGTGGCCGAGGCCGTCGGTCGCGCCCTCGCCGGGTGCGCGGCCGAGGACGGGGTGCTGATCACCGGCTCGCTCCACGTGGTGGGCGAGGCCCGGGCCGCGCTGCGCCGCGGGGTTGGGTAGCCGGCGCCGCCCCTACTACGGTGCCCGGTCCTATGGACCGCACCTTCGTCGCCTGCAAGCCCGATGCCGTGGAGCGAGGCCTCTCCGGCGAGATCATCGCCCGCTTCGAGCGCAAGGGACTCAAGCTCGTCGCCGCCGAGCTCCGTACCATCGACCGCGCGACGGCCGAGAAGCACTACGAGGAGCACGCGTCGAAGCCGTTCTTCGGCGAGCTCGTCGACTTCATCACCCGCGGCCCCGCCGCGCTCTGCGTCTTCGAGGGCCCGGAGGACACGTGGAAGGTCGTCCGCACCCTCATGGGCGCCACGAACCCCAAGGAAGCCGCCCCCGGCACCATCCGCGGTGACTTCGGCATCCTCATGACCGAGAACCTCGTCCACGGCTCCGACGGCCCCGAGTCCGCCCAGCGCGAGATCGGCATCTTCTTCCCCAACCTCTAACCCCCCACTGCCGCTTTCCGGCGCGAACGGGTGCTATGCCGCCCGCTGGCGCCGGAAAGCGCCGGCGGCGATGGCGAGGACCTCATTCGAAGACGTGGTCTTCGTGATCGGCCAGATGTCCCAACCGGCCCGCTTCAACGCGCGGAGGCGGTCGCGGTCCTCGTGGAACCGCTCGACGTGGAACTCGACCGAGTCGTACTCGAAGCCCACGCGGAGCGCCGGCCAGCCGACGTCGACGAAGAACGTCCCGATGGACGTCGTGACCTTGATCTGCTGTGCCGGCCGTTCGAACCCGCCCCTCGTCAAGCGCTCGACCAGGTCGAGCTCCGGGTCGCTGTCGCCGAGGTCGTAGCCGGGTACCTTCGCCTTCAGGTACTCGACCATCGGGATGATCGCCCGGCGTCCGGACACGGGGACCTCGTCGACGGTGCGAACCAGCGTCGGCAGGGAGAGGACCCTCCGGCGGAGGGCATCGTTGGCCGACGTTCGGAGCTGTTTCGGGCTCAGTTGGCCGCAGCCGTCCGTCAACGTTCGGGCCGACGAGGTGACCGGCAACCGGTTGCGGATCGTGACGTGCGACGGCGGTAGGAAGCCCGTCTCGTGCCCGACGACGCCGTCGAGGCGGGGACGGGTGCCGACGCGGAGCAGGTCGATCCCGACCGGGTCCGGGAAGTAGAGGTAGCCCCAGATCATCGCGGCCGACAGGTGGGAGAGCACGGACCCGGACGCGGCCAGGACCGCCGCCAGCCAGGCCTGCTCACGGCTTCTGGGGGCTCCCGCGACCCGGTACACGTTTCGGCGCAACGGCTCGAGCAGACCCATCCGAACGGCGTGCCGAATCTGGTCCCGTCGCCAACCGAGGAGCTGCAACTGCGCACCGGTGACCAGCCCGAGCTGCCGAGCGGCGATGCGGTCGTAGGAGGTGCGGGGCATGCCCCGAGGGTGCCACGCCGGTGTGACATCCGAGCTTTCCGGCGCCCGCGGACGGCCTGGCCCCCACTCGCGCCGGAAAGCGGGTTGGGGGGCGGGCTGGGGAGCGGGACGGCGGGCGTCGGCGGGCGGGTGGGTGGCGGTCCGGGCTCGGCTCTCGTAGCCTTGGGAGTCGACCTCCGCCCCCATCGAGAGGAGGCCCCGCCGCGTGTCCGACAACTTCTTCTCCTCCCTCATGGGCCGTGACATGGCCATCGACCTGGGAACCGCCAACACCCTGGTGTACGTGCGGGGTCGCGGCATCGTCCTGAACGAGCCGTCGGTCGTCGCCGTGAACACCAAGGACATGCGCCCCCTCGCCGTCGGCATGGAGGCCAAGCGGATGATCGGCCGCACGCCGAGCCACATCCAGGCCATCCGTCCCCTCAAGGACGGGGTCATCGCGGACTTCGAGATCTGCGAGAAGATGCTCCGCTACTTCATCCAGAAGGTGCACCCGCGGCGCTTCGCCAAGCCGCGCATGGTCATCTGCGTCCCGTCGGGCATCACGGGCGTGGAGAAGCGGGCGGTGCAGGAGGCGGCCGAGTACGCCGGCGCCCGCAAGCCGGCCTACATCATCGAGGAGCCCATGGCGGCGGCGATCGGCGCCGGCCTGCCGGTCCACGAGCCCACCGGCAACATGGTCGTGGACATCGGCGGCGGCACGACCGAGGTGGCCGTCATCTCCCTGGGTGGCATCGTCACGAGCCAGTCGATCCGCATCGGCGGAGACGAGCTCGAC
Organism: uncultured Actinomycetes bacterium; assembly: GCA_963731055.1. GTDB lineage: Bacteria > Actinomycetota > Acidimicrobiia > Acidimicrobiales > CADCTF01 > DATLED01. The sequence continues at coordinate 77,784 of CAVSUD010000007.1, read as the reverse complement.
GACGCCATCATCCAGTACATCAAGAAGGAGTACAGCCTCGCGCTGGGCGAGCGGACGGCCGAGGAGATCAAGATCGTCCTCGGTAGCGCCTGCCAGCTCGAGGAGGAGATCCACGCCGAGATCCGGGGCCGCGACCTGATCACGGGGCTGCCGAAGACGATCATCGTCACCACCGACGAGATCCGCGAGGCCATCGAGGAGCCGCTGGCGGCCATCGTGGATGCCGTGAAGGTGACCCTCGACAAGACCCCGCCGGAGCTCGCGGCCGACATCATGGAGCAGGGCATCGTCCTGACCGGTGGCGGCGCCCTCCTGACGGGCCTCGACAGCCGCCTCTCCAGCGAGACCGGGATGCCGATCGTGGTGGCGGACAACCCGCTGCTCAGCGTGGCCATCGGCGGCGGCCAGTTCCTCGAGGAGTTCGACGCACTGAAGGACGTCCTCCTCCCGCCCAACTATTCGTAACGGGCCCGCTTGGCTGTCTACCGGCGACCCGCCCGTTCGCGCTTCACGTTGTTGTTGTTGGTCCTGACCTCCGTGACCCTTCTCACGTTGGACTACCGGGGCGCCGGATCGGGCGCCATCGGGGTCGTCAAGGACGGCGTCCGGGATGCCTTCGCCCCCGTGCAACGCACCAGCGACCGCCTCTTCGCTCCGGTCGGCGACTTCGTGGGCGGCATCGTCCACTACGGGGACCTCGAGGCCGAGAACGAGCAGCTCCGCGCCGAGATCGCCGGCATCCGGGGTGACCTCTACAAGGCTGACGACGCCGATCGCGAACGCCGGGCCCTGCTCGACTCGCTCGACCTGCCCGGCCCCGACGACATCCCGCGCGTCGACGCGAGGGTGGTGTCCACCAGCGCCAGCAACTTCGCGTTCACCGTCGAGATCGACAAGGGCACGAGCGCCGGCATCGCCACCGGGATGCCCGTCGTCACCGGCGCGGGCCTCGTCGGGCGCATCACCGAGGCCTCCCGCAACCGGGCCGTGGTGCAACTGCTCACGGACAAGACCTTCAGCGTCGGCATTCGACTCGGCGAGACGGGGGACGTCGGCGTGGCCAACGGCACGGGCTCGCTCTCGTCGATGTCGCTCGACCTCATCGATCCGGCCACGGTCATGCAGGCGGGTGACGTCGTGGTGACCAGCGGCCTGCAGCAGAGCCAGTTCCCGCCGGGCCTGCCGGTCGGTCAGGTGAAGTCGTTCTCGGTCCGCCCGAACGCCCTCCAACAGGACGTGACGGTCGGCCCCGTGGTCGACCTCCGTCGCCTCACCTTCCTCACGGTCCTGCAGTGGACGCCCCGATGAGCGGCATCCGTCTCCGGTCCGCCGTGGTGCTGGCGCTGACCGTCGTGGTGCACCTCACCCTGCTGAGCCGGCTGCGCATCGACGGGGTCCGACCGGACGCGCTGTTGCTGGTGACGATCATGGTCGGTCTCGTCGCCGGTGCCGAGCGTGGGGCCGTCGTCGGCTTCGTCGCCGGTCTGCTCGCCGACCTCTTCGTGCAGGCGCCGTTCGGGCTGAGCGCGCTCGTGTACTGCCTCGTCGGGTTCGCCATCGGGTCACTGCAGTCGGGCATCCTCCGCGCCGCCTGGTGGATCCCCATCGCCACGGCGTTCGCAGCCAGCGCCGGCGGCACCTTCCTCTACGCCATCGTCGGGGCCATGGTCGGGCAGGGCGACTTCGTGTCGCCCCGTCTCCCGCTGATCGCCGTCGTCGTCGGGGGCTTGAACGCCGCCCTCGCGCCGGTTGCCCTGCGGGCCTGCACGTGGGTCTTCCGGACCGGTATCGCCGAGCGGAGCTACGCCACCTGATGTCGGAGAGCCCCCGCCTTCGGTTGGCCGTCGTCGGCATCGTCGTCGTCTCGCTGTTCAGCGCCCTCTTCGCTCGCCTCTGGTACCTCCAGGTGCTGGACTCGGGGACGTTCGTGGCGGCCGCGACCACGAATCAGATCCGCTTCGTCTACGAGGACGCGCCGCGAGGTCGGATCCTCGACCGCAACGGCCAGGTGCTCGTGGACAACCGGCGCACCCAGGCCATCACCGTGAACCGGAACGAGCTCGACAAGCTCGAGGACCCGGAGATCGTGAAGGGCCGCCTGGCCGCCCTCCTCAACCTCAGCCGTGAGGAGCTCGACAAGCGCATCGCCGATCTGCGCTACAGCCAGTACAAGCCGATCCCCGTGGCGGAGGGCGACGCGGTGCCCGAGGAGCTCTACATCTACGTGAAGGAGCATCAGGCCGACTTCCCGTCCGTCGAGGCCACGATCGTCTCCGAGCGCACCTATCCGAACGACCCGCCGACCCTCGCCGCCCACGTCCTCGGCTACGTCGGCGAGATCAACGACAAGGAGCTGGAGGACCGACGGAGGGATGGCTACCGCCTCGGCGACTCCCTGGGGAAGAGCGGCGTCGAGCGGGTCTACGAGGACCGGCTCCGCGGCCGTCCGGGCGTGACCAAGCTGCAGGTCAACTCGGCCGGCGAGGTCGTCAAGGGCGAGCCGTTGGCGGTGAAGCGGCCGACGCCGGGCACCGACGTCCAGCTCACGATCGACCTGAACGTGCAGCGACTGGCCGAGGAGTCGTTGGCCCAGGGCCTCGAGGCGGCCCGGAGCGCGGTCGACCGGACCGGCGACGGGAAGCACTTCGAGGCGCCGGCCGGGAGCGTGGTGGTGACCGATCCGCGCGACGGCTCGATCCTGGCGATGGCGTCGTACCCGACCTACAACCCCGGCGAGTTCATCAACGGGATCAAGCGCGAAGTGTTCGCCGCCTTCAACGACCCGGCGTCGCACTTTCCGCTGAACAACCGCGCCCTCCAGGGGCAGTACGCGCCCGGTTCGACCTTCAAGCTGATCACGGCCGTGGCCGCCGTCCAGCGCTCGATGATCGCCGGCAACACCTCGATCACCGATCCTGGTTTCTTCAAGGTGCCCAACTGCAAGGGCCAGAAGTGCGAGTTCCAGAACGCGGGGCGCAAGGCCTGGGGGCGCGTCGACCTCCGTCGGGCCATCACCGTGTCGAGTGACGTGTACTTCTACGGTCTCGGCGCCCGCTTCCCGAACGGCGACGGTCTGGCCGAGACGGCCCGTGCGTTCGGTCTCGACGATCCGCTCGGGATCCCGCTTCCGAGCGAGAAGGGCGGCGTCATCCCGGATGCGGCGTGGAAGAAGCGGTTCTGTGAGAACCCGAAGGTGGGCTGCATCGACGATCGTTGGTTCACCGGCGACTCGATCAACATGGCCATCGGGCAGGGCGACGTCCTCGTGACGCCGCTGCAGTTGGCCAACTCCTACGCCACCTTCGCCAACGGCGGCACGCTGTTCCAGCCCAAGCTGCTCGTGGAGGAGGCCCCCCATCCCGTGCGCGACCTCGGCCTCACCCCGGCCCTGCGCCAGCCGATCCTCGAAGGGCTCAAGGGCGTCGTCGCCCGGGAGGAGGGCACGGCGTTCTACGCCTTCAACGGCTTCCCGAACGACACGTTCCCGGTCGCGGGCAAGACGGGCACGGCCCAGGTCGCCAAGAAGCACGACACGGCCGTCTTCGCCGCGTTCGCCCCGGCCGACGCCCCGCAGTACGCGATCTCGGTCGTGATGGAGGAGGCCGGCTTCGGCGGCACCTCGGCCGCGCCGGTGGCCCGCCGGATCCTGCAGGGCATCGTGGGGCAGCCGAACGAGCCGATCCGACTCGGACAAGGGAGCGACTGATGGCCGCCGCACGGTTCAGCCGGGACGATGCGGCCTCGCCGTGGCGCCACGTCGACCTCAGCCTCGCCGCCTCGATCCTGGTCCTGGCCAGCTTCGGGCTGCTCATGATCTACAGCGCGACCCGCAACCGCCTGGAGGAGGCGGGCGCCGACCCGCAGTACTACCTGCAGCGCCAGGCGATGTTCGTGGCCCTCGGCCTCGGCGTGATGATCGTCATGTCGGTCGTCGACTACCGCGCCTTCCGCGACTTCGCCCCGATCATCTACGTCGGCACCGTCGGCCTCCTCCTGCTGGTGCTGGTGCTCGGGGCCGAGCACAAGGGCCAACAGGCGTCGTTCGACGTCGGGCCGTTCCAGTTCCAGCCGTCGGAGTTCGCCAAGGTCGCGCTGATCGTGTGTCTGGCCGCCTACGTCTCGTCGCTGCGGGGCGAGATCGACGGGCGCCGCATGGCGGTGATCCTCGGCTTGGCCGGCCTGCCGATGGCACTGATCTACCTGCAGCCCGACCTCGGGACGTCGCTCGTCTTCGGCGCCATCCTCCTCGGCATGCTCCTCGTCTCGGGGGCCAAGGCGCGCCACCTCGTCGCCCTCTTGGTCATCGCCGTCATCGCCGTGTTCGCGGTCGTCAACCTCGGCATCCTCAAGGACTACCAGTACAAGAGGCTGACCTCGTTCCTCGAGCCGGAGGCCGACACCGACCGATCGGCCTACAACCTGGCCCAGTCGAAGACCGCCATCGGCTCGGGCGGCATCGCCGGACGGGGCCTCTTCCGGGGCACGCAGACGAACCTTTCCTACGTGCCCGAGCAGCACACCGACTTCATCTTCACGGCGGTGGGGGAGCAGCTCGGGCTGGTCGGCTCCGCGATGCTGCTGGCGGTCTTCGCCCTGGTGGCCTGGCGGACGTGGCGATCAGCCGCGCTGGCCAAGGACGTGGCCGGCACCCTCATCTGCGTCGGCGTGCTGGCCATGCTGACGTTCCAGATCTTCGAGAACGTGGGGATGACGATGGGCATCATGCCGATCACCGGCATCCCCCTCCCGTTCCTCAGCTACGGCGGGTCGTCCACCCTGGCGACGTTCGCCGCCATGGGTCTCGTGCTGAACGTCCACATGCGTCGCTTCACGTGACCCTGGCTTCGCTCTGCGGCGACGCCCTGCGGGCGGAGGCCTTTCCGGCCGAGTCCTAGGCGGAGACCCGGGCTTCGGCCGGGGCGTGGAGGACCTTGGCCGGGAGCCAGCCGTTGGGGATGTCGGTGACCTTCCAGGTCTGCACGTGCAGGCGGACGGTCTCGACCGGGATCCCCAGCAGGGGGGCGATGGCCGGCGACTTGGCCTCGAGCGCACGGTGCACCGCGGCGATCTCCGCCTCGTCGGACAGCACCTCGACGCGGGCGATGCCCTGGGCGAACGGCTCGAACGGGTTGCCCGTGGTGATCGAGACGGCGACCCGGGGGTTGTTGCGGATGTTCGTCATCGTCGTGCCGTGCGTCTCGAGGATCATGCCGAGGGTGAAGAGCCCGTCCTCGGCGAAGTAGCCGCCGGCCGCCCACGGTCGGTCGTCGCGTGAGCTGCTCGTGGTCAAGGTCCCGATGCCGGCCAGTACCGCTCCGAGGCGCTCCGCGACCAGCTGCTCTTCCGTGTTTCCCGCCACATTGTCCATGTCGCGAAGTATGTACCGTTCATCCGACTGCCGTCCAGGATCTTCCCCGCCGGTACAGTGGGCCGGGACATGACCTCTCTGTGGCCCAGGATCGAGCCCCTGTTGGCCAAGGTGCAGAAGCCGGCCCGCTACATCGGCTGCGAGGAGGGGTCCCAGACCCCTCACCACGCCCCGCACAAGGCGGCGTGGCTGCTGATCTACCCCGACTCCTACGAGGTCGGCCTGCCCAACCAGGGCCTCCAGATCCTCTATGAGCTGCTCAACGAGCGTGACGACGCCGTGGCCGAGCGGGCCTACGCCCCGTGGTCGGACATGGAGGGGCAGCTCCGGAGCCGGGGGCTGCCGCTGTTCAGCGTCGACACCCACCGCGCCGCCGGCGACTTCGACCTCCTGGCCTTCAACCTCTCGGCCGAGCTCGTCTTCACGAACCTCCTGAACTGCGTCGACCTGGCCGGCGTGCCCGTGCGCAGCGATCAGCGCACGCCCGAGCACCCGCTGGTCGTGGCCGGGGGGCACTGCACCTACAACCCGGAGCCGCTGGCCGACTTCGTCGACCTGTTCGTCATCGGGGACGGCGAAGAGGTCATCGCCGAGATCACCGAGATCGTGGCCGAGTGGAAGCTGGGCGGACGCACGGCGGGGAGCCGCGAGCGGGTCCTGCGCACCCTGGCCGCCGTCCCCGGCGTCTACGTCCCGTCGATGTACGACGTGGAGTACGACGGGCGACGCCTCGTCAGCGTCACGCCGAAGCATGCCGACGTGCCGGCCCGGGTCGAGAAGCGGACGATCGCCGACCTCGGTGCCTGGCCGTACCCGAAGTCGCAGCTGATCCCGCTCACCGAGGTGGTCCACGACCGCCTCAACGTCGAGATCTTCCGGGGTTGCACCCGGGGGTGCCGGTTCTGCCAGGCCGGGATGATCACGCGGCCGGTCCGCGAGCGTCCGGTGGCCCAGGTCCGCCAGATGATCTCGGACGGACTGCAGCGGACGGGCTACGACGAGGTCGCCCTCACGAGCCTGTCGAGCGCCGACTACTCCGGGATCGACGAGGTGGTCAAGGGGGTCGTGAACGATCCGGCCTGCGGCGGTCAGGTCGGGGTCAGCCTGCCCTCGCTCCGGGTCGACGCCTACACCGTGGGGCTGGCGGCCGAGATCGCCAAGGTCCGCCGTACGGGCCTCACCTTCGCCCCCGAGGGCGGGACGTGGCGGATCCGCCAGGTCATCTCCAAGCTCATCCGCGAAGAGGACCTCTACGGGGCCGTCGACTCGGCGTTCAGCCAGGGGTGGCAGCGGGTGAAGCTCTACTTCCTCATCGGCCTGCCGACGGAAACCGACGAGGACACCCTCGGCATCGCCGAGCTGGCCAAGAACTGCGTCGCCATCGGGAAGAAGCACACGAACCGGGTGACCGTCAGCGCCTCCGTGGGCGGGTTCGTCCCGAAGCCGCAGACGCCCTTCCAGTGGTTCGGGCAGAACACCGAGGACGAGCTCCGCCGGAAGATCAACCTCCTGCGCGACGCGACCCGCAAGCAGCACGGGGTGCAGCTCAAGTGGCACGACCCGAAGGCCACCCTCGCCGAGGGCATCGCCTCGCGGGTGACCGCCGGATCGGCGCCGTCATCGAAGAGGTCTGGCGCAACGGCGGCATCTTCCAGGAGTGGTCGGAGTTCTTCGACGTCGAGCTCTGGAAGAACGCCATGGCCAAGCACGGTCTCGAGGTCGACTGGTACGTCCATCGCCACCGCACCGAGGACGAGGTCCTCCCGTGGGACCACATCTCCGCCGGGCTCCACAAGGACTTCCTCTGGGGGGACTGGCAGGACGCCCTCGCCGTCGCCGGCATCGAGGACTGTCGCTGGACCCCGTGCTACGACTGCGGCGCGTGCACCGGCTACGGGATCGAGCATCGCGTCGCCTCTGCCACCCCGCCGGCCGGGGGCTCCCAGGGCACCGGCCAGGACCTGGCCACCGGCGGTTTCGTCCCCGTCCAGTTGCTGACCCGGACCTGACCGTGCGTCTCCGGGTCAAGTTCTCCAAGACGGGCAAGATCCGCTGGACGAGCCACCGCGACCTCGCCCGCATGTGGGAGCGGGCGTTCCGGCGGACGAACCTGCCCCTCGCCTACAGCGTCGGGTTCTCGCCGCGTCCCAAGGTCAGCTTCGGGCTCGCCCTGTCGACCGGTCACGAGTCGATCAGCGAGTACCTGGACCTGGAGCTCGACCCGGAGCAGGTGGAAGGCCTCGTGGTCGAGGAGCTCGCCACCCGCCTCACCGCGGCCCTCCCCGACGGCATCGACGTCCACGCCGTGGCGCCGATCGCCGACCGGCGCGACTCCCTGCAGCACGAGGTCACCTCGACCACCTTCGACATCACCGTCGCCGGCCTGTCCGAGGACGAGCTCCGCGATGCCGTCGACGCGGCCTTCGCGTCGGAGGTCATCGTCATCACCCGCACCCGCAAGGGGGCGAGCGTCGAAGACGACGTGCGCCCCGCCATCTTGTCCGTCGACTCCCTCGAGACCGTCGAGGCCGACGACGGCCGGACCTGCGTGAAGTTCAGCGCCGAGCTCGCCACCCAACCCCGTGGCCTGCGTCCCGCCGAGCTCCTCGTCGCCCTGAGCACGCCCGAGCGGCCGCTCGAGGAGGTCCGGGTCCGCAGAACCCACCAATGGATCTTGCGCGCCGACGGCGCGGCGGACCGAACCTCTCGACGAGGTCCCCGGTCCGCCCGACGCCGAGGACGCGCCACCCGTTCAGCACTACGAGCGGGTGTCATGAGAAGGGACTTCTCCCATGTCCGACCCCGTCCCGGAGCTCCGCCCGGAACCGTCGACCCCGCCCGCCGGCGAAGGGTCCGCTGAGGCCCAGGCCCGGAAGAAGCGCCGCCGCGGCAGTCGGGGTGGGCGAGGCAGGAAACCGAACGAGATCGCGCTCCAGGCGGCTCCCGAGGCAGGGGCCGAGCCGCCCCGGGACGCCGTCGCGGCCGCGAAGCCCAAGATCGGCGACACCCGCCCGGGGCGGGTGATCCCGCCCCCGCCCGGGCCCCGCCGCGAGAGTGCGGCCGACGCCGGCCCGTCCGACGACGGGAACGGCGGGGGCGACGCCCGGAACCGCAAGAAGCGCCGGCGAGGCGGGCGGGCCAAGAGCGGGGCCACCTCCCGCAACGGAGGCGGCGGGGACGCCGTGCGGGCCGGCGTGAGCCTCGACGACGACCTCGGGGCGCCCATCGAGCTCGACGAGGAGACGCTCGAGCGCCGCCGCGGCAAGGAGCGCAACGGCCGCCCGGTCGGCCGTTACCTGATGGCGGTCCACGTCCGGCCCAACGCGACCCAGATCGGGGTGCTGGAGGGACGGGCCCTGCTCGAGCACTACGTCTCGCGCCCGACCGACGACGACACCCAGATCGACGGCAACATCTACCTGGCCCGCGTCCAGAACGTGCTGCCCGGCATGGAGGCGGCCTTCGTCGACATCGGCACCCCCAAGAACGCCGTCCTGTACCGGGGCGATGTCCGCTACGACGCCGACGACGTCGAGGGCCACAGCTCCACGAAGCCGAACCAGAACACGAAGATCGAGCAGATGCTGAAGTCGGGCCAGACGATCATGTGCCAGGTCACCAAGAACCCGATCGGCGCCAAGGGGGCCCGCCTCACCCAGGAGGTGTCGATCCCGGGACGCTTCGTCGTCCTCATCCCGAACTCCGACACCTACGGGATCTCCAAGCGGCTCTCCGACGACGAGCGCAAGCGCCTCCGCCGCATCCTCGACTCGGTCAAGCCGGCCCAGCACGGGGTCATCGTGCGCACCGCGGCCGAAGGCACCACGGAGGACGAGCTCCGCCGGGACGTGCTCCGGCTCCTCAAGCAGTGGGAGCAGATCGAGGCGCTGGCCAAGCGCTCCAAGGGGGCCACCCTGCTCTACAAGGAGCCCGACCTGGCCGTGCGGGTCATCCGTGAGGAGTTCAACAAGGAGTACCGCGGCGTCGCCATCGACGACCGGGCCCTCTTCGAGGAGGTCCGCGACTACGTCGAGTCGATCACGCCCGAGCTGGCCGACCGCGTCGAGTTCTACGACGCCGAGGTCGAGGGCCTCCCGATCTTCGAGAAGTTCCACGTCCACGAGCAGCTCCACAAGGCGCTCGACCGCAAGGTCTGGCTCCCTTCGGGCGGATCGCTGATCATCGAGCGCACCGAGGCGCTGACGGTCATCGACGTCAACACCGGCAAGAACGTCGGTACGACGAACCTCGAGGAGACCGTCTTCCGGAACAACCTGGAGGCGGCGGCCGAGGTCGCCCGCCAGCTCCGGCTGCGCGACGTCGGCGGGATCATCGTCATCGACTTCATCGACATGGAGATCCGGGAGAACCGGACCAACGTCATCAACGCCTTCAAGGAGGCCCTGGCCCGCGACAAGACGCGGACCCAGGTCTTCGACATCTCCGAGCTCGGCCTGGTCGAGATGACCCGCAAGCGGGTCTCCGAGGGGCTCGTGGAGTCCTTCTCCGAGACCTGCCCCACCTGCGCCGGCCGGGGTCTCGTCTTCGACCAGAGCCTCCTCTGACGGTGGGTTCGTCCGTAGGACGGACCAACCTCTACACTGGACGGCTGTTGTCCAGCGGCCCGTCGTGGCCACGGAGGCTCACGGTGTACGCAGTCATCAAGACCGGTGGCAAGCAGTATCGGGTGAAGGAAGGCGAGCGGCTCGATGTCGAACGCCTGACCGCGGACGGCGACGAGCTCAGCTTCGTCCCCGTTCTGCTCGTCGACGGCGAGACGGTCACGGCCGCGGCCGGCGACCTCGCCGGTGCCAGCGTCGCCGCCCGCATCGTGGGCGAAGCGGCCGGTCCCAAGATCCGCGGCTTCACGTACAAGAACAAGACCAACCAGCGCCGGCGCTGGGGGCATCGTCAGCACTACACGACGATCGAGATCACCGGCATTTCGAAGGGGAACTGAGCCATGTCGAAGACCAAGGGTGGCGGTTCCACCAGGAACGGCCGGGATTCGGAGGCCAAGCGCCTCGGCGTCAAGGTGTTCGACGGTCAGACCGTCACCGCCGGCGCCATCATCGTCCGCCAGCGCGGCACCCGGTTCCACCCGGGTGAGAACGTCGGTCGCGGCGGCGACGACACGTTGTTCGCCCTCGCCCCCGGCAAGGTGAAGTTCGGGTCCCGCAAGGGCCGCAAGCTCGTCGACGTGCTCGACGGCACCGAGGTCGCCCACGGCTCGCAGCCGCAGCCGGCGACCGCCGACGCCTCCAGCTAGAGCACCAGCACCGACGCCTCGCCGGCCTCGTCGGCCAACGGGAGGGTGACCTCGAACGTGGCCCCCCGGCCGGCGACGTGATCCCGCACGTCCACGGTGCCGCCCATCGCCTCGACCGAGGTCCGCACGATGGCGAGGCCGATCCCGGTGCCCCGGGTGTGGCCCGTGGTGGCGCCCCGGTAGAAGCGGTCGAAGATCCGGTCGCGTTCGCCCTCCGGCACGCCCGGCCCCTCGTCGGTGACGGTGATGCAGGCCGAGGTGATCGCCCGGCGCCCGGCGATCTGGATCCGCGACCCTGCCGGCGAGAACTTGCTGGCGTTGGTCAACAGGTTCCCGATCACGTGGTGCATGACCTCCGGGGAGGCCAGGATCACGACGTCGTCGTCGATGTCGACCTCGACCTCGCACTCCCGAAGGGCCGGCGTCATGTGGCGGACGACGTCGTCGATCCCGCGGCGCAGGGCGTAGGGCGCCTGCGCGTCCCGCGCCGTCGCCTCGAGAGAGGAGAACGCGAGCACCTGCTCGATGAGGCGGCGCAGCTCGCCGGCGTTCCACGAGACCCGCTGCAGCAGCTCCTGCTTGGACGAGTCGTCGAGGCGGTCCCACTGCAGGATGACGGTGTCGACGAACCCGGCGATCGAGGTCAGCGGCGTCCGCAACTCGTGGGAGACGGTGCTGAGGAAGTCGGACCTCAACCGCTCGGCGTGGGCCAGCTCCTCCTCGGCCCGCCGCTCCCGGTCGGCGGCGATGGCACAGGCCACCGAGGAGGACGCCTGCACGGCGAAGGCCCGCAGGATGGCGACCTCGTCGTCGCCGAACGGGCCCGTCCGGTCGAAGTAGGCGTTGAGGACGCCGATGGGCGCTCCGCCGGGGCCGAAGGGGACGGCGATCAACGATCGGCCGCCGTAGTGGGCGAGCGTGGGTGCGGCCCACGAGAAGCGAGCGTCGGCGGCGAGGTCCGGGACCAGCACCGGTGCACCGGTCCGCAGCGCCTGGCCCGACGGGCTGTCCTCCGGACGGCGCAGGGCGGTGCGCAGCACCTGCCGGAGATCGTCGGGCAGGCCGGCGCCGTTCGCACGTTGCAGGCTGCCGGGCAGGTCGTCGCGAGGGACCAGGACGAGCACCGCCGTCGCGTCCAAGGCCTCCTTGGCCGCTTGCGCGATGGCGTCGGTGCCGCCTTCGCCCCGGTCCGTCCCGAGCGCCGCCAGGGCCCGCTCGAGCCGGTGCAGCCTGGAGCCTGCTGGTTCCTCGATGCCCGCCCTCATCCCCCTCAGCTTCTACCCGTGACCGTGTCGATGCCATGTCCCGTTCGGGCCATTTCCTCTGACTCGATCGGGCTGGTCCGTCCGACACACCCGTAGAATCCCCGGGTGTCCGCCTTCGTCGACGAAGCCCAGGTCCACGTCAAGGCCGGAAACGGTGGCGCGGGGTCTGTCTCGTTCCGTCGGGAGGCGCACGTCTCCAAGGGCGGACCCGACGGAGGCGATGGCGGCAGCGGCGGCGATGTGTGGCTGCAGGCCGATCACAACGTCTCGTCGTTGATCGCCTTCAAGGACCATCCGCATCGTCCGGCCGGGAACGGCACCCACGGGATGGGCAAGGGTCGCCACGGGGCTCGGGGCGGCGACCTCGTCGTGCCGGTCCCGGAGGGGACGGTCGTCCGCGGGCTCGATGGCAAGGTGCTCGGTGACCTGGTCCACGCCGGTGACCGCTACCTGGCGGCCAAGGGCGGCCAGGGCGGTCGGGGCAACGCCCGGTTCCTCTCCAACCGCCGGCGGGCGCCCGCCTTCGCCGAGCAGGGCGAGGTCGGCGAGGAGTACTACCTCAACCTCGAGCTCAAGCTGATGGCCGACGTCGCCCTCGTCGGGTTCCCGAACGCGGGGAAGTCGACCTTCATCTCCCGGGTCTCGGCGGCCAAGCCCAAGGTGGCCGACTACCCGTTCACGACCCTCGAGCCCCACCTCGGCGTGGTCCGGCTGAACGACGCCGAGTTCATCGTGGCCGACATCCCGGGGCTCATCGAAGGGGCGAGCGAGGGGCGCGGCCTCGGCCACCAGTTCCTCCGCCACGTCGAACGGGCCCGCGTCATGCTCTTCCTGATCGACCTGGCCCCGTCCGACGAGCGGCCCCCCGACGAGCAACTGCGGATCCTGACCCACGAGCTCGGCGCCTACCGCCCCGACCTCCTCGACCGCCCCGCGCTCGTCGTCGGGTCGAAGGCCGACGCGCCGACCTTCGGTGATGAGTGGGATGGCATCCGCGTGTCCGCCGTGACCGGTGCCGGGCTCCCCGAGGTGCTCGGCCAGTTGGCCGTGCTCGTCCGCGAGGCCCGTTCCTCCCAGCCGGTGCGGGACTCCTTCGTGGTCCACCGCCCCGAGCCGGCCGGCATCCGGATCGAGCGCAACGACGATGCGTCGTGGACGGTGCTCGGCCGCCCGGCCGCCCGGGCCGTCGCCCTCAACGACATCTCCAACGCCGATGCCATGGCGTTCGTGCAGGAGCGGCTCAAGCGCCTCGGCGTCGACAAGGCGTTGGCCAAGGCGGGTGCGTCGGAGGGCGACATCGTGCACATCGCCTCGTTCTCCTTCGAGTACCAGGACGACTGAGCCGATCGTGACGCTGGTCGTCGTCAAGGTCGGGACGTCGTCGATCACCGACGACGCCGGGGTCATCGATCTCGCCGCCATCGAGAAGCTCTGCACCGAGGTCGCCGCCGCCCGCCGGGCGGGTCATCGGGTCGTCGTCGTCACCTCGGGAGCCATCTCCGCCGGGCTTCCCGCTCTGGGCCTGGCTCGGCCCCGGGACGTTGCGACGTTGCAGGCCATCGCCGCGGTCGGGCAGAGCCGCCTGATGCGCGTCTACGACGAGGTGTTGGGGAGCCACGACCTCGTGGCCGGGCAGGTGCTGTTGGCGCCGCTCGACTTCGTGCACCGGGCCCAGTACCTCCACGCCCGCCAGACGATCCGTCGCCTGCTCGACCTGGGCGTCGTCCCGATCATCAACGAGAACGACGCCGTCGCCGATGACGAGATCCGCTTCGGCGACAATGACCGGCTCGCCGCCCTGGTGGCCCACCTCATCGGCGCCGGCCTGCTGGTGCTCCTCACGGACACACCGGGGATGTTCACCTCCGATCCGCGCCTGCACGCCGATGCGTCGCTGATCGAGGAGATCATGGAGGTGGACCAGGCCCTCGAGCGACTGGCCGGCGGTAGTGGCACCACCCGCGGCAGCGGGGGCATGGCCTCGAAGCTGGCGGCGGCCAAGATCGCGGCTTGGTCGGGGGTGCCGGCGGTCATCGCCGGGGCGTCGCGCCCGACGTGCTGCGGTCCGCGTTGGCGGGGGAAGCCGGCGCCGGCACCTACGTGCGGCCCCACGACCGCAAGCTCCCGGCACGCAAGCTGTGGATCGCCTTCGCCGTGGGTGCGTCGGGCACGGTCGTCGTGGACGACGGCGCGCGGCGAGCCCTCACCGAGCGCAACACGTCGTTGCTCCCCGCCGGTGTGGTCGAGGTCAAGGGTACCTTCGACGTCGACGACGCGGTCGAGATCGCCGGCGCCGACGGCGTCGTGTTCGCCAAGGGCCTCGTGCGCCACCCGGCGTCACGGGTCGGGGAGTGGGCCGGCCGGCGGACGTCGGACCTCCCGGCCGACCTGCCCCACGAGGTCGTCCACCGGGACGACCTCGTCGTGCTGCCCTAGCTGGAGGAGCCGCCCTCGACGGGGGTCTGGGTCGCGGGAGCCGACGAGGTCTCGGCACCGGCGGCGGTGGCCGTCTCCAACCCGAGCTGGCTGCGGATCTGCGAAAGGCGGGCCTGCGCCTCGGAGTCCATGGCCGCCTGCTCGACCTCGAGCATCCGGGACTCGACCGTCTCCCCCTGCAACTCGCTGGCGCCGAGGGCCTTCGCGTACCGCGACTCGATCTTGTCGCGGACCTCGTCGAAGGTCGGGACGTCCTGGCCGACGGCCTCGCTGAGCGAGCTCATGGCCTTGTTCATCTGCTCCTGCATCTTCGCCTGATCGAGCTGGCTGAGCAGCTTCTGGCGCTCGGTGAGGCGCTTCTGCAAGACGATGGAGTTCTGCTGCACGGCACCCTTGGCCTGATCGCTTGCCTGACTGGCCTGGAGGTGGAGCTGCTTGAGCGACTCGACCTCCTTCTCCGTGGTGATAAGGCGGTTGGCGAAGGACTGCGCGGCGTTGGTGAGCTCGGTGGCTTTCTTGGTGTCGCCCGCCTTGGTGGCGTCGTCGGCCATGAGCACGGCCTGGCGGGCCTTCGCGTTGAGCCCCTCGAGCTCCTCCATGGAGCGGTTCAAGCGCATCTCGGTCTGCTTCTGGTTGGCGATGACGTTGGCCGCCTGCTCCTTGAGCCTCCGGTGCTGGTCCTGCGCCTCGGTGATCGCCTGCTCGAGCTGGACCTTCGGATCCGCCACCTCGTTGAACTTCCCGGTGAGGGCGGCCGTGATGTAGGCGCCCATGCGACGCAGCAACTTGAACATGATCGGGAGGTTATGCCCTAGGCCGTGGCCGAGGTGCCGCCTGTGTCCGAAGTCTCCTCGAGGGCCTGGCGGAGCGACTCGAGCTCGCCGACCACGCCCTCGATGTCATCGGTGAGCGGGCCGAGCTGGCTGACGTCGCCGGCGCTGAGGGAGATCTCGAGGGAGCGGGCCACGGCCTCGTCGAGCTGCGCGTTCAGGAGCCGGAGGCGGTTGCGGGCGTCGTCGGCGACGGACCGGAGGCGCCGCCCCGACGCCAGCTGCGCCTCGAGGGCGGCCTGGGTGCGACCCAACGACTGCTCGGCCGACGCGTTGCCGCTCGTCCGGCGCCGCTCGTCCTGCACCTCGAGCAACTCGTTGTAGACGTGCTGCTCGTCCAGATGGCGCAGTGCGTCGTCGAGCGAGTCGCCCTGCCGGGCGATGCGCCAGCACTCCGAGACGCCGTCCCCGATGCGACGGCCGACCGCCTGCAGCCGGGCCTGCACCGGACCGCTGCGGGCCCGGGCCACCACGCCGTCGAACTTCCGTTGCGCCTGCTGCGCGTCGAGCACGAAACGACGCCACGGCTCGGCCACCTGATAGGGGTCGATGCGCTCACCCGCGGGCCGGCGGGGAACGGCGAAGGCGACCCGTGCCGCCCACGCGGCCGCCCCCGCGATGAGGGCGAGCGGCCCGAGTCCGGTGGCGATGCCGAGGGCCGTGCCGGCGCCGGCCAACACGATGGCGGAGGGCGACACCACCGCCTCGGCCACGGCGCGCGTGCGCACCCGTTCGGGCAGGCGGGCGATCACGTTCGCCAACGTACCCCGGTCGTGTTCCGCCGGCGGCGCGCGGTGGTGCTCCGTCGTCCTGCTGCGGCCGAGGGACGACTAGAAGTTGCTGACGACCGCCGTGAAGACCTTGTTGATCGTCTGCGGGTCGCTGGCGTCGTAGGTCGCCGCGTTGGTCGCCTCCGACAGCCGCTTCAGCGTGTTCTTGTCGGCGTCCTGGCCGTAGGCGATGGTGAAGAGCCGGACCGGCTGGGCCTGGCCCTCCGAGCCCGAGCGGAGCTTGGCGATCGTCGCGTTGAGGTCGTTGAAGTCGTCCTCGTTGCGGCCGTCGGTCAGGAGCACGACGGCGTTGATCCGGGCCGGGTCGAACTGGCTCTTCATGAACTCGAACGAAGACGACGCGGTCGTGTAGAGCGGGGTGCCCTCGGTGGGGGTGAGGCTGCCGATGCGGCTGGCGATCGCCTCCCGGTTCCCGGAGATCTCGCCCAGCGGGACGAGGTCGAGGAAGTCGCGAGGCTCCTTCGGCGCGATGTTCGTGGAGAAGATGCGCAGGCCCACCTGGTCCTCGGGCTTGAACTCCTGCAGTGCGTCGATCGAGGCCCGCTTGGCCAGGTCGAGCTTCGTCTCGCCGCCGCCGACCTCCTCGCCCATCGAGCCCGAGACGTCGATCACCAGCAGCACCTTCGCGGCCTTGCGCTGCTCGCCCCACTTGTCGAGGAGGCGGCTGAGGACGTCGGGCGCCGGCACGCCGAGCGTGGTCTGGGGTTGGCTCGGGTCCACGCCGTTGGCGGCGACGATCGGCGCCGCCACCGGGACGGCCGGGTTGCCGGGGCGGAAGCCGAAGGCCAGCACCTTGCGCTGGTTGTCGGGCTGCTGCACGAACGTCTCGAACTGGCGGGCGGCCTTCTTCTGGGCCGGCTTGACCCACGAGGCGTCGAGCACGAAGAACGGGTTGTCGGAGAAGAGCGTCCCGTCCTTCGGGTAGACGGCGACGAGGGGGATGCGGGGCTTGCGGGGCTGCTCCCCGGGGTCGAGGGTGCCGTCCGGGTTGCCGCTGTTGTAGTCGAGGATCGACTTCTCCTCGACGGCGATGGCCGAGACGTAGGTCAGGCCGACGCCGGCGCGGTCGTTGCGGTAGAGCCCGTTCAGGAACGTCGGCGTGATGTCGCCGTAGTGGACGACGGAGGACTCGACGCCGCGCATGAACGCGTCGACGTCCGGCCGGTTCAGATCCTCGAGGGTGAGATCGCTCTGCTTGCCCGTCGCGGCGTAGTACTGCGCGATGGTGGCCGAGAGGCCGCTGGTGGAGAAGTTCGGGTTCGTCTTGCCGAGCTTGAAGCTGCCCCACTCCGGGTGGCCCTTGCTGGCCCAGCCCTCGGGGTTCTGGGCGAGGGCGAGCAGGTCGCCGAACCCGATCGGCGTCTGCGGGTAGCCGAGCGCCTCGGCCATCGGCTTGGGCATCGCGATGACGAGCGGGGTCACCATGAACGGCTTGGCGTCGGTCGGCGCGATGGGGCGCTTGCCCTGGTCCTGGAGGCGCTGGTTCACGATGGCGCCCCAGGAGCTGGCCGAGGGCGACCAGATGACGGGCCGGGGCCCGTCGTGTGCGGGGTCGGGCCAGCCCTGGGGCAGGAGCGTGGCGGCGACGCCGGACGACGTCTTGTTGACCCGCACGAACGCGCACGGCTTGGCGTCCTTGGCCGCCTTCGAGCCGTTGAAGGACTCGGCCAGCTCGGTGAGGAGATCGAACTTCTCGGGCGAGACCGCCATGTCGACAGCCGCGCACCCGGACGGGACGTCGGCGCCCCCGCCGAGGTCACTTCCCTTGTCGACGTCGACGCTGCACGCGCCGGCCACGAGGGCGGCCACTGACACCAGCACCAGCACGAGGCGACGCCTCATCAACCCACCTCCGACAGTGCCAACAGCACGCCCGGCGAGGGTAGCCCCTCGTTCGCGGCTCCCGGACCCGCCCCGGCCCACCCTTCGGCCGTCAGGGCGTCGCGCACCCGTGCCTCGTCGATGCGGCCGGCTCGGGTCGCGGTCGGGGTGAACCCGGCGACGATGCGGGCCGGTGCGGTCGGCGTCACGACCTCGAACTGGGCGTTGCCCTGCAGCCCGGCCGCCGCCGCCCCGGTGGTGAGGTAGACCCGGGCGCTGCCCTGTTGCAGGACGAAGCTGTCGAGGCTCCGGGCGCCGAAACCGGCGGCCGCGGAGAGCCGGTTCTCGAGGTTCTCCGACCAGGGCCGGGCGTCGGGCGTCTCGTCGAGGTCGTTGATGGCGTAGTCGGCCTTGTCGAAGAACCCACCGAGCGCAGCGGCCCGGGCGAACAACCCGGCCGCAGTCGAGCGGGGCTCGCCCCCGATCCGGAAATTCGGATCCTGCGCCGCGTCGCCGAGGCAGCGCCACGTGGCCGGGACGCAGGCGGCCGGGAGCTGTTCCTTCCTGGCCACCGCGACCAACGGCGTGGTGGCGAGGGACCGGGTGGACGACGCGAAGAGCGGGGCCTTGGAGGTGAGGCGGCGGCCCTCGTCGACCATCGCCGGCCACGGGCCCGGGACGAGCCAGCCGGAGATGCCGGCGGCGCCGGCGGAGCGGGCCTTCACGAGGGCAGCCGCGGTCACCGACGCCGGTTCGACCGTGGCGTCGGTGACGGTGTCGCAGACGGAGCCGAGCTCGGCCGCGCAGTAGACGTGGGCGCCGGCCGCCGCGCCGGCGCCATCAGCCGACCCGCCTCCGCCTCCGTCGCCAGGGAGGCCGTAGCGGTAGACGAAGGCGCCGCCGATCATGCCGAGAGCGGCCACGACGGCCAGCAGGCGGGTGATCACGAGGGCGGCGCCACGACGTCGTCGGCCACCAGTTCCATCAGCTGCTCGTTGGACGGGTTCTCGATGGTCACCAATCGTGACGCCTGATGCGCCATGGCCGACTCGAACAGGTTGCGGGCGATGCGGCCGTTGCCGAACCCCTTGTCCCGCGGCTGGCCGTCGAAGAAGCTGATGGCGGCGTCGCCTCGGGCCCGGCGTGCACGTGTAGGAGGCCTTCTTGCAGCTGGACTCGAAGATCGCGACGAGCTCGTCGGTCGAGTAGTCGGGGAAGTGGATGGTGCGCGGGAACCGCGACCGAAGGCCGGGGTTCGATTCGATGAAGGCGTGCATCTCGTCGGGGTAGCCGGCGGCGATGACGGCCACGTCCTCGCGGTGGTCCTCGATGAGCTTCACCAGGGCGTCGATCGCCTCCTCGGCCGAAGTCGTTCTCGCCGCCCCGGTCGAGGGCGTACGCCTCGTCGATGAGGAGGATCCCGCCGAGCGCCGAGGTCGAAGACCTCCTTCACCTTGAGCGCGGTCTGGCCCACGAACCCGGCGACGAGGCCGGCGCGGTCGGTCTCGACCAGGTGGCCCTTCTCGACCACGCCGAGGGTCCGGTAGATCTGGGCCAGCAGGCGGGCGACGGTCGTCTTGCCCGTGCCGGGGTTGCCCGTGAACACGAGGTGCCGGCTGCGTCTCCACCACCGGCAGGCCGCGCTCCTTGCGGAGCTTCTGGACCTGCAGGAGGTTGGTGACGAGCTTGACCTCGGCCTTCACCGGCGCGAGGCCGACGAGGCCGTCGAGCTCGGCCAGCAGCTCCTCGAGCGGCCGGGCCGGCTCCTGCGGAGCGGCGGGTGTGCGGGCCGCGGCCGCGTCGCTCGCGGGCGCGCCGACGGCACCCCCGGGGCGGGCCACACCGCCGCGGTCGATGGCGCGGAGCAGCACGCTCCGGAAGCGCTCGACCGCCGCCAGCTCGGCCTCGCTCGGCACATCGTCGGTGGCGCAGACCGTGTGGGCGAGCGCCATGGCCAGCTCGTAGTAGCGCCAGGCGTTGGCGCTGCCTTGCCGGCGGTCGGTCTCCACCAGGATGTCGAAGAAGAGCGACGGCGTCGCCAGCCAGGTCCGCTTCCCGACGACCAACTGCGCCTTCCGGACGTCGTCGGGCGTGGCCCGTCCGAGCATCGTGTCCATCCGGGGGGCGAAGGCGGCGATCAACGCCCACAGCTCGTCGTCGGTCTGGCGGGTGTCCACGTCGATGAACGCGCCGACGAGGTTGTAGGCCTCGTTGAGCACGTCGACCGAGGCCTTGGCGTTGGGAACGCCCGGCAGGATGTCGCCCGCGATGCCGGCCAGCACCGGCGTCAGCTCGTCGATGAACCGCCGGACCGGCGCTTCCAGCAGATCGCTCATTCCGTCGGTCAGTCTGCCCCGTCGGCTTGGCGCAGTCGGGCCAACGCCTTCCTGGCCAACTCGCCCGCCAGCACCGGGATCGTCGCCGTCGGCGTGGCCGCCACCTCGAAGGTGAGGTACGTCCGCTCGGCGAGCACGTGGAGCGTTCCCTCCTCCTCGACGAACAGGACGTCGTCGCCGAGGTCCGGCACGCGGACCGCCTGGGGGTGCTCGTTGCGGGCGGCGTTGAAGCGGGCGGACGCGCTGAACCCGGTGCGGCGGACGGAGGAGGACATGTCCGCGGTGCGGACGAGCTCGATCAGCACGGCGCTCGAACCATCGCGACGTGACCAGGCGCAGCCGCTCCGTCCGGCGAGGACGTCGGTCGGCGCCTCGGCGGCGTCGGGCGCGTCCACCGGACCGCCGAGCACGCCCGCGACCTCGGTCGCCGTGAGCACCTCGCACGCCGTCACGCGGTCGGGCTCCACCGCCTCGTCGCGCCCGCAGGAGGGGGCGACGAGGGCCACGGCGGCCACCAGTGCCGCCAACCGACGCCGGTAGCTTTGGGAGATGCCCGACGCCACGAACGCCAGCCTCGCAGAGCTCGGCCGTCGGGCCAAGGCTGCGGCGCGACCGCTGGCGTTGGCGTCCACGGCGGCCAAGGACGCCGCCCTGGTCGCCGCCGCCGAGCTCCTCGAGGAGCGCACGGCGGAGGTGCTCGATGCCAACCGCGCCGACGTCGCCCGCGCCGAGGCGGCCGGCACGGCGGCCACCGTCGTGGATCGCCTCCGCCTGGATGAGGGTCGCGTGGCGTCCATGGCCGACGGCCTCCGCCACGTGGCGGCGCTGCCGGACCCGCTCGGCCAGGTCGTGGAGGGGTGGACCCGCCCGAACGGGCTCCACATCGACAAGGTGCGGGTGCCGCTCGGCGTCGTCGGCATCATCTACGAGAACCGGCCGAACGTGACCAGCGATGCCGCCGCCCTGTGCGTCAAGAGCGGCAACGTCGCGTTCCTCCGCGGCTCGTCCGGCGCCATCACGTCGAACGTCGCCATCGCCGGCGTGCTCCGGGAGGGCTTCGCCAAGGCCGGCTTGCCCGAGGATGCGCTGGTGCTCGTGGAGGACACCTCCCGGGAGTCGGCCACCCAGTTCATGCAGCTGCGGGGTGTCATCGACTGCCTCATCCCCCGCGGTGGGGCCTCGTTGATCGCTGCGATCCTCGAACACGCCACCGTGCCCTACGTGATCGACGGCGACGGCAACTGCCACGTCTACGTCGATGCATCGGCCGACCTCCACATGGCGCTGTCGATCGTCCGGAACGCCAAGACCTCCCGCCCGTCGGTCTGCAACGCGGCCGAATCGTTGGTGCTGCACGAGGACATCGCCGAGCGACTTCCTCGCCGCCGCCGAGCACGCCCTCGAAGACGTCGAGCTGGTCGGCGACGAGGCCGCCCGGCGCCTGCTGCCCTCGATCGAGCCGGCCACCGACGACGACTGGGGGCGGGAGTTCCTCGACCTCAAGATGTCGGTGGCGGTCGTGCCCAGCCTCGACGCCGCCATCGCCCATGTGAACCGGTACGGCTCGGGGCACTCCGAGGCGATCATCACCCGCGACCTCGCCGCTGCGCAGCGCTTCACCCGGGAGGTGGATGCGGCCGCCGTCGTCGTGAACGCCTCCACGCGTTTCGTCGACGGGGGCGAGTTCGGCTTCGGCGCCGAGATCGGCATCTCCACCCAGAAGCTCCACGCCCGCGGCCCGATGGGCCTCCGCGAGCTCACCACGACCAAGTACGTGGTGGTCGGGGACGGTCAGATCCGGGTCTGAACCAACTTGACCGGTCGGTCAAGGCGATCGTTAGACTCCCGAAATGGCTGCCGCTGCTGACCCACGATTCGAGTCCGTGCCCGCCGTCCGCGAGGGACTGCAAGAGCGTCGACTACCTCGCCGACGACGCCATCTCCGGCGTCGTGTACCTCGCCGACCGGCTGCAGAAGCCGATCCTCGTCGAGGGCCCCGCCGGCACCGGCAAGACCGAGCTGGCCAAGAGCGTGGCCGCGCATGACCGGCGCCCGCCTGATCCGCCTCCAGTGCTACGAGGGCCTCGACGAGTCGAAGGCGCTCTACGAGTGGAACTACAAGAAGCAGCTCCTGCGCATCCAGGCCCAGCGGGTCGTCGAGGGCGAGGGCGGCAAGTGGTCCGACATCGAGGACGACATCTTCTCCGACGAGTTCCTCCTCACCCGTCCGCTGCTCGAGGCCATCCGCGCCAAGGACCCGGTCGTGCTGCTCATCGACGAGGTCGACCGCGTCGAGGTCGAGACCGAGGCCCTGCTCCTCGAGATCCTCTCCGACTACCAGGTCTCGATCCCCGAGCTCGGCACCGTCGTGGCCAAGCAGATCCCGCTCGTGTTCCTCACGTCGAACAACACCCGCGAGCTGTCCGAGGCCCTCAAGCGTCGCTGCCTGTTCCTGCACATCGACTACCCGCCGCTCGAGCGCGAGAAGGAGATCGTCCTCACCCGGGTGCCCGACATCTCCGACCACCTCGCCGACCAGGTCGTGCGCATCGTCCGTTCCATCCGCCAGCTCGAGCTGAAGAAGCACCCGTCGGTCTCCGAGACCCTCGACTGGGCCCGCACGCTCGTGCTCCTCGGCGTCGACGACATCGACGCCGAGCAGGCGAAGGACACGCTGCACATCCTGCTCAAGTACCAGTCGGACATCACCAAGGCGGCCAAGGAGCTCACCACCAACCGGCGCCCGAAGTGAGGTCGGCGGAGCACTAACCGCGTGCTCGGGGCCTCGAGCTGCGTCCGCGCTGGTCGATCGTCGAGCTCCGGCAGGAGCGCACGATGCTCGACCTGCTGAACGGCTTCGTCGTCGAGCTGCGAGCGCCGGCCTGCCCGTCGCTCACGAGCACATCGACGCCATGCGCGATCAAGCACATCCCGCTCGAGGACCGCGAGGCGTTCAAGTACGCGCTCGGCGGCGACGCTCGTGAAGAGCCACTCGCACTGGAAGGCCTTCGAGACGGTCTTCGAGGTCTACTTCTCGCTGCGCGGCCCGGAGTTCGCCATCGACGTCGACCTCGACGCCGAGGCCGACGACGACGCCTCAGCCGAGCATGCTCGCGCGAGATGATGGGCGACAGCAGCAGCAGGGGGGCGGCGGCCTCGAGGGGCTGACGCCCGAAGAGCTGGCCGAGATGCTCTACAAGGCGCTCATGGACGGCGACGAGGCGCATGATGAAGGCCCTCGCCCGCCAGGCGGTCACCCGCTTCAGCGGCATGGAGCCGGGCCGGCCCGTCGGCGGCACGTACTACCTCTACCGCACGCTGCGGAACCTCGACCTCGACGGCGTGCTCGAGAAGCTGCTCAAGCAGGCCCAGAACGAGCGCCGACGGCGGACTGACCGACCTCGAGGAGCGCCTGGCCAGCGACGAGTACGAGGACCGGATCGACCAGCTCAAGAAGGAGATCGAGGCGGAGATCCGTCGCCGCCTCGTGGCCGACCGCGGCGCCGAGGCCATGGCCAAGACGCTGCGCAAGCCGCTGCCCGAAGACGTCGACTTCATGCACGCGCTCGAGGGAGGAGCTCACCATGCTCCGCAAGGCGCTCTACCCGCTCACCCGCAAGCTCGCCGTCCGCCTCGCCCGCAAGCGCCGCCACGGCCGCAAGGGCCCGCTCGACTTCCGCAACACCGTCCGCCACTCGCTGTCGTACGGCGGCGTGCCGGCCGAGCCGAAGTTCCAGCTACCCGCGGCCGGCCAAGCCGGAGATCTTCGTCATCGCCGACATCTCCGGCTCGGTGGCGGCGTTCGCCCGCTTCACCCTGATGCTCGTCTACGCCATCGGCGCGCAGTTCTCGAAGGTCCGGTCGTTCGTGTTCATCGACGGCATCGACGAGGTCACCTCGTACTTCGAGGGCGTCGAGGACGTCACCGAGGCGGTCCACCGGATCAACACCGAAGCCGACGTGATCTGGGTCGACGGCCACTCCGACTACGGCCACGCCTTCGAGGACGTTCTGGAACGAAGTGGGGCAAGGAGATCGCCCCGAAGACGACCGTGATCTTCCTCGGCGACGCGCGGAACAACTACCACGCGTCCCAGGCCTGGGTCATCAAGGAGATCCAGCAGCGGGCCCGCCACGTCTACTGGCTCAACCCCGAGCCCAAGTCGTACTGGGACACCGGCGACTCGATCGTCGGCGAGTACGCCAGCCCACTGCGACGGCGTCTACGAGTGCCGCAACCTCCGCAGCTCGAGAAGTTCGTCGAACAACTGGCGTAGTTCCTTTTCCGAGCTAGTCGGCGAGTCGCTGGGGGAAGCCGCCGATGGCGATAGGGCCCCAGCGTTCGGGCGTGAGGCGGATGAGGCACTTGCCCTGCGCCTGCATGGCCGAGCGGTACTCGTCCCAGTCGGAGTGCTCGCCGGAAATGCCCCGGAAGTAGTCGACGAGCGGCTCGAGCGCCTCGGGCAGATCGAGCACCTCGGCGTTCCCGTCCACCTGCACCCACGGGCCGTTCCACTCGTCGCTCAGGACGAGCGCCGTCGCGGCCGGGTTCCGCCGCAGGTTGGCTACCTTGGCCCGCTCGGGATAGGTCGAGATGACGATTCGGCCCGCGCCGTCGACGCCGGCCGTCACCGGCGACAGCTGGGTCGACCCATCGGCGCGGGTCGTCCCGAGCAGGACCTTGTGGCGGGGCCGCACGAATGCGAGCAGTCCCTCGAGGTCAACGGGCGTGGTGGTGGCGATGGAACGAGGCACGGCGTCGAGGCTACGGCGTCGTTTCTGTGGCCCTTCCCGTCGTCCGATCCGCGTTGCTGTCGCCCTTGTGGTCGCCGCAAGGGCCACAGCAACGGGCGGCGACGGCCGGAAGGGCAACGGCAACGGGGCAGTAGCTTGGCCGACGTGGGCGCCTCGCTGACCGTCGAACCCGTGTCCGGTGCGCTGGGCGCCGAGGTGGTCGGCGTCGACCTGTCGACCGATCTCCCCCCGGAGACGATCGAGGAGATCCGCGGAGCCTTCCACGAGCACCACGTGCTGTTCTTCCGGGACCAGGACCTGACGCCGGCGACGCTGATCGCCTTCGGGCGGCGATTCGGGAGCTCGACACCCACCCGTTCGTGGAGGGCATGGATGCCCACCCCGAGGTGATCGAGATCGTCACCGAGCCGGAGGACCGGTTCAACTTCGGGGGCGGCTGGCACACCGACGTCACGTTCCTCGAGGAACCCGATCTCGGCTCGATCCTCCACGCCGTCGACGTGCCGCCCTTCGGAGGCGACACCCTCTTCGCCAACCAGCACCTGGCCTACGACACGCTCTCCGACGGGATGAAGGCGCTGATCGACCCGCTCGTCGCGCTGCACTCGGCCGGCCCGCAGTATGCCGAGGGCGGCTACTCGACCAAGGCGAAGTCGATGAAGACGAAGAACGCGGACAAGACCGACGGCGTCGTGCGCCATCCGCTCGTGCGCACCCACCCCGAGAGCGGACGCCGGGGCCTGTACGTGAACCGCGCCTTCACCGTCGGCATCGAGGGGATGCGGGCGCACGAGTCGGCGCCGCTGCTCGAGCAGCTCTTCATCCACGCCGTTCGCGAGCCCTTCACGTGCCGCTTCCGCTGGCAGCCGGGGTCGGTGGCCATGTGGGACAACCGCAGCGTGCAGCACTACGCCCTCTACGACTACCGCGGCCACCGCCGGCAGATGCGGAGGATCACGATCCGCGGCGATCGTCCCTTCGGATGACCCGCCTCGTCCTGGTCCGTCACGGCGAGGCGCAGTCCTTCGTGGACGGCGTCATCGGCGGTGCCGTCGGCTGCACCGGCCTCAGCGCCCTCGGCCGGCGCCAGGCCGACGCCTTGCGGGCGCGCCTCGAGCGGACGGGGGAGCTCCGCCACGCCGGCGCCGTCTACGCCAGCACGCTGCCGAGAGCCATCCAGACGGCCGAGGCGATCGCGCCGGCGTTGGGCGACGGTCACCAGCTGCAGACGAGTTGTGATCTCTGCGAGGTCCACGTCGACGAGCGCCTCGACGCGCACTCGTGGGAAGACGTGCCGCCGTCCACCGAGTGGCCGCCGGTGACGAACCCGTACCAGCCGTGGGCCGACGGCGCCGAGCCGTGGGCCGATTTCACCCTGCGGGTCGGGCGCGAGCTCGACCGCCTCGTGCGCGCCCATGCCGGCGACACCGTGGTCGTCGCCTGCCACGGCGGCGTCGTCGCCGCGGCTGCGACGATCTTCGGCGACCTCCCGCTCCGCTCGCGGCTGCGGCTGCAGGTCGACAACACGTCCCTGACCGAGTGGCGCCTCGACGCCGACGCCACCGACGCTCGCCACTGGACCCTCGTGCGGTTCAACGACGCGGCCCACCTCGAAGGAGTCCGATGACGACGGTCGTGCTCGTGCGCCACGGCGAAGCGGAGTGCAACGTGGCCAAGCGCTTCGGCGGTCCGCTCGGCTGCACGGGCCTGTCGGCGCATGGCCGCACCCAGGTGGAGCGGCTCCGCGATCGCCTGGCCCGGACGGGCGAGCTCGCCGACGCGACCGTCCTCTACGCCAGCACGCTGCCGCGCGCCATCGAGACGGCCGAGATCCTCCGTCCGGCGCTGCACGACCTCGACGTGATCACGGACGAGCGGCTCTGCGAGCTCCATCCGGGCGAGGCCGACAACATGACCTTCGTCGACTACGAGTCCCGGTACTACGCCGCCGGCTCCGGGCGCTGGCGCAAGGATCCGTCCGTGCCGACCGCGCCCGGCGGCGAGAGCTGGACCGGGTTCGTCGAACGCGTCGTCGACGGGCTGACCGATCTGGCCGACCGCCACGCCGGCGCCACGATCGTCGTGGCCTGCCACGGCGGCGTGGTGGACGCATCCATGCTCCGGTTCCTGGAGATGGACGAGGGCTATCGTGCCGCGCGGTTCATCACCGAGAACGCCTCGATGACGGAGTGGACCCACCGCGGAAGCCGGTGGCGCCTCGTCCGCTACAACGACGCCGGCCACCTGCGGGACTGACACCTCTCACCCGTTACGGCGTCAGGTGCTCGCCGGTGCCGCCGGCAGGGCCTCGTTCGGGCTGGCGCCGTCGACCGTGGCCGCGCCGCTGGCGAACACGTCCTTGAGGCCGCCCAGGGCGCCGAGGAGCGACATCGCCTCCATCGGCAGGAAGACCTTGGTCGACTGCCCGTCGGCCACCTTGGCCAGGGTCTCGAGGTATTTGATGGCCAGCACGTCGCCGGTGGCCCGGCCGTCGTGGATGGCGGCGAAGACGGAACGGATGGCCTCGGCCTCGCCCGCCGCCACCGCGGCCTGACGGAAGCGCTCCGCCTCGGCCTGGGCCTTGGTGGCCTCGGCCCGGCCCTCGGCATCGAGGATCTGGGACTGGCGGTGCCCCTCGGCCTCGAGGATCTTCGCCTGCTTGGCGCCCTCGGCGCGTGCGATGGCCGCCTCGCGATCGCCCTGGGCCGTGGTGACGCTGGCCCGACGGGTGCGTTCGGCCTTCATCTGCTCGTGCATCGCGTGCATCACGTCAGTGGGCGGATCGATCCGCTGGATCTCCACCCGCACGACCTTGGTGCCCCACTTGTCGGTGGCGTCGTCGAGGATGTTGCGCAGCTGGGTGTTGATGGTGTCCCGACTGGTCAAGGCCTCGTCGAGCTGCATGTCGCCGACGACGTTGCGCAGGTTCGTCTGGGCCAGCTTCGTGACCGCCATGTAGAAGTCGACGACGTTGTAGACGAGGCGCTGTGGATCGGTCGCCTCGTAGTACACGACCGCGTCGACGGACACGACGACGTTGTCGGAGGTGATCACCTCCTGGGGCGGGATGTCGACGACGCGCTCGCGCATGTCGACGCGGGCCATCCGGTCGATGAACGGCACGATGAGTCGGAGGCCCGGTTCGCTGGTGGCGTGGTACTTGCCGAGGCGCTCGACGAGACCCCGCTCGAACGGGCGGATGATCTTGACGCCGCTGACGACCACGGCCAGCAGGATCACGGCGAGGGCTGCGAACACGATGACGAACGCCACGTCTAGGAATCTCCTTCGGTCGGGAGGGCGGCCGGCTCGTCCAGTGGGACCACCACGAGACGGGTGCCGGCGACCCGGCTCACGAGCACGGTGGAACCGGCTCGGATCGGTGCTCCGGTGAGGCTCTCGGCGCGCCACTCCTCACCGTCGAGGCGGACGCGACCGCCTCCTCCTGGTCCACCCGGGATGGCGTCGAGGACGAGCGCCTCCCGGCTGACCCAGCGGCCCGCCCCCACCGGCGCGTGGGGTGCACGGCGCTCGAGCCGACGACCCAGGGGACGGAAGGCGGCGAAGGTGGCCGCGGAGGCCCCGAGGAAGACGGCCCACTCGATGGGCACGGGCCCACCGGCGAAGGCGACCAACGCGGCGGCGATGGCGCCGATGGCGAACGGGGCGAGGAAGAACGAGCCGGCCACGGCCAGCTCCCCGACGGCGAAGAACACCACCGCCGACAACCACACCCACCGCCAGAGCTCGGGCGTCCCGAAGTCCATGTCGTCCTCGATCCTCGGGTCGAGGGTACTCAGTGCAACCCGGTCTCAGGTGGCGATGTCGGCCAGGACGCCGAAGTGGTCGGTCGGCCAGGTGCCGGTGAGCGGCCGGTCGGCGACCACGCTGCAGGCCGTCACCCGCCCGCGGCCGTCGTCGCGGCGCCAACCGACGAACACATAGTCGATGCGGCGCTCGGGCTCGTGGTCGGCGGCGGCGAACGGGTTGTCGTTGCTCCAGGTGATCCCCGTCTCGCGCCCGCCGGCGACCCGCCACGCGTCCTGGTAGTAGGTGCTCCGGCCGTCGATCGAGGCGAGCCCGCTCAGGAACCGGATCTCGGTGCTGTCGGGGTCGGCGTTGAAGTCGCCGGCCAGGATCGGGGGCAGGTCGCGGCCGGGATCGCTGTGCTCGCGCACGAGCTCGTCGAGGCGCACGACCTGCTCCTCGCGCAGGCGTCCGAACGGGTACAGCGACGTCAGGTGGGTGCAGAAGACGTCGACCCCGCCGGTGCGGGCGTGGAGGACGAGGCGGTCGACGGGCTCGGGCCTCGGATCGTTCGGGAGTAGGTGCACCCGCTCGTGGTCGATCGGTCGCTTCGAGAGCACGGCGTTGCCGAAGCGCACCCCGGGCGCCACCTCTGCGCCGCCGTACGCGACGTGGCCGTAGCCGCTCCGCTCCGCCAGCCAACGCGCCGAGTTCCGGCCCGAATCGTCGTCGATGATCTCCTGGAGGCAGACGATGTCGGCATCCAGCTGCAGGAGCCACAGCACCAGCTCGTTGCGTCGCTGGCGCCAGGGACCGGCGAGGTTCCAACAGTTCAGCGTCAGCACCCGCAGCACGCCGACGAACCTAGAGGGGCGCCGCGGCCCGATCAGACGAAGTGGAACGGATCAGTCCGGCGCCGGCAGTGGCGTTCGTGGCGTCGTCGATCAGGATGAACGACCCGGTGATGCGGTTCACGGCGTAGGCATCGACGGCGAGCGGGCTGCTGACCCGCAGCTTGACCCGGCCGATCCCGTTGAGGCCGAGCTCCGTCGGAGCCGGGTCCTCCTCGAGAGTGTTGACGTCGAGGCGATGCACGAGCTCGCCGACGACGACCTTGGCCATCCGCGTCGTGTGCTTGATCGAGTACTTGTTGCCGGCCGTGAGGGGCTTGTCGATCATCCAGCAGATGTCGGCTTCGAGCTGCTTGGTGACCGTCGGCTCCTGGCCGGCCGGGGCGAGCAGATCGCCCCGGCTGATGTCGATCTCGTCGGTCAGCCGCAGCGTCACGGCCATCGGGGCGAAGGCCTCGGTGACCTCACCCTCGAGGGTGTCGATGGCGGCGATGGTCGAGCGCAGTCCGGACGGCAGCACGACCACCTCGTCGCCGGGATGGAACGTGCCCCCGGCGACCTGGCCCGCATAGCCCCGGTAGTCGTGGTGCTCGTCGGACATCGGACGGATCACGTACTGCACCGGGAAGCGCCCCTCGGCCGGGTCGTGGTCGTGCACGTCCACCTTCTCGAGGTGCTCGAGCAGCGGCGGCCCCGAGTACCACGCCAGGTTCGGCGACGGATCGACCACGTTGTCGCCGTTGAGGGCCGACACCGGGATGGGCGTGACCTCCACCTCGTGGGAGGAGTCGATGGCCTCGACGAATGCCTCGAAGTCCCGGGCGATGTCGTCGAAGACCTGCTCGGACCAGTCGACGAGGTCCATCTTGTTGACGCACAGGACGAGGTGGCGGATGCCGAGGAGCGTGGCCAGGAACGCGTGGCGCCGGCTCTGCTCGATGACCCCCTTGCGGGCATCGACCAGCACGATGGCCAGATCGGCGAGTCGACGCGCCGGTGACCATGTTGCGGGTGTACTGCACATGGCCGGGGGTGTCGGCGATGATGAACTTGCGCCGGGGCGTGGCGAAGTAGCGATAGGCGACGTCGATCGTGATGCCCTGCTCCCGCTCGGCCCGAAGGCCGTCGGTGAGCAGCGCCAGGTTCACGTAGGTGTCGCCGCGGCGCTGCGAGGACAGCTCGACGGCCTCCAGCTGGTCTTCGAAGATCGACTTCGAGTCGTGGAGGAGTCGGCCGATCAGCGTGGACTTCCCGTCGTCGACGGAGCCGGCGGTGGCGAAGCGGAGGAGCTCGGTCATGGAGGCCTAGAAGTAGCCCTCGCGCTTGCGGTCCTCCATGGCGGCCTCCGAGAACTTGTCGTCGGCCCGGGTGGCGCCGCGCTCGGTGATGCGGGTGGCGGCCACCTCGGTGATGACCTCCTCGAGGGTGCGGGCGTCGGAACGGACCGCACCGGTGCAGCTCATGTCGCCGACCGTGCGGTAGCGCACCAGCTCCTCGAACGGCTCCTCACCCTCCTGGGGCTGGGTCACGTCGGTGACGGCCAGGAGCATCGAGTCGCGCTCGAAGACCTTGCGGTGATGGGCGAAGTAGATCTCCGGCACCTCGAGCTGCTCCAAGGCGATGTACTGCCACACGTCCATCTCGGTCCAGTTCGAGATCGGGAAGGCGCGGATGTGCTCGCCCTTGCGGATGCGGCTGTTGAACAGGTTCCAGAGCTCGGGCCGCTGGTTCTTCGGGTCCCACTGCCCGAAGTCGTCGCGGAAGGAGTACATGCGCTCCTTGGCCCGCGCCTTCTCCTCGTCGCGACGGGCACCCCCGAAGGCGGCATCGAAGCCGTGCTCCTCGATGGCCCGCAGGAGGGTCGTGGTCTGCAGGCGGTTGCGGCCGGCCTTGACGTCCTCGACGACCCGCCCGGCGTCGATGTCGTCCTGCACCGAGGCGACGATCAGGCGCTCGCCGAGCTCGGCGACACGACGGTCGCGGTACTCGTAGACCTCGGGGAAGTTGTGGCCCGTGTCGACGTGCATCATCGGGAACGGGAAGCGACCGGGGCGGAACGCCTTCTCGGCCAGGCGGAGCAGGACGATCGAGTCCTTGCCGCCACTGAAGAGCAGGACGGGGCGCTCGAACTCCGCCGCCACCTCGCGCATCAGAGAAGATGGCCTCGGCTTCGAGCGCCTCGAGGTGGGTGAGGCGACGGCTGCGGCCGGAGGTCGTGGCGAGGGTCGGAGCCATGGAAACCTTGTCTAGGAGGGTCATTCGTGGAGCCCGCATTCGGTCTTGTCGGATCCGGCCCAGCGGCCGGACCGGGGATCGGCACCCGGCTCGACGGGCCGGGTCGTCGGCCGGCAGCCGATCGACGGATACCCCTGATCGAGAAGCGGGTTGTAGAGCAGGTCGTTCTCGGTCATGTAGCCGCTGACGTCGACGTCGGTCCAGGTGGCGATGGGGTTCACCTTGACCAGGCCCCGCGTGTCGAAGCCGACGATCGGCGCGCCGGCCCGGGTCGCGGCTTCGACCCGGCGCAGCCCGGTCAACCACGCCGTCCTTGCCCGACAGCCCCGCCTCGAGGGCCGGACCTTGGCCGCCGGAGCAGCACCGTCGGGTCGGTCACGTGGAACGGCACCTCCGGCTCGGGAACCCGGAGGACACGGAGGTTGAGGTCGTAGCGGCGGCGCACCCGCTCGACCGTCTCGAGGTCTCGGGGAAGTGGTCGCCGGTGTCGATGAACACGACCTCGATGGCCGGATCGACCTTGGTGGCCAGGTCGATCAGCACCGCGTCGGTCATCGACGCCGTGAGCACAGGTGCGGCCGCCGAAGCGCTCGACGGCCCACCGGATGATCTTCGACGCCGGCGCCGACTCGAAGTCGGCGGCCACGTCCGCCAGCTCGGCGGCGGTCAGGCCCACCGCGGTGTCCGTCATCGCAGCACCGCGTACCACGTCGACTGCTTCGTCGAGGGTCAGGTCCTGCGTGGGGATCGTCAGCTCCGGGGCCAGCGGCGCCTCGTAGGGGTCGTCGACCCCGGTCAGGCCGCAGATCTCGCCCGCCCGCTGCTTGGCGTAGAGGCCCTTCACGTCGCGCTCGCGCGCACACGTCGACCGGCGTCGACACATGGACCTCGACGAACCGGCCCTCGTGCAGCTCGCGGATCTCGTCGCGCACCGACGCGGTAGGGCGAGATGACCGAGCACAGCACGGTGACGCCGTTGCGGGACAGCAGGTCGGCGACGAACCCGATCCGGCGGACGTTCTCCTCGCGGTCCTCGCGGCTGAAGCCGAGGCCCTTGGTGAGGTGGGTGCGCACGACGTCGCCGTCGAGCACCTCGACCTTGCGTCCTTCGTCGAGCAGTCTTTTCTCGACGGCGCGGCGCGATGGTCGTCTTGCCGGCCGACGGCAGGCCGGTGAGCCAGACGGTCGTGCCCTGCTCCGTCATGAAGCCGCGCACTCGCCTTCGCCGACCTCGGCCACGTACGGGCCCTGCTCGCCGTAGTCGACGTAGAAGTCGGGCGCCTCTTCCGGCGTGGGCAAGTCGTCGAGCTTCTTGAGGTCGGCGGCCACGGCGGTGGCGCCGCCGGAGCGGAAGAGCCACTCGTCGAAGCGCTCGCCGGCGACCCGCTCGTTGGCGAACCGGCCGACGATGTGGACGACGGCCTCGCCGGTGCGCTTGGCCGGGAGGCGCAGCGCCTTGGCGCCGAACTCGATCTCCGTCTGCCCGACGCGACCACCGAGGTACATCTGGTAGCCGGGGGCGGCCGTCTTGTGGGCCCGTCGCTCGACGCCCTGGAACCCGATGTCGGCGATGTGGTGCTGCCCGCAGGAGTTGGTGCAGCCCGAGATGTTCATCCGGATGCCGCGCACCTCGGCCAGGCCGGCCTCGTCGAGCGCCTCGCCGATCGACTTCGGCCAGCCCCCGGCTCTGGGTGACGGCGAGGTTGCAGGTGTCGGCGCCGGGGCAGCTGACGACGTCGCGGGACTAGCTCGGCGCCGGGGCGGGCCATGTCGATCTCGGTGAGGCGCTGGTACAGGGCCGGCAGCTGCTCCTCGGTGAGGTCGCGGAACACGAGGTTCTGGCGGTTGGTGGCCCGCACCGTGGCCGTGAACTCCCGGGTCATCGATGCCAGGGCGCGGAACTGGTCGCGAGGTGATGTCGCCGAGGACGGCGTAGGCCATGGCCGAGACGGTGCCGTTGGCCCGGCCCCGCCACGACGTTGGCCTCCTCCCAGCGGCTTGTACGGGTCGAGCGCCGTCAGCTGGACCGGGCACGCCCGACGCGATCGACGTCGACGCCCGTGGCCACCCCGGCCGGCGCGTCGCCGGCCTGCTGGACGAGCTCGGGCACGCCGCCGCGCCAGGTCGCGGAGGCCACGAGGAACTTGCGCTCGCTGAAGATGCGCCGGCGCAGCTCGTCGATGCCCATGGTGTCGACGAGCCACTTCATCCGGGCGCGGAGCTTGTTGTCGCGGAACCGTAGTGGTCGAAGACCCGGAGGCACGACTCGATGGTCTCCATCAGGTGCTCGCGGGGCGTGAACTCCTCGAGGGCCTGAGCCGGGTGCGGGTTGGCGCCGAGACCCCCGGCCACGAAGACGCGGAACCCGGGCTCGATGGTGCCGTCCTCACGGGGCCGACCGACGGCGACCACGCCCACGTCGTTGAACATGGCCTGGCCGCAGTCCGTCACGCAGCCGCTGAAGTTGATCTTGAACTTCCGGGGCAGGCGCTGGGCGTAGGGGTGGTGGAGGAAGTGCTTGAACGTGGCCTCGGCCCAGGGGGAGATGTCGAGGACCTCGAAGGGGCAGGCGCCGGCGAGGTGGCAGCCCATCACGTTGCGGACCGTGTCGCCGCAGGCCTCGCGGGTGGTGAGGCCGGCGTCGGCCAGGTCCCGCAGCAGCTCCGGCACCCGCTCGAGCTGCACGAAGTGGAACTGGATGTTCTGGCGGGTCGTGATGTGCCCCCAGCCCCGGCTGTACTCGTCGGCCACCCGGGCGAAGACGTCGAGCTGGGCGGCGGTGACCCCGCCGTAGGGCAGCTTCACCCGCACCATCTGGTTGCGGCCGCCCTGGCGTTGGCCGTACACGCCGTTGTTCAGGCGGAAGACCCGGAACTTGTCCTCGTCGATCTCACCGGCCAGGTAGGGGCCGAGCAGCGCCTCGAACTTGGCGATGTCCGCGTCGATCTCCGCCCGCATCTTCGGGTCGAAGGCGCCGGGGCCGATCTCGACGGTCT
This sequence comes from uncultured Actinomycetes bacterium, assembly GCA_963731055.1. Classification (GTDB taxonomy): domain Bacteria; phylum Actinomycetota; class Acidimicrobiia; order Acidimicrobiales; family CADCTF01; genus DATLED01. Next base: position 43,084 of record CAVSUD010000007.1, on the reverse strand, counting down.
GGGTGTTGGACATGGAAGACCCCTTCACGGGAGTGAGACAAGGAGACGGAACCTCGGGGCGGGGCGAGCATCCCGCTCGCGGCGACGACGAGGTCAGCCGTCGAGGCGACAGTGGCCGTCGTGGGCCAGATGCGGCGTGGCCCCCACCGCGACGGACGGCGCACCCGAGGTGCGCAGCAATCCGAGGGGGAGCGCAGCGGTCACAACGCCGACGGTACCAAAACCTGACTTATCCGATCAAGTTTTGCGACTTTCCGGATCGGGCCGCTCCTGCGACCTCGCCGGGGCTCGCCCTCGACGGGCGGAGGCGCGGAGGCGGCCATCCTCAGGCGCGAAGCAGTTCGGCGACCCGGAAGGCGAGGTCGAGCGACTGCCGGGCGTTGAGCCGGGGGTCGCACATCGTCTCGTAGCGGGTGTCGAGGTGGTCCTCGAGGACCTCCTCGGCCCCGCCCAGGCATTCGGTGACGTCGTCGCCGGTGAGCTCGACGTGGACGCCGCCGGGCCAGGTGCCCTCGGCCCGGTGGGCGGCGAAGAACGCCGGCGATCTCGGCCAGGACGTCGTCGAAGTGGCGGGTCTTGCGGCCGCTCGGCGGCTCGTGAAGGTGTTGCCGTGCATCGGGTCGCACGGCCCAGACGACGGGGTGGCCGGCGTCGCGGACCGCCGCGCAGCAGCGGCGGCAGGCCGTCGCCGACCTTGCTCGGCGCCCATCCGGGTGATGAGCGTGAGGCGGCCCGGGATGCGGTCCGGGTCGAGCGCGCTCGCACAGCGCGACGACCTCGTCCGGGCGTGGCCGTCGGGCCGACCTTGCAGCCGATCGGGTTGTTGACGCCCGCGAGGAACTCGACGTGGGCGCCGTCGAGCTGCGCGGGTGCGCTCGCCGATCCAGAGCATGTGGGCCGAGCAGTCGTACCAGTCGCCGGTGAGCGAGTCCTGGCGGGTGAGCGCCTCCTCGTAGCCGAGGAGCAGCGCCTCGTGGCTGGTCCAGAAGTCGACCTGGTGGAGCTGCGGCTCGGCGTCGAGGTCGATGCCGCAGGCCGGCATGAAGCGCAGCGCCCGCTCGATCTCGGCGGCGACGCTGCTCGTAGCGGCGGCCCTCGGCGCTCGTGGCGACGAACTCCTGGTTCCACGCGTGCACCTGGGTCAGGTCGGCGAAGCCGCCCTTGGTGAAGGCGCGCAGCAGGTTCAGGGTCGCGGCCGCCTGGTGGTAGGCGGCGATCAGCCGCTCCGGGTCGGGCACCCGGGCCTCGGCGTCGGCGCGTCGTCGTTGACCATGTGGCCGCGGAACGACGGCAGCTCGACGCCGCCGACGATCTCGGTGGTCGCCGAGCGGGGCTTGGCGAACTGCCCGGCGATGCGGCCGACCTTGACCACGGGCACGCCCGAGCCGTACGTCAGCACGACCGCCATCTGGAGGATGACCCGCAGCTTGTCGCGGATGGCGTCGGCGCTGAAGTCGTGGAAGGACTCGGCGCAGTCGCCGGCCTGGAGCAGGAACGCCCGCCCGGCGGCGACCTCGGCCAGCGTGGCCGTGAGGCCGCGCGCCTCGCCGGCGAAGACCAGCGGCGGCATGGTCGACAGCTGCTTCAGCACCCGGTCGAGCTCGGCGCCGTCGGGCCACTCCGGCTGCTGGGCCGCCGTGCGCTCGTGCCAGGAGGTCGGGCTCCAGGTGACGGAGGCGTCGTTCACGACGTCAAGGTTCGCAGACGGTGCCCGCTCTGCCAAAGCAGTTGGGCGCGAAACCATCTTGCGGGGCGCGGGTGCCGACCCTAGGCATGACGCCGTGCATCCGGAGCTGGCCGCCGAACAGGCGCACGTCGATCGGGCCTACGACCGCTTGGAGGAGCTCGATCGCCTCGCCCTCGCCCTGGCCGACGAGGAACGACGGGAGTACAACGTCACCTTCGCCGGCCGGCTCGAGCGCGACGTGCGGGAGGCGGCGGGACTCCGGCGGCGGGCCAGCCTCGCCCTCGGGTCCATGAACCTGTGCTTCGGCCGGATCGACCGCGAGGGGGTAAGCTTCCACCTCGGACGCGTCGCCGTGGCCGACGAGGAACAGGAGCCGCTGATCGTCGACTGGCGGGCGCCGGTGGCCGAGCCCTTCTACCGGGCCACGCCGGCGGACCCGCTGGGGATCCGCCGACGACGTCACCTCCTGACCAAGGGCCGGAAGGTGCTCCGGTTGGACGACGAGGCCTTCGGGCCCGCCGGCTCCAGTGATGATCCCGGCGAGGACGACCTCGTGCTGGTGGGCGAGGCCGCCCTCCTCGACGCCCTCCGCCGGGCGCGGACCGGGCGCATGGGCGACATCGTGTCGACGATCCAGGCCGAGCAGGACCGGATCATCCGCGCCCCGCTCAACGGGCTCGTCGTCGTGCAAGGGGGACCGGGGACGGGAAAGACCGCGGTCGCCCTCCACCGCACCGCCTACCTCCTCTACACCCACCGGTTCCCGCTCGAGGAGATGGGCGTGCTCTTCGTGGGCCCGAACCCCGTGTTCCTCCGCTACGTCGAACGGGTCCTGCCGACGCTCGGGGAATCGGGCTGCCGGATGGCCACGGCCGACGACCTGGTGGACGACGTGATCGTCGGGCGGGTCGACCCGCCGGAGGTCACGCGTTCTCAAGGGCGAGGCCCGGATGGCAGACGTGATCGCGGCGGCCGTGCGGTCCCGGCAACGGCCGCTGCGACGGGTCGTCGTCATCCCGTTCGGCGCCTACGAGCTGAAGCTCGGCCCCCGCCGTTCGTCCGAGATCGTCGAACGGGTCCGGGCCCTGGCCGGCACCCACAACGCCCGCCGGCCGGCGCTCGAGGCGACGGTCCTGGCCCACCTGCGACGGCAGTACGCCAAGGCGGTGGCCCGGGCCGAGCGGGCGGGCCTCCAGCCCCGTGGACTCGACGACATCGACCTCGACGACGCCCTGCGGCGGTCGCGCGACGTCCGGCGCCTCTTCGACCGGCTGTGGCCGGTGCTGACGCCGTCCCGCCTGCTCGTCGACCTCTTCGGGCTCCCCGCCCTGTTGGCCGAGGCAGCGGCCGGAGTGCTCACCGAGGAGGAACAGCGCCGGCTCGACCGGGCGCGGCCGGCGCCCGAAGAGGAAGTCACGTGGTCGGCGGCGGACCTGCCGCTCCTCGACGAAGCTGCGCCCTGGCTGGGTCCGTCGACGCCGAGGACCTCGGCTGCGGCCCGAGCGTGTGCCGTCGGCGGGGAGGACCCGGCGGCCATCGTCGACCGGGCGCTGGCCGACTCGCTGCCCGAGTGCCCGAACTGCGAGTCGGAGCTCACCTACGTCGACGGCGAGGTCGAGTGGGAGTGCGAGGTGTGCGGCAAGCGTTGGCCCTCCAGCGCCGTGCTGTCACCGGCGGCCGCCATCACCCTCGAGTCGTCCCGTCGCCGGTTGTTGGCGGTGGTGAACGGCGCGGCTCCGTCGGCGCCGGCCGGACTGCGGACCTACGGCCATGTCGTCGTCGATGAGGCCCAGGACCTCTCACCGATGCAGTGGCGCCTGCTGGGCCGACGCTGCCCGTCGGGGTCCATGACGATCGTCGGCGACCTGGGGCAGGCCAGCGGCCACTGGGCGCCTCGCTCCTGGGACGACGTCACCGCGCTGGTCGCCGCCCCGCGGGCGACGGTGGTGGAGCTGACCGTGAACTACCGCACGCCGTCGGAGGTGATGGCCCTTGCGGCCCGGGTGCTGGCCGAGGCCCGCCCCGACCTGCGGCCGGCGAGCAGCGTGCGCGATGCCGACGTCCAGCCCCGGGCGGTGGCCGTGGCGCCCGGTGATCGAGGGCGGCTGATCGCCGCCGCGGTGACCGCGGCGGCCGAGGAGGCGGCGGCGGTCGACGAGGGCAAGGTGGCGATCATCTGCCCGGAGGACCTCGTAGGGCCGGTGGCGGCCGCCATCGCCGTGGAAGACGGCGAGGTCGACGATGTGCTCGCGGCGCCGGTCTCGGCCCTGACCCTCGACGAGGCCAAGGGGCTCGAGTTCGACGCGGTGGTCGTGGTCGAGCCTTCGGCCATCGCTGCGGAGCACCCCCACGGGCTCGGTGCCCTCTATGTCGCGCTCACCCGCACGACGACGCGGCTGGCGCTCGTCCACGCGGACGAGCTCCCGGCCTCGCTGCGCCTGGTGGGGGCGCGTTCGTAGGATGCCGCCCCATGACCAAGCCGTTCCGCTTCGCCGTGCAGACCTCCACCGCCCCTGACGGGAAGGCGTGGCGGGAGCGGGCCCGCAAGATCGAGTCGCTCGGGTACTCGACGCTGTACATCCCGGATCACTTCGGCGACCAATGGGGCCCGATCGTCGGGATGACGATTGCGGCGGAGGCGACCACCACGTTGAACGTCGGGGCGCTCGTGTTCGACAACGACTACCGCCACCCGGTCGTGCTGGCCAAGGAGGTCGCCACGCTCGACCTGGCCAGCGAGGGCCGGGTCGAGTTCGGCATCGGCGCCGGCTGGATGAAGAGCGACTACGACGAGTCAGGCATCCCCTACGAGCGGGCCGGGCTCCGCATCGATCGCATGGTCGAGGGCCTCGCCGTGATGAAGCAGCTGTGGCGCGAGGGCTCGGCCACCTTCGAGGGCGAGCACTACACGATCACGGGCGCCCAGGGGCTGCCGCGGCCGGCGTCGGCCACGACCCCGAAGATCGTCATCGGGGGCGGCGGCCGCAAGGTGCTCTCGATCGCGGCGCGCGAGGCCGACATCATCGGCGTCAACCCCAACCTGGCGGCCGGCTACGTCGGACCGGAGGTGGCGGCCACGACCACGGCGGCGATCTACAAGGAACGGATCGCCTGGATCCGCGAGGCGGCGGGCGACCGGTTCGAGGACCTCGAGCTGCAGTGCCTCACGTTCCTCGTCCAGTTCACCGATGATCCGGCCGCCCTCGCCGAGCAGTTCGCCCCGCTGTTCAACCAGACGCCCGAGGACCTCCTCGAGATGCCGCTCGGCCTGGTCGGTTCCGTCGACGGCATGGTCGAGACGCTGCAGCAGCGGCGGGAGGAGTACGGCTTCAGCTACATCGTCGTGCACGAGCCCGAGATGGAGCAGTTCGGCGAGGTCGTCGCCCGCCTCGCCGGGACCTGACGTCGGGTGGGTCGCAGGATCGGCGTCTTCGGGGGGACGTTCGACCCCGTCCACATCGGCCACCTCGTCACCGCGAGCGAGGTGCGGTGGGCGCTCAGGCTCGACGTCGTGCTGCTCATGGTCGCGGGCGAGCCCTGGCAGAAGGTCGGGACGCGCGAGCTGCCCCCGGCCCGGGATCGGCTCGCCGTGGTCGAGGCGGCCGTCGGCGACGTGCCCGGGGTCGAGGCCAGCGCCATCGAGGTCGACCGCCCGGGCCCCACCTACACGGTCGACACGCTCGGCCAGTTGCTCGAGGCGGAGCCGGACGCCCAGCTGTTCCTCGTCGTCGGCGCCGACGTCACCCACCTGCTCGACACCTGGGAGCGGCCGGCCGAGGTACGGGCCCGGGCGACCCTGGTGGCCGTGGCGCGCCCGGGTGCGCCCGACGTCGACCTCGACGGGCTCCGGTCCGAGGGGTGGCGGGTCGAGGTCGTCGCCGTGCCGGCGTTGGAGGTGTCGTCGAGCGACCTGCGGGCGCGCCTGGCCGAGGGACGCCCGATCGACTTCCTCGTCCCCGAGGCGGCGGTCCGCGTCCTGATGAACCATGGTCGGTACGCTCGCCCCGGATGACCCTGGCGGCACCTGCCCCCCCGATGTCCCGTCGCCTGGACGGACCCCGGTTGCAGGGCGTGCTCGCTCTCCTGAGCCTGGTCGCCGCCGTGCTCGTCACCGTAGTCCTCGTCGTGTCGCCGGCCTCGTCCACGGCCGACGGCGGCGCCCGGGTGGTTCCCGACGCCCTCCCCGACGGGGTGCGGGTCGAGGTGCGGGGTGGTGAGGCCTGGGCGGCCTACGGGGTGGCCGATCGCCTGACCGGCGCCGGCGCCTCGCTCACCGCCGTGGTGCCGGCGGCGTCCCGGGACGCCGTCGACGAGGCGACGACCATCGTCTACTACGACCGCCGTCAACTTCCGACGGCCCGCCGGATCCGTACGATGTTGGGGCGGGGGACGTTGCACCGCCAGCAGGCGTTCCGCCCCGCAATGGATGTGACCATCGTTCTTGGAAAGGATCTCGCCCGCCTGTGAAGCTCGAGATGTGCCGATGAACCGCCGTGCCCGGGATCTCGACGAGGTCCGCACCTGGGCGTCGATCGCGGCCCGCGCCGCCGACGACAAGAAGGCGACGTCGACCGTCGTGCTCGAGGTGGGCCCGATCCTCGCCATCACCGACGCCTTCGTCATCACGTCCGGCAACAACACGCGGCTGGTCAAGACCATCGCCGAGGAGGTCGAGCGCCAGGTCAAGGCGGGCGGCGGTCCGGCCCCGCTGCGCATCGAGGGCCTCGACGACGCCCGCTGGGTCCTCCTCGACTACGGCGACTTCGTCGTGCACGTGTTCCTCGACGAGGTCCGCGAGTACTACGACCTCGACCGCCTCTGGTCCGACGCCTCGCCCATCGACTGGGCGACCCTCGTCGGCGAGCTCCCGGCCGCCGCCGGCGAGTAATCGGATTCCCGAGGCGCTGGCTATCGAGATCGATAGCCCAGCGCTCCAAAAACCCTGTGGGACGTGGACCTGGGGGGATTTGAACCCCCGACCTTCACCATGCCATGGTGCTGCGCTACCGAGCTGCGCTACAGGCCCGTCAAGGCGGAGAACATAGCATCGCCCGCCATGGCAGCCGAGCAGTACGACGCCCAGGCGATCGAGAAGAAGTGGCAGGAGCGCTGGGAGGCCGAGGGCACCTACCAGGTCGACAACGACGACCCCCGCCCGCCGTATTACGTGCTGTGCATGTACCCGTACCCGAGCGGGCCCGCCCACATGGGCCACGTGCGGAACTACACCTTCGGTGACCTGCTCGTCCGGTACAAGACGATGCAGGGCCACGCCGTCCTGAGCCCGCTCGGCTTCGACAGCTACGGCCTCCCGGCCGAGAACGCGGCCATCAAGACCGGCGCCCACCCGCGCCCGTTCACCGACGAGAAGATCGTCGAGCTCACGGCCAGCATCAAGGGCATCGGGGCCGTGTACGACTGGCGTCGGGAGGTCCGGAGCCACGACCCCGAGTACATGCGTTTCTCCCAGACGATCTTCCTGCGCTTCCTCGAGCAGGGCCTCGCCTACAGAGCCAACGCACCGGTCAACTGGTGCCCCGGCTGCCACACGGTGCTGGCCAACGAGCAGGTGCTGGCCGACGGCACGTGCGAACGCAGCGGCGACGTGGTCGACAAGCGCGATCTCGAGCAGTGGTTCTTCCGGATCACGGACTACGCCCAGGAGCTGCTCGACGACCTCGACGGGCTGGAGTGGCCCGACCGGGTGAAGACCATGCAGCGCAACTGGATCGGCCGCAGCGAAGGCGCCCAGTTCCGGATGCGGGTCGAAGGGACCGAGCACGAGATCGAGGTGTTCACCACCCGGCCCGACACCGCCTTCGGCATGACCTACGCCGTGCTGGCCCCCGAGCACCCGCTGGCGACGGCGATCACGACCCCGGAGCACTACGTCGACGTCGAGCGGTTCGTCGCCCGGGCCCGGCGCACGAGCGACATCGACCGGATGTCGAGCGAGGGCGCCCTCGACAAGCGGGGCGTGTTCACCGGTGCCTCTGCCGTGAACCCCTTCACCGGGGATCCGGTGCCGATCTACCTGGCCGACTACGTGCTGGTCACCTACGGCACCGGGGCGATCATGGCCGTGCCGGGGCAGGACCAGCGCGACTGGGACTTCGCCCGGGCCCACGACCTCCCGATCGTCCGCACGGTGCAGCCGCCCGAGGGTTGGGAGGGCGAGGCCTACACCGGGGACGGCCCGGCTGTGAACAGCCAATGGCTCGACGGGCTCGACGTGGTCGAGGCCAAGGCCAGGGCCATCGACTGGCTCGAGGAGCGCGGGATCGGGGCGCGCAAGATCAACTTCCGGCTCCGGGACTGGCTGGTCAGCCGGCAGCGCTTCTGGGGCAGTCCGATCCCGATCGTCTATTGCCCGACGCACGGTGTCGTCCCCGTGCCCGAGGACCAGCTGCCGATCGTGGCCCCCGACGACGTCGAGTTCCGCCCGACCGGCGAGTCGCCGCTGCGGTTCCACGAGGGCTTCCGCAACACGACCTGCCCCGTGTGCGGCGGTCCCGCCGAGCGCGAGACCGACACCATGGACACGTTCGTGGACTCGTCGTGGTACTTCCTGCGCTTCTGCGACCCGGACAACAAGCTGCTGCCGTTCTCGGCTCGACGCCGCCGAGCGGTGGATGCCGGTCGACCAGTACATCGGGGGGATCGAGCACGCCATCCTCCACCTGATGTACGCCCGCTTCTTCATGAAGGCGCTCGGCGACGTCGGTCTGGCCCCGAAGGAGCTGCGCGAACCCTTCCGCCGGCTGTTCACCCAGGGGATGATCCGCATGGGTGGGTCGAAGATGTCGAAGTCGAAGGGGAACCTGGTCGCCCCGTCCAAGTACCTCGAGACCACGGGCGCCGACGCCTTGCGCCTGTTCCACCTCTTCGTGGGCCCCCCGACCGACGACGTCGACTGGACCGACCAGACCGACGAGGTGATCGACGGCTGCGTGCGGTTCCTGCGGCGGGTGTGGCGGCTCGCGCTCGACGACCAGACCGCCCCGGCGACCACCGATCCGATGGCCCTCGACAAGGCGGCCCACCGCCTGATCGCCCGGGTCAGCGAGGACTTCGAGCGGTGGTCCTACAACACCGCCGTCGCTGCGCTGATGGAGTTCACGAACCTCCTCTACAAGGAGGGTACGACGGCGTTCGCCATCGACACCCTTCTCCTGCTGTTGGCGCCGATGGCCCCGCACCTCGCGGCCGAGGTCTGGCAGCGGCGCCACGACGGCGCCCACGTCCACCTCGCACCCTGGCCCGTGGCCGACCCGGCCATGCTCACGGTCGTCTCCACGACGATGGTGGTGCAGGTCGACGGCAAGGTCCGCGACCGCATCGACGTACCGCCGACGATCTCGGCCGACGACGCATCCGCCCTGGCCCTGGCCTCGCCCAAGGTGCAGGCGCAACTGGCCGGGGGAGTCCCCTCGAAGGTGATCTCCCGGCCTCCGAAGTTGGTGAACATCGTGATCTAACGGTGTCAAGGGTGGAATAGGCGGAATCGGGGGACGGTTGAACCTCCGCTGCCCTTCTTTTCCCCCGTCGTCGGGCAGCACGGAGTGAACCGTGGCCAAGCGATCCGTCGCCTCGACCGACCAGGACCAGGATCTGGTCCGCCTCTATCTCACCGACATCGGCAAGCACCCCCTCCTGACCAAGGCGGACGAGGCCACCCTCGCCCAGGCCCGCCTCGACGGTCTCGCCGCGGCCAAGGAGCTGGCCGAGGGCTCGCCCACCCCCGCCCGCAAGCGTGAGATGCGCAAGCAGGTGATCGCCGGCGAGCGGGCCGAGCAGCAGTTCATCGAGTCCAACCTCCGACTCGTGGTTTCGATCGCCAAGAAGTACCAGGCCTCGGGCGTGCCGCTCCTCGACCTCATCCAGGAGGGCAACCTCGGCCTGATGCACGCGGTCGAGAAGTTCGACCACACCAAGGGCTTCAAGTTCTCCACCTACGCGACCTGGTGGATCCGCCAGTCGCTGACCCGAGGCATCGCCAACTCCGGCCGCACCATCCGGCTGCCCGTGCACGCCGGCGACATGCTCCGGGTCGTGCAACGCACCCGCACCCAGCTCGAGGAGTCGCTGGGCCGCAACCCCTCCGACGAGGAGCTGGCCGACGCCGTCGGCGAGTCCGTGGTCAAGGTGCGCGAGATCCTCAGCCACCTGTCCGAGCCGATGTCGCTGTCCGCCCCGCTGCGGGAGGACTCCGACGGCGAGCTCGGCGACATCATCACCGACCGGGCTGCCATCTCCCCGGAGGACGCGGCCATCGCCTCGGCCCTGGCCGGCGACCTCGACAAGGTGCTCGGCGCCCTCGACGAACGGGAGCGCAAGATCCTCCGCCTGCGCTACGGCCTCGACGGCTCGGACCCCCGTACGCTCGACGACGTCGGCGAGCACTTCGACCTCACCCGGGAGCGCATCCGCCAGATCGAGGCGAAGGCGATGGCCAAGCTCCGCCACCCCAGCCTCAACATGGAGCTCTCGCTGTCGTCCTGACGGAGGTCAGCAGCCGAGCTGATCCCAGAACTGCAGTTCGAACCGGACCACCCGCCGAAAGGTGCGGTGGTCCGCTCGCGTCAGCATGGCGGCCACCCCGTCGACCCGATCGCCGAAGGCCGGAGACGACCAGTTGTCGATGAACCGCCAGTACGGGGAGGCGCGGTCGGCCGTGGCCCGGGCGACCGACCAGGCGTCGAAGTAGGCCTTCTCGGCCCCGAACAGGACCGTGAGGGCGGCGTCCCAGCCGTCGGCAGGAGCGGCGAGCAGGTAGCTCGTGTAGCCGAGGGTGACGAGTGAAGGTTCCGTCTCGAGATCGAGTCCTCGCTCCGCCGCCTCGGCCCGGAACAGGTCCAGCTCGGCCTGGAGGACGCCGAGCCCTGCGGCCAAGAGGTCGCGAGCGGCCTCGGTCGGGGCGATCTCGACGAGACGAGCGAGAAATCGCCGGAAGCCGACGACGAAGTGGTGGTCCTCGACGAGCCACCTCCCGAACGCGGCCGGCGTGAGCGTGCCGTCGGCGGCCGCGCGGATGAACGGGTGGGCGGTGATGGCGGCCCACAGGTCGCCCTGCTGATCGAGGAGATCCTCGGCCACGCTCACGAGGGCACGTCCCAGAACGCGAGCTCGTGAGCCATCCCCTCGAGGAAGGCCTCCGTGGCGGCCTCCCGATCGGGATCGAACTCGTCCAGCATCTGGCCGACCCGATCGGCCAGAGCCCCGAATCCCGGGTCGGCGTAGGTGGCGATCCACGGTCGGTACGGGCCGCCCGGAGCGTCGGCCAGCCGCTGGCCGAGGGTGGAGTACCCCCACATGCAGGGGTAGAGGGCGGCCAGGCCGATGCCGTAGTCGGCGGCGGCATCCACCAGGAACGCGGCGTACGAGGCGCACGCGGGTCCGGCGACCGACGCCTCCAGGTCGGCCCCGAAGGGGGCGGCCAACGACCGGTGCAAGGTCAGTTCGCCGTGGAGGGTCTCGTGGGCCAGGTCGACGAGATCCCCGAGGTGGGCGTCCGGCGCCTGCCAGGCGAGGCGGCTGAAGACCCGGACGTAGTGGAGCAGGAAGACGTAGTCCTGCTCGAGCCATCGTCGGAACACGTCGGGTTCGAGCTCGCCGCGAGCGATCCCGACCACCGTGGGGTGGGCCAGCTGGGCCTCGATCCCCGGGAGTCCGAGCACGCGCAGGTGGGAGGAAAGCGACACGACCCGAGAAGTATGTAACGGCGGACGGAGCCGAGCGGTCCGAGGGGCATGACGCTTGCGGAGAGCCCTTCGTTCACCCTGCCCGAGCGGATCTCGGCGGGCGTGCCGCGAGGCGGCACCGTCACCTTCGTCACCAACAACGAGACGGTCCCGGTCCCATGGACCCAGCTCCACGAAGAGGCACAGGCCGTCGCCGCCGGCCTGCAGGCACGGGGGGTCGGGGTCGGCTCCCACGTGAGTCTGCTGGCGCCGACGAGCCGGGCGCTCGTCACCGCCATCCAGGCGGTGTGGCTGGCGGGGGCCACCGTCATCGTGCTGCCGCTGCCGATGCGCCTCGGGTCGCTGGAGGAGTTCGTCGCCCAGACGCGCGTGCGGATCAAGGGGGCCGACACCGACCTCGTGTTGGCCGACGACGACCTCGCCGCCTTCCTCGAGCCCGCTCCGGCGGACCCGCCCATCGCCCTCCTCGGCGAGCTCATGCCGTGGGCCGAGGGCCGTCCGACCGCGGCCGACTTCGTCGCCCCGGAGATCGACCCGGAGTCCCTCGCCATCCTCCAGTTCACGAGCGGGTCGACGAGCGATCCGAAGGGCGTGATGCTCCCGCACCGCACCGTCGTGACCAACCTCGACGGCCTCGCCCAGATCGCCCTCCTCGACCCCGGGACCGACGTCCTCGTCTCCTGGCTCCCGCTGTACCACGACATGGGGCTGATCGGGCTGCTCACGCTGGCCATGTACTCCGGAACGGACATGGTGCTCGGCGCCCCGCAGGACTTCATGGCCGCCCCGGCGCGGTGGATGCAGTGGATGAGCGACTTCGGTGGCACCGCGACGGCCGGTCCGAACTTCTCCTACGCCCTCGCCGCCCGCGCCCTCAAGCGGATGGACGGGCTCGACCTGTCCCCCTGGCGGATCGCCCTCAACGGGGCCGAGCCGGTCGACCCGGAGACGTTCGACGAGTTCTGCACCGCCGGCGCCCGCCACGGGTTCCGGCCCGGTGCCGCCTTCCCGGCCTTCGGCATGGCCGAGCTGGCCATCGCCGGGTCGTTCCCTCCGCCCATGCGGGGGATCGTGGTCGACATCGTCGACAAGAAGATCCTCGAGACCGAGCGCTACGCCGCACCGGTCGCGGCCGGCGTGGAGGGGGCCCGGACGCTGGCCAAGCTCGGGCACCCGATCCCCGGGCTCGAGATGCGGATCTGTGACCCCGCCGGGGGCGACGTCATGCGAGAGCGCGAGGTGGGGGAGCTCGAGATCCGGGGGACGTCGGTGACGCCCGGCTACTACAAGCACCCGGAGGCGACGGAGGCCGCGTTCCACGACGGCTGGCTCCGGACCGGCGACCTCGCCTACCTGGTCGCCGGCGAAGCGCACGGAGAGGCACCGGAGCTGGTGATCTGCGGCCGGATCAAGGACGTGATCATCGTGGGGGGGCGCAACGTGTTCCCTGAGGACGTCGAACGGGCGGTCGCCGAGGTCGAGGGCATCCGCGCCGGCAACGTGATCGCCTTCGGGATCGAGGGCCGCAAGGGCAAGGAGGCCTTCGTCATCGTGTGCGAGACGAAGGTGACCGAGGAGGCCGAGGTCGTACGCGCCGCCGTCTCGGTGCGGGTGCGCGAGGCGATCGGCCTCCCGGCCGAGGAGATCGTGCTGGTGGCGCCCGGGACCCTCCCGAAGACGTCGTCGGGGAAGCTCCAGCGGTCGCTGTGTCGCAGCAAGTACCTCGAAGCCGGCCTCAGCCCGGTCTGAGCGTGCGCTTCACGCCCCTCGTCGGCACCAAGGCCTGGTTCGGGCCGCGCCGATTCGGCTGGGGATGGGACCCGGTGTCGTGGGAAGGGTGGGCGGTGCTCGGTGCCTTCGTCGCGGTGTCGGTCGTCTCGTCGCTCGCCGACACCACGGCGGCCCTGGCGGTCATGATCGTCGCCACGGTCGCGGTGCTCGCGTCCGTCGTCGCCAAGGGCACGTCACCCGGCGGTCCGTCGAAGCGGGACCGGTTCCTCGAGCACCGGCGCCTCGCCGGCCGCACGGCTGCGGACGTCGAGGCGGCGCGAAGGGAGCGCCGGCGAACGGAGGACGAGCCCTCCGTCGCCGATGCGGCAGAGCGGCTGCGCCGCAACCGTCCCTAGGCCGCCTGGATCTTGCGGATGACCTCGGCCTTGGCCTCGGGGTCGTTCGACAGGTTGGTGTAGAAGCCGGTCCGGTCGAGGGCGCCGCCGAAGCGTTCGACGAGCTTGTCGGCCACCTCGTCGAGCTCGCACTCGATGGCGAAGGTGTGGAGGATCTCGTCGTCCACGAGGTTGGCCATGTCGCCCCACTTGCCCTGCTTGGAGAGGCCGTTCAGCTCGGTCTGGAGGTCGCCCCAGCCGTGCAGCTCCAGGACACCGCGGTACGCCGGGGTCGATCCGTAGAACGAGACCTGGCTCCGGACGAGGCCACGGGCCGCTTCCTTCTCCTCGTCGGTGCCCGTGATGACGAAGGCCGTGCCGCTCGTCTCGTAGTCGGACCGGGTCCGCTCGCTCTTGGCCATCCCCCGCTCGAGGGCCGGCAGCGTGACCTCCTTGAGGTAGCGCTCGGTCGTGAACGGGTGGACGAGGAAGCCGTCGCAGACCTCGCCGGCGACCTCGGTCATGTGCACGCCGACGCCGGCCAGGAAGACCTTGGGCGGACCGTACGGGTTGGGTCCGGGCGAGAAGAACGGGGTCATCAACGTGTGCCGGTAGAACTCGCCCTCGAAGCTGAGCTTGCCGCCGGTGTTCCAGCTCTCCCAGATGGCCCGCATGGCGAGCACGAACTCGCGCATGCGCGGGGCCGGGTGTGACCACGGCATCGAGAAGCGCTTCTCGATGTGGGGCTTGATCTGGCTGCCGAGCCCGAGCAGGAAGCGACCCTTGGTGGCCAGCTGCAGGTCGTTGGCCTGCATCGCCGTCGTCATCGGGGACCGGGCGAAGGCCACGGCGATCCCGGTGCCGAGCTGCACTCGCTCGGTGGCCAGGCCGGCGACGAGCAGCGGGAAGAACGGATCGTGACCGGTCTCCGCCGACCAGAGCCCGTCGAAGCCCTGGTCCTCCTGCAACTTGGCCAGGTCCGCGGCGTTGTCGAACCCTCCGATTCCTCCGTCGACTTTCATGAGCCGGAAGTTACTCGTGTGCCGTCGCCCGTGACCGGTGGCGTCGGGAGCGAGGCCGAAGACTCGGCTAGCCCTGCTGGCCCTCCTCGCGGAGGAAGCGCTGGAGCTCGGCGGCGATCTCGTCGCCCGACGGGAGGTTGTCGACGTCGAGGGGCGGGTGGTCGCCGGCGTTGGCCCCGCGCATGTCGGCCGCCTCGGCCTCCACCTGTCGCTCGAGCTGCTCGACCATGGCCACGTGCTCCGGGTTCTGGGCGATCAGGCCGTCGACGCGGTTGCGGGTGACCTCCGAGGCGGCCCGCAGCTCGGTCACGTCGATCGTGACGCCGCCGAGGCGGGCCAGGTGGTCGAGGAGACCGACGCTGGCGTCCGGGTACGGCATCCCCGAGACGTAATGGGGCACCATCGCCCACAGGCTCAGCGCCGGGATGCCGACGTCCTCGAAGCCCTTGAGGATGGCGGCGTGGATGCCGGCCGGCACCTCTCGGAGACCGGGGATGAAGCCGACGTCGTTGGCGATGACCTGGTCGATGGCCGTGGCGATCACCCGCGTCGGGCGGGTGTGGGGCATGGGGGCCGGGAAGCCCCCGACGCCCACGGCGAGGCGCACCCCGAGCTCGGCGGCCAGCGTCGTCAGGTCCTTCGTGAACGCCCGCCAGCGGTAGTCGGGCTCGGGGCCGACGAGCAGCAGGAGGTCGTTGCCGGCGGCGTCGGTCCCGTGGCGGAGCTGGATCTCGCTGAAGGTGACGGACTCGAGGACGCCGTTGACGATCCGTTGCACCGGGCGGCGGGAGCGGTGGTCGACGAGCTCGTCGGCGTCGAACGTGAACAGGGTCTCGGTGCGCATGCTGCCCAGCAGCGCGGACATCGCGTTGGTGCCGGAGAGGCCGGCGTCGACCCAGCCCTCGAGGCCCATCACGAGGACGGGGCGATGGACCGGTACGTCGAGCTCGCGGCGGTAGAGGGGCATCGTCGGTCCGCTCAGGCCACGGTGCCGGCGGCGGCCTTCGAGGCCTCGGCGAGATGGATGACGGACTGTCCGAAGGCTTCCCAGCTGGCGCCGTCGGCGCCCATGGCCCCCTTGGCGTAGCGGGTGTAGACGCCGTCGAGGATGCAGGCCAGCTTCCAGTACCCGAAGGCGACGTAGAAGTCGATCGAGGTGAGGTCGCGGGTCGACTTCTCGGCGTACATCCGGCGGAGGTCGCTCTTGCGGGGGAACCCGGCCGCGGCGGTGGCGCCGGATCCGGCGAGGCTCTGCGTCGCGTCGTCGGGATCGTTCCAGTACACGAGCAGGAGACCGAGGTCGGCGAGTGGATCGCCGAGCGTGCACAGCTCCCAGTCGAGGACGGCGGCGACATCGCCGTCCGGGGTCAGCATGCAGTTGTCGAGCCGGTAGTCGCCGTGGACGATGGCCGCACCCTGCTGCTCGGGGATGTGGGCGCGGAGGAACTCGTGCATCTCGTCGACGACCGGCACCTCCCGCATCTTCGACTGGTTGAACTGGCCGTACCACCGCTTGAGCTGGCGGGCGATGTAGCCCTCGGTGCGGCCGAGGTCGCCGAGCCCCACGGCGGCCGGATCCACGTCGTGGATGGCGACGAGGACGTCGATCAGCGACTGGCCGGCCTTCGCGCGGGCATCGGGGGTGAGCGCCTCGCCCTCCACCGGGCCCCGCACGATGAGGCCCTCGACGAAGGCCATGACGTAGAAGGGAGCGCCGTTCACGTCCAGGTCGTCGCAGAACCCGAGGGCGGGCGCCACCGGCACCGGCGTCGGCGCCAGGGCGCTGATGATGCGGTGCTCGCGGGCCATGTCGTGAGCCGTGGCCAGGACGTGCCCGAGGGGCGGCCGCCGGAGGACGTAGCTCGTGCCGGTCGCGTCGGTCACCTGGAACGTGAGGTTGGAGCGGCCGCCGGCGATGAGGCGGAAGTCGAGCGGACCACGCGCGCCCTCGATGTGCTCCTCGAACCAGGCGGTGACCTTGGGTACGTCGATGCCGTCCATAACGGCGGGGAGCGTAGTTGGGGGCTCCGGTGGGGAGCCCGGCGGTGGTCGGCGGGACTACCTTGCGGACATGGCCGCGGTGCGTGACGTCACGGATGACAGCTTCGAAGCCGATGTGCTCCAGCGTTCGGAGGAGGTGGCGGTCGTCGTCGACCTCTGGGCTCCGTGGTGCGGCCCGTGCAAGACGCTCGGGCCCATCATCGAAAAGGTCGTCGGCGAGACCGAGGGCAAGGTCGAGCTGGCCAAGATCAACGTCGACGAGAACCCGCGCTCGGGAGCGACCTTCCGGGTCCAGTCGATCCCGGCGGTGTTCGCGTTGCGGGACCGCAAGATCGTCGACCAGTTCATCGGGGCGCTGCCGGAGCCCGCGGTGCGGGAGTTCGTGGCGCGGCTGGCACCGGCGAAGGCGCCGGCCGACAAGCTCGCCGATCTCGGCCACGAGGAAGCGTTCCGCGCCCGCTGGACATCGATCCGGGCCACGAGCGTTCCGTCGTCGGGCTGGCCGAGCTGCTGATCGCGACAGGCGTGCCGGCGTCGGTCGACGAGGCATTGGCCCTCCTGGCCCGGATCCCGGAGACGGGCGAGGTGCGGCGGGTGGCAGCGCTGGCCCGCATGGCCGCGTCGGGCACGTTGCCCTCCGCCGCCGGTGACGGCGCCCAGGCCAAGCTCGACGCCCTGCTCGAACGGGTCAAGGACGACGAGGCGGCCCGCCAGGAGTTCCTCGACCTCCTCGAGGTCCTGGGTCCGACCGACCCACGCACCATGAAGTACCGCCGCGCCATGACCTCGCGTCTGTTCTGAGTCTCCGCTCTGGCGCCGCGCCGATGCGCGTGCCCGGGGGGCCGTGACGAGGGGCTGGTTCGGGTCGTAGGGCCCCGGTAGGGTGGCCGTGGCGCCGCTTCCCCCCGGTCGATCCCTCCTCCCGGTGGTGCGCGCGTGCCCGAACTCCCTCCTCCTCCCCGCGATGCCGATGCGTCGGCGCTCGCCCCGTTCCTGGCCGTGCTCGTCTGGGCGCGCGATCGGCCGAGGTGGGCCGCGATCGGCGGGGCGACCGCAGTCGTGGTGGTGGCGGCGATCGCGTGGGCCGCGTTCGGCCACGGTGCGGTCGGGGGTGGTGCGCCGGTCGAGCTGACCTTGCCGCAGGCGTCGGCGTCGGCGCCGGCGGGCGCCACGGCTGGACCGGCCGGGGAGACGGGGGGAGCGGATGTCGGCGCCGACCCGGTGGGGGAGGCGGTGCTCGTCCACGTCGCCGGCGCGGTGGCCCGGCCGGGGCTCTACCGGCTCGGCGCGAACCCTCGCGTGGCCGACGCGCTGGACGCGGCGGGTGGGCCGACGGGCGAGGCCGACCTCGACGCCGTCAACCTGGCGGCCAAGGTCGCCGACGCCGAGCGCGTCTACCTGCCGCGTCGGGGCGAGGTGCCGTCGGGGCCGGCGGTCGTGGGCGGCGGCGCCCGCGGCGCGGACGCCCCGGCGGGACCCGTCGACCTGAACTCGGCGACGGCCGAGCAGCTCGAGCAGCTGCCGGGCGTCGGACCGGCAACGGCCGAGGCGATTCTCTCGTACCGCAAGGAGAAGGGTCGGTTCACCTCGGTCGACGAGCTCCTCGAGGTGCGCGGGATCGGCGAGGCGAAGCTGAACGCCATCCGGGCCAAGGTGCGGGTGCGGTGAGCGATCGCCAGGTCGTCGCCCTCGCCGTGGCGTCCCTGCTGGCCGCGTGGCTGGCCCGCCCGGTGCCGGTCGCCGTGGTGGTCGGCGTCGCCGTCGCCGTCGTGGTGGTCCGCCGCCCGTTGCTCGTCGGCGGCCTGGCCGTGGTGCTCGCCTCCGCCCTCGGGGCGCGCTCCTGGGAGGGTGTGCGGCAGGCGCCGACCCGCGGGCGGTTGGTTGACGGGGCCACGGTGGTCGCCGATCCGACCCGTGTCCCCGGGGCGGTGCGATCGGAGCTCCGCCTCGACCGAGATGGGCGCCGCGTGCAGGTGTCGGCCGCCGGCGACGCCGGCGCCCTGTTGGGCACGCGGCTGGCGGGGGAGCGGGTGCGGGTCGAGGGCACCCTCCGGCCGGTGACCGGCGTCAGCCGCGCCTACCTGGCTCGGCGCCACATCGGGAGCCGGCTGACGGTCACCGACGCCACCGCGATCGGACCGGGCGGGCCCGTGGCCCGCTTCACCAACCAGCTCCGGCGCACGCTCCTCGCCGGCACCGGGTCGATGTCGCCGGCCCGGCGGGCCCTGTTCACCGGCCTCGTCCTCGGGGACGACCGGGAGCAGGACCCGGTGGAGGTCGACGACTTCCGGGCCTCCGGCCTGACCCACCTGCTCGCGGTCTCGGGGCAGAACGTGGCCTTCGTGTTGGCGGTGGCGGCCCCGATGCTCCGGCGCCTCGGGCTGCGGGGCCGACTCGTCGCCGGCGTCGTCGTGCTGATGACCTTCGGTGCGTTGACGCGGTGGGAGCCGTCCGTGCTCCGGGCCGTGGCCATGGCCGCGCTGGCCATGACGGCGACCGCCCTCGGCCGGCCGGTGAGCTCCGTCCGGGTGCTGGCCTTGGCGGTGACGGGGCTGGTGCTGCTCGACCCGATGCTGGCCGGCTCGGTGGGCTTCCTGCTCTCGGCCGGCGCCTGTGCCGGCATCGCCCTGGTCGGCCCGGCCCTCGAGCGCCGGCGGGTGCCGCCGACGCTGGCCGTCACCATCGCCGCGCAGGTGGGCGTGGCACCGGTGCTGATCCCGGTGTTCGGCGGGATCCCGCTCTCGTCCCTCCCGGCCAACCTGCTCGCCGTGCCGGCGGCCGGGCCCGTGATGATGTGGGGGCTCGTGGGCGGGCTCCCGGCCGGTCTGCTCGGCGGTCGGGCGGCCTGGCTCCTGCACCTGCCGAACCGGCTGCTGCTGGCCTGGATCTCATGGGTCGCCCGCACGGCCGCCGGCCTCCCCTTGCCGAGCGTCGGAGCGCCCGCGGCCGCGGCGCTGATGGTGGCCGTGGGGGCGGTGCGCCTGCTCGCCCGTCGGCCCCGGCTGCGGGCGGTCGCCGCGGCGGTGGGTGTGGCCGGCGTGCTCGCCGTGCTGCTCCGTCCGGCACCTCAGGTCGACGAGGGCCGCGAGCTCACGCACGGGGTTCGGCTCTGGCGGCGGCACGGGGCGGTCGTGGTGGAGGTGGCCGGCGACGCCGACGTCGGTCGCCTCGTGGGCACCGTGCGGGAGGCCGGGATCCGGCGCATCGACGTGCTCGTCCTGCGCTCCGGCGGGAGCGCGTCGGCCCGGCTCGAGTCGGCCCTGGTCCGGCGGACACCCGTTCGGCTCGTGCTCGCGCCCCGGAGCCACCGGGTGCCGGGAGCACAGGCGCCGCGGCCGACGCAACGGATCCGCGCCGGCACGCTCGAGATCACCGTCGAGCGCGACCGGCCGCGCCTGGACGTCCGAGTAGGTTCGGCCGGTCATGCGCCTCGCGCTCGGGACCCGCCGCTACGACGTCTCCACCCGCGCCCTGGTGATGGGGATCCTCAACCGCACGACCGACTCGTTCTTCGATCAGGGCCGGTTCTTCGCCCTCGACGACCTGCTCCGACTGGCCGAGGGCCACGTGGCGGCGGGCGCCGACCTCCTCGACGTGGGCGGCGTCAAGGCCGGGCCGGGCCCGGAGGTCGGCGAGCAGGAGGAGCTCGAGCGCGTCGTCCCGGCCGTGGAGGCGCTGCACGCCCGCTTCGACGTGCCCCTGTCGGTGGACACGTGGCGGGCGTCGGTCGCCGGCGCCTCGTACGCGGCCGGCGCCGTCCTGGGCAACGACATCAGCGGCTTCGGTGACCCGGCCTATCTCGCCACCGCGGCCGACGCCGGCGCCACGGTCGTGGCCACCCACATCCGCCTGCAGCCACGCGTGGCCGACCCGGCGCCCGAGTACCCGGGCGGCGTGGTGCCGGCCGTGCGCGACTTCCTCGTCGATCGCGCGCGGCAGGCGGAGGCGGCCGGCATCCCGCCCGACCGGGTCGTGATCGACGCCGGCCTCGACCTCGGCAAGACCTGGGAGCAGTCGCTCGAGCTGCTGCACGCCTCGGATCGACTGGCCGCCCTCGGCTACCCCCTGCTCCTGTCGGCGTCGAACAAGACGTTCCTCGGCAAGCTCCTCGACCTCCAGATCGACCAGCGGCGGGAGGCGAGCGCCTCTGCCACCGCCCTCGGCGTGTTGCGGGGCTGCCGGATCGTGCGGGCCCACGACGTGCGCGGCACCAGGCGGGTCTGCGACACCGTCCAGGCCATCTTGGAGGCGGCGTGAGCCCGACGGCGGTCACGTCGGCGCCCAAGCCCGTCTACCTGGTGCGGGGCGACGACACCGTGCTGCTGGCCGACGCCGTCCGGGAGCTGGTGGCGACGCTGGTCGCCGACGACGGGACGGGGCTCGCACTCGAGGAGCTCGACCTCGACGGCACCGCCTCCAACGCGTCGGGCGACCACGGCATCGGCGCCCTCCTCGACGCCTGCCTCACGCCGCCGTTCCTGACCGACCGCCGCGTGGTGCTGGCCCGCAACGCCGGCGCCCTCGGGGCCGTCGAGGCGGCCCGGGTCGCCCAGTACCTCGACGACCCGCTGGACACCACGGTCCTCGTGCTCGTCGGCGGCGGCGGCACGGTGCCGGCCAAGCTCGTGACGGCGGTGAAGGGCAAGGGGGAGCTCGTGGACGCCGGCCTGCCCCGCCAGGCCCGCGAGCGCACGACGTGGCTGGTCGACAAGCTGCGCCACGCCCCCGTCAAGCTCGACAACCGGGCCGCCCAGCGCCTCGGCGACCACCTCGGCGAGGACCTGAGCCGGCTCCACGGGATCCTCGAGGTGCTGAGCGCGGCCTACGGCGAGGGCGCCCCGGTCACGGCCGAGAGCTCGAGCCGTTCCTCGGCGACGCCGGCGGGGTCGCGCCGTGGGACCTCACCGACGCGATCGACCAGGGCGACGCAACGGCGGCGTTGACGCTCCTCCATCGCCTCATCAAGGGCGGCGACCGCCACCCCTTGGTGGTGATGGCCACGCTCCACCGCCACTACGGCCAGATGCTGCGCCTCGACGGCGCCGGCGCGCGCGGACGAGACAGGCCGCGGCGCAGATCCTCGGGCTGAAGGGCAGCACGTTCCCGGCCAAGAAGGCGCTCACCCAGGCCCGCCGGCTCGGCGGCCGAAGGTGCGCCGCGCCATCGCGCTGCTGGCCGAGGCCGACCTCGACCTGCGGGGACAGAAGGCCTGGCCCGAGACCCTGGTGATGGAGGTCCTGATCGCCCGGCTCGGCCAGCTTTCGCGGGGGTAGGGTCGGCGGCCCATGCCGACGACGAAGACGACGCCGAAGCCGCGCAAGATTCCGAAGCCGGCGCTCGCCGTCGAGCGGTTCACCCTGCCGAACGGGCTGCGGGTGGTGCTCGGCCAGGACCGGAGCGCCCCGACGGTGGCCATCACCGTCAACTACGACGTCGGTTTCCGCAGCGAGCCCGAGGGCCGCACCGGCTTCGCCCACCTGTTCGAGCACCTGATGTTCCAGGGCAGCGCCAACCTCGAGAAGGGCGAGGCCGCCAAGCTCATCGAGGGCAACGGCGGCGTGCTCAACGGGAGCACCCGGAGCGACTACACGAACTACTCTCGATGCTGCCGCCGCAACGCCCTCGAGCTCGGGCTGTTCCTCGAGGCCGATCGCATGCGCAGCGACCGCATCAACGAGGAGAACCTCGAGAACCAGATCGCGGTGGTGAAGGAGGAGATCCGGGTCAACGTCCTGAACCGGCCGTACGGCGGGTTCCCGTGGATCGACCTGCCGCCGGTGATGTTCGACAGCTTCAACAACGCCCACAACGGCTACGGCAGCTTCGTCGACCTCGAGTCGGCGACGGTCGACGACGCGCAGGACTTCTTCAACATCTTCTACGCCCCGGCCAACGCGCTGCTCAGCGTGACGGGCGACTTCGAGGTCGCTCGCATCACCTCGCTCATCGAGACCCACTTCGGCGGGATCAAGAAGCGGAAGGCGCCCAAGGTCCCCGACGTCGGCGAGGCCCGCCCGACCTCGGAGCGGCGGGCGGTGCGGTTCGACGCCATGGCGCCGATGCCGGCGCTCGCCGTCGGCTACCGGGTGCCCGACCCGATCAAGGCGGTGGCGCAGTTCCTCGCCACCGTCGTGCTGATCGAGGTGCTCACCGACGGTGAGGGCAGCCGCCTCCACCAACGCCTGGTCAAGCAGGACCGGGTGGCCAGCCACGTCGGCGGGATGATCGGCACCTTCGGCGATCCCTTCGACGTGCGGGACCCGACGATGCTCCAGCTCCTCGCCTACCACCCGGGCGGCACGGCGGAGCAGGTGCTGTCGGCCGCCGACGAGGAGATCGACCGGATCGCCCAGGACGGGCTCGACGACGAGGAGGTCGAGCGGGTGCAGACGAGCCTCGTCAGCGCCCACCTGCGTCGCCTCGACAACCTGTTGCAGCGGAGCCAGTTCATGGCCACCCTCGAGCAACAGCGCAAGCGGGCCGAGCTGGTGAACGAGATCCCCGAGCTGCTCGTCGCCGTCGAGGCGGATGCGGTGGTGGCGGCGGCCCAGGAGTGGCTGCGACCGGAGAGCCGAGCCGTGCTCGAGGTCCGTCCCGGCACCGGCGAGGACGAGGGGACGAGCCGATGACCGCCGCCCCGAAGCCGACCACGGCCCCTCGCCCCGAGCTGATCGGGATCGTCCCGGAGGTCCCGCCCCTCAAGGCCGTGCGCCTCCCGGCCGTGGC
Source organism: uncultured Actinomycetes bacterium (assembly GCA_963731055.1). Classification (GTDB taxonomy): domain Bacteria; phylum Actinomycetota; class Acidimicrobiia; order Acidimicrobiales; family CADCTF01; genus DATLED01. The sequence continues at coordinate 19,842 of CAVSUD010000007.1, read as the reverse complement.
CGAGCGCACGCTCGGCAACGGGCTGCGCATCCTCGCCGCCCGGCGCTCCGGCGTCCCGCGTCTCGAGGCCCGTCTGCTGGTGCCGTCGGCGCGGGACAACAAGCCGCCGGAGGCCGCTCGCGCTCGTGTCTTCGGGCGGACGCTGCTGGCCGGCACGTCGAGTCGTGACAGCGTCGACATCGCGCAGGAGCTCCAACGCCTCGGGGGGAACCTCGACGCCGGCGCCGACGCCGAGGACTTCGTCGTCTACGGCTCCACCCTGTCGAGTGAGTTGCCGAGGTTCCTCGCCCTGTTGAGCGACGTGCTCACCGAGGCGACCCACCCCGACGAGGAGGTGGCCCTCCAACGCGACGTCATCGCGCAGGAGATCACCCTCGCCCTCAGCCAGCCGGGGACGATCGCCCGCCAGGCGCTGATGCAGCGTCTCTACGGCAACCATCCGTACGGACAGGGCCTGCCGACGGCCGAAGAGGTCGCGGCGGTCAAGCCGGGTCAGGTCCGCAAGCTCGGCGCCAAGCGGCTCCGTCCCGAGGGCAGCATCCTGGTGCTCGTCGGTGACATCGCCCCGAACCGGGCCGTCGACCTCGCCGAGGCCGCCTTCGCCAGCTGGCAGGGCGGCGGGGGAGTGCCCGGTCTCGCCGAGCCCGCGCGGGCCAAGCCCGGGCCCACGCTGCTGATCGACCGCCCGGGCGCGGTGCAGACGAACATCCGAATCGGTGGTCCGGCCATCGGCCGCACCCACCCCGACTATCCGAAGCTCGCTCTGGCCAACCTGATCTTCGGTGGCTACTTCGTGTCCCGCCTGGTCGACAACATCCGGGAGAAGCGGGGCTACACGTACTCGCCCGGCAGCGGGGTAGGCCAGAACCGCCAGGCCAGCTACTTCGTGGTGCAGGCCGACGTCGGCACCGAGGTCACCGCCCCGGCGCTGCTCGAGATCCGCTACGAGCTGCAGCGCATGCTGGTCGGTCCGATCGAGGAGGCCGAGCTGCTGTCGGCCAAGCGGTACCTGTCCGGCACCCTGAGCATGTCCATCCAGACGCAGTCCGGCCTGGCCGGCTACCTCGGCACGCTGGCGGCCAGCGACCTGTCACTCGAGTACCTGCGCGACTTCCCGGCCGCGGTCGACGCCCTCACCGCCGACGACGTGATGGAAGCGGCGCGCGCGCGTACCTCGACCCCCGGGGGCTGGAGACGGTGATGGTCGGTGATCTCGCCGCCATCCGGCCCGGCGTCGAGGCCCTCGACGAGGTGGAGATCGAAGGGGCGTGAGCTCGGACGCCTCGACCGCGCCGTTCGACCTCATCGGGCGGATGGCGATCCAGGAGGTCCGGATCACGGACGACCTGGCCCACATCGAGGTGTTCACGATGCGGGGCCTGCTCACGCTGCTGTGGCACGGCGACCGGGATGCCGAGCGGGTGGTCGTCATGGCCGGAGGGGCCATGGGCGGCCTGCTCGGCCCCTCCGATGGCGCCTACCACGACCTCGGCGTGGCGTTCGCGGCGCAGGGCATCGGCACCATCCGGGTCGGCTACCGGTCACCCAACGACCTGCCCGAGTGCGTGCTCGACGTCGCCGCGGCCTGCGATCTCGCCGCCCGCGCCGGGGCCGAGCACTTCGTGACCGTCGGGCACAGCTTCGGCGGCGCCGTCGCCGTGGGCGCCGGGATCGCGCTCCCGGCCCACGTCCGGGGAGTGGTCACGCTCGCCACCCAGTCGGCCGGCTGTGAGTCGGCCGCGCAGCTGTGGCCCCGCCCGTTGTTGCTGCTCCACGGCGACCGCGACGAGATCCTCCCCGTGATGTGCAGCGAGGTGGTCAGCGAGCTGGCCGGCGGCGGCGAGCTCATCGTGCTCCCGGGCGCGGGGCACCTGCTCAACCAGGGCGAGGCCGGCGCCGTCGTGCGGGAGAAGCTGGCGACGTGGATCCCGCCGGTGCTGGGCGGCGGGGGGGTGCGGAGCTAGCCCTCGGAAGCGAGGGTGGCGATCCGCTTCATCAAGCGGCTCTTGCGGCGAGCAGCCTGGTTCTTGTGGATGACGCCCTTGGCCGCAGCCTTGTCGAGCCGTTTGATGGCCAACTTGGTGGCATCGACGTCCGGGGTGCCGGCGGTGGCCAGAGTGACGGCGGACTTGACCCGCGTCTTGATCTCCGACCTGACGGCCTTGTTGCGGACACGAGCACGCTCGTTCTGCTTGTTGCGCTTGATCTGCGACTTGATGTTTGCCACGGGACGGAGACCCTACCGGACCGCCGGTAGGTTCTCCAAGCCATGGACTCCCCGCCTCGCATCGCGATCGCTCCCGATCCGGCGGCGGACTGGGTGGGGGAGGCCGTGGTCGACGGCGGCGGCGAGGTGGTCGCGCTCGACCTCGCCGATGCCCTCGTCTGGACCGCACCGCGAGGTGCGGACGACCTGCGGGGCCTCCTGGCGTCGGCGCCGGGGATCCGCTGGGTGCAGTTGCCGTGGGCCGGCGTCGAGGAGTTCGCCCGCCTCGGCGTGTTCGACGACGACGGATCGGGCCGGTTGTGGACGTGTGGGAAGGGGGTCTACGCAGAGCCGGTGGCCGAGCACGCCCTGGCCCTCGCGCTGGCGGGGATGCGCTCCGTGCCGGACCGGGTCCGGGCCACGAGCTGGGGCGCCCAGGCCGGCCGCAGCCTCTACGACGGCCGCGTCACGATCCTCGGCGCCGGCGGCATCACCGAGGCCCTCGTCGACCTGCTGCGCCCGATGCGGACCGAGGTGACGATCGTGCGTCGCGATGCCTCGAAGCCGTTCCCGGGCGCGGCACGAACGCTGGGCCTCGACCGCTTGCACGAGGCGCTGCCGGGGGCCGACATCGTGTTCCTGGCCCTCGCGCTGACCCCGGACACCGACGGTGTGATCGGTGCGGCGGAGCTGGCCCGGATGGAGCGCCACGCCTGGTTGGTGAACGTCGCCCGAGGCCGCCATGTCGTGACCGACTCTCTCGTCGCCGCGCTGCAAGACGGCACCATCGCCGGCGCCGGCCTCGACGTGACCGAGCCGGAACCCCTCCCCGACGGACACCCGCTCTGGACCCTGCCGAACGTGATCATCACGCCGCACACGGCGAACACCCAGGCGATGGCCCAGCCCCTCCTCGCCGCCCGCATCCGCGACAACGTGCGCCGGTACGTCGCCGGCGAGCCGTTGGTGGGGAAGGTCGACGCGGCGCTCGGGTACTGAGTACCGTTCATCCATGGGCCACAAACGGGTGGGGCTGGATCGGGAGCACGACGAGCGGTCGGGTCGTGGAGGCACGGTCCAGGTCGAGCCGCCCGGGGCGAAGAACGTGCACGACCACCTCCTGCACCTCCAGCGCGACTACGGCAACGAGGCGGTGACGTCGGTCGTGCAGCGCAAGCGCTCCAAGGCGGCGTCGACCGATGCACCGGGGGCCAAGAAGAAGGTCGCCGCGAAGCCCGGGAAGCAGGCGCCGGCGGAGGCGAGCTACGCCCCGACCGACCACATCCCCGGTCTCGCCGACGTCTCCACCTCGGATCTGTCGCAGGACGCGAGCGACTTCATGAGCCGCAAGGACGGCAACACCGAGGGGAACCTCGAGCGGGCCAGCCGCGACTACCTCGAGCTGTGGTTCCGCACGCCCGGCAAGTCGTCCCGCAGCTACGCGACGCAGCTCTACCGCTGCTACCGGGACATGAAGGGCGAAGAGAAGCGGGCGGCGTACTGGTCGAAGGTCGCCAGCGGCGAGATCGACCCCAAGGCGCCGAAGCAGGAGGACATGAGCGACAAGGAGTTCTGAGGTTCGCTTGTAGCCTCGGCGGGATCCCATGGACCTGTCGCGGCTTCGCAACTTCTCGGTCATCGCTCACATCGACCACGGCAAGTCCACGCTCGTGGACCGGATGCTGCAGCTGACGAACGCGGTCGACCCCCGGGACATGCGCGACCAGTTCATGGACTCGATGGACATCGAGCGCGGAGCGCGGCATCACGATCAAGGCCCAGAACGCCCGGGTGCAGTGGAAGGACCACGTCCTCCAACTCATCGACACGCCGGGCCACGTCGACTTCGGGTACGAGGTCAGCCGGTCGCTCGCGGCGTGCGAGGGCGTGGTGCTCGTCGTCGACGCCAGCCAGGGCATCGAGGCCCAGACGCTGGCCAACTGCTTCCTCGCCCTCGAGCACGACCTCGAGATCGTGGCCTGCCTCAACAAGATCGACCTGCCGGCCGCCGACCCCGAGCGCTACGCCGGCGAGATCGAGCACGTGCTCGGCATCCCGGCCGAGGAGATCCTTCCGATCAGCGCCAAGACCGGCGTCGGCGTCGCCGCCCTGCTCGACGCGATCGTGGCCAAGATCCCGCCGCCGACGGGCGACGCCGAGGCGCCGCTCCAGGGCCTGATCTTCGACAGCTACTACGACCAGTACCGCGGCGTCGTCAGCGCCGTCCGGGTCATGAACGGCCGCCTCCGCAGCGGGGCCCGCCTCCGGTTCATGCAGGCCAACGTGGTCCACGACGTCGACGAGATCGGCCACCGCACGCCGGTGCCGGTGCCGGTCCAAGAGCTCGGGCCGGGCGAGGTCGGCTACCTGATGGCCGGCATCAAGGACGTCGCGCGAGGCCCGCTCCGGCGAGACCGTCACCGATCACGGCCGGCCGGCCGACGAACCGCTGCGACGGTTACGACGAGCCCAAGCCGATGGTGTTCTGCGGGCTGTACCCGGTCGAGGGCGACGACTTCGCCGACCTGCGCGAGGCCCTCGAGAAGATGCAGCTGAACGACACGCTCGTTCACCTACCAGCCCGAGACGAGCACGGGCGTCTGGGCTTCGGGTTCCGCTGCGGCTTCCTCGGCCTGTTGCACATGGAGATCGTCCGCGAGCGGCTCGAGCGCGAGTACGACCTCGCCCTGATCGCCACCGCGCCGTCCGTGGAGTACCGGGTCCACACCACGGCCGGCGAGGTGATCGACGTCGACAACCCGTCGGACATGCCCGAGCCGCAGAAGATCGAGTTCATCGAGGAGCCGTTCTTCAAGGTCACCGTCCTGCTCCCCGCCGACTACACGGGCACGGTCATGGACCTGTGCCAGACCCGCCGTGGCGACATGTTGAAGATGGAGTACCTCTCGGCCGACCGGGTCGAGCTCATCTACCGGATCCCGCTCGCCGAGGTGGTGGTCGACTTCTTCGATCAGCTCAAGTCGCGGACCAAGGGCTACGCGTCGCCTCGACTACGAGCCCGATGGCTACGACCGCGTCGAACCTGGTGAAGATCGACGTGCTCCTCAACGGCATCCCGGTCGACGCCTTCAGCTCGATCATGGACCGGGCCAAGGCCGAGGAGTACGGGCGGAAGATGGCGGCGAAGCTGCGCGAGCTGATCCCGCGGCAGATGTTCGACGTGCCGATCCAGGCCGCCATCGGCGGGCGGATCATCGCCCGCGAGACGGTCAAGGCCAAGCGCAAGGACGTCCTGGCCAAGTGCTACGGCGGCGACATCACCCGCAAGCGCAAGCTCCTCGAGAAGCAGAAGGAGGGCAAGAAGCGGATGAAGAACATCGGCCGCGTCGAGGTCCCCCAGGAGGCGTTCATCGCCGCGCTGCGGCTCGAGGAGTGACGCGCTTCGTTCGATCTGGGTAGGACGGCGGGCATGGACGGTCTCGACCTCGGTCTCCTCGTGCTCCGACTGCTCGTCGGCCTGACCCTGGCGGCGCACGGGGCCCAGAAGCTCCTCGGGATGTTCGGCGGCGGTGGGTTACAGGGCACCGGTGGGTGGCTCGAGTCGATCGGCTTCCGGCCGGCGCGCCGCCAGGCCCTCATGGCCGGCGGCACCGAGGCCGTCGGGGGCCTGTTGCTCGTCGTCGGCCTCATCACGCCGCTGGCCGCGGCGATGGTCATCGGCGTGATGGTCGTCGCCGCCGTCGCCGGCCACGGCGGCAAGGGCTTCTTCGTCACCCGGGGCGGCTGGGAGTACTGCTTCGTCCTGGCCGGCATGGCCGCCGTGCTCGCCTTCACCGGGCCCGGCGCTTGGTCGCTCGACCGGGCCGCCGGCTTCGTGGGCGGTGGCCTGTTGTGGGGTCTCTTCGCACTCGCGCTCGGCATCGCCGGCGCCGCGGGCCAGCTCGCGACGCGCCGGACCGAGGCCGACCTGCGCGATACCGGTGCCGCGGCCAGTCCGACGATGGTCATCCAACACCCGGTCGACCGCTGATCCAACCGACCCGGCCGGCGGCGCCGTAGTCGGAACGTGCCGCCCTCCGTCGTCTGGTTCCGCCGGGACCTCCGGCTCGCCGACCACCCTGCCCTGCTCCGCGCCGTCGACCACGGGGACGGCGAGGTGCTCGCCCTGTTCGTCCTCGACGATCGTCTGCGCGGGCCGTCGGGCGCGAACCGGCTCGCGTTCCTGTACGACAACCTTCGCCGGCTGGACGAAGCGCTCGGCGGACGACTCATCGTGCGCCGCGGAGACCCCGTGTCCGTGGTGCCGGCGGTGGCGGCGGAGGTGGGCGCATCGAGCGTCCACGTCTCGGCCGACTTCGCCCCCTACGGACGTGGGCGAGATGACCGGGTCGAGGCGGCACTGGCTGCGGGAGACCGTTCACTCGTCCGCACCGGCTCGCCGTACCTCGTCGACCCGGGGACGCTGCGCACGGCGGCGGGCACCCCGTTCCGCGTGTTCGGCCCGTTCCACCGGGCCTGGTCGGCGCGCCCGCCGCAGCCTCCCCTCGACGCCCCGGCCGGCGTCCGGTGGTGCGGCGCTCCCAGCGAGCCGATCCCGGTGGTCGAACCGTCGGCGGTCTCCCTCCCCCCGGCCGGGGAGGAGGCGGCGCACGCCCGGTTCGACGCCTTCCTCGAGCGCGTCGCCGGATACGGAGCGTCGCGGAACACGCCCGGCATCGACGGCACCAGCCGGATGTCGCCGTATCTCAAGTACGGCGTCGTCCATCCCCGTCAGCTGCTGGCCCGTCTCGACGGCGGCGAGGGCGCGGAGCGCTTCCGCTTCGAGGTGGCCTGGCGCGACTTCTACGCCGACGTGCTGTGGCACCACCCGGAGTCGGCCCGTGAGTCCCTGCAGCCGAGGATGCGGGCGATGCACGACGACACGGGTGCGGACGCCGACGCCCGGTTCGCAGCGTGGGCCGAGGGGCGGACGGGGTTCCCGATCGTCGACGCCGGGATGCGCCAGCTCGCTGCTCGAGGGATGGATGCACAACCGCGTCCGGATGATCGTGGCCAGCTTCCTGGTGAAGGACCTCCACCTCGACTGGCGGCGCGGCGCCCGGTTCTTCCTCCATCACCTCGTCGACGGCGACCTGGCCTCGAACCACCACGGCTGGCAGTGGGTCGCCGGCACGGGGACCGATCCGGCGCCCTACTTCCGCATCTTCAACCCGACGTTGCAGGGTGAGAAGTTCGATCCCGACGGCACCTACGTGCGGCGCTACGTCCCGGAGGTCGGCACCGCCGACTACCCGCCGCCGATCGTCGACCACGCCGCCGAGCGCCGCGAGGCGCTGGCCCGCTACGCCGCCACCAACGCCTGACGGCTCAGGCGATGCCGGCCAGCACCTCCGCCGGCGCGTGCCCCTCGCCGGCATCGCGGACGCAGTCGCGCCCGGCGTCCTTGGCCCGGTAGAGCGCCTGGTCGGCGGCGATGAGGGTGGCGGTCGGCTTGGCCCCGGTGGCGTGGACGGCGACGCCGGTGGAGAACGTCGTGACCGGCTCGGTCCGACGCCAACCTTCGACGAGGCGCTCCAGGGCGGCCGCGGCGTGGGGACCGGCCTGGCGGAGGACGACGAGGAACTCCTCCCCGCCGAAGCGGGCCACGGCATCGCCGTCACGGAGGGATCGGTCGAGATAGCGGGCCAGGGCCACGAGCACCTCGTCGCCCCGGGCGTGGCCCCAGCGATCGTTGACCGACTTGAAGTGATCGAGGTCGAGGATGGCGACGGCATCCCCCGGCTTGACCTGGGCCAGGAGCACGTCGGCCTGGCGCCGGTTGCCGACGCCGGTGAGGGCGTCGCGGAGGGAGGCGTCGAGCAGCACCTTCGTCGCCTGGAGCCGCTCGAACGCGAGGCCGGCCTGGGTGGAGAAGGTCCGGGCGAGGCCGGAGGCGAAGGCGTCGAGCGAAGGGCGCGTCCCCGAGGGGAAGGTGACCATCAGGAGGCCGAGGGGACCGTTCGCCCCGAGGAGGGGCAGGAACAGCGCCGGCGCACCCTTGCTGGCCCGGGTGAGGTGGCCGGCGATGCCGCCGTCGTGGACGGTCACATCGCCGTCGGTCAACGCGGCGCGGGCCGCTGAGTCGAGCCACGTCGGCTCGAGGGCCTGGACCCGGCCCTGCCAGCGGTGCCCCCCGGTGCCCCGGAGCGTGCCGGCGGTGTCGGCCAGCAGTACGACAGCGGAGTCGCCTCGGAGCAGGCGGACGGCGAGCTCGGCGACGAGGTTGGCGGCGCCGGTCGGCTCGGTCTGGCGGGCCAGGCTGACCGTGGCGTCAAGAAGAGCCTCCATGTCGGTCATGCGGCGCAGGTCGAGGCGCTCGGCCGAGCGGAGCATCCCGGAGATCCAGGCCAGCGACTCGCCGACGAGCAGGCACACGGGCAGGACGACGGCGACGGAGGTGAAGGCGTCGATCCCGCCGTGCTCCACCACGACGAAGGGGGAGAGGTAGGCGACGGCGGCGACGGGAGCGAAGCGGGCCGACGTCCACCGGGGGTGGGCGACGCCGAGCCACACGAACACGACGACCCAGTAGACGGCGTAGCTCCAGGGCCGGAGGCTGGCCATACCGCCGAGGGCGATCATCACGAACGCACACGGGACGAGGGGCAGCGTGGCTTTCCTCGGCCAGCGGTGCCAGGGGAGGAACCACGCCACCGAGCCGGTGAGGATGGCTCCGATGGCGATGCCGATCATCGCCGGGATGTGGCGCTCGGTCGGCGACGGAAGGGCGAGGTTCACCAGCGTGACGACGCCGCTGAGCACGAAGAGCACCGCACCGAGCCGGGCGGTCAGACGCTGCGAGAGGAACTCGGCCACGCCATCCTCTCGGAGATCGGGCGGAGCCGCTTGAGCGACGGACTAGTCCGAACGGGCCAGTCGAACATGGTTCAGGCTTGATCACAGCGAGACCGTCCTGATCGAGGTGCAGAGGACGCTATGGTTGTGATCGGTCACGAAGGGGCGGACACGATGGAGGCGCTGGGACGACGGCTGGAGCGGGCCGAGGAGGGGTTCGTCGCTGCGCTGACGGCGGCGGTGCCCGCGACGCTGGGCCGGGCCCACCTCCGCCTCCTGGCCGAGACGGTCGGCAGCGGCTCGCTCCCGACGCCCACCGCGTTCGTGCCCCTTCGGCTGGCGGGCGCCACCGGGGCGCAGCGGGGTGAGGCGCTGGCCGACGTGCTGGCCCGCGCGTCCTCGATCGAACGCCGCCTGTGGGACGCGCTGCGGGCCTCGGCCGGACCCGACGGGACGGACGACCTGCTCACGGCGGCCGGTCGGGTGGTGTGGCACCAGGGCGCCGTGGCGGCGGCCGTCGCTGAGGGGTACCTCGAGGAGCGGTTGCACCTCGCGGCGGCCGCCCAGGCGGCCGACTCGGCCCTGGTCGACGCCTTCCTCGCGGGCCGACCCACGGCCGACGCCGCCGCCCGGGCCGGCCGTCGCCTCGGAGCGGCCTACGGCGTCGTGTTGCTCCAGGGGCTCGTCCCCCACGAGCACCTGCGCACCTTCGAGGACGCCCTCGCCGCCCTGGGGGACGGGGAAGGCTTGTGGCGCCTCTCGGCGGGTGGCGCGACGGTGCTCGTGCCGGTTCCCGCCGACGGCGCGACGGCGTGGCTGGACGGGGCGCCTGCGGTGCTCGACGACCTGGCGGCGGCCGCCGGCGGGGCCGCGCTCGTGGCCGCCGTGGCCTGGGGCGCCGATCCCGCCGGCGTGGCCCGGGCCGGTGACGACGCCGTCACGGTGCTGCGCCTCGTGACCGGCCTGGGTCGGCCCCCCGGGGTCTACCGGCTCGACGACGTCCTGCTCGAAGCCGCCCTCGGCGGCACCGCGCCCGGCCCGGCGGCCCGACTCGCCGACATCCTGGCGCCGCTCGATGCCGCCGCCGGCGACCTGCTCGCCACCCTCGAGACGTACCTGGCCCACGATGCGGACCGTCGCCTCACCGCCGCCGCCCTGCATGTCCACCCGAACACCCTCGACCACCGCCTGCGCCGGATCGGCGAGCTGACGGGCCGCGCCCCGTCCACCGCCCGGGGCCTCCAGGTGCTGGGCGCGGCGGTCACCCTGCGGCGCGTCGGGCGGATCCGAACTGTCGTCGGGCGTTAGCACTCGGTACCATTGAGTGCCAATGACGATCGCTCACCGCTCGACGATCGCAAGGCCGCGATCCTCCGGGCCGTCGTGGAGGAGTACATCGAGACGGCCCAGCCCGTCGGGTCCTCGCGCATCGTCGCAGGCCGGCGGGCTGCACGTCTCGTCCGCCACCGTCCGCAACGAGCATGGTCGGTGCTCGAGCGCGAGGGCTACCTCGCCCAGCCCCACACCAGCGCCGGGCGGATCCCCACCGACAAGGGCTACCGCTTCTTCGTCGACCAGCTGACGCCGAAGGGCTCCGCTCCAGCCGGCCCAGCGCCAGGCCGGTGCAGAGCTTCTTCGACACGGCCCACGGCGACTCGAGCAGATGCTCCACGACACCAGCCGCCTGCTGTCCAGCCTCACCGACTACGCCGCCGTCGTGGTCGGGCCCGCCCCACGAGGCCGCCAACGTCCGCTCGGTCCAGCTGGTCGGGCTGGCGCCGCGGGTGGTCCTGCTCGTCGCCGTCCTGTCCAACGGCGTCGTCGAGAAGCGCTCGCTCGAGCTCGACCGACGACGTCGAGCGACGAGCGACTCGCCGCCGCCACCGCCCACCTGGCGGCCGTCCTGGTCGGCCGCGTGCGCTCGGCGAGGCCGTGACGATCCCGCCCTCCGGCCGACGCCGCCGTCGACGGTGTCGGCCGCGCGCGCCGCTCGCCGAGCTCCACCGGAGCCACGACGAGGAGCCCGACCAGGTGTTCGTCGGCGGCGCCTCCCGCATGGCGAGCGCCTTCGACGCCGTCGACACCGTCGCGTCAGGTCCTCGAGCATCCTCGAGCAGCAGTACGTCGTCGTCACGCTGCTCCGCGACGTCCTCGACCGTGGCCTGTCCGTCGCCATCGGCAGCCGAGACCGGGCATCGAGCCGCTGGCCGAGTGCTCGCGTCGTGGTCGCCCCGTACGCGGTCGAGGGCGAGCCGGCCGGCACCATCGGGGTCGCTCGGCCCCACCCGCATGAACTACCCCCAGGCCCTCGCCGCGGTCGCCGTCGTGAGCCAGCGGCTCGGGCGCCGGCTCAGCGAAGGCTAGACCCCGAGGCACCATGGCGACCGACTACTACGAGCTGCTCGGCGTCGCCGCGCACCGCCACGGACGACGAGATCAAGAAGGCGTACCGCAAGCTCGCCCGCGAGCTGCACCCCGACGCCAACCCCGGCGACCCGACGCCGAGGAGCGGTTCAAGGAGGTCAGCCAGGCCTACGAGGTCCTGCGCGACCCGGAGCGCCGCCGGCGCTACGACCAGTTCGGCGCCGACGGCGGCCGCATGGGCGCGGGGCCGGCGGCGACCCCTTCGGGTTCGGCGGGCGGCGGGGCTTCGGCGACATCTTCGACGCCTTCTTCGGCGGCGCGGCGGGGCGGGTTCGGCGGCGCCGGCCGGCGGGGCGGCCCGCCGCCCGGGGCACGACCTCGAGCTGCGCGTCGAGCTCGACTTCGAGGAGGCCGTCTTCGGCGCCCAGCCGCGAGGTCACGCTCCGCGCCGCCGTCGCCGTGCGACGACCTGCGAGGCGACCGGCGCCGCCCCCGGCACGACGGCCACCGACCTGCGCCGAGCTGCGGCGGCGCCGGCCAGGTGCGCCGGGTCCGCCAGTCGATCCTCGGCCAGATGGTCACCGCCGGCCCGTGCCCCCGCTGCGGCGGCACGGGCCAGGAGTCATCGCCGACCCGTGCCCGACCTGCCGCGGCGAGGGCCGGCGCACCGAGCGAGCAGACCTACACGGTCGACATCCCCGCCGGCGTCGACGACGGCTCCACGCTGCGCCTCACCGGCCGGGGCGCGGCCGGCCCCCGGGGCGGCCCGCCGGCGACCTCTACGTCCACGTCCGGGTGCGGCCGCACGACCGCTTCGAGCGCGACGGGCTACGACCTGCTCGCACGAGCTCCACCTCCCGATGACCCAGGCCGCGCTCGGCGCCCACCTCGCCTTCGAGACGCTCGACGGCGACGAGGACCTCGTCGTCCCGCCGGGCACCCAGACCGGCCGGGTCTTCCGGCTGCGGGGCCGCGGCGTGCCCCACGTCCGACGGCCGGGGCCGGGGCGACCTGCTCGTGCAGCGTCGTGGTCGACACGCCCGACGGACCTCGACGCACGGAGCAGGAGGAGCTGCTGCGCCAGCTGGCCGCCGCTGCGGGGCGAGGAGGTGGCGCCGGCCGACACGGGTTCCTCGCCCGCATCCGCTCGGCCTTCAAGTAGCGGCGCGTGGCCAGGCCGGTCGGCGCGGCCCCACGTCTTCGTCGGCCGACCTCGACGCGCCCGAGCTCGACGACGACGACCGCCACCACCTCGAGCGGGTCCTGCGGCTCCGGGCCGGCGAGCCGGTCACGGTCGTCCGACGGCGCGGGCGGCTGGCGGCGCGTGCACGGTTCGCGACCGGCGGCACGCTCGAGCCGTCGACGGCGACCGTCGAGCGCGAGCCGCGCCCGGCGCCGCCGATCACCGTCGGCTTCGCCCTGGTGAAGGGCGAGCGGCCCGGAGTGGGTCGTGCAGAAGCTCACCGAGCTCGGCGTCGACCGGATCGTGCCCGTTCGCCGCCGACCGCTCGGTCGTGCGCTGGGACGGCGCGAAGGCGGCACGGCAACCTCGAGCGGCTGCGCCGGGTCGCCCGGGAGGCGGCGATGCAGTAGCCGCCGGCGCTGGCCTGCCCGAGGTCGAACCGGTGCGCGACCTTTCGCCGAGCTCGCTGGCCGCGCGGCGCGGTGCCTGCGCCGACCTCGAGCGGGGACGCCGCCGGCCGGCGACGACGATGCCGCTGGTGCTCGTCGGCCCGGAGGGCGGGTGGTCGCGACGCGGAGCGGGCCGCCGGGCCGGCCGGTGCGTCCGGTCTCGGGCCGACGGTCCTGCGGGCCGAGACGGCGGCCATCGCCGCCGGCGCATCCTGCTCTGCGCGCTGCGGGACCGGCGGTGGTGCGACCTGCGAATGGTCGCGTTCCGCGGTCGTGAACGTCACTTGTCTTCACGGATAGGTGGGTACCTCGGCATCCGGCGTGGAATACTTGAGCTGAACGATCGTGGAGAGGGGACCGCGATGTCCGATGACCGAAACCGAGGATGCCGACGAACTACGCCCGCAAGGTCGGCGAGCGCCTGCGGCCCATCCGCAAGCAGAAGCGCCTGTCGCTGCAGGAGGTCGAGGCCGACTTCGAGCCAGGAGTTCAAGGCGTCGGTGCTCGGCGCCTACGAGCGGGGCGAGCGGGCCATCTCGGTGCCCCGCCTCCAGCGCCTGGCCCGGTTCTACAACGTGCCGGTCGACCAGCTCCTGCCCCGGGACGACGACGACTCGGCGCTCGGGCCGCGCGAGGACGAGCGTCATCGACCTCACCGAGCCGGGACCGCCGCCCGGGCCGCCGCACGACGACGACGGTCACCATCGACCTCACCCGCCTCGACGAGCCATCGACGGCCCGAGGCGCGAGATGCTGACCCGCTACCTCGGCGATGATCCAGGTGCAGCGCCAGGACTTCAACGGCCGGGTGCTCACCATCCGCCGCGACGACCTGCGGGCCATCGCCTGCATCCTCGACACCGACGTCGACGGCATGCGGCGCCGCCTCGACGAGCTCGGCCTCTGCCTGACGTAGCCCGTCGGCGGTCGCCGCCCGCCGCCGCCCACCGCTGACTGTTCGGCGTCTACCTCCACGTCCCGTTCTGCGCGCCGCCGCTGCGACTACTGCGCCTTCGCCACCTGGACCGACCGCGCACCACCTGGCCGAGCGCCTACCTCGCGGCCTGCCGTGCGCCACCGAGCTGCGGCGCTGGCGCCGGCCTGCCCCCGGCCACCAGCGTGTTCGTCGGGCGGCGGCACGCCGTCGCTCGCTGCCGGCCGGACCTGCTCGTCGACGTCCTCGGCGCCGATCGCCGCTCGCCGCCGGCGCCGAGGTCACCGTCGAGTGCAACCCCGACGACCGTCGACGCGCCGAGCTGCTCGCCGGCCTACCGCGACGGCGGCGTCAACCGCCTCTCGCTCGGCGTGCAGTCGATGGTGCCCCACGTGCTCGCCGCGCTCGGGCCGCACCCACGACCCGGCCAACGTCGCGCCGAGCGCCGACGCTGGCCCGGGCCGCTCGGCTTCGGGTCGTTCAACCTCGACCTGATCTACGGCGCGGCCGGCGAGTCGCTCGACGACTGGCGCCGCACCCTCGACGAGGTCGCTCGCCCTCGAGCCGCCCCACGTCAGCGCCTACGCGCTCACCGTCGAGGCGGGCACGCCGCTCGCCGCCGACCCGGCCCGCCACCCCGACGACGACGACCAGGCCGACAAGTACCTGCTCGCCGACGACCGCTCTCGGCGCGGCCGGCTCGACTGGTACGAGATCTCGAACTGGGCCCGGCCCGGCCACGAGTGCCGCCACAACCTCCTCTACTGGCGCCAGGGCGACTACCTGGGCTTCGGCTGCGCCGCCCACGCGCACCGCGGCCGGCCGCCGGTGGTGGAACGTCCGCACGCCCGAGCGCTACATCGCCGCCGATCGAGCGCGGGCCGCGTCGCCGAGGCCGGCGGCGAGGAGCTCGACGCCGACGAGCGGCGGCTCGAGGGCCTGCAGCTCGCCCTGCGCACCGCGGGCCGGCGTGCCGGCCGACGCGCTCGCACCGCGCGATCGCGCCGACCTGGCCGAGCTGCTCGTCGACGCCGGCGGGCGACCGGCTGGCGCTCACGCCGGCGGGCCGGCTGCTGGCCAACGAGGTCGCCGTCCGCCTGCGGTGAGCCGGCCGGTCAGCGGTCCGCGGTTGGGAACGTCGGCGGAGCCGGCACCTCCGGAAGCTCCACCACCAGGCCCGGAACGACCAGATCCGGCAGGTCGCGATCCGGGAGGCGGTCGCGGTTCCGCTCGATCAGCGCCCGCCAGTACGGATCCACCTCCCGGTCCGTCGGCCGGCGTCCCCACGTCGATTCCAGGGTGTGGCGGGCCACGAACCAGAGGTGCTCGCCGGAAGCGATCGTCCAGGTCGCGGCCGTGCCCGTGGGGGTCGGCGGGGCGTTCGGTGCGGCTTCGGGGGGCAGCTCCCGCATGGTGATGGGCCCCTTGGCGGGATCGGGCCGCGTGGTGATCTCGGTGCGGGCGGTGGCCGCCGCCACGGGTGCCTGCGTGGTGGCCACCGCCAGCAGTGCGGCACCGGCCGTCGCCCGCCGGGCCAGCTGGGCCACGACCGCCGGAGCAAGGCGTTCGACCGCCGCGACGGCGCGGGCGTCGCCCACCAGCCGGGCGCCGACGGCCAGAAGGGTCGTCGCCAGGAGGTAGCCGGCCAGGACGAGCGCGATCGGGCGGAGCAGGGCGACGGCGGCCACCGCCGCGCCCTGCGCATCGACCCAGGCGAGGACGTCGTGGCGCGGGAGGCGCAACCCTCCGCCGCCGGCACGGTGCAACCCGACGATCGAGACCGTCAGCGCCGAGCGTCCAGAGGACCAAGGCGAGCCCGGCGAAGGCCCGCTTCACCCTCGTCCCGTCTCCACGCGTGGAGGGAGCCGTCGGCCCGGCGCACCTCCAACCGGCCGCAGGTGGACCCGGCGACGAGGTCGGTACCACCGGGCACCGCCGTCAGGACCCGAGCGGTCTCGGTCCGATCGCCGGCGGCCCACGTGTCGAACACGGCGACGATCCCGGAGGTCGGCCGCAGCACCGCCGGCGTGGGCTGGCGGTCGCAGTCCCAGTCGCCGATCACGATCACGTCGCCACCCCGACCTCCCATCGACGGGGGCCGCTCCGCACGAAGCGGCCCTCGACCTCCAACGGCTCCGCCGGCCAGAGACGGACGGCGACCGTGCGCGGCGTGGTGGCGCGGGCGGCGTCCTGCGGCTCGGGCCCCGGCGGGGCCGAAGGGACGGTCTCGTCGGCTCGATCGGTCGGCCCCGGTGGATCGCCGCCGCGAGCCGAGAGCAGGACGACACCGCCGCCGAGCAGAAGGGCGCAGGCCGCTCCCGCCGCCACCCGACGGCGGGCCGGGGGTCGCCGGTGCCGGGGACCTCGCCGGTCGGTTCCCGCCCCGGCCTCGGTGAACGTCGCGACCCGGAGCAGGCGGTCGAGCAGCGAGCTCGCCTCGTCGAGCGGCGTCCCGGCCGGAGCGCGTCGGAGGTGTCGTCGCCACGACCGTTGGTCCGCACCGCGCAGAAGGCCCCGCAGCTCCTGGAACGGTCGGACCGTCGTCTCGCTCGGCACGTCGGAATGCTAGGAGATGTAAGGAAAGTTGGTCAACCGCCCTCGGCGCGCGCCACGGAACGGGCGTGCACCGTCGTCGTGGATGCTGAACCCGGCCAGGCCGGCCGGAAGCGCAGCTGCACCTCGGCGGTCGCCTCCACCGTCACCTGTCGACCTTCGGCTCGTACGGCGGCCGACCACGACGTGAAGGTGGCCGGTCGCACCTCGGGGGCGAAGGCGATCGCGGTGTAGGCCTCGGCCCGGGCGGCATCGAGGGTGATCTGGCCGTCGCGGTAAAGGGTGTCGTCGGCCAGTGCGAGCGAGGCGGCGTCCTGGGCCGTTGCCGCTGCCCTCGCCGCCAGCTCCCGCTGCGCCAGCAGGACCAGCGACGAATCCAGCGCGATGGAGGCGAGGACGAGGAGGACCAGGATCCCAGCGGGCACGAGGACGAGCGCGGAGCCGTCGTCGCGACGGCCGCTCATGGCCGGAGCTGCCGCCGGGCAGGTGCTGCGGTCGGCGAGGCCGGCGCGGAACGGGTCGACGATCTCGGAGTGACGGCCGACGGCCGTGAAGCCGTGCCCGAAGCGCCCGATGGCCGGGATCGTCAGCAGCGGTACGGGGTACTCCACGCGCATCGTCACCCGGCTGCACCGCCTGAGCTCGGCCGCCTCCGGAACGAACCGCATCCGTCGCGGGTCGCGCCCGAAGCCGGCGATGATCTCCTCGGCTGCGGCCTGGGCTTCGGCCAACGCCGCGGTGTCCGTCGGCGCCGACGACTCCACGAACACCCGCGTCGACTCTCGTGCGGCCGCGCTCGTTCGCCCTTCGCATCGATGACCCCCCACGCGTTCGCGATCACGAGCGAGCCCAGCCCGAACACGACCAGGCCGAAGAGCAGGCCCTCGGTCCCCCCGACCTGGCCGGCCTCGTCCCGCACACGTGTCGGCTTCACCGCACCCGCTCGATCCGCACCCGGACCGTCCGCTCGATGCGGTCGAAGCCGAGCGGCCGCCGAAGAGCGCGACCGGGAGGAAGCTGGGGTTGGCGGCCTCGACCGTGAGCACGACGTCATCGGGTCGGGCTGAAGCGCCGTCCCCGTCCGAGCCATGCCGCCCAGCGCCTTTGACCCGGGCCTCGGCGTCGGGCCCGGCTCTCCGACGTCGCCGCCGCCCGCCGCCCGACGCGCCGGCGGCCAGGCGAGCACCGTCATACGCCGCCGCGGTCACCGCCGACGTGGCGTACAGGCTGTAGACGACCTGCACAGCCAGCAGCAGGAGCAGCAGGAAGACAAGCACGCCGACCGTCGTCGGCAGGAGCCCCTGGCCCGCTTCGCCCGGAGTCCGGCCTACTCGCCGATCCGCTCCACCTGCTGGTCGACCTTCTTCTGCGTGTTGTCCATCGTCAGCCGGAAGCCCCCCCAGACGAGGGCCCCGAGGAAGGCCATGATCAACACCGCGATCGCCATGCTCACCACCCCTTCGCCGCGCTCGTCGCGCCCGACTCGGGGCCGGAGGCTCCAGTCGCGTCGTGAGCTGCCAGACGTAGAGCCGTAGGAGCTGCTCGCTCATGAGGGTTCCTTTCGATGATCGTCGCGGTCACGACGAGAAGAGGCGGAGCGCCTCGATGAACGGGATGGCGAGGAAGATCACGCCGGGCACGAGGGTCGCCACGGTCACGGGGATCCAGACGGGTTGGCTCCGACGGTCCATGGCCTCGACGAGCTCTCGCTGCACGTCGCGCCGGATCGCCCGCGCCTCCTCGGCCAGGAGGCGCCCGAGGTCGCTCGCCTCCCGGTTGAGCGCGAGCACCGGCACGATGCGGTCCAGGGCGCGCGACGTCGGCCTGGGCCGCCCACTCCCGGAGCGCCTCCACCTCGGACAGGCCCTGACGGATTCGAGCCAGCACCCGCTGCAGGTCCTCGGCGCACACGCCGGACCCCACGGGCCGCGAGGCGGGTGAGGGCGCTGCCCAACGAGTAGCCGGCGCCGAGCAGCGTCGCCAGCTGCTCGACGGCGACCGGGAGCTCGAGGAACAGCCGGCGCTGCCGTGCCGCGGAGGCGGATGCGACCTGCTGCTCGAGGACGAGGAACACCAGCAGCGGCGCCCCGACGATGAGGAGCAGGGCCAGCAGCGGCGGCGTCCGGACGGCCACGGAGACCGGCACGCCCACGATCGCGGCGCCGGTCATCCGCCCGACCTGGCGCAGCCGGAACGCCGTCACGTCGAGGGACGAGTGGATCCGTTCGAGCTTGTTCGCCAGCTCTTCCTGGACGCCGAACAGCCGGCCGACACGAGCGCCGAAGGCACACGCAAAGGGACTCGAGGACGTCCCGGAAGGACTGGGGGACAGGACGCCGCTCGTGGCGTCGGCGGCGAGGCCGCCGGGGACGTACGGACGGAGACGCTGGACGAGCGACGGCCGTGCGAACCACCGGAGCTCGCTCAGCACGAGCGTCGCCCCGATCCAGAGCGCGCACGCGCCGAGCATCGCGAGCCTCATGTGAACACCCGCCGTTCCTCCGGGAGACGCATCAGACGGCCGGCCCACCACCAGCAGGCGACGACGACGAGCAGCCCGGCGGTCACGAGCAGCTGTCCCAGCGGCGTCTGGTAGGCCGCGCGCCCGGTGCCGATGGACAGCCCGGCGAGGGCCATCCCGGCCGGGACGACCAGGACGAAGCGACGGGCGAACTTCACCCCGGCCTGCTTGGCCTCGGCGTCCTTGCGCCCGTGCAGATCCTGGATCCGATCCTCGATGAGCGCGGCCAGTCGTCGGTCGACGTCGGACCCTCCGACCTCATGGGCGACGAGGAGCGTCTCGCAGGCGGCGTCGGCGGTGGGATCGGCCAGCCGGGCCTTGAGGACCGTCATCGTCCGGGCGAAGTCGGTGGAGATCAGCCACTCCCGCTCGGCCGCCGCGAAGGCCGCACGGAGCTCGGTGGGTGCGCGGCGCCCCACTTCCGTCACGGCTTGGGGGATCGAGCGTCCCATCGAGCCGGTCAGCAGGCGGATCTCCTCGAGCAGGCGGGGCCACGCGTCCCGCGCCTCGGCTCGCCGTCGGTCCCGCCGGGCCCGTTGCGCGGCCACGGGCGACGCGCCGGCGAAGCCACCGGCGGCGACGGCCGGCAGGATCCCTCCGAACACGGCGAAGGTGAGGACCATCGCGCCGATCGCCAATGCGGCGGCGACGGCGGCGAACTCGGCGGGCCGGACGGTGTCGAGGCCCGATTGCGCCATCCAAGCCCGCGCCCGGTCCTGGTAGCCCATCCGACGGGTTCGAAGGTCCGACGCTCCCGGCGTCGTCCGGTCCGCTCGGACGACGACCGACGTGTAGAGCAGGTGGACGCCGAGGGCGCCGACGAGGGCGAGCAGCAGG
>CAVSUD010000006.1:0-33867 GCA_963731055.1 uncultured Actinomycetes bacterium | reverse complement strand
GCGGGCGAGGTGGTCCGCGCCCGGGTGCAGCTCGAGAGTCGTCGTCGCTGTCGGCCGAGGGCGACTGCCCGGTGTGCGGGCAGGAGCTCGGCGACGCGTTCGGCATCCGTCCAGGAACACCGCCGACAGGAGCTGGGCGAGGCCGAGGCGCGGGTGGCGGCGGCCGAAGCCGAGCAGGCCGCGCGCGGCGGGTCGCGGCCGAGCAGGCGGCCGCAGCCCTGCGGGAGGTCGCGACGGCCCATGCCCGCGCCACCGAGGCGGGCCGGGCCTTCGAGCGGCTCCGGGAGCAGTGCCGGACCGTGGAGGCGGCGTTGGCGCAGGCCGCCGCCGACCTCGGACGTGGCGTCCAGCCCGGGGAGGCGACGCGGCTCGAGGCCGAGGTCGTGGCCCGTCGGGCCGCAGCCCGCCGTGTCGCGCAGCTGGAGGGCGCCCTGGGCCGCAAGCCCGTCGCCGAGGCCCAGCTGCGCGACGAGCGGGATCGACTGGGCCAGGCGGAAGGCCGGCGGACGACGCTGCTCGACAAGGTGCGTGCGCTGCAGTTCGACCCGCAGCTGCTCGAGGCCAAGCGGTCCGAGCGCCAGGCGGAGCGAGATCGGGCCGAGCGGGCCAGCGCCGCGGCCGAGGCGGCGCGACTGGCGGCCGCCCGGGCGAAGATGACGGCGGAGGCCGAGGCGAGGCGGCTGGCCGATGCCGAAGCGCAGCATGCGGCGTTGGCCGAGCGGTCGGAGGATGCCCGCCACCTCGGGCGCATGGCGGACCTCATGAACACCTTCCGCACCAACGTCGTGGCCATCGTCGGCCCACGGCTCGCGCCCAGGCCGCCGAGCTGTTCGCCGAGCTCACCGACCACGAGTACGACCTGCTCGAGGTCGACCCCGACACCTACGAGATCCAGATCGTCGACCCGGCCGCTCCTACGGGATGGACCGCTTCTCCGGCTCGGAGACCGACCTCGCCAACCTCGCGTCTGCGGGTCGCCATCAGCGAGCACGTCCGCTTCCAGTCCGGCGGCGCCGTCGGGCTGCTCGTCCTCGACGAGGTGTTCGGGCCGCTCGACGACGAGCGCAAGGAGCGCATGCTCCTGGCCCTCGAGCGGCTCAGCGGCCGCTTCCGCCAGGTCCTCGTCGTCACCCACGACAGCGACATCAAGGAGCAGCTCCCGAGCGCCATCGAGGTCGTCAAGCTGCCGGGCCGCCGGGCCACGGCCCGCGTCGTGGGCGTCTGACGGGGGCAGGCGGCGTCAGCCGCGGGTGACGACCTTGAGCTCGACCGGCGGGGACATGTCCTCGCCGGCGATCACCGGCCGGCGGGCGAGCTCGGCGATCACCGTGGGCGCGACCGGCCGGGAGAAGAGGTAGCCCTGCGCCCTCCCGCAGCCGAGGCGCCGGACGTGGGCCAGCTGATCGAGCGTCTCGACCCCTTCGGCCAGCACAGCCATGCCGAGCTCCGAGGCGAGCGACACGACGGCCCGCACGATGGCCTGGTCGGCCGGGCTCCGGGGCAGGCCGTCCACGAAGGCGCGATCGATCTTGACGATCTGGAGCGGGAACTTCTTCAGGTAGCTGAGCGAGGAGTAGCCCTGTCCGAAATCGTCGAGGGCCAGGGCGACGCCGAGGGCACCGATGGCGGCCATCGTCGCCACCGCCTGGTCGGTGTTGGCGATGAAGACGCTCTCGGTGACCTCGAGGACGAGTTGCTCCGGGGCGACGCCGTGGCGGCCGAGGATGGCCCGGAGGTCGTCGACGAGGCCGGCGTCGCCGAACTGCACCGGTGACAGGTTGACCGCGACGTGCAGGTCGAGCCCGGCGTCGTGCCAGGCCCGAGCCTGTCGACATGCCTCCTCGAGGACCCAGCGGCCCAGCGCCACGATCAGGCCTGTGCGCTCCGCGACCGGGATGAAGTCGACCGGCGAGACGAGCCCGAGGACGCGGCTGTTCCACCGGATCAGCGCCTCCACGCCCGAGAGGCCGCCGTTGGCGAGCCCGATGACGGGCTGGTACTCCAGGTGGAACTCGCCGGCCGACAGGGCCCGGCGCAGGTCGCCTCCAGGTCGAGCCGGTCCAGCGCATCGGCGTCCATGACGGGACGTACAGCACCCAGCGACCGCCGCCGCCCTCCTTGGCGCGGTACATCGCCACGTCGGCGTCGCGCAGCGGTCGGGCCGGTCCGTCCGACCCTCGTCCCGACGACGTCCGGCGCCGTCAGCGAGATGCCGACGCTCGCGCCGATGAAGATCTCCCGGCCGGCCACCGGGAACGGCTCCCGGATCGCGGCCACGATCCGCTCGCCGACCAGGGTGGCGGCCTCGTCCGGCGGTCGTGCAGCAGCGCCGCGAACTCGTCGCCGCCGTAGCCGGGCGGTGGTGTCGCTCGCCCGTACGCAACTGCGCAGTCGCCGCGCGACCAGCGCGAGCAGCTCGTCGCCGGCGTCGTGGCCGAGGCTGTCGTTGATCGCCTTGAACCGGTCCAGGTCGACGAACAGCAGCGCACCTCGTCGGCGTCGCGCGATCGTGCCGCCGGAGGCCAGCACGTCCGGTCGAAGGAGGAAGGTCCGGTTCGGCAGGCCGGTCAACGGGTCGTGGCTGGCCTGGTGGCGCAGCTCGAGCTCGAAGTCCTGCCGCTCCGCGTACCGCCGAGCGACCACGAGGGCGGCCCCGGCCTGCGCCGCCAGCAGGTCGAGGCACTCGACCTCGGACGGACGGACACCCGCCTCGCGCCGGCCCACGATCAACACGGCGGCCAGTTCGCCCGCCGACCAGACCGGGCTGGCGACCGTTCCGCGGAGGCCGGCGGCCCGCACCGCGCCGACCCCGGCGTCCCACGCCGCGTAGTCGTCCTCCACGACCGTCGCCCGTCGGGCCCGCACGAGCCCGGCCAGGCCGACGTCCGCGGGCTGCACGACGTCGTAGTCCGCGACCCGCAGGCCGCGGTGGTACGCCTGCCTCCACGTTCCCGTCTCCGGATCCAGGAGACACAGCTCGGCGGCATCGAAGCCGGCCGCCACGGCCGCGGCCACGACCGTCTCCAGCACCTGGTGGCTGTCGAGGGTGCTCATCGTGCGGGCCGCCTCTGCGACCGTCGCCAGGAGCGTGGCGCGGTGCTCGCTCTCGGCTCGAGCGGCGAGGTGGCCGGCCATCTCCCCGAGGAGCTGGCGGGAGAGGAAGGTGGCCATGAAGGCGGTCAGGCCCAGCACGGAGAGCCGCAGGACGAGCTCGGCGATCGCCACGTCGTCGACGAGCGCCATCGTGCCGTAGACGCCAACCGTGGCGGTGAGCAGGAACACCTGCCCGCTGGTCGGGTAGGTGGCGGCGAAGAACAGGGTCGTGAGGACGTAGAGCCAGAAGAACGACGAGGTGCCGCCGCCGGTGAGAACGAGCCCGATCGTGATCAGGGCGATGTCGAGGAGCGACCAGATGTAGAGGGCGCCGATCCCGAAGCGGGACTGCAGGATCCGGTCCCAGGGGAGCCGACCGATCACGAGCGCGCCCACGACCGCCCCGGCCACGAGCCCGGCGTAGGCCAACGCGACGTCGGGCGCCCCGCCCAGCAGCGGGTAGACGGCGAGCACCACCGCAACGAGCAAAGTCGTCTGAACGGCGACGCCGACGGCCCGTAGGCGGTAGCGGCGCAGGGCGGTGGCCGTCGTCTCCATCTCACGCAGTGTGCCGCATCCATCACGATACGTACATGGACGAAAAGGCCTATTTTGCGGGTTCACACGGTATGCGAAGGACTAGTCAGCTCCACAGGTCCGGCGCCTTGCGCGACACTGGTCGAGCAGCGAGTCGGCCGGGTGGTCGCGGCTCGGCGGTCCGCTCCGGCGGGACGACCGGGTCGAGGAAGGTCGGGGCTCCACAGGGCAGGGTGCTGGCTAACGGCCAGTCGGGGCGACTCGCAGGAAAGTGCCACAGAGAACAGACCGCCGATGGCCCGGGCAACCGGGCACAGGTAAGGGTGAAACGGTGCGGTAAGAGCGCACCAGCGCCCGGGGTGACCCGGGCGGCTCGGCAAACCCCACTCGGAGCAAGGCCAAGTCGGGGAAGGGCGGCCCGTCCGTTACTCCCCAGGTAGGCCGCACAGATGGATGGCCACCGAACCGGTGTCCCGCAAGGGCCCGGGGGACAGAACCCCGCCTACAGGCCGGCTCGCTGCGCATCACCCCGCTTACCTGAGGTCGTTCCCGGATCCAAGCCGTCGAGGCGTCGTCTCTCCAATTGCACAACTCGGCATGCGCCCTTCACTCGTGGCCACCGTCGGCCGATGCAGCGGTCGTGAACGAGATTCGGCCGGGGGAACCGGCCCGCCGCGCCGCACGCGGCCGTCGCCGCCGGGAGAGGGATGCGAACCAGCCTCGGGTGGTGGCGGTCATGTGCCTCGTCCTCGTCGCGCTCCTCGCCGGGTTCGCCGGGCTGATCCGCAGCAACGACCGCGCCGCCCACCGGATGCTCGCCGACCGGTTCGAAACCCGCGCCGTCCTGACCGCCACCTTCACCAAGAGCTTCGTCGACGACATCGCCGCACGCGAACGGTCCCAGGCGGCTCGACTCCTGGGGGATCCGACGGTGGATCAGGCGACGTTCGAGAGCGTCGTGCAGGCCTTCGATTTCGAGGCGGCCGTCCTCCTCGACGGCGACGGCCACCTCCTCCAGGTGTGGCCCGCGAAGCCGGGCCTCATCGGCCGCGACATGACCATCGACTACCCGCACCTCCGCGCCGCGGTCGCCGGCCGGGTCGGCGTCTCGGAGATCGTGCCGTCCGCCGCCCGGCGCATGCCCATCACCGCGGTCGCCGTTCCCTTCGACACGCCCTCCGGTCGCCGCGTGTTCTCCGGCGCCTTCTCCCCGACGGCGACACCCCTCGGCCTCTACCTCCGGTCGGTCGTCCCGGTGCGCGGGGCCACGGCGTTCCTCGTCGACCGCTCCGGCCACGTGATCGCGGGCGAGAGCGAGAGCGAGGGCGCCAGCGCCACGGCGCGCGACGTCGCCGACCTGCAACCCGGGATCAACGAGTTCGACGGGGAACAGGCCCGCCTCATCACGGCCGTCGTCGACGTGCGGGACTCACCCTGGCGGGTCGTGCTCGCCTCCCCGTCCGCCGCCCTCTATGCGCCTCTGGAGACGACCAAGTTCTCTCCCTGGTGGCTGTGGCTCGCCTTCTGTCTCGCCGGTTGCCTCGCCATCGTGTTGTTCGTGGGCCTCGGCCGATCCCGCGCCCAGGCCGCCGCCTCCGCCCGCACCGACGTGCTCACCGGTCTCGTCAACCGGCGGGCCATGGAGGAGGCGCTCGTCAGGGAAGCGGCGACCGCGACCCGGCACCAGGTCCCGCTCACTGCGCTGATGGTCGACATCGACCACTTCAAGGAGATCAACGACACGTACGGACACGACGTCGGCGACGACGCCATCCGCGGCATCGGCTCCATCCTCGTCGCCGCCCTGCGGGACGGCGACATCGGCGCACGATGGGGCGGCGAGGAGTTCATGATCCTGCTTCCCCACACCGATCGCGTCGCCGCCGTCGCCGTCGCCGAACGGGTTCGGAGCCAGGTCGTCGCCCAGTCCCGGGACGTGGCGTCGGCGATGACCGTCAGCATCGGGATCGCCGAGCTCGCCGAGGACGTGCACCGGATGGTCCGCGACGCCGACGCCGCCCTCTACCTCGCCAAGGCCAGGGGCAGAGACCGTGTCGAGGTGTGCGCCCCGACGGGCGCCGAGGGCGAACACCCTTCTCCGCCCGTTCTCACCTTCATCTGAGCCCGGAGGGTCGTTCGACCGGAGAGTCGTCCGGATCGAACCAGAGGTCACCTCGTCCGTCGGGATCGCCGGTGTAGTTGATCGTCACCTCATCGCCGGCCCCGATCGGCCGCACGGCGATGAAGCGGATCAACGACGCCTCGAAGTCGGGCTCGTACCGGGCGTTGGACGACCAGGCGTGGTTGTAGAGCGAGCCGTAGCCCAGCGCGATGGCGACGGCATCCTCGGCCCAGTGGAAGTAGAGGCCCCGCACGTTCGTCTGCTCGAGCAACGTCTCCTCGGGCTCCGGGCAGACGATGACCGGGCAGCACTCGACGACCTCGTCGACGGAGAACGCCCGGCGGGCGAAGACGCCGAGCCCGTGTCGCGGTGACGGAGCCACGAGCAAGCGGTCCGTGGCGACAGAGGCGACATCGACGTCGGCGGGCACGGCCCCGTCCTACCCCACCGGCGACCCCCCGCCTCTACGCTCGGCCGCCGTGCAGAAGGTCCTGATCGCGAACCGCGCCGAGATCGCCATCCGGATCGCTCGGGCCGCCGGCGACCTCGGCCTGTCGACGGTCGCGGTGTACGCCGAGGACGACGATCGATGCCTGCACGTGCGGGCCGCCGACGAAGCCCATCCGCTGGTCGGGTCCGGACCGGCCGCGTATCTCGACATCGAGCAGATCGTCGCCGCCGCAGTCGAGACGGGGTGCGACGCCGTGCACCCCGGCTACGGGTTCCTCAGCGAGAACGCCGGGCTGGCGCGGGCCTGCGCCGCCGCCGGCCTCACCTTCGTCGGCCCCTCCCCCGAGGTGCTCGAGCTCTTCGGCGACAAGGTGGCGGCGCGCGGTCGCTGGCCACCGCCGCCGGCGTGCCCGTGCTCCGCGCCACTCGACGGCCCGACCGACCCGCACGAAGCTCATGCCTTCTTCGAAGCGCTGGGCCGGGCCGGGGCGGTCATGGTCAAGGCCGTGGCGGGCGGCGGCGGACGGGGCATGCGACCCGTGACCGACGGTGCCGACCTCGACGATGCGTTGGCCCGGTGCCGCGTCCGAGGCCGAGGCGGCGTTCGGGAACGGCGACGCTCTACGTGGAGGAGCTGCTGGCCGACGCCCGCCACGTGGAGGTCCAGCTCCTCGGCGACGGGGAGGACGTCGTGCACCTGTGGGACCGCGAGTGCAGCCTCCAGCGGCAGCGCCAGAAGCTGATCGAGATCGCACCGGCCACGGCCTTCGCGCTCCCCGACGCCGTCCGCGCCGCAGCTGCTGGCCGCGGCGGTGGACCTCGGCCGGCGGGTCGGCTACCGCGGCCTCGGCACCGTCGAGTTCCTCGTGCAGCCGGCGACCGGCCGGTTCGTGTTCCTCGAGGTCAACCCTCGGCTCCAGGTCGAGCACACCGTCACCGAGGAGGTCACCGGACTCGACCTCGTCCGCCTCCAGCTCGAGATCGCGGCCGGTCGTCGTCTCGCCGACCTCGGTCTCGCGACCCAGGCCGACGTACCGGAGCCGCGCGGGCGTGGCGGTGCAGGCTCGGGTGAACCTCGAGACCATGGCGCCGGACGGCTCCGCCCGACCGGCGGGCGGCACGCTCACCGCGTTCGAGCCCCCTCCGGTCCGGGCGTGCGGGTCGACGGCTACGGCTACGCCGGCTACCGCACGAGCACCCGCTACGACTCCCTGCTGGCCAAGCTGATCGTGACCCACACCTCGGTGGGCGGCGTCGGGGCCGCCGCTCGCCCAGGCCCATCGGGCGCTGGCGGAGTTCCGCATCGAGGGCGCGGCGACCAACATCGTCGTTCCTCCAGACCCTGCTCCGGCCATCCCGACGTGGCCGCCGGTCGAGTGCCACACGCGCTTCGTCGACGAGCACCTGGCCGCAGGACTCGCCCCGGCCGACCGCCCCCGAGGCGCGCTACTTCGCCGCCGCCGCCGCCAGGTTCCAGCCCGGTGGGGGCCCGCCTCGGCACCGACCGACCCGCTGGCCGTCCTCGCCACGGGCGCGAGGACAACCGACGCGTCCGAGCCAATGGCGCAGAAGCCACGACGGCCGATCGGACCCGACGGCACCGTGGCGCTGCCCGCGCCCCTCCAGGGCACGGTCGTCAGCGTCTCGGCGCGCCGAGGGCGATGGCGGTCGGCCGCCGGCCAGCCGCTCGTCGTGATCGAGGCCATGAAGATGGAGCACGTCGTCGCCGCCGACGGTCGATGGCGTGGTGCTCGGCCTCGCTCGTCGCCGTCGGCGACACGGTGCTCGAGGGACAGCCCGTCGCCTTCGTTCGAGCCGGCCGAAGTCGACGCAGGCGCCGGGGCCGCGCGAGGAGGAGGTCGACCTCGACGACATCCGGCCGGACCTGGCGGAGGTCCTGGAGCGTCACCGCGTGACCCTCGACGCGGCGCCGTCCCGGCGCGGTCGCGCGGCGCCGCAAGCGCCATGGCCAGCGCACGGCCCGGGAGAACGTCGACGACCTCTGCGATCGACGGATCTTCACTCGAGTACGGCCCGTTGATCGGTGGCGGCGCGCCGGCGGCGCAACACGCTGGAGGAGCTGATCGACACAACGCCGGCCGACGGCCTGATCATGGGCCTCGGCACCGTGAACGGCGACCTGTTCGACGACGAGAGCGCCGCCCGGTGCGCCGTGTTGGCCTACGACTACACCGTGCTCGCCGGCACCCAGGGCGCCCACAACCACGTGAAGCTCGACCGCATGGCCGAGCTGGCCCTGCGGTGGCGGCTGCCGATGGTGTTCTTCACCGAGGGCGGCGGCGGCCGGCCGGGCGACACCGAGGGCGGCGGCGGTTCATCCGGGGGTTCGAGTACTGGGGCAAGCTCTGCGGGGCGGTGCCCGCTGGTGGGCGTGACCTCCGGCCGCTGCTTCGCCGGCAACGCCGCCATCCTCGGCTGCTGCGACGTGATCATCGCCACCGAGGACTCGGCCCTCGGCATGGGCGGCCCGGCGATGGTGGAGGGCGGCGGGCTGGGCGTCTTCCGCCCCGAGGAGATCGGCCCGATCGACGTCATGCAGGCCAACGGCACCATCGACGTCCTGGTCGAGGACGAGGCGGAGGCCGTCGTGCACGGCCAAGCAGTACCTGTCCTACTTCCAGGGCCCGGTGGCCGACTGGTCCTGCGCCGACCAGCGCCTGCTGCGCCGGGCGATCCCGGAGAACCGCCTGCGCGTCTACGACGTCCGCCGGGTGATCGAGCTGTTCGCCGACGACGGCTCGGTGCTGGAGCTCCGCCCCAGTTCGGCCTGGCCATGGTCACCGCCTTCGCCCGCATCGAGGGCCGCCCGGTCGGGCTCATCGCCAACAACCCGCTGCACCTCGGCGGCGCGATCGACAGCGACGCCTCCGACAAGGCCGCCCGCTTCCTGCAGCTGTGCGAAGCCTTCGACATCCCGGTCGTGCTCGCTGTCCGACACCCCCGGCAACATGGTCGGCCCCGAGGCCGAGAAGACCGGCCTGATCCGCCACTGCTCGCGCGCTGTTCGTGATCGGCGCCAACCTCACGGTCCCGATCTTCTCGGTGATCCTGCGCAAGAGCTACGGCCTCGGCGCCATCGCCATGACCGGCGGCAGCTACCAGGCGGCGATGTTCTGCGTCTCCTGGCCGACCGGCGAGTTCGGCGGCATGGGCCTGGAGGGCTCGGTCAAGCTCGGGCTACCGCAACGAGCTCGCCGCCATCGAGGACCCGGCCGAGCGCAAGGCCGACGTTCGACCGGATGGTCGCGGCCGCCTACGCCGCGCGGCAAGGCGCTGTGCGGCGCCTCGGGCACGGCGCTCGACGACGTCATCGACCCGGCCGACACGCGCCGCTGGATCGTCGCCGGCCTGAGATCGCTGCCCGCTCGTCCGGTTCGCACCGAGAAGAAGCTGCCCTGGATCGACTCCTGGTAGATCGTCTGCTTGCCTAGGGGCATGACGGACACGCAGCAGCCGGCGAAGATCGACGACTGGGCCACAGCTTTCGACCACACCCACCCCGAGTACGCGGCCAACGCGCCCGAGATCTGGGACGACCTGCGCGAGCGCTGCCCGGTCGCCCACACCGACGTCTTCGGCGGCACCTGGCTCCCGACCAGGCACGACGACGTGGCCGCCATCGCCCACGACACGGAGCACTTCACCTCCGAGAGCGTGATCGTGAGCCCGTTCAAGCCCGAAGGCATGGCCCCGGTCGGCTTCGCCCCGCCGATCACGTCGGACCCGCCGTTCCACGCCCAGGCCCGGCGGCTGCTCCTCCCGGCCTTCTCCCCCAAGGAGATGGCGAAGTGGGAGCCGGCCACGCGGGAGGCCTGCCGTGAGCTGCTCGACGACCTCCTCGCCGGCATCGACCTGGAGGACGGCAACGCCCTCGTCGACGCCGCCACGCAGTACACCCAGCACATCCCGGTCCGGGTCATCGCCGACATGCTCGGCGTGCCCCGCAGCGACGGCGACAAGTTCCGTCGGTTCATCCACCGGATCCTCGAGGCCCCCGGTCGGGCTTCGACGAGACGATCGACCCCGAGGACACGCTCGACCACTACCTCGAGCAGGTCGTCACCGACCACCGGGAGCACCCCAAGGACGACCTCGTCGGCTTCCTGATCAACGCCGAGATCGACGGCGAGCCGCTCACCGACGAGCACATCGGCGGCACCATCGCCCTGCTGCTCATCGCCGGCATCGACACCACCTGGTCCGCCATCGGCGCCAGCCTCTGGCACCTGGCCCAGACGCCGGCGGACCGCCAGCGCCTGGTCGACGACCCGGCCGTGCTGCCCTTCGCCGTCGAGGAGTTCCTCCGCTTCTACGCCCCGGTCACGATGGCCCGGCATCGTCGCCGAGGACGTCGAGATCGGCGGCCGGCCCGTCGGCAAGCGCGACTGGGTGCTGCTGCCCTTCCCCGCCGCCAACCGCGACCCCGAGGCGTTCGAGCGGGCCGACGAGTTCGTCATCGACCGGGCCAGCGCAACCGCCACGTCGCCTTCGGCCTCGGGCATCCACCGCTGCCTCGGCTCCAACCTGGCCCGCATGGAGCTCACCGTCGCCATCGAGGAGTGGATGAAGCGGATCCCCGACTTCGAGCTGGCCGACCCCGACGCCGTGCGCTGGTCCACCGGCCAGGTGCGCGGCCCCCGCGAGCTGCCCGTGCGGCTGCTGGCGACCAGCGGTGGGGAGGCCTGATGCGCATCGTCTTCGAACGGGACAAGTGCCAGGGCCACGGCCGCTGCTACGCCCTCGCCCCCGAGCTCTTCGACTCCGACGACGAGGGCTATGCCGTGCTGCTCGTCCCGGGAGACGTCCCGGCGGACCTCGAGGATGCGGCCCGTCTGGCCGCCGACAACTGCCCCGAGTTCGCCATCACCGTCGAGGAGTAGTCCTCCGGCGGGGTGTGGCCCGGATGAGTCATTTCGCCAATGGCCCTTGGCTCACCCCGCAGGCTGGACGAACCTGAAGGAAATGGAACAGACGATGGCGTCGACGCCGCGAGCTCAGCGCGGAGATCGTGCAGGCGTTGCTGCGGTACGTGGAGCGGCTCCTCGGGCCGATCGCCGTCGACGCCGTCATCGGCGCCGCCGGCCTCGACGACCGCGTCCGCGACCCGCTGCGGTGGTTCGCCCATGACGAGGTGCTGGCGCTCGCCGCCTCGGCGAGCACCGCCTGTCACGAGGTGGACTTCGGCCGCCGCACCGGAGAAGAGCTGATCGCCCGGGTGTTGGAAGGCGGAACCGCATCGTTCCTGCGGGCCGCCGGCTCGATGGAAGCCGTGCTCCCGGACCTGGTCAAGGCCGGGAACAAGATGGCCGCCGCCCGGCACCTGCGCCTCGTCGAGGCCGGACCGGGACGTGCCGTCATCGAGGCGCGGTGGACCGATCCCCTCGAGGCCCATCCGTTCTACTGCGGCGTCGCCGCCGGGTCGTACTCCGCCGTCCCGGTGCTCTTCGGAGCGCTCGGCGCGGTCGTGGAGACGACGTGCCAGTCGCGCGGCGACGTCGCCTGCCGGTTCCAGCTCTCCTGGGTCGGGGAGGCCACGCCCGACGCGGCCGACGAGCGCGACGTCCGGGCCATCGTCGGCGCGCCGGCCGCCGGCAACGCCGAGTCGCTCCTCAGCCGCTTCGAGCAGCTGCAGGACGTGGCGTCGCGGCTCGCCACGGCGGAGGACGTGCCGACCGTCCTCGCCCGGATCACCGAGTTGGTCGGGGTGGCCGTCTCCGCGCCCCGCTACCTGCTCGCCGTCCGCGCCCCGCCGGCGACGAACTGCAGGTGTACCAGCAGGGATGGGAGGACGCCGGCGAAGCCGAGCGGGTCGCCCGCCGCCTGGAGTCCGGCGAGGCGCACGAGAACGAGCTGCTGGTGCCCATCGCCTCCGACCGCGGCCGATATGGCGTTCTGGCCGCCGTGTTCAGCGAGGTGTACAGCGCCGGCCAGGTCGAGCGTCGCCTCCTGGCCGCCTACGCCCGACACGCGGCTTCGGCCCTCGAGGCCGCCGCCGCCCTCGAATCGGCCCGGCGGGACCGCGACACCGCCACTGCCCTGCTGGTCCTGTCCCGGGCCCTGGGCCAGGCCAGCACCCAGCCACAGGTACTGACCACGCTCTCCGACGTCGTCCCGGCCGTGGTCGGCTGCGACCACGTCTGGGTCTGGACGTGGAACGACGAGGCTCGCCGCCTGGATCTGGCCTCATCGTCGATCCCGCCCGACTCGTCGTTGCCGACCACGCTGTCGCAACAGGACGTCCCCGGGATCGGTGGCCTCGTCATCGATCCGCGTCCCGATGTTCCTCGAGCTCGCCGACGAGGAGGGGCCGATCCTCGAGCACATGGAACAGACCGGCACGATCTGGGGCGCGGTCGTACCGATCATCGCTCGCGGTGACTTCCTCGGGGTCGTCGTCTCGGGCTTCACCGGTGCGCGTGATCCTGGGGCCGACGACTCGGTGATCCATCGCCTCGAGGGGCTCGCCGGGCAGGCTGCCGCCGCCCTCGACAACGCCCGCCTCCTGGACCGGATCCGCGACCAGGCGCTCCGCGACCCGATGACGGGGCTGCCGAATCGTCCCCTCATGGAGGACCGCGCGAACCAGGCGCTGCGCATCGCCGATCGCGGGAGCGGCCACGTCGGCCTCCTGTTCGTCGACCTCGACCGGTTCAAGATCGTGAACGACACCCTCGGGCCACGCCGCCGGCGACCGGCTCTGCTGCCTCGTCGCCGACCGGCTCCGGCGAGTGCCTGCGGCACTCGGACACCGTCGCCCGCCTCGGTGGCGACGAGTTCGTCGTCCTGCTCCCCGAGGTCGACAGCGCGAGGACGACGCCGACCGCCGCCGCCAGCCGCATCGTCCAGGTCCCTCCGCGCCCCGTCGAGTTCGCCGGCCGGAGCTGTTCGTTCGTCGCAGCGTCGGCATCGCCCTCGCCGCCCGACCACGGGACGACACGCCGAGCCTGCTCCGCACGCCGACGCCGCCATGTACGAGGCCAAGGCCCAGGGCAGGAACACGGCTACGAGCTCCGCGCCGCCCGCCCGGCGCCGGGTCGCGAGCGCGCTCGACCTCGAGACCGACCTCCATCGGGCCGCCGAGCGGACGAGCTCGTGGCTGCTCTACCAGCCCCAGATCGACTTCTCGACCATGCGCATCGTGTCGGTCGAGGCGCTCCTGCGCTGGGACCACCACGAACTGGGGCGCCTTCCTCCGGATTCGTTCCTGCCGATGGCCGAGGAGTCGGGACTCATCCTGGAGCTCGACCGATGGGTGCGGGATCAGGCCGCGGATCAGGCTGTCCGCTGGCGCGACAGCGGCAACCCGCTGCGGGTCGCCGTCAACATCTCGACCCGTGACCTGCGCCGCCCGACGCTGTGCGACGAGATCG
This sequence comes from uncultured Actinomycetes bacterium, assembly GCA_963731055.1. Lineage (GTDB taxonomy): Bacteria > Actinomycetota > Acidimicrobiia > Acidimicrobiales > CADCTF01 > DATLED01. The sequence goes on along the minus strand of CAVSUD010000006.1, from coordinate 20,274 downwards.
CGACGTTGCTCAGCACCAAGGGCCTCGACCCGAAGCTCTTCGAGCTCGAGATCACCGACCGCGTCGTGATGTCGGAGGAGGCGCTCCCGGGCATCCTCCAGTCGTTCCACGAGCTCGGTGTCCGCCTCGCCATCGACGACTTCGGCACGGGCACCTCGGTCCTCGGCCGGCTCCAGCGCTGCCCGGTCGACGTGCTCAAGATCGACAAGGTGTTCGTGCAGACCATCACCGCGACGAACCCCGACGCGCCCGTCGTCGCCGCGTTGATGAGCCTGGCCCGCCGACTCGACCTCGAGGTCGTGGCCGAAGGGGTCGAGACGGCCTTCCAGGGCGGCCTGCTTCGGCGACTCGGCTGCCACCTGGCCCAGGGCTACTTCTTCAGCCCGCCCGTGGACGTCGAGTCCGTCAACGCGCTGCTGGCCGAACCCGACGGTGCCCGCCGCATCTGATCGGCCGGGTTGCAACCAGGTGCCAACATCGGGCGTGCCCACCGCTCCCATCGGCGACCTCGACCTCCACTACGAGCGGGCCGGCGACGGCCCGCCCCTGCTCTTCATCGGGGGCACCGGCGGCGACCTCCGCACCAAGCCGAACGTGCTCGACGGGCCCCTGGTGCGCCACTTCACCGTCGCCGCCTTCGACCAGCGGGGCCTGGGCCGCAGCTCCAAGCCCGACCGGCCCTCGACGATGGCCGAGTACGGCGCCGACGCCGCCGGCCTCCTCGACCACCTCGGCTGGTCGCGCGCCCACGTCATGGGCGTGTCCTTCGGGGGCATGGTGGCCCAGCACCTGGCGATCCAGCGGCCGGACCTGGTCGACCGGCTGGTGCTGTGTTGCACCTCGAGCGGTGGAGCGGGCGGGTCCTCCTATCCCCTGCACGAGCTTCGCGACCTCGAGCCGGCCGCCCGCCGGCGGCGCCAGCTCGCCATCAGTGACACCCGGCTCGACGAGACCTGGCAGGACGCCCACCCCGACGAGGCGGCCGCGCCGCTGCAGCGCATGGCCGACGGCGACGCCGCGACCGAGGCGATCGCGGCCGACGACCCGACAGCGGCGATCGGCGCGAGCCGCCAGCTGGAGGCCCGGGCCGGCCACGACACCTGGAGCGACCTCGGCCGCATCACCGCCCCCACGCTGGTCGCCGCCGGCCGCTACGACGGCATCGCACCGGTGCCGAACAGCCAGGCCCTGGTCGATGCGCTCCCGACGGCGCGGCTCGAGGTCTTCGAGGGCGGGCACCTCTTCCTGCTCCAGGACCGCACCGCCTGGGCCTCGATCATCGAGTTCCTGGACGCCGCCGGCTCGTAGTTCCACACAGCCCGGTCACAGCGGGGCGTGCCAGCATGGGCGGCGATGGCCGGAGACCAGCCGCCCCGCATCCTCGTGGTCGACGACGAGCCGAGCATCACCGATGCCGTCGGCACCGCGCTCCGCTACGAGGGCTTCGACGTCCGCTGCGAGGCGACCGGGCGAGGGGCGTTGGCCACCGCGCTCGAGTTCCGGCCCGATCTGATCGTGCTCGACATCATGCTCCCGGACCTCGACGGGCTCGAGGTGACGCGCCGGCTCCGGGGCGACGGGATCCGCACGCCGGTCCTGTTCCTCACGGCGCGGGATGCGACCGAGGACAAGGTCAGCGGGCCTGACCGTCGGCGGCGACGACTACGTCACCAAGCCGTTCAGCCTGGCCGAGGTCGTGGCCCGGGTGCGGGCCGTCCTACGGCGGACGGCGCCGGCCGAAGCCGATCACCTGCTGCGGTTCGAGGACCTCGTGATGGACGAGGAGAGCCGCGAGGTGTGGCGGGCCGGGACGCCCGTGCACCTCACCGCCACCGAGTTCAACCTGCTGCGGTACTTCATGCTGAACCCCCGTCGCGTGCTCTCGAAGGCCCAGATCCTCGACCACGTGTGGCAGTACGACTTCGACGGCGACGCCAACGTCGTCGAGACCTACGTGAGCTACCTCCGCAAGAAGCTCGACCGGCTCGGCCCGCCGCTCATCCAGACCGTCCGCCTCGTGGGGTACAGCCTGCGCCTGGCCCAGGACTGACCCTCGATGTCGCTCCGGGCGAGGGTGCTCGTCGTCCTGATCGTCGTCACGGCCGCCGTCGCCGTCACCGTCGACGGGGTCACCTACCTGTCGCTCCGGGCCTTCCTGCTGCAACGGGTGGACCAGCAGCTCGACGCCGCCCACCGCCCCGTCGTGCGCAACGTCGGGCGCGTGTTCCGCGTCGACGACCTGGCCGTGCTGGCGCCGGGTCTGTACATCGAGCTCCGCGATCCGGACGGGGTCGTCGACCTTCGCGTCGCACCACAACGACCGGACGAGCCTCCCCTCACACCGTCGTTGCCGGCCCGGCTGCCCGTGCCGCGCGACGAGGCCGACGGTGGTGACGGCGACGACACCGTCTACGTCAGCGCCCCCGGCCGGGCCGGCGCGCCCCGCTACCGGGTCGCCACCTGGCGGGTGTCGGAGGAGGGCTCGAGCCTGGTGCTCGCGCTTCCGCTGGGCGACCTCGAGTCGACCCTGCGACGGCTCCTCCTGATCGAGGCCATCGTCACCGCCGCGGCCCTCGCCGCCGGCATCGCCCTCGCCCGGCTGTTGGTGAAGGTGGGGCTCCGTCCCCTCGACGACATCGCCACCACGGCCTCCGCCATCGCCGGAGGCGACCTGACCCGCCGCGTGGCGCGGCAGGAGCCGGAGACCGAGATCGGCCGGTTGGGTTCGGCTCTGAACGCCATGCTCGTGCAGATCGAACGGGCCTTCGCCGAGCGTCGCTCGTCGGAGGAACAGCTCCGTCGCTTCGTGGCCGACGCCTCCCACGAGCTCCGCACGCCGCTGACCTCGATCCGGGCCTACGCCGAGCTGTTCGAGCGCGGGGCGGGGGCCCGACCGGAGGACCTGGCTCGCGTCCTGCGCGGGATCGAGAGCGAAGCGGCCCGCATGGGGGTGCTGGTCGACGACCTCCTCCTGCTCGCCCGCCTCGATCAGGGCCGCGCCCTCGAGCACCTGCCGGTGGACCTCGGCGCCGTGGCCGCCGACGCCGTCGACGCCGCCCGAGCCGTCGACCCCGAGCGCCCGATCACCCTCGACGTGCAGGGGTCGGTCGAGGTCAGCGGCGACCGGGTCCGCCTCCGCCAGATCGCCGACAACCTGCTCGCCAACGTGCGGGCCCACACGCCCCCGGGCACACCGGCGGCCGTCTCGGTCCGTGCCGATGGCGACCTCGGGGTGCTCGTGGTCGAGGACGCCGGACCGGGGCTCACGCCGGAGGAGCAGGCTCGGGTGTTCGAACGGTTCTACCGGGCCGATCCCGCCCGCACCCGCGACGCCGGCGGTGCCGGCCTCGGGCTCGCCATCGTCGCCGCCATCGCGAACGCCCACGGAGGACGAGCCGAGATCGGCTCCTCGGCCCGAGGCGGGGCGGAGCTGCGGGTCAGCCTTCCGCTCCTGCCCGCGCTCACCGGCGCCAACTCCTAGCCCGGCCACAGCCTCCTCACAGCGCACCCCCAGTCCCCCGGCGTTGGCTACCGGTATGGTCGACACCCGCACCTGGACGCTCCCCGACAACCCGCCGCTGGCGCCGGCCGACGCGCCGACCGACGGGGCGCCGTTCGTCCCCCGCCGGCGCCGGCCCCCGGCCCGACGGCCGCCGCTCCCCGGAAGCGCCGCCGAGGCGCGACGGCAGCCGGGCTGATGGCCCTGACGCTCGTGGCCGGCGGCGCCGGCGGGGCCGTCGCCCACACCCTCGACACCAACGGCGCCGCCGCCGGTGCACCCGCCGCCGCCCCGCCGGCCATCACCCCGGTCGTCTCGCCCGGCGGGACCTCCACCCTCGACGTGGCCGCCGTGCTGGCCGCCGTGGAGGGCGCGGTCGCCGACGTGCAGGCGGTGGGGCCCCGCTCGAGCGGCCAGGGTTCGGGCGTCGTCTACGGCGCCGACGGGCTCATCCTCACCAACGCCCACGTCGTGGAAGGCGCCACCCGGGTCACCGTCACGACGCCCGCCGATCGCCAACCCCGCACCGCGGAGGTCGTCGGTGTGGACGCCGCGCGCGACATCGCCGTGCTCCGGGTGCAGGACACCGCTGGTCTGGTCGTCGCCCGTCTCGGGACGTCCGACTCCCTCGCCGTGGGCCAGGACGTGGTCGCCATCGGCAACGCGCTCGCCCTCCGGGGCGATCCGAGCGTCACGCGCGGCATCGTCTCCGCCCTCGACCGCAGCATCGGCGACCTGTCGGGCCTGGTGCAGACCGACGCCGCCATCAACTCGGGGAACTCGGGCGGACCGCTCGTGAACGCCGCCGGCGAGGTCATCGGCATCAACACCGCGATCGCGGTGGAGAACAACGCCCAGAACATCGGCTTCGCCATCCCCATCACCGCCGCTCGCGCCGTCGCCGACCGTCTGGTGGCCGGCACTCCGGCGCCGGCCACCGCGTTTCTCGGCGTAGCGACCACCGACAACGGGGCCGCAGCCACGGGCGCCACCGTCGCCTCGGTCAGCGCCGGCAGCCCGGCGGTCGAGTCGGGCCTCGCCGTGGGCGACATCGTCGTCGCCGTCGACGGGCAGCGCATCGCCGGGGCGGCCTCGCTCGGACAGCGCATCGGCGACCACACCCCGGGCGACCGCGTCACGCTCACCATCCTCCGAGCCGGTCGGGAGCAGGAGCTGACGGCGACGCTCGGTCGCCGGTAGACCCGAGCCGCCGATGTCAGGCCGGCGGTCCGCCGGCCAACGCCGCCAGCGCGGCGTGCGTCTCCGGGTGGAGCACCTCGAGCACCGCGTCGTACAGGCCGGGCGCCGCCGTCCGCCAGGCCTGATCCGCCTCCGTGCCCGGGGCCGGGAGGTGCGACGTCAACAGCAGGCGAGGGCCACGAGCCGCCGCCCGGAGCAGCGCTCCCCGCCCGAGGGCGCGCCACACCGCCTCCATCCGGCGCAGGCCGTTCGGCGTCACCGTGTAGGCCCCGGTCACGTCGACGTCCCAGCGGGTGCCGCTCGCGTCGGCGACGACGAGGTCGACCACGAGGCCGGCGCCTTTCACCCGCACGGCCCGTCCCTCGACGACGAAGCCCGCGGCGACGAGCGCCGCCTCGGCCAGGGCCGACATCGACTTTCGACCGGTACGGGCCGTCTCGAATCCCGCGTCGTCGGCCGCCGGCGCCGCCTCCGGACCCTGGGCCCGTTCGTTGGCGATGGCCACGTACTCCGCATCGGTGTCGACACCGATCCCGTGTCGGCCGGTGCGGGCCGCGGCGACGAGGGTCGTGCCCGACCCGCAGAAGGGGTCGAGGACGACGTCTCCCTCGTAGGTGTAGAGGTGGATCAGCCGCTCCGGCAGCTCGACGGGGAACGGGGCCGGGTGCGACACGCGGCGGGCGCTCTCCGGGGCGAAGCGCCAGACATCGAGGGTGGCATCGAGGAACTCGTCGTTGGTGGCCGTCGGCACCGAGGGCCGGCCGGCGGCTCGTCGCTGCCCGGCGCTCAGGGCCCGGTCGAACCGGCCCTTGCTGGCGATGACGATGCGCTCGGTCACGTCGCGTAGGACGGGGTTGGCCGGGCTGCGGAACGATCCCCACGCGCACGAGCCGGAGGCGCCTTCCGCCTTGGCCCACACGACCTCACCCCGGAGCAACAGACCGAGGTCGTCCTGCAGGATGGCGATCACGTCCGCGGCCAGGCTGCGGTACGGCTTGCGGCCCAGGTTGGCCACGTTCACCGCGATGCGGCCGCCCGGCTCGAGCACCCGCCGGCACTCCGAGAAGACCTCCCTCAACATGGCCAGGAACTCCAGGTAGCTGGAGGGGATGTGACCCTCCCCCAGCGCCTCCTCGTAGGCCTTGCCGGCGAAGTAGGGCGGGGAGGTGACGACGAGCGCCACCGTGGCGTCCGGGATGGCGGAGAGGTCTCGCGAGTCGCCCAGCAGGCACCCGGCCGGCAGTCCGGACGGATCACCCAGGGCGGCGTCCGGGCTCAGGGCCGGAGGCGTGAACCGGGCGTAGAAGTCGCTGGCGTCGTGGCTCTCTCGCTTGCCGACCCCGAAGTTGGTGGTGCGTGTCGCCACCGCCGGAGGCTACGCGACATCAAAGCCTTGCTCTTCGATGGTGGCCCGGATGCGCTCGAGGTCGACCGCGGTGTCGTCGTAGGCGACGGTGACGGTGCGGTCGTCCACCGAGACCTCGGCCTGTTCGATCCCGGCGAGACCCCCGAGGGCGCCTTCGATGGAGCTCTTGCAGTTGCCGCAGTGGATCTCCGGCACGGAGAGGGTCGTGGTGGTGGTCACGCGTCCGAGGATACCGAGGCGAGGTGGCCGACCTCGTTGTACGCCGTCAGCGATGGCCCCCTCGGGCCGATGGCGATCCGGCACACGGCGCCGACCCCGAGGAACATGCGCCACGACGTCTCCGGCCCGACGCCGAGCGCCCATGCCACCGCCGCCTTGATCGGCGACACGTGGCTCACGACGACCACGTCCCGATCCCGGGCCTCTTCGGCCAGGTCCTCGCAGGCCTCGTGCACCCGGGCGGCCAACGCCACCAGGGACTCGCCGCCCGGCGGGGCGAAGGACGGGTCCCGGCGCCAGCGGTCCCACTCGTCCTGGGGCATGGCGCGGAGGGCCTGGCCGTCCCACTCGCCGTAGTCGAGCTCCACCCACCGCTCGTCGACATCGACTGCGACGTCCGGGCCGGCCAGCGCCGCCACGGTCTCCCGGGCCCGGAGCAGGGGGCTCGAGACGAAGCGGGTGCCGGCTCCGGTCACGACGGCCGCACCGGCGGCCGCCTGTCGTCGACCGAGCTCCGTGAGCGGCGTGTCGATCCGGCCCTGCAGCCGGCCTTCGGCGTTGACCGCCGTCTGCCCGTGGCGCACCAGGATGAGGGTCACGCGTGGGGCAGGGGGCCGGGGGCCAGGTCGCGTCCGAGGCGGCCGGTCCGGACGAACGTCCGCCGGCGCTCGGGCTCCCCGAGGCGGAAGCGACCGTGGCACCACACCAGGGCGAGAAAACCGAGGACCTCCAGGGCGACCAGCACGCCGACGGGCCGCTGCAGGCTCGGGAGCCCGTTCCCGGTGAGCCGCGTCCCGAGGAACGGCCACCAGAACGTGATCGACCGGGTCCACGTGGCGTCGAGGAGGAGGTGGCAGAAGGTGCCGATCGGGAGGGCCAGGAGCCGGCGTCGCAACGGACGGTGGCCGCGCGTCGCCAACATCACGACGACGAGGAGGCCCACGCTGAACGAGAGCGTGTGCAGCATCCGGGGACCACCGAAGAGGGCGTCGACGACGTCCGGCAACAGGGCGCCGGCCATCACGAGCCGGTAATCGATGGCGGTGTCCTTGAAGACGCTCCACACGAGGATGAACGACATCCCCGCGAACCAGAGCAGCACTACCCCCTCACGAGGATGCGACCGCACTGCTCGCAGTGCACGAGCGCATCCGGTGGCTGGTGCCGCACCCGGTCGAGCTCCGTCGCCGGCAGCTTCATCCGGCAACCCATGCACGTGTTGTGCTCGAGCCGGGCCACGCCGATGCCGCCGAGGCGGCCCCGGAGGCGTTCGTACTCGGCCAGCAGCTCGGGGTCGACGGAGGCGGCGGCGGTGGTCCGCCGGCCCTCCTCGTCGGCGACGGCGCCGTCGATCTCGGCCTCGGTGGCCCCGATCACGACGCGAAGTCGCTCGGCCTCGACCTCGAGGGCGGCCGTGCGGGCCTCGAGCGCCAGCACCGCGGCGTCGAGGGGTTCGCGCTCGTCCATCGTCTCGAGGGCTGAGTCCTCCAGCGTCGACACCCGGACCTTGATGTGCTCGATCTCCCCGGCCATGGCCTGCAGGTCGCGAGCGGCGGCGATCTCGCCCGAGTAGATCCGCTTGTCGATCTCGGCGATGCGGGCCTCGCTGGCGGCGATGTCCTTCTCGAACCCGGCCTGGCGGGCCGCCACCTCGTCGCGGGCCGTGATGGCGGCGGCCAGCTCGGTGGCCAACGCCTTGCGCTGGCCCTCCAGGGCCTGGAGCTCGGCGCGTTCGGGCAGGTGGGTCCGTCGATGCCGGAGCTGGTCGAGCGCGGTGTCGAGCTCCTGCACGGTAAGGAGGCCCTCGAAGCGACTCACCCGTCGGCCGTCGTCGGGGTGGTGGCGCGGGTGCCGGAGGTCGTGCTCTTCTCGGTCGTCGCCGTGTCGCCCGCCGCCGTCGTCGTCGTCTTGGGCGTGGTCGGGCTCGTCGGACGCCGGCGGGCCGTCGTCGAGGTGACGTCCTTGCCGCCGTCGGTCCCCGACTCCTTGCTGAGCTTGACCGCTTCGGGCTTCCCGAACGCGCTGAGGTTGGGCTCGGTGAACTTCCCGGCCGGCACGCCCTTCATGGCCTCGGCCATGTACGCCCCCCAGACCGTGGCCGGGAACGAGCCGCCGGTCACCCGGATCCCGCCGACGTTCTTCATGGAGTCCTGGGCCTTGGGGTTGCCCATCCACACGGCGGTCGTGAGCTCGGGGGTGTACCCGACGAACCAGGCGTCCCGCCACTCCTGGGAGGTCCCCGTCTTGCCCGCCGCCACCCGGTCCCGCTGGCGGGCCTTCGTCCCCGTCCCGCCATCGACGACCTTGCGCAGGACGGACGTGACGGTGCGGGCGACGTTGGCGTCGATGATCCGCTTGCCGGCGGTCATCCCCCGCAGGACCTCCTTGCCGTCGCGGTCGACGACCCGCTCCACGAAGTACGGCTCCTGGCGGACGCCCTCGTTGGCGAAGGTGCTGTAGACCGTGGCCATCTGCAGCGGCGTGGCCTCCTTTGCGCCGAGGCTGATGGACGGGCCGTACTTGCCGTCCTCCGGGATCGGGATCCCGAGGCGCCGCGCCGTCTCCGCCACCTTGTCCATGGACTTGAACGGGTCGTCGTCGAGCGCGAGCCCGAGGCGCACGAACGCGCAGTTCAGCGATCTGACGGTGGCCTGGCTGATCGGACCGTTCGACCCCTTGGAGCCCTCGTAGTTGCCGGGCTCGTACGGGTTCGGCTCGACGCCCTTGATGCGGATCGGGCAAGGCTCGGCGCCGTTGATGGTGTCCTCCGGGCCGATCCCCTTCTCGAGGGCGGCGGTGAGCACGATCGGCTTGAACGACGAGCCGGGTTGGCGACCGCTCCCGCCCCGTCCGGTGGCCAGGTTGTACTGGGTGTTGGCGTAGTCCTTGCCCGCCACCATGGCCCGCACGGCCCCCGTCTTGGGCTCGATCGAGATCAGCGCCGCCTCGAACCGGCCCTTGGTGTCCGGGATCTTGGTGTCGATCTGGCGCTGGGCGATCTCCTGGAGCCTGGGATCGAACGTCGTCTCGATCCGGAGGCCGCCGCGGAAGATGGCGTTGTAGCGCTCCGGCTGGGTCGCCCCGAGCCGGGGGTCGGCGAGGAGGTGCTGTTCGACCTCCTCGACGAAGTAGTCCTGCGCCGACTTGAAGACCTGCTCCTTCTTCTCCGGGATCGGGATCTGCTTGAGCTGCTCGGCCTGCTCCGGCGTCAGGTGATGGCGCACGACCATCCGGTCGAGGGCCAGGTTGCGGCGCTGGAGGGCCAGCTCGTGGCGCTTGGCGTCCTTGAAGGGGTCGTAGCCGACCGGGTTGCGGATCAGCCCGGCCAGGAAGGCGCCCTGCTCCACGGTGAGGTCCTTGGCGTCGACGCCCCAATAGGTCTCGGCCGCCGCCTGGAGCCCGTAGGCCGTGTTCCCGAGGTACACCGTGTTGAGGTAGCGCTCGAGGATGTCGTCCTTCGTCATCTGCTGCTCGAGGCGGACGGCGAGGACCGCCTCCTTGGCCTTGCGGCCGATGTCGCGTTCGGGGGTGAGCAGCGATTGCTTCACCAGCTGCTGGGTGATGGTGGACCCGCCTTGGCGGACCGAGCCCGACTCCACGTTGGCGAGACCGGCCCGGAGGATCGATCGCACGTTGACCCCGTCGTGCTCGTAGAACCCGTCGTCCTCGACGTCGAGCACGGCGTCGATCACGTGTTGGGGCACCTGGTCGAGGGTCACGGGCGACCGGTTCTCGTCCACGTGCAGCACGGCGAGCACCCCGCCGTCGCGGTCGTAGACCACCGACCGTTGCGCCAGCTGGTCGAGCTCCAAGGCGGCCGGGAGCTTGTCGCTCTGCCCTCCGTTGGCGATCGCCTTGGCCGGTCGGGACAGCGAGCGCGAGCGTCGCGACGAGACCGAAGGCGGCCAGGAAGAGGGTCAGGAGGTACTTGGGGAGGACACGCACGACGAAACGAAGGCTACCCGCCGCCCGCGGGCCGGAAGGGGCAGTGGAGACCCGAATCGTTCGACTCTCGCGTGGGTAGGTTCACGCCGTGATCCCACCGTCCGTGGTCCTCCTCGCCGGCCGTTACCGCCTGGGCGCGCCCCTCGGCGCCGGCGGGATGGCGACCGTGTACGACGCCGTCGACGAGCGCCTCGAGCGGCCGGTCGCGGTCAAGGTCCTCCGGCCGGACATGGCGGCTCGCGCCGACGTCCGGGCCCGGTTCGAGTCCGAAGCGCGGAGTGCGGCCCGCCTCACCCACCCCAACGTCGTGGCCGTGTTCGACAGCGGCGAGGACGAGGAGGTGCCGTTCCTGGTGATGGAGCGCCTGCCCGGCGAGACGCTTGGCGACCGCATGCAGGGCCAGGATGTCCCGACCGAGTGGATCCTCCGGGTGGCGGGCGACGTCCTCGGAGCGCTGGGAGCGGCGCACGCCGCCGGCATCGTCCACCGCGACGTGAAGCCCGGGAACATCCTGCTGGCCGACGACGGCTGCGCCAAGGTCGGTGACTTCGGGATCGCCAAGAGCCTCGAGGTCGCCGCCGCCGCCGACCTCACGAACACCAACCAACTCATCGGCACCCCGGCGTATGTCGCGCCGGAGCGCATCATCGGCGAACCGGCCTCCGCGGCGTCGGATCTGTACGCCCTCGGCGTCGTGCTCTACGAGGCCTTCAGCGGACGGAAGCCCTTCGGCGGTGCGACCCCGGTGGCCACGGCCTACGCCATCCGCCACGAGACCCCACCGCCGCTGCGCGAGCTCCGGCCCGATCTCCCCGAGCACGTCATCGCCGCCGTCGACCGGGCGATGGCCCGCGAGGCCGCCCACCGCTTCGCCGACGCGGCGGAGATGGCCGAGGCCCTCGGGGTCGGCGTCGCCGGGGTCCCGGCCCGATTCGCCGCACCGGCCGACGCCACGCTCGTGGCCGCACCGATCGCAGCCGCGTCGTCCACCCAGGTGCTGTCGATGCCCGAGGTCCAAGCGACGGCGGCCGTGGCGGCCGCGCCGGCGCTGGGCGACCCGGACCGGCGCCGTCTGCTCCTCATCGCGTTGGGCGGGCTGCTGGTCGCCTTCACCCTGTTGGTGGTGGCTCTCGCCGCCGGTGGGGACGGGGACAAGGGCGGCCGCGAAGCGCCGGCACTGACGCCGACGTCCGCCGTGCCCGACACCGTGGCGCCGACCACGACGCCGCCCACGACGGTCACGACCGCCCCTCCGGCTCCGGCGCCTGCGGGCGGGTCGCACGACGGCAAGAAGAAGAAGGGAGAGAAGGACTGAGGCTCAGCGCGCCCGGCGCGAGTCCTGCCCGTCCAGCACCTCGAAGATCGCCTCGCGGGCATCGAGCAGCGCATCGCTGACCTGGCGGAGGCGGTCCCCGTCGAGGTGGTGACGGCGGGCGGCGGCGAGGACGTCGGCGGCGAACGACTCGAGATCTCGCCGCAGGGAAGCCGAAGCGCTCACGTCCCGGCCGACCCGCCGCTCCTCCCGCTTGACGTCGCGCACCGCGTCCTTGAGCTCCCGGCGCAGGTCGCGGACGCTCGATCGCACGTCGTCGCGGATCTCGGTCGCCAACGCCCGGGCCGACTGCACGGCCTCGGTGGCGACGGCGCCGATCTCGTCGCGCCGCGCCTCGAGCTCCTCGGCGCCTGCGGCGGTGAGCCGATACACCTTCTTGCCGTCGATCCGCTCGTGGCTGACGAGACCCGTCGTCCTCGAGCGCGCCGAGGCGCGGGTAGATCGTCCCGGCCGACGGCGTGTAGAGGCCCATGAACCGGTCCTCCAGAAGGCGGATGAGCTCGTAGCCGTGTCGGGGCGCGTCGTCGAGGAGCAGGAGGAGGTACAGCCGGAGCCCGCCGTGCCCGAAGACCCGGCTCACCGGTCGGCCGTCGCCTCGGACCGTCGGAGCAGGGTGACGTCGCCCGAGGTCGTGCGCACCTTCACCTCACGTCGGCCCGACCCGATGCGGCCCTGCAGGCGGTGCGCCCCGCCGTCCAGATCGCGGTCGGGGAAGGTGGTCTCGAGCCGCCCGCTCACCGTGAGGACGTCGAGTCGGAGGCCGCCGTCGGCCGGGAGCCGCACGGCGACGTCCCCCGACACCGTCGTGCAGCTGAGGTCGCGGACGGTCCCGAGATCGAGCGTCACGTCGCCGGACACGGACCGAACCGTCACGTCGGTGGGGTCGCCGGCCAGGGTCAGGTCCCCGGAGACCGTCTGCAGGAGGACCTCGCCGGAGAGATCCTGGGCCTCCACGTCGCCCGACACCGTGCGCAGCACCGTCTCCCCGGCCAGGGCCGTGCCCGTCACCCGTCCGGAGACGGTCGTGACGGTGGACTCCGAGCGGGTTCCGGCGACGAACACGTCCGCGCTGACCGTCTCGATCCGCACCGGCAACCCCTCGGGCACGGTCACGGCCACGTTGGCCTCGATCCGGAACCCCCCGGTCACGAGCTTCCCCCAGGTCGACTCCGCCCGGTGCTCGATGCGAAGGGTGCCGTCGCCCCGCACCTCGACGTCGACCTCCGGCCCGCGGCACGACCTCCACCTCGACCCGCACGCTCGTGCCGGTCGACGCCGTCACCGTCACCTCGCCGGCCACGATGCGGATGTCGAGCTGCTCCACGTGGTCGAGCTCGAGGTCGAACCGGTCCCCCCGGCTGCTGGTCATGGACTCACGATATATCGCGTGTCTCGCCTGGGTCGAGGGGACACCGACCACCTCGCCCCTCGGGCACGATGGCCCCGTGACCCCGCTCGAGGCCCTCGACCGCATCGCGTACCTGCTCGAGCGGGGCCGTGAGCCGAGCTACCGGGTCAAAGCGTTTCGGGGTGCGGCCCGGGCCATCGCCGACCTGGCGCCCGAAGAGCTCGTCGAGCGGGCCCTGGCCTCCCGCCTCCGCGAGCTGCCCGGCGTCGGCGAGGTGACCGAACGGGTCATCCTCGAGACCCTGGCCGGCGAGCCGTCGAGCTACCTGGCCCGCCTGGAGGAATCGGCCGCCGGCCCGCTCGAGGCGGCGGCGGCGGGGCCCGGCGCCGCCATCCGGGCCCGTCTGCAGGGTGACTGCCACACCCACTCCGACTGGTCCGATGGCGGATCCCCCATCGACGAGATGGCGCGAACCGCTCGCGACCTCGGTCACCGCTACGTCGTCCTGACCGATCACTCGGGCCGGCTCAAGGTGGCCAAAGGCCTCGACGAGGCGAGGCTGATGCGCCAGCTCGACGTGGTCGCCGAGATCAACGTGGACCTGGCACCGTTCCGCATCCTCACGGGGATGGAGGTCGACATCCTCGACGACGGCGCCCTCGACATGGGAGACGCGGTGCTGTCGCGCCTCGACGTCGTGGTCGGCTCCGTGCACTCCAAGCTCCGCATGGAGGAGCCGGCCATGACCCGGAGGATGGTGACGGCCGTGGCCAACCCCAACCTCGACATCCTCGGTCACTGCACCGGCCGTCTCGTCGTCGGCAAGGGTCGTCCGGAATCGACCTTCGACGCCGAGCTCGTCTTCGCCGCGGCCGAGAGGTTCGACAAGGCCGTCGAGATCAACAGCCGGCCCGAGCGCCTCGACCCGCCCCGCCGGTTGCTGCGCCTGGCCGTCGAGACCGGTTGCCGCTTCTCGATCGACACCGACGCCCACGCGCCCGGCCAACTCGACTGGCTGGCCTTCGGGTGCGAGCGGGCGGCCGAATGCAACGTGCCGGTCGAGCGCATCGTGAACACCATGGACGCCGACGGTCTCCTCGCCTGGGCGCGATCGCACGATTGAGGCGTGGCGGTTAGCGCTGGTCACTTCCGGGGAACAGCTGCGCCAACGACACACGGGCGGGATCCACGACGGGCCGCCGAGGAGGGAACAACGACATGGGCATCGGCGTCAGCATCTTCCTGATCGCACTGGGGGCCATCCTGGCCTTCGCCATCGACGTGCAGACCAACGGCATCGATCTCAACACGGTCGGCGTCATCTTGATGGTGGTCGGCGCCATCGGCATGGCCACCTCGTTCCTGTTCTGGGACCGCATGGGCTTCGGGGGCGGCACCCGTCGCTCCGTGCGCCGTGAGGTCGTCGACGAGGGCATCGCAGTCGCCCCCCGCACGACCGCCGTGCGCGAGCGCACCGTCGTTCGCGACGACCAGGTCCTCTAGCCGCTCTCCGTTCGGGGCGCCGCCGGCCGCCTACTCGGCGCCGGCGGCAGCCTTGCGGGCGCGAGCCTTCTGGCTCCGCTCGAGCAGGTGGGCGGGCACTCGGCCCGCCGCCCCGCCGGCGGCCCCGCCGGCAGCCGGAGCGGCCGCCGCTTCGGTCGGCTGCGCCTGCTCCTTCGGCCGGAGGGCCTCCTCGGCCCGCCGCACCTTGAAGGCCTCGTAGCCGCCTTCGCGCACCAGATCGGTGGCGCTGACCGAACCGATCCACATCCCGTTGTCGAACTCGACCCAGTAGCGGGCCCACGTGAGGCCGTTGGCGACGCGGACCCGGCCGCTCGCCCCCTCGCGCACCCCGCGGATGTCACGGGTGAGCGTCACCCGGTCCCTCGGCTGGAGCAGCGTCTCGGCGGTGTCCGTCTTGGCCATCGAGGGGGAGGCTAGTGCCGGGCTCCCCACCGCCCCAAGTACGATCGGCCCTCTCATGGCGATGCAACGCGAGCCCGGCGCGGACCCCGGTGCGACCGAACGCATCGCCGCCGAGCCGACGTCCGCCGCCCCCCGCGCCGGCCTTGTCGGGGGCCTGGTCCGCACGGCCCGGCCCCGCCAGTGGATCAAGAACGTGTTGCTCTTCGCCGCGCCCTTCGGGGCCGGCGTCATCACCCAGCGCGACGAGCTGGTCCGCACCGTCATCGCCTTCGTCCTCTTCTGCATCGCGGCGAGCGGGGCCTACTTTCTCAACGACGCCCTCGACGTCGACGCCGATCGCCGCCACCTTCGGAAGCGGCTGCGGCCGGTCGCCGCCGGCGAAGTCCCCGTGGCGCTGGCCAAGGTGGTCGGCCCCGCGCTCTTCACCCTGGCCGTCGCCGGCGGGTTCGGGCTGGTCAACGTCGAGTTCGGCATCGCCATCGCCGCCTACGTCGGCGTCACCCTCGCCTACAGCGTCTGGCTGAAGCACGAGCCGGTGCTCGACATCGCCGGCGTGGCCGCAGGTTTCCTGATCCGGGCCATCGCCGGCGGCGTCGCGGCCGAGGTCTGGATCTCGCAGTGGTTCATCATCGTGGTGGGATTCTCGAGCCTGTTCATCGTCACCGGCAAGCGCAGCGCGGAGCACCTCGAGCTCGGCGTCGAGGCCGGTGACCACCGGGCCACCCTGTCGACCTACTCCGACGCGTTCCTCCGCTACGTCCGCGGCACCGCCACCGCCGCCGCCTTCACGGCGTACTGCGTCTGGGCCTTCGAGAAGGGGGCCGGCACCAGCGGTGCGTTGTGGTTCGAGCTCAGCATCCTCCCCTTCGTGATGGCCATGCTCCGCTACGCCCTGCTCCTCGAATCGGGCCAAGGCGGTGCGCCCGAGGAGATCTTCCTGCGCAACCGGGTGCTCCAGGCGCTGGGTGTGCTCTGGGCCCTGCTGTTCGCCGCCGGCATCTATGGCTGACGCCGCACCGGGGCGACGTCGCGTCGCCGCATTCGACTTCGACGGCACGATGGTCCCCGGCGACAGCCTCGTTCCGTTCGTGTGGCGCCACGTCGGTCGGAGGCGGTTCCTGCAGGCCGCCCTCCGCCATGGCGCCCGCGTCCTCCTCGCCACCGTCGCCCACGTCGGCAGTCGGGACGCCGCCAAAGCGGCGTTCGTGGGCGCCGCACTGCGCGGCCTGGCGATGGAAGAGCTGCGCGCCGAGGGCGACCGGTTCTCCCATGACCTGGAGCGCAGGGCGAACCCTGAAGCCCTCGACCGTCTGCGCTGGCACCGCGACGCCGGGCACGAGCTGGTGATGATCTCGGCGTCGCTGCTCGTCTACCTCGAGCCGTTGGCCCGGCGGTGGGGCTTCGACGGCGTGCTCGCCACCGGGCTCGAGGTCGGCGCCGACGGACGGTTGACCGGGCGCCTCGACGGCGGCAACGTGCGCGGGCCGGAGAAGGTCGTCCGCCTCCAGCGGTGGCTCGCCGGCTCCGATGTCGAGCTCTGGGCCTACGGCGACAGCCCGGGGGATCGGGAGCTCCTGGCCGCCGCCGACCATGGCTTCCTGATCGAGGGCGGTCGCTTCGGCGACCCGCGGCCGTGAACCACGCCCTCCTCGTCCGTCCGGCCGCGAACCGGGTCTTCGCCGGCGACGCGGCCCGGCTCTTGCAGGCCGAGCTCGAGTTCCTCGCCGGCTCGACCGTCACCGACCTGGGCCGCACCTCGATCGCCGGCATCGAGTACGTGACCTTCGGCGGCGACGTGCCGGTCGACGTCGTCGCTCGCCTCTCCTCCGCCTTCGCCCTGTTCGGGCGCGACGGCGACCTCTTGCGGCCCGTGGCGCTTCCGCCGGTGGAGCGCTTCGACGATGACCTCGTCACCACCCAGCGCTACGTCGGCAAGACGAACGAGACGTTGACCAAGCTCCTCCTCAACGTGGCGCTACGGGCGGCCGACCAACTTCCCGAACAGGCCCGCGTGCTCGACCCGCTGTGTGGGCGCGGTACGACGCTGAACCAGGCCCTTCGGTTCGGGTCGCACGCCCTCGGGATCGACGTCGACGCCAAGGACACCGCCGCGTACGCCATGTTCCTCCGCACCTGGTTGCAGGACAAAAAGCTCAAGCACCAGGTCGATGCCGCCGCCGGTCGGCACCGGTTCCGGCTCGAGATCGGTCGCAAAGGCGCCGGCGACGAGCCGCGCCAGATCGTCGACGTGGTCACCGGCGACACCGTCGACGTGGTCGCTGCCTTCGGCCGCGGCCGCACCGACGTGATCGTCACCGACCTCCCCTACGGCGTCCAACACGGATCCCGGGCCGCGGGTGCGCTCGCCCGCCGGCCCGATCAACTGCTGGCCGTCGCCCTCCCGGCGTGGCGCGCCGCGCTGCGGCCCGGCGGTGGCGTCGGGCTCTCCTGGAACAGCCGCAGCCTCTCCCGTGTCGACCTCGTCGCCATCCTCGCCGAGCACGATCTGGAGGTCCTCGCCGCCGGCGAAGGAGGCGAGTTCTCCCACCGCGTCGACCGCACGATCACGCGCGACGTGATCGTCGCCAGGCGCCCGACGGGACGCTGACGCCTCAGCGCAACCAGGTCTCGCGTTCGAAGGCCCATGGGTCATCGAGCACCTCCGAGGCCGGCGCGTCGAAGACCATCGTCGGTCGTCGCGTCGTGTCGTAGCGGGGCCACGCGGCACCGGGGTCGCCGTTGGAGATGAAGCCGACCCACGCGCCGTGGACGGCGTCGGCCAGCGCCTGGGGCGGATCCTCGCCGGTCACCTCGACCACCCCGTCGGCGGCGAGGTTGTCGAAGGCGAACGGGAGGTCGAGGCAGTGCACGGACCCGTATCCGGCGGGGGCCGTCGATCGCCATTCAAAGTCGTAGAGCCACGCCGCGCCCCCGCCCTCGGTCCACCGCTCGGCCAGCCGCAGCGCGCCGGCCTTGAACGAGGAGTCCGAGAAGGCCTGGCCGTACACCCAGGCAGGGGCGGCGTCCGGGTCGCGCCGGCGGTAGGCCGTGATGGCATCGGCGTCAAGACCGAGCCGGCCGAGCCGCCGTTCGAGTCGCGCCTCGTCCATCGGCGTGGCCGCCATGGCCGCGTTGAACTCCTCGGCCGTCGCGCCGATCATCACCGGCACGTCCGGATCGACGGTCAGCCCCTTCGTCGGGATCACGTCCCCGTCGACGACGGGGTTGAACGAGAGGGACAGCCCGGGCTGGCGTCCGTTCCCCCGAGTCGCCGCCTGCGCGCGAGCGGCCGCCGGCTCCTGGGCGGCCATCAGCCGCTCCGGCTCGATGGCCCGCAGTGCCTCGAGCGTGGCCTCGACCCCGAGCTCCTCCGCAATCGCTTCGGTGAGCGCCCCGGACTGCTCGGGGGCGGCGGAGGGCAGGCGAGCGCCGCTCATGCAGATGGCGGCGCGGAACAGGCCACGAGCCGCCGGCGTCACGAGAAGGGTGCTGCAGGCGACACCGCCGGCCGATTGTCCGGCGATCGTGACCTTGGTCGCGTCGCCGCCGAATGCCCCGATGTTGTCCCGCACCCATTCGAGCGCCGCGACCCAGTCCCGCACGGCCCGGTTGTGGGGCGCCTGCGCCGCCTCCGGGAGCACGAGGAACCCCTCGGCCCCGAGCCGGTAGTTGATGCTGACCGTCACGATCCCGTCGCGGGCGAAGGGCCCGCCGCGATACCAGGCGCTGGCGTTGCTGCCGGCGGTGAAGCCGCCACCATGGATCCAGAACAGCACCGGGAGCCCGGCGTCGGGCGACGGGTCCGGCGTGCACACGTTCAGGTTGAGGCAGTCCGGGCCCGGCGTCACCGGCTCGGGCACCAGCGTGAACTGCCGGTGGGGCTGCGGGGCGGTGTGGCCGTAGCTCGTGGCGGGGCGGATGCCTTCCCACGGCTCGGGCGGGGCCGGAGCCTGGAAGCGGCGCGGACCGAAGGGCGGCGCCGCGTACGGGATCCCGAGGAACGTCGCCGTCCCGGCGTCGACGCTCCCCTGGATCCGGCCGGAGCAGATGGTGAGCACGGGTCCGTTGGGCACGGTCGGACGCTACTTCCGGCCCTCGATGCGTCGGGGCGAGCGCGCCGAAGGACCCCTGCCCCACCGCCGAACGCGATGGGCTCCCCTACGGCTCGGGGATCAGCGTGGTGATGCAGAAGGGGTGCCCCGACGGGTCGAGCAGAACGATCCACTTGTCCGGCGCGGGCTGCTCGGCCGCCCTGGCCGCGCCCAGTGCCACGGCCGCGGCCTCCGAGGCCGCGAGATCCTCGACGGCCAGCTCGAGGTGGGCCTGCTTCGGCGTGGGGCCGGTGGGCCAGGTCGGGGCGATGTGCTGGTCGACCCGCTGGAAGGTGAGGAGGACCGGGCCGCCTTTGAGGGCGACGAAGTCGTCCGACGCGAAGTAGTCGTCGAGGCCGAGCAACTCCTTGTAGAACGACGCGAGGGCGGCCGGGTCGTCGGTGTCGAGCGAGATGGCGGCGAGACGGGCAAGGGCACTCATGCGGAGATCCTGACACCTGCCTCGCTCGCGGTGGCCCCTTCATCCACTCCATCGAGCGTGCGATCACGGACCGGCCGAAGCTCCGCACTGCTCATCGATCTGGAACTGCGCAGCACACGCCGACGAGGAGCTCTGCTGCCAGCTCTCAGGAGTCCTGCGTCACGATCGAGCGCTCGGTGCTCACCTACGAGGCCTTGGCAGTCAACGACAGCATCTGCTCGATCTTGGGCTTGGCGGCGGCCAGATCGCTCGTGGTCACGACCACCCCGACGTAGATCCCCTTGACGATGATCACGCCGTGCTGCACGTTGGGTGAACCTTCCACGGCGCTGACGTAGCCCTTGTTGCCGTCCACCGCGATGGGCTCGCCCAGGCCGGTGATGTCGAAGTCCTTGGCATCCTTGAGATAGATCGTCGGGGTCAGGCTGGCGGCGATCGAGCCGTTGTAGGAGCACGAACCTTGCGGGCCCGGCCGCGCCTCGACGTCCTCACGGAGGATGGCACCGACGTCGGCCGCGTCGACGATGTCGCACACCTCCGGCGGGATGTCCGCCGTCTCGCCGCCGCCGGATGCCGACCCCGATCCGGCGGCGTCCGTGGCATTGGTCTAATCGGACGATCCCGCATCGGTCGGCTCGTCTCCTCTGTCAATGGCCAGTGGGTTCTGCCCGGTGGCGGCCAGCAGATCTGCCCGGTGGCGGCCAACAGAACTGCCCGGTGGTGGCCGGTGTTCTGCCCGGGTGGGGTTCAGGTCAGGGGCGTGACCCCCTTGCCGGTGGTGGCTTGGGTGAGTCGGATGGAGTCGCCGGTGGTGAGCACGATGTGGGCGTGGTGCAGGAGCCGGTCGACGGTGGCGTTGGCGATGGTCTTGGGCATGAGTTCGTCGAAGCCGGCGGGGTGCAGGT
>CAVSUD010000005.1:0-16230 GCA_963731055.1 uncultured Actinomycetes bacterium | reverse complement strand
GGGTGCAGATCTCGATCATTCCGAGGAACTCGGCCAGCCGCCGCGTCTCGTCGAGAAGCTCGAGCTCCGGGTCGAGGGCGTGGCCGAGCGCTACCTCGAGATCAACGGCACGTGGGAGGACCACATCCGCTTCGCCATGACCGCCAAGGAAAAGCGCACCTGCCGCGACGAGTCCCTGTCGCCGCCTGGGTCCGCCAGGGCTGACCCGAGCGGCAAGGCCGAGAGTTACGGCGGCGGAATTGGCGACGCGGGGCGGAGGAGGCACTCCTGGGCGATGGAGGCGACGAGGGTGCCGTCGGTGCCGCTGGTAGGCGCCGTGGGCGAAGACCGTGGGCACCGAAGTTGGTGACGGGGGCGACGGAGTAAGAGGCGCCACTCGTCGACCCGTACGGGGCGGTGGACCAGATGGCGTGGTCGAGGCTGGCGCGGCCCCAGCCGGCCGTGGAGCGCGGGCGCGGGCGCTGCCGACGACGGCCAGGTCCGACATGAAGGCGAGGGCTGACTGGCGGCATGGCGATGTCGTCGGCGTCGATGTCCTCCCGCAGCCGGACCCAGCACGGGTGCAGGTTGAACCCGGTCGTCGGCGTGAGCGGAAGGATGTCGAAGGGCAGGGACCGCCGGAAGTCCGACCCGGTTCCGCCCCCTCCGGCGGGCCGGGCGGCCAGCTCCTCGGGCGCCGGCACGTCCGCCAGGGGATCGGCCTGCCAGTCGTCGCCCGTCTCCTCGATGTGGAACGAGGCGTCGAGCACGAAGATCGCCTCGCCCTGTTGGAGCGCGGTGACCCGTCGGGTGCTGAACGAACGGCCGTCGCGGGTGCGCTCGACACTCATCTCGAGGGCGGTGCCGGGGCGGCCGGGGCGGATGAAGTACGAGTGCAGCGAGTGCGTCCGGCGGTCGTCGCCGACGGTGAGCGTCGGCGGCGCGGAGGGCCTGGCTGGCCACCTGACCGCCGAAGAGCCGCGGTGGGCCCTCGGCCGGCGTGGGGGCCAACCACCGGTCGGGGCCGACGGGCTGGAGGTCGAGGATGGCGTGGATCGTTCGCCACCGCATCGGCCGAGGGGGTGTCGGCGGGGCGTCGCTCATTCGGCGCCGTCGGCCCCGGGGCGCACGTCGGGCTCGACGTAGATCAGCCGGGCCGCGGGCACGACGCCGCGGATGGCCCGCTCGGCCGCGTTGATCGTCGCGGCCACGGCCAGCATCTCGGCGTGCGGGTCGAGCTCGATCTTCACGCCGACCAGCACGTCCTCGGGACCGAGGTGCTCCGTCCGCAGGTGGATCACGCGCGGACGTCGGGCGTCGCCTCGACGGCGGCGCGGATCGCCGCCGACGTCGCCCGGTCGGGCCGCCTCGCCGATCAGGAGGCCCTTCATCTCGATCGATGAGGATCACGGCGACGACGAGGAGCAACGATGCCGATGGCGAGCGTCCCGAGGGCGTCGAAATCGGGGTTGCCGGTGCAGGCGGCGACAGGAGGGACGCCGACGAGCGCGACACGAGGCCGGCGATCGCGCCGATGTCCTCGAGCAGCACGACGGGCAGCTCGGGGCTGCGCGATGCGCCGGATGAACTGCCACCACGACCGCTCCCCTTCGACGTGCGGCTCTCGCCCACGGCGGTGCGCAAGCGAGAAGCCCTCGAGGCGGATGGCGAAGACAGCACGGCGACGGCGATGCGGCGATTCGACCTCGTGGGGGTTGCGCAGCTTCTGGATGCCCTCGTACAATGGCGAACACGCCACCGAGGGTGAAGAGCACGAGGGCGACGACGAACGCCCAGAAGTAGCGCTCGCGCCCGTAGCCGAACGGGTGCTCGGCGGTCGGCGTCTCGCGGCCCGCCGGTCGCCGAAGAGCAGGAGCCCCTGGTTGGCGCTGTCGGCGACGGAGTGGATCGACTCGGCCAGCATCGACGCCGCCCCGGTGAGCAGGAACGCGACGAACTTGCCGACCGCGACCCCGAGGTTGGCGCCGAGCGCGGCGAAGATCGCCTTCTTGCTCTCGCCGGAGCTCACCGAGGCTGGAGCAGGAGGAACGCCAGCGCCGCGGCCACGACGATGATGGCGAGGAAGAGCAGGATCGAGCCCTTCGGCTTCTGCTCGAAGTTGGCCTCGGCGTGGACGGGCTGTCCACCGGCCTCGACGTCGACGCCGAAGGGCATCCGGCGGGCGCCCTTCCCGCGATGGGCCTTCCGGGCGACGACCTTGACCCGGGCGACGCTCGTGCTCCCGGGCTGCACCTCGAGCTGCTCCGGGTCGATCTCGAAGGCGAGGAGCTCGTCGGGATCGGCGGCCGACACCGAGGCCGACACCGGTGCGTTCCCCGTGTTCGTGATCTCGAGGCGGTGGACGGCGTTGCGCTTGCCTTCGGAGGTGCGGGGCACGAGCTTGGCCTCGAGGGCGGAGAATCCGCCGATCTGCACGTTCCCCTCTTCGACGATCGAGAAGTCGGGCTCCTCCTGGCTCGTCACCCGCACCCCGAAGGGAACGGTGCCGGCGACGACGGCGGAGGACCGGGGGGGCGTGAAGCGCACCGAGATCGTCTGCTCGGCGCCCGGGAACAACGAGACGACGCCGGGGTCGGGACGGGCCCAGGCGCTGGCTCGCCGAGGAGGTTGATGGCGAACTGGTCGACGACGGTGCCGGTGTTGTGGATCAGTACCTGCGCGACCCCTTCGCCGCCGGGCAGAGCGGTCACGACAGGGGTGAGGATGCTGATGGTCGCCGGCATGTCGGAAAGCTACTGCGGCCGCTTGGTGCTGATCTTCGTCTGGAGGGCGGCCAGCCGTTCCTTGAACGCGGGCTGGTCGAGCGACCACAGCTGCGCCTCGAGCTCCACGTCGACCGCCGTCGGGTGGTCGTCGACGGCGGCGACGGCGGCGAGGGTCGGCCTTGGCCCGGACGGCCAGCTCCCGGGGCGCCGAGGCGGCGCCGGCGGCCAGGGCGATCGCCGCTCGAGCAGGAGCTCGTCGTCCTCGACGCAGCGCCAGCACCAGGCCGGCCGCTCGGCGGCCTGCGCCGTCGAGCACCTCGCCGAAGAGCACCATGGCCGCGGCCGCCTGCGGGCCGACGATGCGCTGCAGCATCCAGGTGTGGCCGCCGCCGGGGTGGATGCCGAGCTGCAGGAACCGGGTGTCGAAGCGGGCCCGGCGGGCGGCCAGGCGCACGTCGCAGCACAGCGCCAGGTTCATGCCGGCGCCGACGGCGGCGCCGTTGACCGCGGCGATGGTCGGCAGCGGCGAGCGGGCGATGCGGAGGAAGCCCTCGTAGATGGCGCGCAGCCCGCGCCTCGGCGCGGCCGCCGAGGTGCGCCGAGGTCGGCGCCGGCGCAGAAGGCGGGCCGGCGCCGGTGACGACGAGGGCGCCGACGTCCGCCGTCGGCCTCGAGCGCGTCGACGGCCGCCGACGATCTCGTGCACCATCGGCAGGGTCAGGCGTTGCGCCGCGTCGGGCTCGTCGAGGGTGAGCGACGCCGACCTGCGGTCGGTGTCGACCTCGACCCGGATGTGCTCGGGTCATGGGTGGCTCCTCGTCGCGGACGACGGCGGGGGAGTGGCGGAAGAAGTTCTCGACGTCCCGCTCGTAGCGGTAGCCGGCGTCGGTCGCCGACGGTGCGGCGCAGGCGGCTGGCCTCGACGAAGCCCTCGACGGCGCCGGCCGACGTGTAGCGGTAGCCGAAGCCGGCGCGCCTTGAGCCGGCGGTTGTCGACGCCGCGGCCGTAGCGGAGCAGGCTCGAGCAGCTCGGGCGGCAGGTCGACCAGCCCGAGGCGGCGAGCGGGGCCGGCGGCGAGCCTCGGTGCCGACCGGCGGCAGCGGGACGAGCCGGCTTGCCGCAGATGGCGGCGACCTCGCTCCACGGCAGCGTGCCGTCGCCGGCGACGTTGAAGATGCCGGGCACCTCGTGCTCGCAGCACGAACAGCGATCGACCGCACGACGTCGTCCTCGTGGACGAACTGGAGGCGCGGGTCGAAGCCGAGGATCGACGGCGACGACGGGCAGCTGGAGCGCCTTCGTGAGCGGCGTGATCGATGTCGGGGCCGAGCACGTTGGAGAAGCGCAGCAGGGTGACGGCGACGTGCGGGTTGTCGTCGGCGAAGTCGCGGACGTAGCCCTCGACCTCGAGCAGCGACCGCTCGACGCGGGTGCGTCGGCGGGTCCGTGCGGCTCGTCGTCCTCGCGGAACCACGTCGGGTCGCGGTGCGTGCGAGCCGTAGACGAGCGCCGACGACTTCACGACGACGTGCGCACCGGAGCTGTCGGGCGCGCCGGCCGCGGCGAGCAGGTTCATCGTGCCGATGACGTTGATCTCGTGCAGCTGCCGGCCGCTCATGCGGGTGGAGTCGACGACGAGGAAGGTGTGGAGGATCGTGTCGACCTGGGTGGCCCGCACGATGCGGGACGAGGATCGAGTAGTTCTCGTCGGCCCGGACGTACTCGGTGCGCTCGAGCTGCGACCTGCGGCTCGTCGGTGTCGAGGCCGACGATCATCTCGACGTCGGGGTCGTGCTCGAGGGCCTGGGCGACCCGGCCGCCCCAGAACGTGCCGAGGCCGGTGATGAGGACGCGGCGTCCCATCAGCCGAACCAGACCGACTGGCGGCTGGCGCAGCATGTCGTAGAGCGCCTCCTGGAGCTTCACCCGGATGGCCTCGGCCTCGTCCATGATCCGGCTGCTTCGAGTAGCGCTCCTGGTCGGGCGGCACGTCGAAGTAGACCGGGTCGAGCACCCGCAGCTTGAACTTGGCCGGGAAGTAGGCGACCGAGCCGAGCACGGGCCGAACAGCAGCATGTTGGCGGTGACCGGGAAGTACGGGAGGCCGAAGCGCCTTGGCCACGGCCGGGATCTTGAACAGGATCGGCATCGACTCCTCGGCGCCGACGACGGCGATCGGGATGATCGGCACGCCGGCCCGCATGGCGATCTCGACGAAGCCGCCGCGGCCGAAGCGGCGCAGCCGGTAGCGCTCGTCGTAGGTCTTGCCCGTGCCCTTGGTGCCCTCGGGGAAGACGAGCACGAGCTGCTGCTGCTCGCGCAGGAGGCGGTAGGCGTTGTCGGGGTGGGCGGCCACGCCGCCGACCCGGGACCACATCGTGCCGACGACGGGCAGCGCCTTGAAGAGGTGGTCGGCCAGGCCGTAGACGGGGCGCTGGAGCTCCTTCTCGATGCCGTGCATGATCACCGGCGCGTCGGACGGGATGGCGGCGGCGTGGTTGGCGACGAGCAGCGCGCCGCCCGACGCGGGGATCTTCTCGAGGCCCTCCCACTCGGCCCGGAACCAGTTGCGGTAGATGGGCTCGTAGACCTGGCGGGCGAAGGCCCGCACCCGCTCGCTCCGACCCCACTCGTCGACGTCGCTGCGCCGGGGGTCGTCGAGCGCCTCGGCGCGTACTCGCGGGCGTAGGGGCACGAGGGCGCGGCCGGTGGTGGCCGGCGGCTCGGCGGTGGTCGCGCCGGCTCGCGACGCATCGGTCACGTCGTCGCGGCGGTCCGGCATGGACGCATTCTACGTCCGCGCCCGACGGGCGCCTTCGGGGCCGCGAGCGGGGTAGACCTAGCGACGTGCCGCCGTCCGACCCGCCGCCCCCGGAGCCCGTCGCCGGCTCGCTCCTGGTCGCCGGCCCGACCCTGGAGGACCCCAACTTCCATCGCAGCGTGGTGCTCCTCCTGGCCGCCGGGCCCGAGGAAGGCGCCCTCGGGGTCATCCTCAACCGGCCGAACGAGGTGCCCGTGGGGGCGCTGCTGGCCGCCTGGTCCGATCTCGCCGCGACGCCGGATTCGGTGTTCGTCGGTGGCCCGGTCCACCGCGACAACGTGATCGGCCTCGGTCGGCTTCGCCCGGGCTACGGCACCGGTTTCGAGGGCTGCTCGCCCGTTGCCGGGCTGCCCGGGCTGGCCACGCTGGACCTCAACCGCTCGCCCGACGCCATGGCCGACGGCGTCGAGGCCGTCCGGCTCTTCTCGGGCTACGCCGGATGGTCGCCCGGTCAGCTCGAGGGGGAGCTGGAGGCGGGGGGCTGGTTGGTGTTGCCGGCCTTCCTCGACGACGCCTTCACCCCGGATCCGGCCGGCCTGTGGGGCTCGGTCCTGCGCCGCCAGGGCGGCCACGTGGCCCTGTACGCCAAGGCGCCGCCGAAGCTGTCGATGAACTGATGGCGGCCCCTGTCGTCGGCATCACCGCCGACCGTCGGTGGGAGGAGCAGGCCGGCTTGTTCCGCCGGCGCGGGATCGAGGTCTGCCACGGCCCGACGATGCGAACCCTCGACCTCGCCGGCGACGACCGGCTCCGCCAGGTGACCGAGGAGCTCGTCGCCGTGCCGCCCGACTGGCTGGTGGCGACCACGGGCCTCGGCATCAAGGCCTGGTTCGCGGCGGCGGAAGGGTGGGGCCTTCGCGAACCGCTGCTGGCCGGCCTGACCCGTACGACGGTCGTGGCTCGGGGAGCCAAGTCGGCCTCGGCCCTGCGCCAGGCGGGCGTGGAGGTGGCCTGGCGGGCGCCGGGGGAATCCATGGCCGAGGTCGTCGCGCACCTGCGGTCGTCGGGCCGGGTCGGGTCGCGGGCGCGGGTGGCCGTGCAGCTGTTCGACCCCGACGATCACCCCACCACCACGGCGCTTCGAGCGCTCGGCGGGACGGTGGTGGAGGTGCCGGTCTACCGGTGGCTGCTCCCCGTCGACCCGGCGCCGGCGCAGCGGCTCATCGAGGCGGTCGTGGCTCGGGAGGTGGCTGCGGTCACGTTCACGAGCCAGCCCGCGGTGCACTTCCTGTTCGCCATCGCCGCGTCGCAGGGCCGGCGGGCGGAGCTGGTGGACGCCTTCGAGGGCGGCGACGTCCTTCCGGTGTGCATCGGGGCGGTGTGCGCCGAGGCCGGCGTGGACGAGGGGCTGACGACGATGATCTGGCCCGAGACGTTCCGGCTCCCGGCGATGGTCCGCCTCGTCGCCGAACGACTGGGTCAGTAGCCGACCTGGGCTCGGAGCTCGACCCACTCCTGGGCGCCGGCGCAGCCCTCGCGGAGGCGGCAGTAGGTGCAGGCGGGGCCGGGCGTGATGGCCGGGTTCCGGAGACCCAGGCGGAGATCGGCCAGCTTCGTGACGCCGTCGATCACCCGGTGGGCGGCGACCAGGAGCAGGTCCTCCGTCACGTCCTCGGCCTGCCACCGGGCCGACTCGAGGTAGTACGACGCGACCCGGAACGGTGGGACCTTCGACCGGAGCGTCTCGAGCAGGGCGTAGTAGCGGAGGTCGTCGAGGTGGGTGGGATAGGGCCGCCCGGTCTTCACGTCGACGATCAGGACCCGGCCCTCGTACCCGACCGGTCGCCCGAGGGCGAGGTCGACCTTGGCCCGGAGCACGACCTGGCTGGCCCCGAGCTCGACGCGGCAGCTGGACTCGAGTCGGGGCCGCCACGCCGCGGCCAGCGGCGGGAAGCACTCCTGGAACTTGGTGACGACGTCGCAGGCCGCCCCCCGGACCTCGGCGATCTCGGCCGGGTCGGCGCCCCGCAGGAAGTCGCGCGGTGACCAGTCGTCACCCTCCTGGACCAGACGGTTGATGGTCTCGTCGACCAGCTCGAGGGGGCTGATCACCCCGGGGCGGAACACGCTCAGCTCGAGGGCCTTGTGGGCCACGGTGCCCCGGCAGCTGGCGACCGTCCAGTCGAAGGGCACCTCCGACTCGGCCAAGTGGTGGGACTCGCAGGCGTGGACCTGAGCAAGCGCCCCCTTGTTCACCGTCATCTCCATCGGACCGAGCCGATCGAACACCGGCGCCAGCCCCTCCTCGAGGAGATCGAGCAACCGCACGGCGAGATCGTCGGCGTAGGTCGGTCGGGCCCGGCCGAACGCAAGGAGCTCGTCGACGACCGCCACCTGCGACGGCGTCAGCAGGCTGCGGTCCACGGGGCCACTGTACGAACCCGGTGCGACACCGCCCCGGACCCCGGACCCCGGACCCCGGACCCTGGACCCCGGCCGGCGGCGAAGCTGTCGTACCCCTGTGGCACGGTGCCGACGTGGAGCCGTCGCCCGTCACCCCCTGGTTCGCCTGGTCCTGCCAGGAGCTGCGCTCGGCGTGCGGCCGCCTGGGCCTGGTCGCCCCGGCCTTCCGCGCCCCGCCCGCCGTCCCCGGGGCCGACCGCACGCTCCGCCGGGTCCCCGAGGGCGGCGTCTGGCTGGCCGTCCGCATCCGGGAGCGGCCGTGGGAGGAGATCCGTCGCGATCTGGTGGAGGGCATCCTGGCCGCCAACGAGGTGGATGCGGCCACCGCCGCCCGACTGCGCCCCCAGCTCGAGGAGGTCGTCCCGTGCCCGGAGCACCGCTCCGCCGCCTGACTACCGTGGAGTGCCCGCCCGGGTGGCGAAACTGGTCTTACGCGGGGCACTTAAAATGCCCTGTCCCGAGAGGGGCGTGCGGGTTCGAATCCCGCCCCGGGCACGCACGAACCGCGCCCGATCGGCGACGGCCCGGCCCGGCCTGATCAGCCGACCGCGGCTTCGACGGCGGCGCGGGTGTAGGGCGCCGGGAGGAGGTGGCCCGCCGCCCAGGCCGATTGCTGATCTCCGGCATGCGGATCGGGCGGTGCACCGGCCGCCCCCAGGGGGACCACCCAACCGGAGCGATCCCAGTTCGCGAGGTCGAACGCATACCGGGCCACCGAGCCGGATCGAGCCGCGAGGTCCACGGTGGGCAAGTAGCCGGTGGCGAAGACCGTGTCGAGGTCTCCGCCAACCTCGACGCTCCTCGCCGGGTGCAACGAGGCGTCGATCCCCCCGAGCACGTGTCGCTGGCGGGTCTGGTGCAGCTCCCCCCACCGCTCCCCATGCCACGCCGCGTCGGCGCGTCGGCGGGCCGCCGAGAAGGCGTCGTCCCAGGTCCAGCCCTGGAGCAGCGAAGGGTCGTCGTCGTGCGCGAGTTGCTCCACGACGCGCCAGAGCACGGATTCGGCCACGACCCCCGGGAGCACGCGGTTGCGTGGGTGCTCGAACGCCGCGGCCAGGCCGGAGCGCTCGACCACGACCCGCAGCAGCTCACGCCGGAAGACGGCGTAGGCACCCGCCGCCGGCGAGGCCGACGACATCGAGCCATCCCACCCGGCCACCGGAGCCCAGTCGCCCAGGCGGGCCAGCACGCGTCGCGCCGGGAGTGAGACGACGTCGCGGTGCATCTCGGCCATGGCCTCGACCGTGGCGCCCTCCAGCGAGCCGGCGAGCTCGACGATGCGCGTCGCCCGCCACGGGGGCGCCACGTCCAACGCGACGTAGGGCGCCGACGGCGACGAGGAGATCTGGTTGTTGGCGCTGAAGAGGAACCCCTCGGCCGGGTTGTCGGACCGGGGCAGGTCTTCGAACGCGACCCACCCGTCCCATCCGTAGGAATCGTCGTCCCCCGATACCGGGAACCAGGCGGCGTCCGGTCGTCGGCGGAGGGGGAGGCGACCGCGCAGCAGGTAGCCGATGTTGCCGTCGACGTCGGCGGCCAGGAGGCTGTTCACCGGCTCCACCCATGGCCGGTTCGCCTCGAACAGCGCCTCCACCGAGGTGGCCCGAAGCATCGGGGCGATGGCGTCGAAGCCGAGGTTGACCTCCGCGATCGCCGTCCACGACAGCGCCAGGTCGTCGGCGATCAGCGGACCGCGCGGCGTGACGACGACGTCGACGTCCACGGCGTCGCCGTCGCGCACCGAGATGACCTCCGTCCGGACGGCCGGGAACGCCCCGGGGGTGAAGGTGTAGAGGTCCTGGTCGTCGGCCATCGCGTGGGTGATCGACCAGGCGACCCGCTCGTTGTGTCCGAAGTGTGGGAACCCCGGTACCCCGGGCAGCCCGAGCCCGAGCACGTCCCACGACGGGCAGGCCACGTGGCCCTGGACGTACACGTTGGGTGCCTCGAGCTCGCGGTGCGGGTCCCCGGCCAGCATCGGCATCCCGGAGGCGGTGCGAGCTCCGGCCAGGACCCAGTTGTTGCTCCCGCCGTCGACGTCCCCGAAGCCGACGACCGCGTCGGCGACGCAGGGTGCGCCCGGAGGAACGCACGCGATGTGGTCCGCTCCGCGTCCCGTCGTCATCGTGTGAGCGAGGTCGGCGCCGAGCACGTCGCGCACGACCGAGCGCCACAGCTTCGACCGCGCCGAGCCCATGAGCAGGTGCCGCACGCGGAACA
Source organism: uncultured Actinomycetes bacterium (assembly GCA_963731055.1). Classification (GTDB taxonomy): domain Bacteria; phylum Actinomycetota; class Acidimicrobiia; order Acidimicrobiales; family CADCTF01; genus DATLED01. The sequence goes on along the minus strand of CAVSUD010000005.1, from coordinate 6,080 downwards.
CCAAGAGGCTGTGCCACGGCTCCCACCGCTCGAAGTCGACCCCGGCCGCCGCGAACTCGCGTGGGAGCGGGTGCACCTCGGCCCAGGCGTTGACGCCGCGGGCGTAGGCCCCGAGCATCGCGATCGTGTCGCTCGCCAGCGCCCCGTGATCCGCTCGGACGAAGCTCGACAGATCCAGGCGGCGATGGAACACGTCGGAAGCGACGGCGCTGGCCCCCACGGCCTCGGCCATCCGACCGGTGGCCCGGCGCCGGTCGTACTCCATCTGCCACAGGCGGTCGGCGGCGTGCACCCACCCTTGGGCGAAGAAGGCCTCGTCCTCGCTGTCGGCGTAGCAGTGCGGGATGCCGAAACCGTCGCGCAAGATCTCCACCCGCCGGACCCTACGGGCCGGCGGTCAGACGAGGAGCTTGGCGGCGTGGGCCCCGGCCAGCGCGAGCGCCACGATGATGAGGGCGACGTACGAGCGCCCCGTCAGCTTCGGGATGCGCAGGGGGCTCACCATGAGCCCGGCCAGCACGACCCCGCCGACGCTGAGCACGAGCCGGAGGGCCGAGGGACGGAGCGGCCCGTCGAGCAGCATCAGCGCGACGAAGGTGAGGATGGCGAGGTCGGTCGGCAGCCCGGTGTAGGTCCCCGAGGCGGAGTCGAGACCGTGGACGTTGAAGTAGCTCAGGCGCAGGGCGGTGGTCATGGCGAGCAGCACGGCGACGGGAACGAAGGCCATTCGGAACTGGCCGTAGGACACGATCACGACGCCCAGGGCCGCGCCGGCCGAGACCATGTCGGCCAGCGAGTCGAGGTTGGCCCCGAACGCACCCTGCTCGGCCGTCCGCCCCGGCGTCCGCTTGGCGACCGGCCCGTCGATCACATCGAAGAGGAAGCTACCGATGAGGCAGATGGCGGCTTCCCCGGGTCGACCGCGGACGGCCAGTGCGATCGCCAGGACCGTTGCGGCGAGGCCGGTGAGCGTGAGCAGGTTCGCGGCGTCGGCGACGTGCGACAGGATCGGCGGAGACGGCGGATCCCATCCGCTCCGCGCACCCGGGGCCGATGATGCGCTCAGGACCGGCCCAGTCCGCAGCGCGCGAGCGCATCGACGAGGCGCCGGTTCTCGGCCGGCGTGCGTGACGCGATGCGCAGGTAGAGGTGCGCGTCGGGCATCGTCTTCGACGCGCAGTCCTTGATAAGGATCCCATGCTCGACGTACATCCGGCGAGCGAGCGCCGGGCCCGTGATCCCGGGGGCGGTGATCTTGGCGAACACGAAGTTGGCGTCGGGGCGGATCGGAGCCAGGCCCGGCAGGTCGCGGAGAGCGAGGAAGAGGTCCTGGCACGTGTCGCGCACGATCTCGCAACTGGCGTCGAACTCGCGGCGGTAACGGCCGACCCGGCGCAGGAAGGACTCGGCCAGCCCGTTGAGGTTCCAGATGGGCAACTCGGCGCGCACCGCCGCCGCGAACGCGTGGTCGGAGGTGAGGAGGTAGCCGAGGCGGAGGCCGGCGACGCCGAAGACCTTGCTCATGCTCTTGAGCACGACGAGGTTGGGGTGGTCTGCCACGTCGCCTTCGACGCTGGCCGACCGGCCGGCGCGGGAGAACTCGATGAACGACTCGTCCACGATCAGGCGGCACTGGTGCTCGGCCAGGCGGCGTGCGAGCTCGAGGATCTCCCCCCGTCCGACGGCGAGGGCCGTCGGGTTGTTCGGCGTCACCAGCACGGCGGCGTTCGATCCGGCCCGCCGGGCCGACTCCGCGAACTCGTCGAGGTCGAGCTCGAAGGTGACCGGATCGAGCGCGACCCGATCGAGCTGATCGGGGCGCAGCACGTTCTCGTACTCGTTGAAGGAGGGGACCGGGATCGTCAGCTTGTCGACGAAGAACTGGCCCAGCACCTTGATCAGTTGCGCGGCCCCGTTGCTGACCACCATGCCGGCTGGGTCGGTGCCGGTCCATTGGGCCGTCAGGCGGTCGAGCTCGACCTGGCCGACGGGGTAGTTGGTCACGATGTCGAGGAGCTCCTGGCCGAAGCCGTCGAGCATGGCCTGCGGTGGGAAGTGGAGGTTGTAGAGGTAGGAGTGGTCGACGACGCCGTAGCGCCAGTGCGACCCGTGGAGCGTCTGGATCCGGTCGTACTGGCCATCGCGACTGAGGAACATGAACTCGGCGATCTCGAGGTCGCGACGATCGTCGAGCTCGTACCACCGGCTGCCCGAGACGTCCACGGCTACGAGATCGAGCAGCGTGCCATCGGCGACGAGGTCCCGGAACACCGACTCGTAGTACGCCTGCACGTTGCCCTGTTCGACCTGCCGGCACAGCTCGGGAACGATCAGGTCACAGAGGGCGTCGGCCCGCAGCAGGTAGATGTTGACCGTCTTGTGCAGGTCGATGTGGTCCGACTCCTCACCCAGGTCGGCGCCGAGGATGAAGGACGTGACGAGCCCGGCGTCGTCCCGACGCACGACCGTGCCCGAGAAGCCGTCCTCGTCAGGGGCCACGGCCATGCTGCTGCCGGCCTGCTCGCACAGGCGCACCACGACCCGGCGGTCGAAGACCACATCGCCTTCGAGCAGGAGGATGTCCTCGTCGCAGTACCCGCGTGCATCCCACAGCGAGCGGATGTTGTTCGTCGACGCGTACGACGGTGCATCGACGTAGACCATGTCGATCCCCTCGAAGCGGGCCCCCACCCTCCGGCGGACCTGGGCCCCCTCGTGGCCGACGACGATGATCGCTTCGGTCACCCCGGCCGAGGCCAAAACGCGCAGGCCGCGGAACAGGATCGGGACCCCGTTCACCTCGACGAGGCACTTCGGCACCTCGGTGGTGAGCGGCAGCATGCGGCTGCCCATGCCGGCTGCGAGGATGATCGCGCGTCGGACCGGAGGTGGTCCTGGCGCGTCGATGTCACGGACCGCATCGGTCGCGTCAACGTTCACTGTCTGGGTCACGAGCCCCCCGGGCTGTCTGCGGGACGTTGCCGCCGCCGATGCATCGCGAGGCAACGAACCGCTGAAGAAGGGGTTGCTCCGGTGGCCTCATCCTACCAAAAGCTGCCAGTCGACGGAGGGCGGCGGTAGGGTCGAGGCGGATGTCGAGCCATCGCGGTGCCTGACGACGGTCTCGACTACGAGGCGGTACGAACCTTCTGGGAGACCGCGGCGGGCGAGGCCGAATCGGCTTCGTACATGGCGCACGAGCAGGGATTGCCCGACGATTGCCTCGAGCACCGCTTCGCCCTCGAGCGGGCTGTCGTCGACCGGTGGTTCGCAGGACTCGGCGCCGGCGCTTCGGTGCTCGATGTCGGCTGCGGTGCCGGCGCCTGGACCGAGCTGTTCGCCGGGCGCCATGAGCGGGTCGTCGGCGTGGACGCCAGCCCGAGCATGCTGGCCGCCGCTCGACGGCGGCTGAGGGGGCGGGGCAACGTCGAGCTGCTCCTGGGCGACGCGTTGACGTTAGGGGTCGACGGCGAGTTCGAAGGCGTCCTCGCCGGAGGGCTGTTGATGTACCTGGACCGAGGCCGACGCCGTTGCGCTGCTCGTCCGCCTCGGCGCGCTCGCGCCCAGAGGTCGGATCATCCTGCGCGAGTCGGGTGTCCGCTCTGGGATCGAGCGGCGGACGGGCGCCTACCAGGTGGTCTACCGATCGGTGCAGGAGTACGAAGCGATGGCCGAGGAGGCCGGCCTTCGGGTCGTCGCCGTCGAGCCGAACCGGGGCTACGCCCGGATGGAGATCGCCATCTCCTTGGTGGACCTCGCCCGACGCGTGCCCTGCGTCGCCCGTCGCGAACGCGGCGGTCGTCGCCGGTCCGCTGTGGCGCCTCCTGCGAGCCACGGCGCCGCTCACCCTGGACGCCATCCCTCGCACGATCGAGGCCGTCGGCCTCGACTGGCCGCACCTGACCAACCACTTCCTTCTCCTCGAGCCGAACCCGCGATGACCGTGGCTGGATCAAAACCGGCACAATTCCTGCCAATCTCGCCGTTCGCCTCTCCCGGTCACGCCTGACGGCCGATGGTTGAAGACATGGGGCAAGGTGGGGAGGCCGGGGAGGCCGGGCGACACATCGCGGGGTCGACGACCGGTGCGTTGTTGGCCCACGTGCGGCGGACGGTCGGGGACGCCGGCGTCGTGCGGGTGCTCGAGGCGGCGGGCGAGACCCGCAGCGCCGACGAGCTGGCCGATGCGACCGCCTGGAGCTCCTACGCCCAGTGCATCGCGCTGTTCGAAGCTTCCGCCTCGGTGACCGGGGACGAGTTCGTCGCTCGCGGCGCCGGCGAGGAGCTGCTCCTCCAGTACGCGGGCACCGAGGTGGCGGCGCTGCTGCGGTCGCTCGGGGCGCCGGCCGAGGTGCTGAGGAACGTGGCCTCCACGGCGGCCAAGTACTCCACGGTCACCGACATGGAGGCCGTCGAGGTCACCGATGGTCGTGTGCTGATCCGGGCGCGGACCCGGCCGGTCGTGGTGCGCCATCCCCACTTCTGCCGCTACACGGAGGGGGTGCTGGCCCAGGCCACGCCCCTCTTCGGGATGCGCCCCGCCACCGTGGTCGAGATCGAGTGCCAGACCCGCGGCGACGACCAGTGCCTGTACGCCGTCTCGTGGGACACCGAGCCCGACGAGGACCTGACCCGGCGCTGCGCCCACCTCGAGTCCGAGGTCTCCGCCCTGACGGCGAGGTTCCAGGCTCTCCAGGCCACGGCCACCGAGCTCGTGACGGTGTCCACCGTCGACGAGGTCCTCGACAAGATCATGCGGCGGGTCGGCCTGGCCGTGCGCGCCCCACAGCACCTCCTGGCCGTGCGGCTGGCCACCGGCGGGCCGGTGCGGGTGCACCACAGCGGCTTCCCGACGGATGCCGACGCCCGTGCGGCCGCCGAGGAGCTCGCCGGCCGGTCCGACGGCGACGGGGCCAACGGCCGCCTCGTCGTGCCGGTCGCCACGATCCGGCAGAACTTCGGTCACCTCGCGGCGCTGAACCCCCAGGGCGCCGCCTTCTTCCCCCAGGAGCGGCGGCTGCTGGAGGCCTATGCCGGCCACGCCGCCGCTGCGCTCGAGGCCGCCGCCGCGCTCGAGGACGCCCAACGGAAGGGGGCCACAGCGCAGGCCCTGCTCCACCTCGGGCGTGCCCTCGCCGACCTCACCACCCCCGACGAGGTCGCCCGCCGTACTGTCGACGCGCTCCGGACGGTCGTCGGGTGCGACCAGGGCAGCGTGTTCCTGTGGAACGCCGAGGCGGGCAAGCTGGAGCACACCGCGTCCTCCGGCGTGCCGGCGGCGGTGAACGAGGTGCTGGCCGCCGGGGTGTCGGCCGGCGACACGGCCTTCCTCGAGCAGATGTTGGCCAAGGGCGAACCCCAGCTGCTTCTGGCCACGACGCCCGACCCGTTCGTGCGCCCCATCTTGGAGCGCGCGGGCCTGGCCGCCGTGGCGGTGGTGCCCCTCCGCAGCCACACCGAGTTCCTCGGGGTCGTCGCCGTCGGGTTCGTCACGCTCGACCAGAGCGAGCGCCAGGACGATCTCTTCGACCGGCTCTCGGCGATGGCGGACCACACCGCCATCGCCCTCCAGAACAGCTCGCTCCTGCGGCAGGTCCAGGCCCAGGCCCTGCACGACGCCCTCACCGGGCTGCCGAACGGGCGCCTGCTCCGCGACCGGACGGACGTCGCCATCAACAACGCGGTGCGGGACGGGACCTCGGTCGGCGTGCTCTTCGTCGACCTGGACCACTTCAAGCCGGTCAACGACATGCACGGACACGCCGCCGGCGACGCCGTCCTGATGGAGGCGGCCCAGCGGATGCGGGCCGCGACCGCGCCGGCGACACCGTCGGCCGCCTGGCCGGTGATGAGTTCGTGGTCGTGCTCCCGAACGCGACGGCGGAGACGGCCGGGGTCGTCGCCACCAAGCTCGGTGAGGCCTTGCTGGCGCCCTTCGACGTCGACGGCACGACCGTCCACATCTCCGGAAGCATCGGGATCGCGCTGTCACCGGAGGCGGGGTCCTCATACCCGGAGCTTCTCCGGGCGGCCGACGCCGCCATGTACCGGGCCAAGTCGCAACGCCGCCCGTCGCACGC
>CAVSUD010000004.1:0-95457 GCA_963731055.1 uncultured Actinomycetes bacterium | reverse complement strand
GCCAGGCCCTCCGCGCCGCTCACGCTCACCGTCGGCGACGACCGCCGGACGTACTCGCTGCACTCGCTACTTCATCCGCCCCGGCCGCCCCGGCACCGCCCTCGAGATGAGTGTCGAGCGCACCCGCGACGGCCGTTCGTTCAGCACCCGACGGGTCACCGCGCTCCAACAGGGCGAGGCGATCTTCGTGCTCGACGCCTCGTTCCACATCGAGGAGACGGGCGACGACTGGCAGGCCGATCCCCTGGCGGACGTGCCGGCGCCCGAGGAGCTGGCCGCCCGGCCCGCCGGAGGGGGCGGAGCCGGGTCGGACTTCCGGCGGTCCCTGCCCTTCGACATCCTTCCGCTCACGCCGACGACCGGGTTCAACCTCCACCCGTGCTGGGTCCGGCTGCGGGAGGACATCGACGCCGACGACATCGCCATGCACCAGTCGGCCCTCACCTTCGTGTCGGACCTGGCCGTCGTCGGCAGCGCCCGCGCCCGCGCTCCACGGCCGGCTGGGGCGGCGCCAGCCTCGACCACGCCGTCTGGTTCCACCGCCCCGTCCGGGTCGACGAGTGGCACCTCTTCTCCGTCGCCCCCGTCACCAACTTCGGTGCCCGCGGTCTCGCCCGCGGCACCTTCCAGCGCACCGACGGCACCCTCGTCGCCTCCATCGCCCAGGAGTGCCTCCTCCGCCCCGCGTCGCCAATTCCGCCGCCGTAACTCTCGGCCTTGCCGCTCGGGTCAGCCCTGGCGGACCCAGGCGGCGACGAGCTCGTCGCGGCGGGTGTCCCACTCCTCGGCGGTGATGGCGTAGCGGATGTGGTCCTCCCACACGCCGTTGATCTCGAGGTAGCGCTCGGCCGACGCCCTCGTGCCCGGAGCTCGAGCTTCTCGACGACGCGGCGGCTGGCCGAGTTCCGCGGGATGATCGAGATCTGCAGCCGGTGCAGGTGCAGCTCCTCGAAGGCGAAGCGGAACAGCACGGCGACGGCCTCGGGCGTGTAGCCGTTGCCGGCCAGGCCTCGTCGATCCAGTAGCCGACGTAGGCGTTCTGGAACGGGCCGCGCTGGATGCGAGCAGGTTGATCTCGCCGCAGAAGCGACCGTCGACGAAGATGCCGAACCCGTAGCCCGTGCCCAGCTGGCGCTCGCGGTCGCGGGCGCTGCAGCGGGCGGCGAAGGCGCGTCGGTCCTCGGCCGGATCGGGCTGGCCGGCAGCGCGCTGCGGGCTCCCACTTGATGAGCCAGTCGCGGCAGCGGATGCGGACCTCGCGCCACGCGTCCAAGTCGGCCGGGACGAGCGGGCGCAGCATCACCCGGCGGCCGAGCAGGGCAAACGGGCTCGGAGCGGAACAGTCACCGCGCCGGCCCGCACGGCGTCGAGGGTGGCGGGGTCCTCGAGCGACGACAGGTCGCCGGGGTCGGTGCCGGCCGCGACGGCCCGGATCGCCCGCCGCAGCACCTTGGCGTTGCGCGGTCTTCGGGCAGCGCGTCGGTGAAGCGGACGACCGCTGGGCTTGAACGACTTGCCCAGCGCGTCGGCCACGACGGTGGCGAGCTCGGCCCGCAGCTCGTCGGTGGCCACCACGCCGGCCCCCAGGACGACGTAGCACCACAACGCCTCGCCCTTGACCTCGTGGGGGACGCCGACGGCGGCCGCCTCGACGACGGCCGGGTGCGACGACGAGCAGCGACTCGACCTCGGCCGGCCCGAGGCGCTTGCCGGCGACCTTGATGGTGTCGTCGCTGCGGCCGTGCAGGTACCACTCGCCGTCGGCGTCGATCGACGCCCAGTCGCCGTGGACCCACACGCCGGGCAACAGCGATCCAGTAGGTCTCGAGGTAGCGCTCGGGATCCTGCCACAGCCCGCGGGTCATGCCCGGCCACGGCTTGGTGCAGACGAGCTCGCCGACCTCGCCCCGCACCGGCCGGCCGGCGTCGTCGTACACGTCGACGGCCATGCCGAGCGCCGGGCCGCCGAGCGACATCGGCTTGAGCGGCTCGACCGGGTGGGGCGAGAGGAAGCAGGCGCCGACCTCGGTGCCGCCGGAGATGTTGATGATCGGGCAGCGGCCGCCGCCGACCACGTCGAAGAACCAGCGCCACGGGCCCTCGTTCCACGGCTCGCCGGTGGAGCCGAGGATGCGCAGCGGGGACAGGTCGTGGGCGCGGACGGGCTCGTCGCCGTGGGGCATCAGCGCGCGGACCAGCGTGGGCGAGATGCCGAGGATCGTGACCCCGTGGCGCTGCCAGGAACGACCAGAGCCGGTCGGGTCCGGGGTAGTCGGGCGCGCCCTCGAAGAGAGCCAGGGTCGCCCCGTTGGCGAGCGTGCCGACGACCTCCCACGGGCCCATGATCCAGCCCATGTCGGTGAACCAGAACAGGCGTGTCGTCGGGGCCGACGTCGAACTGGAAGGCGACCTCCTCGGCGATCTTGACGGTGAAGCCGCCGTGCACGTGCGACGCTCCCCTTCGGCGGGCCGGTGGTGCCGGAGGTGTAGGCGATGAAGAGCGGGTGCTCGCTGTCGACGATCCGGGCCGCGAAAGGTGTCGTCCGGCCGCGACGGACCCAACCGCGACCCGCCTGCGAGGCCGGGGCACGACCACCGTCGTCGTCACCGTCGCCACGTCCGCCACGCCCGGTCGGCCACGCTCGCCATGTCGACCACCTGGCCCCGGCGGTACGTGCCGTCGGCGCAGATCAGCGCCTTGGCCCCCGCGTCGTTCAGCCGGGCGGCCACGGCCTCGGCGCCGTACCCGGAGAAGAGGGGCAGGAAGACGGCGCCGAGCTTCGCCACGGCCAACAGCGCGGCGACCGTCTCCGGGAGCATCGGCAGGAAGATGCCGACGGTGTCGCCCACACCGATCCCCTCTGCGTGCAGGTGGCCGGCGAGGCTGTCGACCTCGACCCGCAGCTCGGCGTAGGTCCAGGCCCGGGTCTCGCCGTCCTCGCCCTCCCAACGCACGGCCACGCGGTCGGGCGCGCTCGCCGCCCAACGGTCGAGGCACCCGTCGGCCAGGTTGAGCCGCCCGCCGACGAACCAGGTCGCCCACTCGATGCCGAGCGACGTGTCGAGCACGGACGAGTAGGGCGTGGCGAAGGGCAGGCCGAGGAACTCGACCACGGCATCCCAGAACCACTCCGGCTCGTCGATCGATCGCCGACGGAGCTCCTCGAACGACCCGATGCCGTGGGCGGCGGCGAACCGGGCGACGTTCGTCGTCGCGGCCACGGCCGGATCGGGTCGCCACACGACGTCGGCCGGGGCGGCGACCGAGGTCAACGGGCCAGCACCTCTTCGAGCGCACCGAGCAGCGTCGTGACGTTGCGGGCCCGGGCCGTGTGGCCCATGCAGCCGATGCGCCAGACCTTGCCGGCGAACTCGCCGAGCCCGCCGCCGACCTCGATGCCGTAGTGGTCGAGCAGCCGGCGCCGGACCCCGGGCTCGTCCGCCCGCAGGGGCTCCGGCACCCAGACGGTCGTCAGCTCCGGGAGCCGATGGCCCTCCTCGGCGAAGAGCTCGAAGCCCAGCTTCTGCAGGCCGTTCTGGAGCTGTTCGCCGCATTGGGCGTGACGGTCCCATACCGCCCCCAGCCCTTCTTCCAGCACGACGCCCAGGCCGGCGTGGAGGGCGAAGATCATGGAGATCGGCGCGGTGTGGTGGTACTTCCGCACCCCCGTGGCCGAGCCGGTGTACTCGCCGAGCATCCCGAGGTCGAGGTACCACGACTGCGGCTTCTCGATCCGCCGTTCCCACGCCCGCTCGCCGAGGGTCAACGGCGCCAGTCCCGGCGGCACGCCGAGGCACTTCTGGGTGCCGCTGTAGGCGATGTCGACGCCCCACCCGTCGACGTCGACCGGGATGCCGCCCAGCGACGTGACGCAGTCGATCAGGAGCAGCGCGTCGCCCTTGTCGGCACCGAGCTCGTCGACGTCGTTGCGAACGCCGGTCGAGGTCTCGGCGTGGACGAGCGCGATCACCTTCGGGTTCGGGTGGGCGTCGAGCAGCTGCTGGGGATCGAGCGACCGACCCCACGGCGCCTCGACCCGGATGACGTCGGCGCCGCACCGGGCGGCCACGTCGCACATGCGCTCGCCGAAGACACCGTTGACGCCGACGACGACGGTGTCGCCCGGACCGACCGTGTTGACGAACGCGGCCTCCATGCCCGCCGACCCCGTTCCGCTGATCGGGAGGGTGCGGGCGTTGGCGGTGTGGAACACCTGGCGCAGCCGCTCGCACGTCTCGTCGAGGACGGCCAGGAACTCCGGATCGAGATGCCCGAGCATCGGTCGGGTCAGGGCGGCGATCGCCTCCGGATAGGGGTTGCCGGGGCCGGGGCCCATGAGGATGCGGTCGGAGAGCGACACGACGCGGGAGCCTACTGAGCGCCGCCGTCGGGAGCAGGGGCGATCCGACGCCGCAGCTCCACGTAGACCTCGGTGCCGACCATCGCCGTCAGCTCCTCGGCCAGCGAATCGATGACGGGTGCCTCGCCGACATAGGCCTCCGGGCCTTCGGTGCAGCACCACGCCATCGTCCGGCCCTCGTCGCCCCAGTCGTCGCGGCTCCACCGCCGGACGGTGGCCACCTCCTCCCCCGTCGCCTCGGTGGTGACCCAATCCACGTGGACGGGGAGCTGCCAGCAGACCGAAGGCTTCCACTCGAGCGGTGACTCGTCGGACGCCAGGGCCTCGAGGTGCAGCGCGCAGCCGGCCCCGCCGGGGAAGCCCGGGCCGTTGAGGAAGATGCAGGCTCCATCGACGACGCGCGTCGCCGGGCGACGCGCGCCGTCGGCATCCACGGCGAAGATCCCGCCGCCGGCCTTCTGCGCCTCGGCATGGTGCTCGAACCGCTCCGGCGCGATCGTGGCCGCGAGGGCGGCGATCGTCCGCGCCTCGTCCTCGCTCTCGAGCTCGGCCCCGACCGAGCAACAGCCCTGGCCGAGGTGAGGCGCCGGCTCGTCCAGGATCCCGAGGCACCCCCGCCCCCAGATGCACGTCCAGCGCGAGGTGAAGAAGTCGCGCTCGAAGCGCCAGACCGTGTCGCCCTCGCGGATCTCCTCGTAGTCGCTCACGGCCGCTCCTCCTCCAACCACGCCCGCACGCCATGCGCCGCCGCCACCCCGGTGGCGAACACCGCCTGCAGGAGGTACCCGCCGGTCGGGGCCTCCCAGTCCAGCATCTCGCCGGCCACGAACGTGCCGGGCCGGCTCCGCAGCATGAACCGGTCGTCGACGTCGTCGAAGGCCACGCCGCCGGCGCTCGATATGGCCCGGTCGATCGGCTCGGTGGCCACGACCCGAAGCGGGACGGCCTTGACGGCGGCGGCCAGCTCGGCGGGATCGGTCGATGCGGTCGTCAGTCGCACGAGGGCGACGCCCTGGGGCGTCAGGTCCGTCGCGCGGCGCAGGCGCGACGAGATCGACTCCTTCGGACGGCGCCGGGCGGCGTCGGCGATGCGGGTGGCCAGCATCGCCTCGGTCCGGGCCGGCCGGAGGTCGACGTGCACCACCACGCCGGCGCGCCCGGCCCCGGAGAGACCGGTGCGGGTGGCGCGGCCGAGGGCGTACACGACGCCCCCCTCGATCCCCCGCCCGGTCACCATGAGATCGCCGCCGGCCTCGGCGGTACCGACGCGGAGGCGGACGTTCTTGATCGGCCGTCCACCGAAGCGACGGGCGAACGGTTCCGGCCAGTCCACGACGAAGCCGCTGTTGGCCGGAACGAGCGGCTCGACCTGCACCCCGTCGTCGCGGTAGTCGCGGCACCCATGCGCCGTCCGACCCCGTCCGGGGCCAGCTCGCGCCCCCGAGGGCGAGGATCGTCGCGTCGGCGGCCACGACCTTGGGCTCCGGCCCTTCGAACACGAGGCGGCCCTCGCCGTCCCATCCGCACCACGTGTGCCGCGGCGACAGCTCGACGCCGAGGTCCCGGAGCCGGACGAGCCAGGCGCGGAGGAGCGGTGTCGCTCGGAAGGCCTCGGGGAAGACGCGTCCGCTGGTCCCGACGACCGCCCGCTGGCCCAGACCCCCGGACCACACCCGCAGGTCGGACGGGGAGAACGCGGCGAATGGCCGGCTCCAGCCGCCGACGGGCCGGTCCGTACCGCTCGAGCAGGTCGTCCAGGGGTTCGGAGTGCGTGAGGTTGAGCCCACCCCGCCCGGCCAGCTGGAGCTTGCGGCCGAACGAAGGCATCCGGTCGTAGACGGTCACGACCACGTCCGGACGAGCCGTGGCCAGCACCTCGGCGGCTACCAGGCCGGCCGGGCCGCCACCGATGACGGCGACGGTTCGGGCCACCTCCGGAGCCTACGACCGCGGCCACGGTTGCCCGGGTCGCCGCCGGTGGAGAGAATGGCGGCTTGCCCCGTGCGCGCGACGACGAAGACTCGACGACCCACGACGCGTTCCAGCCCACGGCGAGGACGGTCCGGCCCCGTTGGGACGACGACGAGATCGACCCGGAGCAGAGCACCTACACCTCCGCCGACCACGGCCCCGAGCCCGTCCCCGCGTGGGTGCTCACCGAGGACGCCGCCCGCCAGTACGAGCGGGGCGTCATCAAGACGGGCAAGGAGGCGGACGTCCACCTGGTCGAGCGGGTGCTCGGCGACCGCACGAACATCCTCGCGGCCAAGCGCTACCGCGACCTCGACGAACGGGCCTTCCGACAGGACGCCAAGATCCGAGCCCGCACGGGCGACCGCCGCGCCGACCTGGCCATGGCCCGCGGGTCCAAGGCCGGTCTGACCTTCCGGGCCCAGCTGTGGCTGGAGACGGAGTTCGATGCGCTGGGCCGGTTGTGGGAGGCCGGGTGCGCCGTCCCGTACCCGGTCCAGAAGCTCGGGATCGAGCTGATGATGGAGTACCTCGGCGACGAGGACGAGGCCGCGCCCCGCCTCATCAACGCCGTCGTCGGGCGGTCGAAGGCGGACCGTGGCGATCTGTTCGATCAGCTCCGCCAGTCCCTGCGGTTGATGGCCGAGGTCGGGCTCGTCCACGGCGACCTGTCCCCCTACAACCTGCTCGTGTGGGAGGACCGGCTCTACGTCATCGACCTGCCCCAGGCCGTCGACCCCATCCTCGAACCCGAAGGCCTGGGGCTGCTCGAGCGCGACGTCCGCAACCTGTGCAAGTGGTTCGGGTCGAAGGGCGTGGCCACCGACGCCGACGCCGTCTTCCGTGAGCTGCTCGAGATCTTCCGCCTCCGGAGCTAGCCCTAGCGTCGGCGTCGTGACGGACGTCGTCGGTGCGCTGCAGGACATGGTCGGCGTCGCCCACGTCCTCGTCGAGCCGGATGTCGTCGCCGGGTACGTCGTCGACTGGACCGGCCGGTTCTCCGGCGCGACGCCCGCCGTGGTGCGTCCGGGGTCGACCGAGGAGGTCGCCGCCGTGGTCGCCTGGTGTGCCGCGCAGGGGGTGGCGATCGTTCCCCAGGGCGGGAACACCGGGCTGGTCGGTGGCGGCGTCCCCCGGCACGACGAGGTCGTGCTGAGCCTCCGGCGCCTCGACGCCATCGCTCCGGTCGAGCCGCTCTCGGGGCAGGTGACCGTCGGCGCCGGCGCGACCCTCGAGGCGCTCCAGCGCCACGTCGCGGGCGCGGGCCTCGAGGTCGCCGTCGATCTCGCCGCGCGCGGCACGGCGACGATCGGCGGGATGGTGGCGACGAACGCGGGCGGCACGAGGGTGTTGCGCCACGGCGCCATGCGGGCCCAGGTCGTGGGCATCGAGGCGGTGCTGGGCGACGGGTCGATCGTGTCGCACCTGGGCGGCCTCCTCAAGGACAACACCGGCTACGACCTGGCCGGGCTCCTGTGCGGCAGCGAGGGCACCCTCGGCGTCGTCACCACCGTGCGGCTGCGGCTCGTCCCGGCCGCTCGCGAGCGCGTCGCGGCCCTGGTGCGGCTGGCCGGTGCCGCCGATGCGGTGACCGCGCTGGTCGCCGTGCGCGCCGGGGCTCCATCCCTGGAAGCGGCCGAGCTCGTCTTCGGCGACGGTGTCCGCCTCGTCGCCGATCACGTCGGGATCCCGGTGCCCTTCGCGTCGGCCGCCGCCAACGACGCCTACCTCTTGCTCGAGGTCGTCGGGACGTCGGATCCCACCGACGAGCTCGTGGCCGCGCTGGCGCCGGTCGAGCACCTGATCCTCGACACCGCCCTGGCCGCGACGACGGCCCGACGCCACGAGCTGTGGGCCTACCGGGAACGCCACACCGAAGCCATCAACGCCGTCGGCGTCCCCCACAAGTTGGACGTGACGCTCCCGCTCCCCGCCCTGGCCCGGTTCTGCACCGAGGTGCGCGACGTGGTGGCCGCCATCGCGCCGCACGCCCGCGCCTACCTGTTCGGCCACATCGGCGACGGCAACGTGCACGTCAACGTGGTGTCGCGTCGCACCGACCACGCCGTGCCGGACGAGGTCGACGGGGCCGTCCTCGCCCTCGTCGCCCGGGCCGGTGGCAGCATCAGCGCCGAGCACGGCATCGGTGTCGCCAAGCGGGAGCACCTCCACCTCGGGCGGAGCCCCGCCGAGCTGGCCGCGTTCCGGGCCGTGAAGCGGGCGCTCGATCCGGCCGGGATCCTGAACCCGGGCGTGCTGCTACCCGAGGAGTGACGCCACCATCCCGTCGAGGATGTCGGACTCCGAGACGAGGCACTCCTCGAAGTCGAAGTGACGCATCACGGCCACGAGGATCAGCGCCCCGGCCACGATGACATCCACCCGCCCCGCTTCGAGGCCCGGGTTGTGGAGGCGGGCGGCCCTCGGCTCGGTCGCCATCGTGCGGAAGACGTCTTCCGCGGCGGCCCGGGTGAGGCGGAAGTGGTGGATCCGGTCGCGGTCGTAGGTCCCCAGACCCAGCTCGACGGCCGCCACCGTCGCCACCGTGCCCGCCAGGCCGACGAGACGAGCTGCGTCCATCGACTCAGGCACCTCACGGACGACGTCGTCGAGGTGGGTCCGCACCACGCTGAGGGCGTCGGAGAGCTCGCCGGCCTCGGGCGGGTCGCCGTGCAGGAACTGCTCCGAGACGCGCAGGCACCCGATGTCGATCGACCGCACCCCCACCGGCTCCGTCCGCCCGACGACGAACTCCGTCGAGCCGCCGCCGATGTCCACGACCAGGAACGGGCCATCGCCGGGATCGAGCTCGGCCGTCGCGCCGGCGAAGCTCAACCGGCCCTCCTCCTCCCCGCTCAACAGCTCGGGCACGACGCCGACGGCCACCTCGGCCGCGGCGAAGAGCTCGGCGCGGTTGGCGGCGTCCCGAGCGGCCGACGTGGCCGTCACCCGGACCGAGGCCACGCCGGCCGCGTCCAGGTCCGAGCGGTAGGCCCGCAAGGTGGCGACCACGCGGTCGATGGCCTCGGGGACGAGGCGGCCGGTGCGGTCGACGCCCTCCCCCAGCCGGGTGATGGTGGTGCGCCGCAGCAGGGGCCGGCCCTCGGCGTCGGCGATCAGGAGACGGGTCGAGTGCGTGCCGCAGTCGATGGCCGCCACGGCCCCGCTCACGCCTCGGTCCGTCCCCACTCGCCGGTGGCGAGCTCGGCCGCCACCCACCGCCCCACCGGATCGTCGCCGCCGGCGAGGTGCCAGGCGTAGTGGGCGTGCAGGCACTTCACGCCGGTGCGCGTACCGGCCACACCGCCGGAGGGCCGGGGTCCGCTCCACCCGGCGGGGAGGGCGCCGTCGCGCTCGGTCGCGTAACGGCGATGGGCGGCCGTCAGCTCGGCGGCGTCGACCTCGGACTCGGCCCGGTCGACCCCGCCCGACGCCTCGAGCCGGCTGACCGCATCGCGAACGGGCGAGGCGAGGAGCCAGAAGCGGGTGGGCATGGGGCGGCCGTCGTCCAGCACGGGCGCGTTGCGGATGACCAATGGATCGCCGGAAGCGGCACGGACGACGACCTCGAACGCGCCTTGAGGACGGCGGCCGAGGAGCGCGACGACGCGCTCGACGTCGGGCGCGGACGGGGCCCCGCTCAGCGGGTGCGGCGCCGCCGGCGCAGGAACCACAGGATCACCAGCACGCCGGCCACGACGGGGATCGCCCGCTTCGCCACGGGCACGCCCGCGGCGTCGAGCAGGTCCACCGGGGCCGCGGCCTGGTGCTCGATCTTGCGGACGGTGGGCTCGGTGTCCTTGGCCTCGCTCTGCGCCCCGGGGCCCTTCGGGCTGGCGGGCGGGCCGCTCGGCGGCCCGCTGCTCGCGGGCGCTCCCGACGCAGGCGTCGAAGACGAGCCGTTCGGCGACGAGCCGTTCGCCGACGGGGCCGCCGCGGACGGTGCCGCCGACTCGGTCGCCGGCGCCGGCGGTGCGGACTCGGGGTCGCCGCTGAGGAGGTCGTTCTCGAGGCACTCGACGAACTGCGTCAGCAGCTTGCCGGAGACGTCGACGAGGACGCCGCGGCCGAACTGGGCCACCTTGCCGGTGATGGTCAGGTCGGTGACGACCTTGACCGCGGTGCCGTCACCGTCGGGCGTGAGGGTGGCCGTGATGAGCGCCGACGCGTTGCCCTGGCCGCGGGTGTCGCGACCCTCGGCCTTGAGCACGGCGATGTGGGCGACGTCGTCCTGGGACTGGAACGTGGCCTTGCCCTTGTACTGGGCGGTGATGGGCCCCACCTTCACCTTGACGATGCCGCGATACTCGTCGCCCTCGATCTCCTGGAGCTGCGCACCGGGGAGGCAGGGCGCGATGCGCTCCACGTCCGTCAGCACGGCCCAGGCGTCAGCGACGGGCACGCTCACCCGGAATTCGTTGGTCAGCTCCACTGCTCGAGGTCCTCCACGGTGTCGACATCCGCCGGACTGCCCTCGCAGGCTACTTCGCCCACGAGATCCGGCCGTCGGCGCATCAGCTCCCGCGCCCCCTCGTCCCCGACGAGTCGCAGCAGGTCCCACACCGTGGCGGCGATCCGCACGGGGTTCCCGCGCCGACCCTCGTACGACGCGACGGCGATGGCCGGCTCCGGCGGTGCCGCGGCGACGGCCCGCCACGCCGACGGTCGCACCAGGGGTTGGTCGCCGAGGCCGACGACGAGGGCGGTGTGGCCCGCGGCGCGCCCGTGGTCGATGGCGACCCCGAGGGACGTGGCCTGCCCCTCCGCCCAGCGCGGGTTGGCCAGCACCGGGACATCGGCGGGAAGGGCCCCGGCCAGGTCGATCGCCCCGGAGACCACGATGGTCTCGTCGAGCCCGGCCGCGAGCGCGTGCTCGACGGCCCAGGCCACGAGCGGACGGCCCCGGAAGTCGGCCAGCAGCTTGTGGGTCCCGCCGGTGAACCGTGAGCCCGCCCCGGCGGCCAGCACGACGGCGGCCACCGTCACCGCGTCACGTCCAGGAGACGGAGAACACCCGGTGCGGCTGGGACAGGCCCTTGAGCTCGATCTCCTGGCCCCGGTCGAAGTCGAACTCCCCCGAGGAGGCGCACAGCTCCTTGAGGATGGCCGACACCAGGATCTCGTCGCCGCGTGCGGCCGTGGCGATGCGCGAGGCCAGGTTCACCGTCGACCCGAGGAAGTCGTCCGCGTCGCGGATCGCCTCGCCGGTGTGAAGGCCCATCCGCACCCGAACGGGGGTCTCCGGGTGCTGCTCGGTCCAGTCCTGCTGGCGGCGCTGGACCGCCTGCGCGCAGCGCAGCGCCCGGGCCGCGCTGTCGAAGGCGACCATGAAGCCGTCACCGTGGACCTTGACCTCGAACCCGCGGTGCACCAGCAGCTCCTCGCGGACCAGGCGGTAGTGGTCCCGCAGGACCTCCTGGGCCCGGTGGTCACCGAGGCGCTCGTTGAGGGACGTGAAACCCTCGATGTCACTGAAGAAGATGGTGACGGTGCCTTCGGGGGCGACCTGGGCCCGGAGCTGCGGCCATTCCTCGCGCACGTCCTGGGCCACCGCCTCGATCCCGCCGCGGCGTCCGGCGCCCGACCCCGGTTCGGCCCACTCCGGGCCGTGACCGTGACCGTGGCGCCGATCGTGCTCACGGGCGCGGTTGCGGTTCCGGTCGCGGTTGCGGTCTCGGGATCTCGCCCGATCCCGCCCGACGGGCCGGGGGCCCTCGCCCGGGGCCTGCTTGCTCCGGACCGTGACGCCGCCCATGAACGCGAAGGCCCGCACCCGCACCAGCGGAGAGCCCGGTAGGACGGGCGCGTCCTTGATCGACGCGTGCTTGCCGCCCATGAAGGCGAGCCCTTCGAGCGCCACCTCGATGCCCTCCGGGACGATGACGTCGACCGAGCCCATGAAGGCGAACGCGTTGATGACGATCTCGTCGCCGACGACCTCGGCCTGGCGGAGGTCGAGCGCGCTCGAACCCATGAAGCTGATGGCGGTGGTCTGCCCCTCGACCCGCCACCGCCCCTTGCGCCGGTTGGAGCTGAACATGGCCACGGTCCAGCGGGCCGCAGCCCGCGGGCGACCGGTCGTGGTGGGGCTGGCGGGCGCGTCGATCCGGGGCAGGTCGCTCGTGACGTGCTCGAGCTCGGCTCCCGTCGTCGCACCGAAGACGTGACCGACCCGGTCGGAGAACTCGTCGAGCGTGATGAGCCCGGCCGTGCAGTGGTGGCGGAGGAAGGCGACGGCGCGATCGCGATCGCTGTCGTCGATCCGCACGACGGGGAGGTCGCTGCTCATGCGGCCCTCACCCGCGGGCCATCCGCCCTGCGGTCGTGCACCGCCGGTGACCCCTCAGGCCGCATCGCCCGCTCCCCCTTCCGTCCGCTCACTCGCCCCCCTGGCGTGGATCGGACCCTCAGTGTCGCGCAGGCTCGGGGGTCGCCGCCCCGTCCGGAGGGCGATGATCTCCGCGCAGATCGACACCGCCGTCTCCTCCGGGGTGCGGGCCCCGATGTCGAGGCCGATCGGCGCCATCAGACGATCCAACTGGTCCTCCGTCACCCCGGCGTCGCGCAGGCGTTGACGGCGCTCACCGTCGGTGCGGCGCGAGCCCATGGCCCCGAGGTAGCCGACGCGCGTCTCGAGGGCGGTCACGACGGCCGGAACGTCGAACTTGTGGTCGTGGGTCAGCACGCACACGGCGTCCCGCGGACCGAGGTCCTGCCCGTTGGCCCGGAGGTAGCGGTCGGGCCAGTCGACGACGACCTCGTCGGCCATCGGGAACCGGGCCGCAGTGGCGAACACCGGGCGGGCGTCCACGACGACGACCCGGTACCCGAGCACCTTCCCGACGCGGGTGAGGGCGGCCGTGAAGTCGACGGCGCCGAAGATCAGCAGCCGAGGCGGAGGGGCGAAGCTCTCGATGAAGACCCCGACCTCGGTCTGGCGGGCCTGGCCCTCGGGTCCGTAGTGGCGGGTGGACGAGAGCCCGGCGTCGAGCTCGGCCCGTGCGTCGCGGGCGACGACGCGATCGAGCTCCGGGTGGCCGAGCGTCCCCTCCGGCGCCCCCTCGACCCGCACCAGCAGCTTCGCTCCGAGCGGCGCCCCCTCGCCCTCGACCACGGTGACGAGCGCGACGGGCTCCTCGGCGCGGATGGCGTCGCGAAGCGCTTCGTAGAGGCTCACCAGTCGAGGGGCTCGATGAGGAGGTGCACGGTCCCGCCGCAGGTCAGCCCCACGGCGAAGGCCTCGTCGTCGGAGTAGCCGTAGGTGACGCGTCGCGGCCGGCCCTCGCCGGCGAGCACCTCGAGCGCCTCGGTGACGACGGCCCCCTCCACGCACCCGCCCGAGACCGAGCCCGCGACGTCGCCGTCCTCGTTCACCACCATCGTCGCCCCCGGATCTCGTGGGCCCGATCCCTCCACGCCGACGACTCGGGCCACGGCGACGCGCTTGCCTTGGCGCCGCCACCGCTCGATGTCGTTGAGCACTTCCTTCATCGCGCCACCACCACCTTGGCCAGGAGCTCGAGCGAGGCCAGCGAGTGCCCTTCGAGGAACTCGTCGACGTACGGCAGCGCGGCGGCCATGCCCCGCGCCAAGGGCGCGTAGCCCGGCGTCACCTTGAGCGGGTTGACCCAGACGACGCGATGGGCGATGCGGTGCAGGCGGGCCATCTGCCGCGCCAGCTCGTCGGCTTCGCCGCGATCCCAACCGTCGGAGAGGATCACCACGACCGCGCCCCGCGCCATCCCCCGCACACCCCACTGATCGTTGAACTGACCGATGACCTCGCCGAGGCGGGTGCCGCCGCTCCAGTCCTCGACCGACGATGAGGCGGCGGCCAGCGCGGCGTCGGGATCGTGGGAGCCGAGCTCGCGGGTCAGCCGGGTCAGCCGGGTGCCGAGCGCGAACGCCTCGACGCGACCGCGGCCGATGACGGCCGCGTGCAGGAAGCGCAGCAGGGCGCGGCTGTAGGTCTCCATCGACCCGCTGACGTCGCAGAGGAGCACGACCCGGCGGGGGCGCTCGCTCGGGGCCAGGAAGGCTCGTTCGATCGGCTCGCCGTGCAAGCGGAGCGAGCGGTGCACGGTCCGGCGCAGGTCCGGGTGCCGGGTGCGACGGTTCCCCGTCGACCGGCGCAGCCGGTGGGAGCGACGGAGGGCACCGCCCAGCCGGAGCTCGGCCATCAACTTGCGGGCCTCGTCGAACTCACCGGACGTGTAGGCGGCGAAGTCCTTGTGGCGGAGCACCTCGGTGGCGCTGTACCGGACGCTGATCGTGCGGGCCTCGTCGTCGACGTCCTCGCCCGCCTCGCCCTCGGGCTCGTCCGCCGCCTCGTCGTCCATCTCGAGCACCACGGGCTCGACCTCGCGACTCGTCCGGATGAGCTCCCGTTGGAGCCAGAAGGCGGCGAAGGCGTGCTCGTAGGCCGGGTGGTGCTCGGGCCGGTGGACGAGCGTCGAGCGACCGGCCCAGTAGACGGCCGATCGCTCCTCCACGCCGACGGCGCCCAACGCCTCGACGAAGGTCAGGAGGTTGCCGGTCGAGACGGGCACGCCGAAGCGCCGGAGGGCGGTGGCGAACGCGGCCGCCATGCGGTCGACGCCGGTGACCTCAGCCGGCACGGGCCACCCCGGCCTCGACCAGCGCCGCGATCCCGCCACCCCGCACCCGCTCCTGGTCCTCGCGGTACTTCAGCACCGACCCCAACGTCGCGTCGACCCAGCGCTCGCTGAGGTCGGCCTGCCCGAGGGCGGCCAGGGCCTGGGCCCAGTCGATGACCTCGGCCACACCCGGCGGCTTGAACAGGCCGAGCCCGCGCATGCGCTCGACGGCGCCGGCGACCTGGCGGGCCAGCCGCTCGGTCACCTCGGGCGCCCGGAGGCGGATGATGGCCACCTCGCGCTCGAAGCCGGGATGCTCGACCCAGTGGTAGAGGCAGCGGCGTTTCAGTGCGTCGTGGACGTCCCGCGTGCGGTTCGACGTCAGCACGGCGATGGGCGGGACCTCGGCGCGGAACGTCCGCAGCTCCGGGACGGTGACGGCGTAGTCGCTCAGGATCTCGAGCAGGAAGGCCTCGAACTCGTCGTCGGCCCGGTCCACCTCGTCGATGAGCAGCACGGGCGGTGGACCGTCGTGGTGGTCGATCGCCTTGAGCAGCGGCCGGCGCACGAGGAACCGGTCGCTGTAGAGCTCGTCCTCGGCCGTGCCCACGTCGGCGCCGGTCGCCTCGACGGCCCGCAGGTGCAGGAGCTGGCGGGAGTAGTCCCACTCGTAGGCGGCCTGGCCGAGATCGATCCCCTCGTAGCACTGCAGGCGCAGCAGCTCACCGCCCGTCCACCGGGCCAGCACCTTCGCCACCTCGGTCTTGCCGACGCCGGCCTCTCCCTCGAGCAGCAGCGGGCGGTGGAGCGTGAGGGCGAGGAACACCGCCGTGGCCAACCCCTCGTCGGCCAGGTAGCCGTGCTCGGCCAGCGCCGCCCGCACCTCGTCGACCGAACCCGGTGTCATCAGGGGCGGAGGCTAGGTCGTCCGCCACGCCCGTTCGAAGAAGCGGGCCTGCTCCGGCGCCAGGCGCCGCCAGTAGGCCGCGTCGTGGAACCCGGGGCCCCGTCGGAAGTCGTCGCTCCGCCGCAGGGAGCGGAGGTCGTCGAAGCCGGCCACGAAGGGGTCGTCGTCGCCGATCCGGACCTGCAGGGCGTCGATCCCGTCGAGGCGGTCCGTGGCGGTGAACACGTCGTGGGCCCTGAAGTCGAGCTCATCGTCGAAGGCCCCCGACGCCGTCTCGTCGAACCGGCGCCACAGCGCGGGGCTGGCCAGCGCCACGGCATCGAAGAGGTCCGGGAACCGCTCGGCCGCCAGCAGGGCGCCGTACCCGCCCATCGACCAGCCGAGGAGACCACGGCGACCGTCCCCGAGCTCGGCGTCGACGGCCGGCACCAGCTCCTGCACCAGCATCCCGAGCGGGTTCTCGCCGCTGCGGCGGGGGTGCCAGTAGTTGTCGGGACCACCGTCGGGCGCCACGACCGCGACGCGGGCGCCGATGGCGGCGAGGTGGTCCTGGAACCGGATCACCCGGACGGCGAAGGAGTCGTCGGCACCCCGTCCGTGGAGGCAGAAGACGACGGGCACCCGCTCCGGCCCACCCGGCGGACGGGCGATGGCGTAGGAGACCCGCTTGCGCATCTTCACCGAGTCGAGCGTCCGGTACTCGACCGTCGGCCGGCGGCCGGCCGGTAGCGACGGCGGCGGGTGGTCGGCGCCCTGCAGCAGTCGGGCGGCGTGGAGGAGGCGGCGGCCCCGGGCCGTGGTGGCGCCGACGCCGGTGCCGCCGACGACGGCGATGGCCGCACCGAGCCCGCCGAGGATCAAGCCCCGGCGGGTCACCAGCAACTCCTCCGATCGCTTTCGCACAGTCGTGCCGGTGGGGCGGGCCACTGCTGTGCGAACGCCGGTCAGAGGCCGGCTTCCTCCAACGCCCGCCGCACGAGGACCCGCGAGGTGGCTGCGGTACTCCGTCGAGGCGTTCAGGTCGGCCGGCGGCTCGAGCCCTTCGGCGGCGAGCGCGGAGGCGTCGGCGACGGACGCGCCCGAGGCGAGCGCGGCTTCCACGGGCGTCGCCCGCAGCGGCACGGAGCCCATGTTCACCAGCGCGATGCCGGCGCTGCCGTTGGTGCGGACGGCGGCGACGCCGACGATCGCCCAGTCCTGGGCCCGGCGGTTGAACTTCTGGAACGACCAGCCGCGTCCGCCCGTCTTCGGTATGCGGATCTCGGTCAGGAGCTCGTCGGGTTGCAGCGCCGTCTCCAGGAACCCATGGAAGAAGTCGGTGGCGGCGATCTCGCGCTCACCGTTGGGGCCCTGCACGACCAGGGTGCCCCCGAGGGCGAGCACGACGGCCGGGAGGTCGGAGGCGGGGTCGCCGTGGGCGAGCGTGCCGCCGAGGGTGCCGCGATGGCGGACCTGCGGGTCACCGACGTGCGACGCGGCGTGCTTGAGCAGCGGCACCTCGGCCTCGAGGAGGTCCGACACCTCGAGGTCACGGTGGCGGGTGAGCGCGCCGACGGCCACGTGGTCACCGCCGTCGCGGATGTAGCTCAGGTCCGTGAGCCGACCGACGTCGATGAGCATCGACGGCGTCGCCAGCCGCAGCTTCATGAGGGGCAACAGCGAGTGCCCGCCGGCGATGAGCTTGGCCTCGTCGCCGTGTTCGGTGAGGAGCGAGATGGCCTCCTCGACCGACCCGGCCCGCTGATAGTCGAAGGCCGCGGGGATCACTTGTTCGTGCTCCCGGCTGCGGCCAGCACCGACTTCACGATGTTGTGGTAGCCGGTGCAACGGCAGAGGTTGCCCTCGAGGCCCTCGCGCACCTGCTGCTCGTCGGGGTGCGGATTCTCCTGCAGCAGCGACACGGCGGCGAGCACCATGCCCGGCGTGCAGTACCCGCACTGCAGCCCGTGGTTCTCCTGGAAGGCCTGCTGCATCGGGTGCATCGTGCCGTCGGGATCGGCCAGGCCCTCGATGGTGGTGATCGACTGACCGTCGGCCTGCACGGTGAGGACGGTGCACGACTTGATCGACTCGCCGTCGACGAGCACGGTGCACGCGCCGCACGACGACGTGTCGCAGCCCACGTTCGTGCCGGTGAGCCCGACGACCTCGCGCAGGTAGTGGACGAGGAGGAGCCGGGGCTCGACGTCGTGCTCGCGCACCTCGCCGTTCACCGTGACCGAAACGTGCACTGCGTCTCCAATGCTGAGGGAAGCCGTCATTCTGCCCGCGCCGGGAGATCGGCGTAGTGCTCGACGACGGGGAACGGGTCGTAGAAGTGGTGCAACAGGTCTCGCCACTGTGGATCCGGTCGGACTGGCGGAAGCCCACGGTGTGCGCCTCCGTCGTCTCCCACTCCACCAGGAGGAGGAAGCGGGAGGTCGAGCCCTCGTCGACACAGCGGCGGAGGTCGATCCGAAGGAACCCGGGCGTGGCCTCGGCGGGCGCGCCTCCTCGAAGGCGGCGAGGAACTCCTGGTCCTGCCCCTCCCTCACGTCGAGGCGGGCGACTTCGAGGATCACAGCGCGGGGATGTCCTCGTCGCCGGTGGCGTTCGGGACGGACCCGAGCCCGCCGCCGCCCGTCGGCGCCCAGGCCGCCTCGGGCGCCGCCAGCCCGTTCAGCGCCCGCCACACCTTCTCCGGCGTGCAGGGCATGTCGAGGTGCTTCACGCCGTACGGACCGAGCGCGTCGAGCACGGCGTTGTGCACGGCCGGCGTCGAACCGATGGTGCCGGACTCGCCGATGCCCTTGGCCCCGAGCTCGTTCATCGGCGTCGGCGTCTCCATCGGGATGCGTTCGAAGCTGGGCAGCTCGGCGGCGGAGATGAAGGCGTAGTCGGCCAGGTTGGACGTGACGGGGTTGCCGTCGGGGTCGTAGCGGACCTCCTCCATCAGGGCTTGGGCGACGCCCTGGGCCAGGCCGCCGTGGACCTGCCCGTCGGCGAGGAGGGGGTTGAGGATGCGGCCGGCATCGTCGACCGCGACGACGTGCTGCACGACGACCTTGCCGGTGTCGCGATCGACCTCGACCACGACGAGGTGAGCGCCGAAGGGGAAGGTGGGGCCGGCGCCCTGGTAGTCGACCTCGGCGGCGAGGAGGCCGTCGGCGGCCTCGGCCACCTCGGCCCAGCTCCGGCTCACGGCCGGCGTGCCGGCCACGTGGAACCGGCCGCCGGCGGCATCGAGGACGACGTCGTCGACGTTGGCCTCGAGGAGGTCGGCCGCCACCGACTTCGCCTTCTCGACCACCTGCTCGGCGGCCCGGGCGACGGCGACGCCACCCGCCTGCAGCGATCGCGAGCCCATCGTGCCCTGGCCCCGCGGCACGACGTCGGTGTCGCCCTGGATGACCTCGATGTCGCCGAGCTCGACCCCCAGGCGGTCGGCCACGAGCATCGAGAAGGCCGTGTGGTGGCCCTGCCCGTGCGACGACGAACCGCTCCGCACGACGACCTTGCCGTTCGGCTTCACCTCGACGGCACCGAACTCGGTCGGTGCGCCCGGCCCGGCCGTGATCTCGACGTACACGGCGATACCGATGCCGAGCTGCGTGCGGTCGTCCGCGTCGCGCCGGCGCTGCTGCTCGGCGCGCAGCTCCGCGTACCCGGCGGAGTCGAGGACGAGCTCGAGGGCCCGCTCGTAGTCGCCGATGTCGTAGGTCGTGCCGACGGGCGTCGTGAACGGGAACGCGTCCTTGGCGATGAAGTTGCGTCGCCGCACCTCGGCCGGGTCCATGCCGATCTCGGCCGCGTACAGGTCCATGGCCCGCTCGATGGCCGCAGCCGCCTCGGGACGGCCGGCGCCGCGATAGGCGACGGTCGGGGTGGTGTTCGTGACGACCGACCGGCTGTTGAACTCGGCCTTGGGGATGTCGTAGACGCCGGTGAGCATGGTCCGGGTCATGAACGGGAGGACGGAGCCGGTCGAGGGATAGGCGCCGCTGTCCTGGAGCACCGTCAGCCGGTAGGTGGTGACCTTCCCGTCGCGGGTGCCGCCGATCTCGACGTGCTGGAGCTGGCCCCGCCCGTGCCCGAGGTTCATCATCGACTCGCTTCGGGTCTCCACCCACTTGAGGGGGCGTCCCACGGCGCGCGACAGCCAGGCGAGAAGGATCTCCTCCGGATAGATCCCGATCTTCGCCCCGAATCCGCCGCCGACGTCGGGTGCGATCACCCGGATCTGCTCGGCCGGCAGCTGCAGCATCCGGGCCAGGTCGTCGCGCACGGCATGGGCGGCCTGGGTGCTGGCCCACTGGGTCAGCCGCCCGTCCTCACCCCACGCCACGGCCGACGCCCGGACCTCGAGCGGGCACGGAGCCACTCGTTGGTTCACGATGCGCTGGCGGACGACGACCTCGCAGCCGTCGAACAGGTCGTCTGCAGCGACCGAAGGCCAGCTCCATGGAGGTGTTGTTGCCGGCGTCGGGGAACAGCAGGGTCGTCCCGGCCGCCGACTCCTCGGTGTCGACCACAACGGCCTCGGGCTCGTAGTCGACGAAGACGAGCTCGGCCGCGTCGACGGCCTGATCCCGTCGCTCGGCGACGATGGCCACGATCGCCTCCCCCACGAACCTCACCCGCTCGATGGCGAGCCAGTCCCGGACCATCTTCTGGTTCAGCATCCCCATGCTCGGGGCGATGGCGGCCAGATCGACGTCCTTGCCGGTGAAGACGGCGAGGACGCCGGGCGAGGTCCTCGCCTCGTCCACGTCGATCGCGGTGATGCGGGCCGACGCCATGGTCGAGCGGACGTACACGACGTGGGCTGCACCCGGGAGCGGGAGGTCGTCGACGTAGACGCCGCCCGTCGTCAGGAACTTCGGGTCCTCCTTGCGGAGCACACGGTTGCCGAGGATGGACATGGCGGCACTCTACGATCCGCCGCGTGCTCCGCCTCGACCCCGTGCCCCTCTCCTCGCCGACGGCGCGACAGCTCGAGGCGGAGATGTCGGCCGAGATCGTCGTGCGCTACGGCGGCGAGGAGTTCGAGCCGCCGCTCGACGCCTCGCGGTTCCAGCCGCCGAACGGCACGTTCGTGATGGCGTGGCTGGAGACCGATGGCGGCGACGAGGTGCCCGTTGGGTGCGCCGGCATCCGGCGCCACGACGACCGCACGGCCGAGCTCAAGCGGATGTTCGTCGTCGAGTCGGCGCGCGGGAGGGGCGTCGCCCGCGCCCTGCTGGCCCGCCTCGAGGAGGAGGCATCGGCGCTCGGCTACGTCGAGCTGTGGCTGGAGACGGGCACCGAACAACCCGAGGCCATCTCCCTCTACGAGTCCGAGGGCTACGAGCCGATCCCCAACTACGGCCACTACGCCGACGACCCCCGCAGCCGGTGCTACGCCAAGGTGGTCATACCGCCGGAGGACGCCGGCGGCGGTCGGCCGAGAGCCCGGGGCTGACTAGACTTAGTCCATGTTGGTCAACATCCACGAGGCCAAGACCCACCTCTCCCGCCTTGTCGAGCGGGTGGCTTCGGGTGAAGAGATCGTCATCGGCCGGGCGGGCAAGCCCGTGGCCCGGCTCGTGCCCTACGTCGAGCGCGGGAGCCGCGCCGGGCCGGCTCGTGGCGCGGCAAGGTGCGCATCGCGCAGGACTTCGACGCCACGCCGGAAGAGATCCTCGACGCCTTCGAAGGTCGGTGAACCTCCTCCTCGACACCCACACCCTCCTGTGGTGGCTGGCCGGCCGACCGCTGGCCGACGACGCCCGCGACCGGATCGCCGATGCCGGCACGCTCGTGGCCGTCAGTGCGGCGTCGATCTGGGAGGCGGCGATCAAGGCGTCGCTCGGGAAGTTGCGGGTGCCGAGCTCGCTCGCCGACGCCGTCGTCGACAACGGGTTCGAGCCCCTCGCCATCTCGCTGGCCCACGCCGAAGCGGCCGGCGCCCTGCCACCGCACCACCGAGACCCCTTCGACCGGATGCTCATCGCCCAGGCGCGGGCCGAGGGTCTCACCATCGTCACCCGCGATCCCGCCTTCGATGCGTACGAGGTCGCCGTGCTCCCCTGCTGAGCCAGCGCCCGGCGGTTCCGCGGGACCGGAGCGTGGCGTTCGGGACACAGAGGTCGGGAGTTCGAATTTCCCCTGGCTGACGACCGTACCGTGCCCGCGTGTGCGCCGGCTGCCGACGTCAGCTCGCGGCGGGGAACTCGAACGGGATCGTGCCGCGTGGGTGGGTCGTCCAGGTGCGGCCGTCGAGGGTTTCGACGGTGAAGGTGCCGTCGGGTGCAAGTCGTTGTCGCCAGTGCTGTCGGTGGGCGAGGTGGTGGTGGCGGCTGCAGCCCAGGATCATGTTCTCGGGATTGGTCTCGCCGCCGTCTTCCCATGGGATCACGTGGTGGGCGTCGCACCATTCGGGCCCGCGATCGCAGCCCTCGACGAGGCGGCAGTGCCCGTCGCGGATGGCGAGGACGGTGAAGAGTGGCGGCGGGGCGGTGCGCTGCGAACGCCCGTAGTCGAGGATGCTGCCGTCGGGGCCGACGACCACCCGGTGGACGTTGCTGTCGCACAGCAACACGCGGATGGCAGCCGGGTCGAGCCGATGCCCTTCGAGGGTCGTGCCGCCGCCGCCGTTCCCGACGACGTCGTCGAGGTCGATCACGACGTTGAGGTGCGGGCGGTTCCGGCCCGTGGTCGACACCTTGTCTTGGTGGTCGAGGAAGAACCGGCACACGTCGCTCAGGGCATCCGCTCGACGCATCGCCGGCGTGCGATCACCGGTCGCCTCGTCGTCCTCGGACGCCGCGACCCGCAGCGCTTGCTCGAGCACGCTCGTCGACCCCGGATCGAACGATCCCTTCAGCTCGCCTCGTCCTCCGAACGTGCGCGACAGCTGCAGTGACCGCTCCGGTTCACGAGGTTCCCCGTTGTCGAGCAGCGCATCGGCTCGCTCCTTCCACGCCTGCATGGCCGACATCGTGTCGGCCACGTTCAATGGCGCGAGCGCGTCGATCAGGTCGGGCGCGTGCTCGGCGAACAGCTCGACGTGCCTCTCGCTCACGTTGGCGACGATCGCCTGCACCTGCCCGCCCGACAAGCGACCCTCGAGCCACGCTGCCGCGAGCGCAGGCACGTCCGCGGCGCGCCGACCCGTCTTCACCAACGACGACGCCGCACCCGCCGTCATGCCACCGATCTGGCGGAGCCAGGCCACCGCCGACGATGCGTGATCGAGCTCCCAGAGCCCGGCCCGATCGAAGGCCGCCACACCCAACGCCAGCTTCGCTTCGAACACATCACGAAGGCGCAGCACCTCGGTGAGGGAAGCGAGGTCGGCGGGCGGATCCAGCTCCTCGATCGCCTCGGCCAACGCCCCCAAACGCATGTTCGTATTCTACCACCCCGGCGAGCCGGTGGAGCCGAAAAACCCAATGAATCCGGGCTCTTTTGCCACCTCGCAGGCGCGAGAATGCGCCGGCGACGCCGCCGGCGTCAGTCCCAGAAGGTGAGGGCGTCGACGACCTTGTCGAGGGTCGACTCCTCGGGGGCCCGCAGCCGCACGGGCGGCGGTGGCGACTCCTCGACCTCGGGGTCGGCGGGACCGGGGAGGATGGCGTAGGCCTCCTCGCCGGGACGCACCAGGTTGTACTGCTCGCGGGCCAGCCGCTCGACCTCGGTGTCCTCGTGGAGGTCGGCGACCCGGGAGGCGAGCTTGGCGTTCTCGGCCGAGAGGACCTGGACCTTGTCCGCGGCGGAGGCGAGCTCGTCGCGCTGGTGGAGGTAGGTGCGCGTGGGGAACACGCCGGCGACGAGGAACACCACGAGCGCGGCGGCGCCGATCACCGGCCAGAGGAGCCGGCGGAACGTCACGTGGCCGCGCCCCGACGGCGGCCGGCGAGGGCGCGCTCGCCCCAGAAGGCCGCCGCTTCCCCGAGGTCGTGTTCGATGCGCAGGAGCTGGTTGTACTTGGCCACGCGATCGGATCGGGCCGGCGCGCCGGTCTTGATCTGGCCGCAGTTGGTGGCCACCGCGAGGTCGGCGATGGTCGTGTCCTCGGTCTCGCCGGAGCGGTGCGACATCACGCTGGCGTAGCCGGAGCGGGTGGCCAGGCCCACCGTGTCGAGGGTCTCGGTGAGCGTGCCGATCTGGTTGACCTTCACCAGGATGGCGTTGGCGACGTCGGTCTCGATGCCACGCCCCAGGCGCTCGACGTTGGTCACGAACAGGTCGTCGCCCACGAGCTGCACCCGATCGCCCAGCGCGGCGGTGAGCGCCGCCCAACCGTCCCAGTCCTCCTCGGCCATGCCGTCCTCGATGGAGACGATCGGGATAGCGATCGCAGAGGTCGACCCAGTACCCGGCCATGTCGTCGGCGTCCAGACGACCGGCCCTCGCCGGCCAACTGGTAGGCGCCGTCGCGGTAGATCTCGCTGACCGCGGGGTCGAGCGCGATGGCGATCTCCGCGCCCGGGGTGCGGCCCGCCTTCTCGATGGCCTCCATGAGGAGCTTGACGGCGTCCTCGTTGGACGACAGGTCGGGCGCGAAGCCCCCCTCGTCGCCGACGGCCGTCGACAGGCCGCGCTCGTGCAGGAGCGTCTTCAGCACGTGGTAGGTCTCGACCCCCCACTGGAGGGCCTCACTGAAGCTGACCGCGCCGACGGGCATCAACATGAACTCCTGGAAGTCCACGTTGTTGTCGGCATGGGCGCCACCGTTCAGCACGTTCAGCATGGGCACCGGCAGGACGTGGGCGTTGACGCCACCGACGTAGCGGTAGACGGGGAGCTCGAGCTCGTCGGCCGCCGCCTTGGCGACCGCCAGGCTGACGCCGAGGATCGAGTTGGCCCCCAGTCGGGCCTTGTTGGCGGTGCCGTCGGCGGCCAGCATCTCGGCGTCGACGCCCCGCTGATCGAGGGCCTCGAGACCGAGGACGGCGTCGAGCAGCTCACCGTTCACGTGCTCGACGGCCTGCTGCACGCCCTTGCCGCCGAAGCGGTCACCACCGTCGCGGAGCTCGACCGCCTCGAACTGGCCGGTGGACGCACCCGACGGCACGATGGCCCGACCCTCGGCGCCGGAGGCGAGGAAGACCTCGACCTCGACCG
This sequence comes from uncultured Actinomycetes bacterium, assembly GCA_963731055.1. GTDB lineage: Bacteria > Actinomycetota > Acidimicrobiia > Acidimicrobiales > CADCTF01 > DATLED01. The sequence continues at coordinate 70,534 of CAVSUD010000004.1, read as the reverse complement.
TCGGGTTGCCACGGGAGTCGAGGACCTCCCGTCCGATGATGTGCTCGATCTCCGACATGTGTGACTCCTGTTGCTGGTGTGGAAACGGTACAAGACCCGACGCCCGCGGTTGGTGTTGCCCTTGTGACGGCGCGATCGCGGCTGCGGCGGCCCTTGTGGCCGCCGCAAGGGCAACGGCAACTGCGCTAGCTGCTAGCCGGCGTCGAGGGTGGTGGTGAGGTAGGCGCCGGTGGCGGCGCCGCCGGCGGCCATGGCCAGCAGGCCGAGGCGCTTGACCCGGGGCAGGTGGCGGTAGGCGAGCAGCGTGGCGAGGCCGTCGGTGGCGTCGGCCGCGGCGCCGTACGTCATGAACGTGCGGGCGGAGGCGCCGCCCTGGGCGATGGCGTTGAGGGTGGCGAGGCCGAGGAGGAGGTCACGGACGCCGACGAGGCGGCCGAGGAACGTCACCGCCGTCGACTCGCCGAACATCCCCCGCAGCACCCGCCGAGGGAAGAGCAGGAGCAGGATCCCGATGGCGACGCGGCCGCCGGCGTAGGAGCGGGCGATGTCGTTCGGCTTCATGGCGCAGACCCTAGGGAGACCGCCGCCTTGGCCGCCTCCCACAGCTCGTCGAGGACGCCGACGTCGGCGGTGGCCAGATCGACGCCCTGCGCCGCCGCCTCCCGTTCGACCACTTCGAAGCGCCGGCGGAACTTCGTCGCCGCTCCCCGCAGTGCAGCCTCGGGGTCGTGGCCGAGGTGGCGGGCCACGTTCACGAGCGAGAACAGGACGTCACCCAGCTCGTCCGCCGTCGGCTCGGCCTCGAGCTCGTCGATCTCTTCGTGGACCTTGTCGAACACGGGCGCCAGCACCCGCCAGTCGAAGCCGGCGCCGGCCGCCCGCTTCGCGAGCTTGGCGGCGTACGACAGGGCCGGCAGCGACCCCGGCACGCCGTCGAGCGCGCCGACGGCGGCGGGGACGCCGGCGCGGGCCTTCTCGTCGGCCTTGATCGCCTCCCAGTTGCGGTGCACCTCGTCGGCCCCGGTCACCTCGACGGTGCCGAACACGTGGGGATGGCGACGGACCATCTTGTCGGTGATGCCCCGGGCCACGTCGGCCAGCGTGAAGCTCCCCTCCTGGGCGGCGATGGCGGCGTGCAGCACCACCTGGAGGAGGAGGTCGCCCAGCTCCTCCTCGAGGTGGTCGATCGGCTCGCCCGCCTCCAGCTCGGCGATGGCGTCGACGACCTCGTAGGCCTCCTCGAGGACGTACTTCGTCAGCGACTGGTGCGTCTGCTGGCGATCCCATGGGCACTCTTCGCGGAGCCGGCGGACGACCTCGGCGAAGGCGACGAGCTCGGCCGCGACCGGTGCGACCACCACCGGGATCCACAGCGAGGTCAGGTGGTCCGGCGTGACGACGCCCACCCGGTCGAGGTCCTCCCAGGCGATCTCGGCGATCGACTCGTCCGGGAGGCCGAGGCGTTGGAGCACCGTCACCGAGGGCGGCGTCGCCTCCTCGAAGGCGAGCTTGATCTCCGAGAGCACGGCGGTCGAGTCGCACTGCCCCACCAGCAACGGCCCCCGCTCACCGGCCGCCTCGACAGCGAAGCGGTGCCCGTCGACGACCCGCACGCCCGCCGCGAACGGGTCGACGCCGAGGCGGACCCAGGCGAGGTCGAGGAACGAGAGCGCCGGGACGACCTGCACGTCGACGCGGTCGTCGGCCCGCAACAGCTCCACCGTCCGCTCGGCCACCGCCGGTGACCCGGGCACGGCGTAGACGACATCGCCGTCGGCCGCCGCCGCCACCAGTCGCTCGACGATGGTGGGGTACACGTCGTCGATCGAAGGGGCGGCCTCATAGACGTCGTCGAAGGACGTGGCCGCGCCCATCGCGTCCGCCGACGGGTGGCGTCGGGTCCGGAGGAAGCGCCGCTCGGGCGCCACCCGGGCGATGGCGTCGAGGGACGCCGACGTGAGGAGGTCGGGACCGGCCGGGCCGAGACCGATCACCGTGACCCGTCCGGTGGCCACGGCGGCCTAGGGCTGCAGCGGTGCGGGCGTGGTGTCCTCGGTGACGCCGCCGTCGCCGGGCACGGTCGTCGTCGGCACGTCCGGCGGCACGATGCCGGGCGACTGGCCGTCCTTGGAGAACCGGCCGTAGCGGGGGTTCACCGAGATCTTCGCCTTGGTGACGGCTTCCTGGAGGAACTGGCTGAAGGCCTGCTCACCCTCACCCTGCAGCTGCTGGCGGATCTGCGGGGTGGCCTCCTCCAGTGACTGGGGCTTGCGCTCGGTGACCTTGATGAGGTGCACGCCGAACTGGGTGGCGACCGGGGCGCTCACGGTGCCGACGGCGAGCGCGTCCATGGCCGTCTCGAACTCGGGCACGAACCGGCCGGCGCCGCCGCAGCCGAGGTCGCCGCCCTCGGCCTTGTTGCTGTCATCCGCCGACCGGTCGCGAGCCAACGTGGCGAAGTCGGCGCCGCCGTCGAGCTCGACCTTGCTCGCCGTCGCCTCGGCCGTCAACCGGTCCTTGGCCGCAGCGGTCGCGTCGGTGTCGAGCTGGCCGTCGTCGCCCTTCACCGCGAACAGGATGTGGCTCACGCACGTCTGGGCGAACTGGTCCGGGTTCTCGTCGTAGAACTTCTTCACGGCCGCGTCGTCGGCGGTGGCGCCGCCGAGCGCGTTCTGGAGCTTGGCCACCTCGGCGCTGCGGAGGACGAGGGTGTCGCGATACCCCCTCGGGAACTTCTGGAAGATCTCGTCGCCGCCGACGCTCTGCACGACCTGGGGTTGCACCTCGGCCCGGTCCACGGCGGTCACCTGCAGCTTCCGGCGGGCGACCTCCCCGTGGACGATGTGGAGGAAGATCTGGCGGGTCAACACCCGGCCGACGAAAGCGGTGCTGACGGTGTCCTCGCCCTTGCCGGCCACGGCCAGGCCGCCCTGCTCGATCGACGAAAGGTACGCCTTGTTGTCGCGGATGGCCTGGAGCTCGGCGTCGAGATCGTCCTGGCTGATCTTCGTCCCGTCGATGGTGGCGGCGGGCGGGCGGACGGTGTCGCCGCAGGCGCCGGCGACCAGGGCCAGGACGAGCGCGAAGAGGCCGAAGATGCGGGGAAGACGTGTCACGGGGTCACGATGCTAGAGGGGCCGTGTCGTCCGGAACCACCTCGGCGAGGAAGCTCCGGACGTGCTCGGCGGCGTTCGCACCACGGGGCAGCGGGATGACGACCTGGCCCAGATCCTCCTTGTAGACGGCCTTCGGGTAGCGACGCTGGATGCGGATGGTCTGGCTCGTCTTGAGGGCCAATGGACCCATGCGGACCACGTCTCGCGCCACGGCCACCTCCCGCACCCCGGTCCGGGCGCACTCGGCCCGCAGGTGGGCCACCTCGAGCAGCGCGGCCGCCGGCCCCGGCACCGGTCCGTAGCGATCGATCCACTCGTTCTCGATGTCGTCGACCTCCTGATGGGTCGTCACCGCGGCCAGTCGTCGATAGGCCTCGAGGCGCAGCTCCTCCTTGGCCACGTAGTCGGCCGGGAGGTTGGCGTGCAGCGGCAGGTCGAGCTTGATCTCGGCCGGCTCCCGCACCTCCTCGCCCTTCAGCTCGGCGACCGCTTCGCTCACCATCTGGACGTAGAGGTCGTAGCCCACCGCCGCGATGTGCCCGCTCTGGCTCTCGCCGAGGAGGTTGCCGGCGCCGCGGATCTCGAGGTCGCGCATGGCGATCTTGAACCCCGAACCGAGCTCGGTGTGCTCACCGATCGTCTTGAGCCGCTCGTACGCCTCTTCCGAGAGGGATCGGTCCGGTGGGAAGAAGAGATAGGCGTAGGCCCGCTGCCCGGCGCGTCCGACGCGGCCCCGCAGCTGGTGGAGCTGGCCCAGACCCATGAGATCGGCGCGATCGACGACGAGGGTGTTGACCGTGGGCATGTCGATGCCCGACTCGATGATCGTGGTGCAGACGAGCACGTCGTACTGGCCCTCCCAGAAGTCGAGCACGACCTTCTCGAGCGATCCCTCGTCCATCTGTCCGTGGGCGATGGCGATGCGGGCCTCGGGCACCAGCTCCTTGAGCCGGGCCGACACCTGCTCGATGTCGCGCACCCGGTTGTGCACGAAGAAGACCTGGCCCTCCCGGAGCAGCTCGCGGCGGATCGACTCGGCGACGGCCCGCTCGTCGTACTCGCCGACATAGGTGAGGATCGGCTGGCGCTCCGCCGGCGGCGTGTTCAGCAGCGTGAGGTCGCGAATGCCGGTGAGGCTCATCTCCAGCGTGCGGGGGATCGGGGTGGCGCTCAGCGTCAGCACGTCGACGTTCGTCTTCAGCTGCTTGATGGCCTCCTTGTGGGTGACGCCGAAGCGCTGCTCCTCGTCGACGACGAGGAGGCCCAGGTCCTTGAACGACAGGTCCTTGCCGAGGAGGCGGTGGGTGGCCACGACCACGTCGACGGTGCCGTCCTTGATCCCGGCGATCACCTTGCGGGCCTGCGCCGTCGTCAGGAACCGTGACAGCACCTCCACGCGGATCGGGTAGCCCGCGAACCGATCCGAGAACGTCTGGTAGTGCTGGTTGGCCAGAAGGGTCGTCGGCACCAGGACCGCGGCCTGCTTGCCGTCCTGGACCGCCTTGAACACGGCACGGATGGCCACCTCGGTCTTGCCGAAGCCGACGTCGCCGCACACGAGGCGGTCCATCGGCGACTCCCCCTCCATGTCCTCTTTGACCTCGGCGATGGCCTTCACCTGGTCGGGGGTCTCCTGGTAGGGGAAGTTCTCCTCGAGCTCCCGCTGCCAGGGCGTGTCGGGCTGGAAGGCGTGGCCGATGCTGGTGACCCGCCGGCGGTACAGCACGACCAGCTCCTGGGCGATGCGGCGGACCTCGCTGCGGATGCGGGCCTTGGTCTTGCCCCAGTCGCTGCCGCCGAGCTTCGACAACGTCGGGCTCTCGCCGCCGGTGTAGTGGCGCACGGCGTCGATCTGGTCGGACGGCACGTAGAGCTTGTCGTTGCCTCGGTACTCGAGGAGGAGGTAGTCGCGTTCCACGCCGCCGATGGCCCGCTTGACCATCCCGCCGTAGCGACCGACGCCGTGCTGGTGGTGGACGATGTAGTCGCCCGGTTTCAGGTCGTCGAAGAAGCCGGCACTGGCCCGGCGGTTGCGGGGCCGGGCCGGACGATGCGCCCGGCGACGGCCCGTGACGTCGCTCTCCGCCAGGACGGCGAGCTTCACCGACGGCAGGACGAACCCCCGCTCGAGCGGCTGCACCACCACCTGCATCCCGGGTCGGGTCAGATCGGCCGTGCCCGCTTCGTCGAACGGGACGGTGAGGCCGCCTTCGTTGAGGCTGCTGGAAACGCGCGCGGCCGTGCCCGCGCCCTCGGCGCAGACGACGATCCGGTAGCCCTCCGCCCGCAACTCGCTCAGCTGCTTGACGAGCCCCGTGCCGTCACCGACGACCGGGTTCCATCCCGTGGCGTGGATCGTCGTCGTCCCGGGCGACTCCGGGGCCGTCGACATCGTCCAGGCCGCCGCTTCGGTCTGGGTCAACAGGCGGTCGAAGGGAAGGTGGAGGCGCGGGAACTCACGGTCGCCGTCGACGCCCCACGTCTGGGCCAGGGACCCGGCCAGCGACGCCTCCTCGTCGAGGAGCTCGCCGGCCCGGTCCCGCATGCGACGCGGCTCGAGGAGCACGACCTGCGCGTCGCCGCCGACGAGATCGAACAGCACGTGCTCGCGCTCGGTCAGCCACGGCAGCCACGACTCCATGCCCTCGAACGTCTGGCCCTCGGCCAGCCGTTCCCAGTGCTCGCGGCCCCACGGCTCGGCGCCGACCAGCGCCGAAGCCCGCTCCCGGACCTCGTCGGTCGGCAACAGCTCGCGACAGCCGAAGATCTCGACGCAGGCGATGTCGTTGGTCGTCCGCTGGTCGGCGACGGCGAACTCGGTCAGGCGATCGACCTCGTCGCCCCACAGGTCGATCCGGACCGGGATGTCCGCGGTGCTCGGGAAGACGTCGACGATCGAACCCCGGACGGCCACCTCGCCCCGGTGCTCGACCTGGTACTCCCGGCGGTAGCCGTTGCGGACGAGCCGCTCGACCAGCTCGGTCGGGTCGAGGCGGTCGCCCGGGCTCACCGTCACCGGCTCGACGTCCTCGACGTGCGGGCCGAGGCGTTGGACGATGGCCCGGACGGACGCGATCAGGACCCGTGGCATCCGCTCGGGATCGCGGAGCCGCCACATCACCCGGAGGCGCCGGCCCATCGTCTCCACGCTCGGGCTGACGCGCTCGAACGGGAGGGTCTCCCACGCCGGGAAGACGTCGACCTCGTCCTCGCCGAGGAAGGCGCGGAGGTCACCGGCCAGCCGTTCGGCGTCCGTCGACGTCGGTACCGCGACGACGAACGGGTGCCGCGAGCTGAGTGATGCGAGGCCGGCGAGGACGTACGCCCTGGCCGCCTCGGGGACGGCCACGAGCCCACTCGTCGACCCGAGGATCGACGCGATGGCGGGGTCGCTCCGGAGGAGCGGCGGGAGGCTGGCGAGCGGGGCCATGGGACGGACCAGGCTACCGGCCGCCCTTGCTCTAGCTGGCGGGCTTGATCGTGCGGGTGCGGCGGCGGCGGGGCTTCGGCGCCACGTCGTCCTGCAGGGCGACCGCGGCGGCCTGCGCGGCGACGTCGGCGTCGGCGAGGACGCCCGCGACCGGCATCGGACGCTCGTCGGCGAGTTGCTCCACGAGGGTCTGGAGGGCATCCGTGGCGGGATCGCCCCCGGCCGACGCCCGCAGCCCGGTCGGTCCGCGACCGGCCTCGAGGCCGCGGAGGCGCATGGCCACCGACAGGTCATGGGCGTTCGACGACGCGGCCAGCGCGGCCCGGAGGTCGATGCAGCCTTCCGCGTACAGCTCGAGGATGGCCTGGTCGAAGCTGTGCATGCCGTAGTAGTCGCCCTCGGCGATGATCGCCTGGACGTCGCCGCGGATGTTGGCGTCCATGATCCAGCTCTGGACCCGGCCGTTGACGACCATGACCTCCGTCGCCGGCACCCGGCCCTGACCATCCGCCCTCGGGACGAGGCGTTGGCAGATCGTGCCCTTGAGCACGCCGGCCAGCACGAGGCGGACCTGGCGCTGCTCGCTCGGCGGGAAGAACTCGATGATCCGGCTGATCGTCTCGCTGGCGTCGGTCGTGTGCAGGGTCGACAGCACGAGGTGGCCGGTCTCGGCCGCCATGAGCGCCGTCGCCACCGTCTGGGCGTCGCGCATCTCCCCGACGAGGATCACGTCGGGGTCCTGACGGAGCGCGGCCCGCATGGCCGAGGCGAAGGATGGCGTGTCGGCGCCGAGCTCCCGCTGGCTGATGGACGCGTGGTCGTCGGAGTGCAGCACCTCGATCGGGTCCTCGATGGTGACGATGTGAGCCGTCCGCGTGCGGTTGATGTGGTCCACCATCGCGGCGAGGGTGGTGGTCTTGCCCGACCCGGTCGGTCCGGCCACGAGCACGAGGCCCCGCGCTTCCTCGGCGAATTGGCGGGCGATGTCCGGGAGGCGCAGGTCCTCGATGGACTGGGGCTCGGTGACCACGGTGCGCAGGACCATGGCCACGGTGTCGCGCTGGAGGTAGGCGTTGACCCGGAAGCGGCCCTCGCCGCCCGGCAACGAATAGGCGAAGTCGACCTCTTCGCCCCGGCCGAAGCGCTCGACCAGATGGGGCCGGATGACCTCCGAGGCGATGGTCTCGGTGTCCTCCTCGGTCAGCGTCTCGGCGCCCGGGAGCACCTCGAGCACGCCGTGCACGCGGATGCGGGGTGGGCCGCCGACGCGCAGGTGGAGGTCCGACCCGCCCCGGCTCTGCAACGCCCTCAGATACCCGTCCAGCATCGCCCGAGACATGCTCGCGTCATCGGCAACTTCAGGCGGAAGGTGAGCTGTTGTACCGGTTCATGGCCCGCTGCACCCCTTCGGCGAGGATCAGCTCCACCGCGTCCGCCGCCTCCTCGACGGCCACCGCCAGCTCCTCGCGCTCCTTCTTCGCCGGCCGCTTCAGCACATGGTCCGCGCCGCGCTCCTTCCCCCCGGGCGGCTTGCCGATGCCGATCCGCACCCGCAGGAAGGTGTCCGTGTGGAGGTGGTCCTTGATCGACCGGAGGCCGTTGTGGCCGGCCAGGCCGCCGCCCTCCTTGACCCGGACCCGGCCGGGCGGGAGGTCGAGCTCGTCGTGGACGACGACGAGGCGCGACGGGTCCTCGAGGTCGTGCCGCTTGGCCAGCAGGCGGACGGCCTGGCCCGACTCGTTCATGTACGTCTGCGGAAAGGCCAGCGCGACCCTGTCCGTCCCGATGCGGACGTCGTCGACGAGGCTGCGGTCGCGCTTGGAGAAGCTCAGCGATCCACCGTGGCGGGACGCGAGCAGGTGCACGACGTCCGCCCCCACGTTGTGCCGGGTGCCGGCGTAGTCGCCGCCCGGGTTGCCCAGGCCGACGACGAGCCAGTCGGCGCTCAGCTCTCGGCGGGAGCCTCGCCGCCCTCGGCGGCACCGTCGCCGCCGCCGGTCTCGCCATCGCCGTCCTCCTCGGCCGCCACGGCCTCGGCCAGCTCGTGCAGGCCCTCGATGTCGGCCTCCGGGATGAGGTCGAGCTCGCTGGTCTGGGCACCCTGGGCCACGACGATCGCCTCTTCGGGATCGACGTCGGTGGTGACGCCGGCCGGGAGCTTCAGGTCGCCGACGCGGATGGCGTCGCCGATCCGCATCCGGCTGATGTCGATCTCGATGTGCGACGGGATCGCCGACGGCGTGGCGTTGATGGTCAGCGAGAACAGCGACTGGTCGACGACGCCGTCCTGGTCGTGAACGGCCTTCGCCTCCCCGACGATCGTGAAGACCACGTCCGCGCTCATGACCTCGTCCCGACGCACGACCTGGAAGTCGACGTGGGTCACCGTGTTCTTGACCGGGTGGCGCTGCAGCACCCGGGCCATCGTCAGCTGGCTCGCACCGTCGATCGACAGGTTCACGAGGGCGTTGACGCCGGCGTCGGTGTTCAGCGCGTGGCGCAGCTCGCGGGCGTCGACGGCGATCGAGACGGGGTCGGCGCCGTGGCCGTAGACCACGCCCGGGATCTTGCCCTCGCGGCGGAGCCGCTTCGACGAGCGGGTGCCGGCTTCCCGGCCGGTCTCGGCGATGAGTTGGATCTCGGCCATGTTCGGAACGCGCTCCTACGAGGGTGCTGCAAAAGGGGGACGTCGCAGTTTAGACGGCCCAACGGGTCGGATCGCCAGCCCGACGTGGACCGGACGGGGCTCAGAACTGGTTCTCGCCGCCGAAGAGCTCGGAGATGGAGGTGTCCTCGAAGACGGCGCGGATGGCGTCGGCGATGAGGGGCGCGATGGAGAGGACCTCGAGCTTGTCGAACTGCTTCTCCGAGTCGATCGGCAGCGTGTCGGTGATGACGACCTTGGACAGGCGGGAGTTCTTGAGCCGGTCGACGGCCGGTCCGGAGAGGATGCCGTGGGTGGCGATGCACCAGACGTCGCTGGCCCCGTTCTCCATGAGGATGTCGGCCGCGGCGCAGATGGTGCCGGCGGTGTCGATCATGTCGTCGACCAGCACGCAGCGGCGGCCCTCGACGTCACCCATCACGCCGACGGCCTCGACGACGGCGATCTTGTCCTTGGCCCGGCGCTTGAAGACGCTGGCCATGTCCATCCCGAGGTGTTGGGCGTAGCGGTCGGCGACCTTGGTCCGGCCCTGGTCGGGGGCCACCATCACGTACTCGTCGTCGCCCATCTCGTCGCGGATGTAGCTCTCGAGCACGGGCGCGGCGAGGAGGTGGTCGAACGGTCCGTCCACGAACCCCTGGATCTGGGGCGAGTGCAGGTCGACGCTGACGATGCGGTCGGCGCCGGCCGAGGTGAGGATGTCGGCGACGAGCTTGGCCGTGATGGGCTCGCGCCCCTTGGCCTTCCGGTCCTGCCGCCCGTACCCGTAGTAGGGGCAGACGGCGGTGATCCGCTTGGCCGAGGCCCGCTTGGCCGCATCGAGCATGATCGCCTGCTCCATGATCGCCTCGTTCACGGGGGCGGCGTGGCTCTGGAGGATGAACACGTCGGCGCCCCGGATCGACTCGCCGAACGTGGCCCGCACCTCCGTGTTCGGGAAGTCGACCAGGTTGGCGTCGCCGAGGGTCACGCCGAGGCTCGCGGCCACGGCCGCGGCCAGCTCGGGGTGCGATCGACCGGCGTACAGCTGCAGGTACTTCTTGGGGATCAGGTCCACGACTACTCCTCGCTCTCGCCGGCGAAGAAGGGGCCCGTCACCGTTCCCGGCGCCACCCGGGTGCCCGGAGCGAGGCTGGCGAAGGGGCCGACGCGGGCGCCGGCGCCCACCTCGGCCAGGCGGCCCACGGTCTGCTCGACGACGGCTCCGGCCCGGACGGCGCAGTCGACGAGCCGGGTGTCGGGCCCGATCTCGGCGCCGGCCTCGACCACCGTTCGCCCCTGCAGCACCGTGCCGGGGAACAGCGTGACGTCGGGCGCGAGCTCGACGGTGGCGTCGATGTAGGTGCGCTCGGGGTCGAGCATCGTCACCCCGTGGAGCATCCACCTGTCGTTGGTGCGGTCCCGGAGCTCGGCCTCGGCCACGGCCAGCTGCGCCCGGTCGTTGATGCCGGCCGGCTCCATCGGGTCGGCCGCGACCATGCTCACGACGTTGTAGCCGGCGTCGTGGAGGACCTCGATGACGTCGGTCAGGTAGTACTCGCCCTGGGAGTTGTCGGGGGTGAGGCGCCGGAGCGCCGGGGCCAGCACGCTGCGCCGGAAGCAGTAGATCGACGTGTTGATCTCGCCGATGGCCTGTTCGTCGTCGGTGGCGTCCTTGTGCTCCACCACCCGCCGCACGCGTGCGTCCTTGCCCCGGACGATGCGGCCGTAGCCGGTCGGGTCGTCGAGCACCGCGGTGAGGAGGGTGGCGGCGGCGTCGCTCTGGCGGTGGGCCTTGACGAGGGCGGCCAGGGTCTGGGGCCGAAGCAGCGGCGTGTCCCCGGGAAGGACGAGCAGGTCGCCATCCTCGGCGTCGGCGTCGTCGGCGAAGGCGGTGAGGGCGACGGCGACGGCATCGCCCGTGCCCCGCTGCACGTGCTGCTCGACGAACTCGATCGGGAGGTCCGCCTTGGCCTCCTCGCTCAGGGTCTTCGTCACCCGCTCGGCGCCGTGGCCGACGACCACCACGGCCCGGTCGAGGGGCAGCTCGGCGAGCGCGTCCAGGACGTGCAGCACCATCGCCCGGCCGCACAGGACGTGCAACGGCTTCGGTCGCGCCGACTTCATCCGCGTGCCTTCCCCGGCGGCCAGGACGATGGCGGACAGGGGACGCGAGGTCATGCCTCCTGTCTACCCGGCGCCGCCCGTGCCGACGAGCGGGTTCCCCGTCAGGCGGGCAGGACGGAGGCGCCGACCCCGTGGACGATCACCAGGTAGACGATCGTGCCGACGAGATCGGCCATGGCCACGGGGAGGATGCGTCCACGGCTGGCCCCGGCGATGGCCAGGTTCGTGCCGTTCGGGCGCAGGAACACCAGGAGGGGGACGCTGACGCCGGCGATGACCGTCAGCGTGCGCAGCCCGCGCCACCGCTGCAGTCGGTCGACGGCTCCGGCGCCGTGGCGACGCCCGAGGACGAAGTGGAACGGGTCGGCCAGGCACAGCCGGATCCCGGCGACCACCAGGAACGGGAGCAGCCCGACCTTGGGCGCGGCAAGGGCCAGGAAGCTCAGCCGAGGGCTGAGGGCCACGAGCAGGAGGGGCCGGTTCGTGAGGCCGGGTGCGGCCAACGTGCCGACGCTGCTCACGAGGGTCAGGACGGCCAGTGGAAGGAGCAGCTTCCGCGCCTCGTGGCGGAGCAGCACGACCGCCTTCGAGCGCAGGTTCCCGAGGCGCAGATCGACCCGTGGACGCACGAGGATCGCCGGAGCCGCCACGCCTCGAGATCTCGGCCTGTTCCTGACCGAACTTCAGCAGAAGCTGGACACGCGGCTCCGGGACCAGGGATCGAACCTGGGCTAAGGGCTTCAAAGGCCCCTGTGCTCCCTCTACACCATCCCGGATGGCGGACCGATGGTATCGACGCCGACGGACCCGATCCCCGCCCACCACCCGGCGATCTGCCGGTTGAGGTGCACGCTCCGGCGGACGCGCACGATGAGGCAGCCGATGTAGCCGGACGACGTGTTGTGCCGCACCGTCGTGGGGCTGTGTCGCTTCAGTGACGGCTTTTCGAACCTGTCGGGACCGAACCCGATCACCTCGGACCACCGAGCCGTCGCGCCCACCACGTCGGCGGATCGGTGGATCGAGAGCCGGAACTGCAGACGGTCGTCCGTGATCCCGACGAGCCGCAGCCAAGCGAGGAACACAAGGATCACGGTCGGATCGGAGTTGATCAGGATCACCTCCTTGCTCGGCGCCCACGGCTTCGCCTTGCAGCCCTCGGCCCAAGTACAGCGACGACACGCCAATCAGGAAGAGCTCGCGATCGGTGAGCGGGCCGATCTCGGCGGCCGCCGCTTCGTGGATCACCTCGGTCCTGCGGATGCGGCCCGCTCGGATGGCGTCGGCGCGGCTCCTGGCGCCCTCGCCGCGGCGGGCGTCGAGGCGCGCACGGTGCTCTTCGGTCAGGGGGACGTCCGACAGCCAGTTGGACAGGGTGCTCTTGGGGATGCCGAGGAGGGCCTGGATCTCCCGGTACGACCGGCCCTCCAGACGCAGCGCCGTCCCCTGTGCTCGACCCTCGCCCCAGCGCCGGCGGATCTCCCCCATGGGTCGACCCTACGGAGCGGGTGTGACAGGTTCGGCGGGTGCCGCTAGGGTGACCGCCCGACATGGGTTCTCTGATCAAGAAGCGCCGCAAGCGCATGCGCAAGAAGAAGCACAAGAAGCTCCTGAAGAAGACGCGCTGGCAGCGCCGAGCCGGCAAGTAGCGCTGGCCACCGTCGGATCTTCGGACGACCGCCCTTAGGGGCGGTCGCTTCGCGTCCGGGCCACCACGGCCCCGGGCACGTCGGGGTAGGCACCCTCGACGAACCATGTGCCGCCGCTGCCGGCCAGCACCGGTTCCATCCCGGTCGCCTCGCCCAACGCGTCGCGCCAGTTCGCCAGCTCCGGGGCCACCACGAGCGCGGCGGGCTCCAGGTCGTTGGGTCCGTCGACCACCGGACCGCCCAGCTCGTCCCACGCCCGGTACACCGCCGGCGTCGACACGTGGATCGGGGGCGTCAACAAGGTGAACGTCCGCTCCTCGAACGGCCAGGGGCTCCAGGACCTCACCGATCCCCCGCACGCGGGCCCGTCCGCCCACGAGGCAGAACGGGACGTCGGCGCCGAGCGACACCGCCACCTCGAGGTCGTCGCAGCCGGCCCAACGCAGGACGGCGGCGGCGTCGGCCGAACCCCCGCCCAAGCCCGCGCCGGCCGGGATCCGCTTGTCCAGGTGGACGTGCGCCTCCCGGCCGACGGCCCGCAGGGCCCGGGAGACGAGGTTGTCGGCGGGCAGGTCGTTGCGCCCCGACGGATCCACGTCGAGCACGTCGGCGACGTCCAGCGTCACCATCTCGGCCTCGATCAGGTGGTAGCCGTCGTCGCGGACGCCGACGACCTTCAGGGTCCGGGTCAACTTGGCCCAGGCGTGGAGCCGCTCAACCGACACGGGCCAGCCTCCCCCACGCCTCGACATCGAGCTCCTCGGCCCGCGCCTCGGGGCGGACGCCGGCGGCGTCGAACGCGGCCGGATCCACGACGCCGGACAGCGCCCCCCGGAGCATCTTCCGCCGATGGGCGAAGCCGGCCCGCACCACCTCGAACAGGCGGGCCGACGAGACCAGGTCGGGATCGACGGCCGGGACCGCACGCCGCTCGATGGCCACCAGGGCGGAGTCGACCTTGGGTTGCGGGACGAACACCGTCGGGGGCACCTTCCCGACCACCTTGGCGGTGGCCCAGTAGGCGACCTTGACGGACACCGCGCCGTAGGCCTCGTCTCCGGCGCCGGCGGCCAAGCGTTCGCCGACCTCCTTCTGCACCATCACCAGCATGCGGCGGATGGCGGGCACGAAGTCGAGCAGATCGGCGACCAGGGGTGTCGCCACGTTGTAGGGCAGGTTGGCGACCAGCACCCACGACGGGGCCCCGCCGAGCAACGGCGCCCAGTCCAGGCGCAGCGCGTCGCCCTCGACCACCGTCACTCCCACCGGCTCGACCGTGCTGCGCAGCGCCGGCAGCAGGTAGCGGTCGATCTCCACCGCCGTCACCTGCGCCCCGGTCTCCGCCAGGGCCAGCGTCAGCGATCCGAGGCCGGCGCCGATCTCGAGGACGGCGTCGCCCGGCCCCACGCCGGCGAGGCGGGCGATGCGGCGGACGGTGTTGGGGTCGGCGACGAAGTTCTGGCCGAGGGCACGGCTCGCGTGCAGGCCGTGCGTCTCGAACAGGTCGAGCAGCTGCCGCCGGGTCAGCGTCAGTGCGAGGTCACCACTCGATGGCGACGCGGATGACGCCGTCGGAGATGTCGGCGATCTCGGTGAACGCCCCCTTCGACAGGTCGAGGATCCGGCCCTCGACGTACGGGCCGCGGTCGTTCACCACGCACGTGGTGACCTTGCCGTTGCCGAGGTTGGTCACCTTCAGGGCCGTGCCCTTGGGCAGCGACTTGTGGGCGCACATCCGGATGTCGGCGTACTCGTGGTAGGAGGCACCACCCTCCTGGCGACAGCACGGCGGCGGCGGGCCCATGGTGGAGGTCGTGGTCGGAGGCTTGGCCGTGGTGGTGGGCGAGGCCGCAGCCACGCTCGTCGTGGTCGCCTTGACGGTCGTCGTCGTCGTCGTCTTGGCCGTCGTCGTGGTCGGCTTGGCCGTCGTCGTCGTCGGCTTGGCCGTCGTGGTGGTCGGCTTCGGGCGAGCGGTGGTCGACGGCGGGGCGGGGGCGGCCGTGGTCGTCGGCGCCTCCGTCGTGGTCGTCGGCTCGACGAACGCGGACCGACTGGCCCGCTCGGCGTCGGCGAACTCCTCGATCCGCTCCATCGCCACCTCGCCGTCAGAGGCGGGCTCGGTCGGGGCGGCGGCGGCGTCGACACGGACACCGGCGGGAGCCGGGCCGTCGACAGCGGTGAACGAGACGACGAGCACCAGGGTCATGCCCGCCGTGAGAGCGAGCGCCGGGAGCCAACGTCGTCCCGGAGCGGCGATGCGTCTCAGGACTTCACCCTTGGTTCGGGGACAGGAACGTGCGGCGGGTTGAGGCTCCGAAGACCCTAGACAGGCCCAGGAGCCTCTGCCAAACGGAAGACGGCCTCCGTGTTGGCCCACGTGGCCGCCTCCACGTCGCCCACCGGCAGGTCCTTCACCGTGGCCACGGCGGCGCCGACGAGGGGGACGAACGACGGGGTGTTCGTGCGACCGCGGTGCGGGACGGGCGCCAGGTACGGCGAATCCGTCTCGACCAGCAGTCGGTCGAGCGGGCACAGCCGGGCCGCGGCGCGGACGTCGTCGGCCGTCTTGAACGTGACGATCCCGCTGAACGACAGCCACGCGCCGAGATCCAGTGATCGCCGGGCTTCGTCGGCGCCACCGGTGAAGCAGTGGAACACGGTCCGGCTCGGCACGCCTTCGTGCTCGAGGACGGCCCACGTGTCCTCCCACGCCTCCCGCGTGTGGATCACGAGCGCCAGGTCGCGGGCGTGGGCCAGACGGACCTGGGCGGCGAACGCCTCCCGCTGGACGTCGCGCCCCGAGTGGTCGTAGTGGTAGTCGAGCCCGCACTCGCCGATGGCCACGACCCGCGGCCGGTCCACGAGGTCGAGGATCGTGTCGACGCCGTCGGAGGCGTCGTGGGGATGGAGGCCGACGGTGGCCCATACGTCGGCGTGGTCGGCGGCCACTGCGATCGCGGCCGGCGGACTGGGTCGCGTCCGTACCGACGCTGATCATGCGGCCGACGCCGGCCGCCCGGGCCGCGGCCACGTGGGACGCGACGTCCTCGAGCCCCTCGTAGGGAAGGTGGCAGTGCGAGTCAGCCCACACGGTGCGTCCTCGACCGGCTCAGACGGACTTGCGGGGGAACAGACCGTCCCCCTTCTCGACCGCGACCCCGCCCGGGTACCCGCCCCACGCCGCCGCTCCCGGGAGCCGCTGGTCCTCCACCGAGCCCTCCAGGCCGAGCCGGCGCCAGATCTCACCCGCCGCCGTGGGCACGGCCGGCGCCACGAGGATGCTGAGGATGCGCAGCGCCTCGAGGGCGTCGCCCATGACGCGGTCGACGTCGGGCCCCGCGTCGGCCTTCCACGGTTCGTTCGCCTCGAGGTAGGCGTTCGCCTCCCGCACCAGCCGCCACGTCGCCTCCAGTGCCTCGGCCGGGTTCGGCTTGCCCCACCCGGCCGCCGCGCCTGCGTACGCCTCGGCCGCCGCGACGGCCAGGGGCGAGTCCGGCGAGGGGGCCGGTCCGATGCCGCCGCACTTCTTCGTGACCACGGTGGCGACCCGACTGAAGAGGTTGCCGAGCTGGTTGGCGAGATCGCTGTTGTAGCGGGCGACCATGCCCTCGTAGGAGAAGTCGCCGTCCGGCCCGAACGATGAGTCGCGCAGGAACTGGTAGCGGAACCCGTCGACGCCGAAGTCGGCCACGAGATCCGCCGGCGCGATCTGGTTGAGCGCTGTCTTGGACATCTTCTCGCCGCCGACGAGCAGCCACCCGTGGGCCGCCACGTGACGGGGCGGCTCCAGTCCGGCCGCCATGAGCATCGCCGGCCAGTACACGGCGTGGAACCGGATGATGTCCTTGCCGACGAGGTGGTAGTCGGCCGGCCACCACTGGGCGAAGGCGACGTCGTCGTCTCCGTAGCCCGCCGCCGTGATGTAGTTCGGGAGGGCGTCGAACCAGACCCAGGCGACGTGCGACGGGTCCCACGGCAGCGGCACCCCCCAGTCGAAGGAGCTGCGGCTCATCGAGATGTCCTGGAGGCCGCCCTTGATGAAGCCCAGGACCTCGTTGCGGCGCGTGTCCGGGTACACCGCGCCGGGATGCTCGGCGTACCAGTCGAGGAGGCGCTGCTCGTAGCGGGAGAGAAGGAAGAACCAGTTCTCCTCCTGCAACAGCTCGAGCGGGCGCCCGGTGTGGATCGGGCAGGTGGTGTCGGGGCCGGCTTCGTCCTCGGTGTAGTACGCCTCGCACGGCACGCAGTAGAGGCCCTCGTAGGTGCGGAGCTCGACGTCGCCGTTGTCGTAGACGGCCTGCAGGAACTTCGACGTGGCCTCGTAGTGGCGCGTCTCGGTCGTGCGGATGAACTGGTCGTAGCGGATGCCGAGCAGGTCCCACGCCTCCCGGAAGCGGGCGCTGTTGCGGTCGGCCAGCTCGAGCGGGGTCACACCCTGCGCCTCGGCGGCGCGCAGCATCTTGAGGCCGTGCTCGTCGGTGCCGGTGAGGAGGAAGACGTCCTCGCCCAGGAGGCGGTGCCACCGGCACAACGCGTCCGCGGTCACCGTGGTGTAGGCATGGCCGATGTGGGGCGCGTCGTTGACGTAGTAGATCGGTGTCGTCACGTAGAAGCGGCCCATGTCGCCGCCGAGCCTACCGACGACCCGAAGTTCTCCAGCCCGAATTGCAGCCCGAGGAATCGATGACATGCCCGAGGAAATGTTGACGTGAAGGACACGGGGATGGCCCGCAAGGTGGACGACCTCGGCCGCATCGTGCTGCCGGTCGAGCTCCGGCGGCTCCACGGCATCCAGACCGGCGACGCCCTCGAGATCTCCGTCGACGGCGACGCCATCGTGCTGCGCAAGCTGTGTCCGGGCTGCATCTTCTGCGGCACCGAGGACGGGTTGTCGAGCTATCGCGACCGTTCGATCTGTCGGACCTGTCGCACCGAGCTCACGGCGCCGGCGCCGACCCACTGAGGCGGAGCGCGGCGCCGTAGGCGACGCGCTTCGGAACCCCGAGCGCGGCGGCGACCTCGGCGGCCGCGTCGCGGGTGGAGAGGCCGGCATCGAGACGGCGGCGGATGGCCGCATCGAGGTCTTCGGCCGTGGCCGCGGGGAGATCCGGCGCGCCCTCGACGACGAGGACGTGCTCCCCCCGCGCCTCCATGGTCGCGGCCCGCTGGACGGCGCTCGGCGAGGGTGCCGCGCCACACCTCCTCGAACTTCTTCGTCAGCTCGCGGGCGATGGCGATCCGCCGCGTCCCGCCGCACGCGTCGTGCAGATCGCCGACCGTCGCAACGAGCCGGTGGGGCGCCTCGTAGAGCACCGTGGTCCGGGGCTCGGCGGCGATGGCGCGGAGGGTCTCGGCCCGTTCCCGCCCCTTGCGGGGCAGGAACCCCTCGAAGCAGAAGCGCCCCGTCGGCAGCCCGCTCAGGACGAGCGCGGCGATGACGGCCGCCGGTCCGGGCACGAGCTCGACCCGCACGCCCGCCGCGACCGCGGCGGCGACGAGGCGCTCCCCGGGGTCGCTGATGCCCGGGGTGCCGGCGTCGGTGATGCAGGCCACCGTCACCCCCAGCCGCATCTCGGCGACCAACCGCTCCGCCGCCTCGGCCTCGTTGTGGGCGTGGACGGCGAGGAGCCGCTTCGGCGTGATGCCGGCGTGGTCGAGGAGCTTGCGCGAGTGCCGGGTGTCCTCGCAGCAGATGACATCGGCCGCCTGCAGCGCGGCCACGGCGCGCGGCGGGAGGTCGCCCAGGTTCCCGATCGGCGTCGCCACGAGCACGAGCGTGCCGGGGGTCACCGCACCTCCAGCCGGTCGCCGACCCGCAGACCCCACCGGTCGAAGGCGCCGGCTTCGGCCTCGAGCACCGAGCGGGCCCGCCGGCGGGGACGCCCGACCCGGTGCGGCGCCATGCAGGCGACGTCGAGCACCACGAGGTCACGATCGCAGAAGGCGACGTCGATGCCGAAGCGCATGCCCATCGTGTGGACGGACTTGGCCGGCTGCAGGAGCAACGCCCCTTCGATCCCGTCCCGGCCGAGCAGGCCCTTCAGCCGGTCGCCGAACGACGACGCCACCTCGACGACGGCGAGCACGTCGCCGTCCCGCAACAGCCACGCCACGTCAGCTCCCGACGATCTCGCACCGCAGGACGGCGCCGCAGAGCGAGCCCATCTCAGACGTTGAAGCGGATCTCGAGGACGTCGCCGTCGACGACCTCGTACTCCTTGCCCTCGACGCGGAGCTTGCCGGCGTCGCGGGCCTTGGACCACGAGCCCGAGCTCGAGCAGCTCGTCCCAGTGGACGACCTCGGCGCGGATGAAGCCCCGCTGGAGGTCGGAGTGGATGACGCCGGCGCACTCGGGGGCCTTGGCGCCGGCCCGGAACGTCCAGGCCCGGCTCTCCTTGTCGCCCGTGGTGAGGAAGGTGCGGAGGCCGAGCAGGTGGTAGGCGGCGTGCACGACCCGCGGCAGGGCGCCCTCGCCGAGGCCGAGGGCGTCGAGCATCTCGGTCCGCTCCTCGACTCGTCGAGCATGCGCCGCCTCGGCTTCGAGCTGCACGCACATCGGCAGCACGTCGGCGGCGCCGCCCATGACGTCGACGACGCGGCTTGGCCAGCTCGTCGGCCCGTTCGAGGTCGTCCTCGGCCACGTTCACGACGGCCAGCACCGGCTTGTTGGTGAGCAGGAAGGCCGGCTTCAGGTGCTCCCGCTGCTCCGCCGTAGCGACGACCGGTAGAGCGGGGTCCCCTCGTCCAGCACGTCGCGGGCGGCGCCCAGGGCCGCCACCTCGGACAGGAGCGACTTGTCGAGCCGGGCGGCTTCTCCTTCTTCGGAAGCTGGTTGTCGACGGTGGCGAGGTCGGCCAGGCAGAGCTCGGTCTCGACGGTGGTCGAGGTGCTCGATCGGGTCGGACGGGCCCATGACGTCGTCGTCCTCGAACGCCCGCAGCACGTAGACGATGGCGTCGACCTCGCGGATGCCGGCGAGGAACTTGTTGCCCAGGCCCTCACCTGTGCTGACGCCCCGGCGACGAGGCCGCCGATGTCCATGAACTCGCACGCGGCGTGGACGATGTTCTTCGACTTCGACATCTCGGCCAGCGCGTCGAGACGGTGGTCGGGCACCTTGGCCCGCCCGACGTTCGGGTCCTTGGTGGCGAACGGGTACGGCGCGGCGAGCGCCCCACCGCCGGCCAACGCGTTGAACAGCGAGGACTTGCCGGCGTTGGGGAGGCCGACGAACCCGAACTTTTCCATTTGGCGCGACAGGCTACCGGCGGCCGGTACCGTCGATCCCCATGTCGAAGCGGACCGTCAAGCGCCAAGCACCGCGCCCGCCGCAAGAAGGCCAACCACGGCAAGAAGCCGAACCGCGGCAACAAGAAGTAGTCGGACCGGGTCTCAGGCCCCGATGCGAGCCGCCAGATCGGCCGTGCCGATCTGGTAGGCCACGTAGGAGTTGACGATCTCGAAGCCCATGGCGACGTTGATGCCGAGCATGGGACCGTTCGAGAAGGCGTTGAACGTGTCGACGTACCGGATCTCCGGCCGGTCGTCGAGGAGCCGGAGGACGTTGGTGGCCTTGAGCCACCTACCGAGCCCCCTGTCCCGGTGCGCGGGGTCGACGGCCGTCGCCTCCTGCCACGCCGCCTCGGGGTGGGCCGGTGAGAACGCGAACTCGGTGTAGCCGGCCAACTCGTCGCGACCGTCGTGGCGGGCCACGACCGTCCACCACGTGAAGCCCTGGGCGAGCGCGCGCTGCTCGCTCTCCCGGTGCCGCTCGGGGGTCTGCACCTGGTCCTCCATCTCCAGGTCGTCGCGCGGCGCGGTGTTCATGACCATGGTGAGGTCGACGAACCGGGCCAGGTACTCCTCGGGGCACGGCCCGTCCCACGCGAGGAGCGAGTAGCCCGAAGCGCGCTCGCGGGCCTTGTCGACCCACCCTTCGAGCAGGGGACGGTCGACGCGGTCGAGCACGAGCCGGCTCTTGCGCTCGACGCTCTTGCGCTCGGCGCCGAGGGCTTCGCAGAAGGAGGTCGCGCTGGAGTCGTCCGGTCCGCCGGCGTTCAGGAGCGTGCGACCCTCGGCGAGGGCAACCTCGGTCACCGCCGCGAGGAGGGATCGCGCGATGCCCTGGCCCCGCGCCTCCGGCCGCACGTACGCCTCGACGTCGGCGTGGTCGCGATTGGTCTCGGTGAAGCCGAGGGTGAGGGTGGCGACGCCGTCGATGCGACCGTCTCCGTTGCGGGCCACCCACCGGTCGTGGCGGCGGAACGAGGCCGGGGTCACCTTCTCGAGCTGCCACTGCTCGAACGACTCGGTCGGATCCTCGGGCCACTGCTCGGCCACCTCGAGCGCGAACAGCTCGTAGACGTTGCGGAGGTCGGCGTTCGGCGCGGTGTGGACGTCGAACACATCGATGCTCGGGCTCATGGCCGATCCTCCATTCGTGCGCGCACCAGGTGAGTGTGGTTCCGGGGCGGGGCGTCGGCAAAGCGAATTAGGTTCGGGCCATGGCTGAGCTGGCGGCCCTGCTCGTGGGCGACGACGCGGAGATCTGGGCCGACCTCGGCTTCGTGGTGGACGGCGCCGCCGTCCACGTGAGCGGCGTGCGCCACCTCCTCGGAGGCGAGAAGAAGGGCATCCGGGACTGGTCCTTGCGGGGCGTCGCCGACGGGCTCGGCGGCATCGATGGCGCCGCCTTCGGCCTCCCCGTCGCCCCGCCCGTCCCGACGCCCGACCACCCCAACGGCGTCGTCGCCCTCGACCACCTCGTCGTCTTCACGCCCGACCTGACCCGCACCATCGCGGCCCTCGAAGGGGCCGGGATCGACCTGCGCCGGGTGCGCGACACCGGCTCCGACGACGCGCCCCGACAGCAGGCCTTCTTCAAGCTCGGCGAGGTCGTGCTCGAGGTCGTGGGACCGAAGGAGCCGGCCGGCGACGGGCCGCTGCGGTTCTTCGGGCTGGCCTGGACCGTCCTTGACCTCGATGCCACCGCCGCCTACCTCGGCGATCGCCTCAAGCCGGCCAAGGACGCGGTGCAACCGGGGCGGCGCATCGCCACGCTGGCGGCATCGGGAGGCTCGACCGTTCCGCACGCCTTCATGTCGCCGGAGCCGGACTGAGCGCCGACCCCTTCGCCCTCGGCCCCGTCGTCGAGCGGATCCTCCGAGCGGGGGCCGGGAGCGGACCGCCGCACCTCGTGGGGATCGCCGGCGCCGTCGCCGTCGGCAAGTCGACCTTCGCCGTCGCATTGCGGCTCGCGCTGGCGCCGCTCACGGTCGAGGTGGTGGCGACGGACGGCTTCCTGCGACCCAACGAGGCGCTCGCCGCCGACGGACTGCTCCTCCAGAAGGGCTTCCCGGCCAGCTACGACGGACCGGCCATCGTCGCGTTCCTCCGCGACCTCCGAGCCGGGCGTCCCGCCTCGGTGCCCGCCTACTCCCACACGACCTACGACCGGGTGCCGGGCGCCACGCGGGTCGTGGAGGGCGCCGACGTGGTCGTGATCGAGGGGGTGAACGCGCTGCAACCGGCGATCGCGGCGCACCTCGACCTCCGCCTCTTCATCGACGCCGAGGAGCCGCTCATCCGCTCGTGGTTCTCCGACCGGTTCCTCGGCCTGGTCGCCGAGGCCGAGGAGGAGGCCAACGCGTCGTCGTTCTACCGGCGCTTCGTCGCCCTCGACGACGACGGGCGACGGGAGGTGGCCGACGCCGTGTGGGACGGCGTGAACCTGGTGAACCTCACCGAACACATCCTGCCGACCCGCGCGGCGGCCGACCTGGTGCTGACCAAGACCTCAGGGCATCACTTCTCGTCGTAGGCGAGGCCGCGGCCCCGCAGCACCCGCTCGAGGGCCTCCGGCCGGTCGGTCATGATCCCGTCGACGCCGAGGTCGGCGAGGGCGCCCATCTCCTCGTCGTCGTCGATCGTCCAGACGTGCACGGCGAGGCCGGCGTCGTGGGCGGCGGCCACGAAGGTCTCGTCGACGACCACCATCTCACCGAACGTGCGCGGCACCTGCAGCGCGACGCACACCGTCTGCGGGGCAGGCTGGCCGGCGCGAACGGCCCGGAAGAACTCGGCCGTCCCGTTGGTGCCGAGCGAGGTGTGGATGTCGGGCGCGAACGGACGGAACCGGTCGGTGGCCAGGTCGTTGAACGAGGCGACGATCGTCGTGCCGGCGCGACCGTGGCGCAGGAGCGCCTCCGCGAGAGGCTGCTCGTACGACGCGACCGTCGGCGCCGTCTGCTTGATGTCGAAGTTCAAGAAGACGTCGGGGAACGCCTGGAGCACCTCGTCGAGCGTGGCGATGCGGAAGTCGGGATCGTCGGGCGCCTTGCCGCGATGGACGTACGCGGCGGCGTCGGGGTTCTCGTGGTCGACCACGGTGCCCGCCGTCCACCAGTAGGCGTTGTCGAGGCGCCGGAGCTCGTCCACCGTGAGGTCGGCGATGGCGCCGGACGCGTTCGTGGTGCGGTCGACGGTGGCGTCGTGGCACACCATCAGTACGCCGTCGCGACTCATGTGGACGTCCAGCTCCAACGCGTCGGCGCCGTTGGCCACGGCCTGGCGCATGGCGAAGAGCGTGCTCGACGGCGCCTCCTTGGCCCCACCCTGGTGGGCCCAGTTGAGGATGCGACGGTCGAGCCACGGGTTGGTCTGCACGACCGGACGGTAGCGTCCGGCGATGGTGCTGAAGAAGGACGTGGCCGACGGGATCGCCGTGCTGACCCTCGACCGGCCCGACCGCCGCAACGCCCTCAACGGCGAACTGACCGCGTCCCTGCGCCGGACCATGGCCGAGGTCGACGGCGACGAGTCGGTGTCCGTGATCATCCTCACCGGGAGCGACCCGGCCTTCTGCGCCGGCGTCGACCTCAAGGAGCTCGGTGACACCGGGCGCCTGCCCGGCGCCCGTGCCCAAGGCGGCGTCGGGAGCGCCAGCGAGCATCCGCCCGTCGTGCGGCAAGGCATGGGCCCGGAGGGCCGCCGCCGCAGAGGGAGACCGAGGAATCGGCAGGCCCTGGGGTCGGACGGTCAAGCCCGTGATCGGTGCCATCAACGGCGCCGCCGTCACCGGTGGGTTCGAGCTGGCCCTGCAGTGCGATTTCCTCGTCGCCTCCGAGCGGGCGGTGTTCGCCGACACCCACGCCCGGGTCGGCATCCTCCCCGGCTGGGGCATGACCGTGCTGCTCCCCCAGGCGATCGGCGTGCGGCGGGCCAAGGAGCTGAGCCTGACCGGCAACTTCCTTCCGGCCGAGCAGGCCAGGGAGTGGGGGCTGGTGAACCACGTCGTCCCCCACGACGAGCTGCTGCCCCGGGCCCGCCGGCTCGCCGCCGACATCGCCGGCTACGACCAGCGGCCGGTGCAGGCCATGCTCGCCGAGTACGAGCGGACGACGTCCACCACCGTCGCCGAAGGGCTTCGCATCGAGGCCGCCATCGCCGCGGAGTGGAACACCGATCCGGCGGCCGTGGGCGGCGTCGCCGAGCGGCGCGACGCCATCATCGAACGGGGGCGCGGGCAGGTCTGATGCGCGTCTTGTTCACCTCGACGTCCGGGCTCGGGCACATCCAACCGATGCTCCCCCTGGCCCATGCGGTGCGCGAGGCGGGCCACGACGTTCGATGGGCCACGGCGGCCGACGGCTGCGATCGCATCGAGGCGAGCGGCATCGAGACGGCGGTCGTCGGCCTGTCCCACCGCGAGCGGGGCCCGATCGTCGCCGCGAAGTACCCCGAGATCATGACGATGACCGGCGCCGGGATCGCCGCCTTCGCCTTCCCCCGCCTCTTCGGCGACGTCGCGGCCCACGGGGCCATCGACGCCCTGTTGGACCTGACCGAGGCGTGGCGTCCGGACCTTCTGGTCCACGAACAGGCCGAGCTCGCCGGGCCGGCGGCCGCCGCCGCTCGAGGGATCCCGAACGTCTGCCACGCCTTCGGGGCGGCCGTGCCGGCGGAGCACGTGCGTCTCGCCGGTGAGTTCGCCGCCGATGTGTGGACGCGAGCCGGGCTGCTCCCGCGCCCCTACGGTGGGTGCTTCGACCACCTGTACGTCGACGTCTTCCCGCCGTCGTTGCAGCCCGGGCCGCTCCCCCACCTCGGTCGCCGCGTGTGGCGCCGCCCCGAGTCCGGTGACGCCTCGCCCGGCGAGGAGCTGAGCCCGGGCGTGCGGGCGCGTGTCGAGACCGGCCGGCCGGTCGTCTACCTGACGTTCGGCACCGCCTTCAACGTGAACCCCACGTTCCCGCGCGCCGTGGAGGGGATCGCCGCGCTCGACGTCGAGCTCGTGGTGACGGTCGGGCCGGGCGGCGACGTCGACACCTTCGGAACCCCGCCGGCGAACGTCCACGTGACCGAGTACGTCGGCCAGAGCCTGCTGTTGCCCCACGTGACCGTCGTCGTCTCCCATGCCGGCTCCGGCACGATGTTGGCCGCCCTGGCCGGTGGGATCCCGCAGCTGTGCCTGCCCCAGGCGGCGGACCAGTTCCGCAACACCGACATCTGCGAACGGGCCGGCGTCGCCATCGGCCTGCGGGGCGAGGAGGCCACCGCGGACGCCATCGGCGCGGCCGTGCAGCGTCTGCTCGACGAGGCATCGTTCGCGGCACGGGCTTCGGGTCATCGCGGACGAGATCGCGGCGATGCCGGCGGCGGCCGAGCTCGTCCCGGTCCTCGAGTCGCTCGTCGGTTAGACGAGCGGCCCTTCGAGCTCGAAGACCTCCGGTCGGTCCGGCGCCGCCGGCCTCGTCGGTCCGAAGCGGGCCGCGAACCGGAAGCCGACCACGCCGGCGACCACCGGAAGCGCGGCCACGGCCAGCGCCGTCGCTTGGACGCCGACGATCCCGGCGGCCACACCGGCGAGCGGCAGGGCGAGCACGTCGGCGCCCGAGTGGGTGGTGCGGTAGAGGGCCAGGACGCGGCCGTGGGCTGCCGGCGGGCTGTGGCGCTGCAGCAACGTGCGGGAGGGGGCGGAGAAGAACGCGACGTCGACGCCCCAGAGGAAGACGCCGGCCATGGCCACGGCCGGGATGCGGGTGCCGACGTACAGAGCGGCGGTCAGGCCCGAGAGGAGGACCGACAGCGACAGGGCCCGCGGGCCGGCGACCCGATCGCCCAGTCGCGGCAGCAACAGCCCGGTGGCGACGAGTCCGGTGCCGAAGGCGGTCTGGAGCAGCGCGAAGTACGTGGCCGGTCGGCCGAGGACGTCGCGCACATAGATCGGCTCCACCACGACGAACGTCGACCAGGTGACGAACACGATCGACGACAGGATCATCGTGAAGCGGAGGACGGGCTGGCGGGCGACGAGCGCGAAGCCCTCCCGCACGTCGGCCCGCAACGTCCGGGCGAGGCTGTCGACGTCGCCTCCTTCGGCGTCGGCCGTCGGGGCCCGCAGGGCCAGCGGCACCACGACGGCGATGCCGACGAGGTACGTGGCCGCGTCCACGAGGAACGCGCCGCGCAGGCCGCCCACCGCGATCGCCGCCGCCGCGACGACCGGGCCGAAGACGATGGCCGACTCGGACGAGGCGCCGAGGATGGCGTTGGCCGCCAGCAGGTCGGCGTCGTCGACCAGTCGAGGCGGGAGGGTGTCGGACGCCGGCTGGGCGAAGGCCTTGGCCAGTCCGACCAGCACGCCCAGGCCCACCAACTGCGGGTACGAGGTGGCAAAGGACATGGCCACGGCCGAGGCCGCCCCACCGAGGTACGCGAGCACCAGCACCCGCTTCGCGCCGAGCCGGTCGATCGGCACCCCGGCGAACGGGCCGATGATCGCCGACGGCACCGCCCACGCCAGCCCGAGCAGCGCGATCTGGGTCGGCCCCGAGTCGAACTGGTACGCCGCGAACCCCCACATGGCCACGAGCGCGGCCCAGCTGCCGATCCCGTTGAGGGCTTGGCCGATGAACAACAGGAGGAACGAACGGGTGCGGAGAAGGTGCATGGCGGAGTCGTCGAGCTCAGCCCAGGAGCGGGGCGGCCAGCTCGGCCAGCGACACCTCGGGACGGGCTCCGACGTGGGAGATGATCTCCGCCGCCGCCAGCGAGCCGAGACGTCCGCAGAGGGCGAGGTCGTGGCCGGCGGCCAAGCCGTAGAGGACTCCGGCGGCGTAGAGGTCGCCGGCGCCGGTCGTGTCCACGACCTCCACCGGCTCGACGGGGATGATCTCGGTGCGGTCGGGCGTCACGAGGACGGACCCTTCGGCCCCGCGGGTGATGGCGCCGAGGGCCACGACGCCGCGGAGCCGTTCGATGCAGGCATCGAAGTCGTCGTCCTCGTAGAGCGACGTGATCTCGGCCTCGTTGGCGAAGAGGATGTCGACGGAGGACTCGAGCAGGCGGACGAAGTCGTCGCGGTTGCGGTCGACGCAGAACGAGTCCGACAGGGTGAACGCGACCTGCCGGCCGGCGTCGTGGGCGGCGGCGATGGCGGCCCCGATGGCGGCCTTGGCCGAGGGCTCCTCCCAGAGGTACCCCTCGAGGTAGACCACGCCGGCGTCGGCCACCCGTTCGACCGGGACGTCGTCGGGGCCGAGGCGGCCGGCGGTGCCGAGGAACGTGCTCATGGTGCGCTGCGCGTCCGGGGTGATCAGGACGAGGCACCGACCCGTCGGCGGCCCCTCGACCGCCGGCGCCGAGGCGAACTCGACGCCCGAAGCCCGGATGTCGTGGGCGAACACGGTGCCGAGCTGGTCGTCGCGCACCTTCCCGACGAAGCCGGCCCGTCCCCCGAACGAAGCCACGCCGACCGCGGTGTTGGCGGCCGAGCCACCGGACATCTCGATGGCAGGGCCCATCGCGTCGTAGACGAGCGCCGCCTCTCGCTCGTCGCACAGTCTCATGGACCCCTTTACGAGCCCGTGACGGTCGAGATCCGCCTCCTCGGCGGCGGCGAGGACGTCGACGATGGCGTTGCCGAAGGCGAGGACGTCGAGGGTCGCGGGAGTGGCCATGGCGGCTGACGATAGGGGGCCGGGCCGCTCCCCCCCGGCCTTCCGGCCGTCGAGCCGCACCCCGTAGGCTGGGCCGATGGTTGCCTCGTTCGAGTTCGACTCCGACCACCGCCTCGCCCGCAGCGTCATCCCGCTGCACTACGAGCTCACGCTGGCGCCCGATCTGCGGGCGTTCACCTTCGAGGGGACCGAGACGGTCACCATCGAGGTCCACGAGGCCACGATGGGCATCGTCTGCAACGCCGCCGAGCTGCAGATCCACCGCGCCACGTTGCGCTCGGGCGACGTCACGCTCGTCGGCTCGGTCGACCTCGACGAGGCCCGGGAGCGGGCGACCATCCGCCTCGAAGGGGTGGCCGAGCCTGGGCGTTGGGAGCTCGAGCTCGCCTTCACGGGCACCCTCAACGACAAGCTGGCCGGCTTCTACCGGAGCACCTTCACCGACGCCGACGGCCGCGAGCAGGTCATCGCCACCACCCAGTTCGAGTCGACCGACGCCCGGCGCGCCTTCCCGTGCTGGGACGAGCCCGACTTCAAGGCGTCCTTCGGGGTGACGCTGGTCGTCGACGACGGCCTGACCGCCCTCTCCAACGGGACGCAGATCCGCGAGGTGCCGATGGGCGACGGCCGCCGCGCCGTCACCTTCGCCGACACGATGGTGATGTCGACCTACCTCGTCGCCTTCGTGGTGGGTCCGCTCGAGCTCACCGAGCCCGTCGACGTCGACGGCACCCCGCTGCGGGTCGCCTACGTCCCCGGGAAGGGGCATCTGGCCGGCTTCGCGCTCGAGGCCGGCGCCCATTCGCTGCGCTTCTTCACCGAGTACTTCGGGATCCCGTACCCGAGCGACAAGCTCGACCTGATCGCGCTGCCCGACTTCGCCTTCGGCGCCATGGAGAACCTCGGCTGCGTCACCTTCCGGGAGACGGCGCTGCTGGTCGACCCGACCACGGCCAGCCGGGTCGAGCACGAGCGCGTCGCCGACGTCGTCGCGCACGAGATCGCGCACATGTGGTTCGGCGACCTCGTGACCATGAAGTGGTGGAACGGGATCTGGTTGAACGAGGCCTTCGCCACGTTCATGGAGCTGCTCGCCGTCGATGCCTTCCGGCCGGAGTGGGAGCGATGGGTGAGCTTCTCCACGGGCCGGGCCGCGGCGATGAACACCGACGGCATGCAGTCCACCCGACCCGTCGAGTTCCCGGTGGCCGCGCCCGAGGAGGCCGAGGGCATGTTCGACGTCCTCACCTACCAGAAGGGCGCGTCGGTCGTCCGCATGCTCGAGCAGTACCTCGGCGCCGAGACGTTCCGCGAGGGCATCCGGCTCTACATGCGCAAGCACGCGTACGGGAACACCGAGACGACCGACCTGTGGGACGCCATCGAGGAGGCCAGCGGCGAGCCCGTCCGCTCGACCATGGACTCGTGGATCTTCCAGGGCGGCTACCCCGTCGTCACCGTGGACGGCGGTGAGGGCGGCGCGATCGAGCTCGCGCAGCGGCGGTTCCGCTACCTCCCGACGCCCGACGACGCCGACGCCCGCTGGCAGGTGCCGGTCATCCTGCGGGCCAGCGTCGACGGCTCGGTCGCGACCCGGAAGCTGCTGCTCTCCGAGGGTTCGGCCACGATCGACTTCGGCCCGAGCAAGGTGGACTGGCTGGTCGTCAACGCCGGTGGCTCCGGGTTCTACCGCACCCGCTACGCGCCGGATCTGCTCCGTCGCCTGACGGCCGACCTGCGGGCGGCGCAGCTCAGCCCCGTCGAGCGCTACAACCTCGTCTCCGACACGTGGGCCGCGGTGTGGGCCGGGCTGGCCCCGGTCGACGACTTCGTCGACCTCGCTCGCCTCTTCGGCGACGAGGAGGATCCGACCGTCTGGAGTGCGGTCGTCGCCCCGTTCTCCCTCATGGAACGGGCCTTGCCCGCCGACCGCCGCGAAGGCCTGCAGGACTTCGTCCGCCGCCTGGCCGGGCCGGCCTTCGCCCGCCTGGGTTGGACGGCCTCGCCGGGCGAAGGGGAGAAGTTGCCGACGCTTCGGGCCCTCCTCCTCGGCACGCTGGGCACCGTCGGCGCCGACCCGGACATCCGGTGGCGGGCCGGGGAGCTCCACGCCGTGTACCTCTCGGACCGTTCGGCGGTCGACGCCGACCTCGCGCCGGCGTTGGTCGCCATCGCCGCGCACACCGGTGGTGAGGCCGAGTACCAGCAGTTCCTCGACCGGTACCGCAACCCCGCGACCCCGCAGGAGGAGGTTCGCTACCTCATGGCCCTCGCCTCCTTCGGGCACGAGGGGCTGCTCCACCGCACGCTCGACATGGCCGCCACCGAGGTCCGCACCCAGAACGCCCCGTTCGTGATCAACGCCGCCCTGGCCAACCGCGAGCACGGCGACAAGGCGTGGGCCTGGCTCAAGGAGCGCTGGGGCTCGCTGCTCGAGAAGTTCCCGGACAACAGCCACGCCCGGATGATCGAGAGCATCAGCACCCTGCCGGCCGAGCTGGCCGGTGACGTGCGGGCCTTCCTGTCGGCCCACCCGGTCAAGGCGGGCCAGAAGACCGTCGAGCAGACGCTCGAGCGGCTCGACGTGAACGTGGCCTTCCGCCGGCGTGAGGGCGAGCGGCTGGCCCAGGTGTTCACCCCCGACCCGTCGTCTTGACCCGTCGGGCCGCCGGCATCGGCGGCCTGCGCGTCTTCGCCGTCGAGGACCGCACGGTCCAGCTGACCTGGTCCTCCCTGCGCGGTGAGGGCGGCGAGCTCGGCGTCGGCGATGCGACGGTCGTCGTCTCCGGACGCGGACCGGGGGCGGTGGTCGTGGACGGCCTCGAGCCGGCCACGACGTACCCCCTCCGGGCCGACGGGTCGGTGGTCGGACGGGTCCGAACCCTCGCCTCGCCGCCGGGCGCCGAGCTGGCCCGGTTCGCGACGGTCAGCGACCTCCACGTCGGCGAGCGCGGCTTCGGCCTCGCCCCGCGCTTCCGCGAGGCGCCGGAGGTGCCGGCCGCCGACGCCTATCCGGCACGGTGCGCTCGGGCCGCACTCGCCGAAGCCGCAGCCTGGGGCGCGGAGCGGGTCGTGGCCAAGGGCGACCTCACCTGGTCCGGGCGGCCGGCCGAGTGGGAGACCGTCGCCGGCGTGTTGGCCTCCTCGTCCGTCCCCGTGCACATCACCGTCGGCAACCACGACGTGGTGCCGCGCGCCGTCGACGGCCGCGACGTCCTCTCCCGCCACGGACTCGACGCCCCCCGCGATCCAGCGGTGATCGATGGGCCGGGACTGCGCATCGTCCTCGCCCACTCCTCCGAACACGGCCACCGGCTCGGCCGGATCGACGACCGCCAGCGCCGCCTCGTGCTCGACGCCGTCGCCTCCGCGCCCGGGCCGGTCTTCCTGACCATGCACCACTACGTCGACCCGCTGCCGTTCGCCTCCCGCTATCCGCGCGGCATCCCGCGACCGGAGGGCCAGGCCTTCCTGCGCGCCGTCGCCGCCGCCAACCCGGCCACGTTCCTGAGCTTCGGACACACCCACCGCAACCGTCGCAAGCTCCACCACGGCATGCCGGCGACGGAGGTCGGCTCGACCAAGGACCACCCGGGCGTCTGGGCCGGCTACGTCGTCCACGAGGGCGGGATCCGCCAGGTCGTGCGCCGCATCGCCGAACCGTCGTGCATCGCCTGGACCGAACGGACCGCCGCGTCCGTCTTCGGCCTCTGGGGCCCCTGGGCCACGGGCCGCCTCGACTGGCGCTGCTTCAGCTGGGCGTGGGGAAACCGTTCTTGATCGCCATCGCGATGGCGGTCACTCCGGCGCCCTGAGCTTGTCGATGCGGGCCGAGATGGCGGCGAGGCGCTCGGTGGCCTCCGCATGGAGGCGCCCGGCCCGCTCGTAGAGGTCGGTGACCTCCTCGATGCCGAGGTTCCCGCCGGCCATGCGGGCGATCGTGGCCTCGAGCTCGTCGACGAGCTCCTCGAACGTGCGGCCGGGGACGGCGGTCGAGTCAGCGGGCATCGGTTCGGTGGACCCTTTCGGTCGCTCGGCAGGGCTTCACGGGTGGTTCTGGCCGCCAGAAGGGACCGGCGAAGCGGCGTCGGCGTCGCCATCGGCGTCCGCGTCGACGGTGGCGGCGAGGCGCCCGGCGGCGAGCTGCACGTCGATCGCCGAGCCCGGAGCGGCGTCGGCGGCCGAGCGGAGGACGGCCCCGTCGGCCCGCCGCACGACGGCGTACCCGCGCTCCAGCACCCGGACCGGGTCGAGCGCGTCCATCTCCCTCTGCGCGGCGGCGAGACGGGCCGCGGCCGGCACCACGCGGTGGCGCGGGTGGACGAGCTCGAGCCGGCCGGCGGCCCGGGCGAGGCGGTCGGCGGCGCGGTCCGCGCCGGCGGTGACGGCGCGGTCGCGGTCCACCCGATCGAGGCGGCGGTTGGCGTCGGCGAGGTGGCGACCGGCGGCGGCCTCGGCGTGGGCCCACTGGGCATCGAGCGCCGCCAGCAGCGCCCTGCGATCCGGCACCACGGCGGCCGCCGCCAGCGACGGGGTGCCACAACGGAGGTCGACGACCTCGTCGCAGAGCGGCCGGTCGCCCTCGTGGCCGATGGCGGCGACGACCGGCGTCGACGACGCGCAGATCGCGCGGCACAGCTCCTCGTCGCTGAAGGGCAGCAGCTGGGTCGCGTCGCCGCCACCCCGGGCCAGGATGATCACGTCCACGTCGGCGCGGAGGTCGAGGTCGCGCAGCCCCTCCATCACGGCCTCGGCCGACGTCATCGTCACCTCCCGGAAGGCCATGGGGTAGCCCGGGAACCGGGCCGCGACCACCGACTCGATGTCGGCCCGCACCGCCGCCTCCGACCCGCACACCACGCCGATCCGCTCGGGCAGCCGGGGCAGCCGCCGGCGGGGGCGGTCGAGGAGCCCGTCGGCCCGGAGCCGCTCGCGTGCACCGGCGATCATGGCCGAGACGGCGCCGGCGCCGACGGGCACGACCTCGTCGGCGACGAGCTGCATCCGGCCCCAGGCGTTGTCCCAGGAGAGGCCGCCGGTGACCTGAACCCGCTGCCCGTCCACGATCCAGGCCCGCTTGGCCCGGGTGCCCGGCACGGTGACCGAGACCTGCGAAGCGCGGTCCCGCAGCGTGAAGTACTGCCGGCCGTTGGGCCTCGCCTTCGGCTGGTGCACCTCCCCCTCGACGGCCACCTTGCCGATGGAGGCCAGCGAACGGGCGATCTCCGAGCTGAGGCGGACGAGGCTGACGCGTCGCACCGGCGCCCGCCCCGGCGAATCGTCGAACAGCGTCACGTGCGCAGCGTGTCGCCCGCCCGGGCCGGCTCGGCGGATCGTCCCTCGAGCTCGAGGAAGAACTGGCCCACGACCTTCTGCACGGCCATCGACCAGGTCGGATAGGCGTGCGTCGTCAGGGCGAGGCGGGCGGGGAACATGCCGGTGCGGATGGCGAGGGCCAGCTCGTGCACCAACTCCCCGCCCCGCGAGCACATCACCGTCGCCCCGAGGATCCGTCCGCCGGCCAGGTTCCCGGTCCCGAACCGCGGCCCGGCGATGACCTTGAGGAACCCATCCCGCTCGTCCTCGGCGACCGCCCGGTCGACCTCGCTCAGGGGAAGGAACGCGACCCGTCCGCCCTGGTCGACGGCCTCGGCCTCGGCCAGGCCGACCCGCCCGACCTCGGGGCTCGTGAAGGTCACCCACGGGATGCGTTCGCTCTTGAACTTCCGCATCCGGAACCCGCCGAAGGCGTTGCCGACGGCGATGCGCCCCATCTCGTCGGCGGCGTGGGTGAACTGCAACTTGCCGGCCACGTCGCCGACCGCCCACACCTTGGCCGCCGACGTCTGCAGGTAGTCGTCCGTCGTCACGAACCCACGCTCGTCGAGGGCGACCCCGGCCGCCTGCACGTCGAGGCCTTCGGTGACGGGACGACGCCCGATGGCCACGAGCAGGCGAGCCGCCTCGACCGGATCACCGGACTCCAGGTGCACGCGGCGGCGCCACCTTCGCCGGTCGCCTCGACCTTCGACGCCCTGGCCCCGAGGCGGACGGTGATCCCCTCGCGCTCGAACACCGTCCGGATCAGGGCGCTGACCTCCGGCTCCTCCTTGTTCAGGAGCCGGTCCGATCCCTCGACGATCGTCACGGAGGCGCCGAGCCGGGCGAAGGCCTGGGCCAGCTCACACCCGATGGCGCCACCGCCCAGCACGACCAGCGAGGGCGGGCACGTGGTGAGCTTCCAGACGTCGTCGCTGGTGAGGTGGTCGAGGTCGCGGAGGCCCGGGATGGGCGGGACGGCCGGCGCCGCGCCCGTCGCGATCACGAACCGATCCGCACCGATGCGGCGGCCGTCGACCTCGATCTCGTCACGGGACAGGAAACGGGCCCGTCCCTCGATGACGTCCACCCCCTCCCCGCGGAACACGTCGGCGTCCTCGGTGGCGGCGATGGTGGCGATCGAACGTCGGGCCGAAGCCATCGCCTCCTCGAACGTCCGCCCCTTGGCGGCGGCGGCGATCAGCGCCTTGGACGGGACGCAGCCGGTGAACGTGCAATCTCCGCCGATGGCGCCGTCCTGGATCAGGAGGGCCCGCTTCTTCCGCCGCACGCCCGCTCGCGCCGCCGACATCCCACCGGCACCACCACCGATGACGACGAGGTCGTAGTTCACACCGAGACCGTAGCGGTCGGGTCTACGTTGCCCGGATGGACACCCGCACCATCGGCAGCCTGACCGTCTCCCTCGTCGGTCTCGGCTGCAACAACTTCGGCATGCGCATCGACCAGGAACAGACGACCGCAGTGGTCGACGCCGCTCGCGAGGCGGGCGTGACCCTCTTCGACACGGCCGACATCTACGGAGGCACCAAGTCCGAGGTGTTCCTCGGCCAGGCGCTCGGCTCCCACCGCGACGAGGTGGTGATCGCCACGAAGTTCGGCGGGCCGCTCGGCGAGGGCAAGGGCGGCGCCGCCCCGGCCTACGTGAAGGAAGCCTGCGAGGCGTCGCTCCAGCGGCTCGGGACCGACCGGATCGATCTGTACCAGCTCCACTTCCCGGACGACTCGGTGGCCATCGAGGACACGCTCGGCGCGTTGCACGAGCTCGTGGAGGAGGGCAAGGTCCGGGAGATCGGCTGCTCGAACTTCGACGGCACCCGCCTCGACGCTTCCTCCGCGGCGGCTGCGGATCGCGGGACGACCCGGTTCGTCACCGTCCAGAACCAGCTCAGCCTCCTCGACCGCCGCCAGGAGGCCGACACCATCGCGGCCTGCGAGCGCCACGGCCTCGCCATCCTCCCCTACTTCCCGCTGGCGTCCGGGATGCTGACGGGCAAGTACCAGCGCGACGCCGAGCCGCCCGAGGGCACCCGCCTCGCCGGCTTGCCCGCCGAGCGCCGGGAGAAGGCGCTCGGCGACAAGACCTTCGACATCGTCGACCGCCTGTCGGGCTTCGCCGCCGACCGCGACCACACGCTGCTGGAGCTGGCCATGTCGTGGCTCGCCACGATGCCGGCCATGGGGTCCGTCATCGCCGGTGCCACCCGTCCGGAGCAGGTGCGGGACAACGCGGCGGCGATCAGCTGGAAGCTCTCCGAGGTCGAGCGAGCCGAGGTCGACGCCATGACCCGGCGGTAGGCGGAAGGCCGTAGGCCCGATCGCTAGACCGCGATCACCACTCCGTCCGGCGGCAGCTTCACGGCGCCCCCCTCGACGGCCAACCCGGCCGGCGCGGCGAGCGCCACGATGCCCGACAACGAGATCTCCCACGTTTCGTCCCCGAGGTTCACGGCCACCTGCACCGGCCCCCGGCGCAGGACCAGGTGACCCGCGTCCTCGTCGACCTCGACCTCGACCTCGTCGAGGCGCCCGTCGGTCAGCGCCGGGTGGGCCCGGCGCAGGCGCAGCAGGTCGCGATGCCAGGCCAGCACGTCGGCGTGGTCCCCCTCGGCGAGCTCGTCCCACCGCAGCTTCGACCGCTCGAACGTGGCGACGTCCTGCGGGATCCGGCACGTCTTCGGGCTTCCACCCGAAGGAGGCGAACTCGCTGCGCCGGCCCTCGCTGACCGCCCGGCCCAGCTCCGGGTCGGGGTGATCGGTGAAGTACTGGAACGGCGAGGAGGCCGCCCACTCCTCGCCCATGAAGAGCATGGGCACGAACGGCGCCGTGAGCACGAGCGCGGCGGCGATCTTCAGGCGCTCGGTCGACAGCAGGTGCGAGGACCGCTCGCCCTGGGCCCGGTTGCCGATCTGGTCGTGGTCCTGCAGGTACCCGAGGAAGCGCCACCCCGGGATGCCGACGGGACGGCCGGCCGTGGCGCCGGCCGCGGTCCGGGGCGAAGTCGCCGGCGTAGACGAACGCCTGCACGCAGCGCCGTCGCCAGCTGCTCGAGGGAGCCGAAGTCGCCGTAGTAACCGGATCGCTCGCCGGTGAGAGCCGCGTGGAGCGTGTGGTGGAAGTCGTCGCTCCACTGCGCGTCCATCCCGTAGCCGCCGACCTCGCGGCGGGCGACGATCCGCGGGTCGTTCAGGTCGCTCTCGGCGATCAGGAACAGCGGGCGCCCGGTCGAGGCGCGACAGGGCCTCGACCTCCACGGCCAGCTCCTCGAGGAAGTGGGTGGCGGAGGTGTCGACGATGGCGTGGACGGCGTCGAGGCGGAGGCCGTCGCAGTGGTAGTCGCGCAGCCACGAGAGGCGCGTTGTCGAGAAAGAAGCGGCGCACCTCGTCGCTGCCGCGATCGTCGAGGTTCACGGCCATGCCCCACGGCGTGGCGTACTGGTCGGTGAAGTACGGACCGAACTCGCCGAGGTAGTTCCCGGCCGGCCCGAGGTGGTTGTAGACGACGTCCATGATGACGGCGAGGCCGGCGCCGTGGCAGGCGTCGACCAGCCGCTTGAGCCCGTCCGGGCCGCCGTAGGCCCGATGGGGCGAGAACAGGTCGACGCCGTCGTAGCCCCAACCCCGTTGGCCGGAGAACTCGTCGACCGGCAGCAGCTCGATCGCGTCGACGCCGAGATCGACGCAGGTGGGGCAGCTTCTCGATGGCGGCGTCGAAGGTGCCGGCATCGGTGAACGTGCCGACGTGCAGCTCGTAGATCACGGCCGACGAGAGCGGGATGCCCCGCCACGCCGAGTCGGTCCAGGCGAAGGCCCCGTGATCGACCACCTCGCTCAGCCCGTCGATGCCCTCGGGCTGGGAGGCCGAGCGGGGATCGGGGCGCACAGGGCCACCGTCGAGGGAGTACCCGTACCGGGCGCCGGGCCGGGCGTCCACCACCTCGGCCTCGAGCCACCCGGGTCGGCCGGCGACCGATCGCATCTCGTGGCGGGCCGCCCCGATCACCAGCTCCACCCGCTCGGGCGTCGGCGCCCACACCTCGAACCTCATCCCAGCTCCTGTCCGTCGACCAGCACCACGACCGGCCGTCCGGCGAGCGCGTCGGCGAAGGTCGTACCCGGCGCCACGGGGCCCCGAAGCGGGAACCTCGAGGCGAGGACGCGCAGGGCGCCCCCGGCCCGCTCGAAGGCGATCACCCGCTCGGCGTCGGGTCCCTCGGCCGGCAACGGGGTGTAGCCGGCGGTGACGTCGAACAGCTCCGGGCGGTCGCGCCGCAGGTGCAGCAGCCGGCGGACGAGAGCGAACTTCTCGCCTCCGTCGACGGTGGCGCCGGTCAGCGCGGCGCGGCGCCGTTCGTAGTCGACGGGGCGCCGGTTGTCGGGGTCGACGAGGGACAGGTCCCAGAGCTCGGTGCCCTGGTAGATGTCGGGGACGCCGGGGCAGGTGAGCTTCAGCGCGGTCTGCACGAGGGAGTTGTGGTGGCCGGCGGCCACGAGGCCGGTGGTGGCCAGGAACGACTCGACGTCGGCGGTGAAGGCCGGATCATCGAGGAGGCGCTCGGCGAAGGCGGCGACGGCGGCGTCGTACTCCGGCACGGGGTCGATCCACGAGGTGTGGACCTTGGCCTCCTTGGTCGCCTTCTCGAGGTAGGCCATGGCGCGGTCGGCCGGCAACGGCCAGGCACCGACGACCGTCTGGTAGAGGAGGTACTCGGTGGGGCGATCGATCGTGTCGCTCCCGAAGCGGGACGACCAGTGCCGCACCGCGTCCTCCCACGCATCGGGGATCTCGGCCAGTGCCGCCAGACGGGCCCGAACGTCCTCGCTCCGCTTGGTGTCGTGGGTGGACGAGGCCAGCAGGGACCGGGCCGCGACGTCGCCGGAGCGGCGCTCGTGGAAGGTGGCCACCGGGCTGCCGAAGTGGCCCGGTTCGCCGCCGACCTCGTTCAACGAGACCATCCGGAGGAAGCGGTAGAAGACGGTGTCCTCGACGGCCTTGGCCATGACCGGCGAACTGACCTGCTGGAAGCGCTCGGCCAGCTCGACCTCGGCCGGTCCGTCGTGGCGGAGCACGAGGAGGTCGCCCAGGAACCCGAACAGCTCGGGGTCGAGATCGGGTCGGGTCGCGACGGCGCGCTCGACGGCGCGCGACACGATCTCCTCGTCCTCGGCCTCGTGCGACTCGCCCCCGACCACGTAGGTGCGGTAGACGTCGAAGGAGGCGATGACCTCCCGGAGCGCGTCGCGCAGGTCGGACCGGGTGTAGTCGCGGTAGCGGCGATGGCCCTCGGCCACGACCGCGAAGTGGGCGGTGAGCCGCTCCACGTCGGCGGCCAGCACCGTCCGCATGATCTCGTGCTTCGCCGCCCGGGCCAGCTCCTCGACGTCGGCCGAGGAGCCGGTGAACCGCTCGTAGATCGCGGTCATCGGGGCCGCACCGGCCGGGTCGTGCAGAAGGTCGTTGACCTGGACCAGGAAGTCGTACCCGGAGGTGCCGTCGATCGGCCACGACGGGCGGAGGCGCTCGTCGCCCTCCAGGATCTTCTCGACGACGAGGTAGGTCCCCTCCCCGACGGCGGACCGGAGCCGGGCCAGGTAGGCCTTCGGGTCGCGGAGGCCGTCCACGTGGTCGACCCGCAGCCCGTCCACGACACCGTCGGCCACCAGCTTCAGGATCAGCTCGTGGGTGTCGTCGAAGACGTGGTCCTGCTCGGCTCGGAGCGCGACGAGCGTCGTGATGTCGAAGAATCGGCGGTAGTCGAGCTCGCGACCCGCCGTGCGCCAGAAGGCGAGGCGGTAGTTCTGGCGGTCGAGCAGGGCGTCGAGGGCGTCGACATCCTCGTTGACCGCCTTGACCTCCTCGTCGATGGCGAACGCCACCGCCACGTCGGCGGCGCAGAGGTCGGCGAGCCGGCTGCGGAGGATCTCCTTGTCACGGTGCCGCTCGAGCACCGAGTCCCACTCCGTGATGAGGGCGTGGGGCAGACGCCCGAACGCGGTGGCGAGGCTGGCCACTTCGTCGTGCCCCTCGAGCCGCTCGGCCGCCCGGGACAACACCTCGTCGAGGAGCGCGGTGACACCGGCAACTCGTGTTCGTGATAGCGGATCGTGAAGGAGCCGCCTTCGCGCACCAGCTCGAGCTCGCCGTTCTCGAGGACGCGGCCGTAGTGGTCGCCCAGGACCGGGACGAGGACCTGGGCGATGAGCTTTCGCTCGGGCGGATCCCAGTCGATGTCGAAGTACGACGCGTAGCGACTGGCGGGGCCGTTCTCCAAGACGTCCCACCACCACGCGTTGGCACGACCGGCCGTGGCCATGTGGTTCGGCACGATGTCGAGGACCTGGCTGAGGCCGTGCTCGCGCAGTACCGCCACCAGCCGCCCGAAGGCGGCCTCGCCGCCCAGCTCCTCGTTCAACCGCTGGTGGTCGACGACGTCGTAGCCGTGGGTGCTCCCCGGCGCGGCCTGGAGGTAGGGCGAGCAATAGAGGTGGCTGATGCCGAGCTCGGCCAGGTACGGAACGATGGCCGCCGCGTCGTCGAAGGTGAAGCCGGCGTGCAGTTGCACCCGGTACGTCGCCCGCAGGGGGCCGGCGGTCGCCGCCATCAGCGGGTGGAAGCGGGAGGGCGGCGCAGGACCACGACGGAGCGGGCTTCCATCGGTACGTCGTCGCCGGCCTTGTAGGTCCGCGACCCCTCGGGCGCCAGCGGGTCCGCGGTGTCGAAGGCCAGCTCCCACTGCTCGCCGTAGGGCCCGCTCGGGATGGTGAAGTCGATGGGCTCATGGTGGGCCGAGAACAACAGGAGCAACGAGTCATCGAGGATGCGACGGCCGCGCGGGTCCTTGTTCGGGATCTCGTCGCCGTTGAGGAACACGCCGAGCACCTTGGCGAAGCCGGCGTCCCAGTCGGCGTCGGTCATCTCGAGCCCATCCGGGTTGAACCAGGCGATGTCCTTGGCCTCGCCGCCTCGGATCGACCGCCCCTGGAACCACCGGCGGCGGCGGAGCACGGGATGGCTGCGCCGGAAGTCCATCAGCCGGCGGGTGAACCCGAGCTGCACCAGCTGCTCGTCGCGCTGGCTCCAGTCGAACCAGGACAGCTCGTTGTCCTGGCAGTAGACGTTGTTGTTGCCGTGCTGCGTCCGGCCCATCTCGTCGCCGCCCACGAGCATGGGCACGCCCTGGCTCAGGAAGAGCGTGGCGAGGAAGTTGCGCTGCTGCCGTGACCGGAGGGCGCCGACCTCGGGATCATCGGTCGGACCTTCGGCCCCGCAGTTCCACGACCGGTTGTGGGAGTCGCCGTCGTTGTTGCCCTCGCCGTTGGCGTCGTTGTGCTTCTCGTTGTAGGAGACGAGGTCGTTGAGGGTGAAGCCGTCGTGGGCGGTGATGAAGTTGACGGACGCGCCCGGGCGGCGGTCGTCGCTCGTAGAGGTCGGAGCTGCCGGTGAAGCCGGTAGGCGAACTCGCCGAGCGCCGGCCTCCTCGCCCCGCCAGTAGTCGCGCATCGTGTCGCGGTACTTGCCGTTCCACTCCTGCCACTGGGGCGGGAAGTTGCCGACCTGGTACCCGCCCTCGCCGACGTCCCAGGGCTCGGCGATCAGCTTGACGCCGCTGACGACCGGGTCCTGCTGGATCACGTCGAAGAACGACGACAGCCGGTCGACCTCGTGGAGGCCGCGGGCCAGCGTCGACGCCAGGTCGAACCGGAAGCCGTCGACGTGCATCTCGGTCACCCAGTACCGCAGCGAGTCCATGAGGAGCTGCAGCACGTTCGGGTGGCGCATGTTGAGGCTGTTGCCGGTGCCCGTGTAGTCCATGTAGTACCGCTCGTCGCCGTCGACGAGGCGGTAGTACGACGACGTTGTCGATGCCCTTGAACGAGAGCGTCGGGCCCGAAGTGGTTGCCCTCGGCCGTGTGGTTGTAGACGACGTCGAGGATGACCTCGATCCCGGCCTCGTGCAGCGCCTTGACCATCGTCTTGAACTCGTGCACCTGCTGGCCGTCGGACCCGGTCGAGCTGTACGCCGCGTGCGGGGCGAAGAACCCGATGGAGTTGTAGCCCCAGTAGTTGTGGAGGCCCTTCTCCTGCAGCGTGTGGTCGTCGACGAACTGGTGGACGGGCAGGAGCTCGACGGCGGTCACGCCGAGGAGGTGCAGGTGCTCGATCGCCTCCGGCGTGGTGAGCGCGGCGTAGGTGCCGCGGATCTCCTCCGGGATGGTGGGATGCAGCTGGGTGAAGCCCTTGACGTGGAGCTCGTAGATCATCGACTCGTGGACGGGGATCCCGGGGCGGCGATCGTCCCCCCAGTCGAAGTCCGAGTCCTCCACCACCACCGACTTCGGCACGAAGCGCGCGCTGTCGTCGTCGTTCGGTGCGAGGTCCTTCTCCTCGGAGTCGAAGTGGTACCCGTAGAGCGATTCGTCCCATTGGACCTGGCCGTCGATGGCCTTGGCGTAGGGGTCGAGCAGGAGCTTGTTCGAGTTGAACCGGTGGCCGTTGGCGGGATCGAACGGACCGTGGACCCGGAAGCCGTAGCGCTGGCCGGGCGCGACCCCGGGCAC
Organism: uncultured Actinomycetes bacterium; assembly: GCA_963731055.1. Classification (GTDB taxonomy): domain Bacteria; phylum Actinomycetota; class Acidimicrobiia; order Acidimicrobiales; family CADCTF01; genus DATLED01. The sequence goes on along the minus strand of CAVSUD010000004.1, from coordinate 28,707 downwards.
GTACCCGTGGAAGCGGTGGGCGGTCACCTCGGGCAGCCGGATGCGTTGCTCCGCGCCGGCGTCGTCGAAGAGGCAGAGGTCCACGGCTTCGCCGTGTTCCGAGAACAGTGAGAAGTTGGTCCCTTCCGCGTCGGGAGTGGCCCCGAGCGGGTAGGGCCGTCCAGGCCAGACATCCATGATCCTGCAGAGCTACCCGTCCGGCGCCGCGGTCAACCTGGGGGGGCGATCTCCTCGGGCAGTGGCGCGAGATGGGCGAAGGCGTCCCGCCCGACCGGATCGCCGGTCGATCCGGCCAGGGTCGGCACCTGGATCGGCGCGCCGTTCAATGAGAAGCGGACCCCCGTGACGCCGGGGACGTCGGTGGCGGTGTAGACGATCTGGGCCAGGCCCAGGGCCTGCTCCGTCGCCGACCCCTGTGCGAACTCGAAGCTCAGGTCCACGAGGTAGGTCCCACCGTCGAGGGCACGGGCCTGCACGGCCGCGGTGGGATCGATGGCGGACCGGACCCCCTGCACCGCTTCGGCCTCCTCCGGGCCGAACAGGAGGGCCGTGAGGGCCTTGGCCACCGACGCCGGGGCGTTCACCGGCCGCACGGCCCGGAACATCCGCTCGCCCCGCACGAAGTACACGTTGACCGGCACGACCGGCACCGTCGGCGTCCGGGGCGGCAACGTCGTCGGGGGGGCCTCTTCCAACAACCCGTAGGGGACGTCGGCGGTGGCCAACCCGCGGGGTCGGGAGTCGTCCCGCACGCCACACGCGCCGCTCACGATCACGACGGCGACCAGCAGCGCCCGCGTCGCGAGGCGCCTCACCGATCGACCGTGGTCGCCGCCGGCAGCTCGACCACGAACCGCGCTCCGACACCGCCGGGCCCGTCCTCGACCCACACCCGTCCACCGTGGAGCCGGGTGTGCTCGGCCACGAGGGCAAGCCCCAGGCCCGAGCCGCTGCCCGCCCCTCGGCGGCCCGAGGCGGAACCCCGGAAGAAGCGGTCGAAGACCTTGGTGCGCTCGGCCGGGGCGACACCGTTCCCCGCGTCGTCCACCACGATCCGGACGCAGCCGTCCGCCCGCGAGACGCCGACGCTGGTGGCCCCGCCCCCGTAGGCCGCCGGCGTTCTCGACCAGGTTGGCCACGATGCGCTCCAGGCGGCGCTTGTCGCCGAGCACGGTGGCGCCGTCCGGGATGTCCTCCACCGTCAGCGGCACCCCCTCGCCGGTGCGCCCGAGGGCGTGGTGCACGAGCTCGCGCACGTCGACCTCCTCGACCTCGAGGGTGGCCACGCCGGCGTCGAACCGGGAGATCTCGAGCAGGTCCTCCACCATGCGGTGGAACCGGCGGACATCGGCGTCGAGGAGATCGAGCGCCGCCTGCGATCGCTCGCTCAGCTCCCCGCGGCGGGCCTGCAGGACCTCGAGCGACGTGGAGAGCGTCGTCAGGGGCGAGCGGAGCTCGTGGGACACGTCGGACGCGAAGCGGGCGTCGCGCTGGATCCGATCGGAGAGGGCGGCGACCATGGAGTTGAACGAGTCGGCCAGTGGCGCCAGGTCCTTGTCGGTCGGAACCGAGAGGCGGATGTCGAGCGATCCCCCTGCGATCGCGGCGGCCGCCTCCGAGACGCTGCCCAGCGGTCGCAGCACGCGGGCGCTCGCCCACCGGCCGACCGCGGCACCGGCCATGGTCGTGAGGAGGGCGGCGCCGGCCAGGGAGTAGCTGAGGACCCCGAGGGTTCGATCGACCTCGGCCAGGGAGAAGGCCTCGAAGAACTGTGCACCCACCCGCGGGAGGGGCACGCCGACGGCCAGCCACGGCTCCCCGGCGGCCCGGAACCGCTGCTGGGCCGGCGTCCCCGCCTCCACCCGGTCGCGGAGCGGTGCGGGCAGCACGTCGCGGCTCATCACGAGCGAGCTGGCGAACCAGCGGTCCTCCACGTGGAGCACGACCCCGCCCCGGCCCTGGCTCTCGAGCGAGCCGAGCACCCGGGTCAAGCCGCCGGCCTGGGGCGCCCGCAGACCGTCGCGGGCGACCCGGGCGTTGACGAAGGCCTGGGTGACCGCACTCGCCTCGCGCTGTTGGACCAGGTTGTTGCGGACCAACCCGTAGGTCAGCACCGACAGGATCGTCGAGAGGGCCAGCGCGCCGAGGGCGAAGGCGACCGTCACGCGCGCCCGCAGGCCGAGCTGACGGCGGCGCCGGCGGGCCGGGGTCGAGGCGGTCACGGCTGGAGCTTGTAGCCCAGCCCCCGCACCGTCACCACGTACCGGGGCTCGGCCGCGTCGGGCTCGATCTTCGCCCGCAGGCGCCGGACGTGGACGTCGACGAGCCGTCCGTCGCCGAAGTAGCCGTAGCCCCACACCCGGTCGAGGAGCTGCTCGCGACTCAGCACCTTGTTCGGGTTCGACGCCAGCTCGCACAGCAGCCGGAACTCGGTCTTGGTGAGGTGGATCTCCTCGCCGTCGCGCTGGACCGTCCCCGCCTCGGGGGAGATGGCGAGGGTGTCGAAGGTGAGCACCGCCAGCCCGGTGTCGTTGGTGCGAACGCGCCGGAGCAGCGCCCGGATCCGCGCCGAGAGCTCCTTGGCCACGAACGGCTTCGTCACGTAGTCGTCGGCCCCGGCCTCGAGGCCGGCGACGACGTCGTGGGTGTCGTCGCGAGCGGTGACCATCACGATCGGGACGTCGCTGTGGCGGCGAAGCGCCCGGCAGACATCGAACCCGTCGATGCCGGGCAGCATGACGTCGATCAGCACGACGTCGGCCGGGTGGGCCGAGAACGCCTCGAGGGCCTCCTCGCCGCTGGCCGCCTCCACGACCACGTACCCCTCGTCCTCGAGGGCGAGACGGGTGGCGGAGCGAATCCGTTCGTCATCCTCGATCGTCAGGATCCGCGCCGTCATGACCCCAGTGTGACCCTTCTTGGGTCGGCCCGGACTTCGTCGGCCCCCGGCCCGGTCGCCGCGACCTCAGCTCGACGGTGGCGCGAAGAACTCCAGGGCGATGTTGTCCGGGTCGCGGAACGACAGTCCGGATCCGTAGCCGGCGTCGACGATGCCGCCATGGGCGATGCCGAGGGAGTCCAGCTGCGTCTGCCACTCCTCGAGCTCGCTCCGGCTGGCGCAGGCGAAGGCGAGGTGGTCGAGGCCGGGCTGGCGCTCGTCGAAGGTGCCGGGCTTCCCGTCCGGGAACTGGTGCAGCCCGACCAGCGTCGAGCCGATGGACCACACGACGTGGCGAAAGGGCCCGGTGTCCTCGTCGAGCACCGGCGGCGCACCCAGCAGCGCCTGGTACCACGGAACGCTCCGATCCAGATCGGAGACGGTCAGGGCGACGTGTGTGATCGTCGGAAAGGCAGGCATCGGTTCCCCCCAGGTGCTTGGTGGGGCCGACGGTACCGCACGACGCTCAGCGGCGCTCGTGCCTCGTCGAACGGACACGGCGATGGGATCGGGTGGAGGTGATGGGAATCGAACCCACGGCCTCGACATTGCGAACGTCGCGCTCTACCAACTGAGCCACACCCCCGAAGGAGCGCTCAGGATAGCGCCGCCTCGCCCCACCGCAGCACCGTGCGCCGCGCCGCAGGACCTAGGTGGCGGAGCGGCGGTACAACAGGGCGGGCTCCGGCGCCGCAGCCGGGAGGAACCGCACCTTGCGCTCCCGCTCGGCGGCGAGGTTGCGCAGGTACACCAGGGCGCCGACGTAGGCGACGAAGAGGAGGTCGAGCACGACGTGCACGGCCCACAGCGCCCGCAGCGGCGGCAGGGCGCCGAGCACGAGCGACCCGCCCATGGCGGCCAGGAGGCCGACGAAGATGTCACGGCGACGCTTGACCGTCGTGCGGCTGTGGCCGAGGCGGAGCGGAGCGGATGCCGTCGACGTGCGGGCCCGGATCGGGACGACGCGCCCCGGCGGGACGCCCAGGTTGGTGGTGCGCAGCGGTCCGCCGGTGGGGCCGGCAGGGGAGGTCCGGGCGAGGACGTGGAGCTGACGCCGGAAGTCGGTGATGGAGCCGGAGGGTCGATGCTCGGACCGAGCCCGCAGGATCGGGGGAAGCAACACCGCCGCCCACACTGCCGCGAGCACGATCAGCACCACGACGCCCAAGACTCCTTCGACCTACCTTCTGTGCTCGGCGACGGTACGCCGCCCGGTGTGCCCACGGGCGGATGGTGCGGGGGGTACTTCGACCCCCGTTGACCGGGCACCTTCCTAGTGCAGGAGGCGCAGCCCGATCCAGTTCATGCTAGCTGTAGCTAGCGGTGATGCAGCCTCAGAAGGACGAGGTGCCCGATCCGTTGGTGTTCGGCTCGCGGCGCCAGATCCCGTTCCGCCCGCCGGTCTTCTCCCACAGCGCGAGCTCGCCGATGGACACGCCGCGGTCGGCGACTTGACCATGTCGTAGATGGTCAGCGCCGCCACCGAGCAGGCGGTGAGCGCCTCCATCTCGACGCCGGTGCGGTCGACGGTCTCGACCGTGGCCTCGACCTCGATGACGCGTCGCCGATGTGGAAGTTCACGTAGACCGAACCGATGGTGAGCTGGTGGCACAGCGGGATGAGGTCGGGCGTGCGCTTGGCCGCCTGGATGCCGGCCACCCGGGCCACGGCGAGCACGTCGCCCTTGGTGATGGCGTTGCTGGCGATCTTGGCCGTCGTCTCGGGCGTCATGAACACCCGGCAGCGGGCGATCGCCCGCCGGTGGGTCGGCTCCTTGGGCGTGACGTCGACCATCCGGGCGCGGCCGAGCGGATCCAGGTGGGTCAGGCCGCGGTCGGACATGCCGGCGAGCCTACAACGGGCGACCGCGGACCCGGGCTGTCAACCGCCGATCTGGGACATCGACCGGCGGCGGCTGGATGAAGGTGACCTGGCCGATCGTGTGGCCGGCCCACTTGGTGCCGACCTCGGCCCGCGATGGCCCCGGCCAGCCGTCGTCGTCGGCGCCGCCGCGCAGGACCGCGCGCAGGTCGGCCTCGCTGCGGGCGAACAGGCAGGCCCGGAACATGCCCTCGGCCGTCAGCCGCACCCGGTCGCAGTCGCCGCAGAACGGCTCGGTGACCGCTGCCGATGACGCCGACCTCGCCCCGCCCGTCGAGGTAGCGGAAGCGCTCGCGCCGGCGCGCTGCCCCGCCGGCGACGGGCTCGATCGGCCAGCCGGGGCGATGCGCGCGACGATCTCGGCGACGGGACGACCTGGTCCCGGCGCCCCACTCGTCGCTCGGCGTCGAGCGGCATCCACTCGATGAAGCGGACGCTCGATGCCCCTGTCCCGACCGAAGGCGGCGAGGTCCAGGACCTCGTCGTCGTTGACGCCCCGCATCGAGCACGACGTTGACCTTGACCGGGTCGAGGCCGGCGTCGAGGGCGGCGTCGATGCCGGCCAGGACCTGGTCGAGCCGGTCGCGCCGGGTGACGCTCGAGAAGCGGTCGCGGCTGGAGGGAGTCGAGGCTGACGGTGACCCGGCGCAGCCCGGCCCGTCGAGGTCGGCGGCCATGAGGCCGAGCGTGGCGCCGTTGGTGGTCATCGCCAGGTCGGCGTGCCGAGCCCGGCCAGCTTCTCGACGAGCACCGGCAGGTGGGCGCGGAGCGTCGGCTCGCCGCCGGTCAGGCGGATGCCGGTGAAGCCGAACCGCTCGACGCAGATCCGTGCGCCACCCGCGTCGAGCTCCTCGAAGGTGAGGAGCTCGGCGCGGGGCAGCCAGTCCATGCCCTCCTCCGGCATGCAGTAGGTGCACCGGAAGTTGCAGCGGTCCGTGATGGAGATCCGCAGGTCGCGCACCACGCGATCGAACGGGTCGATCAGCGGCTCGGGCATGCCTAAGGGTAGGTGAGCAGCAGCGCCTGCACGTCGCCGCCGGCCGCGATGCCGTTCCCGTCGGGCACGAAGGCAAGAGCGTTGGCCCGGGCCATGGAGCCCAGCAGGTTCGAGCCCTGGCCGCCCGAAGAACGGACGTGCACCCGGCCGTCGTCGGCGAACGCGGCCACGACCCGGATCAGGTGAAGCTTCCCGTCCGGCGACCGGTCGAGCCCCTCGTCGGCCACGGCGGCCACCCGCCGGCGCCTCGGCTCCGGGTGGCCCATCATCTGGCGGAGGGCGGGGCGGGCGAACAACTCGAAGCTGACCATCGACGACGCCGGGTTCCCGGGCAGGCCGAAGACGGGCTTGTCGTCGATCACCGCGAAGGCGAGGGGCTTGGCCGGCTTGATGGCGACCTGCATCCACGCGTCGTCGCCGGCGCCCAGCTCCACCAGCACCTTCTTCACCTCGTCGAAGTCCCCCATCGACACGCCGCCACTCGTGACCAGTGCGTGGCACCCGGCCAGGCCGTCGCGCACCGCGGCCCGCACCGCGTCCAGGTCGTCGCGCACCAGGCCGAGGTCGACGGGTTCACAGCCCGCCTCCCGCAGCAGGGCGAGGAGCGTGTGGCGGTTGCTGTCGCGGATCTGGCCCGGTCGGAGCTCGTCCGGGCCGTCCACCAGCTCGTCGCCGGTCGACAGCACCCCGACGCGGGCGCGGGGGAAGACCGGGACCTTGCGCAACCCGAGGCTGGCCAGCACGCCGAGGTGCCCGGCGGTGAGGACGGTGAAGGCGGGGAACACCTCCTGGCCCGGCTGGAGGTCCTCGCCGGCAGGGCGCACGTGGTTGCCGACCGGCACCTGGATCTCGACCTCGACCGTGTCGTCGTCGACGAGGTTCGTCCGCTCGACCATCACGATCGAGTCGGCGCCCTCCGGCAGCGGCGCGCCCGTCATGATCCGTACCGCTTCGCCCGGCCCCACGTGGAGCCCGGCGGGATCGTGGCCGGCGGGCAGGGTGCCGACGATCTTCAGGCGGACCGGCGGACCGGCGCTGTCGGCCGCCCGCAGCGCGAACCCGTCCATGGCGGTGTTGGCGAAGGGCGGGACGGCGGCGTCGGCCCTGAGCGCGATCGAGGTCACGCACCCGAGGGCGTCGTCGAGCGGGATCGCCCGGGGGTGGAGGCGGTCGACCGACGCCAGGATCCGGGCCGTGGCCGAAGCGAGCGGGATCACCCCGAGGTGCGCCCGACGACGTCGCGGAGGAAGGCCAGGAAGTCGGGGCCGAGGTCGTCGCGGACGAGGGCGTACTCCACGATCGTCTTGGAGGTAGTCGAGCTTGTTGCCGGTGTCGTAGCGGCCCTCGGCGAACGTGTAGCCGTAGACGCCCTCGTCCAGGAGCGCGGCGAGGGCGTCGGTGACCTGGATCTCGCCCCCCTTGCCCGGGGGAACCGCCTCGATGGCCGGGAAGATGTCGGCCGTGAGGATGTAACGGCCCATCACGGCGAGGTTGGACGGAGCCTCGTCGCGGTCGGGTTTCTCCACCAGATCCGTGACCCGCACGAGCCCGTCGTCGGTCCGCTCCACGGCCGCGCAACCGTAGGCCGAGATCTCGTCGGGTCCGACCTCCATCAGCGCCAGCACCGGGCGACCGGTCCGCTGATGGACCTCGAGCATCCCGCCGAGCACGGGCCTCATCATCAGGTCGTCGGGCAGGAGCACGGCGAAGGGCTGGTCGCCGACGTGCTGGCGGGCGACGGACACGGCGTGTCCGAGGCCCTTGGCCTCCCGCTGGCGGACGTAGTGGATCGTCGCCATGTCCGTGATCTCCCGGACGAGCTTCAGCTCCTCGTGCTTGCCCTTGGCCTCGAGGGCGACCTCGAGCTCGACGGCGCGATCGAAGTGGTCCTCGATGGCGCGCGTCCCCGTCCGGTGATGATGAGGATGTCGTCGAGGCCGGCGTCCACCGCCTCCTCGACCACGTACTGGATGGCCGGCTTGTCCACGACCGGGAACATGGCCTTGGGCTGCGCCTTGGCCGCCGGCAGATGCCGCGTGCTGAGTCCGGCCGCCGGCAGCACGGCCTTCGTCACCCTCGCGTGATCCCTCATGCCACACCCTCCTCGGGTCGAGCTTGCTCTACTCGGTTCTTTCCGCGGCGCTTCGCCCGGAGCAGCGCGGCGTCGGCGCCCTTGAACAACCCGTCGGCGTCGGCCCCGTCGGCCGGGTGCACGGCCAGGCCGATCGAGACGGTCAAGGGGATCACCTTGGATCCGTCGACCATCGGCTCGGCTGCGACGGTCGCCCGGATCCGCTCGGCCACAGTCGCCGTCTCCTCGACGCCGGCGCGGGGCAACAGGACGATGAACTCCTCGCCCCCCCACCGGGCCACGACGTCGATCTCCCTCGTCGCCTCGGACAGCTTGCTGGCCAACCAGATGAGGGCGGCGTCACCGGTCGAGTGGTCGTAGTCGTCGTTGACCCGCTTGAAGTTGTCGATGTCGACGAGGATGACGCCGAAGGGCTCCTCGAACCGGGTCGCCTCCTTGACCGACTCCCGCGCCCGCAGCTCGAACTCACGCCGGTTCCACAGCCCGGTCGTGCCGTCGGTCCGGGCCTGCCGACGCGTCTCGTCGTGGAGGAACACGTTGCCGATGGCCACCTCGGTCTGGCGGGCCAGGGTCTGGAGGGTGTGGACGTCCTCCTCCCGGAACTCGCCGCCGCCGACGCGGCCGTAGACGGCGATGACGCCGAAGAGGCGGCCGTCGGAGACGACGGGGACCGCCAGCGCCGCCCCCACCTCGGGCTCCTCGGGGGCCAGTGGCTGCGGGCCCGGCCACAGGACCGGCGTCAGCTCCCGGGCCGCCGTTCCGGCGATCCCGTTGCCGTTGAGGTCGATGGACGGCACGGCCCAGCTCTGGGCCGCCGTCGCCCGGATCCGGGCCGGCATGGCGACCCGCTCGAAGAACAGGGCCTCGTCGGCCCGCAGGGTGAGGGTGCAGGCCTCGAGGACGACGTCGATGATCCCGCCGATGTCGTGGGTCGACACGAGCACGTCGCCGAGGCGGGCCATGGCGGCCTGGAACTCGTGGCGGCTCTGCTCGAGCTCCTCGACGTGCTGGCGCAGGTTGTCCGTCATCTCGTTGAAGGCCCGGCCGAGGGACGCCAGCTCCACGTCACCGGCGGGCTCGACCCGCTGGCTCAGGTCCCCGCGCGAGACCGCTCGGGCCGCCTCGGCGAGATCCTCCACCGGTCCGGTCACGAGGCCACTGACGACGTAGCCGACGAGCACGATCAGCATCGTCAGCACGAGCAGCAGGGCGGCGAACAAGAGGATGAGGCCGCTGCGGCCCTTTCCGTTCGGCGGCGGCGACGACGCCAGGACGGTGACACCGAGTCCTTCGGCCGGCACGGCGACGGCGAAGCGCGGGTGATCGCCGAAGCGGGCCCTGAACTCGCCGGCGAGGGGACGGCCGCCCGGGAGCCGGCCGATGTCGTCGCTGCTGGCCACCAGGTCGCGACCCTGCACGACCGACAACGCCACCCCCTCGGAGCGGGCGACGCCGCCCAGGCGGACGCCGTCCACCCACCGACCGGTGGTCAGCGTTCCGCCCCCTGGAAGGGGGGCCTGACCGAGGAGGGCGGACGGAGACGAGCGGCTGCGGCCGGCGGCCACGAGCGCCTCGTCCGACGGCGGATCGGTCCCACTGGCGAACTCCGGGTCGCGCCGGGCCGACGCCACGATCCCGGCGCCATCGGCGACGTCGGACACGATGACGAGGTCGAGGTCGGCGTCCACCAACGCCTGTCGGAGGCCCGCGTCGAGGGCCGGTCCGCCCGAGGCGAGCCCGGCGGCGAGGCGCGGGTCGGCGGCGAAGGCGGTGGCTATGCGGGCCACGTCGGCCCGATCCTCGGCCAGTCGGGTGGCGGTGAACGCGGCGCCCTGGCGGAGCCGCTCGTAGGTCCGTTGCTCGCCCTCGTTGCCGATCAGGTTCACGACCGTGACCCCGACGGCCGTGATCGGCACGACGATCGTCAGGGCGACCAGGAGCGTCAATCGACGGCGCAACGTCAAGGCCACACCTTAGGTATCGCTCCAGGTGGCCCGGGACTGGAGCCAACCGGTACACTTGGCAGTCGCCCATCGAGAGTGCTAACGGAGGACGGTCGGCCGATGCCCACCTATGAATACGCCTGCAAGTCCTGCACCGAGCGCCTCGAAGTCGTCCAGTCCTTCTCGGACGACGCGCTCGACCGAGTGCCCGAGCTGCGGCGGTCAGCTCCGGAAGGTGTTCTCGCCGGTCGGGATCGCCTTCAAGGGCAGCGGCTTCTACAAGAACGACAGCCGGGGCTCGAAGTCGTCGTCCACGTCGACCTCGGCCGGCTCCTCGAGCGACTCGGCGGCCAAGTCCGAGTCGAAGTCGGAGTCGAAGTCGGAGTCGAAGTCGGACTCGACGCCGGCCAAGACGGAGTCGAAGACGGAGACCAAGAAGGAGACGAAGTCGGAGTCGTCGTCCTCGAGTCGCGCCGCCGTGTCCTGACCTAACCTCGCTCAAACCGGCCGGCAGCTCCCGCCGGCGCCGCTTCCTCCTCACGCACTGCCGTTCGCAGGAGGAACCCGTCATGCCCGTCCCGCCCCGCTGGCGCCGTCGCCTGCGCGCCCGCCTCCGGCGCTCCCGAGCGTCCTGGTGGTCGGCCACCGCGCTGTTGGCGCTGCTCACCTTCGCCGTGGTGCGAGCGGCGGTGCCGGCCCCGGCCGCGGCCCGCTGGCACGAGGTCGTGTCGGTCCCCGTCGTCGTGGCGCCGGTCCCGGCCGGCGCCGTGGTGGCCGCCGACGACGTGGCCCTGGAAGAACGGCCGGCGGCCACCGTGCCCGACGGCGCGTTCACCGGGGCGGGTTGGGCCGGCCGCACGGCCCTCGCCCCGCTCGTCCCCGGCGAGGTCCTCGCCACCGCCCGCCTCGCCCCCGACGGCGTCCACGGCGTGGTCGCGCTCCTGCCCGAGGGCACCCGGGCCATCGCCGTCCCCGGCGGCCCCGGCGGCCGGCCACCCCTCGCCGTCGGCGATCGCGTCGACGTCCTCGTCACCCTCCCACCCGGCCCCGACGGCGCCGCCCCCGCCACCTTCACCGTCGCCGACGCCGCCCTCGTCGTCGCCCTCGACCGCGAGGCCGACGCCGTCACCGTCGCCGTCACGCCCGACGAGGCCGCCGACGTCGCTGTCCGCCGTCGCCACCGGCAACGTCACCCTCGCCCTCACCCGGCCCTGACTTCGCCGTCCACCTGCGAGTTGTGGAGCCCGGCCGTCGTGTCGTCGTTGCCCTTGTGCACCCATCCAGCCCGTTCAGGTGGCGCTCGTGGCGGCCAGAAGGGCCACGACAACGCCGGCGGGCGACCACGAGCGCCCCGTGAACGTGTGCTCGGGTCCGGCACGACTCCCAACTGGAGGAGCGGGGACGGGTCAGCGGGCGAGGGCGACGCCGATGACGAAGATCCCGGCGAGCACCCGGTAGACGACGAAGGGGAGGAAGGAGCGGGAGCGGATGAGCCGGAGGAGGGCCGAGACGGCGAGGAAGCCGACGACGGCCGAGGCGACCGTGCCCCAGGCGAACGGCGCCGCGAAGCCGGGGGGCAGGCCGCCGTCGAGAGCGAAGAGCTTGAGGGCCTTGTAGAGCCCGAGACCACCGGTGATCGGGCACCGACATGAGGAACGAGATGCGGGCCGCCGAGTCGCGCTCGAAGCCGAGGAACCGGCCCATCGAGATGGTGGCGCCGGAGCGTGACACGCCGGGCTGGAGGGCCACCGCCTGCGCCGTGCCCATGAGCACGGCGTCGCGGAGGGAGAAGCTGTCGACGTCGCGGTGCCCGAGGAGGCGGTCGGCGGCGAAGAGGACGAGGCCGAAGAGGATGAGCATCGTGCCGATGATCACGAAGCCGCCGTTGCGGTTGGCCAGCAGGGTGTCGAGCACGAGGCCGATGGTGGCGGCCGGCAACGACGCCACGACCAACAGCCACACGAGCCGCTCGTCCGGTCCTTCGATCCGCCGGCGCCGGATGGAGGCGAACGCGGCGCGCGCCAGGTCGACCAGGTCCGTGCGGAAGTAGATGACCAGCGCGATGAACGTGCCGATGTGGAGGGCGACGTCGAAGGACTCCTCCAGCTCGGGTCGCGAGGCGAACTCGGTCCAGTGGAAGAGCCAGGGGACGATCAGGAGGTGCCCGCTCGAGGAGATGGGCAGGAACTCCGACAGGCCCTGGACGATCCCCAGGATGATGGCGTGGATGACGGGCATGAGCTAGAGCGCCTTGGTCGAAGGGACGACCCGCGGCCGCCACTGGCGGGGCGCGTCGCAGTGGTGGCCGACGACCCGGCCCTGGCGCAGCGACTGGCAGGAACGACGCCGGCGAGGCGTCGTCGAAGTCCGGCATCTCGACGTAGGCGGCGCCGACGGCGGACGCGACGTGGGCGTCGGACCCCGCGCCACCGGCCAGGCCGTGGTCGCGCGGCGAAGTCGGCGGCCCGCCGGTTCAGGTGGTCGAGGGACACCTTGGCGTTGAGCACCTCGATGGCGTCGATGGCGCCCGTCGGCGGCCAGTCGGGTCGAGCGCGTCCTCGGCCAGGCAGTGGCGCATCGGGTCGAACGGGTGGGGCACGTAGACGATGCCGCCCTGGGCGCGGATCGCCTCGACCGCCTCCTGCGGCTTCATCCCGAACGGGCAGCCGCTCGGTCGAGGAACAGGCCGATGATCTCGCCGGCCGAGCGTGCGCACCTCCTCGCCGACGATCACGCGGCACCCGAGGGCGCCGGAGGCGGCGAGCTCGACGGCGCCGTTGATCGTGCCGTGGTCGGTGATGCACAGCACGTCGATGCCGGACTCGGCGACGGCCTCGCTGGAGCTCCTCGGGCGTCGTCGTCGCGTCCCCGCGACCACATGGTGTGGGAGTGGAGGTCGACCCGCACCCAGCCCGCCGGTTTGTCCTCCGCCAGGTGCGGGTGACGCGTCGCAGCGGCGGGGGGCACGGGGGGGATGCTATTGCGGCGCTGCGTCGAGCAGATCCTGCTCGAGCAGCAGCCGGAGCGAGAGCGTCTTGTAGCCAACGTCGTCGAAGAGCACCGTGATGGTGTCGCCGTCGGCCCGCACGAGCAGCCCCGGCCCCCACGCCTTGTGCACCACCCGTTGATCGGCGGCGAAGGGCACGGCTAGCTCGTCCTCGGCCGTCCGTTCGCCGTCGGCCCCCCGGCGCTCGCAGTTGTCGCAGTTGCCGCACGTGCCGCCGATCTGCTCGCCGAAGTAGTTGAGGAGGTACTCGCGCCGGCACGACCTCGACTCCGCGTACGACCGGATCATCTCGACCCGCGACTGCTCGATCTTCGTGCGGGCCTCCTCGTTGCGGGCCGCCTCCTCGGCGGCGTCGACCGGGTGGACGTCCCCGGACGCCACGACGTCGCCGCCGGGGAGCACCTCGAGCGCGCCCGCCTCCTCCAGCCTCGACACCGCCGACGTCAAGCGGGTCGCGGACAGGCCCGTGACCTCGGCCAGGGCGGTCGGTCCGACCGGCCCGCCCTCGCGAGCCACGGCCACGGCCACCCCCAGGAGCTGGTCGGCCCCGAGCTCGCTGCCGCCACTGAAGAACCGCCGCAGGCCGATGTCCTCGATCCGGAAGAACAGCACCGCGGCGCCGGCTCGCCGTCGCGCCCGGCCCGTCCGATCTCCTGGTAGTAGGCTGTCGAGGGAGTCGCTGATGTCGTGGTGGAAGACGTAGCGGACGTTGGCCTTGTCGATCCCCATGCCGAACGCGGTCGTCGCCACCACCACGTCGAGCTCGTCGCCAACGAAGTCCTCGTGCACCGCCGTCCGCTCCTTGGGCGGCAGCCCGGCGTGGTAGCAGGCGCGCCCGCAGACCGCGCCTCCCGCAGCTCCTCGGCCAGGTCCTCCGACGCCTTGCGGGTCGCGGCGTAGACGATGCCCGGGCCGGGCGTGGTCCGGCACTCGTCGAGCAGCGCGCGGCGCTTCTCCTTCTCCTCGAGGTACGCCCGCACCGACGAGGTGGATGTTCGGGCGGTCGAAGCCGCGCACGACGACCTCGGGTCGCGCATGCCCAACCGCTCGACGATCTCGGCCCGCACCGGTGGCGCCGCCGTCGCCGTCAGCGCCAGCACCGGCGGATGGCCGAGCGACTCGATCACGCCGCCGAGGAGGAGGTAGTCGGGGCGGAAGTCGTGCCCCCACCCGCTGATGCAGTGGGCCTCGTCGACGACGAACAGGCTCGGACGCGGCGGCGTGCAGCGCGGTCGACGACGTCGTCCTTCTTCAGCTGCTCCGGGGCCAGGAAGAGGAACTCGACGTCGCCCGTCTGGATCCCCTCGAGCGCGCTCCGCCGCTCGCCGGCGCCGATCGTCGAGTTGGCCGACATGGCCGACCCCGCCCCGGTCACCCCGACGAGGTTGGCCACCTGGTCGCGCTGGAGGGCGATCAGCGGCGAGACCACGACGGTCGGCCCGTCGAGGAGCAGGGCGGGGATCTGGTAGATCGCCGACTTCCCCGACCCGGTGGGGAGCACGGCGAGGGTGTCGCGACCCTCGAGCACCGACCGCGATCGCCTCCGACTGGCCGGGGCGCAGCTCGTCGAAACCGAAGGTCTCACGGGCGACGCGAAAGACGTCCTCGAGGGCGCGGGTCATCGTGCGCTCTCGCTTACCCGGCGCCCGAGGCGGGCGAACTCCCCCCGAGGGCGATGTCGCCGACGGCCAGGCTGGGCACGAGCGCGCCACCCCGCCGGCGGACGTCGCCACCCACCTCGACGATGCCGAGGAGCATCCGCGGCAGCGTCGAAGCGATCGTCACCCCGGACACCGGTTCGGCCAGCATCCCGTTGCGGATCCGCATCCCGTCGGCGCCGACGGAGAAGTCGCCGCTCACCCGGTTCACGCCGGAGTTGAGGCCGCGCAACGACTGCACGAGGAGGCCGTCGCCGATCGACGCCAGCAGCTCCTCCTGGGTCTCGGCGCGACCCGGGAGGATGGTGAGGGCCCGCGTCGACGGCGCCGGCGTCGAGCGGTAGCTCCGGACGGCGGACCCGGTCGACCGCACGTCGCCTCCGGCCCGCCGGGCGGTCGCCGCGTCGTAGACGAACGTGCACAGGCGGCCGCCGTCCACGAGCACGTTCCGCCGGCTGGCCAGGCCTTCGCCGTCGTGGGCCAGGCCGAGCGACTCCGGATCGGTCGGGTCGTCGACGAGCGTGAAGCGATCCGACGCCACCTGCTCGCCGAGTCGGCCGGCGAACAGCGAGCGGCTCTTGAGCACGGCCATGCCGGACAGCAACGAGCCGATGATGGCGAGGAACGAGGCCGTCACCTCGGGTTCGAACACGACGACGACCCGTCCCGTCGCCATCGGCCGCGCACCCGAGCAGTCGCGTCGACTTCTGCACGGCCTCCTCCGCCACCTCGCCGGCATCGAGGTCGGCCGGCTCCCGCTCGGTGACGCCGCCGCCGGCCGTCCGGGTCTCCGAACCGTCCGAGGCCATGGCCGCGACGCTCAGCGAGCAGGTGCCCGACCGGCCCCAGGCCTCGAGGCCCGTCGACGTGGCGATGGCCCGCTCGCTTCGTCCGTCCCCCCACGCCGCCGCCCGGACCCCCTTGATGCGAGGGTCGAGACGGAGCACCCTCCGCTCCAGATCGAGGGCCGCCGCCACCTTGTCGTCGGTCGAGTAGGCACCGAGACCGGGCCGGTCGAGGTCGACCTCCGGCGGGGCCACACCGTCGGGCTCGGCCAGACCGTTCCAGGGCGCGGGCTCGCCGAACGACGCGTTGTCGCGGGCCTCGTGCAGCGTTTCCCGCACGACGTCGTCGTCGAGACTGGCGCCCCACGCGAACCCCTGGCGTCCGTCGACGACGACCCGTATCCCGATGCCGGCCGACGCGGCGGACGTGAGGGACTCGACGTCACCCCCGTGGACCCGCACGGTGGTGGACTCGCCGCGCGTCGCGTAGGCCTCGACCTGCTCGCGCGGGCCCGCCGGCGGCCGCGACCCGTCGGGCGAGGTCGAGGAGCTCCGGCGTCGGCTCGCTCAACTCCCGCTCATGGACAGCTCGGCCATGACCAGGCTGACGTGGGCGGCCGGCCCGTAGCTCCAGGTCAGGTCGTTGCCCACCGCCAACATGCCCTTGAGCATTCGCTGGATGGTCGAGCTGATCGTGATCTCCCGCACCGGCTCGGCGACTTCACCGTTGCGGATCATGAGGCCCGCCGCACCGACGGAGAAGTCGCCGCTCACCGGGTTGACGCCGGAGTGCAGGCCGCTCACCTCCTGGACGAGGAGCCCGAGCTCGACGTCGGCGATCAGCTCGGCCTGGCCGCGGGTGCCCGGCGACAGGCTGATGGCGCGTGGGCCGCACCCGGGGCCGCTCTTGAACCCGGCCCGGACGGCCGACCCGGTCGAGGCCGTCCCGGCCCGGCGAGCCGCGTAGGTGTTGTAGAGGAAGCCGCGGAGGACGCCGTCCTCGATGAGCGGGGTGCGCCGGGAGGCGAGGCCCTCGGCGTCGAAGCGGGCCGCGCCGGACGAAGCCGGATCGGACGCGTCGTCGACCAGGTGCACGAACGGCGCCGACACCTCCTCCCCCATCCGTTCCGCGAACAGCGAGCGGCCCTTGAGCACCGCCTCGCCGTTGAGGGTCGAGGCCAGCACCGACAGGAAGCTGGCCGTCACGAACGGGCTCGAGGACGACGGTGACCTTGGCCGACGCCGGCTTCGTGGCGCCGAGCATCCGGGTCGCCCGCACGGATCGCGTCGGACGCGGTGCCGGCGACGTCGAGCTGCTCCGGTCCGCGACCGAACGAGACGCCGAACCCGGTCTGGGTGTCGTCACCCTCGCCGGCCATCACCGACGTGGACAGGTAGACGCCGGTGGCCCGGCTCCACGCCGCGATGCCCGTGCTGGTGGCCACGGCCGACTCCACTGAGGCCGTCGCCGTAGTCCGCCGCTTCCACGGCCCGGATGCGGGCATCGCCTTCGCGGGTCCGACGCTCGAGGTCGAGGGCGAGGTCGATCTTCTGGTCCGGTCGTGAAGGTGGCGAGCGCCGCGTCGTACGGGTCGATGTCCGGCGCCGCCACCCCGTCGGGCGAGGCCACGCCGGCGAACTCGTCGGGCGTGCCGAACGCAGGCGTTGTCCCGGGCCTCGGCGAGCGCCTCCTCCAGCACCTCGGCAGCCAGCGACCCGGCCCAGGCGAAGCCCTGGCGATGGTCGCCGACGACGCGGATGCCGACGCCCTCGCTGTCGGCCGTCGAGAGCTGCTCGATCCTCGCCCTCGTGGACGCGGATGTCGGTCTCCCGGCCGCGCATGACATAGGCCTCGACCTGCTCGTCGCCGGCCGCCCAGCCGGCGATGCGGGTGGCGAGGTCGAGGAGCTCGCGGGAATCAGGCACGCGGCCGTGCCTCCCACCGTCATCGCCGTCACCCGCAGCGTCGGGTTGCCGTCGCCGACCGGCACGCCCTGGCCGTCCTTGCCGCACGTGCCCGGGCCGCCCATGGCGAAGTCGTTGCCCACGACGTCGATGTTCTTCAGCACCTCCGGGCCGTTGCCGATGAGGTTGGCCTCGCGGATCGGGTCGGTGATCTGCGCCGTCCTCGATCATGTAGGCCTCGGTCATGCCGAAGACGAAGTCGCCGGTGGCGGTGTTGACCTGGCCGCCGCCGAGCTTGGCCACGTAGACGCCGTGGGGCGTGTCGCGGATGATGGCCTCGGGGTCGCTCGGTGCCGTTCGTGACGAAGGTGTTCGTCATGCGCACCATCGGCAGGTGGCGGTAGCTCTCGCGCCGGCCGTTGCCCGACGACTCCCGCCTCTCCTTGCGGGCCCGGAGGAGGTCCCACATGTAGTCGGTGAGGACGCCGTCCTCGATGAGCGTGTTCCGCCCGGCCGGGTGGCCCTCGTCGTCGATGCTGAACGAACCCCACTCCGGGCCCATGGTGCCGTCGTCGACGAGGGTGACGAGGGGGCTGGCGACGAGCTCGCCGACGCGGCCGCGGTAGACGCTGGCGTCCTTGCCCACGAGGTCGGCCTCGAGGCCGTGGCCGCACGCCTCGTGGAACATCACGCCGCCGCTGCCGTGGTTGATGACGACAGGGATCGATCCCGACGGCGCCGGCCGGGCGCCTTGAGCTTGGTGATGGCCCGTTGCGGCGGCGGCCTGCGGGCGAAGGCCTCGACGTCGAGGTCCTCGATGAGCTCGAAGCCCATCGTGAAGCCGGTCGACTCGGAGCCGGTCTGCATGCCCGTGTCGCCCGTCGCGACCGCGGTGACGGCGAGGAACGTGCGGACCTGATCGTCGGTGGCCAGGAGCCCGTCGCTGTTGGCGACGAGGATCCGCCGGCGGTTGTCGCCGTAGCGGGCGCTGACCTGGCGGATGGCGGCGCCGCCGGCCCTCGCCGCGGCGTCGGCCCGCTGGAGCACCTCGACCTTGGTCGCCTTCTTCACGTCCTCGGGAGCGATGCGCACGTCGCTGTACCGGGGCGCCGTCTGGCGGCTCAGGTCGACGACGACCGTGCCGCCCCCGCCCCCCCGGGCGGCCGACGCGGCGGCCTCGGCCGCCGAGCGGAGGCCGTTCTCGGAGAGGTCGGCGGTGTGCGCGAAGCCGGTCGTCTCCCCGACGACGACCCGGATGCCGGCGCCGCGGTCGCGACCCGACGTCAGCTCCTCGACCTTGCCGTCGTCGAGGACGGCGCCGCTGGTGCGCCGGTCCTCGGCGAACACCTCGGCGAAGTCGCCGCCGGTCTTCAGGGCCGTCTGCAGCACGCGGGACAGCACCGCTTCTTCGATCACGAGGTCATCTCCTCCGGCGCGGCGCCGTCGCCGCGTTCCCGCTTCGTCGAAGCTATTCGACGGCACCGTGTTCGGGTTCCTGGGTTGCCGACACAGTATCGTCCGCCATGCTGCCGAAGCCCGGGTCGCCGCCGCACTGGCGCTCCAGGTGACCGACGCCGACACCGCGGTGGCGTTGCGCTCCGGCGACGTGGCGGTGTTGGCCACCCCGAGGATCCTGGCCCTGTGCGAGGAGGTCTGCGTCCTCGCCGTCACCCGAACGCTCGAGCCCGGCACGACCACCGTCGGGATGCGGGCCCAGCTCGATCACGTCGCGCCCGGTGAAGGTCGGCTCCACCGTCCGGGCCGAGGCCACGCTCGAGAAGGTCGAGGGCCGGCGCCTCGTCTTCACGGTCTCGGTGTCCGACAAGGCCGGCCTCGTCGCCGCCGGGCAGGTCACCCGAGTCGTCGTCCGCCGCGGACGAGTTCTCGGAGAAGGCGCGCTGACCGTACCGAAGCACTTCGGGCGGCGGCTGGGGGCCCTGGTCTTCGCCCTCCTCGCCCTCACCGCCGGGCTCGACCGGCTCGGCGTGGCCGGCTACCGCTCGGGGCTCGTCCCGGTCGCTCTCGCACTGGTCGTCGCACCGGGCGTCGCGTACGTGGCTCGCGTCTGCGCCACAGCCGGGCCGCGATCACCCTCGCCGTGGCCACCTCTGTCATCGGGTTGGTGGCGACGGCCGCGGTCGGCGCGGGCCCCGCTGAGCACCGGGGCGCTCGGGGCGCGCATCGATGCGCTGGAGCTTCCCTTCTTCGAACCCGTCGAGCATCGTCGCCTCGGCCACTCGTGGTGCCGGCCCTCGTGCCCTTCGGTCGAGCGCCGATTCGACGTTCCCGACGTGGGCCTGCAGTCCACGATGGTGACGGTCGGGCTCGCGGCCGGTGCAGGCCCGACGAGCTCGACCGGCGCGAGCTGCGCCGGATCGGCGGCCAGGACCACCTTCGGGTCCGGAAGCAGGGGCTCGACATCGATGTGCGGGTGGACGTCGACCTCGACCGGAGGGTCCGGGCGGTGGCCATCACCTACTCCTCGTCCCGGCCCTGAGCGACTACGGCGAGGACAGCCGCCGCACCACGTGGGCCACGGGGTCGATCTCGACCTGGACGAAGCCGGCGCCCGGCGGCGGACGGACGCCGGGGCCGAGGCGGAGCACGGTGCCGTCTCGGAAGGCCACGCGGTCACCCTGCACGTCGTCGAGCGTGCCGGTGTAATACGCCACCGGAGGATCTCCGGGGAACACGTCGGCGACAGTGGCGATCCAGACCGCCGTCGCTCCCTTCGTCCCCACGTGGACGAACTGCCCCTCGCGCCCGAGGATGGGCACGGCCTGCAGGGTCTGGGTCGAGAAGGCCTGGAGCGAAGGGGTGATGCGATACGCCCGGCCGCCGTCGAGCACCAAGCGCGTCCTGGACACCTCCTGGATCACGCCTTCTTCATCCGGCGGGCGGGGTCGGCCGTCCAGGACGAGCGCGCCGCCGGCCCGGCTGCCGCTGCAGGCGGTCACCGTCAACGCGACGGCGAGGACCGCCAACGCCAGCTTCCTCGACGAGCTCAACCCTTGGGGGCGGATGGGTTCTCGGGCAGGCGCTTGCCGCGGTTGACGAGCACCGAGAGGTCGCCCGAAACCGAGGTCGGGGGCGTCCGCACCTCCAGGTGATCACCCTGATGGGAGAACCGCATCGACATCTTGCGGATGCGTACCGGGTCCTGGCCTTGGCCGGCCCGCACCACGTTGATCGCCTTCACGGCCGTGGCGATCTGCTCGGTGGTGGAGCCGGGAAGCTTGATGTCGTAGTTGCGTTCGATGTCGTCGAGGCGGCTGGTGATGTCGATGTCTTCGAGGATCTGGAAGATGACGCCTCCCCGGACGTACACGGCCATCTTCCGGAAGCTCTGCTCGCTCGGCACGGCCTGGTTCCCCTGGCCCTCGGAGGGCCGGGGACGGGCGAACGGAGGAAGTCGTAGCGGGTGACGCCGGACCGCTTCCCCGGCTTCGGGAACGGATCTTCCTTCGGCTTGTAGTCGAGGGCGTCCTCGTTGAACTTGATGACGGGCTGGGTCCGGCTCACGGCCTCGACGTACTGCAGCACCGTCCGGGCGTCGAAGATCGGGTCCTCGCCGATCTTGCGGCGCTCCGTCCCCACGTTGAACAGGGGTGGGGCACCGGCCGCGTCCGAGACCCACTCGCCGGCGCGCAGGGCCTCGAGGCCGGCCTGCGCCAGCTCCGGATCCTTCGGAGGCTGTCCGCCCTTGCGGAGGAAGTCGTCGAGGACCGTGACGTCGCGGAACCGGTCGGCCAGCAGGTCGTCGCTCACGACCTCGTCCATGATCGGTTCTTCATCGCGGACGACCTGGGCCTGATACCGGAAGTCGTCCTCCTTCGCGCCTTGGACCGTCGTCTCGATGCCGTCGTAGGTCCGGTCGACGTACGTGAAGCTCCCGGACAGGCTCGACGTCTTCGTCACCGCCGAGCGCAACTCCTTGATGGCGTCGCGCTCCGGGCTGCCACAGGCGGCGAGAAGCCCGGCCGTGAGCACGAGGATCGACAGCGATGCGCCCCGCCGGCGGGCCCGGGTCGTCACAGCTCGATCCTCAGCGCCTCGCGAAGCAGTGCACGGGGCTGCGCGTAGTCCTCGCGAACGGCGAGGATGAGGAGGTAGCGCCGCGGTACCACATGGCCAGCGTCTGCTTCGTCCCGCTCGTGAGATAGACGGTGTCGTCGCCGATCCGGACGCGCTGAGGCACCGAGCCGCCGATCTGCCCGACCACCGAGCGGCGGAACTTCGGGGTCTGCCACTTGGCGTCGTCGTTGAACTTGCTCACCTGCAACGTCGCCTGCAGGAGCTCGTCCCTCCGGAAGCTGTAGAGGCCGACGGAGTCGATGTAGGCCCGCTTGGTCGTCGCCAACGCGCCCTTGATGTCCTCCTGCTTGGCCGGCAGGCCGAGGAGTTCGGCCGGCACGAGATCGCCGGGGAGTTCCCCGATGTCCTTGGCCCTCGTCCCCAGGATCGGCGTCGACCCGTTCGAGCATCCGGCGGACGTCGCCGCCGTGACGAGGAGGAGGCCGATGACGGCGTAGCGCCGCACCGCCGACGTCACCGACCCGACACCTCCAGCGTGCCGACGGCGTACGGGCGGGTGCCGTCGTGGTAGTTGAACTTCCCGGCCCGGTCGGTCTTGTAGGTGAAGCTCTCGCCGGGAGCCAGGGTGGACGACGCGAAGGTGCCGTCGTCGGCCTCGATGGAGCGGGGCTGGGAGTCGGCGTTGGTCCACTTCACCGTCGTGCCGACGTAGACGCGGGCTTGGGACGGGTCGAACTGCGACTGTCCGCCGGCATCGCCGTTGATGGCGATGGCCAACACGGGTGCGGCCTTCGTCGTCGTCGTCGGGGCCGGAGCCGGAGCCGCGGTGGTCGTGCTCGCCACCGGGGCGGCCGCCGCCGCCGTCGTCGTCGTCGCCCGACCGACCGCGGCGCTCTGCGGGGCCGAGGTCTCCGTCGGCGCGGCGGTGGTCGTCGTGGTCGTGGCGGCGCCCAGGCGCTCGCTGTTGACCTGGTCCTTGATGTTCAGGTCGACCCCCTCGCCGACCTTGTTGTCCTCACCGCAGGCCCCCAACACGGCCACGAGCAGGAGGAGGACGATGGACAGGCGGATCTTCACGCAAGGCTCCCTGAGCGTCGGACGGCCGCTTCGGAACCCCCGAGGTACGCCTCGATGACCTGCTCGTTGGCGAGCACGTCCTCGGGCGCCCCGCGGGTCACGAAGGCCCCGCGGTCGAGGGCGACCAGCTCGTCCGAGACGGACGAGATCAGCGGCATGTCGTGCTCGATGATGAGGATGCTGCAGCCGGTCTCGAACCGGACCCGGCGCAGCAGCGGCGCCAGCCCCTCGGCCTCGGCCTGGGCGATGCCCGAGGAGGGCTCGTCGAGCAGCAGCACCTTCGGCTCGTTGGCCAGCACGCAGGCGAGGTCGACGATGCGGCGCAGGCCGGTCGAGAGCTCCTTCACGAACTTGTCGCGGAAGGCGCCGAGCTCCAGCAGCTCGATCAGAGCTTCGGCCCGCAGCCGGGCCCGCCGCTCGGACCTGCGGGCCTGCGGCAGGCCGACGGCCGCTGACGAGCGGCGCTGCGGACCTCGAGCGCTGCTCGAGCGCGACCAGCAGGGTCTCGAAGACCGTGAGCGACGGGAAGAGCCGGGCGTCCTGGAAGCGGCGGATGAGCTTGCGCCGGGCCCGCTCCTCGGGCGCCATGGTCGGTGATGTCGACGCCCTCGTAGCCGACCGATGCCGCCGTCGGCCATCTGATAGCCGCTGATGAGGTCGAACAGCGTGGTCTTCCCCGACACCGTTCGGGCCGATCAGGCCGAGGACCTCGCCCTCCCGCAGAGCGAAGCTGACGTCGTCGACGGCGGTGACCCCGCCGTAGCGCTTGACGAGGCCCTCGACCTCCAGCACCGGCCGGCGCCTGCTCGAGCTCGTAGCGTCGGCGCTCGCGTCGGGCCGGTGCCACCGGTGACGCCGGTCAGCGCGCCGGTGCCCTTGACGTAGACGGCCCGGAGGATGTCCGGGCGGGCCAGCAGGTCGGCGGTGTCGCCGAAGAACTTGACCTCGCCCTTCTCCATGAAGATGGCCTTGCTCGGCGAGGGTGAGGGCCACGTTGACCGACTGCTCGACGACGATGATCGTCACGCCCCGTCGCGTGGATCTCGCTGACGATCTCGAGCAGCTGCCCGACCACCGCCGGCGACAGCCCGAGCGAGAGCTCGTCGATCATCAGCAGCCGGGGCTTGGACAGGAACGCCTGGGCCAGGGACAGCTGCTGCTGCTCGCCGCCGGACAGCGATGCCGCGCGAGCCGTCGGCCCGCTCCGGCAGGACCGGGAAGATCTCGAAGACCTCGTCGAGCGCGCTTTCGGCCGCTCGGCTGGTCGTCTTCGGTCATCCAGTTGCCGAGGAGCAGGTTCTCCCGCACGGACAGGCCCGGGAAGATGCCCGCGCCCGCCGGGCATGTGGATCACGATCCCGCGGCCGCGATCTCGTGCGGCGGCATGTGGGTGATGTCGCGGCCGTCGAACACGATGGCGCCGCCGGAGGCCTCCTGGATGCCGGCTGATGGCCCGCAGCAGGGTCGACTTGCCGGCGCCGTTGGTGCCGAGCAGGGCGATGATCTCGCCCTCCTCGACGTCGAAGTCGACGCCGAACAGCACCTGGACGCCGTCGTACGCGACGTCGACGTCGCGGCAGACGAGCAGCTTGCCCGTGCCCTCGGCCTTGGCTCGCCGCCACTCCTCGCCGGCCAGGTCGGCGGCGCAACGCGTTGCGCGCATGTCGAGCTCGAAGAACGGCGCCGCGCTCATGGCGATGAAGGCCACCGATGAGGACGAACGGGACGATGAAGAGGAAGCGCCGCTGTAGCCGTAGTCGCGCGAACAGCGTGCGAGCGATCGGCAGGAAGAACGATGAGCGCCGGAGATGGCGGCCAGGCCGCTGCATCTGGATGCCCTGCGTGCGGACGTTGGCCGGATGATCTGCGACGTAGAGCACGCTGATCGCCGGCCCGATCAGCGCGCCGACCGAAGGCGACGATGCGCGGTGAACGACGACGAGCGTCCAGCAGCGGGGGCTCGAAGCAAGGAGCAGCACCGGAACGCGCCGAGGACGCCGACCAGGCCGAACGACCGGTATCAGCACCTCGACCGGGGTTGAGGGAGGTCAACGGTCGATCAGGCTCCGCCGATGAGCCGCCGATGCAGGCCGCACGATGCCGGCCGGGGCCGAGGAGCCAGGAGCGCGGTCCACCGCGTCGAGGCCGTACTCCTCGAAGAAGAACCCGGCCGAGTACGGACCGCAGCACGCCGATGCCCGGCGCGGCCGATGAGGTCTGGCGATGAACAGCCGGCGCAGCGTCCGGATCCCGAAGATCGTGCGCCACGCCTCAGCCGAAGGAAGGGGCTCTCCTCCTCGATCATGGCCGTGTCCTCGTCGCACCCCGAGCGTCCGGCGCTCCATGTAGCCCCGCACGGGCTCGCGAAGGCGTACCAGCACGAGCAGTCCCACGAGAGAGATCGGAACGGCCGTGATGAGGTAGAGCGGCCGCCAGCCGAAGGTGTCGACGAGACGGCCGGCGATGAACGGGATGATCGTGCCGGCGAGGGCGCCGGCGAGACCCAGCAGGGCGTAGACCTTTCCGCGCACCTCCGGGGGGTAGTAGTCGGCGAGCAGGGAGTTCAGCGGAACGTTGGCGCCGACGATGAACGCCGTGGCCAGCACGTCGGGCAGCCCGTAGGAGAGGCCGGAGTGGGCCGGCGCCGAGAAGCCGGTGAAGATCCCGCCGATGAAGATCCCGATCCCCAGGACCGGGATCCGCTTGTGCCGGTCGCAGTAGAAGGCAATGCCGAGGAAGGCGAAGATGGCCACGAACCGGACGAACTGCGTGTAGCGCAGGTAGCCGCCGAAGTCCATGTTGATGTCGCGGATGATGTCGCGGAAGGCGATGCCCGCCGACCGAGCCTCCGATGTCGAAGAAGAGCCCGACCCAGATCAGGATCAGGATCGGGCGCAGGCCGTACGGGGTGCGCCGGATGTCCCGGAAGCTCGTGGCATCGCGGAGCGAGTCGCGTGTACCGGCTGGGGGTGCGGCGGGGCTCCTCGGCCTCACCGCGCGTCTCCCGCAGACGGGGGTCCGAGCCCGACGACCTCGTCGCCGAACGTCCGGCCGGAGCCACGGTCGTCGCGGCGCTCGATCTCACTCATCGGTCTGCGCTCGCCGCGGTCGGCACGAGGTCCTGTTGCACGCTGCGTCGAGGCGGCGGCGAGCGCCTTGGCCTCGGCGGCGTCTCGCGGGCGGGCCCGAGCCGGTCCGACGATCCGCTCGCCGTTGCCCGTGGTAGAGCTCCGACGCGTACGAGTACCGCGGTCGTTCCGCCGGCAGGGCGGCGAGGCCGCTGACCTCGACGGCGCGGCTCAGCGGGATCAGCTGGCGTCTCGAGCGCCTCGGGGTCGTAATCGGCGAACAGGCTCGGCACGACGATCTGGCGGCGCTGGGCCACGATCCGCAGCACCGCGTCGCGGAGCCGGTTGACCAGCGAGATGAGCGCCGCCGGGGGCGATGAACAGCAGGAGCAGGACGAGCGGCCCGCCGGCGGTGAGCAGCGTCGGGCAACGAGCTGGTGATCGTCGAAGAAGTTCGTGACAGGTTGAAGTAGAGCGACCCGAGCAGCGCGCCGGCCGACGGAGCTGACGCCGCCGAGGACGGCCAGCAAGAAGACGTCGACGCTGCGCTGGGCGGCGAAGCGCTCGGCGTTCAGGCCCCGCTGCTGGTGGGCGAAGATCGCGCCGGCGAACCCGGCCAGGGCGCCGGAGACGGCGAAGGCCATCAGCTTGCGTGCGCACGAGCGTCGATGCCGAAGGTCTGCACGTTCGCCTCGTTCTCCCGCAGCGCGATGAGCATGCGACCGAGGCGGCTCCGGCGCAGGTTGACGACGACGACGATCGCACAGCACCAGGGCGGCGACGCACAGGAAGTACATGCTCTTCTCGTCCTCGAAGTCGAGGAAGAACAGCGTCGGCCGTTCGACGTCGGTCGGGGAGGAGCCACCCGAAGTAGCGGGGATCGAACAGCACGCCGGACCGCCAGCGCGAAGGCGAACGTGGCGACGGCGCAGGAACAGGCCCTTGATCCGCAGCGCCGGGCAGGCCGACGAGCACGGCGAAGGCGCCGGTCACCGCGGCGGCCGAGCGGCAGACGGCCAACCAGAAGGGCATGCCGACCCGTGGAGGTGAGCGCTCCGCCGACGACCGCGCCGATGGCGACGAACGCGAACTGGCCGAGGCTGACCTGGCCCGCCCACCCGGTGAGCACCACGAGCGAGAGGACGACGATGGCGTTGAGGGCGATGTTCCCGCCGAGCACGGTCGGCCCGGTCGACGACCACGAAGGGATAGCCATCACGGCGATCACGCCGAGAGCGATGCAGGCCATAGCGGGTGACCCGCACCGAGCCGGGCCGGCGAGCTCCTTCGGCACCGGCCGCTGCTCCTCCACCGCCTGCCAGCTGACGCCGGCGCCTTCCTCGCTCCGGCCGCCCCTTCGGCGCTGCGCGAGGAGCGGCCGATGGCGATGACGACGAAGAGGCCGACGTCGATCGAGCCCGAGGTCGTTCTCGAGGCTGAACTCGGCGGGCCGGGCCACGATGCTGATGGCGACGGCGGCGAACACGGTGATAGGCAGGCTGCGGAAGCGCGCCAGCACGGCGGCGGCCAGCGCCGGGAGCAGCACGGCCGGGGCGAACCCGGCCGCCTGCCCCGGTCGCAGGATCGCTCCGGTCAGCATGGCGCTGGCCCCGGCCAGCATCCCCGCCAGGACCCAGACCGAGCATGGAGAGGCGCCCGACGCTGATGCCGAGGAGCGAGGCCCGCTCGGTGTTCTCGGCCAGGGCCCGCACGGCCACGCCGGCCCGGGTGAAGCGGAAGAACGCCGCCGAGCAGAAGCAGCGAGATGATGCCGATCTCGATGGCGAACATCTCGGGGAACCCGAACCTGAGTCTCGAGGGCTCCCAGCTGGAAGTCGAAGCCGGCGAAGGGCAGCTGGCCGCGGACCGAGGCGCCACCCGTGACTGGTCGGCGGAGGCGCTGTCGTAGGGGATGAACGGCAGCTGGCGGATCAGTTGAGGCCCGAAGCTGGCCAGGAGCCAGGCCGCGACGATGGTGGCGACCGTCAGCACGAGCCGGGAGGCGTAGAAGAACCGCCGGACCACGGCGACTCGAAGACCAGCCCGACCCGGCCGACAGGCCAGCCCGAGCAGGAAGGCGAGTGCGAACGGCATCGGCGGTGAGCTGCACGAAGTTGAAGGTGAGGATGGCGCCGGCGGCGCCGATGGCCGTCTGGGCGAAGTTGATGACCCGCAGCGTGCGGTAGACGAGGATGATCCCCGCCGCGGTCAGGGAGTTCACCAGCCCGAACACGAGCCCGGTGAAGAGGATGGCGCCCGGCGTTCCTCGGCTCGTGGAGCCGGTTCGGCCGGGCAGGACGAACTGGGTGAGCACCAGCACGACGACGCCGGCCAGGATGCACAGCGCCAGGCTGCGCAGGGGCGTGTCCTTGCCGAAGCGATCGGCGAACCGCCGGCCGAGGGACGCGCGGCTCGTCGCCTTCGGCGCCGGTTCCGGCGCCACGTCGCCCTCCGGGCGGATCTGGACGTCGGTCACGGCGCCCCGACCGCGGTCGCCGCCGGTACCTTCTGGCCGATCGTGTACTCGAGGTGCACGCCCCCGCCGTCGATCTTCTCGTAGAGCGGGATCATCCCGAGCTGCGGCGCCACGATCGCCGAGTACTTCACCGACGTGCCGTTGCCGCCGGAGGTGGT
This sequence comes from uncultured Actinomycetes bacterium, assembly GCA_963731055.1. GTDB lineage: Bacteria > Actinomycetota > Acidimicrobiia > Acidimicrobiales > CADCTF01 > DATLED01. Next base: position 687 of record CAVSUD010000004.1, on the reverse strand, counting down.
GAGGGTGCCTTCCACGCGCCAGCCGTCGAGGATCTCGCCGCAGGCGTCGACGCGGTCGCGCTTGACCAGCTGCGCCTCGTACCGGGTCGTCTGGTTGGTCACCGGGTCGACGGCGATGCTGGTGAACATCTCACCGGTCCGGATCGGCAGGGGCCCGACCAGCAGGCCGCTGGACGGCGAGAACCCCGGGTACCGGTTTCCGGCGCTGTCGGTACGGGCGATGGACTTGATCACCAGGCCGCGCTCCGGCTCGCCGCCGGTGGCTCGCTCCGGACCGAGGCTGTTCTGCACGTCGGCGCTGGTGGCCGAGGTGTCGACGCGATAGCGGGTCGTCACGATGAGACCCGTCGTCACCTCCGGCTGGACGATCTCGTAGCCGTACCGCATCCGGTCGGCCTTCGTCGGATCGGCCCCCTCCTTCGTCAGCTTCTGGAGGACGCGCTTCTCGAACCCGTCGGCGTTGTTGACGACAGGCTTGGACGGGTCGAGTGCGTTCGGGGTCTCGTAGGTGCCGGTGCGCTTCCACCGGTACGTGCCCTCGACCGGGAACCGGTCCTTGGGCACGTTCAGCGGGGCCGTCTCCTCGGGGAAGGCGTTCTGCGCCGCCGGCGGGCAGTCGCTCACCGAGGCCGTCGTGTTCTCGAACGAGGGACGCGGGAACGACTTCCTGGGCACGAGCAATACATC
>CAVSUD010000003.1:0-113912 GCA_963731055.1 uncultured Actinomycetes bacterium | reverse complement strand
GCGGTAAATTCCGCTCTTCCCCCTTGTCGCCGAGCTCCCCGCCGTGGCTGGTCGCATCCTCGTCGTAGACGACGACTCATTCTTCCGGCAGGTCATCTCCGACCAGCTCTCGCGCAAGGGCTACTCCGTCTTCACCGCCGAGAACGCCGCCCAGGCCCTGGAGCACGCCCAGAGCGGCTCCTTCGATCTCATCTTCACCGACGTGGTGATGCCGGACATGGACGGCATCGGGCTCACCGAGCGGCTGCGCGAGAAGGATCCCGAGCAGGAGATCATCCTCGTGAGCGCCCGTCCGGACGTGAAGGGCTCGGCCATGGCGCTGAGCGCGGGCGTGGCCGTGGTGCTCACCAAGCCCATCGACGAGACGGACCTGCTGCTGGCCACCGAGCGCGCCCTGCAACGCGCCCAACTGCGGCGCGAGCGCAGCCAGTTGCAGCACGAGAACCACGAGTTCGCGCGCTACCAGCAGTTGCACCAGCGCTGTCTGGAGGTCCTCGCGCAGCCGGACCTGGAGTGGATCCAGGAGCGCGTGGCCTCCGATCTGGCCTCCGTGTGCGATGCCCAGAGCGCCGCCCTGTGGGTGACGGATGACCGGGGACGACCTCGTGCTGCGCGCCTACCGGGGGCTGGTGGCCCGGCAATTGCTCGCCGAGCGCATGAGCTCGGAGGGGCCGCTGGGCCAGCGCATGCGCGAGGCCATGCCGTGGATCGCCCGCGACGAGCGCTCCGCGGTGCTCTACGTGCCCTTCGTCATCGGCGGGGAGCTCGATGGGCGTGGCCCAACTGTCGGATCCCCTCGCGGGCGACTTCCGCACCGAGCACGTGCACTACGCGCAAGATTCTGGGCGACTTCGGCCGCGGTGGGCATCAAGAACGGCCGCCGGATGCTGGCGCTTCAGCGGCTGGGCCTGCGCGACCGGGACACCGCCGCCTACAACCTCAGCTACTTCACCGACTACGCCTCCAAGGAGATCTACAAGGCGCGGCGCTACGGGCGCATGTTCTCGCTGCTGACGTTCTCGGTCGACAACCTGCCGCTGGTGCGCATGCGGCTGGGGGCCACGGACGCGAAGCTCGCGGTGCGCGGCATCATCAAGGCGCTCTCGCGCATCGTCCGGGACTCGGACGTCATCGCCAAGGCGAGTGACCAGGAGTTCTACCTGCTCTTGCCGGAGACGGACTTCTTCGGCGCGATGATGTTCGTGCGCCGCGCGCATGAACGCCGTGCGCGACGAGCCCGAGGCGCAGGAGGTGGAGGCGCGCCTGCCCGCTGGCGCCTGGTGGGCGGGGCGAGCACCTTCCCCAAGGATGGCGAGGACTTCGACGAGTTGATGTACCGCTGCCGCCGGCGCATGGACGAGCGCCGCTCGTCGCTGCAGCGCAAGCTGCATGCTCGACACGCTGCCCTTCTGGGACGAGGTGGAGCTGCTGCTGGGCAATGCCTCCAGTCCCGAAGCTGCCGGTGGACGAGCACGCCGAGCCCTCGCGCCGCGGCAAGGTGTCCGACGTGCTCTTCGACGAGCTGCAGACGGAGATCGCGCGCGAGTTGATGCGCGACCCGAGCTCGCGCGGCCTGCTGTACGTGGGCGGGCCGGAGATCCGCTCGGATCTGCCCATCGCGCAGGGGCTGGAGTCGGCTTCGCCGGACATGGCCTCGCGCATCTACCTGCTGGGCCGGCGCATGGATCTGGAGTCGCACCCGGCGCTCACGCCCGGTGTTCCTCGAGGGCGACGAGCGGCATGACGCGGCACGAGTTCATCCTCTGGCTGTCGGAGAACGCGGCCTACGCGCTCATCCAGCGCCGGGGCCTCGGGGCCACCTGGGGCTTCCATTCCTCGGACACCGCCGTGGTGGATGGGCTCATCACCCGCTTCAGGCCGAGTACGACCTGCAGCCGTACTGACCGGCGAGGACTTCCATGGCCCAGGTTCGCAAGATCCTCATCGCCGATCCCGACCTCGAGTCGGTCCGTCCGCTCTCGCGCGCCCTGCGCACCCGCGGCTACCAGGTGCACTACGCGCCGGACGGCTCGCGCGCGCTCGAGGTGGCCGTGCTGCGCCACCCGGATCTCATCCTCTTCGACGAGGCGTGCCGGATGCTGGAGGCGCGCACCTTCATCAACATCCTCCACTCCAACCCGCGCACCGACAACATCCCGGTGGTGGTGTCCACCAGCCAGTACGAGTCGGACAAGATGCGCGGCCTGCGCGACGGCTTCCTGCGCAAGCCCTTCAACATCGACGAGGTGCTCTCGCGCATCGAGCACGTCTTCCGCCGCAACGAGGCGGCGCGCGAGCTCAAGACCGAGTCCCAGGAGATCGAAGGCTCGCTCAGCCAGCTGAGCATCCCGGACCTGATGCAGATCCTCGGGATGAACAAGCGCAGCGGCAAGCTGACGCTGGAGAAGGGCAACGAGCGCGGGGAGATCGTCGTGGCGGAGGGACGTCCGGCGAACGCGCGCGCGGGCCGGGCCGAGGGCGAGAAGGCGCTCTTCCGTCTGCTCGTGTGGACCGAGGGCACGTTCACCTTCGCGCCGGGCAACTCGGGCGGCAAGCCCCGCATCCAACGCGCCATGGACAGCGCGCTCCTGGAGGCCATGCGCCAGGCGGACGAGGTCACGCGGCTGCTGCCGGGCCTGCCGCCGCGCAACACCCGGCTCGTGCTCGCGCCCGAGGCGGACCTCGCCCAGGATCAACATCCGGTGACGGCTCAGGTGGTGGAGCTGCTGCGCCAGCCCCGGGCCATTGGAGAGATCCTGGATCTGGCGCCCGCCACGGACCTGGAGGTGGTGGGGGTGCTGCTCACGCTCTTGCAGAAGGGCGTGGCCCGCATGGCCGAGGGCACGGGCGACGAGGGCCTCTCGGGCCCGCTGATGGGCGCCGCGGAGCTGCACGCCCTGCGCGGACGCATCCTGCGGGGCCGGGGACCCTCGCGCGAGGCCACCGCGAAGCTCTTCGTGTGCGGCAGCGGCCCGGCGGTGGCTCGCAAGGTGATGGCCCAGTTGCCCGACATCGCGGCGGTGTCCGCGGAGCCCGCCGCGGCGCGCAGCGGCTTTGGCACCCTGGGCCGCATGGCGCTCAACGAGTTGCTGCACCTGGACTTCTGCCTGCTTCCTCCGGCCGAGGCGGCGCGTCCCCTGTGGCGGCCCTTCAGCGCGGGCGCGGTGGGCGCGCTCCTCTTCGACATGTCCGAAGGCGCGGTGAAGCTGGCGCACTTCCTGGCCTGGGACATCCGCATGCCGGTGGTGGTGGTGGGCCACCCCGTGCCGCCCGAGCTGCAAGGGTCGCCCGCGGGCACGGCCAGCGTGGGGGAGGATCTCAAGGAGGCCCTGCGCAGCTTGCTGCTGCTGGCCCTCAACCCCGTGCCCATTCCCTCCATGCAGACGTCCTCCCGCCCCGTCCCCGCCGGTTTCCCGGCGTCCAGCCCCTCCTAGAGATCGCCCCGCAGGGCATCTCGTACGCCCGGCATCTGGGCGAGCAACTCCAGCTCGGCCGCCTTGAGGTGGGAGACGCGGCGGCCCGCGATGCGCTCGAAGTGCAGCTCGATGCGGTGCTCGCCCTCGGCGTTGACGTGGCGGAAGAGCCGCGCCTGCCTGCCCTCGCGCACGCAGTCGAGGATGTCGCGGTGCAGGCTCCGCAGCCGCCGCGACACCTTGAGCGCCAGCCGGCCTTCGGGCGTGTCGAAGGTGTGGAAGTGCCGGTTGCGCGACAGGGGCCGCGCCGGGTCATGCAGCCTCTCCACGAGGCGTCGGATGAAAGGGTCCATCGACGGCGCAGGATAACATCCGCTACCCTCCTTCTCAGCGATGCTTTTCAAACCCCTCCGCCCGCTCTGGGCCCTATCGTTGTTGCTTCCGCTTGCCTGTAAGGACCCCGACACAGCCGCCGTCCTCGGTCGGGAGCAGAAATTCCAGACGAAGATGAGCGAGGGGCGCGACCTGATGGCCAACGGCCAGCCAGACGTGGCCGCCCGCGTCTTCCAGGCCGCCGCCAGCCTCGCGCCGGACAACACCGAGCCGCTGGTGATGCTCGCCGAGGCGCAGCGCCGTGCGGGCAACTCGGGCGCGGCCATCCTCGCCTTGAAGCAGGCCATGGCGCTCAACCCCGCCGAGGCGCCCACCCTCAAGCGCAAGCTGGCCGACCGCTATGAGCAGGACGGCTTGCTGAACCAGGCCATCGCGGTCCTCATCGATTTACGGGACTCGGATCAGCTCGGCGACCTGGACATCCTCAAGCTGGCCCACCTGCAGACGCAGAATGGCCAGCACGACGCCGCCTTCCAGACGTTGGATCGCATCCTGAGCAAGCGCCCCGACGACGCGGACGCCAAGGCGGTGGAGGCCGAGGCCCTGCTGTCCAAGGGCGAGGAGATGCGCGCCGCCACGCTGATGGACCGGCTGTTGACGGAGCAGCCCGGGCTCTCGGCGGCGCGGGTGCTGCGGGCCCGCTATGCCCTGGCCAACGGCTATCCGGAGCTCGCCGTACAGGATCTCGGATTTGCTGCCGCCCGAGGAGGCCGCGCGGCCCGAGGTCGTCGCCCTGCGCGCGCGGGTGCTCTCGGCCCTCAAGCGCTTCGACGAGGCGCAGACGCTGCTCACCCAGACGGTGGCGCTCTACCCGCGCAATGCGGACCTCATCGCCCGGCTCGCCGAACTCAAGCTGACGATGGGCAACAAGGCCGAGGCCCTCACCCAGGTGGAGCAGGCGCTCAAGGTGCAGCCGGACTCCGTGCGCGCCCTCTATGTCCGTGGCCGCGTGCAGGAAACGCAGGGCGACCTCAAGCACGCCCGTGAGGACTACCACGCCGCCCTCTCCGAGAACCCCCGCTTCGCCCCGGCGCTCTCGCGCATGTGGCGGCTGAATCAGCAGGCCGGTGAGCTCCAGGAGGCCATGTCCTGTCTGGAGCGGCTCGTGGACTTGAAGGAATCCACGTTGGAGGAGCGGGTGGCGCTCGCCGACGTGTATGCCCGCACGAAGCTCAAGGCCGAGCAGGGCTTGAAGCTCATCGCCGAGGCGCTCCGGCAGGACTCGGGCAACTTCGAGTACCTGGACATCCAGAAGGAGCTGAAGAAGAACCTGCCGAGGAAGAAGGGACCCAGTGGTCCCGTCATCATCCGCGGCGGCCGACGCTAGGGTGGGGAGCGCTCGCGGGGCGCCCCCGCGCCGGTCAGGACCATCACGTACCCGATGACGGGCTGTCCCGCCTGCCGGCGCAGCGGCTCCTCGCGCTCCACCACCGGATGCAGGCCCGCGGCCCGGGCGCAGCCGCGCAGGTAGTCGAGGTGGTGCACATAGCGCGCGCTCGGGTGGAGCCGGTAGCCGGGCTCGTGGCCCTTCTCCACGGTGAGCGCGAACAACCCTCCCGGCGCGAGCCTGCGGGCCGCCTGGGCGAGCACGTCCTCCAGCGCCCCGAAATAGACGAGCACGTCCACGGCGACGAGCAGATCATACGAGGTGGTGGAGGCGGCCAGCTCGGCGGTGATCTCCCCGGCCCACAGGGCGTCATACACGCCCCGCGCGCGGGCCTTGTCCAACATGCCCGGAGAGAGATCCACGCCCTCAAGCCGCCGGGCCAGGGGCCGCAGGAGGGGTCCCGCCAGGCCCGTGCCGCACCCCAGGTCGAGCACGTCCAGTCCCCGCCGCTCCCCGAGCACGGCCCGCACCGCGTCCATGAGCCGCTCGGGCGCGCGGTAGGCGAGGAAACCCCGAAGGCTGTCATCGAAGCTCGGCGCGTAGAGATCGAAGAGCGCGGTCACGTAGGCATCGGCCGAGCGCTCGGGGAGGGGTGCCGGACTCGGCGGCCTCGAGGTAGGCGATCACGGCGTCGTATTGGGACTCGGGGACGCGCAGGTCGCGGCATCTGCGCTCGTGGAGCTGGAGGCGCAGGGGGGCTTCCTCCCCGGCACGTCCCTGCTCGCGAAGCAGGGCGATGAGCGTCTTGAGGGCATCCTTGTCCTCGGGTTGTTGCTCGAGTTGCTCGCGCAGGGCGGCTTCGGCCGCGAGGGGCTCGCGCCAGGAGCGCAGCACGTGGGCCGCATAGCCGGGCGGGACATCCCAGGCCCCTTCGAATCCACACGCGTCCAGGCGCGCCCGCCAGTCAATGGAAGAAGGCTTCATGGGAGGGCCCAGGCTACACTCCACACGGTCCGGGAGCCCATGGCCCCTGGCGAGCAGGAGGGACGGAGGCGTGAACAAGGACAAGCGGTGTCCCGGGTGCCGGGGACGGATGCAGCGCTTCTTCGCCGTGGGGGTGGAGCTGGACCGGTGCCGCGAATGTCAGGGCGTGTGGCTGGACGCGGGGGAGCTGTCCGAGGTGCTGCTGCGCGACTTGAGGGTCCACAAGGTGGCGGGCCAGAGCGCTCGGCTGTGCGCCTTTTGCGACACGCCCATGCGTCCCGCGCTCCTCCCGGGAGACGTGTCCGTGGAGACGTGTGAGCACTGCCGGGGCATCTACCTGGACGAGGGAGAACTGGAGCAGCTCTCCTTTGGCTCGGACGCGTCGGCGCCCGTGGCGGCCAACGTGAGCGGAGACCGGCGCTTCTTCTTCTTCTATTGCGTGGCCTGCGCCGAGCGCTTCCCCCTCAACGAGGGCCGCAATGGCCAGGGGGGACTGCACTGTCCGGGCTGCGCTCCTTCCGCCAGGCCCCTCGAGGAGGAGCAACCGGTGGAGAAGATGGGCGGGTGGTTGAGCCGATGGTTCGGCAGCTCCTCCTGAGGGCGCTCACTTCTTGCGGCGCAGCAGGTAGACGACGCGCTGGGAGCCGGGCTCGATGGGCTGGAGCTCACCGTTGTGGAACGGGGCGCCAATGAGCGACATCATCGTGTCCATATTGCCATTCATGAAGTGTGGATTGATGCCGGGCCGGTTGCCAAAGACGGCGTGGAATTCGGGAAGCACCTCGAAGACCACCTCGAGCGTGCCGTCCTCCAGGAAGCGGGTGCTGGCGGAGAGGAAGTTGGTGCCGGACTGAAGGCCCCGGGGGATGCGTGTGAGCGCGCGCTCCCAGCGGAGCATTCGCAGCATGGCGAACACGGCCCGGCCCAGGGTGGTGCGGCCGTAGCCGAGCGCGACCTGACGGCCCAACTCGTAGTGGGCCTGAGGCCTCGGCAGGTGGGGGTAACAGACGTCGGCGCACACGGAGATGGCGGCGAACCAGATGAAGGCCGAGTAGGCCGTCAGCAGCAGCTGGTCCAGATCGATGCCCACGGTCTTGATCCGCTTGCGTGTGCTCGCGTCCATCAGCGACTCGCGATTGAGCGAATGCTTGAAGAGCGCCTCAACCACCTGGCTGAAGACGACGGGCTGCTTCTGGTTCACGTCCGGCATTCTGAGCATCCCCCGGGGTCGAACCACCCTGCTCGGCGACGCATCATCGGGCACAACGCGCCGCGGTGGGTAGCCCTTCGAGGCTTCACGTGGAGTGAAGTGATGGCTCTCGGACGCCACCGGCTCCGGGGGCCGGAGTCTTCAGGGCAGGGCCTCCGCGGTCTCCACCACCTTCTCCAGCGCCTTGATGCCCTTGCGCTGCCCCACGGCCACCACGGTGAGGTTGTCGCGGGTCAGGTAGCGCCGGGCCACCTCACGCACCTGGGCTCCGCTCGTCTCGTCCACCAGGTCCGCCCGGCGCTCGAAGGACTCGGGACGGCGGAACAGCTCGGTGCCGCCGAACCACCCGGCCAGCTCACCCGGCGAGTCCTGGGAGAACTCCAGCAGCATCCGGTGCCGCCGCTTGGCGCGCGCCAGCTCCTCCTCCGCCACCTGCGTGTCGCACAGCTCTCCCAGCACCCGCAGGGTCTCGGCCACCACGAGCGAGGCCTTGTCCGGGGCGCTCGCCGCTTCGATCTCGAAGAGCCCCGCGTCGTGGAAGGCGTCCAGCGAGGCGTACACCGAATAGGCGAGCCCCCGCTTCTCCACGATCTCGAAGGGCAGCCGCGAGGACAGTCCATCATCGAGGAAGCGCCGCAGCAGTTGCAGGGCGGGCCAGTCCGGGTGGTGCTCGGGCACGGTGCGAAAGCTCAGGCGGAACTCCGTCTGGGACTCGTCGTGGAGGATGAACTGGAAGCGGGGCCCCTTGGGTGTGGGAGGCGGGGGCAGCTCGGTGCTCGCGCCGCCCACGGGCAGGCGGGAGAAGTGGCGCTCCACCTGGGCGAGCACGTCGTCGCGCCGGACCCGGCCCGCGGCCGTCACCACCAGGTTGCCCGTGACGTAGTGCCGTGCGAAGTGCTCACTCACCTGCTCCGGGGTGAGCCGCGAGACGGACTCCTGGGTGCCGGCGATCTTCAAGGACAGGGGATGGTCGGGGAAGAGCACGCGCTTGGACAGGTTGTCGATGTCGATGTCCCGGCCCTTGTCGTCCACCTCGTCGAGCATCTCCTCGAGGATGATCTGCCGCTCCACCTCCATGCCGGTGAGCCGGGGGCGGGTGAGCATGTCCCCGAGGATGGCCATGCCCACATCCAGGTGCGCCGGGTGCAGGGGCGTGTAGTAGTAGCCGTGATCGCGCGTGGTGACGCCGTTGAGGTTGCCGCCCACCTCCTCCACGGCGGAGTTCATGCGCAGGGTGTCGGGCCAGCCCTCGCTGCCACGGAAGAAGAGGTGTTCGAGGAAGTGGCTCACCCCGTTGTTCGCGGGCGTCTCGTGGCGGCTGCCGGTGCGCACGTAGACCGCGAGCAGGGCGGTGTGCAGGTGGGGCGTCTCGAGGGTGACGACGCGCAAGCCATTGGACAGCACGTCGCGGTGGTGGAGGAAGCTCATGCGCGGGGTAGCCTGACGAAGAAGGTGGTGCCACGGCCCGGCTCGCTCTGACACGAGAGCGCTCCGCCGTGGGCTTTGAGGATTTGCTGACAGACGGCGAGCCCCAGCCCGGTGCCGTCTTCCTTGGTGGAGAAGAAGGGCTCGAAGATGCGGGCGCGCACCTCCTCGGTCATGCCGCGCCCGGTGTCGCGCAGGGCCACCTCCACCTCGAGCGCGTGAGGGCGCGTGGAGATGGTGAGCCGGCCGCCGCCGGGCATGGCCTCGCGGGCGTTGCGCAGGAGGTTGAGGAACACCTGGCGCAACTGGCCCTCGTCGGCCAGGGCAGCGGGGCGTGTCCAGGGGCAGCTCGCGCACGACCTCCACGCCAGCGCGCTCGAGCTCCTCTCGCGAGAAGTCCAGCACGCTGGCGAGCACCTCGGTGACGTCCGTGGGCTCCAGGCTCGTGGGCGGGGGCCGCGCCATGCGCAGGTACTGCTCGGTCACGCCGGTGAGCCGGTCCACCTCGCGGGTCACGGCGGCGAGCAACTCACGCGCCTCGCGGGCATCGGCGGGGGACTCGAAGGTGGCGTGCTCGAAGGCATCCTGCATGCAGCTCCACGTTGAGGCCGATGGAGGACAGGGGGTTGCGCACCTCGTGGGCCACCTGGGCGGAGATGCGGCCCACGGCGGCGAGCTGCTCGGCGCGCATGAGCGCCTCGGCCTGGGCCTTGAGCTGGGCCTCGCGCGCCTGGAGCGAGCGCGCCATGGCATCGAACTCGCGCGAGAGCACCGCCACCTCGTCCTCGCCCCGCACGCCCAGCTGCGCGCTGTAGTCGCCCCGGCCGATGCGCGAGACGACCTCGATGAGGGTGCGCACCGGGCGCAGCGTGCGGGCCGACCAGGCGGTGGCGCCCAGGCCCACGCCGATGGCCAACACGGACAGGGTGATGATGGCCAGGCCCGTGCGGCGCTCACGATCCTCGGCCCCGTCCACGCGCTCGCGGATGCGGTTGTCGAGCGCGGCGAGCGAGCACGCGGATGTCGCGGCCGATGGACGCCTGCTGCTGGCGCAGTTCGCTGCGTGGCGCGCGTCACCTCGGCGGGTCGGGCTCTCTGGGAGAACACCGAGAACAGACGCTCCGAGCCGCGCTCATAGGCCTGGTAGCGCGTCGGACAGCTCGCCGAAGCGGGTCTCCAGTCCCTGCACGAAGGACACCTCGCCCGGAGGGGCCATGGCGCGCACCTCGCGAGCCCGCTCCCGCGACTGCTCCAGGCTCGGGCATCAGCGAGGGGACGTACAGCCGGGCCAGGCCGGATGAGCGGCAACCGGGTCGCCACGCTGCCCTCCTCGGGAATCCGCTCGGTGTCCCGCTCCAGGTTGGTGTGGAAGGACACGAGCGCGGCCGCGTGCTGGGACAGCTGCAGGTAGCCCTGGCTCACCAGGCGGATCTCCAGCTGGTTGCGGTGCAGCTCCGCCACGCTGAAGAGCGACACCGCGCCGAAGGTGACGAGCACCACCGCGTAGCCCAGGAAGATGCGGGTGGCGAGGGAGAGCTTCATCGAAGGGGGGAGGACGTCCCGCGTTGACCGGTGACGGAGCGCATCGCTACGCTCGCCCGGGTCCGAGCGCAAGCCCTCCGTGGCGGCGCCACGGCCGCGAACCGCGAAAGGGGAATGCCATGGGGCGCAGGAGCAACGGGTGGAGTCTACCCGGGAGGCGGGTTCTCGGACAGCGCAGGGCCCGCACGCCAGGATGGAAGGCGCTCGCGCTCGTGGTGGGAGGGCTGCTCGGGGGCTGTGGTCCTCGCGAGGTGAATGCCGAGGCCCGGTTGCTGACGGGCTCCTGCTCCGGGCCAACGGCGCTCACGGGCGTGCGCTACCTGCGCTGGCGTGTCACCGGAACGGACATGCAACCCGTGGAGCGCTACGTGCCGGTGGAGAGCGCGGGCACGCAGGTGCCGGCGTTTCCCGTGGGAAGGGGGCGGGTGGTGGAGGTGCGCGGCTATACGGACCTGCCTCGCGCGGGGGGTCGCGTGGTGGCACTGGGCCGCTCGCGGCCCTTCGATGTGCCAGACACCACGTCAGTGCTTCCATCGATCTCCATCGCCGTGCGCCGGGTGGGCGAGTACGTCCGTCCGGGCGATGCGAGAGGCGGCTGCGTGACACTCGCGGAGGCCCGGGCCGGGCACACCGCGACCCTGTTGGAGGACGGCCGCGTGCTGCTGGTGGGGGGCATCCGGCTCGGCTCGGACGGCACGCCCTCCACGCTGGCCTCGACGGAGCTCTTCGATCCCATCTCGGACACGCTGACGGGGGGGCCGGAGGGGGGCATTCCGAGGGCCTTTCACACCGCGACGCGGTTGCCGGGGGGCACGGTGCTGCTGGCGGGAGGCGAGGAGGACTCGGCGGCGGGGACCCGCGCCCTGTCCAGCGCCTGGGTGGTGGACGTGGCGAAGGGGACGTCCACGAACGTGGAGTTGCAGGCCGCGCGCAGCCACCACGCCGCGGCGGTGGACGCGGGCGGGCACGTGCTCCTCGTGGGGGGGCGGGGCACGGGCGGTGGGGTGGTGGCTCAGGCCGAGGGCTATGATGCCACGACGGGCCAGGTGCTCTCCGTGGAGACCCCGGTGGCACGCGTGGGCATGAGCGTGATGGCGGTGGAGGAGGGCCAGCGCATCGCCGTGGTGGGAGGCTCGGATGGGAGCGTGCTGCGGCCGGAGGTGCTCTTCTTCGGATACACGGCCGGCGCCTTCACGCTCGCGGACGAGAGCGGAGCGCTGCGTGAGCCCCGGCGAGAGGGGGCACTCGTGGCCTGGGGCGGAGCGCGACGGTGGCTCTACGTGGGGGGACTGGGCAGCCTGGAGGAGTCCAGCACGCTGGCCTCCTCGGAAGTCCTCTTTCCAAAAGAGCTCTCACGGGTGGAGGCAGGCCCCCAGGTGTTTCCCCGCAGTGGCTTGTGCGCCGTGGCGCTGCCGGATGGGCGGGTGATGACGCTGGGGGGGATGAGCTCCACCTTTGGCGCTCGCACGAGCGATGCGCACGCGGAGTTGCTCTTTCCGGCGCCAGACGGCGGAGCGCCCGCGATGCTCGGGATGAGACCGTTGGATCGAGGGGCGCTCGGGGCACACGTGCACGGTGCTGGACGACGGCTCGGTGCTCATCGTGGGCGGAGTGCAGGAAGAGGACGGCCATGGCACGACGCTGGACGACCTCCTCCTCTACACCCCGGTGCCGCTGGACTGACCGGCGGGTCGCTCCCCCTCCGCGAAGGGAGGGAGGACGGCGGGAGGCGGGACTACACCGTCGGCGTGGTGGGCGGCTTCACATCCGCCAGGGACTCGCCCGACGACGGCTCGCCCGAAGCGGAGGGCGGCTCGGCGGCGGGAGCGGGCTCGGTGGCGGCCTGCTGCTGCGCGGCCTCCGAGGCAGCCCGGGCCTGGGCGGCATCCTCCACCTTGCGGTCGCTGGCGGCCATCTCGTCCGGGGTGAGCTCCGTGCGCTCGGCCAGCATGCCCGTCTTCTTCTCCAGATCCTTGATGGCGCGGCGCAGCAGATCCCGCTCGAGCAGCGTGCGGTTGAGGCGCTTCTCCAGCGCCTTGAACTTGTCCTTCACCAACTCCAGCTCGTTCTTGCTCGCGGAGAAGATGCGCTGTTGGGAGTCGGCGCGGCCCTTGATGCGCTTGACCTCGCGCTCCAGCTCGATGGCCCGGGTGCGCTCCTTGTTCGCCGTGGACTCCAACCGCTCCATCTTCTCGCGGTCGGCGTCGTTGAGCTCGCGGTAGCGGCGGGGTGCCTTTCGGCGGCTGAGCTCCCCCCGGCTTCGCCCGGACCGCTCCCCCCCGAGGACGAGATCCCTCCGTTGCCGCCGGACGCACCGCCCCCCGTGCCTCCGCCGGGCGCCAACGAAGCCGGTCTGGCCCGGGCGCGGCTCGAGCTGCGGGCGACCGAGAAGGCGCTCGTCGCCGCTCGGGCCACCGAGCTCCAGCTGGCCAAGCGCCTGCTCCCGTTCGGCCGGCGCCTCGCCGAAGCGCGCGCCGGCACGGCCGCCCTCCGCGACCAGGACCGGGCCGCCGCGGACGAGCTGGCCGCGGCGCGGGCCAAGGTCAAGAGGATCGCCGTGGCCGGCTATGTCCACGGCGGCGACACCCAGCCCGTCGACTTCCTCCTCCGCGCCAAGGACCCTCTCGACCTCGAGCGCCGGCGGACCATCGTGGCAACGGCGACGGAGTCGAGACGGAACGCCGTGGCGGGCTATGCCTCCGTGCAGAGGGAATCGTCGACCCTGCTTCGCGATGCCGTGCTGCGGGTGGAGGACACGCTGGCGGCCTACAGCGGGGTCGAGGCCGAGCTGACCTCGGCGTCGGCCATCTCGTCGTTGCTGGCGTTCGACCTCGAGGAGCAGCGCCAGCTGCTCGACTCGGCCACGGCGTCGGCCCCGGTCGGAACGACCGACATCCCGCGCCTCTTCCTCGACGCCTACCGCCGGGCCGCCGCCACGATGGAGCGCCGGGCGCCGAACTGCCGTGTCACCTGGTGGGGCATCGCCGGGATCGGCAAGATCGAGTCGAACCACGGTCGGTACCGCGGATCGCAGTTCGCCCTCAACGGCGACGTCTACCCCCGCATCCTCGGCATCCCGCTCGACGGCACCCGCTCCGCCCTGATCACCGACACCGACGGCGGCGTCTCGACACGCGACCCCGCCTTCGACCGGGCCGTCGGCCCGATGCAGTTCATCCCGTCCACCTGGGCCCGCATCGACGAGGACGGCAACGGCGACGGCGTCCCCGATCCCAACAACATCTACGACGCCGCCCTCGGCTCCGCGGCCTACCTGTGCCGCGCCGTGCCCAGCGGCGCGCTGGACCCCGACGAGGCGCTCCGCCCGGCCTACTTCGCCTACAACCACTCCGACGCCTATGTCGACGCAGTGCTCGGCTGGGCCCACACCTACGCGGCCGCCGCCGTCTCCTAGCCTCGGGCGATGGACCTGACCGGCGAGGTCACCGAGCTGCTGCAGCACCTCATCCGCAACGCCGTGCGTCAACGACGGCACCCCCGACTCCGGCCACGAGAGTCCGCAACGTCGACTGCCTGCAGGCCTACCTCGGGGACGCGGGCCTCGACGTCGAGCGCTTCGAGCTCGGCGCCGGGCCGGGACTCGCTGGTCGCCCGCATCGAGGGGTCGCGACCCGACGGCGCCGACGCTGTGCCTGATGGGCCACACCGACGTCGTGCCCGTCAACCGCCGACGGCTGGCCGCGCGACCCCTTCGGCGGCGAGCTGGTCGACGGGCGAGGTGTGGGGCCGCGGCGCCATCGACATGCTGAACCTCACCGCGTCGATGGCCGTCGCCTCCGCCACCTGGCCCGCTCGGGCTTGCCGCCCGAAGGGCACGCTCGTCTACTTCGGCCGTGGCCGACGAGGAGGCCGGCGGGCACCTGGGGCGCCGAGTGCATGGTCGACGACCACTGGGACGCCGCGGTCGCCTGCGACTACGTGCTCACCGAGTCCGGCGGCGTCGTCCATCCCGGCCGCCACGGCGCCCGCGCGGTCACGGTCACGATCGGCGAGAAGGGCATCGCCTGGCGCCGCCTGCGGGTCAAGGGCACCCCCGGGCACGGCTCGATGCCCTACGGCACCGACAACGCGCTGGTCAAGGCGGCCGAGGTCGTGCGCCGGCTGGCCGCCTTCCGGCCGACGGCGACGGTCAACGACCTGTGGCGCGGCCACGTGCGCGCGCCTCGACCTGCCCGACGACCTGCGCCGACGGGCTGGTCGACCCGACCCGGCGTGCGGGACGCGCTGGCGACCCTGACGACCGCCCGACTGGCCAAGTTCGCCCACGCCTGCACCCACACCACCTTCTCGCCCAACGTCGTCCACGGCGGCGTGAAGACCAACGTGATCCCCGACCTCGTCGACGATCGACGTCGACATCCGCACCCTGCCCGGCGAGACCGACGAGGACGTCGGCCGCAACCTGGCCGAGGCGCTCGGCGACCTCGCCGCCGACGTCGACCGTCTCGCCGCTCCAGCTCGACGCCGGGCCACGGCCTCGCCCATGGCGACACCGCTGTGGGACGCCGTCGCCGCGCGCCGTGGCTCGCCTCACCCCGGGCGCCGACCTGGTGCCCGGGATGATCGCCGGCGTCACCGACGCCCGCTTCTTCCGCGAGCGGGGCGCGGTCGCCTACGGCTTCGGGCTGTTCGCCCCGTCGATGACCGTCGCAGGACTTCGCCACCCGCTTCCACGGCAACGACGAGCGGGTCGACGTCGAGTCGCTCCGCCTGACGACCGAGATGTGGTTGGCGTGGCCCGCGATCTGCTCGGCTGAACGGCACCCGGCCGGCTCGGACATCCACCGCGACCCCTTCTCGGCGGAGACGGCGGGCGTGCTCGGCCTCCTTGCCGGGCGCGAGCTTGCCGCGGGCGTAGACGACCCGCCACCACGGCAGCCGCTGTCCCCGGGCGTCGGACCGGCCAGGACGGCGCCCGCCCCACGCGCCGCACCGGGCTGGCCGGCATCGCGGCCACCTCGCCGTAGCTCACCACCTCCCCCGCCGGCAGCCCGCGGACGACCTGGCGAACCCCCTCGGCGAAGACGGTCACGACGTCCGGGAAGCCGACCACGCCCTCCTCGCGCTGCACACCGAAGGTGTTCAGGGCGAACGAGACGAGGTGGTACTGCCCGACGCACATGACGAGCTCGATGAGCTGCTTCTCGTCGTACTCGGCCGCCAGTCGCACCCACGTCGCGTCGGCGATGCACGCCGACTCGTGGAGCTCATCGGTGGCCGACAGGATCGCCCGGTCCAGCTCGGACCACCCGGAACCCTTGGGACCGCTCGGGATGCGGGCGATCTCGTCCTCGGTGAGGCCGGCCCGCCGGCCGATGGGCACGTGCTGGCCCCACTCGTAGTCGGAGCGGCAGAGCCATCCGACCCGCAGGATGGCGAGCTCGCGCTCCCGGGCCGGGAGCTTGCCGTTCAGGAGTTTTCCGCCGAACGGCATCCACTTCCGGAACAGGCCGGGGTGGCGGGCCAGTGTCCGGAAGATGTTCTGTGTCGGTCCCGCCGCCAGCACGGGTCGCAGGAGCTCGGCCTGCTGCTCGTCCAGCTCATCGTCGGTGAGTGGCGCGACCCGCAGCGTTCTCCGCGCGCTTCGGAGGTCCGGGGCCCCCGAATCGCGCGCAGAACCGGGGACGAGGGTGGTGGCCCAACGCGGCTCCGCGTCGACCCGGCTCCTTGCCGAGGAACACCACCAGGGGCTCGTCGCGCTCGGCCAGCCGCTGCAGGTCGTGCTCGACGGCGGACGGATCGTCGAAGGTGGCCAGCCGCTCGGTGCGGGTGCGCAGCTCGTGCAGCGTCTGCGGGCCGCGGAGCAGGAGCACGGTGAGCAGAGCCACCTCGCGTCCGTCGACGCCCAGCGCCTCGTCCAGCACGTGGCGGTACTTGGTGGTGCGGTTGCCGCCGCCGGCGTGGATCACGCGGGCCATGCCCTTGGCCCGAAGGCCGGCGAGGGCCGCTTCGACCGTCGCGGCGTCGTAGGCCACCACCGGATCGCGGTTGTTCGACTGGTTGCAGGCGTTGACCAACGCGTTGTGGGTCAGCGGGTAGTACTGCGGAGTCGAGAGCGCCTTCTCGGCCAGGGCGCCGACGACCCGCGCCTCCTCGGTGGAGAGCTCGAGCATCACGCCGTCTCGATGACGCGGAAGGCTTCCGCCGTACGGCCCTCGGGGAGCCCGCCCGCCTTGCCGTTGAGCTCGCCCCACCCCCGCATCCGATCCTCGAGCCCACCCGGGTCGGGCAGCTGGCTCACGTGGCACAACAGGGCCTTGACCTTGCGGGACAGGACCTCGGTCGTGTCGACCCAGTGGTTCGGATCGGGTCCTCCCATCACCCAGACCTCGGGCACCGCCCAGCCCGACAGCCCTTCCTCGAGCGCAAGCTCGGTGAACGTGAAGTCGTTGCGGGCGTCGGGGTAGACGGCGCACAGCGCCGCCTCGCCGGCCGCGAGATGGTCGGGATGGCTCCCGTAGATCCGTTCCCAGTTGCGCTGCGGCGACTGGCACATGACCCGCTGCGGCCGGACCTGGCGGATCACCCGCGCCAGGTCGCGTCGCAGGTCCATCGTCACCTCCAAGCGCCCGTCGGGGTAGCCGAGCCAGTGGAGGTCGTCGACAGCGAGCACGGACGCGGCCGCCGTCTGCTCCTCGCGCCGGATGCCGGGGATCTCGGATCGGGGCACGGTCGGGTCGAAACCGCCGGCGTCGCCGTCGGTGATGATGCAGTAGCTCACCGCGATCCCCTGGTCGGTCCACGTCGCGATGGTGCCGGCGGCGCCGAAGTCGACGTCGTCCGGGTGGGCCGTGATGACCAGGGCCCGTTCGATGGTTGCATCCTCGATCACGTCGCCGAAGCTATCTCCCCCTACGATGCAACCCCTATGGGTACGGGTGCGCACAGCAAGGTCCGGGTCAAGAACGACCGAGTGAAGAAGAAGAAGGCTCGCGACAAGAAGCGCGCCGCCGAGGCGGGGGCTGCTCGCACCGCCGCCAAGGCCGAGTAGCGACCGCTACTCGAGGGCCCCGTAGGGCGCCTGCTCCCCCGTCGCCGATGCGGCCCGCACCTCGTCGAGGCACTCCCGGAGCGCGGTCGAGGAACCCGCCGATGCTCCCCTTCTGGGCGTGCACGGCGTTGACGGTGCAGTGCAGCGACGCCGGGGGGCCCTGCTGGTCGCAGAACCAGCCCCGGGCGAACAGCGCGTTGCCGACGGCGAACGGGTCGGCGTCTCGGATCGTGAAGGCGACGAGGGTCGCTTCGGGCTCGCCCAGCACCTCGACCCCCGGCTCGGCCCGGAGCCCGGCGACCAGTTCCTCCGCTGCGTCGCGGGCGGACTTCGTCAGCCGCAGGTAGCCCTCCTCCCCCACGTGCTGGAGCACGGCCCACGCGCCGGCGATGGGACCGCCGCTCTTGGTGCCGAGCACGCCCGACGAGGCGTAGAACCCGCCCAGCCAGTCGTCGGTCATGAAGGTCTGGTACTTCCGCAGCGCCTTGTTGCGGTGCAGGATCACCGACGCGCCCTTGGCCGTGTAGCCGTACTTGTGGAGGTCGACCGACATCGAGGTGACCCCGGGGACCCGGAAGTCGAACGGGGCGATCGGGTAGCCCAGCCGCTCGAGCATGGGCAGGGTCACCCCGCCCATGCAGCCGTCGACGTGGCAGTTGATGCCCCGCTCCTCGGCGAGCGCGGCGATGGCCTCCACCGGGTCGATGACGCCCTGGGGGTACTGGGGGGCCGAGGCCACGAGGAGGACGGTGTCATCGGTGATCGCGGCGGCCATGGCGTCGAGGTCGGCCCTGAAGTCCGCACCGACGGGCACGCGGATCGCCTTGACACCGAAGTACTCCGCGCCCTTGGTGAAGGCGGCGTGGGCGGTGGTCGGCAGCACCATCTCCGGGGCGGTGATCCCCCGCTCGGCCTTGAAGCGCATCTTGGCCGCCTTGACGGCCATCAGGATCGACTCGGTGCCGCCGGTGGTCATGAACCCCGAGGCCTCCGGGCCACCGTTGAGGAGGTCGGCCATCATCGCCACGACCTCGCTCTGCATCCGACCGACGCTCGGGAACGCGATCGGGTTCAGCGCGTTGGTCGACAGGAATCTCGACGACGCCTCGACGGCGAGGTCGTGGATCTCGTCGCCGGCGTCGTAGGCGAGGCTGAACACCCGGCCGCCCCGCCAGTCGACGTCGGCCGCCTTTCGCGCGTCCAGCTCGGTCAGCACGTCGTCGGCCGGGCGTCCGGTCTTCGGGAACATGGCCGGACGGTAGCCCGGCCCGCCTTCGTCAGGCCGAGGGCCGGCCCAGGACGAGGATGGCCATGTCGTCGCGCGGCTCGCCGCGTCCGAAGATCGTCACCGCCTCCTCGAGGGCGGAGATGACCTGGCCCGGCGACAGCCCGGCGCAGGAGGCCAGCACCTCCCGAACGCCGTGGTTCCCGAACTGCTCGCCGTCCCGGCGGGCTTCGATGAGACCGTCGGTGAACAGCACGATCAGATCGCCGGGCCGGAGGTCGAAGGTGACCACGGCCAGGTCCACCTCGGGCACCACCCCCAAAAGGGTGCCGGCCCGTCCCATCTGCTCGACCTCGCCGGTCGCGGCCCGCACGACGAACGGCTTGGGGTGTCCCGCCAGGCAGAGGCGGGCCCGCAGGCCGTCGCGTGCCGGCTGCAACGTGAGGAGGGCGATGGTCAGGAAGCGATCGCTCGACTCCCGCAGGACGGCGTCGTTCAACGTCCGCAGGACCTGCTTGGGGTTGCGGAGGGTCAGTGCCCCGGCCCGCACGGTGTAGCGGGCCAACGCCGTCAAGGTGGCGGCGCCGGAACCCTTGCCCTGCACGTCCCCGATGGCGATGCCCCACCCCGGCCCACGGAGCGGGAACAGGTCGTAGAAGTCACCGCCGACGAGCACCGTGTCGCCCGGCGTCTTGTAGGTGGCGGCCACGGAGAAGTGGGCGACCTCGGGGAGGGCCGGCGGGAGCAGGCTGCGCTGGAGCGTCCCGGCGATCTCCCGCTGGGTCTCGTAGGCCCGAGCGTTGTCGAGGGCCAGGGCCGCCCGTCGAGCGAGATCGACGGCCACCCGCAGGTCCTCTTCGCCGTACGTACGGGTCGGACCGCTGCCGAAGGTGATGGCGCCGAGCGTCCGTCCCCGCGCCGTCAGGGGGACCACCATGGCGCTGGTGAACCCGAGATCGGCGACGAGCTCCGCGTACCCGTCGCTGGTGGCCATCCCCCGGAGGAACGCCTCGTCCACGACGGGGGCCAGCTGGGGCTCCCCCGTCCGGATGACGGCGGGAACGCCGGTCGTCGCCGACGGGTCGTGGGGATGGCGGTCGCGGAGCTGCTGGGCCCTTGCGTCCTTGATGGGGTCGACGTGGGCGATGGCGACGCGCTGCACGTCCGACCCGTCCGCGTTGACCACGGCGACGCTGCACCAGTCGGCCAGGCTCCGGACGCTGAGCTGGGCCAACGCCTGCAACGTGGCGCTGAAGTCGAGCGTGGCCAGCAGCGTCGAAGCCTCGGCCAGAAGCGCCAGGCGCCCCTGCGCCAGCTCGGCCTGCCGGAGGGCGTTGCTGAGCTCGATCTCGGTGACGACGAACCCGGCCAGCTCGGCCAGCACCTCGAGATCGTCCTGGGACCACGTCCGGGGCACCGTGTCGATCACGCAGAACGAGCCCAGGACGTGCCCGTCGGCCAACACGAGCGGGACGCCGGCGTAGGCCGCCACGTTCAGCTCCGAGATGGCCAGGTTCCCGGCCACCCGAGCGTCGTGGGCCGCGTCCTCGACGACGAAGGACTCCCCGAGGCGCACGACGTGCTGGCAGAACGAGTGCGAGAGGGGCGTCTCGCGAGGCTCCGGCAGCCCGGCGGCGCTCTTGAAGAACTGTCGGTGGTCGTCGACGAGCGACACGAGGGACACCGGGGCCCGCAGCAGCCGGGCGGCCAATCGGGTCAATCGGTCGAAGCCCGGCGTCGGCGCCGAGCCGAGCAGGCCCGTGGCGGCCAAGGCCGCGAGGCGACCCGGATCGTCCAGCGCCTCGCCCGACGAGCTCATCCGCCCGAGGCTAGGCCGGGGCGTCGGGAACCGTGATTCGGGGAAGAGCTGGGCCGTGCGTTGGAACCGGACGGGACAGAGCAGCCAGATCGAGGACCGTCGCGGCCAGGGCGGGCGGGGCGGGTTTCCCATGGGGCGCATGGGCGGCGGCAAGGTGGCCGGCGGCGGGCTCGGCCTCATCGGATTGCTCCTGGCCCTCTTCCTGGGCGGCGGCAACATCCTCGGCGGCGGCGGCGGCGGCGGTGGGGGCTTCGGCATCGACCCGGGCACGGGGCAGTTCGGCACCACGCCCGGCGCCACGTCCAACGGCCTCGACGGCGCCCCGGACCCGGACGCCCAGCTCAAGGACTTCGTGACCTTCGTGGTCGAGGACGTTCAGGGTTCCTGGCAGGACCAGTTCCAGACGGCCGGCAAGCCCTACGAGGTGACGACGCTCGTCCTGTTCGAGGAGGGCGTCGACACTGGGTGCGGCGCCGCCTCGTCGGCGACCGGGCCCTTCTACTGCCCCGCCGACCACAAGGTGTACCTGGACCTGGGCTTCTTCCGCGAGCTCTCCACCCGCTTCGGCGCCCCCGGCGACTTCGCCCAGGCCTATGTCGTCGCCCACGAGTTCGGGCACCACGTCCAGAACCTCCTCGGCGTGAACGCTCAGGTCCAGCGGGCGTCCGCGAAGGACCCCGGCAAGGCCAACGCACTCTCGGTGCGCCTCGAGCTGCAGGCCGACTGCTTCGCCGGCGTCTGGGCCCACTCCGCCTACCAGGAGAACCTGCTCGAGGCGGGAGATCTCGAGGAAGGACTCGACGCTGCCGCCGCCGTGGGCGACGACCGGATCCAGAAGGAGGCCACCGGCCGCATCGACGAGAAGGCCTTCACCCACGGCACCTCGGCCCAGCGCAAGGACTGGTTCCAGAAGGGCTATCGGAGCGGCAATCCGGACGCCTGCGACACGTTCTCCTGAGCCTCGCTCGGCGGCGCCCTCCTTTTGGCAAGGGAATCCGGTTCACGCCGGCGGCGTTGAGCCCGTCGTGCTCGTGGAGATCTGGTCCGACGTCGTCTGCCCCTGGTGCTACATCGGGAAGCGGAGGTTCGAACGGGCGCTCGAGTCCTTCGCCCACCGCGACCAGGTGGAGATCGTGTGGCGGAGCTTCGAGCTCGACCCGAACGCCCCCCGGGAGCGCACCGGCAACTACGCCGAGCTGCTGGGTCGGAAGTACGGCATGGCGCCCGAGCGGGCGATGGCGACGTTGCAGCACATGACCGACGTCGCCGCCGAGGAGGGCCTCGAGTTCGACTTCGGCGGCGTCCGTCCCGGCAACACCTTCGACGCCCATCGGCTCCTCCACCTCGCCGCCGAGCACGGCCGGCAGGACGCGCTCAAGGAGCGGATGCTCCGGGCCTACTTCACCGAAGGCCTCGCCGTCGGCGACCCGGCGGTGCTCCGTGGGCTGGCCGTCGAGGTCGGCCTCGACGAGGTCGAGGTGGCCGCGCTGCTCGAGGGCGACCGCTTCGCCGATCACGTGCGGGCCGACGAGGCCGCGGCGCAGGAGCTGGAGGCGACGGGCGTACCGTTCTTCGTGCTCGACCGGCGCTTCGCCATCTCCGGCGCCCAGGACGGCGACGTGTTCGCACGGGCGCTGGACCGGGCCTGGGAGAAGCGGCGTCCGCTGGAGGTCGTCGGGGATGCGGCCACGGCGGGCGACGGCTGCGCCGACGGCAGCTGCGCCATCTGATCCTCAGCCCGAGGTGGAGCGAATCTCTTCGACCCGACCGGGCCGAGCCCGGGAAGATCCTGCAGACTTCGACCGTGCCAAGCCGTCCCACCCTCGCCGCCCTCGGCGTCGCGCTCCTCTTCCTGGCCGGCAGCATCGGCTACGCCGTGGGTGTCCGCAGCGGGGGCAGCGACAGGGGCGGTTCGTCGGCGGACGTCGGCTTCCTCCTCGACATGATCGCCCACCACGAACAGGCGGTGGAGATCTCGCGCACCGCCCTGGCGGCACCGCTCCCGCCGGGCGTCGCCGGCTTCGCCCTCGAGGTGGTAGCCGATCAGCAGTACGAGATCGGCCTGATGGAGACCACCCTGCGGGGGTGGGGCCACGAGCGCCAGGACGACGACGGCCTCGCCATGGGCTGGATGGGCGCCGCCGTCGCCGACGACCGCATGCCCGGCCTCGCCTCTGCTGCCGACCTGCAGCGTTTGCGCGCCGCTGATCGTGCCGACGACGGTGCCGGCGCCGCCGCCCTGTGGTTGGCCCTGATGACCGACCACCACGCCGGTGGCGTGCACATGGCAACCGCGGCGGTGGCCGAGGTCGGCGATCCGGACGTACGCGCCCTGGCCGAGAGAATGGCCCGGAACCAACGGATCGAGATCAACGAGTACGCCTCAGCCCGCGCCCGCCTCGGCCTGCCCGTGCCGGAGGGACTCACGTCGGTGCCCGTGCCCGCGGAGGCCGCACCGGGCCCAGCCGGCCACCGTCACTGACCCACGTAGGGTCGCGTGATGGCATCGACTCGCCACCGCTACGCCATCGTCGGGACCGGCGGCCGCGCCGCGATGTACGTGGACGCCACCTGTGGTCACTACGCCGACACGTCGGAGCTCGTGGGGCTGTGCGACCCGAGCGCGACCCGCATGCGGTTCCACAACGAGCGGCTCGCCCACAAGTACGGGCTCGAGCACCGCCCCGCCTACGACGTCGACCGGTTCGAGGACCTCGTCCGGGAGCAGCGGCCCGACACGGTGATCGTCACCACCGTCGACGCCCACCACCACGAGTACATCGTCCGCGCCATGGAGCTCGGCTGCGACGTGCTGACCGAGAAGCCGATGACGACCGATGCGGACAAGGCGCGAGCCATCTTCGACGCCATCGAGCGCACGGGGCGATCGCTGCGGGTGGCGTTCAACTACCGCTACGCCCCCGGCTACACCGCGCTGCGCAAGGTCGTCGCCGACGGTCGCATCGGCACGCCGATGCTGGTCGACTTCCACTGGATGCTCGACACCAGCCACGGCGCCGACTACTTCCGCCGGTGGCACCGCCAGAAGGTGAACTCGGGCGGGCTCCTGGTGCACAAGGCGACCCACCACTTCGATCTCGTGAACTGGTGGATCGCAGCGTGGCCCGAGGAGGTCTTCGCTCGGGGTGGGCTCAAGTTCTACGGACCGGAGAGCGCCGCATCGCGCGGTGAGTCCTACGACTACGACCGCTACACCGACGTGGCCGAGGCAGCCGACGACCCCTTCGGCCTCTCGCTGCGGAGCCACCGCGGGCTCGAAGGCCTGTACCTCGACGCGGAGGAGGAGACCGGATACATCCGCGACCAGAACGTGTTCTCGCCCGGGATCACGATCGAAGACACGATGGCGGTCACGGCCCGCTATCGCACCGGCACCCTCCTCAGCTACTCCCTGGTCGCCTACTCGCCCTGGGAGGGCCTGCGGGTGGCCATCACGGGCGACAAGGGCCGCGTCGAGCTCTACGAGCGACACGGCTCGCACATCATCACCGGCCAGGGCATCGAGGACATCGCCGCCGCCCAGGCCCGAGGCGCGGAGCAGACGCTGCGCTACTTCCCGATGTTCGGCATGCCCGAGGACGTGGACATCCCGACCGGCGGCGGCGACCACGGCGGCGGCGACGCCGTGATGCTCGAGGACCTGTTCTCCCCCGACCCACCGCCCGACCCGCTCCGCCGGGCCGCATCCCACCTCGACGGTGCAGCGTCCGTCCTCGTCGGCATCAGCGCCAACGAGTCGATGCGCACCGGGCAGGCCGTCCGCTGCGACGACCTCCTGCGGCTGCCCTGACCGTCCGGCTCGCCCTCCTCGGGCACGGGAGGATCGGAAGGATCCACGTCGAGGCGGCCACGCATCTCGACGGCGTGGAGTTCGTCGTCATCGCCGACGTCGAGGGTCTCCCCCCGGACCTCGAGGCGCACGGGGTGGACGCCGTGGTCGTGGCGACGCCGACGCCGACCCACGCCGACGTCGTGGCCGACGTGCGACGACGTTGGTCCGGGCGAATCGTGGTGGAGAAGCCGGCGGCGACGACCCCGGCCGGGGTGCGACGCCTGCTCGGCGACGATCCGGTCGACCTCGTGTATCACGCCGCCTTCGCGCCGGAGGTCGAGTGGGCCGTCGTCCGTTCTCCTCGATGGGTGACGGAGCACGGGCCGATCGTGCGGGTCGACCAACGCTTCGCCGACCCCTACGCCACCGACGTCGGCCGGGCGACGGCGACCCTCGGCGACAGCTGGGTCGATGGTGGCATCAACGCCCTGTCCGTCGCGATGCGGCTCGTCGACCTCGTCGAGCGACGCCGGCTCACGACCGTGCCGGACCTCGTCAGCACCTTCGAGGCGGAGTTGACGACCGCCGACGGCGCCGAGGTCCGAGTCACGACGTCCTGGGCGGCGACGGAGCCATCGAAGCGGACCGACATCCGCTTCGCCGACGGGGCCCACCTCGTGCTCGACCACCAGGCGACCCAGGGCCGCCTCGGCGACGAGTGGTTCGCCTCGCCGGGACCTCCGGGTCGCCTCGTCCAGCACTACATCGGGTGCTTCACGCGCCTCTTCGTCGAGGGGGGACGCTCGTTCCCGGTCACCACGGACCGGCTGCTCCACGACCTGTTGTCGCCGTGACGACGGACCTCAGGGCTGGCGACCGAGGAAGCAGAGGAACTGGGTCTGCAGGTCGGCACCCTCCGGCGCATCGACCTTGGGGCCGAAGACCCCCGGCCGGCGCAGCATGGCATCCATGGGCTTGAGTCCCTCGAACGTGTGGCCCACCGCGTCCTGATCGAGGCGCTCGTCGCCCCCGACCGCACGGGCCAGGTCCCACGTGTGGACGAGCACGTCGGACGACAGGATCCGCCCGACCATCATCTCGACCGGCGCGACGCCCATCGGACCGGGCATCGTCGCCTCCGCCGCCTTCGGCGACGCCAGCGCCTCCTTGACGTCGGCCAGGGACGACCGCCATTCGGCCTTGGGGTCGGCGTCGGACCCCATCTTCTCGGCCTGGTCGGGATCGCCGTCGCGGATCGCGGCGGTGACCCGCCGCATGCTCTCCACGACGTGGGCCACGACGTCGCGCCCCGTCCAACCCTCGCACGGCGCCGGCTGGGCGAACGAGGCGTCGGACGCCGCCTCCACCCGGGTGCCGAACTGCTCCGCCAACGCCGTGTACCGGTCGATTCCCTCGGACATGAGCGGCAACGTAGCGCTCCGCGCTGGCTACGGTCGGACCGTGCCCGACCTGACCATGGACGCGCTGGCGTGGGACCACCGCTTCACCGCCGAGCTCCCGGCCGATCCCGACGTCGAGAACCGGCGCCGCCAGGTCCCCGACGCCGCCTTCAGTCGGGTCCGGCCGACGCCGGTCGCCGCGCCCGTGACCGTGGCCTGGTCGCCCGAGGTCGCCGACCTGCTCGGCCTCGACGCCCACCTCGTCGAGTCGGCCGACTTCGCCGCCGTGTTCTCCGGCGCCCGCGTGCCGGAGGGGGCCGACCCGTATGCGATGCGCTATGGCGGCCACCAGTTCGGGAGCTGGGCCGGGCAGCTCGGTGACGGTCGGGCCATCGCCCTGGGCGACGTGCGCGATGCGCACGGGGGCCACCAGACGCTCCAGCTCAAGGGGGCCGGACCGACGCCGTACTCCCGCACCGCCGACGGTCGAGCCGTCCTGCGCTCCTCGATCCGCGAGTTCCTCTGCAGCGAGGCGATGCACCACCTCGGTGTCCCCACGACCCGGGCCCTCTCCCTCGTCGCCACCGGCGACCTCGTCGTCCGCGACGTGCTCTACGACGGCCACCCTGCGGCCGAACCCGGCGCCGTCGTCTGTCGGGTCGCTCCGTCCTTCGTCCGCTTCGGGTCGTTCGAGCTCCCGGCGTCGCGCGGCGAGCTCGACCTGCTCCGCGCCCTCGTCGACTTCACCATCCGCCACGACTTCCCCGCCGTGGCCGCCGGCGACGTGGCGGGGTTCTTCCGTGAGGTCTGCCGGCGGACGGCGGATCTCGTGGTCGACTGGATGCGGGTCGGCTTCGTCCACGGCGTCCTCAACACCGACAACCTCTCGATCCTCGGACTGACCATCGACTACGGGCCCTACGGCTGGCTCGAGAGCTTCGATCCGGGGTGGACGCCCAACACGACCGACGCCGGCACCCGGCGCTACCGCTACGGCGCCCAACCCCAGGTCGTGCACTGGAACCTGCTCCAGCTGGCCAACGCCCTGCTGCCGCTCACCGGCGAGCCCGGCCCGTTCGAAGAGGCACTCGACCACTATCGCGAGCGCTACCAGGAGCGGTTCCAGGCGATGACCGCGGCCCGGTTGGGGTGGGGCGCCTACGCACCCGAGGACGAGCCGCTCATCGGCGAGGTCTTCGCGCTCCTACAGCGGGCGGAGACCGACTACGTGCTGTTCTTCCGGGACCTGGCCCGGGTTCCGATCGCGGCCGATGCCGCGGCCGACGACCTCCTCGCTCCGCTGAGGGACGTCTGGTACGACTCTTCGGACGTGGCCGAAGGCACCGCGCTGCGATCCGACTGGCTCTCGTGGCTGCGGGCCTGGGGCGAGCGGGTGCGGACCGATGGCGTGGTCGACGACGAGGCCCGGCGCACGGCCATGGACGGACTCAACCCCCGTTTCGTCCTCCGGAACTCCCTGGCCCAGGAGGCGATCGAGCTCGCCGAGGCCGGCGACCCCTCGCTCGTGCGCGAGCTCCTCGACGTGCTCCGCCACCCGTACGACGAGCAGCCGGGCCGGGAGCGCTTCTCGGCCCGGCGGCCCGAGTGGGCCCGCACCAAGGTCGGGTGCTCGATGCTGTCGTGCAGCTCCTGAGCACCGCCAGCCGCTGAGGGCCGGCCGCCCCGCGTGGGTCTACCGTGACCGGGTGCCCACGCCCCCGCCGCCCGAGATCCGCCCCCTGGCGGCGGACCAGGTGTCGGCCGCGGTGGCCAGCGCGGCCCGGGCCTTCCACGACGACCCGCTGTTCAACTTCTTCGAGCCGGATCTCGTGAAGCAGTCGCACCGGCTGCCCGCCTTCATGCGGGCGACGATCCTCGACACCCTGCCGATGGCCGAGACGTACACGGCGACGGTCGACGGCAAGGCCAAGGCGGTGGCGGCGTGGCTGCCGCCGGGCGGCTACCCCCGCTCGGCCCGTCGGGAGGTGCGGTTCAACCTCCGGGTGCTGCCCTCGATGCTCCGCGTGGGCCGACGCATGCCGACCGCCGTGCGCCTCCTCACGACCATCGACCGGGCCCACCCCAAGATCGAGCACTGGTATCTCTCGCTCCTGGCCGTCGACCCGTCCCTCCAGCGCCGGGGGGTCGGGCGGGCGTTGCTGGCCCCGGTCCTGGAGCGCTGCGATCGCGAAGGCCTCCCGGCGTACCTCGAGACGCAGAAGGAGTCGAACGTGGCGTGGTACCGCGGCCTCGGCTTCGAGCTGGTCGACACCCTCCGCCTCGAGGACGTCGCCGACTCGCCGACGATGTGGACGATGCAGCGCGAGCCGCGCCCGTCCTAGCCCGGGATCAGACCCCGAGGACCTCGGCGACGAAGTCGAAGGCCCCGCCGACGGTCTGCACCTGCTCGGGCTCGGGGTCGGGGATCTCGATGGAGAACGCCTCCTCGAGGGCGATGGTGATCTCGGCGAAGGCCAGGCTGTCGACGTCGAGATCGTCCTGGAAGATCGCCGTCCGCTCGATCGAATCGGCGTCGCGATCGAGGACCTCGGCCAAGGTTTCCTGGAAGGTGCGGAAGGCTTCGTCTCGGGTCACGTGGGTGCGTCCTCCAGGGATGGCATGGGGTACCGCTTGAACACGAGCGTTCCGTTGTGGCCGCCGAAGCCGAAGCTGTTCGACAGCACGGCGTCGACGCGGGCGGCGCGGGCGGTGTTGGGCACGTAGTCGAGGTCGCAGTCCGGATCGGCGACCTCGTAGTTGATCGTCGGCGGCAGGGTGTCGGTCTGCAGCACCTGGATGCAGGCCAACGCCTCGATCGCCCCGGCCGCACCGAGCAGGTGGCCGGTCATCGACTTCGTCGACGACACCGGCGGTGGCGTGGCGCCGTCGGCCCCGAAGACCGCCTTGACGGCGAGGGTCTCGATGCGGTCGTTCGGCGGCGTCGACGTGCCGTGGGCGTTGATGTAACCGACCTCGGACGGCGCCATGCCGGCCTGGTCGAGCGCCATCTGCATGCAGCGGATGGCGCCGGCGCCCTCCGGGTGCGGCGCGGTGATGTGGTGGGCATCGGACGTGAGCCCGTACCCGACGAGCTCGGCGAGGATCGTGGCGCCCCGGGCCTGTGCCGAGTCCAGCGACTCGAGCACCAGCGTGGCGGCGCCCTCGCCGGCGACGAACCCGTCGCGCCCGGCGTCGAAGGGACGCGAGGCGTGCTCCGGGTCGTCGTTGCGCTCGGACAGGGCCTTCATGGCCGCGAACCCGGCCATGGAGATCGGGTTGATGGCGGCCTCGCTCCCCCCGGCGATCATGACGTCGGCGCGACCGAGTCGGATCATGTCGGCGGCGTCGCCGATCGCGTGGGCGGAAGCCGCGCACGCCGTGACCGTGCACGTGTTCGGGCCGAGGAGGCCCCACTCCATGGCGATCTCGCCCGCCGCCATGTTCGGGATCATCATCGGGCACATGTAGGGGCTGACCTTGCTCGGGCCCTTCTGGGCCATCTGCAGGATCTGCTCCTCGAGGGTGGTGATGCCGCCGATCCCACTGCCGTAGACGACGCCGATCCGCTCGGGAGCCGACCGCGTGTCGAGCCCGGACGACTCGATCGCCTCCCGGGTGGCGACCAGGGCCAGCTGCACGAAGCGGTCGAGGTGGCGGGCCCGGCGCTTGCCGAACACGGCATCGCCGTCGAAGTCCTTGACCTCGGCCGCGATGCGGACCGAGAGCTCCTTGGGGTCGAAGGCCTGAAGGGGCGCGGCGCCACCGCGACCGGACACGAGGCTGTCCCACGTCGCGGCCACCCCCGTCCCGACCGGCGAGACGACCCCCATCCCGGTGACGACCACCCGGGCCAGGTTCACGGCGTCGAGGCCTCGGTGGTGGCCGGCGCGCACGCCGCCTCGTCGATGCACGTCATGGTCAGCTCGAACACCTGCCCGACGGTCTCGATCTGGTCGTTGTCGACCTCGGGAAGGCAGATCGTGAACGTGTCGCAGACGACGAGCGCGATCTCGGTCAGGGCGAGGCTGTCGACCTCCATCGACTCCCACGTCCGATCGAGGTCGATCTCCTCCGGCGTCGTGCCCAACAGCTCGGCGACGACGCCCCGAAAGGTGGCGATGGCCTCGGCTCGGTCCATGCGTGGACCCTACCGTGGCTCCGGATCGTGAATGCTTCGCCCATGCGCCCCGATGAGCTGCTCCCCCACCGGCCCCCGTTCCTCTTCGTCGACGAGATCGTGGACGTGCAACCGGGCCGCACGGCGTCGGGCCGGTGGCGCCTCACGGGCGACGAGGCGTTCTTCGCCGGCCACTTCCCCGGCCGCCCCACCCTGCCCGGCGTGCTCATGGTCGAGGCCATCGCGCAGCTCGGCGGCATCGCCCTGCTGGCCGACCCGAAGTACACCGGGAAGCTGCCCCTCTTCGGGGGCATCGACAAGGCCCGGTTCCGCCGACAGGTCGTGCCCGGCGACGTCCTCGACCTCGAGGTCGAGCTCGACCACATGGCCCTGCGGGCCGGGAAGGGGCACGGCACGGCCAAGGTCGACGGGGCCCTGGCCTGCTCGGCCAGCCTCCTGTTCGTGATCGTCGACGCCTGACCTATTCGCCGCCAGGGGCGTAGCGCTTCCGGCGGACGTCCCACGCGCCGGCGACGCCCAGGGCCCGAAGCTCGAACTTCCGCACCCGCGTCGTCGGCGTCTTCGGCAGCTCCTCCAGCACCCGCAACCATCGCGGCACGAGGTAGGCCGGCAGCGCCTCGGCCAGGAACCGGGCGACCTCAGCGGGGTCGGGCTCGGGGCCGTCGCCGGCCGCCACGACGCAGAGCAGGACCTCCTCCTCGACGCCGTCGTCGGCCGGTACGCCGACGGCGGCCGCCTCGACGATGGCGGGATGGGTCACGGCGGCCTCTTCGATGAAGGACGGCGCGATCATCTCGCCGGCCCGCCGGATGGCGTCGCGATCGCGGCCGACGAAGGCCAGCTCACCGTCGTCGGTCCACGAGAGGAGGTCGCCGGTGCGGTACCACCCGTCTGCGTCCCACATCTCGCGCGTCGGTGCGGCCGGACCGTCGGCCCCGAGGTACCCCTCGAACATCACGTGCTCTTCGCGGGGCTTGATCCACAGCTCGCCGGGCGCGCCGGCCTCCTGATCGGTCCCGTCGGCGCCGACGATGCGGGCGTCCCACCGATCACTCGGCACGCCGACCGTGCCGGGCGTCTGTGGGAGGCCGCGCGCCGGCCACGACCAGCACGAGGCCGTCTCCGTCTGCCCCCACGTCTCGGCGATCTGGAGGCCGAACCGGTCCTCGATCTCCCGCCACCGGTCGACCGGCGCGGCGGCGCCGAGCACCCGCCGGACCGGGTTGTCGGCGTCGGCGGGCGACCCGGGACGCCGGGCCAGCCCGGAGAGGATCGTGCCGACGAACGTGAACATGACGGCGTCCGCATCCCGCACCCGGCGCCAGAACGACAGCAGCTCGAAGCCGCGATCGATGGTGATGCGACCGCCCCGCCACAAGGTGGCGAGAACGGTGCCCTGGCAGGTGACGTGGAACAGGGGCAGGCAGCAGTAGATCGCCTCCCCCCGCTCGATCGGCAACAGCTCGTCGCCGTAGTTGGCCGCCCACACCCGCTCGCACTTCCGGCTCCAGAGCACGCCCTTGGGCACGCCGGTGGTGCCCGAGGTGTACATCAGCTTCGTCGGCGCAGCCGGGTCGTCCGCCAGGGCCGGCACCGATCCCGACGCCCGATCGAGGAGGTCCTCGAACCGCAGCGAGCCGTCGGCGCCGGGACCGCCGGTGACGATCACCGTCGTCAGGTCGGGCAGACCGGCGCGCACCGCCTCGACGTCGGCGACGAGCGCGGCGTCGACGATGACCACCCGGCCGCGGCTGTGGGCCATGACCTGGCGCAACGGCTCGCCGGTCAGGAGAGCGTTGAGCGGCAGGTAGACGGCCCCGAGCTTGTTGCACCCGAACCACGCAGCCAGCGTCGCCCAGCCGTTCGGCGCGCGGACCATGACGATGTCACCGGCGCCGAAACCGAGCTCGACCAACGCGAGGGCGACGCGGTCGGCGAGATCGTCGAGGTCGCGATACGACAACGTGGCGTCGGGCAGGGTGGCGAACGTCTGGTTCCCGAGCTCGGCCGCCCGCACCTGGAGCAGGGCGCCCACCGTGGCGGGAGCGGTCGGTCCGGCGGGCACGAGCGTGGACGCTACCGTCGGCGCCGTGGAGCTCGAACCCCGGACGACGTCGATGGCCGGCATCGTCCTGCCGGACGCCACGTCGGCCGGGGTCGTCGACCTCGGCCGCGAGGGTCGGGTGCTCGCCACCCTCATCCGCCATCGCTACTGAATCCCGTGCCAACAGCACCTCGTGCAGGTGCGGGAGCGCAAGGACGAGTTCGCCTCGCTCGGCTTCTCCCTCGTCGCCATCGGCTTCAGTCCGCCCGACGCCCTCGCGCCCATCGCCGCCCACCTCTCCTGGGAGGGCCCGTTCTGCAGTGACGAGGAGCGCCAGGTCTACGGCCGCCTCGACATCGGTCGCGCCGGCGCGCGGCAGGTCTTCAACGCCGGCACCCGGGCGATCTATCGCGACGCCCGATCACGCGGCGAAGAGCTCCATGCGCCCGTCGAGGACATCCGCCAGCTCGGCGGGGACGTGCTGATCGTGGACGGCGTGGCCCGGATCCTGGCCCGTCCTTCGACGCCCGACGATCGGGCCACCGTCGCCGAGCTGCTGGCGGCCGCCCGCTCGCTCGTCGACGACGCCTGATCAGGCCTCGAGCACCTGGGTCAGCACCCTCGCCTTGAGGGCCATGAACTCCGGGTCGGCCAGCGTGCGCCGGTCGCGCCCGGCGCCGAGATCGATGGGCCGGGACTCGGCCACCCGCGCCGGTCGATTCGTGAGGCGGACCAGGCGGTGCCCGAGGAGGAGCGCCTCCTCCACGTCGTGGGTCACCAGCACCGTCGCCGTGCCCCGCTCGGCCAGGAGGCCGATGAGCCACTCCTGCATGCGCAGCCGGGTCTGCGCGTCGAGCGCGCCGAACGGCTCGTCGAGGAGGAGGACGCGGCGGGTCGGTGGCCAGCATCTGGGCGATCGCCGCCCGCTGGCGCATCCCGCCCGAGAGCTGCCGGGGCAGGGCGTCGGCGAACTCGGTCAGGCCGGTGGCCTCGAGCAGCTCGTCGACCGATCGCCGGGCGTCGGCGCCGCCGCTGCCCAGCGCCCGCGGGCCCCACTCGAGGTTGGCGCGGACGGACAGCCACGGGAACAGCGTCGCCCCCTGGATCACCATCGGGCGGTCGGGCGACGGCCCGATGACCGGCCGCCCCTGCTCCTCGACCCGGCCCCGGTCGGCCGGCTCGAGGCCGGCCAGCAGGCGCAGCAAGGTCGACTTGCCGCACCCGCTGGGCCCGAGCACGGCCACGACCTCGCCGGGCACGACCTCGAGGTCGACGCCGGCCGAGGACCTCGACCGCCCCGTAGGCCTTGACGAGACCGCCGGCCCGCAGCGCCGGCCGTCACCGGTCGGCCCAGGCGACGAGCGGACGGGTGAGGGCCCGCAGCAGCAGGTCGCCGGCCAGGCCGATGATGGCGAAGGCGGCCATGCCGACGAGGATCTGGTCGAGGCGGCCGACCTCCCGGGCCGCGAACATCATGGCGCCGAGGCCCCGGCTGGTCCCGGTGAGCTCGCCGATGATGACGCTCGTCCAGCCGAGGGTGAGGCCGAGGCGCAGGCCGGTGACGATGCCCGGGCAGCGCCGCCGGCACGTAGACGCGCCGGGCCAGGGCCCGCCGGGGGGTGCCGAGCATGCGGGCCGTGTCCACCAGCGCACGGGGCACGCGCGAGCCGTGGCGTCGGCCGTGGCGACCACGATGGGGAACACGGCGCCGATGAAGACCAGGAAACGGGCCGCGCCCTCTCCGAGCCCGAACCACACCAGCGCGATCGGCAGCCAGGCGGTGATCGGCACCGAGCGGATGGCCTGCACGAGCGGGTCGAGCGAAGCCGCGAACCAGCGCGACAGGCCGAGCCCCAGACCGAGAGGCGCACCGATGGCGATGGCCAACAGGTAGGCGACGGCCCATCGGCGGAGGCTGGCCGTGATGTGCTCCGACGCCGCACCGGCGAAGGGCACGACCCCGGGGATCGGTGGGCGGGCGTCGCCGAAGAGGAAGTCCTGCGCGCTGGAGGCGACCGCGGCGGGCTCCGGGTAGGAGCCTCGGGGAGAGGTGGCCCGAGGCGGACGCCGACAACCAGGCGCCGAGCAGCAGCCCGGGCACCAGCACGACCGAGGGCCCACCGGCGCCCGTCGGCGCTCAGCTGGCGGGCTGGTAGTCCAGCAGCAGGCAGCTCGTCGATGTCCGGCTTCGTCGTGATCACGCCCTGGCTCAGCATCAGGTCCGCCGCCCCCTCGAACTGCGTCTTGCGGCTCGTCGTCGAACCCCCACACGGCGCCAATGTTCTCGAGCACCGCCTCGTAGACCGTCCTCGGTGTACCCGAACTGGTCGACCAGCAGCTTGTGCCACTCGGCCTCGGCGTTCTTGCCGTTCGGGGTGAGGAGCTCCGCCGCGTCCCGCTGCATCTTCGCCACGGCCCGAAGCAGGTCGGCGTCGGCCAGGTTCTTGGGCGAGGCCCACATGGCGGTGTTGAAGTCGCCCAGAGGCGTGTCGTAGACCTGCGGAAGCGGACCCCGACGCCGGCGGCCACGCTCTGGGTGCACAGCGGCTCGGTGCCGATGTAGGCGTCGACGTCGCCCCGCTCGAGCACGCCGGGGTGGTCGGCGTAGCCGAGAGGCACCGACTGGACGTCGCGGTCGAGCTTCAGGCCGACCTTGTCGAGGGCGGCGGTGAGGGCGAGGATCTGCACGCCGGGCGGCGGCACGGCCACCTTCTTGCCGGCCAGGTCCTCGGGCTTCGTGATGCCCCTGTCCTTGCGGGCGATGAGGCCGATGCCCTGACGGGAGCACATCCCGATGATGCGCGACTGCATGCCCGTCGTGCTCGCCTCGATGAGGGTGTTGTAGGGGCCCATCAGGCCGAAGTCGAGGTCGCCGTTCGCGAGGGCTCGGCTGATGTCGCCGGCGCTGGTGAAGATCACCGGCGTCACGGTCAGACCCGGGGGAGCGAACTGCTGCCAGAGCAGGGGCGACGACGCGTGGTTCTTGGCGTAGACGGCGGTGGTGATCGTCTTCCCGCCGAAGTCCTTGACGGCGTCCTCGCCCTTCGTCGTCGTCGACGTGGCCGCGGCGCCTCCGTCTCCGTCATCGCCGCCGCACGCGGCCAGAGCCAGTCCGGCCACACCGGCGGCGCCGAGCGCGAGGAAGCGCCGGCGGCTCATGTCAGGCATCGTCACTTGTCTTCTCCAGATCCGGTGTCGTCGACCTCCGGCCTACGGGGCCGACGACGACGCCGGATGATGGCACGGGATCCCTCGTCGTGTGCGATTCGCCGAGATGATCACGAGTGCGGTGATGACGGGCGCCGCCGCCCGACACGCTTCCCCACCGATCACAGGCGAAAGGCCAGCCCCACCGCGTTCGACACAGAAGGGCCCGGAATCAGGCTCTTCTGACGCATTCGTGGGCGCATCAAGCTCCGAATCGGCCGGGGAGGTCGGGTCGGTGGCCGCCCTTGACCTTGAACACGTGCCGAATCCCCTCTTTGAGGAGGTAGGCGCGGTGGACCTTCGGGTCGGTCTTGGCGATCCAGGCGAGCTTGGCGTGCTGGTAGTCGTTCCGGTCCTCGGGGTTCT
This sequence comes from uncultured Actinomycetes bacterium, assembly GCA_963731055.1. Taxonomy (GTDB): domain Bacteria; phylum Actinomycetota; class Acidimicrobiia; order Acidimicrobiales; family CADCTF01; genus DATLED01. Next base: position 78,614 of record CAVSUD010000003.1, on the reverse strand, counting down.
TCCACAACGCGTAGCGGGCGTGGGCCAGCGCCTTCGCCCGTTCGTGACCCGGCCGGTGAGGTGATCCCCGCCTTGGTCGACCCCGCTGCAACGTGGAACGCGTCGGCACACACCACCGACTGGCGGCAGCGGGTGGCCGCCGGCAAAGGCGATCCAGTCGCGGCGTCGGCGGTCACGTGGGTGATCTGGGCGGCCCGTTCTTCGCCGAGCTCGCCGAAGAACCGGGCAAGCGTCGCCCGGTCCCGGCCCGCCGTCGCCCACACCCGCTTGCGGGGGTCGTGATCGACGACGACCGTCAGATAGTGGTGGCCGTTCTTGTAGCTGATCTCGTCGATCCCGACCGCCGCGACCGTCGAGACGATCAACACCGGCCATCGAGTCCTCCGCCCCCGCGTCACAGTCGCGCCGACGCTGCGCCACGTGATGCGCGTCAACTCGACCACCGCCGTCTTCGAGCAGTGCACCGCCAGCCAGGCCACGGTGTCGTCGAAGCGTCGAGTGTGGCCGGCGTCGTTGCGCGCCCACGGCACCTGGATCGCCGCACGCCGTGATCTCGGCACCGGACCCTCGGCGCGTCGGCCTCCAGGAACACGCGCACCGTCCCCAGATCCAGGCCCGCCATCGGCGCCGACCGCCGCCCCGGTCATACCAAGGCGACCGGCGACCGCAGTGCCCGCACCGCCGCTCAGCGCCCTTCCGAGGCCGGACCGCCCCGGGACGCGCTGCCATACGGTCGGGTTCCGCACCCCGCTTGCACCTCCAGATGTCCAAGCCGTCGAGAAGCTCGGAAACCTAGGAAGCAGGCGGGGTGCAACCACGAATGCTCGCTCTACCGAGCCACGAGTCCGTGGGAAGAGCCCGGAATCATTGGGTTTTCTGCCCCCTGACCGGCTAGGCCGGTGCTACCATGGGAACGTATGTTCGGTCAACTCGCCGTGGAGATCAAGGAGCTGACGCAGCTCGATCCCGACACGCTGACCGACGAAGAACTCAGCGAGGCCGTCGTCGAGATGACCCGCTTGCGGTCATCGCTCGAAGCCACCGAAGCCCGCCTCTGCGGCGCGTGGGACACCCGACGGGCCTGGGCCGACGACGGCGCCCGCTCCGGCGCCGCGTGGCTCGCCCGACGCACCCGCGAAGCCAAGCCGCACTGCGGCGGCCGGCTCACACTGCAACGCCAGCTCCGACACCTGCCCCTCGTCGCCGAAGCCTGGCTCGCGGGAGAGATCTCGGCGGCCCATGCCCGGTTGATCGCCCGGGCCCGCAACCCGCGCACCGTCGAGCAACTCGCTCGCGACGAGGCGAAGCTCGTGCACCACGCCTCCACCCTCACCTTCGCCGACTTCCAACAGGTCCTCGACTACTGGCTGTTGCACGCCGACCCCGACGGCGCCGCGGTCACCGACATCGAACGCCGCGCCCGGCGGAGGGTCTCGCTCGATCAGACCCTGTCGGGCATGTTCAGCGGCTCGATGCTCCTCGATCCCATCAGCGGCGAGATCGTCGCCACCGAACTCGCACGACTCGAACAGCAGCTCTTCGACGCCGACTGGGCCGAAGCCAAAGCACGCCTCGACCGCGAGCCCAAGAGCACCGAGCTGCAACGGACCGGCGACCAACGCCGTCACGACGCGCTCGTCGAGATGGCCAAACGATCCGCCACCACTCCCGCCGGCGGCAAAGCGCCCCGACCCCTGTTCCAGGTCATCCTCGGAGCCGACTCCCTCAGCCACCTCCTCCAGCTCGCCAGCGGACAGGTCCTCTCCCCCGAAGCGCTGCTCCCCTGGATCGCGGATGCCGACCTCGAGCGCTACCTCTTCGACGGCCGCGGCTCACGCGTCATCGACGTCTCCTACAAACGCAGCTTCGAAGGCGCCCTCCGCGACCTCATCAAGATCCGCGACCTCCTCTGCTACCACCACTACTGCGACGAACCCGCCCACCGCTGCCAGATCGACCACATCGAACCCTGGGCCGCCGGCGGCATCACCAGCCAAGACAACGGACGCCTCGCCTGCGGCTTCCACAACCGCCTCCGCAACCGAAGACGACCACCACCACCGCCCTGAGGCTCGTTCGCGCTACCGATTGCTCAGGAGTCCTCGGCCACGTAGAGGCGGTTCCCGTCGTGGTCGCAGAAGGTGAACATCAGCGGCGCCGTCGGCCAGTCGAGGAGGTCCCCGACGTCAAGCCCGCGCGCCGTCAGCTCGGCGTGGGCGGCTCGGGCGTCGGCGGTCAGGAGGCGGATCCCCGTGTCGATGCCCACGGGGAGCTCAGGGCCGTTTGCGACCAGGGCGAGGGTCGTGCCTCCGTCCGTGGCCCCCACCTCGATCCACCGGACCCCCGGGCCGAGCTCGGCGTCCCGTGTGGTCTCGAAGCCGAGCCCCTCGTAGAACGCCTTGGCCCGTTCCTGGTCGGTGCAGGGCACGGCGATGGTGGAGATGCCGGTGAACGTGGCCGCAGCGGTCGAGCTCGTCATGCTGGTCGGACGGACTTCGGAGCACGAACTCACCGGTCCACCGGCCTCAGGGGGCGTCGTACGGTCGGCCGACGGTCGCGAACGCCGGCGCGAGGTCCGCGGCGCGAGCTCTCGGGAACGAGACGGCGGCCGGGTTGCCGTCGGCCACGAACCGCCGGTCGGGGTGCTGATCGAACCAGTCGAGCCAGTAGCCGGTGCCGAAGTTGGGCGGCCCGCCGTCCCACGACGACGAGCGGATGCGGGGGATGCCGGCGGGATCGAAGGTCGCGGCGAAGGGCGACGGGGCCGGGCCGGCACCCACGAGGAAGGCGCCCTTGAAGGCATAGGAGCCGCCGGCGTCCGCGCCGCGCAGCACGAGCGATCGGTCGGTCGGGCGGACGCCGAAGGGCAGCGCCATCGTCTGGGGTGAAGCGTCGGGGACGGCGGAGGTGATCACCTGTTGGCCGAGGACGAGCTCGTGCTGCACCCCGGCGGCATCGAGCTTGCCGAGGTTGGCGTGGGTGGCCGTGTGGTCGCCGAGCTCGAAACCGAGGTCGTGCAGCTTGCGCAGCACCCCAGAGGTGTCGGTCACGCCGAAGGGGGCGTCGTTCACGTACAGGGTGGCTATCGGTCGGAAGCCGGGATGGCTGCTGGCGAAGGCGATGAGGATGCCCACGGCCGACGCCGGGTCGACCTCACCGGCGGGCGTCAGCGCGAACTGGTCGCGGGTCGAGTCGTCGAAGGTGAGCACGACCGGCGACAGGCCGGCCTCGACCGGCATCGTCCCCTCGACGTACTCCTGCGCCGTGACGGGCCGGAACTTGGCCTCGAACAGCCGCAGGAGCTCGGCCCGAAAGTCATCCGGGGTGCGGTCGTACTCCCCCTTCACCACCGGCACGATCCGGTGGTACATGACGACCGGGACGACCCCGAGCTCGTTGGCCCGGACGGCGGCCGGGTCGGGCGGCGCAGTGGTCGAGGAGGTCGCCGGCGCGGGACGACTCGGCGCCGGCGAGCGGTCGTCGGAGCCTCCGCCGCAGCCGGCGCCGGCGAGGCCCACGGCCACGACGGCCGCGAGGAACGACCCGATGCGCACACCCAAGTCTGGCCGACGGAATGAGCATCATTTGGCATCCAGGCCGTCGGCCCCCCACAGTGGTGGCGTGGCCCTGCTGGCTCGTCCGGCCCGGTCGGGGGTCGCAACGCGGGCCCCCCGCCGCTTGGAGGTGCCGGGCATCGCCCCGGCCGCACTCCGACGCGCTCCGACGCCGAGCCCTCCGCGCCGTCATCGCTTCCACGTCAGGAACGACGCCGTCTTCTGGCGGCGGCGCCTGGCCGTGCTGGCCGTCCCGGCGCTGCTCGCCGCCGTGCCGACGATCGCGGTGCCGGATACAGCGTCCAAGATCCGCACCATCCGCGCCGCCGCCGGTGGGCTCGACCTGCACGTCGAGGGCGCCACCGACGGCGCCATCCTCCGCGGCGATGTCCTTCCGCAGCTCGCCTTCTGGATCGCGCCGTCCGCCGGTGGCCGGTCCCTCCGCGACGTCCGCGTCTCCGTCGACGGCGGGCGGGTCGGCACGACGATCCGCGACGGGAAGCTGACGTGGCAGCTCCCCGCTCTGGCCGAAGGCGCCCACGTCGTCACCGCCACGCGCTCCCGCCCGCTGGCCCTGCCGGCCTCGACGGCGACGTTCCACTTCACCGTGGACGCCACCCCTCCCGCCCTGACGATCGCGCCGCAGGCCGGCCGCGTCGGCCTCGACGCGCCGGTCGTGGTCACCGGCACCGTGGAAGCCGGCGCCCGGCTCGTGTCCGGCGGCAAGCCCGTCGCCGTGCGAGACGGCCGCTTCGAGCTGCGCTTCGATGCCCCGCCGGCCGGCGCCGAGGTGACGGCCAGGGATCGGGCCGGGAACGTCTCCGTCGTGCCGATCGTCGTCCCGGTCGAGGTGCCCCCGACCCGGGCGGTGCACGTGTCGGGCTTCGGCTGGGCCGCCAAGTCGCTGCGCGACCCCGTGCTCTCCCTGGCCGACCGCAAGCTCATCAACACCGTGGAGCTCGACCTCAAGGAGGAGGACGGGCTCATCACCTACAAGTCCGCCCTCGAGTACCACCGGTCGATCGGCGCCGTCCGCGGCCTGTTCGACCTGAAGACGGCCGTCGACGAGCTCCACGCCCACGGCGTGCGGGTCGTCGGGCGCCTCGTGGCCTTCCGCGACCCGGTGCTGGCCGAGGCCGCCTGGAAGGCGGGGCAGCGCAACCAGGTGATCCAGACGCCGGCCGGGGAGCCCTACGCCGGCTATGGCGGGTTCACGAACTTCGCCGATCCGGCCGTGCGGAAGTACAACATCGACATCGCCGAAGAGGCGGTGCGGGCCGGCGTCGACGACGTGCTCTACGACTACGTCCGGCGCCCCGACGGGCCCATCGACTCCATGCGGTTCCCCGGCATCACCGTCAGCCCGGAGGACGCCGTCGTCGCCTTCCTGACCGAGTCACGGGCCCGGATCCGCCCCCTCGGCGCCTACCAGGGCGCATCGGTGTTCGGGATCGCCGCGGACCGCCCCACCCAGATCGCCCAGGACGTGACCAAGATGGCGCCGGCCGTCGACTACATCGCCCCCATGGTGTATCCGTCCCACTGGAACAAGGGCGAGTACGGCGTCGCCGACCCGAACCGCTCGCCGTACGACATCACGGCCAAGTCGCTGGCCCTGTTCCAGGCCAAGGTCAAGGGCACCGACGTCAAGGTCGTTCCGTGGCTGCAGGACTTCTCGCTCGGCGTCCACTACGGCCCGGCTGAGGTGGCCGCCCAGATCAAGGCCGCGGCCGACGTCGGCATCACCGACTTCCTCCTGTGGGACCCGGCCGTGACCTACACCGAAGCGGCGCTCTCCCCCACCGGCTGAACCTGCGCCCGGCCGGCTCAGTCGTGCGGACGAGCGGCGCGAGCCAGATCCGCGAACGACGGAAACGTCCAGTCGATCGACGCCGCACCGGCTTGCACCGCGCGGCAGCGGCCCGTCCCCTCCGACGTGGCCAGGTCGAGGGCCGCACCGGCGATCGTCTCGGGCGAGATCAGCGGGATGCCGAGATCCGTGGGGTTGCCGCCGCCCATGGCGAACGACGTCATCGGCGTGTCGACGATGCCGGGGCACACGGCGTCGATGGTGATGCCGTCGGCGGCGAGGCTGGGCGCGACGGCCCGCACGAATCCGGCCACCGCCTGCTTCGTCAGCGTGTAGATCGGGTTCGGCTCGAAGGCCACGATGCCGGCCATCGAGGCCGTCACCACGATCGCTCCACCGCCCCGGGCCCGCAGCGCCGGGACGACGGCCCGGGTGCCGAGGACGACGCCGCCGATGTTGGCGTCGATCGTGCGCTGGTAGAGGTCGAGCGGGAGCTCGTCGATCGGACCGTTGAACCCGTACATGCCGGCGTTGAGGTAGGCGAGATCGAGTCCGCCCAGCCGATCGGCGGCCGCCACCACCTCGTCCCACAAGGCGGGGTCGGCGACGCTCCCGGTGACCGCCACCCCGCCGACGGACGCCACCGTTGCGGAGACCGCCTCGGCGTCGAGGTCGACGCCGAGCACCGTCGCGCCCTCGGCGGCGAACAACCGGCAGGCGGCCTGCCCGATGCCCGAGCCGGCGCCGGTGATGACCACGATCTTCCCGTCCAGTCGCACAGGTGCACCCTATGAGGCGGGGCGACGGCCCACCCGCGGTCTCGCACTCGCCTCTGCGGTCGGCGGCGTCGGGTTCACCGCCGAGCGCGCTGGCCGATGGATTCATCCTTGCCTGAATACACGCATCGCTGTATCATCGTCGGCATGGGTGACACGCTGGCAAGAGCGACCGAGACGTTGGAACGAGTCGGGACCGCGCTGTCGGACCCGACCCGGAGGCGGATCCTGCTGACCTTGCTCGAGGGGCCTGCCTATCCGGCTGACCTCGCCACCCAGCTCGAGGTCGGGCGGACCAACGTGTCCAACCACCTCACCTGCCTGCGGGGCTGCGGGCTCGTGAAGGCCACGAGGGAGGGGCGGCAGGTGCGCTACGACCTCGCCTCCCCGCGCCTCGCCCACGCACTGGCCGACCTCGTCGACCTGGAGCTCGAGATCGACGACGTGCACGAGGACCTCGATGGCCGGGCCTGACGTCCACGTCGGCCACGGCCACCCGCCCGTCTCCGCCGCGGCGCCGGTCCGTGCCGACAGTGTTCGTGACGCCGCGGTTCGCCGGGCTCGCCTGCTGAACGGGGCGACGATCGGGTGGAACAGCCTCGAAGGTGTCGTCGCGGTCGCCGCCGGCCTGGCCGCCGGATCGGTCAGCCTCGTCGGGTTCGGCTTCGACTCCGCGATCGAAGTGTCCGCAGCCCTGATCCTGACGTGGCGCCTCCGCCAGGAGCGCAGCGCCGACTGCACCCAGGAGGCCGACCGCCGGGCGACGAAAGCGATCGCCGTCAGCTTCGCCATCCTCGCCGCCTACGTGACCGTCGAAGCCATCAGAGATCTCGCCGGCGGCGCCGAACCCGAAGCGAGCGTCCCCGGGATCCTCCTCGCCGCCCTGTCGCTCGCCGTCATGCCGTTCCTCGCCCGAGCGAAAGCACGCCTCGCCCCGGTCCTCGGGTCCACCGCGGCGGCCGCTGACGCCGCCCAGACGAACCTGTGCGCCCTGTTGTCGGCCGTCGTCCTCGTCGGTCTCGGCGCGAACGGGCTGTTCGGCTGGTGGTGGACCGACCCCGTCGCTGGCATCGGCATCGGCATCCTCGCCGCCACCGAGGCACGCCGCACCTGGCGTGCCGAATCCCTCGCCGACACGTGCTGCGCCTGAAGAGGACATCGTGGCGTCGCCGCACTCGCCCTGTACGTCGTCGGCCCGGGCAAGGTGCCCGGGCCGACGTCACGCACGATCCGCTCGGCCGATGCGCCGAGCTTCGCTGACCTGACCTACGAGCAGCCGCTCGTGGTGCCGCAGGACGGGCAGGCGTGGCAGGAGCCGGCCCGCTGCATCTGCACGCCGCACTGGCAGCAGAACGGCGCATCGGAGTGGAAGGCGCCGGCCGGGCGCTCGTCGAGGAGGACCGGACGTCGACCACCGACGGCACCGGTGCGTCGGACGCCTCGACCACGCCGGCGTCCCGGGTGAGGTTCTCCTCGACGCCGGGCAGCGTCGGCTGGATGCGCTCGCCGATGGTGAGGATGCCGAGCTCGCTGCGCTCCTCGAGGGGCAGGTAGTCGACGGCCAGGCGGCGGAAGATGTAGTCGACCAGCGACGTGGCGATGCGGAGGTCGGGGTCGTCGGTCATGCCGGCCGGCTCGAAGCGCATGTTGGTGTACTTCGCCACGTAGGTCTCGAGCGGCACGCCGTGCTGCAGGCCGAGGCTGACCGAGATGGCGAAGGCGTCCATGATGCCGGCCAGGGTCGAGCCCTGCTTCGACACCTTGAGGAACACCTCGCCGGGGCGGCCGTCGTCGTACTCGCCGACGGTGACGTAGCCCTCGCAGTCGGCCACCCGGAACGAGAAGGTGTTCGACGCCGGCGCTGCGGGGCAGGCGCTCGCGCACGCGGCTGCTTCACGACGACGACCTGGTCTGGCTCGACAGGGCGTGCCTCGAGCTCGGCCACCTTCGCGGCCAGCTCGGCGGTCGTGCGGCCGTCGGCCGCGTCGACGGCCTGGCACGTCCTTCTTCGCCGTGGACAGCGGCTGGGCGACCTTGCAGTTGTCGCGGTAGATGGCGACGGCCTTGATGCCCATCTTCCAGGCCTCGATGTGGAGCTGCTCGACCTCCTCGACCGTGGCCTCCTCGGGCATGTTCACCGTCTTGGAGATGGCGCCGGAGATGAACGGCTGGACCGCCGCCATCATCCGCACGTGGCCCATGTAGTGGATGGTGTTGTCGCCCATCGAGCAGGCGAACACCGGCAGGTGCTCGGCCGTCAGGTCGGGCGCGCCGAGGATCGACTTGTGCTCGTCGATGTAGGCGACGATCGTCGTCGACCTGCTCGTCGGAGTAGCCGAGGCGGCGCAGCGCACGCGGGACCGTCTGGTTGACGATCGACATGGTGCCGCCGCCGACCAGCTTCTTCATCTTCACCAGGCCGAGGTCGGGCTCGATGCCGGTGGTGTCGCAGTCCATCATCAGGCCGATGGTGCCGGTGGGCGCCAGCACCGAGGCCTGGGAGTTGCGCACGCCGTAGCGCTCGCCGAGCTCGACGGCGTCGTCCCACGCCTCCTGGGCGGCGCCGAGCAGCTCGGTCGGGACGAGCTCCTCGTCGATCTTGGCCACCTCGTCGCGGTGCATGCGCAGCACGTTGAGCATGTGCTCCGCGTTCTCGGCGTAGCCGGCGAACGGGCCCATGCGGGCGGCGGTGCGGGCCGAGGTGGCGTAGGCGTGGCCGGTCATGCAGCGCGGTGATGGCCGCCGGCCCAGGCCCGGCCGCCGTCGGAGTCGTAGGGCAGGCCCTGGGCCATGAGCAGGGCGCCGAGGTTGGCGTAGCCGAGGCCGAGCTGGCGGAAGCGGCGGGCTGTTCTCGCCGATCGGCTCGGTCGGGTAGTCGGCGTTGCCGACGAGGATCTCCTGGGCGGTGAACACGACCTCGACGGCGCGCTTGAAGCCCTCGACGTCGAACGGTGCCGTCGCTCGTCGAGGAACTTCAGCAGGTTGAGGCTGGCCAGGTTGCAGGCCGAGTTGTCGAGGTGCATGTACTCGCTAGCACGGGTTGCGAGCCGTTGATGCGGCCGGTGTCGTGGGCGCGTGTGCCACCGGTTGATCGTGGTGTCGAACTGCATGCCGGGGTCGGCGCACTCCCACGTGGCCTGCGATGATCTGGCGGAACAGCTCACGGGCCTTGACGGTCGTGACGACCTCGCCGGTGGTGACGGCCTTGAGGTCCCAGTCGGCGTCGTCGACGACGGCCTGCATGAACTCGTCGGTGACCCGGACCGAGTTGTTGGCGTTCTGGTACTGGATCGAGTGGCTGTCCTTGCCGTCGAGGTCCATGTCGAAGCCGGCGTCGCGCAGCGCCCGGGCCTTGCGCTCCTCGATGGCCTTGCACCAGATGAAGTCCTCGATGTCGGGGTGGTCGGCGTTGAGGATGACCATCTTGGCGGCGCGGCGGGTCTTGCCGCCCGACTTGATGGTGCCGGCGCGAGGCGTCGGCGCCGCGCATGAAGCTGACCGGGCCGGAGGCGGTGCCGCCGCCCTTGAGCGAGCTCGGAGCGACGAGCGGATGTTGGAGAGGTTGATGCCGGCGCCGGAGCCGCCCTTGAAGATCGTGCCCTCCTCCACGTACCAGTTGAGGATCGACGTCCATCGTGTCCTCGACGGCGAGGATGAAGCAGGCGCTGGCCTGCTGCGGCACGCCCTTGACGCCGATGTTGAACCACACCGGCGAGTTGAACGCCGCCCTCTGGTGGACGATCAGGTACTTCAGCTCGGCGCGGAAGGCCTCGGCCTCGTCGTCGTCGACGAAGTAGCCGTCCTTCACGCCCCAGGCGGTGATGGTGTCGACCACCCGGTCGGCGACCTGCTTGAGGCTGCTCTCGCGCTCGGCGGTGCCGAGGGTGCCCCGGAAGTACTTCTGGGCGAGGATGTTGGTGGCGTTGACGCGACCAGGTGGACGGGGACCTCGACGCCGAGCTGCTCGAAGGCGACCGCGCCGTCCTTCCAGTTGGTGATGCGGGCGTCGCGTCGCTCCCACGTCGACCGTGTCGTAGGGGTGGACCCCTTCGGTCGTGAAGTGCCGGCGGATGCCGATCCCGATCCGCTCCGGCGCGATGGCCATGTTGTTTCTTCTCCCTACGGTCCGTTCGGGCCTGGGAGACAGGTAACCACAACATGTTGTGGTCAGCGTGCCCCCCGGACGCGAGATGCGGGGTTCATTACAGCAGCGTAATTACGGAGCTGTCAACGATGCGGGGGTCGCGAACCCGCTGGTCAGAGCCAAGTCGCGAAAGTGATTTCCTTCACGAGCGTCCCGGGCGCCTCGGCGCCACCCGGACTACGTTCCCGGCCATGGCCGTGGTGGTGGCGATCGATGCGGGCACGACCGGGGTGCGGGCCTTCGCCGTGGACGAGACGGGTACGCCGGTCGGGTGGTCCTACCGGGAGTTCCCCCAGCACTTCCCCCAGCCGGGCCGGGTCGAGCACGACGCCGACGACATCTGGCACGCCGTGCGGACGACGCTGGCCGAGCTGGCCGGCGAGCTCGAGGCCGCCGGCCAGTCCATCACCGCCATCGGGATCACCGATCAACGCGAGACGGTCGTCGTCTGGGACAAGCGGACCGGCCGGCCGCGGCACCGGGCCATCGTCTGGCAGGACCGCCGGACGGCGGAGCGGTGCGACGACCTGCGCGAGGCCGGCCACCTCGATCTCGTCCGGGCCACCACGGGGCTGGTGCTCGACCCGTACTTCTCCGGGACGAAGCTCGAGTGGCTCCTGTCCCCCGCCGGTGGCGGCATCGACCCCACCGACCCCGACCTCGCCTTCGGCACCGTCGACAGCTGGATCCTGTGGAACCTGACCGGTGGGGCCGTCCACGCCACCGACCCGTCGAACGCCAGCCGCACGCTGCTCTACGACATCCACGCCCAACAGTGGTCGCCCGAGCTGTGCGACCTCCTCCACGTGCCGATGGCGTGCCTCCCGGAGGTGCGGCCGTCGAGCGGGCGGTTCGGCACGACCGTCGAGGGCGTCGGCGTGCACCGCGGGCATCCCGGTCAGCGGGATCGCCGGTGACCAGCAGGCCGCCCTGTTCGGGCAGGCCTGCTTCGAGCCGGGGATGACGAAGAACACCTACGGCACGGGAAGCTTCGTCCTCATGAACGTCGGGTCGACGTGCCCCCCGCCGGTCGAGGGCCTGCTGACGACGGTGGGATGGGTGTTGGCCGACGGCACCACCGCCTACGCGCTCGAGGGCGCCATCTTCGTCACCGGGGCCGCCATCCAATGGCTGCGGGACGGCCTCGGACTCATCACCGAGGCGGCGGAGATCGGCCCGCTGGCGGCGAGCGTCCCCGACACCGAGGGGGTGTTCCTCGTGCCGGCGTTCACCGGCCTGGGCAGCCCCCACTGGGACCCCTACGCCCGGGGCACGCTCCTCGGCCTGACGCGCGGCGTGGGACGGGCCCATCTGGCTCGGGCGGTGGTGGAGGCGATGGCGTATCAGACCCGCGACGTCGTGGATGCCATGTGCGATGCGTCGGGCCGGCGGGTGAAGCTCCTCCGGGTCGACGGCGGCGCGTCGGTGATGGACCTCCTGTTGCAGCTGCAGGCCGACCAGCTCCAGGTCCCCGTGGCCCGCCCGCAGGTGCAGGAGACGACGGCCCTCGGGGCCGCCTACCTCGCCGGGCTGGCCGAGGGCGTGTGGTCGTCGCTCGACGAGCTGGCCCGGCAGTGGCACCTCGACGTGCAGTTCGAGCCGAAGGCCTCCTCCGGCGCGGCCGACCGTCGCCACGAGCAATGGACGCGGGCGGTCGAACGGTCACGACACTGGGCGGAGAACTCCGAGTAATTCGGACTGAATCGCGGTACCACCGGAGGGTGCTGCTCCACGAAGCCCCTCTGGCCGCGATCCTCGAGGGGTCGGGGCTGGCGTACCTCGCCGTGGAGACCGCCACCGGCCCGATGGTCACCCCGCTGCTGTTCACCGTGAGTGACGGCCGCATCTGGATGATCACGCCGCGATCGTCGGCCAAGGTCGCCGCCATCCGTCGCAACCCGGTCGTCGGCCTCACCGCCGGCGCCCCCGACGCCATGGTCGTGTTGCAGGGTGGCGCCCACCTCGTCGACCCGATGCGGCCCCGCTCGCTGCTGACCGCCCTCCCGGAGGCCCTCCTGAGCCCGCGGGCCCTGGGCAGCTACGTGGTCGGCAACCGCGGCCACCTCGGCGATCTCCTCGGACCGGGAGCGCTCTCCCCTCGCACCCTCGCCGCCTTCCGGCCCCGGCGGGCGCTGCTCGTGCGGGACCAAGCGGACCTCGTGGTGTTCGGGTCGTGGCCGACCGGAGCCGCGCCCTACCGGAATCGCCGCACCGTCGAACCGCCGGCGCTGCCGGTCCGCGGCATCCCGGCCGACATCCACGGCCTGAGCCGGGTCGCCATGCCCGTCGTCGTCGGGTGGAGCACGGCCACTGGTTCCGTCGTGCTCCCGGGAACGTGGGATCCCGACCGCCGGACCGCCCGCATCCGCAACGACCTCTTCCGGGCCGCCGGCTGTCTGCCGCAGGCACCGGCGTGTGTGCTGTTCGACGGGACCGAAGGGACGAACCTCGACGGCAAGCTCGGCATGGTCGTGCGGGGCCGGGGCCGCGCCGTCGAGGTGGCGGGCCACACCACCGTCACCGTTCGCAGCGAGCGCGTCTCGTGGTGGCACGGCGAGGAGTCGCACACCGTCAAGGCGAGCTGATGGTCCGGCGCCCCGAGCACCAGCGCCGCCCCGACGGCGAGGCCGCTGCGGTCTAGACGGCGCTGGGGTGAGCGCGCAGCCCGCTCACCCGTCCCAGCTCGGCCCATCGCACGTCGGCGATCTCGCCGAGGGCGGCCAGCTGCCTTCGCTCCCGGGCGCGGATCGGGCGCCCCGGCCGCCCGAGCACGAGGTCGAGCCGCGACCTCGACAGGCGCGTCCACGCCACGTCCTCGGGGCCCGTGTCCTCGATGGCGGCCGAGCGACTGCCGACGACGAAGGCGGCCACCCATGGTGCCGGCGGTGGCGCGCCGACCGAGGCATGCACCGCACCCCCGTCGATGTCGATGACGCAGGCCCAGGTGGAGGCGAAGTCGTGCGACGCGTGCTCGACCAGCGCATCGAGCACGGCCCGCGGCTCGTCGATCTGCACGAGCAGCGCCGCCGTCTCGAGGGCGGCGAGGCGCGGGTCCGGCAGCCCTTCACCGGGCACCTGGTGGATGTCCTCCACCGCCACGCCGTCGACCTCGCCGATCTCCTTGAGCAGCAGCGGCACGAGCCCGTCGGCGGGCAGCGACACGACCAGCTCGTCGATGGCCATACCGGCACCCCGCTCGAGGATGTCGATCCCGATCAGGTCGCCCCGCACCGAGCCGATCCGGCTGGCCACCGCGCCGAGGGCACCAGGCCGATCCGGGATCCAGACCCGCACGACGTAGGTCCGGGACCCGACTGCGTCGGTCGGCCGTTCGCTCATGGCGGCGACGGTACGAGGGCGATGTGAACGGCGCGTTACCTGCCCTTTGCCAGGGCGAGAACTAGGCCGGGACGGGCGTGGCGTCCGGCGTCGGCACCGACGCCACACGGGAGGCCTCGGCTTCGGCGCCGGTCTCGGTGCCCTTGCGCTTGGCGTACTGGTTCACGTACTCCTGGCCCCCGAGCTCCTTGAGCTCGAACATGATCTCGTCGGTGATCTGGCGCAGGACGAGCGGGTCCTCGGCGCGGTCGTAGTAGCGCGAGAAGTCGAGCGGCTTCGAGATCCGGATCGTGATCGGCATGAAGATCCGCGGCAGCAGCTTCCCGGGCGTCTGCGTCTCACGGGTGCCGATGCAGGCGACCGCCAGCACCGGCACCTTGCACTGCAGGGCCAAGCGAGCGACGCCCGTGTGGCCCTTGTAGAGGCGGCCGTCGGGCGAGCGCGTGCCCTCGGGATAGATCCCGAAGAGCTGGCCGGCGTCGAGCACCTCCTTGGCCGACGCGAGGGCCCGCTGGCTGGCGCTCCCGCCGCCCCGCTTGATGGGGATCTGGCCGACCGCCCGGAAGAACCAGGCCGTCTTCGGGTCCTCGAAGTACTCCGCCTTCGCCACGAAGGTCATCCGACGCTTCAGCACCAGGGGCAGGAAGAACGAGTCGAACACGGCGAGGTGGTTGCCCGCGAGGATCGCACCGCCCGTTTCCGGGACGTGCTCGAGACCCTCGACCTTCACCCGCCAGAAGAAGCGGAAGATCGGTGTCAACAGGGCCTTCACGATCCAATACGCCATCTCGCCGGAAGGTTAGTTCGCCGTCAGCGGAGCCGGCCTCGCCGGCGCCACGAGCCAAGATGGTTGTCCGAACTTGACCGTGCGGTCTAGTTTCCCGGCCGTGACCGACGTCGTCGATGCGAGGCGGCTCACGCAGCGGGGCAAGGATCGCCGGCGCCAGTTGATGGACTTCGCGGCCCGTCGCTTCGCCGAGAACGGCTACCACCCCACGTCGGTCGCCGAGATCGTGCAGGGGATGGGGGTCGGCAAGGGCGTCTTCTACTGGTACTTCTCGTCCAAGGAAGAGCTCTTCCAGGAGATCCTGAAAGAGGCCTACACCGACCTCCGCCGGCGCCAGCAGCAGTTCGTGATCGAGTCCGAGGACCCGGTCCAGCGCATCGAGGGCGGCATCCGCGCCTCGATGACCTGGATGGCCGAGCACCGGCACCTGATCGGCCTCTTCCAGTTCGCGGCCAGCGAGGACCGGTTCGCCCCGTCCATGCGGCGGGGCCAGGACGTTTCGGTCGCCGACGTCGTCCGCCACGTCAAGGAGGGCATCGTGGCCGGGCGCATCCGCGACGTCGACCCCCTGGCCCTCTCCCACGCCATCCTCGGCGTGACCAACCACCTCGCTCGGGTGTTCATCTTCGAGCGCGGGGATCCGGCCGACGAGGTGGCCGAGCTGGCCATCAGCTTCTGTCGGGACGGGCTCCTCGGCTCGTCGCCGCGCTGACCTCACCCAACCGGCCGGCCAGGAACCGCCGCTCGGCGTCGTTCCCCTCGCCCGCCAGCGCCGCCCGGTAGGCCGTCGCCGCCTCGCCCCACCGCTCGAGGCGGCGGAGCAGGTCCGCCCGGGCCGAGTGGAACAGGGCGTAACCGTCGAGGGGGCCGCCCAGGTCGTCCATGAGCGCCAGCCCCGCCTCCGGCCCCTCGGCCATGGCCACGGCCACGGCGTGGTTCAGCCGCACGACCGGCGACGGCTGGACCGCCACGAGCGCGGCGTACAGGGCGGCGATCTGCGCCCAGTCGGTCGCCGCCGCCGACGCGGCCTCGGCGTGGACGGCCGCGATGGCCGCCTGCAGCGCGTACGGGCCCGGTCGCCCGCGGGTCCGGGGCAGGGCCTGCTCGAGGAGGGCGATGCCCTCGGCGATGGCGGTCGGATCCCAGGCGGCGCGGTCCTGGTCGGGCAACAGGACGAGGCCTCCGGCGGGCCCGACGCGCGCCGACCGCCGGCTGTCGTGCAGGAGGAGCAACGCCAGGAGCGACAGCGCCTCGGGCTCGTCGGGCATGAGCTGCGCGATCAGTCGAGCCAGCCGGATGGCGTCGGCGCACAACGACGACCGCACCAGGGCCGGCCCCGCCGAAGTGCGATAGCCCTCGTTGAACACCAGGTAGACGGTGGCCAGGACCTCGGCCACCCGATCGGGCAGCACGTGATCGGGCGGGATGCGGAACGGGATCGCCGCCGCCCGGATCTTCTTCTTGGCCCGGACCAGGCGCTGGGCCATGGTGGGCTCAGGCACGAGGAACGCCCGGGCGATCTCGGGGGTCGTCAGCCCGCCCACCAGCCGAAGCGTCAGCGCGATCTGCGCCTCGGGCGCCAGGGCCGGGTGGCAGCACGTGAACAGCAGCCGCAGCTGGTCGTCGGCGATGGCGCTCAGCGTGGGCTCCGGCTCGGGCGGTGGAGTGCGGGCGAGCTCGGTGAGCTTGGCCCGACCGGTGCGGTCGCGCCGGATGCGGTCGAGGGCGCGGCGGCGGGCGGTCGTGGTGATCCACGCTCCCGGGTTGTCCGGGCGTCCGTCCGCCGGCCATCGCTCGATGGCCACGACGAACGCGTCGGCCACCGCCTCCTCGGCCAGGTCCAGGTCGCCGAAGGCACGCACGAGGGCGCCCACCACCCGTGCGTGCTCGCGACGGAAGACGTCGCCGACGTCGTTCAGCCGAACTCCAGCACCGGGCGCACCTCGACCGAGCCCGTATTGGCCCCCGGGATCCGGGAGGCCACGTCGATGGCCTGGTCGAGGTCCTTGGCGTCGATGAGGTAGAAGCCGCCGAGCTGCTCCTTCGTCTCCGCGAACGGCCCGTCCGTCGTCAAGGTGGACCCCTCGCGGACCCGGACGGTCGTGGCCGTGTCGATGCTCTGCAGGGCGTCGCCGCCGAGCATGACGCCCTCGTCGGCGAGCCACTTCGTGAACACGGCGTAGTCGTCGCTCATGCTCTCCTGCGCATCGGTCATGGTCCGCTGGACCGCCTCGTCGATGTAGATCAACAGCATGTACTTCATGGTTCGAGCTCCTTCGTCGGGGATCAACGACGTCACGACGAACGGGGAGGCGCCGGATCGACCGCGCCGGCGGGAAATCTCCTAGAGCTTCGTGAGGGTGCGCCGGAGGTTGCGGATGGCCTGCGAGGTGCGCTGCTCGTTCTCGAGCAGGGCGAACCGGACGTAGCCCTCGCCGCCGGGGCCGAAGCCGAAGCCCGGAGAGGTGGCCACGTGGGCCTCCTTCACGAGGAGGGTGGCGAACTCGAGGCTGCCCATCTCCCGGTACGGCTCGGGGATCGGCGCCCAGACGAACATCGTCCCCTTCGGCGGCTCGACCTTCCAGCCGATGCGGTCGAGGCCGTCGATCAACGCATTGCGTCGGGTCTCGTAGATCGAGTTGACGTACTCGGGGTAGTCGGAGGCCTCGTTCATGGCCACCGTCGCCGCGATCTGGATGGGCTGGAACGTGCCGTAGTCGAGATAGCTCTTGAGCTTGGCCAGGGCCCCGACGATCTCGGCGTTGCCGACGAGGAACCCGACCCGCCATCCCGCCATCGAGAACGACTTGGTCAGCGTGTAGAGCTCGACGGCCACGTCCTTGGCCCCCGGCACCTGGAGGATCGACGGGGGCTTGTACCCGTCGAAGGCGGTGTCGCTGTAGGCGAAGTCGTGGACGAGGACGACCTCGCGCTCACGAGCCCAGTCCACGAGGCCCTGCATCCACTCGAGGTCGACGCAGGCCGTGGTGGGGTTGTGGGGGAAGCTCAGGATCAGCACCCGCGGCTTGGGCCACTGGGTCTCCCACTTCTCGACCAGGTTGGCCATGAAGTCCTCGCCCGGACCGATGCGGATCTGTTGCACCTCGGCGCCGGCGAAGAGGGGCGCGTAGATGTGGATCGGATAGCTCGGGCTCGGCACGAAGGCGCTGTCGCCCGGCCCGAGGAGCACCCACATGAGGTGGCTCAGGCCTTCCTTGGCCCCGATCGTCGTGATGATCTCGGTCTCGCAGTCGAGCTCGACGCCCCAGTTGCGCTGGTAGAGGTCGGCGACGGCCTGGCGCAGCTTCGGGATGCCCTTGGAGAGCGAGTACCGGTGGTTCCGCGTGTTGTGCGCCGCCTCGGCGAGCTTCTCCACCGCGATCTCCGGTGAGGGGATGTCGGGGTTGCCGAAGCCGAAGTCCAACACGTCCTCGCCCGCCCGCCGTGCCTCGGTCTTGAGGTTGTTGATGATCGTCAAGACGTAGGGCGGCAGCCCGTTGATGCGGCGGAACTCCAGGGACATGACCCGACGCTACCGGAGGGTCTCGGCTGCCTCGGCCACCATTTCGACCGCCGGCGCCGGGTCCGCGTCGACCCCGAAGGGTGGCCCGAGGACGGCCCACGTGGCGCCGGCGTCGGCCAGGCGGCGGAGCAGATCGCCGGTCGCGACGGGATCCTTGGGCGACGGTCCGCCCCAGGTGACCTCGACGTCCGACGAAGCCTCGGCGACGGTCGCCGGCTCGACGTCCCAGAGGTTGAGGGCATCGGCCTCCGCGGCGGCGATCCGATGCACGCGGTCCGACCGGCCGCCGACCCAGGTCGTGATGCCGAGGGCCCGCGTGCGCCGGCAGGCATCGGCCAGGTCGGCCAGGCGGGCCGACGCCGGGGGGAACGGCACGTCCAGCGCCTCGTTCTCGGCCTCGCTGAGCCGGTCGCCGGCGCCGAGGCCGGCGATGAGGCGGGCCCCGATCATCCGTTGCAGGGTCTCGAAGTTGTGGGCCAGCACCGCGTTCGGCAGGAGGCTGACCCGGGCCACGAGGGTGCCGAGCGCGATCCGGTCGGTCTCCCCCGCCAGGGCGCCCAGGAGCGGCCAGGCGTTGCGTGCGGGTCGGTCGGGGTTGCCGATGGCCCACACGTGGTCGAACACGAACACGCCGTCGAGACCGGCGCGCTCGGCGGTACTGGCCGCGTGCAGGGCCGGCTCGATGGAGGGCCGGAACTGCGGCAGGGTGATCCCGACGCGCATCAGTCGCTCCACCCGCTTCCGTTGCCGTTGCCCCTACGGTCGTCGAGGAGGGGCTGGGGTGGCCGTTGTGGCGGCCGCAAGGGCAACATCAACGCGGGGTCGGGTGGCGGCCGGCGAGGAGGGCGGCGCCGATGGCGCCGGCGTGCTCGCCGAGCTCGGCGGCGACGATGCCGACCGGCGGTCGGTGCTCGGCGCCCTCGAGGAGGTCATGGAACGCCGTGCGCACGGGGTCGAGGAGCACCTCACCGGCTTCGACCAGGCCGCCACCCAGGACGAACAGCTCCGGGTCGAAAGCGTTGGCGAGGTTGGCCAGGCCGAGGGCCACCCACCAGCCGAACTGGTGCATGACGGCCTCGGCCTCGTCGTCTCCTTCCGCCGCGGCCGCCGTCACGTGCTCCCCCCTGACCAGCTCCGGGTCCCCGCCGGCCAACGCCACCACCCGCGTGGCCCTCCCGGCGACGGCGAACTCGCGGGCGATTCGACCGAGGCCACTGCCGGAGGCGTAGCGCTCCCAGCAGCCCCGCTGGCCGCACGGGCACGGGGGGCCGTCCGGATCGACGACCATGTGCCCGATCTCTCCGGCGAACCCGTGGTGCCCCCGGTACAGGCGGCCGCCCAGCACGATGCCGCCACCGATCCCGGTCCCGAGCGTCACGAGCACGACGTGATCGCGTCCGCGTGCGGCGCCCGCCTCCCGCTCACCCCACCCGGCGCAGCTGGCGTCGTTCTCGACCACCACCCGCACCCCGAGGCGCTCGGCCAGGGGCGCCGCCACCGGAAGCTCGTCCACCCCCGGCAGGTTCGGTGCGTACCGGAGCACGCCCTCGGCGTCGACGAGGCCCGGCACCCCGACGCCGACGGCCTCCACCTGGGGATGCCGGCGCCGGAGCTCCTCGGCCACGTCGCCCACCACGCCCAGGGTCGCGACGGGTCCCTTCGGGGTCGGCACCCGGAGCTCGTCGAGCACCGCCCCCGAAGGATCGACCACGACACCCAGGCACTTGGTTCCCCCGAGGTCGATACCGATGGTTTCGCTCGGTGAGGCCGTTGCCGCCACTCAGAACCGCAGCAGCGCACCGATGCGGCCGGCGACATCGAGGTCGGCGTTGCCGACGCACATCTCGACGTGGCACGACTGCAGCAGCGCTTCTTCGACCGCTTCCTCGACGACGTCCTCGACCCGCGTCATGGCTTCGGCGCACGTCGGGCAGGACGGGCCCTTGGCCGCGACGACGCCGCACGAGCGACATCGCCACCCCTCCGATTCGAACCCGTCGCTCACGATCAGCGTGTCGACCCGCCGCTCGGAGAGCGCGGCCAGCACGCCCTCGAGGCCGGCCACCCCGCCGCGGTGCGCGCCCGACGCCTCCCGCAGTCGGTCGACCATCGCCTGCTCGCGCTCGCGCTCGACCTGCTCCTCGACGTCGAGCACCGCTTCGACGATCACCGACTCCGGCGCTGCGGCCGGGATGTTGATGCGGGCGCGGATCCGCTCCTTCAGGTAGGCGTGGAGGTCGGCCTCGAGCTCGTGGGCGATCTCCGGCCCGGCGCTCAGGATGAGGTGGTCGAAGGGGTGCTGCTTCCAGACCTCGAAGGCGAGCTGGGCGGCCCGCTTCACGTGCTGGTGGGTGGCCGCCTCGAGGTGGTGGTCGGTGTGGCCGCGATCGCGGTCACCGGCGTCGTCGTCGTGGCGGGGCAGCGCGTCGAAGACCTCGCTCTTGTCGACGAGACGGTTGAGCTCGAAGACGAACATGCGGGTCCGCTGCTTGTCGGCGACGAGGAGCCCGAAGCCCTTGTAGTTGTCGACCAGACCCTCGAGCTGGCGGACGTGGGGCGTCTGGTTGACGACGAGCTGGTCCTTCACCCGCACCGGCAGCTCGTGCACCTCCCAGAGGTCGTCCCCCGAGGCGAAGACGGCCAGGCCTCGGGTGCGGGACCGGTCGATGCCGGCTCGAACATGGCCCTGGATCCGTTGCAGGTCGGCCACGGCGGAGTCGTGCCCGTTGGCGGTGGCTTTGTCGGTCGCCTCCCGCACCAGCCGGTCGAGGCGGGCCTCGACGTCCGCGTACTTCGGCCATCGCTTCCCGTCCACGTCGAGGTACGCCGTCACGACGGAACGGTCGACCGCCTTGAACGACGCCAGCGAACGGATGGATTCCTCGTTGAGCAGGGCCACGTCACCTCCTGGGTTCGTTGTTGCTCACCTCGCCACGGTCCGGACGGTGGCCTGGTCGCCCAGGCCCTCCGCCCACGTCGCGATCGATTCGCCGTCCCCCACGACGACGACCTGCATCGAGCCGGCGAGCCGGCCGAGCAGGCGAAACACCCGACGGCCGGCGCCATCGGAGAGCCCCATGAGGGCCTCCGCGTCGACGACCAACGGCAGCGGGCCGGCCGGCGCGCCCCGCAGCGCGGCCACGCGGGCGAGCAGGTAGGCCTCGGCCTCCATGCCGACCACGGCGCTCAGGTCGACGGTGCCGGCCGTCGTGGCCGCTCCGGCCGGAGCGGTGGTGGGCACCGATGTCGACGCCCGCTGCATCTCTGCGAGCGCGGCCTCGGCGTCGGCCACCGCGACCCGGAGCCGGTCCACCTCGGAGCGACGCTCGTCGGCTTCGGCCTCCAGCTCGCCGAGGCGACCTTCCTGGTCCTGGTTCGAACGGACCCGCGCCTGCGCCGCTTCGATCGCGGCCTGCGCCGCGACCTCGGCCGCTTCCGCCTCCTCGGCGGCCTCGCGCAACGCCGGGACCGGAGAGGCCTCGGATGCACCCGCCGTGGCATCACCGTCTGGGCTGTCGGGGGCGAAGAACGCATCGGCCCGGTGCTCGGCCAGCTGCTCCTCCACCGCACTGAGCCGACCATCGAGCTCGCTGAGCTCGGTTTCGATCGCGGCGCGCGCCTCGGCCAAGCCCGGCGCGTCGGCCAGCCACTGGTCGGCGGCCTGCTCCACGTCGACGCCGGGGGCGGGGGCGGCGCCGGCCGTGCGCATGGCCGTGACCAGGGCCTGCTCGGCCCAGTCGGTGTCGACGACCACCTCGAGGTGGCTCCGGAGCTCGTCCTCGATGCGGGCGTCCTCGATGTCGCGGTCCAACAGGGCCAGCGCCTCCTTGCGAAGCGCCGCCTGCTGCTCCTTGGCCGCCGTCCACTCCGACGAGGCCTCGCCGCCATGAAGCTCCTCCCATACGGCTTCGGCATCGGCCAGAGCGGCTCGCGCCGCCGTGACCCGGTCCTCACCCGCCGACGGGCCGCCTTCGAGGGCGGGCGCGATGCGTTGGAGGTACTCGCCGTAGGTCTGGACGCCGAGCGCGGCGAGCGCGGCCTGCTCCGCCTCGTGGGCGCCGTCGAGGCGGCGCCGGTTGAGGCGGCTCCCCTTCTTCATCGACCGCTGCTCGGCCTCGAGCACTTCGTGATGGGCCCGATCGAGGGCTTCGATCTTCGCCGGGTCGATGGTGGCCGGGTTGCGGCCCGACTCCGCTTCCGCCAGCGCCCCCCGCGCCTCTTGCAGCGCGGCCAGCGCCGGCGTCACCAACCATTCGGGCGGCTGCGGCGGCTGCGGGAGCGACGACAACCGCTGGTGCGCCTCCAGCCACCGGTCGGCCAGGTCGACGGCCCGCGGCGAAGGCTTCGGCTTGACCGAGCGCAACCGGCGCAACGCGGCCAGGGCCTCCTCGACCGGCTTGAGGTCCCCCGGATCGCCGGCCTCCACCATGCGGCCGACGAGGGTGGCGCGCTCGGCCTCGAGGCGCGACCGCTCCTCCTGCAACCGGTCGGTGAGGGCATGGACCTCGGATACCTCGGCGGCGGCCGCAGCCGCTTCCGACGGTGCGGCGGCTTCGGCCGCCTCGAGCTGGCGCCGGGCGCCGGCGGCGGCGGCCCGGGCCGCCTCCAACCGCGCCTCGGCCTCGGTGACGGCGCGATCGGCGTCCTTGTCGATCGATCGGCCGGCCGTGGTGAGGGCATCTGCCGCGGCGGTGGCCGCTCGTTCGGCCTCGGCCCGTTCGGCCCGGATTCGACGCAGGTCGGCGTCGGCCGTGGCGACGTCGGCCTCCTTGGACGCCAGGTCGTCGTCGGCCACCGTCGGGGCCGGCGGGTCGGTCGCCTTCGCCCCGGGCAGGTCGACGGCGAACACCGTGACGGCCGAGGCGGCCTCGGCCAGGCCCAGCTCGCGCACGACGTTCGGCGTCAGCCGACGACGGGCGCCGTCGACCTCGACCTCGAGGTCGAGGCTCGCCGCCGTCTCGCCCCGGAGCGCCCGAGCCAGATCGGTCGCCCACGTCCGGCGGGCGGCGGCGTCGAGGCCGCGCAGCACGGTCACGCCCGAGTGGATGGCGATGGTCTTGGCGGCACCGCCCCGGGGACGGATCTCGACGAGGATCACGAGACCCGGATCCGGGTGACGCGCGAGGGCCGGTCGGAGGCGTCGGTGGACGACGCGGGCGCCGACGGCCGGGCTGCGTCGACGAACGACGTGGCCATGGCAGCGACGCCACTCGGGTCGCGAACCACGTCCTCGGCCACGTCGAGGAACGCCCGGACGGCGGCGATGACCTCGATGGCGGCCGCTTGCAGGTGCTCGACGCCCTGCCGGGCCCGCTCCTCGTTCACGCTCACTGCTGCTCCTCGTTGCTCGGGGTGAGAAAGGTGACCTCGAGTCGTTCCGCCACCATCGTCGCGCCGCCGACGACACGCCGGCGCAGCGAGTCGGGCAGGATGATGGCCCGACGATGCGACCCGGCGCGGACGAGCAGCTCGTCGCCCTTGCGGCCGAGCTCGAGGTCGTCGCGATCGGCGAACGGAAGGTCGAGCGACAGCACGAAATCGTCGCCGCGCGCCTCCACCCTCATCGGCGCGCCCGCGGTGCAGGACGCCCGATGCGTCGACGTCGCCGTAGAGGGCCTCTGCGAAGGCGCGGAGCCGATCCGGTCCGACCAGCTCTTCGGCTGCCAGCTCGGCTCGCAGGACCGGCAGCGGCGCGAAGCCGTCCTCGATGGCGTCGAGGTGCTCGGCGTGGGTCTCCTTCCACGCCTTGAACCACGGGTCGGTGACGGCGTCCGGCAGGAGCCGGTTGGCGACCACGGCGTCGACGCCGTAGCCGAACAGGGCGAGGTAGGTCGCCGTCCGCCGCGCCTCGGCGATGACCATCCGCTCGGGGTTCACGACGAGACGCACGCTCGCCAGTTCGGCGTTCGGTGAGCAGCTCCTTGACGCCGTCGAGGCGGTCGTAGAAGCGGCGGAGGGCGACGAAGACGTCGTCGCCGGCCATCGGGAGGTTCGTGAGGCGGCTCAACACGGGGCGGACGAGGTTCGTCAGGCTGCGCCCGGCCGGGAAGACGCGGTCCATGTACCAGGCCAGGATGTCGGGCAGCGAGAGCAGGCGCAGGGTCTCGGCCGTCGGCGCGCAGTCGACGACCACCACGTCCCAGTCGCCCGACTCGGCGTAGGCCTTGATGTCGCCGAGGGCGAAGATCTCCTCGAGACCCGGCATGACGGCCAGCTCCTCGGCCTCGATGGCACCGACGCCGGCTCCAGTCGAAGACCTCGAGACGAGGTAGCGCTGGACCTCGCCCCACGTCTCCTCGAGCCGCTCGGTGGCGTCGAGCTGCTGGCCCCAGAGGTCGCCTTCGATCCGCCGCAGCGGCTGGCTGTCGAGGTCGCACGTCGAACGCATCGGCGAGGGAGTGGGCCGGGTCGGTGCTGAGCACGATGGTGCGGAGGCCGGCTTCGGCGCATCGGAGGGCGGTGGCCGCAGCCACCGTGGTCTTGCCGACCCCACCCTTGCCGGTGAACAGGAGGATCCGGGTGGACATCTCGTTGGCGCTCAAGTGGGCGACTCGGCTCGCGCCTTGAGCTCGCGGAGGGCGGTGCCGCATGATCCGGTGCTCGGCGCGGCGCTTGATGAAGCCGAGCACCGGCACCTTCAGCTCGGCGACCAGGTGGTAGGTCACGTCGGTGCCGCCGGCGTCGTTCGGCCTCGAAGACGTAGCGAGCCGTCGAGCTTGCGGGTGACGTCACCCTCGGTCTGCACCCAGGCCAGGGTCCGCGGCGCATCCCGGTAGTCGTAGCTCGAGGGTGTAGCGGTGCTCTGCCCCATGGCGGCGGCGCGGTAGCGGACCTGCGTGGCCCGCCCTTCGTCGTCGCGCTCGAGCACCTCGACGCTCTTGATGTCCGCGGCCCACTCGGGGTACGCGGTCGAAGTCGAGGGCGACGGCGAAGCAGTGCTCCGGCGGGGCGGCGATGGTGGTGCGCTCGGTGGCTTCGTCGGTCACGGTGGTGTCGTCCTCAGATGCGGTTCGGCGCGTTGCTCGGCACAACGGCCGGGAAGTAGGCGAGCAAGGTGTCGCACCCTACTTCCCCCGCCGGGGCCCGAAACGGCCGTGGCGGGCGCCGTACAGGCCGGTCAGGGCCAACCCGAACAGCGGCGCCAGCACGCCGAAGGCGAGGGTCGTGAACGGCCGTGCCGCCGCCGTGCCCACGCCGGTCACCGCTTGGGCGGCGAGGGCGGCGAGCAGCGCCCGCTTCGGGCCCGCGTCCGCCGTGCCTTCGCCGGCCAGGAAGAACAAGCCGCCGATGCCGATGGCGTCGGTGCGGCTCCGTCCGACGGCGATGGCGTAGGCCCAGAAGAACACGCCGATGCCGATGGCGAAGAGGCCGAGGGCGACGACGACGGCCGGGATCCGCGCGCCACGGTTCGCCACCGACGCCACGGCCGACGCGACGAACAGCGCGGTGCCGGCCCAGCTGGCGCGGACGATGGCCTTTCCCCCGGTCACGCCACCAGCCCCTCGAGCGTGGCGGCCAGCGTGCGGGCCAGGTGGTCGTAGGTGAACGAGCTCACGGCCCGCTCCCGCGCCGACCGGCCGATGCGGGCCCGCAGGTCGTCGTCGTCGAGCAGCCGGGCGAGGGCGACCGCGACCGCCTCGGGTTCGCGGGGGCGGGCGACGACGAAGCCGGTCTCACCGTCGACGACCGCGTCCGCCGCCCCGCCGCTGTCGCCGGCCACCGAGGCGACGCCGCACGCGGCGGCTTCCAGGAAGACGATCCCGAACCCTTCGGGCTCCAGTCCGGCCCACCGGGTCCGACAGCACATGGCGAACACGTCGGCACAGCCGTAGAGCGCAGGCAGGTCCTCGTCCGCCACCCGACCGAGCAGTCGGGCCGGCCCACCACGCTCGCGGATGCGCTTCTCCAACCGATCGTGATCGCGGCCACCGCCGCCGATGGCGACGACGAGGCGCGGGTGCGAAGCGGCGAGCGCGGCGGCGGCGTCGATGAGCACGTCGAAGCCCTTGCGCGGCACGAGGCGGCTGAGCCCGACGACGAGCTGCGCGTCCTTCGGCACCCCGAACCGGTGGCGGGTGGCCTCTCGTTCGGCGTCGTCGAGCGGCCGGAAGCGGTCGGTGTCGACACCGGGAGCGATGACCGTGATCGGCGGCGTGCGGTCGCCGGCGACGCGACGGGCCTCCGAGGCGGGGTAGTTCCCCGCCGCGATCACGTGGACGGCGCCGGCGACGACCCGGCCCATGAGCCGGCTCGCGCCGGGGAGGCGCCCGAGGAGCTCCGACCCGTGGACGACGACGACGTAGGGCCGCCGCAGTCGGGTCCCGAGGAGGCCGACGGGCAGCGCGGGGTCGAGCACGATCAGCTCGGCCCCGACCTCCTCGGCGAGGGCGTCGATGTGCCGGGCCAGCGAGGGCGTCGGCAGGAGGACCTGCTCCGCCGTCCGCACGACCCGAAAGGGCTGCGCGGCGTCGAAGGCCGCGGCGTCCGGGTGCGGCGTCGTCAGCACGGTCACATCGGCCGCCGGCAAGCGGCGCCAGAGCTCCCAGAGGTAGGTCTGGATCCCACCGACCTTCGGGAGGAAGTCGTTGGTGACCAAGAGGTGGCGAGGCACGGCGCAGCCATGCTTACCGAGGGGTCGGGAGGGCTCCAAGCTCGGCCGCCACGAGTGGGTTCGGCGAGGGCTCCTCGTGCAACGGCGCCAACAGGTCGGCGCGGCCGAGTCGCGCCGCCGCCCACACGGCGTGGCCCCGCACGAGCGGATCGGCCGAGGGCCCGAGGTGACGCCGTAAGACGGCGACGGTGCGGTCGTCGGCGCCATCCCCGACGTTCCCGAGCACGACGAGCGCGTTGCGGCGGAGGTGCCGGGCCTGGCGCCGGGCGATGTACCAGCGACCGTGGCGGGCCAGGAGCACGTCGTCGTCGTCCTCCTCGAGGAGCTCGAGCACATCGACGGCGGGCTCGGCATCGTGCTCGGCCTCGGGCGGCGGCCGGCGCCGGATCTCGAGCCGATTCGGCGGGCAGACGTCCTGGCAGTCGTCGCAGCCGTAGAGCCGAGCGCCCAGTGCGATCCGGTGCTCCGGCGGGAACGGGCCATCGGTCTGGAGCAACCAGGCCAGGCACCGGTTGGCGTCGAGCACGCCGGCCACGTCGAGCGCCCCGGTAGGACAGGCGACCTGGCACCGGCTGCACGGGCCGCACCCGGCCGCGGCCGCCTCGGCCGGGTCGACCGTCGGTTCGGCGGACGGAAGGGGCGCGTCGGTGACCACCGCCCCGAGGACGAACTCCGACCCCCGGCCGTGCAACAGCAGGTTCGTGTTCTTCCCGTACCACCCGAGGCCGGCGCGAAAGGCCGCCTCCCGGTCCACGAGGGCGTTGTCGTCGGCCAGGACCCGGGCCTGCCAGCCCCGCTCGCGCAGGTGCTCCGCCACCGCTTCGAGGCCGGCCCGCAGTGGCACGTAGTGGTCGACCCAGCTGTAGCGGGCGACCCGGCCCGTCGCCGAGGTCGCGAGCGCCGGGTCGGCGCCGACCTCCGTCCGGCGGTAGGACCGGGCGCCGACGACGAGTGCGCCTGCTCCGGCCAGGGCCCGGGCGGGGTCGGTCGAGCGGGCCGGGTTGCGGTAGGTGAACTGCATCCCGGCGTGGAGCCCCGCCGCCCGGCGCGCCTCGAGCGTCGCCCGGGTGCCGGCGAAGGCACCGGCCGGCGCGACGCCGACCGCATCCAGACCGGCCGCCCGCCCCACCGCGACGAGCGCGTCGACCGCGTCGCGACCCGCTCCCGGACCGTGGTGCGGCATCGACTCCACGACCCATGGTCGCGCCGGCGCGGCGCACCGAGCGCGACGTCGGGTCAGCGATCGGGTCGGGCGAAGCGGCGCCGTCGGGGCTGCGCGGCCGGCTGAGCGGGCCGCAGGGGGGGCCGTTCGCTGGGCACCACCACGTCGCTGCCCTCGTTCGTGGGCGGCGTCGCCCGGTTGGCCCGGATGGTGACGACCCGTCCGTCGGGGTCGGCGGACTCGCCCGCCGTGCGCCCGCCCTCGGGGCCGGCCTCGGCGGGGGCGACCGGAGGGCGGGGCGGCGTCGGGTCGCCCGCGGGGTCGGGTGCCGGCGGGGGGGAGGCCGCCCGGGCCGCCGCGCGAGCCCGGCGGCGCTCGGCCCGACGGGCGTCGGCCTCGTCGGCCCCACGGTCGGGCACGTCGAGGTTCAAGGTCGGGTCGGACGCCGTCGGGGCCGGAGCCGGGGCCCGGGCCGGGCCGGGCGCCGACGTCGTCGGACGTGCCGCCGGTGGGGCGGATCGCGCGCCCCGGACAGCTTCGCGGGGACGGGCGGCGGTGGAGCGGGCGCCGGCCGTGGAGCCGGCGCCGGCGTCGGCGGAACGGGCAACCGCGGAGCGGGCGTCGGCGGGGCGGGCGGCGGCGATGCGGGCCTCGGAGGCGGCCCGGGGCGACGGCCGGGGCGGGCGGCCCGTCGGTGCGGCGTCGGACGCGCGGACCATCTGGAGTCGTCGCTGCCCCAGCTCGTTCTCGACGGCCGCCGGGACGGCGAGGGCCGACCGTGCCGCCGGAGCGGCCGGTGGGGCCTTGCGCCCCCGAGCCGGCGGGCCGCCGGCCTTGCGGGTGCTGGCGGCGCCACCCCGGGTCGTCGCCGTCTTCCGGGCCCCGCCCGCCTTGGTCGCCGTCTTGCGCGCGCCGCCGGTCTTGGTCGGCACCTTCGCCGCCGCGGTCTTCCGTGCCCCGCCGGCCTTGGTCGGCACCTTCGCCGCCGCCTCCAGCCCGCCGGCCTTCGTCGGCACCTTCGAGGCACCGCCGGCCTTCGTCGGCACCTTTCGCGCGCCGGCGGTCTTCGCCGGCGCCGCCTTCTTCGCCGGCGCCGATGCCTTCTTCGTCGTCGACGCCTTCTTCGCCTGGCCCGCGGCAGCCCGCTTGGTGGTGGCCGCCTTCTTCGAGCCCGCCGCCTTCTTCCGGCCCGTGGTCACGCCGGTGGCCCGACGGCCGGATGCCGCCGACCCACGCGAGGTCCCTCGCCGTGCCGCGACGTCGTCGGCCGCTCCGGAGGCGGGCGTCGGCATGGCCGGTGCGCCCACGCGACGGGCGCCCTTGGTGCCGAGCAGGGGCGTCGGCTGCAGCGACGCCAGCGACCGGCGACGGCGACCCGGCTCCACGTAGCCCAGGTCCGAGGCGAGGCGGTTGCGGGCCAGCAGCTCACCCGTGGCCAGGTCGACCTCCCACTCCGCTTCCTGGGCACGGTTGCGGGACACGAACCCGAAGGTCACCATCCAGGCGTGGTCCGCGATCTGGTAGGCGGACCAGCCCCCGTCGAACTCGTCGTTGGTCAGCCGCACGCCGCGATCGGCGAGGTTCCAGCGGACCGACAGCCCGAGCAGCTCGCCCGAGTCGCCCCGCCGCGGCTTGGTGTAGACGAGCGCTCGGGCTCGACCGACGATCTGGGACCGCTCGGCCTCCACCGGGGCGGCGAAGCGACCCACCCACTCCTCGCCGACGCCCGCTTCGGCCGAGATCTCCTCCAGCGAACGCCCGGAGCGGAGCCGATCCTGGATCTCGCGGGGGCTGAGGAGGCTCTGGCGGCGGGGCACGACGGGCGCCGGGGCCAGGAGCTCGGCCGGGAGATCGATGTCGTCCCCGTCGGCGATCCTCCGGCGAACGGCTTCGGCGATCGTGGCCAGGAGGTCCTCGTCCAACGGCAGGACGAAGCCGCCGGACTTGGCGCCCTTCCGTCCGCTGAAGATCAGGCTGTCGTGATCGGTCGTGAAACCGACGAGGTGGAGCTGTTGCACCGGGGCCCCCGGCCCTAGGCGGCCTACCGGTCGGGCCGACATTGCGGGCGAAGGTAGCACCCACCGCGCGCACCATCGGGGACCCTCAGCTCGCCGTAGGAGCGTGACGCAGCTGGGGCACGAGGCCGGACCGGATGAGCATGCGCACGGCCCGCTCCTCGGCCACGTCGATGATCACCGCCTCGTCGGGCTCCCGGCTGCAGATGAAGGTCACCACGCAGTCGTCGCAGGCCGTCGTGTGCTGCATCGAGCACCCGTCGCAATCGATCCTCAGCGCTTCGTTCATGTCCGGAGGATGCACCGAGGGTGCGACAAGAATTTTCGGCGACGACCGTAAGAACCGGCGCGAGGCCCCGTTTCCCCCGTGTCGTCGGCGGCCCCAGCCCGCCGCCGATCATCCCGGCCCCAGCTCCCGACGACCCCCGGAGGCTGGGGTCGGGGCGCGTCCGGGCCTCAGAGCAGCGCGAACAGCTGCGCCTGGCTGATGACGTTGGCGCCCGCCGCCGCACACGTGCGCCGGACCCGGCGGTCGTCGGTGGCCACGACGACGGGCCGCACGAGAGGCAAACGCCGCGGCAGGTCGATGATGACCTCGTCGGCCTCGGTGGCGCCGGCCGAGAACGTCACGGTGACCCCACGGCGGGCCCCGCCGGTCGAGCGTCCACCCTGGTCGTCGGCCCCGTCGAACACGACGTGCACCTCGGCGCCGGAGCGCGCCGACAACGCCGACAGCGCGTCGGTCAGGCGCCTCCGCTGCTCGGGCAGGGCCAGGTCCGGCCAGCGGCGGAGCGAGGCGTTGTACCCGTCCACGACCAGCACGGCGCCGGGCCGGCGCACGAGGTGCTCCGCCGCGGCGGGCTCGTCCTCGAAGATCCCGGGCGGGAGCGGAGCCGGCAACCGCACGGGCCCCGGCGTCGTACGAGGCGGCCTCGCGGCGCGGGGCGGCGATGCCGGCGCGCCCTCCCCTCCCGCCGAGTCGAGGGCGCGCACCGTCGCCGTGAGCGCCCGGCCCAGGGCCGCGGCCGCCGCGGCCGCGTCGGCCACGGACGACCGGATGGCATCCACGTCGATCGCCGCGGCCACGACCGGCGCCGGCGCCGGCGCGGGTTCGTCGGCGACGACGGGCGGCGGCTCGGGCGGGCGTACGGGGATCGGCCGGTCCGCTTCCGCGGGAGCCGCGCCACCTCGTTGGCCAACGTCGCCGAGCGGCGGTGCGCCGCGTCGCGCTCCCGCGCCGCCGCGGTGGCCGTCGTCTCCAGCGTGGCGCGCGCCTCGTCGGCGCCCCGTCGCGCCCGCCGCTCGTCCGCCAGCGCGGCCTGGAGGCCGGCCACCTCGGCCCGCGAGTGGACGAGTGCCTCCTCGGCGCGGCGGGCGGCGTCCTCGGCTCCCTTCAGCCGCCGGCGGGCCGAGCGCTCCTCGGCTTCGTCCACGGCCGCGGCGTCAGCCTCCTCGGCGCCGGCGACCAGCTGCTGCAGCTCCGGCTCCCAGCCCGGCGGACGGTGCAGGAAGAGCCAACCGATCCGCCCGCCGCACTCGGACTCGTCGGGGGCCGAGGCGGCCACCGTGGCTCGGAACGCGTCGTCGGTCTCGAGGGCCCGCCGGACGACCTCGAGAGCCGAGGCGGGCAGACGGCCGAAGCGCAGGATCGGCCGGAGGGACCGGGGTGGGTCCACCGGCGGGTCGGCGACCGCGGCGGCGCGGGCCGCCTCGACGGCTCGCTCGAGCACGGGCCGGAGCCGCTCGCTCAGCCGGTCCGCTCGCGATCCACGGCGGCCGCCGCCTCGGCCTCGTCCGGCGAAACGGTGTCCGTGTCGGCCAACTCGACGACCCCGGCGCCGGTGCCGCACCACCGACAGCTCACGGATTCGACCCGGTCCTCGAGGACGTCCTCGTCCTCGATCGTGAGGTCACCGCCGACGGTGAAGTGGTGGAACGAGGAGGTGCGCCTCGCCGTCGTGACGGTGAAGCGGGTGAGGTTGCCGCAGGCGGTGCACCGATAGCGGCGGGGAGCGGGGGACGCAGCCACAGTCGCCCGAGCGTACTGGGACCCCGGAGACCGCTCCGATAATCTGGCGGCTCCTGCTGGCCGGTCGTTCCCCTCGCCCAGCTCGGACCCCGGAGACCCACCTGCGCGCCCGTCCCCTCCTCGACCGAAGCTCCTCGGCCAATCCGCTTCCCGAAGGAACCCTGGCCGTCGGCGCCGGGCTCCTCGTGCTCGGTCTCACCGCCTACGTGTTCTTCGTCATCGGCGCCCGTGCCCTCGGCCCGGAGCGCTACTCGTCGCTCTCGGTGCTCTGGACCCTCGTGTTCTTCGCCGGTCCCGGCTTCCTGTTCCCCCTCGAGCAGGAGGTGAGCCGGGCCGTCTCCGCTCGGCGGGCCCTCGGCATCGGCGGGGGCCCGGTCATCCGCCGCGCCGCCGTGCTCGGCGCCGCTCTGGCCGCCACCCTCGTCGTCGTCATCTTGTTGTCGAGTCGCCTGTTGCTCGATCACCTCTTCGACCACCAGATCCTGCTCCTCGTCGGCCTCGTCCTCAGCCTCCCCGTGTACGCCGCGCTGCATCTCACCCGAGGCACGCTCTCGGGCACGGGACGCTTCGGCGCCTACGGCACCCTGCTCGCCGGTGATGGCGCCATCCGGGTGGTGGCAGCCCTGGCGCTGGCCCTCCTGGGTGTCCACACGGCCGGCCCCTACGGCCTCCTGGTCGGCGGAGCGAGCCTCGCCATCCTCGTGGTCGTCCTCTCCCGCCAACACGGGCTGCTCGAGCCCGGACCGGAGGCGCCCTGGTCGGAGCTCTCGGAGGCATTGGGCTGGCTCCTGCTCGGTTCGGTCCTCGCCCAGGCGTTCGTCAACGCCAGCGTGCCCCTCGTGAAGGTCCTCGCCGACGAGGGTCAGGACGCCATCGCCGGCCAGTTCCAGGCCGGGCTCATCATCACCCGCGTGCCGCTGTTCCTCTTCCAGGCCGTCCAGGCGTCGTTGCTGCCCAAGCTCGCCGGCTACGCCGCCAGCAAGCAGTTCGACGACTTCCGCAACGGCCTTCGCAAGCTCATCCTCGCCGTCATCGCGATCGGCGCAGCGGCGACCCTGGGGGCGTTCGCGGTCGGTCCGCTCGTCCTGCGCCTGGCCTTCGGCTCGGACTTCGACAAGCTCGGCAACTTCGACCTCGGCTACCTCGCCCTCGGCGGCGCCTGCTTCATGCTCTCGACCGCCCTGTCCCAGGCGATCATCGCCCTCCGGGGCTACTCCAAGGTGGCGGCGGGCTGGGCCATCGCCCTCGTGGCCTTCGTCATCGCCGTCGCCGTCGGGCCGGGGCTCCTCGGCCGGGTGGAGCTCGGGTTGGTCATCGGCTCCGCCGTCTCGGTGCTGGCCATGGGCGGCCTCCTCCGGATCCAGATGCGCAAGGGTGTCCCCGACTCGGCCCGGCCGTTGTACGAGGCCATCAGCCCCGAGCACGAGATCATCGAACCGTGAGCGCCGACACCCCCGAGGAGACGGTCGAGGACCTCATCGTCCGGCTCAAGGCGCGCGTCACGGAGCGGGAACGGGCGGGCGAGTACCCGCCCGGGCTCGAGCAGGAGCTCGATGCCCACTTCGACCGCATCGCCGTGCACCGGATGCCGTCGTACAACTTCGACCACCTGCGCCAGCGCATCGCCGGCCTGGAGCACACCGGGTCGTTCAGCGCCGAGCACATCGCGATGGACACCCGCATCCCGGGTGGATCCCAGCTGCACCGCACGGTGGCCAAGGTCGTGAGCCGCCAGACGCAGGGGATCCTCGCCCAGATGCAGCGGTTCTCCGACGGGGTGCGGGAGGCGCTGTGGGAGGTGGTGGCCGCCCTCGAGAGCCCGGCCGCGCACACCCACGTCGAGCTGGCCGGCGAGCTCGACGCGGTGTTCGAGCGCCTCGCCACCTATGAGCGGGCCGGGAGCCCCACCACCGCTATCGCCGGCCTGGCCCAGCGGGTCCAGGAGCTCGAGGCGGCCAGCCACCGGGAGTTCACGCCCTGGTTCTCGAACGAGCGATTCGAGGAGGCCTTCCGTGGTGACGCCGAGTCGCTCCGGCAGCGCTACGTCGACCTCGCGCGCCAATTCGAGCGGTGTGACGGCAAGGTCGTCGACATCGGCTGCGGGCGGGGCGAGTTCGTCGAGCTGCTGCGCGAGATCGGCGTGAACGCCGTCGGCATCGAGATCGACAGCGAGCTGGTGCGGAGCGGGGTGGAGCGCGGGCTCCCGGTCGAGTACGGCGACGGGATCTCGTGGCTCCGCTCGACACCGGACGCATCGCTCGGGGGCCTCAGCCTGATCCAGGTCGTCGAGCACCTCTCGGC
This sequence comes from uncultured Actinomycetes bacterium, assembly GCA_963731055.1. Classification (GTDB taxonomy): domain Bacteria; phylum Actinomycetota; class Acidimicrobiia; order Acidimicrobiales; family CADCTF01; genus DATLED01. The sequence goes on along the minus strand of CAVSUD010000003.1, from coordinate 44,563 downwards.
CCAGGAGCTCGTCGACCTCGTCGCGCTGGCGGCGGCGAAGCTCCGTCCGGGCGCGGAGATCGTCGTGGAGACCGTCAACCCGCAGTCGCTGTACGTCTTCGCACACTCGTTCTTCCTCGACCCGACCCACGTGGCGCCCGTCCATCCCGCCTACCTCCACTTCCTGTTCCGGGAGGCCGGCTTCGCCCAGGTCGACCTGGAGTGGCGATCCCCGCCGCCGGAGGCCGACACCCTCCAGCCGGTGGCCGGCGACGACGACAGGTCCGGCGAGATCAACGCCAACGTGGCCCGGCTCAACCAGCTGCTGTTCGCCGCCCAGGACTACGCGCTCATCGCCCGTCGCTGATGCAGGTCAACCAGATCGTGGTCTCGGCCGCGCCCGGCGACGCAGTGACCAACAGCGCTCTCGAGTACCGACGGCTCCTGCGGCGCACCGGGCCCTCGGAGATCTTCGCCCAGCACGTCGACCCGTCGCTGGCCGGTGACGTGCTCGAGCTGCCGTGGTTCCACCAGCTCGACCGCGGCCGACGTCGACCGGCCGACGACCTCCTGATCTTCCACGGGTCGATCGGCGCGCCGGAGGTCTTCTCCTTCATCATGAGCCGCCCCGAGCGGATCGTGCTGATGTACCACAACGTGTCCCCGGCGCCGATGTACCAGGACTACGACCCGGCGTTCGCCGGCCTGCTCGACTCCGGCCGACGCGACATCGCGCGGCTGGCGGGCAAGGTCACGATGGCGATGGCGCCGTCGGCCTACAACGCCATCGAGCTCGTCACCATGGGCTACCACGACGTCCGCATCGTGCCGCTCGTCGTCGACGTCACGCGCTTGCAGGCGCTGTCGCCCGACCCCGATGTGACGTCGTGGCTCGAGGAGATCGAGGGTCCGGTGCTGCTCTACATCGGCCAGCTCCTGCCCCACAAGCAACCCGAGCGGCTGTTGCAGGCGTTCCACGTGCTGTCGACCTACCTGCGTCCCGACGCCCATCTCGTGCTCGCCGGCGCCAACCGTTCGGCGGCCTACAAGGCTCGCTTCGAGACCTTCGCGAAGCAACTGAACCTCCCCAACCTCCACGTCCTCGGCCCGGTCAGCGACGAGGCCATGGCCTCGTTGTACCGGCGGGCCGACGTCTTGGTGACGGCGTCGAGCCACGAGGGCTTCTGGGTGTCGCCGGTCGAAGCGATGGCGTTCGGTGTGCCGGTGGTGGCGCGCGCCTGCGGCGCGATTCCCGAGACCGTCGGTGATGCCGCCGTCCTCCTTCCCCCCGACGCAGGGACCCTGGTGTTCGCCGAGGCGGTCCACGAGGTGCTGTCGAACGTCGCCTTGCGGGCGCGCCTCGTCGAAGCCGGCCACGAGCGGGTCACGCACTTCCGACCGGACGACGCTCGGGCCGCGTTCCTCCGCCACGTCCTGAGCGTCGCCTGATGAAGCTCCTCTTCGTCGTCCAGCGATACGGCACCGAGGTGGCGGGGGGCGCCGAGGGCTTCTGCCGGATGTTCGCCGAGCAGCTGGTCGCCCGCAACCACGACGTGGACGTGCTCACGAGTCGGGCCCTCAGCTACGTCGGCTGGCACGACCACTACCCGGCCGGCGACCAGCACGTCGGTGACGTGCGCGTGATCCGCCTGTCGATCGGGCGCCCGCGCGAGGACCGCCTGTTCGGGCCGCTGCACAGCCGGGTCATCAACGGCCAGCGGCCGATCCCCCTGCACCTCCAGGAAGCCTGGATGCACATGCAGGGGCCGTACCTCCCGGACCTGCAGCCCTGGCTCGTCGAACACGCCGGCGACTACGACGTCGTGGTCTTCTTCACCTACCTCTACTACACGACCTGGGCCGGCCTCCCGACGGCGAGCGGGGTGACGACGACGGTGCTGCACCCGACCGCCCACGACGAGCCGACGCTCTACCTGCCGATCTACGACTTCCTCTTCCGCCTCCCTCACGGCCTCGGGTTCCTGAGCGAGGAGGAGGTCGCGCTCGTGCGCCGCCGCTTCAACGTCAATCGGCCCTTCACGGTCACCGGGATCGGCGTGGACCTCGCCGCCGTCGCCGGGGCGGACGAGGCCGCCTTCCGCGCCGAGTTCGGCGTGGGCGAGGGCCCCTATCTCCTCTACACAGGCCGCATCGATCCCCACAAGGGCTCGGTCGAGCTGTTCGACTTCTTCGCCGCCTACAAGCAACGCAACCCGGGCCCGCTCAAGCTCGTGATCGTCGGCGAGCCCGTTCGGCCGCTGCCGCCCCACGACGACGTGATCGTCACCGGGTTCGTGTCCGAGGCCGCGAAGCACGGGGCGATGGCCGGCTGCATCGCGTTCGTCCACCCGTCGTACTTCGAGAGCTTCTCGATCGTCCTCTGCGAGGCCTGGGCCCACGCGAAGCCGGCCCTGGTGCAGGGCCGTTGCGACGTCCTCGACGGCATGGCCCGCCGAAGCGGGGGCGGCCTTCCGTACATCGGGTACCGCGAGTTCGAGGCCGGCGTCGACCTCTTGGTGGGCGATGCGTCTCTCCGCCGGCGACTGGGCGAGGCCGGGGCCGACTACGTGGACGAGCACTACCGGTGGGAGACCGTGATGGACACGTACGAGCACTACCTGGAGTCGCTCGCGGCGCGTCGACCGACCCGCTTCGCCACCGTCCGCCGCTTTGCCGAGCTCCCGACCGAGCCCGCAAGATGAGCCCCGTGGAGCCGGTCGATCCCTGCCTCAGCGTCATCATCCCGTGCTTCAACGAGGAGGCGACCCTGAAGACGGTCGTCGACAAGGTGCTCGAGTCACCCTTCACCCGCGAGGTCGTCATCGTCGACGACGGCTCGACGGACGCAACCCTCGCCGCCGCTCGCAGCTTCACCGACGAACGGGTCCGGGTGTTCGCCCAGCCGCGGAACATGGGGAAGGGGGCTGCGCTTCGACGCGGCTTCGCCGAGGCGACGGCGTCCTATGTCGTGGTGCAGGACGCCGACCTCGAGTACGACCCGGGCGAATACGCCGAGTTGCTCGAGCCCCTGCTCGACGGCCGCGCCGACGTCGTGTTCGGTTCTCGCTTCCTGGCCGGTCGTCCCCACCGGGTCCTCTACTTCTGGCACTCGGTCGGCAACAAGTTGTTGACCACCTGCTCCAACGTCTTCACCAACCTGAACCTGACGGACATGGAGACCTGCTACAAGGTCTTCCGCCGCGAGGTGATCCAGTCGATCGAGGTCGAGGAGGATCGGTTCGGGTTCGAGCCGGAGGTGACGGCCAAGATCGCGAAGGGCGGATGGGTCGTCTACGAGGTCGGGATCTCCTACTCCGGCCGCACCTACGCCGACGGCAAGAAGATCGGGTGGAAGGACGGGGTCCGGGCCTTCGTCTGCATCGTCAAGTACTCCAGCGTGGGCGACCGCCTCGGGCTCTCCCGCCGGAAGTCGTGAGGATCGGGCGCCTGGCCCGACGCGGTGGCGTCCTTGCGCTGCTCTTCGCCGCCATCACGGTCGGGATGCTCCGGCCGTGGCCGTCGAAGGTCAGCCAGGGCATGCCCCAGAACCTCGGGGACTCGGTGCTGATCACGTGGATCATGCACTGGGGCGCCCACAGCCTCACGACCGATCCGCTCCACTACTTCGACGGCAACGTGTTCTGGCCGGCGCCCAACACGTTGGCGTACTCCGACCTGCTGCTGCCCTTCGTCCCCGTGTACGGGCTGTTCTTCGGTGTCACCCAGGAATGGCCCCTCGCCACGAACCTCACCGTCCTCTCGATGTTCGGTCTCTCCCTGGCGTCCACCTACCTCCTGGCCCGCCGGCTCATCGGTTCCACCGCCGGCAGCATCCTCGCCGCCGTCGCGTTCACGTTCACCGGGCTCCATCTCTCCGAGTGGGGCCACATCCAGCTGAGCACCCTCGGCCTCCTGCCGCTCGCGGCCTACTTCACCATCCGGTTCCTGGACGAGCGGCGGTGGTGGACGGCGGTGGCCGCCGGCGTCACCACCGCCTGCACCCTGCTCGCAGCGGTCTACTTCGGCCTGCTGTGGTTCCTCGCTCTCGCCATCCTCGTCCTCGGATACGCGGTGGCGAAGCGCTTCCGTCCCGGTCCGCGGTTCTTCCCGGGCGTCGCCGTCATCGGAGTCGTCGCCGTGGTGCTGATGGCGCCCGCGTTGTACCGCTACGCCCAGCAAGGCGAGCGCCGCGGGTTCGAGGAGTACCGGGGGCTCAAGGGGCGCGATCTCGTGACGCCGGCCTTCGGCAGCTACCTCTGGAAGGACCGCTTCACCTTCGAGGGCGCGCCCGCGCTGCAGGAGCACGGGCTCTACCCGGGCGTCACGGTCACGCTCCTGGCCGTGGTCGGGATCGGCGCCGTCTCGCGGGGCCGGCGCGCCTCTCCCGAAGCAGACGCGCCGATGGCGGACGGACCGGTGGCGGAGGACGACGACCTCGCGAGCTCGCCGGACGCGCCGCTCCACCTCGGCCTACTGGCGGTGGCCGGCACCGTCGGCCTGGTGCTGTCGATCGGCCCCACGGCACTGGGCGTGCCGATGCCCTTCCGGCTCTTCCACGCCGTCGTGCCGGGATTCAGTGGCATCCGCGTGTACACCCGGCTCGCCATGCTGTTCCTCCTGGTGCTCGCACTCCTGGCCGGCGCCGGACTCGCCCGGGTCCGCCGTGCCGTCGGCCGCGGACGCCGGTGGCCGGGGACGGTGGTGGCCGGACTTGCGGTGCTGGTCGTGCTCGTCGATCTCGCCGCCCCGGTGAACTTCTCCCCGTTCCCGGACGATGACGCCACCCTCGCCGTGTACCACCGCCTCGACAATCGGCCACCCGGGGCCGTCGTCGAGATCCCGATGGTCGACGCCGGCGTGCTGCCGGCGGAGTGGGCGTACGTCGAGGCCCCCCGGATGGTCTACGGCACCATCGACTTCCATCCGAGGGTCAACGGCTACAGCGCCACCGCGCCGGACACCTACAGCGCCGACCTCGTCCTCTTCAACGCCTTCCCGACTCCTGAGGGCGTGCACCGCGCCTTCGAGATCCGTGTCCGGTACGTCGTGATCCACGTCGGGGCCGTCACGGACTACGCCACCTTCTCGGAGGCCGATGCGCAGGCGAGGGTCGATGCCCTCCCGGCGACGGCCAGGGCGGAGCGGGTCGGCAACGCCTGGCTCGTCGACCTCGGCCCCGTGCGACCGCCCGACTAGCAACCGACTAGCTGGCGCGCCCGCCCGCGGTCGCCACGACCTCGTCGGTGATCCGCAGGTCGATGAGACGCACGCGAAGGTCCCGGGAGTCACCCGAGGGCTGGAACGGCACATCGGTCCGGAGGCGGACGGTGGTGTCGGGCGCACGCAGGTCCATCGGGAAGGTCACCGTCTCGCCGCCGCCGGCGAGAGCAACTGGGCGGTCGTCCACGAACAGCGTCGCAGGACCGTTGCCCGCCGTCTCGACCTCGGCCGTCACGAGCACCCGACGCGGCCGTCCGAGCGGATCGTGCAGGGCCACGAGCGACTCGGGCCCCATCCACACCCAGTGACGTTCGAAGTCGGCCTCGGGGCGGAAGAACCCGGCCCCGTAGTCGAACGAGACCGGATGTCGGGCGCGCTCGGCGAGGTCGCGCCGGCCCGCCGCCGAGGTCGCCCCCTCGATGCCCGCCCGGGCGGGCGTGAGGTCGAAGAAGGCGAACCGGTTGTCCTGACTGACCATCGGCTCTCCGCCAAGGCGCCGGCTCAAGCCGAGCTCGAGCGCCGACGCGGGCCCGCCGAGCCCGTTGCGATCGAGCCAGAGGCCCTCGAAGCCGAGGGTGACGGCGACCGGGACGAGCGCCTCCGGGGTCAGGGCCTGCAGCCCCACCGCGATGTCTTCGGGACGGTTGCGCATGGCGCCGTAACTCCAATGGAGGGTCCGGCTGTGCAGGTACCCGCGCACCGGGTCGTAGTCGGACATCAGCGCGAGCGGACCGTGCTCCGGAAACGGAAGGTAGGGCAGTTGGAGGACGGAGCCACCGGGCCCGATGGTCGCCTCGATGCGGCCGACGAACTCCGTGTCGCTCGCCCACTGGTCCGCGGCCGGACGGGGCGGGGCGTCGAAGGCCGGCGAGGTCTGGTCGAGGACCCCGACGAGCGTCACGAGCGCAGTGAGGGCGAGGACGCCGACGCGCAGGCCGGAGGATCGACCGGCCGCCGCCCACGTCAGGGCGCGACCCACGGCCAGCAGTGCGAAGAAGGCGATGAAGATCGAAAGCCGGTTCCACGCCCGCAACGGCAGGCCGATGGTCGTGGCGAGCACACCGCTCAGTCCCCCCGCCAACCGAGCAACAGCGCCACGACGACGAGGAGAGCCAGGTGTCGGTCGGTGTCGTGGCCCGATCGGCGACCGGCGAGGCCGACCACCGCCAGCGCGAGGAGCCCGAAGAACCCGACGGTGGCCACCGAGCCGAGGGCCGGGGAGCCGAACTCCGGCGGCTGCCCGAAGGGATCCGCGGCGCGGTCCTGCAACGCCCGGAACGACGCGAGCCGGTGACCCGACATCGGGAGGACGAGGTCGACCATCTGGAAGCTGAACATCGCCGTCTCCCCCACCGTCCGCTGCGCCACCTCGTCGTTGGCCCCGTGTGCGACCCGGTACGCAAGGTTCGGTGCCACGTTGACGATGAAGAGCCCGGCGATGGCCACCACGACCACCCCACCCCCGATCGCGCCGCGCCACGTCCGCTCGGCCACGGCGCGGGCCACGGCGGCCACCGCCACCAGGCCGATGGTGAAGAGCGGGTAGTACTGCACCGACGACGCCACCGCGCCGGCGGCAAGCAGCGCGAGGAGGGTGCCGCGATGCCACCACCCTCCGATCCGGGCGCCCGGACGGGGCACCGCTCCCCGGCCCTGCAGGGCGGCCAGGGCGAGGCCGGCGCCCAGCGGCACGGCCAGGTAGTTCGAGAGGAAGAGGTGCTGCTCGCCCCGGAGGAAGTGGTACGGGGCCAGGGAGTACAGGACGGCGAGGGCCGCCGCGGCGGGGTGCCCCACGTCGAAGTGACGGGCGACGACGTATGACGTGGCGGCCACGAGCGCGAAGGTCGAGACGAAGAACAGGTTGAGCGCGAGGCCCCAGTCCGGGGTGAACACGCCGATGATCCGCACCAGCGCCAGCGAGAGGTTGTCGGCGAACGGAAAATCGTGGAGGTGCTGGCCGAACGGCGCGCCGAGGTCGGGGTTCTGGAGGCCCCAACCGTGGTCGAGGACCCCCTTGACGATCATGGCGTTGAGGTTGGCGTCGTTGGTCACGTCGAGCGGCCGACGCCACGATCCGTCGCCGAGGCCGAGGACCCGAACGGCGACGAGGAGGCTGACGAGGGCAGCCGCCGTGCCGGTGAGCACGTCGCCCACGGCAGACGCCTGCCGCCCGCCCCACCCGCCGCTCACGGGGCCGCAGCGTAGGGGAAGGTGGTGGTGCCACCGGCGCCATCGGTAGCATCTCCGCCGCCCCCCAGCCGAAGAGCGTCCGACCCATGCCGAACCCCTCGACGCTCGTGCTCCTCCCGACGTTCCAGGAGCGCGAGAACATCGAGACCGTCCTCCGCCAACTCCGAACCGCCGTTCCCGACATCACCGTGCTGGTGATCGACGACGGCAGCCCCGACGGCACCGCCGACCTCGCCGAGGCGCTCGGTGCGGAGCTGGGCGGGGTCGAGGTCCTTCGACGGACGGAGAAGGCGGGGCTGGGGTCCGCCTACCGCGCCGGTGCCGCCTGGGGCCTCGAGCACGGCTTCGACCTCATGGTCCAGATGGACGCCGACCTCTCCCACGACCCCCTGGCGCTCCCGGAGCTGCTCGGCGCCCGGGATGAGCACGACGCCGACCTCGTCATCGGCTCGCGATACGTCCCGGGGGGCGACATCCCGGACTGGACCCGCCGCCGGCGGCTCCTCTCGAAGATGGGGAACACCTACGTCCGGCTGTGCCTGCGGCTCCCGATCCACGATGCGACCACCGGCTATCGCGTGTGGACCGCGGCGGCCATCAAGGACGTCGACATGCTCGGCACCCGCGCCGAGGGCTACGGCTTCGTGATCGAGTCCAACTACCGCGCCTCGACCCATGGCCACCGGATCGTCGAGGTCCCGATCGTCTTCCGCGACCGTCGCTGGGGCAAGTCGAAGATGTCCGGGAAGATCATCGTGGAGGCGCTCGCGCTCGTGACCCGCTGGGGCATCGCGACCCGTGTCGCACGGCTTCGCGGCCGCCGGTCACGACCCGTCGTTCGTCCTTGAGCGTCTCCGCCCCAGACGTCGAACCCACGCTCGTCGACGACCGCCGGGAGACCGTGCTGGGCCTTGCCCGCGCCGTCGGCGTCTTCGTCGCGTCGGCTTGGCGGTGTTGCTGGCGATGGGCGTGGCGGGGGTCGTGCGGGAGAACTGGTCGATGCGTCGCGCGCGCTCGCGCACTGGGACGGCGGCTGGTACCTCACCATCGCCGATTCCGGTTACGCCCGCGGACTCCCGCCGGCCGGGACGCCGCCGACGAGCAACATCGCCTTCTTCCCGCTGTTCCCGGTCCTCGTCCGCGGCATCGCCGCGGCCACGGGACTGTCCACGTTCCGCTCGGCCGTGCTCCTGAACTTCGCGCTCGGGATCGTCTCCGCGGCCGTCGTCTGGCTCCTCGCCCGCGCGTTGGGCGACCGCTCCTTCGCCGACCGGGCTGTGGCCCTCTACGCCTTCTTCCCGGCGTCGTTCGTCCTGACGATGGTCTACTCCGAGGCCCTGATGCTGGTTCTCGCCGGCGTGTGCCTCTACGCGCTCGTCCGCCACCACTGGCTCCTGGCCGGCGTCGCGGCGGCGTTCGCCACGGCGACGCGGCCGAACGCCATCGCGCTGTGCTTCGCCTGCCGCGGTCGGAGCCGCGCTCGCCATACGGGAGCGGCGGGAGTGGCGGGCCCTGATCGCGCCGGCGTTGAGCCCGCTCGGCCTGCTCGCCTTCTTCGCCTTCCTCCGAGGACACACCGGCGACCTGTTCATCTGGACCAAGGCCCAGCAGTCCGGATGGGGCCAAGGGTTCGATGGAGGGCTCGAGATGGTGCGGGCGACCGGACGCCAGATCGCGCATCCGGGCAGCGACCTGAACCAGGTCACGGCGGGCGTCAGCCTCGTCTTCGTGCTCGTCGCCTTCGCGCTGCTGGCTCGCTGGAAGCCGCCCGCGGTTCTCACCACCTACGCCGTCGTGGTGGTCGCGCTCGGCTACCTCTCGCCCACGTTGTCGTCCCGGCCGCGCTTCGCGCTCGCTGCGTTCCCGCTCATCCTCGCCGTCGCCCACCGCTCTCGACGGTCCTTCCCGGGCGTTCTCGGCACGTCGGCCGTCGTGCTCGGCGCCTTCTGCATCATCTCGGTCAGCACCCTCGCCATCACCCCCTGAACCCACCACCCCCAGCCATCGAACGCCTGTTCGGTACGCTGGTGAGGTGGAGGACCGGCGGGACGACCTGGCGACGCCGTTGTCGGAGGTGACCTTCGTCGTCCTCGACCTCGAGACGACCGGCGCCTCACCGGCCACCTGCGCCATCACCGAGGTCGGCGCGTTGCGCTTCCGGGGCGGCGAGTGCCTCGGCACCTTTCAGACCCTGGTGAACCCGGGCATCGGACTGCCTCCCGACATCGTCTACCTGACGGGCATCACCGAGTTGATGGTGGCCCCGGCGCCCACCATCGACTCCGTCCTCCCGGCCTTCGCCGAGTTCATCGGCGATGCCGTGATCGTGGGCCACAACATCCGGTTCGACCTCGCCTTCCTGCGGGCCGACCTCGCTCGCCTCGGGTACCCGCCGCTGACGAACCGTTCCGTCGACACCTTGGCGCTGGCCCGTCGCCTCGTCCGCGACGAGGTCGTCGACTGTCGTCTCGCCACCCTGGCCCGCCACATCCGCACCGATGCCGACCCCTGCCACCGCGCCCTCGACGATGCCCGCGCCACCGCCGAGCTGTTCCACCACCTCCTCGGCCAGGTCGGCAGCATCGGCATCAACGCGCTCGACGACCTCCTCGCGCTGCCCGCCACCGCCGGGCACCCTCAGTCGGCGAAGTTGCGGTGGATCGCCGACGTGCCCCGTGCGCCCGGCGTCTACCTGTTCCGCGACGGCGGCGGCGACGTGCTCTTCGTCGACCGCGCCACCGACCTCCGCCGCCGGGTCCGTGGGCACTTCGCCGGGCGCGACGGTCGCCGCATCGGCCCGCTCCTCCGCGAGGCCCAGTCCTTCGAGCACGTCGCCTGCGCCACCGACCTCGAGGCGGCCATCCTCGAGATCCGGCTGCTCCACGCCCACCGGCCGCGATACAACCGTCAGGTCGCAACGTGGAACCGGCGCCGACACCTCCTGCTCTCGGCCGGCAAGAGATCCGCCCGCATCGGGGTGGTCGCGGAAGACGGCATCGACGCCCATGCCCTCGGACCCTTCCCCACGCCGGCCGCGGCCCGTCGCGCCGCAAAGGTCATCGAGGCGGCCACCCGGGCGTTGACCCTCTCCGCGAACGTTCCCGTGGCCGGCGTGGACCTGCGTTCCCCGGACTGGCGCGATGCCGCCCGCGGCTTGGCCGGGTCGTGCACCGCCAGCAGGCGCGGGACGCCCTTCTCGGCGCGGGGCGCGTCGAGGTGGAGCTGGACGGCGGCCGGAGCGTCACGGTCGAGCACGGCCGCCTCATCGCCGTCCGGGCCGCCGACGGCACCGAGTCGTCCGCCCTCGGCCGGGTGCCCGCAACACCGGCGTCAGCCGCGGACGAGGCGGCCCACCTCGCATCGTGGCTGGCCGCCGTCCCGAAGGCGTCGGCGTAGCCTTCGGGCGTGCTCGCCGCCTTCGTCCTCATCGATGCCGAACCCGCTCGCGTCGCCTCGCTGGCCTCCGAGCTGGCCGATGTCGAAGGCGTGGCCGAGGTCTACTCCGTCGCCGGCGAGTGCGACCTCGTCGCCATCGTGCGGGTGCGCCGCCACGAGGAGCTGGCCGACGTCGTGACCGGGCGGATCGGTTCGCTAGGAGGCATCGTCCACACGCGGACGATGGTCGCGTTCAAGGCCTACTCGGCCCGCGACCTCGATGCCCTCTGGGACGTCGGGGACTGACGCGCGAGCGGCTCAGGCTTCGTCCTGCGCGACCCGCTTGTGCAGCGCCTCGGCCGCTGCGTCCACCACCTGGGGCGGAGTGCCGTTCGGGTCCTGGAAGGACTCGGGGCCGGCCGCCGCCCCCTCGTCCCCGATGGTCGCCACGCCGTCGTATCCCGGCTCGCCCGGGCCGCTCGCCCCGGGGGCCCCGGCGGCCGACGAGTGGTCACCCGGGTCCTCGGCGCGCTCGTGGCCGCCGTCGCGGGAGTTCGTGCCGTCGCCGCTCACCCGTCGGTTCCCCGACCGGAGCCCGTGCCGCTCCCGGAATCGGTGGGACCGTTGGCCGGGTTTCCCTCGTCGCTCCCGTCCCCGGTGGTCTCCCCGCTGGTGCCCTCCGGGCCGGAGTCGACGGTGCCCCCACCGTTCGGGTCGCCGAGCGTCGGGTCCTCCTTGCTCGACCGGCCCGGACCCTGGTTGTCGGTGGACGAGGAGTCGTTCCCGCCACAGGAGGCCAATGCGCCGGCGAGGAGCAGGGCGAGCAGTCCGGCCGCGAGCTTTCGGAGGATCATCGCCCTCCCCTACCCCGCCGCCGAACGGCGGGAACCTGGGTACGCTCGGCGACATGGTCGGCGCGCTCATCGTGGTGTTGGTCCTCGTCCTCGTCGTGGGCGGAGGCACGATCGCGACGGTGGCCCTTCTGCTCCACGCGCTGTCGGTCCGCAACCGCGTGGTGGCGGGCCGACCCTCGCCGGCGCCCCTGACGTGGTTGGTCAGCGTGGAGCTACCCGCTCGGCTTCATCGGCGCCTTCGGCTCGCTGCCGGGCTCGTCCGGGCTGCGGGCGGCGGGGACGGCGATGACCTGGGCCTGGCCGATGTCCGGCGACAGCTCGAGGATCGAGCCGTCGAGCTGGACCACCAGCTGGTGCTGGCGGCGCGGGCTCCGAAAGCGACGCGCCGGCGGATGCTGCGGGAGCTGCAGGCCGAGATCGCCGAGCTCGAACGCCTGGCGGAGCGATCGGTCCGGATGGCTCGCGCCTGGCGAGGGGCGGCACCGTCCGAGCGGGGGCTGGCATCGGTGCGCGAACGGCTCGAGCTGCTGGAGGCGGCCCTCCACGAGCTCGACGGCGTGGACGTGACCACGTTCGCCCCGCCGAGGCCGACGCCGGTGCGGCGACCGCTCGCCTGAAGGGTCAGTCCTGCTCGGCCGCGGCGGCGGTCGATGCCATCACGAGCCGCTCCAGCACCTCGGCCGCCCGCCCTTCGTCCAGCGCCGCCGTGGCCCGTTCGAGACCCTCGGCGAGGTCGTCGGCCAGGCCGGCGGTGACGACCCCGGCCGCCGCGTTCAGCAGCACGATGTCGCGGTGCGGCCCGCGCTCGCCGTCGAGGATCCGGGCGGTCAGGTCGGCGTTGGCCGTCGCGTCGCCACCTCTCGGGGCGGCCCCGGCCGAGGTGGCGAGGCCCAGCGAAGCGGGGTCCACCTCGATCGAACGGGTCTCACCGTCGCGGAGCTCGAGGATGGTCGACGTCGTGGCGGTCGTGAGCTCGTCGAGCCCGTCGTGGCCGTAGACCACCATCGCCCGGGTCGCGCCGTTGGCCTGGAGGACGCCGAGCATCTTCTCGGCCAGCGCCGGGTCGCTCACGCCCACGACCTGGCGGCGAGGGCGGGCCGGGTTGGCGAGCGGATTGATGAAGTTGAACATCGTCGGGATGCCCAGCTCGCGCCGGACCGGGGCGGCGTGGCGGGCGGCGGGATGGAACCGGGGGGCGAAGCAGAACCCCATGCCGGCCCGTTCCACGCACTGCGCCACCCCCGTGGCCCCGAGCTCCACCGCCACGCCGAGAGCGGCGAGGAGGTCGGCCGAGCTGCTCGTCGCGCGTCGCGGCGCGGCCGCCGTGCTTCGCGATCCGGGCGCCGGCCCCGGCCGTGACGAACGATGCGATCGTGGACACGTTGAAGGCGCCTTCCCGACGTTGCACGCTCCCGCCGGTGCCACAGGTGTCGAGGATGTCGCCGTCGATGGGGATGGGCTCGGCGAAGTCGAGCATCGTCCGGACCAGGCCGGCCATCTCCTCGACCGTCTCCCCCTTGGCGTGGATGAGGGTGATGAACGCCGCGATCTGCGTCGGCGTGGCGTTGCCCTCGAAGATCTCCGCGAGGGCCGCACCGGCCTGCTCGCCCGTGAGGTCCCCCCGCCGGAGGAGCGGGCCGAGGACGGCGGGCCAGCCGCCGAGCTGCTCGAGGGTCAGTCCCACCAGAGGTCCTGGCCGAGCACGCCCCGGGCGATGAGGCCGAGCTGCACCTGGCTGGTGCCCTCGACGATCGTGAGCTGCTTGGCGTCGCGGTAGTACAGCTCGGTCATGTGGTCCTTCATGTACCCGGCCGCGCCGAGCATCTGGAGGGCCAGGTTCGACGCCTTCACCGCCAGCTCGGTGGCGTAGTACTTCGCACATCGAGAGGTAGGGCACGTACTCCTTGGTGAACTTGCCCTGGTCGGCCATCCACGCCGCCCGGTAGGTGAGCAGGCGGGCGGCCTCGATCTCGGTGGCCAGCTTGGCGATCTCCCACTGGATGCCCTGGAAGTCGGCGATCGTCTTGCGGAACGCCGCCCGCTCCTTCACGTACTCGGTGGCGTACATGAGGGCGCCCTCGGCCAGGCCGATGCCGCGGGCGGCGACGATCGGGCGCATCGAGTTGAGGCCCTGCATGGCCAGCGGGAAGCCGCCGACCTCGCCGATCACGTTCGCGGCCGGCACCCGCACGTCGGTGAGCAGCAGCTCGCCGGTGTCGACGCCCCGCACGCCCATCTTGCGGTCGGTCGCGCCGACCTCGACGCCGTCCCAGCCCCGCTCGACGATGAACGCGGTGATCGAGTCGTGGTTGCGCTCGGTGACGTCGTCGGACGGTCTTGGCGAACACCGTGTACCAGTCGGCCTGGACCACGCCGGAGATCCAGCACTTGGTGCCGTTGAGGATCCAGCTCGTCGCCGTCGCTGACGGCCTTGGTGCGCATGCCCATCACGTCGCTGCCGGCCTGCGGCTCGGACAGGCAGAAGGCGGCCGCGCTTGGCACCCGTCGGCGATCGGGGCGATGTACTTGCTGCGTTCTGCTCCTCGCGTGCCGGCGATCATCACCGGGCCGGTGGGCAGGCGGGTGAGCAGCAGCATCAGGGCGGCGGTGTTCGAGTACTTCGCCACCTCCTCGATGGCGATGGTGAGCCCGAGGATGCCGGCGCCGCGACCCGCCGACGTCCTCCGGGATGCACAGGCCCGAGCAGGCCGGCGTCGCGGAACACCTCGAAGAGGTCCTGCGGGTACTCCCCGGTCTCGTCGATCTCCCGGGCCCGGGGCTTGACCTTGTCCTGGGCGATGCGGCGGCACGTCTCCTGGAGCTCGGCGAGTTCGTCGGAGAGCTCGAAGTCCATGGCCACCGACGCTACCTGCGCTCCGCGAGCATGACCATGTGACCGCCGACGTCGTGCCGATGGTCGGGATCGTCGTCGTCAACTACTTCGGCGGCGACATGACGATCCGGTGCCTGGACTCGCTCGAGGTCCTCACGTGGCCGCGGGACCGGCTGGCGGTCTGCCTCGTCGACAACGGCTCGGAGACGGGCTGGGTGAGCGAGGTGCAGCGGCACTTCCCCACGGTGCGGCTCGTCGAGGCGGGATCGAATCTGGGCTTCGGTGGCGCCTGCAACCTCGGCTTCGACGCGCTGCCGGATTGCCAGTACATCGCCCTTCTGAACAACGACGCCATCCCGGAGCCGGGGTGGCTGGAGCCGTTGGTCGCGGCGCTCGAGTCGGATCCGAAACTGGGAGCCGCGACACCGAAGGTGCTGCTGGCCGGGAAGTTCGTTCGGGTCGAGATCCGCTCGCCGACGGTCCGGCCCGGGGGTGGCGACGACCGCGACCTCGGCGTTCAGCTCTGCGGCGCGCGCGTCGACGGCGTAGACGTCTCGAACCGGATCGAGCTCGTCTCCGGCTTCTGGGGCTGGGAGCACGACGCCATCACCGTCGGCGGCCCGTTCGCCTGGACGGACGGGCGGGCGATCGCGCAGGTGGACGTGCACGGGTTCGATCGTGACGCGCCCCTCGAGCTCCGCCTGGCCTGCGGCGGCGGCCCGTCGACAGTCACCATGCCCAGACGGGACGGCGCCACCGAGGTGACAGTCGACCATCGGCCCCAGTGGTGCTCGTTGGGGTCGGCCGACGACGTCGCCGATCCGGTCGCCCTGGTCAACAACGTCGGCGTCGTGCTGCACTCCGACGGATCCGCCGCCGACCGCGGCTACCTCGAACCCGACGACGGACGCTTCGACGAGCCCGAAGAGGTGTTCGCGTGGTCGGGTGCGGCGGTGCTCATCCGACGAGCGTTCCTGGACGACGTCGGCCGGTTCGATGCGGCCTACTTCCTCTACTACGAGGACACCGACCTGTCGTGGCGGGGCCGGATCCTCGGCTGGTCCTACCGGTACGAGCCGTCTTCGGTCGTGCGGCACGAGCACTCGGCCACCGTCGGCGGGCGGTCGGCGATGGCCCGGCACCTCCTGGCCCGGAACCGCCTGCTCCTGCTCACCAAGTGCGCCCCCGCGTGGCTTGCCCCAGCCGCGTTGCGCGAGCTGGTCGTCAGCGCTGCTCGAGGCAGCGCGACGGGACGTGGTCGTCCGGATGCTCCATCTCCAGGGCCCCGTCACCGGACACGTGATCGCACTCGGACGCGTCCTGTTCAGCTACGTGCGCCTGGCGCCGGCCGCCGTCGCCACGCGGCGTCGCCTGCAGCGACGCGCCGATGGACTCGACGCCGTCGCTGCGGCCGGGGGAGCCTGACTGAAGCACCTCCATCGTGGGTCGCTCCACTACCCTCGGCAGGTGGCATCGACGCCGGGGCGGTACGACGCGAAGATCGATCTCGAGAACGAGAACGACAGCCACGTCCTGATGATCCGCATGGTCGGGGGCGGCAAGCGTGTCCTCGACGTCGGTTGCTGGAACGGCGACATGGGAAGCCGCCTGCGCGCCAACAACCGCGAGGTCGTCGGGCTCGAGAAGGATTCGGCGGCGGCCGCCATCGCATCCGAACGGCTCGATCGCGTCGTCTGCGGCGACATCGAGGAGCTCGACCTCCCGGCCACCCTCGGCCAGGAACGCTTCGACGCCATCGTCCTGGGGGACGTGCTCGAGCACCTGAGCGAGCCCGGCGACGTCCTCCGTCGCCTTCGGCCCTTGCTCGCGCCCGGCGGCTCGATCGTCGCGTCGATCCCGAACGTCGCTCACGGGTCGATCCGTCTGAACCTTCTCAACGGCGAGTTCCGCTACACCGACGTCGGACTGCTCGATCGCACCCACCTTCGCTTCTTCACGCGGCGCTCCCTCGAGAGCCTCTTCGAGGAGGCCGGCTGGGTGGTCGTGGAGAGCCGCACGACGACGGTCGATCCGTTGGCCGCGCCGGAGGGACCGATCACTCCCGACCCCGGTGAGGAGGACATCGTGGCCCGCGTGCAGGCCGACCCCGACGCCCACGTGTACCAGTTCGTGGTGCGGGCGGTTCCGGACGACGCCGACCACGCGCTCCGGGAGCTGCGGTCGCGCGAGCGTGCGCTCGAGGAGGAGCTCGCCCACCTTCGCCGCACGGCCGCCGGCCGACGGCACGGCCGCGAGCACGGGTTGCGCCAGCTCGCACTCGTCGGGAACGGGGCCGACCTCCCGGACCGCTGGTGCCAGGAGCTGCTGCAGCTCGAGCTCGGGCGTCGACGGACCGAGGGCTCCATTGCGCTGCTGCGGGGTGACGACGATCCGGGCGCGTTGCGCTGGGCGGATGCGATCGTTCTCGTCGGCGCCCGCGCGGCTGCGCCGGACGGTTCGGCCGAGACGATCGCACTCGACCTCAGCGCCGCCACCCTCGCCGACATCGCCGTGTCCACTGGTCCGGCACTCGCCGGCGTTGCGCTCCACGCCCGCCGGGCGCGCAAAGCTGGTTCGGGCGTCGGCCGGATGCCGATGCTCCGGCTGCTCGGGGTCCTGCCCGCTGACGGCGACTATGTCGTGGTCGCCGTCGATCAGGTCGAGGACCGAGAGGGCTTCGAGACCGTCCTGCGTCGGCTGCGGGGGGACGGCACCGTCATCGCGCTCCCGCTCGCTCTGTCGAGCACGGGGGTCGGGGGTCAGCATGACCGCACCGCGCTGCCGTCGTGGCTCACCGTCGAGGACGTCGTCGCGGTGCTCGACGGCGCATCCGGTGTCATCACGACGCACCCGGCGGTCGCGTTGATGGCGTACTCGCTGGGCCGGCCCCATGCGCTGCTCGGCGGGGACCACGCGTCGGCGACGTTGCTGGCCACGGTAGGCGGCGGTGCGGTGACCGACGTGTCGAGCATCGACGCGGCATTGTTCCGGACGAGCGGAGTGCCGGACGGCGATGCCCGAGGTGCTGCGGTGGCCGCACGGGTCGACGACGTCATCGATGCCGCGGCGTCGCAGCTCGACCGAATCATCTCCGACCGCACGTCGACGGTGGATCCGGCCTACGTCGAGAACCTCGAGGCATCGGTCGCCGCCCTGCAAGGTCGCCTCGTCGAGGAGCGGACTCGGATGGCGCAGATCTTCGATCGCCTCGAGACGGAGCGTTCGCTCGACGCCGCCGGCGCAGGTACCCGCACCGCCCTCGAGCAGCAGCTGCGAGATCTGCGGGCCGCCGCCGACACGTACCGACGGGCCCTGGCGGAGCTCCAAGAGCACCTGCACGCGGTGACACGGCGACACGAGCAGCCGGTCGCCCGCGCGCCGATGGGGCCGCGTCGCATCGCCGGCGGCGTGGCCCGGCGCCTCGGCTTTCGTCGAAGGTGACGAACTGCGGCGGAGACGCTGCGCCTCCGTCGTTCGCCCAGGTCGTGGTCGTGCTCGACCGGACCCTGACCGCGAACGGCGCCGGTCGACGGACGCTGCAGCTGTGTGCGGAGCTGCACGAGCTCCTGCCGCAGGGCGCCGTCCGCGTGGTCTCGACAGAGGGCGCGCGACCGCACGCAGTTCGACGAGTGGACCCGGTCGGGGCCGAGCTGCTCTCCCTGGACTGGCTGTCGCACGTTCGCTTCCAGGTCACGTCCGTCGTCCTGACCGGGCCGGCCTCGAGCCGCCGCGCCCTTCCGCTCGTGCAGCAGTTCCAACCTCAGGCAACGGTGCTGGCCCTCCTTCCTGAGATCCTGCCGTTGCCATCGGGACTCGAGGCCCGGTACGACGTGCGCGAGGAACAGCTCGGAAGCGCCTACGTGCAACGGGTGTGGGAGGAGCGCCGGGACCACGTGCTGGGCCAGGTGGACGGTGTCCTGTTGGAGACCGGCGTCGATGTGCTCCCGCTCGGCCAGGCTCCGCATGCCGTGCGGTACGGGTACGACCTCCGAGTCGACGGCGGACCCGGTGTGCCCCTCGCGGGTCGGCGGGGCCTGTTGAGCTGGGGGTGGTTCGGGGCCGAGCACGCCGAACCGGACGAGGAGGCCGCGATCCTCGTGGACGGGCCGGTGCGCCGGCTCATCAATGCGCTCGCACCGAACATCGACCTGCAGGTCGCGCTCGAGAACGCCCCCACGGGACTTCGGGCGTTCGCGCCGTCTCACCCGCGGCGCGACGCCATCGCCGCCGCCCGCGTGCTCCTCCTGGCGCGCCGGTTCGGCGATCGCCAGGTGGCGGAGGCGCTGGCGGCCGAAGCGGCCGAGCTCGGGACGCCGGTCGTGGCCCTGCGGGAGGCCGGCCTCGGTGCCGTCGCGACGGAAGCGGCCGACGCCGCCGACCTGGCCCGGCTCGGCGTCCGACTCGCAACCGATCCTGCGGCGTGGGAAGCCGCACGCGAGGCGCAGGCGCGTTGGGCAGGCCCCCGCTCGTCGCGGCACACGGCGACGCAGCTGGTGAAGGTGCTGGCCGACATCGGCGTTCCCGTCTCGGGACGGCCCGCCGCACCGATCCCACCCGATCCCCCCGCGTTCCATGCAGGACCGAAGACGACGCAAGGGCAGGTCCAGACCGAGGGCCTCGCGGAGTTCCGTCCGACGAGCCCCGCCTTCGCCCGGGCCGACATCCCCCAGGACTCCTTGTGGCCGCACCTCGCGTACGAGCCGTGGTGGGAAGCGCACCCGTTCACCGACGAGACGCGCAGCGTGGTCGGGGCCCGGGCGACGCAGCTCCCGACGCAGCCGCTCGTGAGCCTCGTGATGCCGGTCTACGACACCGATCCGGAGGTGCTGACCACCGCGATCGAATCGGTCCTGGCCCAGACCTACCCGTTCTGGGAGCTGTGCGCCGTGGATGACGCCTCACCGAGCGAGGTCACGGCGGAGACACTGCGGCAACTGGCGTCCCGGGACGACCGCATCCGGATCGACCGGCTCCCCGCCAACGAGGGCATCGTCGGTGCGTCGAACGCCGCATTGGCGATGGCGACGGGTGAGTTCATCGCCCTGCTGGATCACGACGACGTCCTGTCACCGGAAGCGTTGTTCGAGGTCGTCGCCCTCGTGAACGAGGAGCCCGATCTCGACTTCCTCTACTCCGACGAGGACAAGCTCGACCTCGACGATCGACGGGTGTCACCGTTCTTCAAGCCCAGCTGGTCGCCGCACCTCCACCTCGGCGTGAACTACGTGACCCACTTCGCGGTCTACCGCCGCCGCCTTTTGGACGCCATCGGCGGCTTCCGGCCCGGCTTCGACGGCAGCCAGGACTACGACCTGTCCCTTCGCGCCTCCGAGCACGCCCGACGCATCGGCCACATCGCCAAGCCCATCTACACCTGGCGGATGGTGCCGGGATCCGCGGCCGTGGCCCACGACGCAAAGCCGTACGCGCTCGACGCGGCCAGGCGTGCCATCGGCGATGCCCTCGCACGTCGCGGGCGCCCGGCGACCGTCGAGCGGGGCTTGGTGCCGGGCACGTGGCGTCCCCGGTACGCGATCTCCCCGCCGCCGCTCGTCTCGCTCCTGATCCCGACGCGCAACGGTCACCAGCTCCTCGAGCGCTGCATCTCGACGGTGCTATCCCGCACGACCTATCGACGTTTCGAGATCGTCATCGTCGACAACGCCAGTGACGACCCGGACACCCTCGCCTACCTCCGTGCCGTGGACGCGAAGGTCGTCCGGTACCCGCAGCGGTTCAACTACGCCCGGCAGATGAACCTCGCCGTGGCCGAGGCCGACGGCGACCAGGTGCTGTTCCTCAACAACGACATGGAGGTCATCAGCCCTGGCTGGCTCGAAGCGATGGTCGAGCTGGCGCAGCACAGCGAGGTCGGCGCGGTGGGCGCTCGCCTGCTCTTCCCGGGCGGCCGCCCCCAGCATGAAGGCGTCTTCATCGGATTCGGCGGTGGCAGCGCGGGCAACGTCGACTTCGGCGATTACTTCGGCCTCGGCCGGATGATCCGCGACGCGACCGCGGTCACGGCCGCCTGCATGCTCATGCGCACCGAGCCGTTCCACGCCGTCGGCGGTTTCGACGAGCGCCTCCGCGTCGCGTTCAACGATGTCGACCTCTGCCTCCGCCTGCGCCAAGCCGGCTACCAGATCGTGTACACGCCGTACGCCGAGCTGTTCCACGCCGAGAGCGCCTCCCGCGGCAAGCTCCACCCGGAGGAGGACGAAGCCTTCTTCGTCAGGCGCTGGGGCCCGCCCGGGGCCTTCCGTGACCCCTTCTACAACCCGAACCTCGACGCGGTCCGGCCCTTCCGCCTACGGCGCTGACGGGTCGATCGCCATGACCACAGAGATGTCCACGACCGGTGCCTGCAGCTGGAGGCCGGCAGCCGATCCGAACATCGGCGCGACGCCGAGCGGGTGCACGAACCCGCGTCCGTCCACGACGACGTAGGACCCGGGGGCGCCCACTGCGGCGAACGCCCGCGCCGTGACGCCGTACCCGACACGAAGCGCGCCAGGAAACGCAGCATCGCCGAAACCACGGATCGTCCCGTCGCGCTCCAGGACGGCGTAGCCCTCCCCCGTTGGGGACGCCGCGATGTCGACAGCAGGTGCCGGTGCTTCGTCGAGGCGCAGCGCAGGGACGGAGCCGTGGAAGCCGGCGTCGCCGAAGGCGTAGACGCCGCCGGCAGCGTCGAGGATCCAGTAGCCCAAGGCTGTCGGCGTCGACGCCATGCCGACGATCGGGGCGGTCGAGACGCCCTCGCCCAGTCCCGGGATCGACCCGAAGTAGCCGGCGTCGCCGAAGCTGAACACCCCTCCTGCGATGTCCAGGATCCAGAAGCCCTGCCCCCGCGCGACGACCTCGATGTCGATCGCCGGCGCGCCACCCGCTGCGGCACCGAGGCTCTCGTCCGGCCGTTCGCCGAGGTACGCGACCGTCCCATCCGATGCGAGAGCGAGGGCTCCGCTGCCATCGCTCCGCCCACCGAGAGCGACCCACGTGCACCCCGGGTGCTTCGGTGCCGGGTTCTCGACGGGCGATGCGGCGCCGAAGGCGAAGATACCGCCGTCGGCGGCGAGCAGGTGGTAGCCCGCGGGACGTGCAGCCGTGGGCGGCAGCACGGCTGCGGTCACGGTGCGAGCCTACGGCCTGACGAGGCGGTGACGACCCGCTCAATCACCTGCTCCATCGCGGTGGCGCAAGCCGTCCACTGACAGCGTTCTTCAACGGCGCGTCGCGTCGCGTGCGCGGCCGCCCACCGGTCGGCGTCATCCGCCAGCCAGGCCTCCACGGCCTCGACGAAGGGGGTGCCGGGTGCTCGATACGTGACGCCTTCCCCCTCCGGGATCACGCCCTGCATCCCTTCCAGCCGGGTGCACACGGTCGGGAGACCGCAGCCCGCGTACTGCAGGATCTTCCCGGGCAGCGCACAGTTCGTGACGAGTTCCTCGTCGAAAGGGTTGATCGCGACATCACCGAGCACCACGTGGTCACGCAGCCACTCGTAGTCGATGAACCCGGTGAAGATCACCTGTGACGAGATCCCGAGCCGGTCTACTTGCGCCCGAAGCTCCGCCTCGGCCTCGCCGCCGCCGACGAGCAGCACCTTGATGCTGCGATCCCTGCGCAGGACGTCGGCGAAGCCGTCCAGGAACCAACCGAGTCCTGCGAAGCGGAAGAGTGTACCCATGAACAGCACGACGCGATCGGACGCGTCGATCCCGAAGCGCCTCGCCAGTTCCGGGTCACGCGGGCCCGGACGGAAGCGTTCGAGGTCGAGCCCCGGATACTCGACCGTGACCCGCCCGGGATCGGCCCCGGCCGCAATCACGTAGTCCCTCAGCGCCACGTTGTTCGTTGACACGGCGTCGGCGCGTCGGCAGATGAACGTCTCCGCACGATGGATGAGGCGGCGATAGACCGTCGCCCGCAGCTCATGGGAGATGTCGATGGCGCGAAACACGACGGGCACGCCGTACCGACGGGCCAGGAGGACCGTCTGCCAACCATTGGTGGGGACGCCATACAGGACGACAACGTCGACGTTCTGGTGTCGGAGCACCCGTCGGATCGCCGGCACGTGGGTGATGGACGCCAGGAGCCGGTCGAGTGGTGGGCGGAGCACCCGCCCCGGGGTTCGCAGATGGACCTGCGCACCTGGATGTGCGCGTGCCTGGTCCGAATGCACCACCGTCCGCAGGTCGAGCAGTCGACGGAGTCCGCCGGGGTCCTCGCCCTCCGGGAAGTCGATGAAGGTGACGTCGTGCCCGCGCAGCGACAGCAGTTCCGGGAAGTCGTGGATTTCGTAGACGACCTTGCGCCGGTAGTTGACCTCGTGGACGAAGAGGATCCGCATGAGCGGGCGGAACGTACACGACGACTCCTCCCGGTAACATCACTGCGCCCTGTGACCATCGCGAACGGAACACGATCCGATGACCTCGCCTGTCGATCTGCCCGCAGATCCGGCTGCGCCTGGATCCCGGACCTTCAGGCCGGATCGGTTCGCCTTGTGGTACTTCCCGGCGGCGGTCCTCGCGCTCGTCGTCCTCCTCGGCACCCTCGGCCTCCAGGGCTCCTCGTTGGCCATTTACTCGACCGAACTCGGGGCGAAGCCGGCAGACGCTGGCGTGGTGGCCGGGACGCCACGGGGTATCCGCTCCGACGAGTGGTACGTCCGTACCCCCTGGGTGCTCCGCCAGGCGGAGCTCGGTCTCCCGGCAAAGGTTGCCGGCGGCGTGGGCACCCACGACATGGTCGTCCTCGGGGACCTGCCGACGGCGACGTGGGAACTCGTCCTCCGGCCGCACACCGCCTGGTACCTGGTAACGGACGCGGAACGGGCGTTCGCTCTCGAGTGGTGGTCGTACCTCGCGGTGCAGCTGCTCGGCGTGTACGCACTTTTGGCCGTCCTCACGAAGCGGGCCCGCCTCTCGGCTCTCGGCGCGTGCCTCGTGACGTTCAGCCCGGCCACTCAGTGGTGGTCGTCGCCCGGGACCTTCACGACCATCGGGTACGGGAGCGCAGCAACGGCAGCACTCGTCGCCGCCGTCCGGCAGCGCACACTGCGCCCGACGCTGGGTGTGGCGGTGCTCGCCGGGTACTTGACGGCGCTGTTCTTGACCACGCTCTACGTGCCGTGGCAGGTCGGTACCGCGCTCGATCGTGGGGCCCATCGGCATCGGCGCGCTGGTCGCCCACTTCGGCTCGTGGTCCTCCTTCGTGGCTGAGTGGCGACGGGTGGCGGGCGCCGGCGCGGTCGCCGTCGGCCTGGCGATGCTCCTCTTTGGTGCCTTCGTCGTGAGCCACCGGAGCACCATGTCCGCGATCGCCTCCACCGTCTACCCGGGTGCCAACGCGGTGACCTCGGGCGGGCAGATCCGGCTCCCGGTGCTGTGGAGCTCGACCTTCGACTATTTCGCCGAACAACGACCGTTCGCCCTCGTCAACGGCACGAACCAGTCGGAAAACTCGTCGGGCCTCCTGTTCGCGCTCCCCGTGGCGGTCGTCGTCTTCGGACTGGCCTGCGCCGGCCGTCTGAGGCGGCACCCGACGCTCTACCCCCTCGTCGGGGCGTTGGGCGGCACCGGTGTCATCCTCAGCTGGATGCTGCTGCCGATCCCCGCGTCGATCGGTCAATTCCTGTTGTTGACCCGGGCCGCGCCGACCCGCCTGTTCCTCCCGCTCGGGCTGGCCAGCGTGTTGTCGCTGGTCCTCCTAGTCGACTACCAGGCCAGATCCGGGCATCGGGCCCGGACGTGGATCCACCTCGCCGCGGGTGCGGTGTTTGCGGCGGCCCAGGGATGGGCGGCCGGTGCCTACCTCGTCGAGGACCGTCCGATCGACCTGCGCCTTGCGACGGTGTTCGTCATCGTCGTCAGCGTCGGCACCGTCCTCGCGCTCGGACGCCGCTCGACCATCGGGTTCGCCGTCCTCGCCGCCTTCTGCCTCTTCCAAGCGGCGAGGATCAACCCGCTCGAGCGCGGCATCGGGCCGTTGACCGACAGCCAGCTCCGGCGGGCGATCGACGACGCAGCGCAGCGCGACGAACGAGGGGGATGGGTGGCGTTCGCAGCGGACTCTGTCCTGAAGGGGACCCTCACCGCGTCCGGGGTGAACAACATCTCCGGCACCAGCCCGTATCCCGACCGGTCCGCTTGGCAGGTGCTGGATCCGGACCTCGATGACGAGCAGATCTGGAACCGCTATGCCCACGTGTCGTTCTTCGTCGGCGCTCCGGGGCAGGAGCCGACCTTCGCCCTGATCGGTCCCGACAGCCTCACCGTCACCGTCGATCCCTGCTCGCCATCCCTCGAGCGGCTGGGAGCGCGGTTCTTCGTAGGTCAGGGCGTGGACCTCCCGTCGTGTCTGCGGCCCGTCGCACGCGTGCCGCACGGGAAGACGTTCGTCGCCATCTACGAGCGCCCTTGAGCGAAGGATCCCCGGTCACCGTTGCCCGCGAGGACGGCCGGTAGTCTGACCGTCTCACCCGTACGGCCGGAGGCAACCGCATGCAGTGGACACGAGAGGTGTTCGACAACGTCGATCGGTGGATCGAGCAGCACGGCGCCGAGTTCCATAAGGCGGAGCCGTTCCCGCATGCCGTGATCGACGGCGTCTTCCCGGAATCGCTGCTCCGAGAGGTGCTCGCCGAGTTCCCTGATCCGGACAACCCGGTCTGGGACCGCGCGGAGGACGCAGGGGTCCAGGTGAAGCTCCGTTCGAACTGGGCCGCCGATGCCGACATGGAACCGCGAACACGGGAGCTCGTGCACTTCTTGAACTCCGGTGCCTTCCTCGATCGGATCACGTCGTTGACCGGCATCGAGCAGTTGATCTCCGATCCGTACTACACCGGCGGCGGGCTCAACTGCATCCTTCCGGGTGGCCTCCTCGACGTCCACTGCGACGGGAACTGGCACCATCGGATGGGGGTGCACCGCCGCCTCAACGCCATCCTCTACCTGAACGAGGGATGGCAGCCCGAGTGGCACGGCGAGTTCGAGCTCTGGGATCGGGACATGACCGCCTCGGTCAAGGCCGTGGAGCCGGCGTTCAACCGGTTGCTCGTCTTCGAGACCCACGACTACTCGTACCACGGACACCCGGTGCCGCTCGCCTGCCCCGAGGGCGAGTCGCGCAAGTCCGTGATCGTCTACTACTACACGAGCGCAGCCCGCCCGGATGACCAGGTGCTGGTGAACGAGCCCCACCGTGCCCTCTGGCGCAGCAAGTCGCTCAATCCCCTCGGTTGATGTGAGCGGACTCTTCGAAGGCAAGCGCATCGTTATCACTGGCGGCACCGGATCGCTCGGCAAGGTGCTGACCCGCAGGATCCTGAGCGGCGAGCTCGGTACCCCCGAGCGGGTCGTGATCTTCAGTCGGGATGAGGCGAAGCAGCACGAGATGCGCATGGCGTACCTCCAACGCCGGGTCGCAACCGACGAGATCATCTTCCACAACTTCGAGCGGAGCCTCGAGTTCGTGATCGGCGACGTGCGGGACTTCCACTCGGTCGCCGCGGTGATGCGGCCGCGCGGACATCGTGTTCAACGCCGCCGCGTTGAAGCAGGTGCCCTCGTGCGAGTACTTCCCGCACGAAGCCGTCCGCACGAACATCGAAGGGCCGGAGAACATCGTCCGGGCGATCAGCGAGCTTCGGCTGCCCGTGGAGACGGTCGTCGGCATCTCGACGGACAAGGCGTGCAAGCCCGTCAACGTGATGGGGATGACGAAGGCGCTCCAGGAGCGGATCTTCATCTCGGCGAACCTACGGACGGATACGCGCTTCGTCTGCGCCCGCTACGGCAACGTGCTCGCGTCCCGCGGCTCGGTGATCCCGTTGTTCCACAACCAGATCCGATCCGGGGGGCCCGTCACGATCACGACGCAGGACATGACCCGTTTCCTCCTCAGCCTCAACCAGGCCGTCGACACGGTCTTCGCCGTCGTCGCGGACGGCCGTCCCGGCGAGACCTTCATCCCGAAGGTGCCGGCGGCGCTGGTGACGCACATCGCGAAAGCGCTCATCGGGCCTCGCCCCGTCGAGACCAAGGTGATCGGCATCCGGCCCGGCGAGAAGGTGCACGAGTCACTGATCTCGGAGGAGGAGGCGACCCGCTCCGTCAATCGAGGCGAGTACTACGCGATCCGACCGATGTTGACGGAGGTCGATCAGGTCGAGGACGAGCCCGCCGCCTTAGACGGAGAGTTCAGCTCCGATCGGTTCGTGATGGATTACGAGGGCACGGTCAAGCTCCTCCGCGACAACGACCTGATGCTCGAGGACGTGGGGCACGATCTCGATGACGGCGAGCTCCTCCGCTGAGCGCCAGCACATGAAGGTCCTCGTCATCGGCGCGGGCGGGATGATGGGCCACATGGCCTGTCGTGTCCTGGGCTCGAGCCACGAGGTACACGGGACGCTTCGCCAGCCCTTCGATCCGGCCGCTCCTGCCGCGCGGTTTCTTTCGCGATCAAGGTGGGTGCCCGACGTCCACGTCGACCGCTTCGACACCGTGCGGGCGGCGATCGAGGAAACCGGCCCGGCCGTGGTGCTGAACTGCGTCGGCATCGTGAAGCAGCTCGAGGCGGCGAAGAACGCGATCGTGAGCATCGAGATCAATGCTTTGCTCCCCCACCTCCTGGCCGATGAGTGCAGCCGGGTCGGGGCGAGGCTCGTGCACCTGAGCACGGACTGCGTGTTCAGCGGCCAGCGCGGCCAGTATCGCGAGCAGGATCTGCCCGACCCGGTCGACCTCTATGGCCGGAGCAAGCTCTTGGGCGAGACGGCGGAAGGCGAAGCGCTGACCATCCGCACGTCGATCGTCGGACGACAGCTGACCGGGCAGACGAGCCTCTTCGAGTGGGTGCTGGCGAACCGCGGACAACAGGTGCGCGGCTTCGATCGGGCCATCTACTCCGGCCTGACCACGATGGCGCTGGCTCGCGTCATCGGGCGCCTCATCGACGAACAGCCCGAGCTCTCCGGTGTTTGGCAAGTCGCCTCTGCTCCCGTCACCAAGTACGAGCTCCTGCAGATGCTCGACGGCCGCCTCGACCTCGGGCTGACCATCGAGCGCGACACCGACTTCGCCTGCGACCGCAGCCTCGACGGTTCTGCGTTCCGACAGCGGACCGGCATCGAGGTGCCCACGTGGACGGAGATGCTCGACGACTTCGCGACGGATCAGGTGGCGTACGCGTGAAGGTGATGACGGTCGTCGGCACCCGACCCGAGGTCATCAAGCTCAGTCGTGTCATCGCACGACTCGATGAGCTCACCGACCATGTGCTCGTCCACACCGGACAGAACTACGACCACGAGCTGAACCAAATCTTCTTCGACGAGCTGGGTCTTCGTGCGCCCGACCACGTGCTGGATGTCGCCGGAAAGTCGTTGGCGGAGACCATCGCGAACGTGATACGCGAAGTGCGACGAGGTGTTCGCCGTGGAGCAGCCCGACGCCCTCCTGATCCTCGGCGACACGAACAGTGCCTTGTGCGTGCTCAGCGCCAAGCGGCGGCGGATACCGATCTTCCACATGGAAGCCGGCAACCGTTGCTTCGACGATCGGGTACCGGAGGAGATCAACCGCCGGGTCGTCGACCACGTCAGCGACCTCAACATGCCCTACACCGAGCATGCCCGGCGCTACCTCCTCGACGAGGGCCTGCCCCCCGACCGCGTCATCAAGACGGGGTCCCCGCAGCGTGAGGTCCTCGACCACCACGCTGCTCGAATCGCCGCCTCGACCGTCCATCTCGATCTCGGGGTCGAACCCTCTGGGTACTTCGCCGTCAGCATCCACCGCGAAGAGAACGTGGACCATGCGAGCAAGCTCAAGTCGCTCGTCGCGTCGTTGAACGCCGTCGCTGGACGCCACGGGTTCCCGTTGATCCTCTCGGCGCACCCGCGCACTCGGCGGCGCCTCGAGGCGGCGGAGCTCGACCTCGACCCGCTCGTCCGGCAGCTTCCGCCGCTCGGATTCGCCGACTACGTCGCGCTCCAGCGTGACGCCTTCTGCACGATCTCCGACAGCGGGACCATCACGGAGGAGGCGTCGATGGTGGGATTCCCGGCGGTCACGATCCGCGAGGCCCACGAGCGGCCTGAGGGAATGGACGCCGGGGTCCTGATCATGTGTGGACTCCAGCCGCGGTCGGTGCTCGACAGCATCGGCGTCGCCCGGCGCCACTTCGAGGAGTTCGGACCGCCGGTCGTGCCCGACGACTATCGGGCCGCCGACGTGTCCTGGAAGGTCACTAAGATCATCATGAGCTACACCGAGTACATCAACCGGAAGGTCTGGAGCGCCTGACGTCCGTGGTCAGAGCCGGGCGCGGACGATCCAGCCGTTGCTCCACATGGGCACCAGCCGTTCGACCAGGTTGACCCCTCGCTCCGCGGCTGCCACCGCGACCCGACGAGCTCCACGGGCGTTCAGCTTCGCCTCCGTGTACCGCACCTGATACGGGAACACCTGGACGTCTTCGATTCGCGCCCGGGCGGTGACCTGCAGGAGCGTTCGATAGGAGAACACGCACAGGTGATCCGGGTGCATCGACTCGCGTCCCAGCACCGCCAGCAGGAGGTTCGTGAGTCCCGTCGCGTTGGGTGTGGTCAGGAGCAGCGTAGTGCCGCCGAACCGGTCCCGGAGTGCCGAAAGGAACCCGACCGCGTCCGGCACGTGCTCGAGGATCTCACCGGCCACGACGACCTCGGGATGACCGAGGAGGTCCGACGGCAGGTCTCGGACGTCGCCGCGATGGATGGTGCTGAACCCGGTCTCGAGTCCACCCTCGGGAACGGACGACGAGGTATCGACGCCGACCAGGTGCGAGGCCGTGCGAGCGAGCCGTTCGTGAAGCCAGGTCTCGGTGCCGCGCTTGTGCAGCGCGGTGTCGTCCAGGCACCCGAGGTCGAGGACGCGGAGGCCCCGCACGGCCTCTTCGAGAAACGCCAGCCGATCGACAGGCGGTCGAAGCGCCAAGCGCTGGGCCGCGGGATGAGGGGCGGAGGGAGAAGCGATCGTGGGTCCTCGAGCTGTGCGGGCGCCGGGTGCGCAGCGGAAGGCTATCGGGACGCACGACCCACTGATGCGAGGGACCACCGGCGGCGCACGGTACGGCCGTAGGCTCTCCTCGTGTCGTACGCACTGAGGCAGGCGCTGCTCATCGGCCTCGGCGGGGCCGTGTTTGCCGGGATCATCGTCCTCCTCGCCCGTCGGCAACTCATCTCGCTCCGCTACGCCCTGGGGTGGACGCTCATCTCCTTCACGGGACTGCTCGGCGCTGCGGTCACTCCCCTCGTCACCCCCCTTGCCGCCGCGTTCGGCATGTCGCCTACCGGCGTCCTGCTGGCCGGTGCGACGATCGTCCTGCTCGGGATCACGTTGCAGCTGTCGGTGTCGGTGTCGGGGCTCCAGGCCCAGGTCCGCGATGTCGCCGAGGCGCACGCGCTCCTCGCCCGGCGCCTCCAGGATCAGCAGAGCGACGCGGTCGACCGGTGAAGTCCCGGCGGGCCTCGCTGCTCGTGATCATCCCTGCGTGGAATGAGGCCCGGAGCGTCGGGGACGTGGTCCGCCAGGTCCGAGCCGAGGGCCACGACGTCGTCGTCGTTGATGACGGATCGACCGACGGCACGGGCGAGCTCGCGGCCACGGCCGGAGCCGTCGTCGTGCGGCTCCCGGTGAACCTCGGGGTGGGTGCCGCCCTGCGCTGCGGGTTCCGGTTCGCCATCGATCGTGGGTACGACGCCGTCGTACAGGTCGATGCCGACGGGCAGCACCCTCCTCAGGCCATCGCACGGCTGCTCGATGCCGCCGACGAGTCCGGCGCGCACCTCGTCAGCGGCAGCCGGTTCGCCGGAGAGGGTGCAGGCATGGAGGTCGGGAAGCTGCGACGCACGGTCATGGCGCTGCTGGCGAGGTCGGCGTCGCGGGCGACGGGCGCCACCATCACCGACGCGACTTCGGGGTTCCGCCTCATCCGGACACCATTGCTGGAGCAGTTCGCCAGGACGTTTCCCGCTCACTACCTCGGTGACACCTACGAGGCGGTCGTCAGCGCTGGTCGGGCCGGCTACGTGGTCCGGGAGGTACCGGTCACGATGCGCGAACGAAGCCATGGCACGTCTTCCGCGTCGCCCGTCGCCGCCATCCGGTTCACCCTCCGGGCGCTGATCGTCGCGGGCACCCGCCTGCAGTTCCCGGTCGACCCCTGGACCCCGCCACGACCTGATCACGCCCGCTCGGCTCCTAAGCTGGAGCGGTGAACGGAGAGCGGATGCTGACCCGCGACCAGCGATCGTTCTGGGATCAGCACGGGTTCCTCGTGCTGCCGGCCTTCTTCGGGGACGAGGAGGCGGACACGATCGCCCGAGCGCTCGATCGCAGCTGGACGGAACCGCTGAGCACCCTGGTCGTGGACGACCTCGTGACCGGCCGGCGGCAACGGGCCATCGACGTCGCCGCCGAGGACCGCGCGCACCCGTTCAAGGTCAACGACCTGTACCTCGAGCTCGACGAGGTCCGCCGGACCTGCCTCTCGGATCGGGTGGGCGGGATCCTGACGGAGTTGCTCGCCGACGAGCCCGTGCTCGTCAACACGCTGAACCTCGAGCGCGGGAGCCAGCAGCCGGACCACGTCGACTCGCTCTACATGACGCCGCACACCGCCGGCGGCCTCACTGCGACCTGGATGGCACTCGAGGACGCGACGGAGGACAGTGGGCCGCTGCGCTACTACCCGGAGAGCCATCAGATCGAGCAGTTCCGATTCTCCGACGGCACCTACCACGCCAACGAACCGGAGATGCCCCGCTGGGCCGACTACATGGCGGAGCAGGTGGAGAAGCGTGGCCTGGAAGAGACGATGTTCTTGGCCAAGAGGGGCGACCTCTTCATCTGGCACGCGCACCTGCTCCACGGCGGCAGCGAGATCTGCAACCCCGAGCGGACGCGCAACAGCCTGGTCAGCCACTTCTGGACGGCCACGGATGCCAAGCGCCTCGAACTGGACCTCAAGCCGCTAGACAAAGGCTACTGGTACGACCGCCCGCCGCAGGCTGTCCCGGCAGAGCCCGAGCCGCAAGCGGCCACGTCCGGCCTCGTCCCGGCCGAGCCCACCGCTCCGCAGCAGGCCCCGGCCAAGAAGCGCTCCCTCTGGGAGCGGCTCCGGCAGGTCAGCGCCACCGACGACTGAGGGGTCAGGCCGACTTGCGGCGCTGGCGCAGCAGGCGCCGGCGCTCCTTCTCCGTCGCACCGCCCCAGACGCCATCGCGCTCGCGGGAGGCGAGCGCGTACTCCAGGCAGGGCTGACGGACCGGGCAGACCTCGCACACGGCCTTCGCGACCTCGGCCTCGTCGTCCGACGCCGGGTAGAAGATGTCGGGTTCGACGCCTTTGCACGCGGCGTGTTGGCGCCAGGTCTGGTTGGTCAGGGGGACCACATCCTCACGACTACGGGAAAGACAAGGAGATGATGCGAAGACACGTCCGAGGGACGCTGCTGGTGAGGAACTACCCCGGCTGACCCCCCGTCATGCCGGGCAGCACGAGCAGCCAGAAGTATGGACGGCGCCGCCCCAGGAGGCCAAACCCGCAGGCACCCGCTCAGGTGTCGCGGAGGTCCTCGATGAGGGCCGCCGCGGCGTCCTCGGACAAGGTCGTCGACTCCACGTACTGCGGGTGGTCGATGCGCAGAACGACCGGGCCGGTGACGAAGGCCTCGACCTCCGTCGGCGTGAGCTCGAAGCGGATGTAGTGGACCGAAGCGGTCACGTCGGGGCGGGTGAGCTGCTCCTCGTGGGCCTCCTCCGGGATGCAGGAGACGACGATGGGGCGGTCACCGGCCCCGAGCACGAGCTCGACGGCCCGTTCGACGCCGACCAGCTTCGGCAGCCACTCGACCAACTGCATCTTCGAGGTGAGCTCGAGGAACAGGGTGGCCGACAGCTGCCCGGCGTCGGGGATGAGGGCGTTGTAGGTGTCGACCTCGTGCTGGATGGCTTCGTCCGAGAGGATCTTCTCGGCCCGGGCCATCTCCTGGATCTGGAACCGCATGGTGTCGCGGTTCTCGAACATGAGGGTGATGATCGGCCCGACGGCGACCCGGCGGACCTTCTTCAGGGCGATGATGCGCTCGCGGAACGTCGCCCGCTCCCGCTCGTAGGCGCGGAGGTCGGCGATGTCGTCGACGGTGAGCTTGCGGGGGGAGGTCATGTCGAGGGTCCTGGCCGCCCGGATCCCGCCCGGAGAGGCGGGATCCGGGCGGCCGAAGGCTCAGGAGACGTTCGTCGAGGCCCTGGGTGAAGCGGCCGGCGTGGGACTTCTCGGCCCGGGCGAGCGTCTCGAACCACTCGGCGATCTGCGTCGAAGCCCTCGTCGCGGGCGGTCTTGGCGAAGCCCGGGTACATCTCGGTGTACTCGTAGGTCTCGCCCTCGATGGCCGACTTGAGGTTGTCCTCGGTCGGGCCGACGGCGACGCCGGTGACGGGGTCGCCGACCTCGGCGAGGAAGTCGAAGTGACCGAACGCGTGGCCGGTCTCGCCTTCGGCGACGGAGCGGAAGAGGGCGGCGACGTCGGGGTAGCCCTCGACGTCGGCCTTCTGCGCGAAGTACAGGTAGCGGCGGTTGGCCTGGCTCTCGCCGGCGAACGCCTCCTTCAGGTTCTCGTGGGTCTTGGTGCCCTTGAGGTCAGCCATGCGGTGCTCTCCTTGTTGCGAGTCGGTTGCTTGGGAGGACTGGTCGGTGGAACAGTGGTCGCAGACGGCCACGGAAGACGACCTCGGTGGTGTCGACGGTGAAGCCCTCGAGCTGCGCGTCGGGCACGCGCGACCGCGAGCCGCGCCGTACACGTCGCGGACCTTGCCGCAACGGCTGCACACGAGGTGGTGGTGGCCGCTCGACGTTCGGGTCGAACCGGGAGGACCCGGTGCCGAGGTCGAGCTGCTGGATCTCGCCCATCGCGGCGAGGTCGTTGAGCGTCGAGTACACGGTCTTCAGCGAGATCGTCGGCATCTCGGCACTGACGGCGGCGTACAGCGCTTCGGCCGTCGGGTGGGCGTGGTTGCCGTGGAGCAGCCGGAAGATGCACTGCCGCTGCGGCGTGACCTTGAGCCCGCGCTGGCGGAACAGCTCGCTCAGCTCGGTCGGCGTCTTCACGCCGCTGACACTAGCTGTTCGTCAACAACCGTTGTCAACGAACAACGGGATCCCGCCACATCCGCCACAGCGGCGGTCCATCCTCGGGGAGGTCCAATACCCCCACGACCCGGAAGCCGTTGCGCTCGTAGAGGGGCACGTTCTTCTCGTTCGACGACTCGAGGTAGGCGGGGAGTCCGGCCGCGTCCGCCTCGGCCAGCTTCGGGGCCATGCAGGCCGAGCCGATCCCCTGGCCCTGGCGGTCGAGGTCGGCCGCCAGCACGCCGAGGTACCAGTGCTCGGGGTCGTCCGGGTGCGCGTCCTCCATCATCCCGAGGAAGGTGAACAGGCGGTCGAGCTCGTCCGGGAGCATCGCCTCGAGGTACTGCGGCGCCATCTTCGCCGTGGCCCCGTCGGGGGTGCGCCAGGCGCCGGGCGCGTCCCAGATGGCGACGCCGGCGAGATCTGCGGTCGTGAAGACGTCGCCGTGGGGCAGGAACAGCTCGGTCAGCGCGATCCGGAACAGGGCTTCGATGCGCCCCAGACGGGTCTCGTCGTCGCGGAAGACCCAGTTCATCGGCGGGTCGGTGGAGAACGCCCGTGACAGCACCCCGGCCAACGCCGGGATGTCGTCGTCCGTGGCCCGGCGCACCTCGATCGTCATGGCCGAAAGGGTACGAGCTACGGGGCGGCGGCCGCTCGGGTGCAGGCGGCCGAGACGGCCCGCATGGCGTAGGTGACCCGGCTGACCGACTCGAGGCCCACGTCGGCGGCCGAGCGTCGGGCGTAGCCGCGGAGGTACGCCACCTCGTCGCGCGCGGAGGTGTACACCGGATCGGGTTGGACGGCGGCCGCCCGCTCGAAGGCACCGTCGAGGCCGTCGACGATCGGACGGAGGCCGACGGGATCGGGACGATCGCCGGCCCGAGCCGAGGCGGCGAACATCGTCCAGGGAGGGCAGACGGCGGCGAGCTCGGCCCGCGCCGCCTGCTCCGCCGGAGCGAGCGTCGGCGGGGGCGCGACCGGAGCGGCGGCGGGCGGATCGCTACGGAACACGACCGCGCCGCCGGCGGCGAACACGGCGAGCAGGGCGCCGACGACCGCGACCTTGACGGCGACGCGAACGGCTCGGCGCCCCACCTCAGCGCCCCCCTGGTCGACCTTTCCGGGGAAGGCGTGGGCCAGGAGGTTCTCGGCCGCGACGCCCCGGTTCTTGCGGCCGGGCCAGGTGAGGGTGACGACCTCGCCGTTGCGGAGGTGGATGGCGGCCCGTCCCGCCCTGCGGTCCTCCCGCACGACGACGTCGTCGACGACGTTGGCGTCGAGCATTCGGCTGCCGGCATCGTGGGCGGCCAGGTGCGGAGCCGGCAGGTTGCGGGGCGCGTCGCGAGCCGCGAGGACGAGCATCCCGTCGTAGACCACGGCCGCCACCGGGCGGCGACCGACGCGAGCCGCGTCGATCACGCCGACGGGTGCACCGGCGGCCCGGACCGGCGGCGGCGGTTCGGCCGGCCCGACCGGCGGGGCGGGGGGACGGGGCGGCCGGGCCGGCCGATCGCTGAGGTCCAGCGCGGCCATGGCCGCAGCGGTCGAGACGGGGCGCGGGTCGGGGGCGGCGAATTCGACGGCGTTGACCGGCGGGTGGGTCGTCGCCACCGGCAGCGGTGCGACGCCCCCGTAGTCGTCGCAGACGCATCGGCCGGTGGCTCGGTTCCGGAGGCGGCCGCACCGCTCGCAGATCATGCCGACCGGGCCCCGCTGTGCATGGTCGCGGTATCGGCGCGCCGGCCCGTGGACTGGAGCGTCGCCGCCCCCGTGGCTGGGGCGGCCACGGACCCGCCACCTAGGATCCGCACCGTGACGACCACCGACGAGGACCTCCACGACGAGGTCCATCCGGGCCGCCAAAAACTGTCGATCGGCCTCGCCCTGCTCGCGACCACTCCCGGGCTGTTGCTGCGCCTGGGCGACATCCACATCAGCGATCCGATCGATGCGCTGCTGTACGGGCTCGCCATCATCGGCGCGGCCTTCATGCTGTCGTGGGCGGCGGAGACGGCCCAGCTCGACATCTCCGCCGGCCTCGCCATCGCCATCCTGGCCTTCATCGCCGTGCTGCCCGAGTACGCCGTCGACCTGGTCTTCGCGATCAAGGGCGGGAACGCGTTCGAGCAGTTCGGGGTGGCATGCCAATCGGCGGCGAACGCCGCCGCCGGGCGTGAGTCGGCCTGCTCGCTGGCCCTCGCCAACATGACCGGCGCCAACCGGCTGCTGATCGGCGTCGGCTGGAGCATGGTGATCTTCGTCGCCTGGTACAAGTACCGCCAGCGCGGCGTCCGGATGAAGGAGGTCCGTCTCGACCGGGGTCACTCCGTCGAGCTGGCGTTCCTGTCGATCGCGACGGTGTACTCGCTGTCCCTCCCGCTCAAGCGTTCGATCACCCTCGTCGACGCCGCCATCCTCGTGTCGATCTTCATCGTCTACACGATCCGGATCAGCAAGGCCCCGGCCGAGGAACCCCACCTCGTCGGCCCGGCCCGACTGATGGGCGGCTTCTCCACCCGGGGCCGCCGCACGGCCTACATCGGCCTGTTCTTCTTCGCCGCCGCCGTCATCGTGTTGTGCGCCGAGCACTTCGCCGAGTCCCTCGTGGAGACGGGCGCCACGCTCGGCATCAGCGAGTTCTTCCTCGTCCAGTGGCTCGCTCCCCTCGCGTCGGAGGCGCCCGAGCTCCTCGTCGCCGGCCTCTACGCCTGGCGCCTCAACACCAACGCGGGGCTCGGCACGCTGGTGTCGTCCAAGGTGAACCAGTGGACGCTGCTGGTCGGCACCCTCCCGATCGCTTTCGCCATCGCCTCCTCGTCGACCCACGGCCTGCCGATCATCGCCCGCCAGCGAGACGAGCTCCTCCTCACCGCGGCGCAGTCGTTCTTCGCCATCTGCATCCTGTTGAACCTCTCGATGAGCCTGCGAGAGGCCTGGATGCTGTTCATCCTCTTCTGGACCCAGTTCCTCTTCGGGGCGCTCGTACCGGAGGAGCGTCACGGCAACGAGCTGATCGCCTTCTCGATCGTCTACCTGGTCGCCGGTCTCTACTTCCTCCTCCGCCAGCGCGACTCGGCCGCGAAGCTGATCCACGACGGGTTGCGGGCGCCGTACGCAGAGCTGAGCGAAGGATGACGTCGGCCACCACCTTCGACCGGGCCGCGTCGCTGGCCCGACTCGGGGCGGAGGCCTTCGACGTCGTCGTCGTCGGTGGCGGCATCACCGGCGCCGGGGTCGCGCTGGACGCCGCCGCGCGCGGCCTCCGGGTGGCGCTCGTCGAGCGGGACGACTTCGCGTCCGGCACCTCGTCGAAGTCGTCCAAGCTCGTGCACGGCGGGCTCCGGTACCTCCAGCAGAAGGAGTACCGCCTCGTCTACGAGAACCTGCACGAGCGTCAGCGCCTGCTCGAGAACGCGCCCCACCTGGTGCGGCGGCTCCCGTTCCTGATCCCGCTGTTCGGCAAGAGCGGGGCGGTGAACAAGACGGTGGCGAAGGCGTACCGGACCGCGCTGTGGCTCTACGACGTCACGGGTGGGCTGCGCATCGGCAAGCGCCACAAGCGGGTCTCCAAGGAGGAGGCGCTCCGTCACCTCCCCACCCTCAACACCGACCTCCTGGCCGCCGCCTTCCTGTACTACGACGCCCAGGCCGACGACGCGCGGCTCACCCTGACCCTGCTGCGCACGGCGGCCGACCAGGGTGCCGTCATCGCCAACTACTGCCCCGTCTCGTCGATGACCCGCGACGCTGCGGGCGCCGTCGACGGCGTGGTGCTCGCCGACGGCACCACCGTGCGGGCCAAGGTCGTCGTCAACGCGGCCGGCGTGTGGGTGGACGACGTGCGCGAGCTGGCGGAGCACCAGCACCCCGACTCCATCCGGCCGGCCAAGGGCATCCACATCACGGTGCCGGCCGCGAAGCTGCCCTGCGACATCGCCGCGGTCGTGCCCGTGCCCAAGGACCGGCGCTCGATCTTCGTCGTCCCGTGGGGAGACCACACCTACCTCGGCACGACCGACACCGATTACACCGGCGATCGCGACCATCCGGAGTGCACGGCGGAGGACGTGCAGTACATCCTCGACGCCATCAACGTGTTCGTCACCTCCCCCCTCACCCCCGAGGACGTGGTCGGCACCTGGGCCGGGCTGCGCCCGCTGGTGAAGAACGAGGGCAGCGTCCGCACCGCGGACCTGTCCCGCCGCCACAAGGTGCTCGTCTCCGAGAGCGGCATGGTCACGATCCAGGGCGGGAAGTTGACGACCTACCGCAAGATGGCCGAGGACACGATCGACGAGGCGGCCAAGCGCCTCGGCCGGCGTCTGCGGCGCTCCCCCACGGCCAAGCTCCCGTTGCGGGGCGCCGAGGGCTTCGCCCGCCTCCGGGCCGATGGTCCCGGTCGGCTCGGGCTGGACGAGACTCGCTTCGAGCACCTGCTCTCGCGCTATGGCACCGACGCCCGCACCATCGCCGCCATGATCGAGGCCGATGCCACCTTGGGTGCGCCCCTCGTGCCCCGCCTGCCCTACCTCCGGGCCGAGGCCGTGTTCTCGGCCCGGTACGAGATGGCCCACACCCTCGACGACATCCTGAGCCGTCGGACCCGGGCGTTGCTGCTCGAGCGCGACCAGGCGGACGCCGTCGCCGACGAGGTCGCCGCGCTCGTCGCGACGGAGCTCGGCTGGGATGCGGCCGAGCAGGCCCGACAGGTCGCCGCCTTCCGCGCCATCGCGGCGCGCGAGCGCGTCGCCGCCGCCACGAGGCCCGTCCCGGCGGACCTGCCCGAAGCGGCCGGGCTCGCTTAGCCTCCGGCCGTGCCCGCACGCCGGACCCCCGTCAACCCGATGCCCCTCGCGGCGGGCAACGACTCCACCGCCCGCTTCGCCGATGCGCCCGACGCCGCCGACGATGCGTTCCTCGAGCGCCTCCGAGGAGTCTGCGCCACCGTCACGACCGACGAGGACGAACGCACCGCCGCCTCGCGCGATTGGTGGCCGTTGGCCATGTTTTGGGCCCGGGCGGGGCAGGTTCCGGCCCGCCCCACCGTCGTGGTGCGGCCGACGTCGACCGAGGAGGTCGCCGCCGTGCTCCGAACGGCCGACGAGGCGAAGGTGCCGGTCACGCCCATGGCCGGACGCAGCGGGGTCTGCGGCGCCTCGGTGCCCGTGTTCGGCGGGGTCGCCCTCGACCTCACGGACTTCGGCGGCATCATCGGGGTGGACGACGAGTCCCTCCTCCTCGACGTGCGCCCCGGCACCTGGGGCGACACCCTGGAGGACGACCTGCGCGCCGAGCACGGCGTCACCCTCGGACACTGGCCTCAGTCGATGGCGCTGTCGACGGTCGGCGGCTGGGTCGCCTGCCGTTCGGCCGGCCAGTACTCGACCCGCTACGGGAAGATCGAGGACATGGTCGTCGGCCTCGAGGTCGCCCTGGCCGACGGCTCGGTCATCCGCACCGGCGGCGCCGCCCCGCGATCGGCCGTCGGCCCCGACCTGACCCAGCTCTTCGTCGGGTCCGAGGGCACGCTGGGCGTGATCACCGAGGCGCAGCTCCGGGTGCACCCGCTGCCGCCGGCCGAGCGCAAGGGCGCCTGGTCCTTCGCCTCCTTCGAGGAGGGCCTCGACGTCTGCCGGCGCATCCTCCGGCGGGGGGCCACGCCGGCCGTCCTGCGCCTCTACGACCACCGCGAATCCAAGCGCAGCTTCGACCTCGAGGGTCGCCACGCCCTGATCGTCCTCGACGAGGGTGACGGAACGCTCGTCGACGCGGTGTTCCGGGTCGTCGAGGAGGAGTGCGTCGGCGGGGAGCGCCACGACGACGCGCTCGTCGACCGGTGGTTGCACCACCGCAACGACGTGTCCGGTCTGGCCGACGCCATCACCCGTGACGTCGTCGTCGACACGCTGCGAGGTCGCCGCCCGATGGTCGGTCCTCCCGGCGCTGTATCGGGACGCCGTCGCCGCCATCAAGGACGTGCCCGGCTCCTGGGTCGCCTCGGCCCACCAGTCCCACGCCTACACCGACGGTGCCTGCCTGTACTTCACCTTCGCCGGCCAGCGGGACGACGCCGAGCAGTACTACGCCGACGCGTGGGAAGCGGTCACCCGTGCGACCCTCGCCGCCGGCGGCGCCATCAGCCATCACCACGGCATCGGCCTCCATCGCGGACGATTCCTCGCGGAGGCGCTCGGCACGGCGTTCGACCCTCGCCGCGGTGAAGCGCACCCTCGACCCGAACGGCATCCTCAACCCCGGCAAGCTGGGCCTCCCCGTCCCCGTTCGGCCCGGCCGTGCCGTGGACCGGACGCACGTCGTGACCGACCCGATCCTCGTCATCGACGTCGGCACGAGCGGCGTCCGCGCCGCCATGGTGTCGCCCGAGGGACGCGTCGAGCACGTCTGCCATCGCGAGGTGCTGCCCGAGACGCCGATGCCGAGCTTCGTGCAGTTCGATGCCGCGGCGATGGCCGCCGCCGTGCTGGCCGTCGCCCACGAGCGCCATCGACGGCGGCCGGCACCGAGTCGTCGGCGGTCGGGATCGCCAACCAGCGGGCGTCCACCATCGTCTGGGACCGCGCCACCGGCGAGCCCGTCGGGCCCGGCGTCGGCTGGCAGGACCTCCGCACCGTCGGCATGTGCCTGGAGCTCCAGGGCCAGGGCCTCCGCGTCGCTCCGAACGCGTCGGCCACCAAGCTCGCGCTTCCTCCTCGACATGGCCGATCCCGATCGCACGCCGCGACCTGTGCTTCGGCACCGTCGACACGTGGGTGGCGTGGACGCTATCAGTGGCGGAGCGGTGCACGTCACCGACGCCACCAACGCGGCGGTCACGGGGCTGCGCAGCGCCGACGGCACCGACTGGCACGACGCCGATCCTCGAGGCCCTCCGCATCCCGACGTCGGTGCTGCCCGACGGTCGTCGACTCCGCCGGCGTCGTCGGCCACGCCTCGGCGCTGCCCGGCGCGCCGCCCGATCGCCGGCATGGCCGGCGACCAGCAGGCCTCGCTCGTCGGTCAGGGCTGCGTCCGACCGGGGCTGGCGAAGATCACCTTCGGCACCGGCGGCATGCTCGATCTCTGCGTCGGCGCGACCCGTCCGTCGTTCGAGACGCGCGGTGGCGGCGGGTGCTTCCCGATCGTCGCGTGGCAGCGCGACGGTCGGATCACGTGGGGCATCGAGGCCGTCATGCTCTCGGCCGGCAGCGCTGTCGAGTGGCTGCGGGACGACCTCGGCCTCCTCACCACCGCGGCCGAGTCCGAGGCGGTCGCCGGCGCGGTGGCCACGACCGGCGACGTCTGGTTCGTGCCGGCCCTCCTCGGGCTCGGCACGCCGACGTGGGACTTCGGGGCCCGGGGCGCGCTGCTCGGCCTGACCCGCGGCACCGGCCGAGCCGAGGTCGTGCGCAGCGTGCTCGAAGGGGTCGCCCACCGGGGCGCCGATCTGGTCGAGGCGGCGGAGACTCGACGGAGGACTCGCCATCGAGTCGCTCCGCGTCGACGGGGGCATGTCGGCCAACGCCGTGTTCGTGCAGGCACTGGCCGATGCCACGCAGCGCCCGATCGAGGTGTCACCGGAGCTGGAGGCGACGACCCTCGGCGCCGCCTACCTCGCCGGGCTGGCGACGGGGGTCTTCGCCGACGAGGACGACATCGCAGCCCGGTGGACGCCTCGGGCTGTCGTGGAGCCGGCTTCGTCCCCGGACCGGGACCGCTGGCGTGCCGCCCGCGATCGGGCCGCCAAGTGGGTGCCGGAGCTCAGCGCCCTGGACTTCTAGCGCCGGCGGGTCACCAGGCGCAGCAGGGCGAAGACGATGGCTGCGCCGATGACGAGCTTCACGAAGAAGAAGACGGTGCCGGCGATGAAGCCGACGATCTTCAGCACGACCAGCACGGCGACGACGGCCACGACGACGAGCAGCGCGTTGTCCAGCGTCTGCAGCGGGCCGCCCCGCCGACGGGGTTCGAGGTCGCGGGCCATGGGCGGAGCGTAGGCCCTCGGGTCGTCAGCTCGAGGCGGGGCTCGAGGCTTCGATGAGGTCGAGCAGCTGCTCCGCCTCGAGCCGGCGGGCCTCGGAGGCCGCACCGCCCCCGTAGGCGTCGGCTTCGAGCAGCTCGGCCACCGTCCGCACCCGGGGATCGGGCAGGACGGACCGAGCCAGGATGTCGGCGTAGCGCGACGCGCTCTCCCACTCCCGTCTCGACCGGCCGGCCCGGCTCCCGGCCCGCTCGAGGCGGTCGAGCTGTTGCGCGGCCCACGGCTGCGCGTCCCACGCCCGACGGCGCCGGCGGCGGTCGAGCACGAGCCACCCGGCGGTCGCCAGCGGAAGCCCGGCCGCGACGACCACGGCGGCGGCCGACGGGAGCCACCCGGGGACGGACGGGAGTCGGTGCCGGAGGAACGTGGCGAGGCCGGCGCCGGCCGACGACGAGAACGGTTCACCGGCGAAGGGCACCGACGCCGTGGGGTCGAACGCCTGCCACCCGACGCCCGGGAACCAGACTTCCGCCCAGGCATGGGCATCCTTCGCCCGCACCTCCCAGAGCCCGGTGAACGGGTTGCGCTCGCCCGGGGTGAACCCGACCGCGAGACGGGCCGGGACGCCGAGGCTTCGGAGCAGCACGACGAGCGAGGTCCCGATCTGCTCGCAGAAGCCCTGCTTGTCCACGAAGAGGTACTGGTCGACGGCGTCGGCCCCCGCCGGCAACGGCGGGATGTCGAGGGTGTAGGAGGTGTTGGCGCCCATCCACGCCTCGAGCGCCTTGATCTTGTCGTACGTCGTCGGCACCCCCGCCGTCACCTCGGCGGCCAGGTCCATGACCCGGGCGGGCACCCCTTCGGGGAGCTGCGTGTACCGCCGCCGGAGCGCGGGCGAGAGGGCCATCGCCACTCCGTCGCTCGACCGCAGGAGATCCGCCGTCACCGGCGTGCGGCGGCTCACCACCGTGTAGACCGCCCCCTGCGGCAGCTGGACCCCGGTGCGGACCGTGCCGTCGTCGAGCTCGAAGACGGTCCGGTCACTGAAGTACACGCGAGCGGGGGCGTAGGCCGAGAAGAGCAGGTTCGGGCCGGGCTGCTCGACGAACACCGTCTGCACGAAGTCCGTCCCGCCGTCGAGGATCCCGGCCTCCCGATCCTCCGGTGCCCCCCGCAGCTCGAGCGGCGCGTCCCCCGAGTTGGGGGTCGGGGTCGTGTCGGACTGGCGCCACTCGCGGCCGTCCCACTGGTCGAAGGACTGGCCCCGCCAGAAGTCCGGTCGGGCCGCCTTCACCCGCATCACGAGCGTCTCGTCCGGACGCCCGCGGGTCGCCGTGTCGAGGGTCCGGGAGAAGCCGAAGTAGCCGGACGCGGTGGAAGCGGTCCCGGTCGAGGACGTGCGGCCGTCACCGGAGGGGTCGCGACCCCCGAGGCTCGGGTTGGCCAGTCCACCGGCGTTCGGGACCGGGATCGCACGCGGCAGGCGGGCCGGGAAGGCCACGGCCTTGCCGGCGCCGGCGGCCGGGACGACCAGGAACACGGCGCCGCCGAGGACGGCCACCAGGCCGACGACGGCGAGGATCGGTCGCAGCGCGGATCCGGACGACCGACGGCGGGGCGTCGCCGTCGGGGGCGGGACGGCGCCGAGGAGCCCGGGCAGCGCCTGCACCTCCGAGCGGTGGGCCAGCACGAGGCTGACGAGCGTGGCCAACGCCCACACGACGAGGTAGGGGGCGAGGCTCGAGGAGACCGAGAGGACGCCGGCGACCGCCATCAGCACGAGGCCCGACAGCAACGAGAACATGAGGTCGCGCCGAGCCGGCACGTCGAGGGAGTGGAAGAACTGCACCCAGAGGAACAGCTCGGCCAGGGGGAGCTGCACCTCGTTGATGGCGCCGGCGGAGAGGCCCGTCGCGGCCTGGAGGAAGCCGCCGAAGGCCAGCAGGACGCCGGCGGCCAGCCCGGCCTTGAGGAGGTAGCCGTTGCGGTGGCGGGCCCAATGGGAGTAGGCGAACCCGGCCGCGATGCCCACCGTCGCCGCCACCCGCAGACCGAGGCCCCCGACGCCCTGGGCCGTCGTGGCGAGGGTTGCAGCCAACACGGAGACGAGCACGGCGACGCGAAGCGCGATCCGAGCTCTCCGGGGCGTGCTTGGCGTTCGCCTTCTTCACCGCCGCGACGAGGCTCATGTGGCCCGCACCCACACGGGATCGCTGCCGCGGGGCGGCGGGGGGAGTCGCCCCGGGACGGCGCGGGCCAACCGGCGGTTGACCTCGCTCGCCCCGACGACGGGCCCGGACCGAGGTCCGCTCGCCTCGCAGGTGAGCATCGTCACCGGCACCCCGGCGGCCAGGGCGGCCAGCGCCAGTCCGGCGGCGCGGCGACGCGGCCACCTCGGCCGCCTCAGGGTCACCAGCGAGGTCGACCCCGAGGCACAGCATCGGGGCCATCGGCGACTCGAGCTCCTTGATCATGAGCTCGCCCGAGCGGGCCGTGGCGGCCCAGTGGACGAGCTTGATGGGGTCACCCGGCGAGTACTCGCGAATCGTCTTCACCGCATCGGCGAGTGCCGACGCCACGCGCCCGTCGTCATTGCCGCGGTCATCGGTGCCGCGGGGCGCCTGGAGCGTGACGGGCTCCGGGGCGGGTCCGACCTCGTAGGGCCGGGGAGCTCCACCCGCACCCGGCGACGCCACCAGACGAGCCCGAGCGGCGCCGCAGACCGCACGTCGAGAAGGACCGACGTGAACACGCCCCGCCGGAGCGGGACGAGCGGGAGCCGGCCACGAGCCGGTGTGACGACGCC
Source organism: uncultured Actinomycetes bacterium (assembly GCA_963731055.1). Lineage (GTDB taxonomy): Bacteria > Actinomycetota > Acidimicrobiia > Acidimicrobiales > CADCTF01 > DATLED01. The sequence continues at coordinate 138 of CAVSUD010000003.1, read as the reverse complement.
GGTCCAGGGGCCGTCGAAGCCCAGCAGGAGCAGCTTCAGCGGCCGAGACGCCTCGCCGGCCCGCACCTCCATCGTGAGCTCGGAGGTCCGCCCCACCGTCCCCTCCCGCGGTGCCTCGACCGTCACCGTCACCCCCCG
>CAVSUD010000002.1:0-72944 GCA_963731055.1 uncultured Actinomycetes bacterium | reverse complement strand
TTCGCTATCGCTACCGGGGCACCAAGATCCCGACCCCTTGGACGAGCGAGGCAACAGGATCACCCGCACCAGCGGCGTGAACACGTGGAGAGCCGGATGCAGTGGAAGCTGCACGTCCGGTTCGGAGGGCGGGCCGGGGAGACCCACTCGACGAAAGTCGAACAGGGCGCCCCGGTCCGACCCCAACACCTACGTGTGGACCCTCGCCGGGTTCGTCTACGTGAGCTTCGTCACCGACGTGTTCAGTCGCCGCATCCTCGGCTGGCGGGTCTCGTCGTCGAAGACCACACCGCTGGTCCTGTCCGCCCTTGAGCAGGCCCTCTTCACCCGGCGGCGGGGCGATGTCGCGTTCACGTCGACGGGGATGGTGTTCCACTCCGACGCCGGCAGCCAATACACGTCCATCGCCTTCACCGAGGCGCTCATCGACGCCGGCATCGCCGGCTCCATCGGCTCGGTCGGCGACGCCCTCGACAACGCGCTCATGGAGTCCACGATCGGGCTCTACAAGACCGAGGTCATCGACTTCGATCCCCGCCGATCATGGACCGGCCGGCGCCGAGGTCGAACGAGAGACCGCCGAGTGGGTCCACTGGTTCAACACCTCGCGAATCCACCACTCCATCGACCGGGTATCACCGATCGAGTTCGAGGACCGCTACCGTCACAACCTCGTCGCCGATCTCGGCGACGTTGCCTAATCCCAGCCTCCGGGAAACCCAGGGCGATTCACGGTCACCGATCATGCCGTCGGAATCATCGGCCCGAAGGATCACCTTCACCACGTGACCGACCGCCCGCTCCAACAGACGACCAACTCCCGAGACGGTTCGCTCGCGACCGCGTCGGCCAGCGCCTCGACGACCGGGGGCGCATCGAGGGCCCACGACGACGATTCCCGATAGCTGAGATACCGCCTGGTCCGCAGCCCCTGGTCGATCTCGGTCTTCAGGACGCTGATGCGCTCCGAGCTATTCGCAGCGGCCAGCCGGACCGCTCGAGCGACGTCCTCGCTGCGTTCAGCGGCATCGACCAGCAGACGGCGTACGACGTCGCTGTCGAGTCGAGCGACGGTCTCCTCCCACGGCTCGTCTTCGTTGCGAACTCGCGCCACGGCGTCGAACGAATCCGGATGCAGCAGCAGGTGGCGGGAAGTCTGCGGCCGTGCGGGTTGGCGACCCGACGACGCGACGTTCTCGCCTGCCGTTTTGCTTCGCTTCTACCGAGACCTTCCACCGTCAGTCGTCTACCTTCGGATCGAGGCCCACGCCGGGGAGTTTTCCGTTGACGAGGAGATCGGCGTAGAGGCTCTCGAGGTGTTCGGGACGGAGCCGACGGTGCTCGAGGTGCACATCATCATCCGCAAAGCCCTGTCCGATGCGCTGCGGCGAGGTCTCGTCGTCCGCAACGTCGCCGCCGACGCCGAAGCGCCGAGACGTCGCCGACCGAACAAGGTGATGCGATCCTGGACGGCTCAACAACTGCAATCGTTCCTGGACGAAGCCCGCTCCGACCGCCTCTTCCCCGCCTTCTGGTTGTCGGCCAACACCGGCATGCGACGAGGCGAGCTCCTCGGCCTGCGCTGGGGTGAGATCGACTTTGCCGCCCGCAGCCTGTCGGTCAACCGTGCCTTGATCTCGGCCGCCTACAAACTCCACGAGACGCCAGGCAAGACCCTGTCATCACGGCGGGCGGTCGACCTCGACGCAACCACCGTCGCTGTCCCGAGCAGGTGGCGTGACGAACGAGCCGCGGAGATGGGTCGCCCGATCTTCGGTGAGGACTATGTCGTGGCCGCGCCCGACGGCGAGCCCATCCACCCCGATCGCTTCTCGCAATGCTTCCGTCCCATCGCCGCAGGCGTGGACGTTCCCCGCATCCGCCTGCACGAACTGCGACAAACCCACGCCACCCTGTTACTGAAAGCGCACACGCCCATCAAGGTCGTCAGCGAACGGCTCGGTCACTCCTCCCCCGCCTTCACCATGGCGACCTACCAACACGTGCTCCCCGGCATGCAAGCCGACGCCGCCCAAGTGTTCGGGCAGCTCCTCGCTTCTACCGGCTTCTACCCGGTAGAAGAATCGGTAGAAGCGTCCTGAGACATGACGAAGGCCAGGTCAGAAACATGTTCTGACCTGGCCTTCTCTAGTCGCGGGGGCAGGATTTGAACCCGCGACCTTCGGGTTATGAGACGCGTGAACAGGGTCTGCGTTCGTCCGCACCCGTCAGCATTGGTGGCAGATTAACGCAGGTCAAGGCCACTTTCTAGGGGCGCCGCCGGAATCTCGTCCGTTCTCGTCGGCGCTCGTCGGTGGGAGTTGCCCCGACAAATCCTTGACACGACGCAGTCACCTCAGCCTGGGGTGAGGAGGTCGTAGTGGGACTCGACGCTGCCTTGGAGAACCCGAGCTCGATGTTGCCGTTGGCGTCCACAGAGAGGATCCGGGCGACCCTCGGGTCGGCGTCGTCGTCGCCGACGATCACGTGACGACCGGGCGTGAGCTCGATGTCGGTGACGGCGTCGATCGTTCGGGTCCACAGGCGCCGGTCGTCGGACATGTCCATGAAGTCGACCGCAAGGTCGAAGCCACTGTTCACGATCGCACCTCCTGTCATGGCTGAAGGCTACGGCGCGGCCGGGGTTGGGGATCGGTCGTCGAAGCACTTGGTGAGGCGGGGCGATCGTGACCTCGCTGAGGTCCGCGAGCACGAGCCTGAAGCTGGCTCGCCGAGGGTCCCCGTCCGGAAGGTCGACTGTCGTGAGGTGAGCAGTACGATGGTGCTCGTGGCGACCTCGGCGGAGTCCATCCTGGAGACGGCGTTGCAACTCCCGGCTGCCGATCGTGCGCTCCTCGCGTCCGGTCTGCTCGCCAGCCTCGACGCGGGGGATGCCGACGAAGCGGCGGTCGATCGTTCGTGGAGCGTGGAGACCGATCGTCGAGCTGGGATGCTCGACGCCGGGGCACAGCTCGTGACGTGGGATCACCTCGTCGAGCGTGTTGACGCTCTCCGCTCGCCTCGATCGGGCGGGTGACCCTCCCCTACCGTCTGCACCCGCTCGCCGAGGACGACCTCGTCGCCGCGTGGAGCTGGTACGAGGCACAGGTTCCCGGGTTGGGAGATCGGTTCCTCCACGTCGTTCTCTCGACCCTCGAGTCGGTGGCGAGGTGGCCGAACGCTGGCGCGCCGATGGCCCACGACTCGGCGGGTGAGGTGGTCGAGCGCAAGGCGGCCACCACCGGTTTCCCGTACGCGATCCGGTACCGCACGATCGACGACGCCATCGTCGTGCTGGCGGTGCACCACCAGCGTCGCCACCCCGATGCCGGCGCCGGCCGAGTGCCCTGACTACCCACGTGGGTGGCGGGGACCACCCTCGCGAAGCGCGGCGGTGGCGAGTTCGGTTCGGTTGGCGACGCTGAGCTTGGCGTAGACGTGACGGAGGTGGTGAGCCCGAGTGCCGTTGCGAACGCGGGGCGTCGGGGTGAACGGCGAGACTGCTGACATGGCTACGAAGACCGGATTCGACGGCAATGTGGCGATCATCACCGGCGGGGGTTCGGGCATCGGTGCCGCCCTCGCCACGGAGCTGCGGCGGCAGGGGGCGACGGTGATCACCGCCGACGTGGCTGGCGGTGACGTCGACCTCGACGTGCGCGACCGCGCCGCCTTCGCTGGGCTCGTCGACGACGTCGCCGCCGAGCACGGTCGGCTCGACCTCCTGTTCAACAACGCCGGCATCTCCATCGGCGGCCAGACCCACCAGATGGACGGCTCGTACTTCGATCGCGTCATCGACGTGAACCTCCGGGGTGTCGTGAACGGCGTCATCGCCGCCTATCCGCGGATGGTCGAGCAGCGCCACGGCCACATCGTCAACACCGCCTCGATGGCCGGGCTGGCGCCCACCCCGTTGGTGGCGGCCTACGCCATGACCAAGCACGGCGTCGTGGGGCTGAGCACCAGCCTCCGGGCCGAGGCGGCGGTGCACGGGGTGAAGGTGAGCGTGCTGTGCCCCGGGTCGATCGACACCCCGATCCTCGACTCCGCGCCGCCCTCGGATCTGTCCGCGCCGCCGCCCAGCGCGATCACCGGGCGCGAGTTCATGGCGATCATCAAGCAGAAGCCGGTACCGGCGGAATCGATCGCCGGGCCGGCGCTCCGCGGCGTCGCCCGCAACAAGGCGGTGATCATCGTCCCGGCCAGCGCCAAGGCCCTCTGGTACCTCCAGCGGACATCGCCGAGGGCGATGCAGGCCGCCGGCCGCCTCGTGGTCAGGCGCGTGCTGCGCAGCATCGAGGCGTGACCGCAACCGGCCCGGGGTGCTACGTCCACGCCGTCCTGCGCAGGGTCCACATGGGCTCGGTGGAGACCTACGGCGAGGTCGCCCTCGAAGCGGGCGACCCGGCTTTGTCCTGACGTCGCCGTGCGAGCGGTCGCAGTGCTGACGGCTGACGCTCCCGGCCATCGCCGTGGTTAGCGTCGGTAGACGGTCACACCACGCGCTCATGCCTGGGCCGCGGCGCGATCTCTGCGTCGAGCATCTTCGCCACCATCAGTTGGCTAGGCATCGAGGATGTCGAGGCCGGCCGAGCCGGCCGAGAACGTCGCAGCGACCAGTAGCATGACGAGGACGATGCGGCACGCCTTCGCCGCGACAGGCCCGTGCCATGCCTCGACGAAGTCGTGGTGTCGGTGCAAGAGAACGACGAGCCCGACCGCAATAACGATGCCGAGACCGATGGGGGCGATGACGAGGGCGAGCAACAGGGGTGAGTAGGCGAGGATCGCATGGCGCTTCGCGCTGATCCGTGGCCAGGTGCGGCCGAGGCGCTCGACCACCGATCGCCTCGAGGCCCAGGGACATGTCGAACGGCGCGTGTCGAGCGAGGACGCTCGGGGCCGAGCTGTCTCACTGACCGATTCTGGCCTCGGGCTGGTCGACGAGCTGATGGCCCAACACCTCCACAACGAAGCCGCGCTGGTTGCTGTTCTCACCACGACCGAGCGCGACGACCTCGCGCGCCTTCTGCGGCGGCTTTCACTGCACGTCGAGAAGGAGACGACATGAGCGACCGATCCCACGACTTGTTCGCCGACGCCGAGCTCGCCGAGTTCATCGAAGGCTTCAACGCCCTCGACCTCCCTCCAGCCGAACAGCTCGGCGCCGCTGCGATGCGCGGCGCAGCCGAGGAACGAGCCCGAGCACGGCCCCCCGGCCCCGCCCTGCACCGGGTGACCGACGTCGTGCTCCCGGACTCGTCCGTCACCGTGCGGGTCTATCGCCCGACCCCTGACGCCGACGCTGTCGTCATCTACCTGCACGGCGGTGGCTGGGTCATCGGCGACCTCGAAACCCACGACCGGGCATGCCGACGACTCGCTGCCACCTCGGGCGTCGTCGTGGTCGCCGTCGACTACCGCCGTGCGCCCGAGCACCCATGGCCCGCCGCCGTCGACGATGCGGTCGCCGCGTTCGGGTGGGTCGGCACCGAGCCAGCTGAGCTCGGTGGACCGATCCGGACGGTCGGGATCGCTGGCGACAGCGCTGGAGGCACGACCGCGGCGCTGGCCTGTCTGCGCCTCCGGGATCTCGCGTCGCCGTTGCTTCCGTCGCATGTCGCGTTGATCTATGCCAACAGCGACTTCACCCTGTCCGGAACGACGATGGAGACCAAAGGCCACGGGTTCGGGCTCGACCGGCGCGACATCGAGTGGTTCAACCGCCAGTGGGTCCCCGACGAGTCACGTTGGGCCGACCCCGACGTGAGCCCGCTCGTCGCCGATGCCGCCGGTTTCCCACCGACGCTCATGATCACCTGCGAACACGACCCGCTCCGCGACCGCGTCGCCACCGACATCGGACAGGCCCTCGGCGCGCTGGGTCACTGATCGGTCGGTGACGATCCCGCCAGCAGGGTCTCCCTGGGGGGTCGAGCCGCGGTCGAGAACGAACATGCGGGCGTTCGAGTTGACGACGGCCCGCAGCCGTTCGAGGGCGCACGCTCCTCTTGCGGGGTGGCGTTCGCCGACCGACGCGCCTTCGAGGTGTAGCTCCTGTGGGGCCGCCTCGAGAACTATCGCGACTGAACGTTGGGACGACCGAGGGACTCCCCGCGCTCCGGTGTGTGCATACGCTCGTCACGGCACCGACACCCGACACCCGACCCTGAAGGCGAAGCGATGACGTACGCGATCGTGATGTGTGACACCGCTGGCAGCATCACGAACTGGAACGACGCCGCGGAGGAGTTCTTCGGCCATCGTCGCGCCGACGTGCTCGGACAATCGGTTGAGCTGATCGTCCCGGCCGAGTTCCGCGAAGGCCACCTCGCAGGTCTCCGCCGTGCGATGAACGGCGGCGAACGGCACCTCGAAGGAGCAGCCACCCACCTGCCCGTACTCCACGCTGACGGCACCATCGTCTGCCACCCCGCCCGCTTCAACCATGTCACCACGGCCACCGATGAACTCGTCGCCGCCGTCGCGGTCTTCGGTCCCGCGGCACCCGATCAGGAGCCGTGGGCGACGGTGGAGACCGACTGACCATCTGCGTCGCTCGACGCCACTACGCGCACCAGTCTCGGTCTGCCCGACGGTTTGCCCTGGCGTCTTCGCCCCGGCTCTGTCCGCTGGAGTGAGGGAGCCGGTGACGGTGTCCTCCGATGCGCCTGACGCGCTACCGGACGTCGTAGGTGATCCGCATCTCCTTGATGCCATTGATGAGGTTGGAGTGGAGTCGCCGGGGCGGCGCCTGGAGCTCGATGTTGTCGATCGTGGCGAGGAGCTCGTCGAACAGGACGCGCAGCGAGAGCCGAGCGAGGTTGGCGCCGAGGCAGAAGTGCTCGCCGATGCCGAAGGACTGCTGCGGGTTGGGCGATCGGTCGATCAGGAACGAGTGCGGGTCGTCGAACACCGTCAGGGTCGCGGTTGGACCCGGCGTACCACATCAGCACCTTGTCGCCTTCGGCGATCGTCTTGTCACCGAGCCGGACCTCGGTGGTGGCGGTGCGGCGGAAGTGGTGGATCGGCGGCTCCCATCGCAGGATCTCCTCGACCGCGCCGGGCATCAGCGCGGGATCGCTTGCGAGGCGCTCGAGCGAGTCGGGATGGTCGAGCAGCGTGAGGAGGCCGTGTGAGGTCGCGGTGCGGGTCGTCTCGTTGCCGGCTGGACACGATGGTGCGGAAGTCCCGGTGCTCGGGGGGGTCCAAGCCGATGATGATCATGCGCAGCTGCTCGAGACCGCCGTCAGCTGGGTCGAGGCGGAGCGGGCCACCGATGTAGCTGGAGAACTCACCCGGTGAGGTGGACACGCGGCGCACGTCGTCATGACGGGTCAGCGCCCAGAACCCTGACCCGTCCGACTCTCGGTGCCAGTGGACGGGGTCCTCGGCGCGCAACCTGTCGAGCCAGTCATGGGGCGCGGCCCGCCTCCCACACCGACGCATCGGTGAGGTCGATGTCGCCCAGGCTCGTGGGGGTCGTGGTGTCGCGCATCGCGGCACCTCCTTCAGACGTCATGGGTGGCTCCTGTTCGGCACGGGTACCGGGATCAGCACCGGAACGATGAACCCCTCGACCATCGACCGCTCGGCTTCTGACGAGACCGCCGCGGGGTCGGTTGAGACCCAACGTGAAGCTCACTCGCTTGATCGGACCTTCGGGTTGCCGACCCGAAGGTCGCGTTGCGCACCAAGCCACCAGAGCGGGATCGCACCGGATGCGCGATGTCGTGACCAGCACCTTTCCAGCGCGCTCCCCGAGCTGCTGATCGTCGGGCTCGCGCTGCTTGCTCGAGCAAGCGTGACAAAACCGTGACAGCAGAGAGGCCCTCTCCGTTTCTGGAAAGGGCCTCTGACCTGGGGTTTCGATGGTGGCGGGGGCAGGATTTGAACCTGCGACCTTCGGGTTATGAGTCAGACGCGGGTCGTTCTGGTGGGTATCGCCTGGTCCGCCTACGTCCGTCTTCATGCAGGTCAGAGTCGGTTTCGTCGGGGTGAACCGCCCCGGGATTCTTGGAGGCTCCAACCCTTGAGAGGAGGGACTGTCGGACTAACGGTGTAAGTGACTCAGCGTTGGTCGTCGTCTGACTCATTCTACTTGGGCGTCAAATCTCGTTCGGGAAGAGGCGGCCTTCGAAGGTGACTGCGAACGCGATGAGTGCCGGCTTCCACCGGTTCATCCAGCGGTGCGCTCCCTTGCCGGTGGGGTCGAGCGAGCGGTCCACAAGGTAGAGGCACTTCATGGCCGCCTGCTCGGTCGGGAAGTGCCCTCGAGCTCGGGTCGCTCTGCGCATGCGGGCATGGAGGCTCTCGATGGCGTTGGTCGAGTAGATGACCCGGCGGACCTCGACGCTGTAGTCGAGGAAGGGCACGAACTCGGTCCACGCGTTCTCCCAGAGGGTGCGCACCGCCGGGTAGCGGTCGGCCCACCGGTCGAAGAACTCGACGAGCCGTTCTTTGGCGTCGGCTTCGTTGACCGCGGTGTACACCGGTCGCAGATCGCGGGCCATGGCATCCCAGTGCTGGCGGCCAGCGAAGCGGAACGTGTTGCGGATCAGGTGCAGGACACAGGTCTGCACGATGGCCAGCGGCCAGGTAACGCCGATGGCGTCGGGCAGACCTTTGAGACCGTCGCAGCACACGATGCACACATCTGCGACGCCGCGGTTCTTGAGCTCGGTGAGCACGTTCAACCAGAACTTGGCGCCCTCCGCGCCCGGGGAGGCCCAGATGCCGAGGATGTCGCGCTTGCCTTCGACGGTCACGCCGATGGCGCAGTAGAAGGCCCGGTTGGCGACCTGGCCGTCGCGGACCTTGACGTGGATGGCGTCGATGAACACCACCGGGTAGACCCGGTCGAGCGGACGGTTCAACCAGCCAGCCATGTCCTCGAGCACCGCGTCGGTGATCTTGGAGATCGTCTCCCGGGACATCTCGCTGCCGTACACCTCGACCAGGTGGGCGCTGATCTCACCGGTGGTCAGACCTTTGGCCGACAACGAGATCACCATCGCGTCGACGCCGTCGAGGCGACGCTGCCGTTTGCGGATCATGGCCGGCTCGAATGTGCCGGCCCGATCACGGGGCACCTCGATCTGCACGGGGCCGATGTCGGTCAGGACCGTCTTGGTCCGCGTCCCGTTGCGGGAGTTCCCTCCGTCGCGGCCCTCGACCGCGTGCTTGTCATAGCCGAGGTGCTCGCTCATCTCGACCTCGAGCCCGGTCTCGAGCACCCGCTTGGTGATGTCAGCAAGCAGCCCGCCCGGCCCGACCAAGGTCACCCCAGTCGCACGGGCCTCCTCGACCAGCTGATCGGCAAGCTGCCGGCGAGCATCGCCCAGCAGGTCGACCGGCGGCGGAAGCACCAACGGCTCCACCGCCACGGAAGGCTCTACGGTCGCGTCATCGTGAATCGTCACTGTCTGTCCTCACTGGCCAGACCCCGCCTGGGATCCAGCCTGTCAGGCCAAGCCAGTTACACCGTTGATCCGACAGTCCCGGCGGGGGCAGGGTTTGAACCTGCGACCTTCGGGTTGTGAGTGATTTGCGTGGTCTGCGGCCGTCGGCGCTGATGCTGTCTCGGATGGCGTTGTCGCAGGTCAGGGGCCAGAGCCCCCGTCGCGGCGGTTGCGTTGGCCCGGCGTCGTGGGAGGCCGTGGGATGCAGGAGCGGTGACATCGGGGTGACAAGCCAGTCCATCCCGCGCACGCAACCCTCGACTACAGGCTGGCCGCTCCGGAGTCGGCGGGGCGCATCGTCGGCTGGCCGAGTGCGGAGGTCGCGCAGCGGCTGACGGAACGCGTCGAAGAAGCGCTACGTGGTAGATGTCGATCTCGCCGGGAACGCCGTATCGCTTGTCGTCGCTGGTGTCGATGCGGACGAGGGTGCCGGCGAGGCGGTCCCACAGGGTGAGGATCCCGCCGCGTTTCTTCATGGTGGTCGACGGGACGTGGTGGCGACGGTGCAGGCGCGGGGTGACAAGCTGAAGCGGGAGGCGGCCCGGTGAGTTGGGCGACGCGGCCTGGTTGCCATGTCGACCGTGCGGCGCGTGCCTGGCTGCTGCGCCGTTTCGTCGACCCCGAGGCCGAGTTGTTCGTCGAGGACGACGCGGATGTGCCGGCGGACGCGGGGCCTTCGACATGCGGGGGGTGGACCTGTCGCATCACAACGGGGGCTGCAGCTTCGAGACGATCCTGCGCCGCTACGGCCTTGCCGATCCGGTGCTGTGGGAGCTGGCTCGGCTGGTGCACGAGGCCGATCTCACCCACTCTCTAGGTGTACATCTAGGCCCGACTGATTGCGCTCCACCATCAGCTCTCGCACCCTGGCGTCGTGACCGATGGTCGTCATCGGCCCTGGATTTGGTCACTCGCGGCGGCTGCGGCCGGGCAATCCCCGTGCGGTCGTCCACAGGCCTCGAAGTCGCACAGCCGGCACAGCCACGCCGGCCCATCGTTGCCGGTCCGGGCGTGAAGACGCTGGACGGTCATCGTCGCAACGAGCGTCTCCACGAGCGGGAGCAGCGCTCGCCGGTCTCTGGCGCTCAGATCCTGGAACGCAGTCTCGATAGCGCTGGCTCGCGTGGCAGTGACTTTGCGGCTCAGCGCTCGACCGCGGGCGGTCAGCACGATGGCCGACGATCGGCGGTCGCGACCGGCTCGCCGCACGACGAGACCGGACTCGACAAGACGATCAACGAGACGGACCGCGCCGGAGTGCGTCAGTCCCATGGCTTGGGCCAGGTCCTCCGTCGTGCGCCCGGAGAGGAACTGCTGCAACGCCACCAGGGCGGCGGGCGCAGCACCGGTCATGCCGGAGGCCGCCTCGGTCGCGTCGGTGAGCCGGTCGGCCATCGCGACAGCGAAGGCGCCCATCACGTTCATCAGGCGGCGATCGCGTGACTCGGTCACATGTCAACCGTAGACGCCACCACCGCAGAACAGGTAGTATGAGTCACTCATATATCGGTGACCGAAGGGAATTTTCGTGGGTACGGAGATCAGCGCCACGTTCGAGATCAAGGACTGGGACGAGCAGCCCTTCGACGAAGCCGTCGGGGTCGCGAAGCTGACGAGAGCGTCCGTCGTCAAGGACTACGTCGGAGACATCGAAGGCACATCGGCGACCGAGTGGCTCATGGCATACCACCCCGACAAGACCGCTGCGTTTGTCGGCCTGGAGCGCATCAAGGGCACGATCGGCGGCCGAAAGGGAAGTCTCGTCGTCCAGCACGACGGGACCTTCGAAGATGGCGCGGCCAAGGCCACGCTGACGGTCGTGTCCGGCACAGACGAACTCAAAGGCGCCACGGGGTCAGGCACACTCGTGGCCGACCCCGCAGGACGAATCAAACTGACGATCAGCTCCTGACGCGAGTGGCGTCCACCGATCCGAGCATCCGGTAGCAGTGGACCCCAGCTCGGCGCGATGGGGCTCCGTGACCTGCGCGAACTCGTCGAGCAGGGCGCCAGCCATCAGGTTCAGACGCCGCCATCAACGCCTTGTACCTCAGCTGGGCATAGAGATTCCCGTGCGACGTCCGCACAGGTGAAGCGCGATCTCCTCGGCTCGCCCAGACACCTCCGGGCCTTCACCGAACGACCAGTGGAGGTCGGTCGCGCGGAGGGTGACCGCCGGCAGGTCGACGCCGAACTCGCGGTGAATGCCACCGGCGGTCAGGTGGTCGAGCACCGTCCGCATGGCGTCGTCGCCGCTGCAGCGCGACTCGCCGATGGCGGCGGTGACGTCGAGCGAGTGGATGGCGGCATGGTTCAGCGCCCCTCGCCAGCCGCCGCCGGGCGGTGTCCATTGGTGCAGCACCTCATCCCGTAGGTTGCCGAGGAGATCGCTGGTGGGCAGCCGCGCATCATCGCTGGCCAGCCGGTTCGAGAGACTCGGGAAGTCGTAACCGACACCGGCGAGCATCTCCATGAACTGCTCCGGCGTGTACCGCGCCGGCATCGTGCAGTGGGCGACAACCTCGCGGACTCGCCACCCGTCGCACAGCGACGACTCGTCCCACACGCTCGCCGGAAGTCCGGCAAGGAGGTCGGCCAGCGCCAACAAGGTGTGGGCGACGAACACCTGGATCTCGGCGTCGGTGGCGTCGTTCACGACGGCACCTCCGCTCGCAGCAGGTCGTCGATCTGACCCAGGGCCGCAGCCATGCCGTCCTCCATGCCCATCGCGATCAGGCGGTCCATGTCGTCCAAGGAGGGGAAGGTCGTCTCGATCACCATGCTCGTGACGCCGGCTTCGTCGGCGAACACGACGCGGCCCTCGGAGACCGGCAGATCGGTGTTTGGGCTCCAGTCGTCGTTGGCGAACCCGTCCTGGAACTCCAGCAGGCGCGGCCGCTCCACGCGGTGGATGTGCCACCACCCTTTGGAGGTCGTCCCGTCGGGCAGCGCCATGGCGTATGTGACCCGGCCGCCGGGCGAAAGCTCATGGTCGACCACCTGTGCTGGGCACGACGGTGGTCCCCACCAGCGCTCGAGCTGGCGGGGGTCGGCCCACAGCTCCCACACCCGCTCGACCGGTGCCGCGAACACGGCGGTCACGGTCAGCTTGCGGGCGGTCCGGTCCTTGGTGATGTTGGTCACCGTCATGACGTTGGTTCCTCCGATTCGTCGTTGAGCAGCGCGTCCATTCGCGCCACTCGTCCTCGCCACACCAGGGAGAGCTCATCCAGCACCAGCGCGGCTGTGCGCAACGCGGCGGCCTCGCCCCGCACCAGCTGCTCGCGGCCGCGCCGGCGCTTCACGACCAGCCCGGCCTCCTCCAGCACCACCACGTGCTTCTGCACCGCCGCGAAGCTCATGGGGTAGCAGCGGGCCAAGGCCGAGACCGAGTACTCGTCGACCAGCGTGCGCGACAGGATGTCGCGTCGAGTGGCATCGGTGAGGGCATGGAACACCCGGTCCACCGAGCGATCCGACTTGGCGAGACCTACAACCATATGGTTGTAGCTTACACGCCGAACTCGATCGGCTGGATGTCCACCTTCAATCCCGCCGCGCACGAACTCGTCCTTCACTGCGAAATCGACCTTCGGCACTCCAGCGGCCGCGTGATCGGTCTCGGGCAGACGGCCCACGCGCGTGGCGTGCTGCGGGCGTACGCGGCTGGCGGTTCGACATTGAGGACTGGCGGTCGGCGCCTACGCGAGTTCTTCGGCGAGTCCGATAAGGAGGCCCTCGGGTCCTCGGATGTAGCAGAGCCGATACGTGTCTTCGTACTGGACGACCTCGCTGCTGACCAGCTCCGCGCCCTGTTCGCGGAGCCTGTCCAGCGTGTCGTCGAGATCGTCCACGGTGAACATGGCGCGCAAGTAGCCGAGGGCGTTCACCGGGGCGTTCCGGTGATCCGCGACGACTGGCGGCGCGAGGAATCGGGACAGCTCGAGCCTGCTATGGCCGTCGGGAGTGCGCATCATGGCCATCTCGACGCGCTGGCCGGGCAGCCCCGTGACACGCCCTGACCACTCCCCCTCGATCGTCATCTGTCCTTCGAGCTCGAGGCCGAGCTCGCGAAAGAACGCGATCGTGCTCGGTAGGTCCTCGACGACGATGCCAACGTTGTCCATGCGTTGAACGGCCATGTGCCGATGCTCGCGCACCACGAACGACTCGATCCGTGCCCAGCGTTCAACCGACTTCGTACGCTGGGCGGGTGACTCGGACCGACACTGCCTCACGCGTCATCGCCGCCGACCCCGAGCGCGTGTACGCCGCGCTCGTGGACCCCGATGCGCTCGCCGTGTGGCTTCCACCGCAGGGGATGACCGCCCGCTTCGAGCGGTTCGATGCCCACCCCGGCGGCTCGTACCGACTCGTGCTCACCTACCTGCACGCGGAAGCCAACAGCGGCAAAGCCAGCGCCGGCTCCGACGTCGTCGAAGCCCGATTCGTCGAGCTCGTACCCCCTGCCCGAGTCGTGCAGGCCATCGACTTCGAATCCGATGACCCGTCGTTCGCCGGCACGATGACCATGACCTGGCAGCTGCAGCCGGTCGGTCGCGGAACCCTCGTCGAGATCACCGCCCAAGAGCGTGCCCAACGGGATCTCGCCTGAGGATCACGCCCTCGGGATGGCGTCATCGCTGGCGAACCTGGAGACGTACCTCGAACCGCAGGGCGGTACGACGCGGTGGTGACATCTCCCCAGACGCTGAGCGACGCCGACCGGCGTCTCGTCGCTGACTGGGCGGCCGACTGCGCCGAGCACGTCCTGGACATCTTCGAGGCCGCGGTCCCGGGTGACGACCGTCCTCGGGCGCTCACCGCCCGCACCCGCGCGTATGCCGCCGGGACGCTGGGAACTGCGGAATGCATTCGCCGGCGCTTTGACGGTGGCGTCGGCCCCGACGAGGCCGAACCAGCCGCCGCAGCCGCGGCCCGGGCCGCCGGTCAGGCTGCGGCCGTCTGCCACATGGGCGCCCATGCCCTCGGCGCCGCCGCCTAGACCGCATCGGCGGCATGCCTGGTCGAGCCAAACCGTCCAGAAGCCGTCGACGACGAGATCCAGTGGCAACTCGAGCGCATGTCGCCAGAGGCTCGGTCAGCGCTGCTGTCCCTGCCCAAGGTCGGCGAGAACCGATCCGGACCGCTCGGAGCAGGGCTCCTCGCATCTGGTCAGCTCGGTGCGGTCATCCGCACCCTGCAGATCGCGATCAGCGGCATCACTTCAGGCCTCTGATGCTCGTAGAGCCGCGATCGCCCATGGCGCGTCTTCCGGCGGTACGGGCATCCCTGCGGAATCGCCCGCCCACCGCAGTGGCACGCCGCGTCAACCGGGACGCCGCGTCAAGGGCTCGCGAACGGTCGCTACGTCGGCGCAGAGGCCGCACCCGCCCCGCGTGTTCTACCGATTGTTCCTCCGGGTCCCGACCGTCGAGGCCCGCGCAAGGTGATGGAGGAACGACATGGATGGATACGTGGCGCAGCGGCGTGGCCGCTTCTACGCAGTGATCTACGAGGGCCGCGACCCGGTCACCGGTAGGGAGATGCGTCGCTGGCATCCTGCCGGCACCGACCGCGCCGAGGCTGAGCGCCTCGCCGCGAAGCTCGCCGCCAAGGCGCAGGGCCGACGTCGACGCGGTGCGGTCGCTGACCTTCGGCGCCTACCTCACCAGCAGTGGCTCCCCGGCAAGAAGCTGCACCTCGCGACCAGCACCTACCAGCGGCTACGAGCGCAACGTGAAGCTCCACGTCCTGCCGATGCTCGGCCGGGTGGCCGATCCGCCGGCTGCGCTACCAGCAGATCGAAGTCGCTCTACGACACGCTGCTGCACCCCAACCGAGGGCCGGGGCATGGCACCCAAGACCGTGTACGAGATCCACCTCATCATCCGCGGCGTCCTCGACCGACGCCCGTGCGCCGCGGGCTGGTCACCCGCAACGTCGCCCTCGTCGCCCGTGCACCGCAAGCAGCGCGCGCGTGCAGAAGACCGAAGGCGTCTCGTTGACCGAGGACGAGCTGCGCCAATTCCTTGCGCACCGCGGCCGGTCACCGGTTGTTCCCGATCGCTGTGGCTCACCGCGATGACCGGGCATGCGCCGCAACGAGGTCCTCGGACTGAAGTGGCCCGACATCGACTTCGAAGAAGCGCCGGCTTGCGCTCAACCGTGGGCTCGTCGCCGTCGGCTACGAGGTCCATCAGACCCGCGGGCAAGACCAAGACCGCCCGCCGCAGCATCGACCTCGACGCCACCACCCTCGCGGTGCTCGCCGGCTGGCGAGGCACATCCAGGCCGCCGAGTTCGCGGCTGTCGGGATCGACAACGCCGAGCAGTGGGTGTTCACCGACGGCGACGGCGAGCCGATCCACCCCCACGCCGTCTACGAAGCGTTCCGGCGGATCGTGCGCCGCGCCGGCGTGCCGACCATCCGCTTCCACGACCTGCGCCACACCCACGGCAGCCTGCTCATCAAAGAAGGCGTCCCTGTGAAGGTCGTCAGCGAACGGCTCGGCCACGCCAACATCGCGTTCACGATGCAGACCTACCAGCACCTCCTGCCCGGCATGCAGGCCGACGCCGCCCGCACCTTCGAGCGGCTCACCCAACCCGTTCCACCGCCGGCGACCGACACGGTGGAACGCCGGAGGAACACCCGGAGGAAGACCGCCTGACCCGGAGGAACGCATCCCGCAACGACGAAGGCCCAGGTCGCTGACCTGGGCCTTCGCGCTGCAAATGGTGGCGGGGGCAGGATTTGAACCTGCGACCTTCGGGTTATGAGCCCGACGAGCTACCAGACTGCTCCACCCCGCGGCGTGCCGGTGAAGATAGCAGACGTCGGCACCGGTGCGATCAGGCCGAGGCCGGCGCCTCGGTGGTCGAGGTGGTGGTCGGCCCGCCGCCGGCCGTGCCGCCGCCGGCGGGAGCGGCCGCCACCGCCTTCTGGGCCTCGACGATGAGGGCGATGCCCTCCTTCGTCTTGGTCTGGTAGGCGCCGAGGTCGCCAGCGCGCAGGGCAACGTCGGCGGCGGTGAACGCGTCCTGGGCCCGGGTGAGCAGCGCGGCCACGCCCGGCGTCACGGGCACCGGAACCGGATCGGGGGCGGCGCCGGTGCCGGGCGCGGCCTCGGTGGGCGGCACGCCGCCGAAGGCCTGCTCGAGCGTCTGGGGCGCCGACCCGAACAGTACGGTCAGCGACTCCTGAAGGGTCTGACGCATGACGGCCTTGCCGTTGAAGACGACGATGACCCGCTTGACCTCGGGGAGCTTCGTCTGCTCGGAGGTGACGTAGAGGGGCCGGATGTAGAGCAGCGAGTTGGCGATCGGGACGAGCTGCACCTGTCCGAGGGTCGCCGACGACCCGCCCTGGTCGAGCAACGAGAGATCCTTCGAGATCTCGGGATCCGACTGGATGGCGTTCGTGACCACCAACGGCCCGTCCACCTGCTTGCCGCGGGGCAGGACGAAGGCCTTGAGCTTCCCGTAGTCGGGACCGTCCGACTTCGCCGTGAGGAACGCCGTGAGGTTGATCTGGCGGTCGTCGCTGGAGGACTGCACGAACGGCTGGAGGATGGTGAAGCCCACCTTCTCGTCCCCGGGCAGGCGCAGGAGCAGGTAGGTGGGCTCGATGCGGCCGAGCTTCGACGGGGCGGCGAGAGCGCCGGCGGTCCCGTTGGCCGACGGCGCCACCGGCGTCGACGGCAACTGGGCCGAGACGCGACCGGTGCCGGGGTCCTGCGCGATGTCCCAACGGTCGGTGCCGCTGTAGAACGCGTCGGGCTGCGTGACGTGGTACTCGCCGAACATGTTGGCCTGGACGCGGAACAGGTCCTCGGGGTAGCGCAGGTGGTCGCGCAGCGCCGGCGGCAGCTTGTCACCCGAGGTGAAGAGCGCGGGGAACGCGCTGGCGTAGGCCTTCACCAGCGGGTCGGACGGATCGAAGACGTAGAACTTCGTCTCGCCGGTGTAGGCGTCGACGGTGGCCTTGACCGAGTTGCGGACGTAGTTGAAGTTGCGACCCGAGAGGTCCGAACCCGGCCGCAGCCCGTTGGTGTCGGCCCGTTGCGCGTAGGGGTACCGCTCGGTGGTCGTGTAGGCGTCGAGCACCCACCGGATCCGACCCTCGACGACGACGGGGTACGGGTCGGAGTCGTAGGCGAGGAAAGGCGCCGCCGCCTTCACCCGCGCCCGCACGTCCCGGTTGAAGATGATGCGGGAGTCGGTGTCGAGCTGGGAGGAAACGAGCAGGTTCTGGTCGGCGAAGCGCAGGCCGAACGCCGCCCGCCGCAGCCTTGATCCGAGGACGACGCCGCCCGACCCCTCGTACCGACTGGTGATGTTCTTGCCTTCGGGTGTCTGGTAGTCGATCTCGGGCTGCTTGGAGTTGGCGATGGCGTAGCCGCTGAGGTTCTCCGAGTAGTACACGCGCGGCTCGGTGATCTCGGGCTCGCCCGTCGGGGGAACACCGCTGACGAGGAAGTCGGGCCGGCCCTGCAGGTCGACGGCGTTGGCCGACGAGAGCACGGCCCCGTAGCCGTGGGTGTACTGCAGGTGATCGTTGACCCACGAGTTCCCCGGCACCTGACCCGGGTCGAGCCCGCGGACCGAGAGGACGACTTGTCGTGTGGACCCCTTCACCTGGTAGCGGTCGATGTCGACGTCGGCGAACTGGTAGTAGCTCTTGTTCTCCTGGAGCTTCCGGTAGGTGTCGACGAGGGTGTCGGGGTCCCACAACCGGATGTTCTTGACCGTCTCCGCGTCCGCTTGGAGGTCGGCGCCGGTCAGCGTCGGCTGGTAGTCGAACGGGTCGGAGGCGACCTCGCCGAGGTTCAGCGCCGTGCGGGTCGCGTCGATGTTGCGCTGGATGTAGGGGCGCTCCTTGGAGTTCTCCGCCGGCTTCACCTGGAAGGCCTGCACGAAGGCGGGATAGGCGCCGCCGGCGGCGACCGCCACGACGCCCCACACGACGGATGGCGATCCCCGGCAGAGCCCAACCCCGCCGCCAGATGTTCGCGATGAAGAGCAGGAACGCAGCCGCCATGATCAGGGTGAGGAGGCGGAGGGCCGGCAGGGTCGCATTGACGTCGGTGTAGGAAGCGCCCTCGACGAAGCCCCGGGTCGAGAACGTGAGCTCGAACTGGCGCAGGAAGTAGTCGCCCGCCTTCGCCAGCGCCAACAGGCCGAGCAGCACCGACACGTGGGCCTTCACCTGCGGGGTGACCCGGGAGATCGGTGCCTGCAGGCGGATGCCGCCGTTGAGGTAGTGGGCGACGAGGGTCATCACCAGCGACAGCAACAGTGCGACGAAGACCCAGTTCACGGCGGCGGCGAGGAACGGGAGCCGGAACACGAAGAACGAGATGTCGCGATGGAACAGCGGGTCGGTGGCGCCGAACGAGACGGAGTTGCGGAACAGGATCCAGTTCTGCCACTGCCCGCTCATTCCGGTGCCGGCGATGAGCGCGAACAGCGCGGCCACGACGAGGCGGACCTTGCCCGAGTGCGGGCCCACGACCTCCTGGTACCGGGCGACGATCTCGTCCTCGGGTCCGGTCGGGCGGAAGCGGGGCGCCACGCGATCGGCGATGACGAGGTTGACCCAGAGGAGCAGGAAGAACGCGACGGTGAAGACGATGCTCAGGCCGGCCTTGGCCCCGAGCACGCCCCGCCACACCGACGACAGCCCGAGCTCGTCGAACCAGAGGTAGTCGGTGAAGAACCCGGCGATGCCCCGCAGCGAGGTGAGGAGGAAGAAGAACAGC
This sequence comes from uncultured Actinomycetes bacterium, assembly GCA_963731055.1. Taxonomy (GTDB): domain Bacteria; phylum Actinomycetota; class Acidimicrobiia; order Acidimicrobiales; family CADCTF01; genus DATLED01. Next base: position 53,716 of record CAVSUD010000002.1, on the reverse strand, counting down.
GCGACGATGGCGGCGAGCCCGATCCGGTTCCGCTGCGGACGTCGCGGCGGGCGCGGTGGCCGGACGTCGATGGGTGGGCGGCGCATAGTGCCGCGAGACTAGGCGGGGGTAGCTACCAAGGCGCATCGGCACCCGAGGTGCGCGGGCGGGTGCAACTGGCCTGTCGGGAACGCCTGTCCGCGCGGATTGGCGCCGGCCAGGGCGTTGTCCTCGCAATCGGGGCACGGTCCGTCATCGTCGACGATCCAGCGCAGGGCGGTGCCCTCGGGGTGGGCCAGGAAGCCACCGCGCTCGTGGGCCGCGACGAGGTAGTGCATGGCCAGCCGTTCGACCTTCGACACCTTCCACTCCCGGTACGCGGCGCTGATCCGCTCGCTCAACGCGCCCAGTTCGAGGTCGTCGGAGGCGGCGATGGACAGCACCCCGTCGAGACGGACGCGCAGGGCGCCGGCGAGATCGTCGGCCAACTGGGCCGCGAGGTCGTCGGTCGCGATCGGGGTGGGGCCGAAGGGCGAGGCCGACGCGCCGGCGCGGCCGCCCTCCTCCAGGAAGGGCAGGGCCAGGTGCCGATACGGCAACGACTGGTCGTCTGCGCGCGAAAGGATCTGCTCGACGGTCGGCTTGCCGCGGCTCGTTCGCAGCCGGTCGAGGCTGGCGTTCTGCTCGTCCTGCAGCGCCCGCTTGAGGCGCTTCGTCAGCTGGGCCACGAGCGGCTCGATCGCCGCATCGCGGGTCTGCAACCGGTGCTCGTCGGCGTCGGACGCGACCGGTGCGGCGACGGGGCCGGAGTCGGGTTCGGGTTCGGGTTCGGGTTCGAGCGCCTCCATCGTCGCGACGGACGTCGGGGTCGCGGCCGGTGCGGCGGCCAGCACGGCTCGGGCCGACGCCGTCGTCGCCTCCCGCTCCGCCCGCATCCGGGCGAAGAGGTCCTCGATGCGGGGTCGGATCTCCTCCTCGACGGGCGGTTCGGGTTCGGGTTCGGGGGTCTCGGCCGAGGCCGGCACCGGCTCGGGCGACGGTTGGGGCGCCGGTTCGGGCGCCGGTTCCGGATCCGGTTCGGGTTCAGGTTCCTGCGCCACGACCGGCTCGACCGACTCGGCTGGCTCGGCCAGCTCGGCCGGCTCGGCCGGCAGTTCCGCACGGACCTCGTCCGCCTCCGGGATCTCCGCCTCGGGCTCCGTCGCGGGCGCAGACGGCCGACCGATGATCCGGACGCCCTCGGCGTGACTGTCCCGCCCGACGGCCGGGACGGGGAGCGCCGGGGGCGGGTCGCCCGGCTTGTTGCGACGCAGGATGCGCAGGGCCGAAGACCGCCGTTCCTCCGTGCGGACCGGCACCGGGTCCGGTTCCACCGTCGACCCGACGGGCTCGGTCGCTTCCTGGCCCACGTCCTCGACGTCGGCCGGCGCCGACGGAGCGGCGGGGGGCGGCGTCGCCGCCGCCGCCTGGGGGGCGGCGATCTGGGGGCGGGCCGCGGAGGGGACCTCGCCGAGGGAAACCGCTCGCGTCCGCACCGGGCGGGGCGGGGGGGCAGCCGTCGCCGTGCCCGACGTCGTGGTGCTAGCTGCGCGCGGACGGGCGTCGCTGGACGCGGCGCCGGGCGTGGTCGTGACGGAGCCGGAGGGCGTGCCCGAGGAGGGCGGCGTGACGGACGACCCGTCGCCGGCGTCGAACCTCGTCGTCATCTCGTCGATCGAGCGCCGGGCCACCTTGAGGGTGTCGAGCAGGCGGTCGCGGCCGGACCGCAGCTGTTCGAGCTGGGCCTGCGCGGCGCGCTTGCGCTTGGCCAGATCGGCGAGCATCCGCTCCCGGGCCGCCTGGGCCTCGGCGACCATCTCCCGCCCCCGCTCCCGCGCCGCTTCGATCGTCGCCTCGGACTCCTCGCGAGCCTTGACGCGGATGGCCGCCGCCTCCCGCTCCGCCTCGGCGATCTTGCGGACGGCCGTCGCCTCCGCATCCTCGAACCGGCCCTTCAGGTCATCGACGGCGGTCGCCCGCAACCGCGCCGCCTCGACCCGCGCCTCGTCGAGCACCCGTGTCGTCTCCGACGTCGCCGCCGATCCGAGGGTGGCGACCCGGTCGCGGGCCTCGCGCACCAGGCGATCGGCCTCGGCTCGCGCGTCCTCCACCAGGATCGCGGCCTGGGCCTCGGCGGTCACGAGACGATCGGTCGCCGCCTCGTCGTCCTGTCGCGCCACCGGTTCGTCCGGCCCCTCCGACGCCGACGTCGGCGCGTGCTCCAGCCGCCGGCGCAGCTCCGACTCCTGCTCCTGCAGCCGCCCGAGCTCGTCGGCCACCGTGCCGAGGAAGGCCCGGACCTGCACCGGGTCGAAGCCGCGGAACGCGGTGGCGAACGACCGACTGGCGACGGCCTCGGGCTCGAGCGGGCGGTCGCCGCCAGGCAGGTCGTCGGACTCGCTCATCGGCTCCGAGGTTAGGGCTCGGGTACCCCTGCGGCGGGTGACCGCTCGCGGCGGCGACGAGCACCGGCCCGCGGGGGCCGTTCCTGGTCGGGCATCGCCGGCAACAGGATCGAGAAGCGGCAGCCCTTCCCGGGCGCCGTGACGCACAGGACCTGGCCGCCGTGGTGCTCGGCGACCCGCTGGACCAGAGCCAGCCCGAGCCCGAGGCCACCGAAGGACCGGGTGTCCGACTCGTCGCCCTGCGCCCACTCGGTGAACGCGGCGTCGACCTCGTCCGGCGACATCCCGACTCCCGAGTCGCGCACCGCCACCTCCACCATCGAGGGGTCGGAGGCGAGGCGTCCGGCGCTCACCACGACCCGTCCGCCCTTGGGCGAGAACTTCACCGCGTTGTCGACCAGCTCGTCGATGGACCGGCCCAGCCAGCGGCCATCGGCGAACACCCGCGGGGTGTCCTTGGCCGTCCGCTTCGTCAGGGTGTGGGCCGTCCCCTCGAGCGCCGGCCCACGCCGCTCGAGGACCTGGGCCAGCACCAGTCGCACGTCCACCGGCTCGGCATGCAGCACCTGGCGGCCGGCATCGAGCGACGCGAAGAACTCGAGCATCTCCACGATCCGCTCCAGCCGCTGGGCCGACTTCAGGATCGATGCGTACACCGGGCGGGCCCGCTCCGCCGGGAGCTCCCGGCCGACCAGGAGTTGCGAGTACCCGATCAACGGGGTCAGGGGCGTGCGGAGCTCGTGACCGACACGGGAGAGGAAGTGGCGCTTCATCCGCTCGACCTCCCGCTCCCCCCGGAGGTCGCGGAGCACCACGACACCACCGGTCACCTCTCCGTCCGGGCCGCGGAGTGCGCCCGCCGTGAGCGCCACGGGTACGACGGCGCCGTCGCGTCGCTCGACGTTGCCGAGCGCAGACCAGCGACCGGCCTCGAGCGACTGGATGCGCGCCGTCAGATCGGGCCCGTCCTCGGCCGTCACCGCCAGCACCTCGTCCACCGACCGTCCCCGGGCGTCGTCGCCGGCGACCCCCAGGAGCTCCTCGGCGGCGGTGTTGAAGTCGGTGACCCGGCCCTGTCGGTCCAGCGCGACGAGGGCCTCGCCCATGCCGGCGACGATGGCCTCGACGCGCTCCGCCGCCTCCTGCAACGCATCCGTCTGCTCCTCGATGGACGCCGCCATCGAGTCGAAGGTGGCGCCGAGCACCCCGACCTCGTCCTCGCTGCGCACCCCCGACCGGACGCCGAGCTCGCCGCGCTGGATCGACTCCGCCGATGCCGTCAACCGCCGGATGCCGGCGCCGATCCGATCACCGACGAGGACGGCCAGGAGCAGGGCGAGGACCGTGCCGCCGAAGGCGATGACGAAGAACGTCCGGAACAGGTCTTCGCGCACGCCGTCGACCTGCGCGGTCGAACGCGATGCCACCACGACGAGGACGGGGGGCGTGCCGTCGCGAGGCGCCACGGCGCGGGCGGCGGACAACCGGCCGTCGGCGACGCCGGTGTGGCGCACGGGCTGCCGGATCGATGCCGCTGCCAGCGACCGGAGGGTCGCGGCACCCGGAACGGCGCCCGCTCGGGCCGCGACCGCGCCGTCGACGGCGACGAGCGCCAACGCGTCGGCGTCGCCTGCGCCCCGATCACGGAGGTAGGCGTCGTCGAGCGGGACGACCCCGACGATGCCACCGATGGCATGCCCGCCCGGGAGGTCGATCGGGCGCACGGCCACCACGGCCGCCCGCCCGCCCACGACGGAGGTCGAGGTGCGGGCCGTTCGCGGCCGGCCGGTCAGCCCCTCACGCACGACCGGAGCCGACGCCGCGTCCTGCAGCACGTCGGCGGCGGCGCCCGTGCCGGCGAGGATCGCTCCCGACTCCGAGACGTAGGCCAGTCCGACGTCGGTGAAGACCTCTCGACCGATGCGGTCGAGCTCGGCCTGGATGGCGGCCTGCTGGCGCCCCGTCGGCCCGGACCGGGCATCGATGCCCGACAACAGCGGCGCGCTCCCGAGCGCGTCGGGATCGTCGGGGAGACGGACGAGAAGGGAGGCGACGCCGAAGGTCTTGCCGGCCACCTCGCGGGTGGTGGTCTCCACGGCCGACGCGGTGAGGAGCGCACGATCGTCGAGATCGTTGAGGGCCTGGTCCTCGACCGTTCCCGAGAGCACGGCGGAGAGCGCGATCGACAGGACCAGGACGACGAGCAACAAGGTGCCGGCGGCGCTGGCGGCCACCCGGGCGGCGATGGCAACCCGACTCGCGGCGAGCAACGCCGCGCCGACCAGCAACCCGCCGACGGCCGAGACGGTGGCCGCAGCCGTGCCGGCGCCGACCAGCTCACACGGCACGGCGGCGACCAAGCCCGCCGCGCCGAGCCACAGCAACCACAACGATGCGCCCCGACCGCGCCACTGCAGGCTGCCGACGAGGACACCGGCCACACCGGCGACCCGAAGGGCGAGAAGCGTCGGGTCATCCCCCTCGACGACGAGCAGCGAGCCCTGGAGGAACGCGCCGGCGCCGATGCCGAGGAAGCCCAATCCGAGCGCGACCCGGGCTCCGGCCCGGGTCGTCAACGCCTCCCGCAGCACGACCAGCGCGACCCCCGCCAGCGCGACCAGGAACACCGTGAACGAAGCGGCGAACTCGAACTGCGCGGCGAAGGCGGGCATGGGGTTCAGTCCGGGTGAGGTAGCGGGGACCGGCGGATGCTAACCACGCTCCCCGGCCGCGACCGGGCCGAGCGCGGTGAGATCGCCGCCGAGGCGGCCGAGGGCGTCGAGTGCCTCCTGGAGCGTCGTCACCTTGATCACCATGAGACCGTCACCCACGCGCTGCTTCGCCACGTCGTACTCCCCGGCCGGCACGATGAACACCTCGGCTCCGGCCGCCTTGACGGCGGAGGTCTTCTGGGCCACGCCGCCGACGTCGCCCACACGACCGTCGAGCTCGATCGTGCCGGTGACGGCGATCTTCCGCCCGCCCGTCAGCTCCCCGGGGGTGAGCGCGTCGATCACCCCGAGGGTGAAGGCCAGGCCCGCCGACGGTCCGCCGATGTTTCCGCTCTGGATGTCGACCTTGAAGGGCACGTCGAAGTCGCGCTTGAAGCTGCGGAGGAAGACGCCGAGCACGGTCTTGCCGCCCTGCTCCGGATCGGCGGCCACCGGCACCTGGACCTCCCGGGGTTCGGTCCCGTCCGGCTGCCGGACCTGGATCGTCAGGACGTCACCCGGGGCGTGGGTGCTGATGATCGTCGTCGCGTCCTTCACGAGGGCGACGGGCTGCCCGTTGATCGAGGAGATCACGTCCCCAGGCCGCAGCCGCCCTTGGGCCGGGAACTCCGCGAGGACCTTCTCGACCAGCGCGCCCTCCCCTTTCTCCTTGACCTCGTAGCCGAGGCGGCGGAGGGCGACGACGATGGCGTTCTGCTTCGACTCGTCCATCACCTGGAAGTTGAACTGGCGGTACTCCTGGTCCGAGGTCTGGGGCGGGCGGATCTTCTCCTCCGGCAAGACGTCGACGTCGGTCCGCAGCCACCCGGACAGCGCCTGGAACGGGTGGACCTGCTGCAGGCTGATCGTCGTCAGGAGCACCTCGCCCTTGGCCGGGTACACCTTGGCGTCGGCGGCCTGGATCAGCGGGCCCACCGAACGGGCCGATCCGGGGGCCAGCGCGTAGTACGGGAGCTGCAGGTTCATCCCCACGGCGACGACCCCGAAGACGAGCACGAGGGCGATCGTCAGGCCGAGGAGACGGTGGCGCGGCGGCGGCTCCACAGGGTCCCAGCCCAGGGGCCCGCGCACTACCATCTCTCTCGAAGTGTTCACCTGCGCGTCCTGCCTCGTGGTCACCGGCGTCGCCGTGCAGCCTGCCATGAGCCGTTCCACTACCCGGCGCGGCACTCGGCGGTGAGCGTGGGCGAGGAGCGCGACGAGGAACCGACGGCGATGTTCGTCCCCTCGTGGGACGACGAGGACGAGGACGAGGACGAGGGCCGGACCGTGCCGCCGCCCGCCGCCTGGGTGCGGGTCCCTCCGGCGCCGAAGGCGGAGCTGGTCGAGGTCGAGCCGCTCGAGCCCGAGCCGCTCGACGTCGAGCCCGAGCCGGTCGACGTCGAGCCCGAGCTGATCGAGCCGGAGCTGATCGAGCCGGAGCTGATCGAGCCCAAGCCCGAGCCGAATGCCGAGCTGGTCGACCAGCCGGAGCTGATCGAGCCGGAGCTGATCGAGCCCAAGCCCGAGCCGAATGCCGAGCTGGTCGACCAGCCGGAGCTGATCGAGCCCGAGCCGGAGCTGGTCGACGTCGAGCCGGAACCGATGCGGGACGAGATCGAGCCCGAGCCCGAGCCCGAGCGCGACGAGGCGGACCCGGCGCCCACACTCGACGTGGGGCCCGGGTCCGTCGTCGACGACCGTCGTGGTGCGGTGCGCACGGCACCGGGAGCCGGCCGCCGAGCGGCGAGCCGGGTCCGGGCGCTGGTGGAGCTGGTCCTGCTGGCGGTGGTGGCGGGCGTGCTCCTCGCCTCCGCCATCGGGCTGACGGTGGCCGTGGTGGCCTTCGCCCTGCGCCAGTTCGCCAAGGGGTAGCGGACTACCCCTTGCCGAAGAGGCCGAAGCGACCGCCGTTGGCGGCGCCGGCACCGACCACGGCCGGCTCGGGCTTGACGGCGGCGGGGCCGCCCCCGGTGACGGGAGCGATGGTGGTAGGCGCAATAGCAGGGGTAGGGGCGGGCGCCTCGACCGGCGCCGGGGCGGCGGCGGCAGGAGCGGCGGCGGCAGCGGCGGGAGCCGGCGCGGGCGCCGAACGCTCCTCCTCGGTCGCCACCTCGACCCGGTAGTACGTCTTCACCTCGATCTTGACTTCCTTCATCGAGAAGATGCGGGCGTCGCCGCCCTGCCCTGCGTTGCGCAGGCTCTCGACGTGGCGGGCCGCGTCCTCCAGGCTCTCCACCTGATGGAACACGGGCTGCCCCTCGACCGACCGATACATGACCATGTGCGACATGCCTGGCTCCTTTCCGCACCAGTGCATCGGAGCGGGGGCGACGGGCCTTGAGCGGCGGATTCACCCGGACCGGCCGGGGCGCGGCTAGCCCTCGGCGGCGGGAGGGGCCTCGGCCGTCGGGATGGCCGTGCCATCGACCGAGGCCAGCGCGGCACGGACGACGTAGCGCTGGCGAGCCGACCCGGGCGGGTGGCACGCGAAGAGCGTGGCCGTGGGCGTCGGCGTGGGATCGACGATGTCGAGGCGGCTGGGGGCCACGACCTCGTGGCCCGTGACGAGGTAGCGCGTGCGGATGCCGGCGACGGTGAAGAAGATCTCGTCGCCCGGCTCGAGCTCGTTGATGCGGCGGAACGGGTGGCTGTGGGTCACCCGGTGGCCGGCGAAGACCGTGTTCCCAGCCTCGCCCGGCAACGGTGTGCCGGGCCAGTGGCTCGGTCCGTGGTCGATGTTGCGCAGGGTGATGCCGTGCATCACCTGGTGGTCGAGGCCGATCTTCGGGATCTCGATGCGGCCGATCTCCTGGATGGGCTCCGGGGCGTAGGAGTCGCGCGGCGGTGCGATGGCGCCACCGGCGAGCCGCTCCGGCGCCGGCTTCGGGGCGGCCGTCGTCGTGGTCTCGGGCGGCGCCGTTGTTACCGGCTCGGTGGTGGTGGGCGCGGTCGTGGTCGACGGGGCGACCTGGAGGACCGGCGACTCGGCCAGCGCCTGCGAGGGCTCGGTGCGATCGACCACGACGACGAGGACACCCGTGGCCAGCAACAACCCTGCGAGGAGCAGCAGGAGGGAGCGGCGCGCGTCGGTCATGCGTCTCCATTCTCGCATCCGCTGGCGGATTTCGTTGGCGGCCGACCACGATGTCGACACCGTGGACGATGACGTTGAGCCGCAGATCCCTCTCGAGGCGGACGTCGTGGCCCGCCGGCGAACCGTTGCGGTCGCCGGCCACACCGGCGATGCGGGCGCGGCCCGGCGGGGTCTCGATGATCCGGCGCCGGCCGTGCGGGCGACGGCCCTCGGCGCGCTGCGCCGCCTCGGCAGCCCTCACCGACGACGACCTCCGGCGGGCGTTGACCGATCCGGCCCCGATCGTGCGCCGGCGGGCGGCGGCCGAGGGCCGGGATCGGCGCGACGTCGACCTCCTCCCCCTCCTCGACGACGAGGACCCGTTGGTCGTCGAGGGCGCGGCATGGGCCCTCGGCGAACGAGAGTCGCGGGCCGAACCGATCGTGGCCCGGCTCAGCGCCGTGGCCACCGGCCACACCGACCCGCTGGCCCGGGAGGCGGCCGTCGCCGCTCTGGGCGCGATCGGCGATCCGGCGGGGCTCCCGGCGATCCTCGTCGCCACCCGGGACAAGCCGGCGGTGCGGCGCCGGGCCGTGCTGGCCCTGGCCCCGTTCGAGGGCCCCGAGGTCGACGAAGCGCTCGAACGAGCCCAAGGTGATCGCGACTGGCAGGTGCGCCAGGCGGCCGAGGACCTGTTGGGCTAGGTCGGCTGGCCCCGGTCGCGGGAGCGGTCGATGAGGCGCCACACCCCCGGGGCGAGGGCGCCGGCGGCCGCCAGCTTGACGGCGTCACCGATGAGGAACGGCGCCATCCCGAGCTCGATGGCCTTGGTGCCGGAGACCCCGAGACTCGCTGCCAGCCACGGAACGCCGACGGCGTAGACGATGGCGCTCCCGGCCAGCATCGCCGGGATCGAGGTCAGCAGCTGCCGGTCCTGGCGCCGGTCGGCGAGCGCGCCCACGACGGCGGCGGCGATCACGAACCCGAGCAGGTACCCGCCGGTCGCGCCCGTGGCCTTGGCCCAGCCGCCGACACCGCCGGCGTAGACGGGCGCACCGAGAGCGCCGACCAGGACGTAGAGGAGCTGGCTGGCGAACCCGCGGCGCAGGCCGAGGACCGTGCCGGCGGCCAGGACGGCGAACGTCTGGCCCGTGATCGGCACCGGGGTCCACGGCAGCCGGAACGAGATCTGTGCGGCCGCGGCGGTCAGCGCGGCGAAGCCGACGACGAGACCGGCGTCGGTGACCAGCGATCGCGGAAGGACGGCGTCGGCGAGCGTCCTCGGGGCGGTCGTGGAGATGGCGGTCATCGGGGTCCTTTCACGGCGGGCGGCGAAAAGCTAGCGGCCGGGACCGGTTGCTACCGATCCGACTCCATGAACATGACCTTGAGCGTCTCGTAGGCCTCGATGCACTTGCCGGCGCCGAGCACGACGCACTCGAGCGGCGCGTCGACGAGGTGCACCGGCAGCTCGGTCTCCTCGGCGAGGCGCAGGTCGAGCCCGCGCAGCAGGCCGCCGCCGCCGACGAGGTGGATGCCCTGGATGATCAGGTCCTGGGCCAGCTCGGGCGGGGCCTGCCGAGGCACTGGATGACCGAGTCGACGATGGCGCTGACCTGCTCCTCGATGGCGTCGCGCACCTCCTCGGGCGAGAGGATGACGGTCTTGGGCAGGCCGCGTCATGAGGTCGCGGCCGCGCACCTCGGCCTTGACCTCGTCGTCGGTGGCGTAGGCCGAGCCGATGGCGATCTTGATCTCCTCGGCCGTGCGCTCGCCGATGGCGATGCCGTACTCGCGCCGCACGTAGGTCTGGATGGCGGTGTCGATGTCGAAGCTGCCCACGCGGATGGCCTCGAGGGCGACGACGCCGCCGAGGGAGATGACCGCGGTCTCGGTGGTGCCGCCGCCGATGTCGACGACCATGTTGCCGAGCGGCTCGTGGATCGGGAGGCCGGCGCCGATGGCCGCGGCCATCGGCTGCTCGATGAGCTGGGCGTCGGCGGCGCCGGCCCGGCGGGCCGCCTCGATCACGGCGCGCCGCTCGACCTCGGTGATGGCCGACGGCACGCAGATCAGCACGCGGGGGCGGTTGAACCGGGTGACGCCGGCCCGGCTGCAGCAGCAGCCGGATCATGCGCTGGGTGATGTCGAAGTCGGTGATGGCGCCCGCCGCGGAGCGGGCGCACGGCCACGATGTAGCCGGGCGTGCGGCCGATCATCTGCCACGCCTCGTGGCCCATGGCGAGCACGTCGCTGGGTCTGCTTGTTCAGGGCGATGACCGTCGGCTCGTTGAGGACGATGCCCTGGCCCTTGGCGTAGACGAGGGTGTTGGCGGTGCCGAGGTCGATGGCGAGGTCCCGAGCCAGGGCCGGCTCCTTCGAGCCGGGCGTGGTGCGACCGACCCTCGGGGCGCCGATCCGGCGCGAGCGCCTTCAGCTCGCGGTGGAACTCCTCGATCCCGGCGTTGAGCGAGGTCGGCTTGCGGTCCGCAGGTAGAGGAAGAGGCCGCCGAGCACGCTGAGCGCCACCGCGGATCCCAGGAACAGGAGGCTGCTCACCCGGCGGACCTCCTCGACGCGGCGCGGCGTCGGTGCCCCAGGCCTCGCCGCCCTCCCAGGACTCCTTCTTCCAGATCGGCACCGTGGCCTTGAGCGCGTCGATGGCGAAGCGGGCCGCGGCGAAGGCCTCGGCGCGATGAGGCGTGCCCACGACGACGACGACGGCGACCTCCGACAGGGCCAGACGACCGATGCGGTGCAAGAGGACGAGGCGCCGCACCTCGGGCCAGCGGGACCGGATCTCGGCGCACAGGGCCCGCAACCGGGGCTCCACCTGCTCCTCGTAGGCCTCGTACTCGAGCCAGTCGACGCCCGTGCGACCTTCGGCGTGATCGCGCACGGTGCCGGTGAAGAGGACCTGGCCCCCCGAGTCGGGCGTCTGGGTCCAACGCAACGCCGCCTCGACGGGCAGCGGCTCGGCGGAGAGCCCGACCCAGTCCGCAGCGTCGATCGGAGGTACCAGCACGACCTGCATCGTACGGCGGGGGGCGAGACCAGCGGCGCCAGACCTCCCGGTATCCTCAGCCTCCGTGGCGTGGGACGAGGAGGGGCCCGATGACGACGGAGCCTCGCCGCTGCTGCCGCCCGACGACCGCCTGTGGCGGCACCCCTCCGAAGTCGCCGTCGCCAGCCGCGGCCGGCGACCGGGACGGCGGGCCGCCACGCCCCGTGTCGTGACCGTCGTCGCCCTCACCAGTTGCATCTCGGTGCTGTTGACGATCGGCGCCGTCGCCCTCGTCGGACCGTTCGGCACGGACGAACCCGCCCCGCCGACGACGGATGTCGTGGCGCTCACGTCCCGGGTGCGACCGGCGATCGCCCAGGTCATCGCCCGCACCGAGGACGGCACCCGCGCCTGGGGCTCCGGGGTCGTGATCCGGAGCGACGGGCTCGTCCTCACCACCCATCACGTCGTCGAGGGGGCCGTCGCCGTTCGAGTCCTGCTCGACGACGGTCGCGACCTCCCCGCCCGCCTCGTCGGCGGTGACCCCGACACCGACATCGCCCTCCTCGACCTCGACGGCGACGACTTCCCGACCGCCGTCCTGGCCACGACGCGCTCGGGGATGAAGGTCGGCCAGCCGACCATCACCATCGGAGCGCCGAGTGGGGCCGCGTCGACGGGGCCGCTCGTGCGGGTCTCGATGGTCAGCGCGCTCGGGCAGGAAGCGGGGATGGCGGGCCGCCGGCTCGTCGACATGATCCGCACCGACGCCGCAGTCGCGCCCGGGTGCGCGGGAGGCGCCGTGCTCGACGTCACCGGTCGGGTGATCGGCATCGCGGTCCACCAGCACCCCGTCCGAGGACGGCGCCACGGGGTACGCCACTCCCATCGACGTCGCCAGCACGGTGGCGACCCAGTTGCTCGGCTCCGGCCACGTGGCGCACGGGTGGCTGGGCATCGAGGGCGAGACCCACGCCGACGGCGCCCTGGTCCGGCGGGTCATGCCGGGCAGCCCGGCGGAGTCCGTCGGCCTCACGGTCGGCGACGTCATCACATCCGTCGACGGCGCCGCCATCACCTCGATGGCCGAGATCGTGCGTCGCGTCCGTGCCGCCGAGGTCGGCGACGTCGTCTCGCTCCGGGTGCTTCGCAGCGGCACGTCCATGGACGTCCGGGCGACCCTCGCGGACAAGCCGCAGACCAGCTGACGCGTCACTCGGCCCGGCGGCCGGCGGCCCGGACGGCACCGAAGACGGCCGCCCCGAGCCCGGCCGCGGCGACGCCTGATGCGGCGAGGGCGAGCTCCTGGCGGCGCTTCGGGCTGAGCTCGCGCCACCACGATCCCTTGCGGGCCGCGACGAGCGCCTCTTCGTTGGTGTGCTCCGGTGTCCAGCCGGTGGCCACGAGCTTGTCGTTGGCCACCACCCACGAATGCACGAGGTACGGCACGGCCGGCGCCGGCGCCCCGCCCCAGCCGAGCCGCCACGCCCACCGCTCCGCCGTCGCCGCGACGCGATCGGGCAGGGGCAGGGTCAATCGGCCGTTGGTGGCCAGCGCCCGCGCCGTCTCGCCCGAGACGAAGCCGTCCGGCGCGACGTTGAAGGTCCCCTCGAGGCGCTCGGTCACGGCATGGGCGAAGGCGGCGGCCGCGTCGTCGACGTGGAGGAACTGGACCGGGGGCAGGGACTCGCTGCGCCGGAGGCTCGATGGGCGGCCGAGCGTGTCCGACTCCCAGCTCTCGCCCCCGCGGGCGACGACCGGGGCTGGGCGCAGCACCGAGACCCGGACGCCGGGGTGGTCGTCGGACCACTCGGTCACCCGGCGCTCGGCCTCGGCGTGCTCGATGGCGAACGCGAACCCCGGGTTGGGGCGGAGGGGGATGTCCTCGGCGAGCGGCACGCGATTGTCGGCCCACGCCCCGAAGACGGTGGCGCTCGATCGGTAGACGACCGTCGAGATCGACGACGAGCCGGCCGCTTCGAGCACGGGCCCGATCAGGGTGGCGTACCCGAGGTGGACGAGGGCGTCCATGCCGTCGAAGGCGGACTTGAGGTCGGCGAGGGGCGCCGAGGCATCGACGGCCACCACGCGGTCGAAGCCGGGAAGGTGCTCCAGACGGGCGACGAGCCGGCGCCCGGTCCGACCGCCGGCACCGCTGATCACAACGCTGGCCATCGACCTACCATGCCCGTGTGAGCACGCCCGGTCCATTCGGCGGCGGCAACCCGTTCGAGGGCATGCCCATCTTCGGGGACCTGGCCAAGCTCTTCTCGAACCAGGGCCCGGTGAACTGGGACGTCGCCCGCCAGATCGGCGGCTACATGGCCGCCGAAGGCGAGGCCGAGGGCAATGTCGACCCGATCGAGCGCATCAAGCTCGAGGAGCTGGCCCGGGTGGCGGAGCTGCAGATCGGCGACTTCACCGGGCTGGCCACGTCGGTCACCGGGCGGGCCCTGTCGATGCGGGCCACGAACCGCGGCGACTGGGCGGCGGCAACCCTCGATGCCTACAAGCCCCTGTTCGAGCGGCTCGCCACATCCCTCGGCGGTTCGATGCAGGCGCCGTCGCTCGACCCGGAGGATGCGGCCGAGCTCGGCGGCGCGATGGGTGAGGAGATGCTCGGGAACCTCCTCGGCGTGATGGCGCCGATGATCCTCGGCATGCAGCTGGGCCTCATGGTCGGCCACCTCGCCCGGAGGTCCCTCGGGCAGTACGACCTGCCGGTACCCCGCCCCGCGACCGACGAGCTGCTCGTCGTCGCCGCCAACCTCGAGGCCTTCGGCACCGACTGGTCCTTGCCCCCCGACGACCTCCGCCTGTGGGTGTGCCTCGATTCGGTGGCCCACCACGCGGTGCTCGGTCGCCCCCACGTGCGGGCCCGTCTCGAGGAGCTGTTGCTCGACTACGCCGGCGGTTTCACGCCCGATCCGAACGCCCTCAGCGAGCGGATGGCGACGATCGACCCGACCGACCAGGGCTCGTGGGAGAACGTCTTCGGCGATCCCGATTCCCTCCTCGGCACCATCGAGTCCGACGCCCAGCGGCGCATCAAGCCGGCGCTCGAGGCCCTGACGTCGACCATCGAGGGCTACGTCGACTACGTCATGGACGAGGTCGGCGGGCGTCTGATCGGGTCGTACGGCCTCCTCGCCGAGGCGCTCCGGCGCCGGCGGGTGGAGGCCAACAAGGGCGACCGGTTCGTCGAGCGCCTGTTCGGGCTCGAGCTCTCCCAGAAGCAGTACGACCGAGGCGAGGCCTTCGTGCGCGGCATCGTGCGAGCGCGGGGGGGCTGAGGGCCTCAACCGGCTCTGGGCCTCGGCGCGCGAGCTGCCGACACCGAACGAGGTCGACGCGCCGGGCCTCTGGTGGGAGCGCATCAACCTCCCGGAGTGACGACGGCGCTCAGCCCACCCGTCGGATCTCGTGGGCGACGATCTCGCCGTCGGCGAGGTCGAGGAGGCCGTAGGTGTGGTGGGGCTGCGCCCGGCGCTCGGTCGGCGATCCCGGGTTGAACAGCCGCTGTCCTTCGGCGCCTTCACCGTCGTAGGGGATGTGGGAGTGTCCGTAGACGACCAGCGGGCAGTCCGGGAACCGCCGCCGCATCCGCGCCGGACGGCCCTTCGACGAGCCGCTGTCATGGATCATTCCGACCCGCACCCCGCCCAGCTCTTCGATGCGCACTTGCGGGAGCATCCCCAACAGGTCGCCGTGGTCGTTGTTGCCGAGCACGGCGAAGGTCGGCGCGAACCCCTCGAGCTCGTGCACCAGGTCGCTCACCATGATGTCGCCGGCATGGAGGATGGCGTCGGCGCGGTCGAGGTGGTCGTACACCTCGTCGGGGAGGCGACGCCGACCACCCCGGCGCAGGTGGGTGTCGGCCAGGACGACGACTCTCATGCCGGAGCCGTACCCATCCGGCGCGTCACCACCACGTAGGCGACCGCGGCGGCCGACGCGGCGATTCCCAGGACGTCGAATCCCTGGCGCATCGGTGTCGCCACCACGACCGGCAGCAGGGCGCCGATGACCCACACGAGTTGGAAGCCGGCCTCGTAGCGGGCGAACGAACGGGCCCGCTCGCGCTCCGGCGCGTCGCGTTGCACGAGCGCGTCGAAGGCCAGCTTGGCCGTGCCGGCCGCCAGCCCAACCCCGGCCGCGACGGCGGCCGCCCACAGTCGCCCGTCGAGCCGGGCGAACCCGAGCCCGGTGAGCGAGACGAGGCCGAGGCCGCCGGCGATGAGCCACTCCTCCCGGACCCGGGCCCGCAGCCGGGGGGCCAGCGCGCTTCCGGCCAGCGTCGCACCCATGCTCGACGCGAGCACGACGCCGAACCACCACGACGGTGCGTTCGAACGTCGGAACCCGAAGGCGACGAGGAAGGTGAGGAAGCCGACCTCGGCCCGCAGCAACGCCATGGCGACCGAAGCGGCGAGCAGCTGGCCCGAGGCGTGGGCCCCGACCGTCACCCCGTCCGAGGGATCGGCCGGCCCGGCGGGCGCCGGCCCCGATGGCAGGGAAGACGACGGCGTGGCCGGGAGCCGGAGCGCAGAGATCGCGGCGGCGAGGAAGACGGCGGCGGCGAGGGCAAGGGTCCACGAGCCGGACAGGAGCTGGAGGAGCACCACCGCCCGGTCCGGCGGCCACGAAGCCGGCCAGCACACCGGTGATGGCCAGCTTGGCGTTGGCCTCCACGAGCTCGTCGTCGTCGGCGACGGCCGCCGGCACCAGCGCGCTCTTGGCGACGCTGTAGGACTTCGAGAGCACGAGCACCGTGAAGGCCACCGGGAACAGGAGGACCCCGTCGAGCACCCGTGCCATGAGGAGACAGGCGACGGCACGGCCGGCGCAGCTCGCCACCACCATCACCCGGCGCCCCTGGCGGGAGCGGTCGATGACCGGCCCCAGGAACGGCGCCACGATCGCGAACGGGGCCATGGTGAACAGGAGCGACAGCGCCACCCGCCCCCGCGCCGCCGACGGGGAGATGCTGAAGAACAGCGAGCCGGCGAGCGCCAGCGTGACCAGGCTGTCCCCCGCCATGGCCAGCGCATGGGTGCGGGAGAGGAATGAAAACGCGGACCGTGGCCGTGGCCGGCGAGGCGGCTGGAGCGTCCGCCAGGCCGGAACCGGCGGAAAGTCCGTCATTTCACGCCAAGGTGCCGGTCGAGGCGCGCTCAAGGCGACCACAGTGCGTGACGAAGGTACAGGCATGTCCGACCTCTCGAACCTCCTGGGTGACGTCTACGGCGATCACTCCTCCCCCGACGCCGCTCCGGTGCGCCACGAGCCCACCGCCGCCCAGCGAGCGCCCGAGTGGTCCTCCGAGAGCCAGCTCGATCGCGCCTTCGACGGCTGGGTCCCCGGCGAGCCGCCGGCCGCCCGCGAGGACGACCTGGCCGCGGCCCTCGCCGCCGCCCTGACGAGCGCCGCGCCGGCACCCGTCGCCCCGCCGACCCTCATGGCCCAGGTCGCCCCGGTCGAGCTCCCCCAGCCCAGCGCCGGGTGGGCGACCGGCGCCGCTCCTGCGCCCGTGGTCACCGCCCCCGCCATGGTCACGGCCCCCGCCACCGTCACCCTCTGGCAGCCCGGCGACGACGACATCTTCCCCATGGGCAAGGTCAAGGTGGGCAAGGCCAAGGCCTCCCGCCGCAAGAAGTAGCACCACCCCCTCCGCTCCACCGACCACGTTCGGACGATCACGACGGGCCGCCCGCGAGGGCGGCCCGTTCGCGTCCCGACATCGAGCCGCCGGTCGCGCGCCTCAGCCCGCCTCGGCCGCGGGGGCGCTGACGGCGACGGGGCCCAGTCCGGCGGGAAGACGGAGGGTGAAGGTCGAGCCCCGCCCCTCTTGTGACTGCACCCGCACCTCCCCGCCGTGGTTGACGGCCACGTGGCGGACGATGGCGAGCCCGAGCCCGGTACCGCCGGCGTCGCGACCCCGTGCGCCTTCGACCCGGTAGAAGCGCTCGAAGATGCGATCGAGGTCGCGGCCCGGGATCCCGAGGCCGGTGTCGGCGACGGTGATCTCCACCCACTGCCCGTTCGTGCGGGTGTCGACGACCACCTCGGCGCCGACCTCGGAGTAGGCCACGGCGTTCTCCACCAATCCGCGGACGGCCGAGACGAGCTGGCGCCGGTCGCCACGCACGCTGAGGCGCCGGGGGGGCTCGTGGATCTCGAGGCGAACGGTGCGCCGGTCGGCGACGGCCCGCACCGGGCCGACCGCCTCGGCCAACAGGAGGTGGACGGGCACGCGGTCTCGACGGGGTGACTGCTCGGCCTCGACGCGGCTCAGGTCGAGGAGGTCGTCGATGATCCGGCCCACGCGGGCCGCATCCCGTTGCATCCGCTCCGCCAGCCTCCGTGCCACGGCCGGATCCGTCTCGGCCGCCAGCGTCTCGCCCAGGACCCCGAGGGTTCCCGCCGGGCCGCGCAGCTCGTGGCTGAGGTTGGCGACGAAGTCCCTCCGGACGGCCTCGAGGTGCCGGCGCTCGCCGACGTCCTCCAGCACCACGGCGGCCCCGACGGCGCGGGCGTCGTTGACGAGCGGAGCGGCCCGGAGGTGGAGCACGCGGTGGGGCGGTCCGAGCAGCCCGAGCTCCTGCTCCGACATCCGGCCCTCGATCGCGGCGGCGAGGAGGCGCGCCACGGCCTCGTCCACCGTGGTGTCGTCGAGAAGCGCCGCCGCTCGTTCGTCGCGGAACACGACGTCGCCGTTGTCGTCGCAGACGACGACGCCCTGGCCCACGACGCGAAACGCGTCTCCGAGCCGTTCGACGGCCACCTCGGCGTCGCTCACCCGGAGCGTGCCGGTGCTCGCGGCGCGCTCCAGCGCCGAGAGCCGCGGTCTCCAGGCGACCGCGCCCGATCACGTCGACGGCGTCGGTCCCTTCGAGGCGTGAGATCACCGAGGCGAGCCGACGGACGAGGTGCCGGCGGGCGCGCCATCGGCGAAAGAGGAGGACCAGGAGCAGGAACGCGAGCACGGCGATCGCGGCCTCGAGCTGCTCCACCGTCGTCACGAAGGCCATGGTACGGGCGCGGGGCGCGTCCGTCGGGGCACGCGGCTGCCGTCGCCTACGGCGTCAGCACCGTCCGCTCGAGCACCTCCACCGCGTCGCCGTGATCCGCCAACCGTGGACCGACCAGGGCGTTGACCGACACGAAACCGGCGAGGACGAGCATCGTGTCGGTGTCGTCGTCGAGCTCGTCCGCGGTCTCGCGCAGGACGAGTTGGAGGTGGCCGTCCTCCTCGCCCTCGAGCACCGTCCGCACCACGCCGAACGGGGCCAGGCGACCGCTGCGGATGCCTTTCACGTCGCGGACCGCGAGGTTGGGCACGTTCACGTTCAGCACCGTTCCCGCCGGCCGGTCGAGGGCCCACGCCACGGCCGCCACCCCGAACGCGGCGCCCGTCTCGATGCGCCATGGGTCCGAGACGCTCTGGCTCACGGCCACGCCCTTGAGGCCGAAGTTGGCGGCGGCCAGGGCGGCGCCGACGGTGCCGGAGAACAGGATGCTCCGGCCCGTGTTGCCGCCGAGGTTGATCCCGGACGCGATCAGGTCGGGCCGGTCGCCGAACGCGCCGAGGTGGGCCGCCATCACGCACATGCCGGGCGGGCCGTCGACCCCGAAGACCGGGACGTCCGGGAGGCCCGGCAGCTCGAGTCGCTCCGTCCGCACCCCCTTGGAGTGGCCGGGTCCCAGAGCCGCCCCCGACCCGCTGAAATCGGTGAGGGGGGCCGCCACCACGACGTCGTGGCCGGCCTCGGCCAGCGCCGTGGCCAGGGCCAGGATGCCCGTGGCGTGCACGCCGTCGTCGTTGGTCACCAGCAGCCGAGCCATGGGCCGAACCTACCGCCGGGGACCATCCACCCCGAACGCGCCGCGGCGCTCCAGGGTGGGGAGGCCGGCGCAGCAGGCGGCGGCGCGAGGAGGCAGCGTGACCGACATCATCGAGGCGCTCCACGAGGTGCTCGAGCTCACCCAGCCGCAGGTCGTCCTCGACACGAGCGCCCTCGTGGCCGATCCCGAAGGCGTGTTCGACGCCTACGGGGACGATGACCTCGTCGTGCCCCTGGCCGTGCTCGAGGAGCTGGACGGGCTCAAGAAGCGCCTCGACCCGGTCGGACGGGCGGCACGCGAGATCCTGCGCACGATCGAGCGGCTCCGGCTGGCATCGGGCGGCAACCTGACCGAACCGGTGGCGCTGCCCTGCGGCGGCACCCTGCGGGTCGCCCTCAACGGCGTCGACGTCGGGCGGTTGCGCGTGCACGGGCTCGACGAAGCCAAGCCCGACAACCGGATCATCGGCGTCGCCCTCGGTCTCGCCGACCGCGCGCCGCGGGTGACCGTGGTCTCCGCCGACGCCGCCGTGCGCCTCAAGGCCGCCACCTTCGGGCTCGAGGCCGCCGATCACGAGGTGGCGGCCGCCGCCGCGCCTCGCCCGGCGGGCTGGACCGAGCACCAGGTGCCGGCGGCGGTGATCGACGCCCTCTACGCCGACGGCGCCAGCTCCGACCCGGTCGCCGAGGAGATCGCTGCGGCCCGTCCGACCAACACCTTCGCCGTGCTGCAATCGGGATCTCAATCGGTGCTGGTCCGCCGGCGCCTCGGCCGGCTCGAACCCATCGCGACCGACACCGAGGCCTGGGGCCTGAAGCCCCGCAACAAGGAGCAGCGCTTCGCCATGGCCCTCCTCCTCGACCCCTCGGTGCCGGTCGTCGCGCTGGACGGTCGCGCCGGCACGGGCAAGACCCTGTGCGCCGTGGCCGCCGGTCTCGAGCAGGTCGTCGAACAGCGCCGGTACACGCGCGGCTCTGCGTGTATCGGCCCGTCATCCCGGTCGGCAAGGCCGACCTCGGCTACCTGCCGGGCGCGCTCGACGAGAAGCTCGACCCGTGGATGGCGGCGATCATCGACGCCATCTCCGCCCTGACGGAGCGGCGGTCACCCGAGGACGCCCGCCAGGTCATCGAGGCCATCAAGGGCAGCGGCCAGCTCGTGATGGAGTCGGTGGCCCACCTCCGCGGGCGCACCCTCCACAACAGCTTCGTCATCGTCGACGAGGCGCAGAACCTGCCGCCCGACGTGATCAAGACGATCCTCACCCGCCTCGGTGACGGCTCCAAGGTCGTCTTCACCGGCGACACGAGCCAGATCGACGCCGCCTTCCTGTCCGAGGCCACGTGCGGGCTGTCCGTGCTCGTCGGCGTGTTCACCGGCAACGACGTCTTCGGACACGTTCGGCTCACGAAGGGCGAGCGGTCGCGGGTGGCCGAACTCGCCGCGAACCTTCTCTAGGACGGCCCTCCGCTCATCCAGGCGAGCAGCTGCCCTCGCAGCGGGTCGATCCCGGTGCCCTTGGCCGCGCTGACCCACAGCACGTCCTCGGTCCGGCGGCCGCACTTCCTGGCCAGCTCGTGGTGGCGCTTGTCGCGCTGCAACGCCTTGACCTTGTCGGCCTTGGTGGCGACGACCGTGTACGGCAGGTCGTTCCCCTTCGCCCAGTCGAGCATCGTGGTGTCGAGCTTCGTCGGACCGATCTCACCGTCGACGAGTACGACGATCATCTCGAGACCTTCCCGGGTCAACAGGTAGCCCTCGATCATCCGCTGCCACTTGGCCCGCTCGGTCTGGGACGCCGCGGCGTAGCCGTACCCGGGGAGGTCCATGAGCGTGCCGCCGGCGGCGACGGCTCCGCGCAGCTCGAAGAGGTTGAGGAGGCGGGTCCGCCCCGGCGTGTTCGAGACCAGCGCCAGCTTCTTCCGGTGGGCGACGGCGTTGATGAGCGACGACTTGCCGACGTTGGACCGCCCGACGATGGCGACTTCGTGGAGGGCCGGTGGCAGCTGGGCCACGTCGGTGGCGGACTGGACGAACTCGAGGGCGAGGGGCGGCACGGCTACCAGCCTGACCGCGTCGCGACCGACGGGTGGTCGGCGGCCACGACCTCGACCCGCCGCCCGAACAGCCGCTCGAAGAGCTCCCGCTTGCGGCGGACCCCCCAGAGCTCGAGATCCATGTCCGTGGCGGACAGCACGAGGAGACACGCGCGCGCTCGTCGGTCACCTCGACGTCGACGTCCGTGACGGCGGCGGCATGGCCGCGATCGAGCCCGTCGGCCAGGCGCAACAGCGCGAGGAGGCGGAGAGTCGCCTCTCGTCGCTCCGGCGCCAGGCGGCCGTAGGGCTCGAACGAGGCCTTGGGGTCGCTGCGGCGGTGGTAGCGACCGAGCGTCGCCAGCACACCGACATCCTCGGGCGAGAAGCCGCGTAGCCGCCCGTGCTCGATGAGGTAGGCGGTGTGCTTGTGGTGGCTCTCCACGGCCACGTGCTCGCCGATGTCGTGCAGGACGGCGGCGTGCTCGAGGAGCTCGCGGTCGGCGGGGCCGAGACCGTGCAGTGCGGCGGTGTGGTCGAACAGGGTCGTCGCCAGGCGAGCCACCTGGGCGGCGTGGGTCTCGTCGACGTTGCACCGACGGGCCAGTCCGAGCACCGACGACGCGCCGGATGGCCTCACCGTCGTTCGTCCACTCCGCGACGTCGTGGCGACGGATGGCGTCGAGGACGATCCCCTCCCGCAGGGCCCACTCGCCCACCACCAGCTCCTCGAACCCGAACAGGCGCAGGATCGTGAGCAGCACGAGCGATCCGACCGGGATCTGGTCGGCTCGCCGCGCGTCGAGCCCGGCCAGCTTGGCCCGCCCGCGCGCGGGCAGGGCCAGCAGCTTCTCGTGGATGTCGGCGAGCTCGGCCCGGGTCGTCACGAGCTGGTTCACGCTCTGCGGCGGGCGGCCGGTGCGCGCCGCCGCCGCCATCCGAGCGAGGTCCAGGAAGGTGCCGCTGGTGCCCACCAGCTGGCGCGGCGCGTGGGCCCGTACCTCCTCGGCCACCGGCGCCAACACCTCGAGGATTCGCGCCTCGAGGCGCTCGAGGTCGGCGGCGCTCGGCGGGTCCTCGGTCAGGAACTGCGTCGCCAACCGGGCCGCGCCGAGGTGGACGCTGGTCGACCAGGCCAGGCCCCGGTGATCGCCGACGGTCACCTCCATGCTCCCGCCGCCGAGGTCGAAGCACACGGCCGGGCCGGGTTCGAGGTCGACGCTCTCCCGGACGGCCGAGAAGATGAGCGCAGCTTCACGCCGGCCGCTGATGACCTCGATCTCGATCCCGGTCTCCTCTCGGACGAGGTCCACGATGGCGGCGGAGTTCTCCGCCTCCCGGAGCGCGCTGGTGGCGCAGGCCACGACCTCGACCGCGCCGATCGACGTGGCGGCAATGGCGAACCGGCGGAGCGTCGAGACGATCCGCTCGATGGTCTCCGGCGGGATGGCCCCGGTACGGGCCACGACCTCACCCAGCCGGAGCATCTCCTTGTCTCGGAGCAACACGTCGAACGACCCGTCCGGGTGGGCGTCCACGACGAGGAGGTGGAACGAGTTCGAACCGAGGTCGACGGCGGCCAGCCGCATCGGTGCCGGCGGCGTCATGCCGGCAGCCGCGGGCGGGACCGCGCGACGGCCGCGTCGTGGAGGCAGCGGTGGGTGCCGCCGCCATCGCCTCCGTCGGGTGCACCCGCGGGCGGCTGCCAACGTCCGTCGCCGTCGAGCTCCCAGGCCAGCGTCCGGTCGGCCAGGTTGGCGTCGATGATCTCGCGGAGGCGGTCTCGCAGCGGCGCCGCCTCGACGGGCACGGCGACCTCGATGCGACGGTCCAGGTTGCGGCCACGCAGGTCGGCCGAGCCGATGTACCACCGACGCGCGTCGCCGGTCCCGAAGGCGAAGATCCGCGAGTGCTCGAGATAGCGGCCGACGATCGACCGGACCCGGATCGTCTCCGACAGCCCGGGCACCCCGGGCCGGAGGCAGCAGATGCCGCGGAGGATCAGGTCGATCGGGACGCCCGCGCTGGACGCGGCGTAGAGCGCGTCGATCACGGGCGGGTCGTCGAGGCCGTTCATCTTGAGGACGATGCGACCCTCGCGGACCCTTGGCCGCCTCCGCCTCGATGAGGTCGAGGATCCGCGCCCGAAGCCCGATGGGTGCGACCAGGAGCTTTCGGTAGGTGGACTGGCGGCTGTACCCGGTGAGGAAGTTGAAGAGGTCGGTCAGGTCGGCGCCGAGCTCGGGGTCGGCGCTGAGCAGGCCCGACGTCCTCGTACAGCCGCGCCGTCTTGGAGTTGTAGTTGCCCGTACCGATGTGGGCGTAGCGCCGGATCCCGTCGGCCTCCTGGCGCACGACGAGAGCCGTCTTGGAGTGGGTCTTGAGCCCCACGAGGCCGTACACGACGTGGACGCCCGCGTCCTCGAGCGCCTTGGCCCAGGCGATGTTGGCCTGCTCGTCGAACCGGGCCTTCAGCTCCACGAGCACGGCCACCTGCTTGCCCCGCTCGGCGGCGCGGATGAGCGCCTTGACGATCGGGCTGTCACCGGAGGTCCGGTACAGCGTCTGCTTGATGGCCAGCACGTCGGGGTCGGCCGCGGCCCGCTTGATGAACGCCTCCACCGACGTCGCGAACGAGTCGTACGGGTGGTGGACCAGCACGTCGGCGTCGCGGAGGACGGCGAAGAGGTCGACCGGCGTCTCCTCGTCGCCGGTGAGGTTCGCCTGGGTGGTCGCCGCCCACGGCTCGTCCTTGAGCTCCGGCCGCTCGAGCTCGTACACCGACCACAGGCCGCCGAGATCGAGCGGCCCGTCCACCACGTAGATGTCGCTCGGCGCGAGCTGCAGCTCCCGGAGGAGGAGGTCGCGCACCTCGTCGCTCATCTGCCGGTCGATCTCGAGACGGACGGCCCGCCCCAGCCGCCGGCGGCGCAGCTCCATCTCGACGGCGGCCAGCAGGTCGTCGGCCTCCTCCTCCTCGACGGTGAGGTCGGCGTTGCGGGTGACCCGGAACGGGAAGTGGCACTCCGACCTCCATCCCCGGGAAGAGCCGGTCGAGGTGGGCGGCGATGACCTGCTCGAGGGGCACGAAGCGCTCGCCGTCGGGCATCACCACGAACCGGGGCAGCAGCTGCGGCACCTTGACGCGGGCGAAGCGGCGGTCACCGGTCACCGGATCGCGGACGATGACGGCCAGGTTCAGCGAGAGGTCGGAGATGTACGGGAACGGGTGCCCGGGGTCGACGGCCAGCGGCGTGAGGACCGGGAAGATGCGGCGTTCGAACACGTCGACCGAGGTACTTCGCGTCGTCCTCGTCGAGCTCGTCCCAGCCCGACAAGCGGACGCCGGCCTCGGCCAGCGCCGGCGCGATGCTCGTCGACGAAGGCTGGTCCTGGCGAGGCGCAGCAGCTGCGCCTGGACCCGCTCGCGGATGGTCGCGGAGCTGCTCGATCGGGCGTCAGCCCGTCGCGAGCCGTGGCCCGGAGCCCGGCGGCCAGCTGGTCCTTGAGACCGGCGACCCGCACCTGGAAGAACTCGTCGAGGTTCTGGCTGAAGATGGCGAGGAACTTGGCCCGCTCGAGCAGCGGGCTGACCCTCGTCCTCGGCCAGGGCCAGC
Source organism: uncultured Actinomycetes bacterium (assembly GCA_963731055.1). Lineage (GTDB taxonomy): Bacteria > Actinomycetota > Acidimicrobiia > Acidimicrobiales > CADCTF01 > DATLED01. The sequence continues at coordinate 29,004 of CAVSUD010000002.1, read as the reverse complement.
ACCCGGTCGTTGAAGTCGAGCCACGAGAGCTCGCGGTTGAGGAACCGGCCGGGCGTCAGGTGCTCGGCTTCGACCGCCATCAGGACGAGGCGAGGAGGGCCGCGCCGATGGCGCCGGCCCGGTCCCCGAGCTCGGCCGGGACGACGCGCACCGGTGACCCGTTGGCGAAGAGCTCGCTCCTCGCCGCCTGCTCCACCCGGCCGACGAACGAGGCGCCGAGGCGGTCGGCCAGGCCGCCGCCAACGACGACCAGCTCGAGGTCGAGGGTCATGATCGCGGCGGCGATGGCCCGACCCAGCGCGCCCACGGCCTCGTCGACGAGGGTGATGGCGACCTGGTCCCCGGCGGCGAGTGCCTTCGCCCACACGCTCGAGGTCATCCGCTTGGACTTGGCCAGCTCGACCAGCACCGTGTCCTGGCCCTTGGCCTCGAGATCGCGGGCCCGGCGCTCCATGCCGGCGCGGCCGGCGTAGACCTCGAGGTGCCCGCGCCCTCCGCATCCACAGGTCCGGCCGTTCGGGACGACGACGACGTGGCCGATCTCGCCGGCCAGCCCGGTGGCGCCGCGACGGAGCTTCCCGTCCAGCACCAGGCCGCCGCCGACGCCGGTGCCGACGAAGATCCCGAGCATCTCCTCGGCCCCTTGTCCGGCGCCGAGGCGCAGCTCGGCGACCGTGCCGACGTTGACGTCGTTGTCGACGAGCACGTGGTCGACGCCGAGGGTCTCGGCCAGAGCCGGGCCGAGGGCGAACGGGTCGACCCAGCCCGGCAGGTTCGGCGCCGCCCGCACGACGCCCTTCTCGACATCGATCACGCCCGGCGCGCCGACGCCGATGACGTCACCGGAAGATGGCCCGAGCTCGGCCACGACCTTGGCGATGGCGTCGACGACGCCCATGGGACCGCCCTGGACGGGCGTCTTGGTCTTCGACTCGCCGACGACCTCCGGCGCCTTGTCGCCCCGCGCCTCCTTGAGACGGACCCCGAAGATCTTGGTCCCCCCGAGATCGATCCCGATGGCCGCCATCCCTAGGGCGTCGTGGTGAACGTCACGACTGGGCCTGGGCGGGCTCCTCCTCGGGCAGGCCGAGGTCCCACTCGAGGTACAGGTTCTCGCGCTCGGCATCACGGACGACGCGCTCGCGGTTGCGACGGAACTGGGGGTCGTGGGGCGGCAGGAGCAGCAACCGGGCGAGTACCCGCTGGCGGAACTCCTCGACCATGTTCCGGTCCCCGAACTCGGCGTGCACGTCCCAGTGCGGAGCGACCGGGCCGAGGTACACCACCCGTACGTGGCCGCGGGGCGGCTGGGGGTTCTCTGGAGCGGCGGTCATCTGCGACATGGGAGCCAGCCTACCGGCCGGTTCAGCTCGAGCCGGTGGGCCGTCGACCGAGCGTGGCGGTGGTCGTGCGCTTCTCGTCGCCCCGGTAGTACTCGATCTCGACGGTGTCGCCGGCCTTCTTCGCCCGGATCGTCGAACCGACGTTCACGGCCCCCTGCACCTCGCGGCCGTCGATGCCGACGATCACGTCCAGACGCTTCAGACCGGCGGCGTCGGCGGCCGAACCGGGCACGATCTCGGCGATCACGGCGCCGTTGTTGGCCGGCGTCTCGATGTTGTCCTTGATCTCCGGCGTCAGGTCCTGGCTGCTGACCCCGAGGAAGGGTCGCTCCTCGGCCGGGATGCCACCCTTGCGGAGCGCATCGAGGATCGGCTTGGCCGTGTCGATGGCGATGGCGAGCCCGATGCCCTCGGCCTCGCTCCCGCCGCCGCGGATCACGGCCGTGTTGATGCCGATGACCTCGCCGGCGGCGTTGACGAGCGGGCCGCCGGAGTTGCCGTGGTTGATGGCGGCGTCGGTCTGGATCAAGCCGTCGAGACCGGCCTCGCGGAGCGTCCGGTCCTTGGCCGAGATGATCCCTTCGGTGACGGTCGGGCCGCCGGGGAGGGCGAGGGCGTTGCCGATGGCGACCACGTCGTCACCGACCCGGGCGCCGGCCGAGCTGCCCAGCTGAGCCGTAGGTAGGTCCTTGGCGCCGCGGATCTTCACGAGCGCGAGGTCGGCGGCCGGCTCGGCGCCGAGCAGGTCCGCCGATCGCGGTTCGCTCTCCCCGTCGAGCACGACCTCGATGGTGGTAGCGCCCTCGATGACGTGGTTGTTGGTGAGGACCTCGCCGTCGGCGGTGAGGATCACGCCCGTGCCGGCGCCCTGGCCCTGGCTCCCGGAGACCCCGATGGACACGACGGCGGGCTGGATCTTGGCCAGGAGGCCCTGGATGTCGAGGGGCTGGCCGGCCAGCGCGATGTTCGGCCCGGTCGGTTGGCGGCTCGTGCCCGACGAGCCCGAGCCGATCCCCTGCCGGGCCGTCGCCGACTCGCCCCGGATCGTGCGGATGTTCTCGACGGCGGCATAAGCGCCGGCGCCGACGAGTGCGCCGACCAGCGCCGAGACGACCGCGACCCCCACCCACAGCTTCGGTCCACCCCGCGGGCGGTCACCGCGACGCTCGACCGGCGCGGACGGGGCCGGTCCGGGAGGTGCGGGGATGCCCCACGAGGGCGGCGGGACGACCGCCGTCGGTCGCGTGCGGTCCTCGTCCGGCGGCGTCGTCGGAAGCCCTTCGGCCGGGCGGGCCCACGGCGAACGGGGCTCCGGATGGGGGTCCAGCGACCAGAGGAGGGCGCCGCTCGGGTCGGTCGGGGCGGGACCGGGCGGGGGCGGCGGCACGTCGTTCGCTTCCACGCTTGCATTCTCTACCCGCAGATCAGCCAATCCACCGTCGGCCCGGGGTCCGTAGGACGGGCAACGCCGGAACCTTTCGTCGCCGAGATGCGTCGAAGGGAGAAGAGGTGATGTGAGATGGATACCGAGTGGATGGGCCGAGGCGACTGCAGGACCGAGCCGCCCTCGGTGTTCTTCCCGACCGACGGCGCCGGCGTCGAGGTGGCCAAGGTGCTGTGCGCCTCGTGCCCCGTGCAGGTCGAGTGCCTCGAGTACGCGCTCCGCAACCGCATCGACCACGGCGTGTGGGGCGGGACGTCGGAGCGGGAGCGCCGCCGGATCCTGCAGCGCCGCCGACGCGACGCCGCCGCCCGTCGCTGAGCGACGGACGGCGGGAGGTCGAGCGGCCGGACGGCCGAGGCGTCAGCCCTGGGACTTCTTGAGCTCCTCGGCCTTGATCTCGGCCTTCAGCTCCTCGCGGAGTTGCTCACGCTTGAGCTCCTCCTTCTCCGCTTCGGACATGCCTTCCTTGGTGCCGGCTTCGAACTCGTTCTTCGCCTGCCCCAGGGATCGGGCCAGCTTCGGCAGCTTGGCGCCGCCGAAGAGGACGAGGACGACGAGGAGGATGATGATGAGCTCCGGGGCTCCGAGACCGAACATGGGACTCCTAGAGAAGGGCCGACGCCAAGAGATCGAGGTCGTCGGGGTCGGTTGATGCAAACGGTAGCGCTCCGGTCCCGGTGATGAGCACCGAGAGTCCGAGATCGCGCCAGCGCGCCAACTGCTCGCGCACCTCTTCTACGGTGCCGACCAGCCTTCCGTCTTTCCACTCCTCGAGAGACATCCGATCGACCACCCCAGGGGGCGACGTCGCCTGGAGGTGACGGAACCGCCGTTCGACGTCGCGCTGGTCCTCCCCGACGAGGGTGTACAGACCGAGTGACCGCTCGATCGAGGCGGGATCGCGCCCGATCCGCTCGCACGCCTCGTCCAGGAACCGGCTGCGCTCCTCGTAGGCCTCCGGCGTCCACGCCCACACCGTGTTCCACCCGTCGGCGTGGCCGGCGACCACCTCCGACAGGAACCGGTCGCCCTTGCCGCCGGCGAGGCGGGGCAGACCCCACTCCCCGAGCAGGTCGAGCAAATCGGCCAGCTGGCGGAGCCGGACGCCGGGCCGTTCGAACGGGATGCCGGCCGCCTCGTACTCCGGCTCGTACCATCCGGCGCCGGCGCCGGGGACCAGCCGGCCGCCGGCGGCGTCCTGGAGCGTCTGCAGCTGTCGGACGAGGAGCTTCGGTGGGCGGAGCTGCGCGCACAGCACGAGGATCCCGAGCTGCACGCGCGCCGTACGGCGGGCCAGGGCGGCGAGCGCCACGATGGGGTCGAGGCCGAAGTGACCTCCCGGCCGACCGCCGTACTTCTCGGTCCCGAGGAAGAGGTGATCGGCCAGCCACACCGACCCGAACCCCAGCGCTTCGGCCCGTTCGGCCGTCGCCACGACGGTCGCCCACGGCACCGCACCGTCGTAGTCGTACTGCGGAAGGGCGAGACCGACCTGCACGGCGGCGAGCGTACGGGCCGTAGCGTCGGGCGGTGCTCGAGTGCGTCGTCAACATCAGCGAGGGCCGCCGGCTCGACGTCGTCGCCGCGGTCGGGGCCGCGGCCGGCGACCACCTGCTCGACGTGCACACCGACCCCGACCACCACCGCTCCGTCCTGACGCTCGCCGGCCCGGCGGTGGAGGAGGCCGCCTACGAGGTCGTGGCCGAGGCCGTGGCCCGGATCGACCTGCGCCACCACGTCGGCGTGCACCCGCGCCTCGGTGCCGCCGACGTCGTGCCCTTCGTTCCGCTCGGTGGCGCCGACCTCGGGGATGCCCTCCGGGCCCGTGACGAATTGGCCGACCGGCTTGGGCGGGACCTCGCCCTGCCGTGCGCCCGGTACGGGCCCGAGCGCTCGCTGCCCGAGGTCCGGCGCTCGGCTCACGGTGAGTTCGTCGCCCATCCCACGGCCGGCATCTGTTGCGTCGGCGCCCGTCCGCTCCTCGTCGCCTACAACCTGTGGTTGCGGCCAGGGGCGTCGCTCGACGATGCCCGGCGCATCGCCAACGAGATCCGGTCGCCGACGTTGCGCACCCTCGGCCTCGCCGTGGGCGATCGCGTGCAGGTGTCGTGCAACCTCATCGCGCCGATGGCGACCGGCCCCGATGCTGCCTTCGATGCGGTCGCGGCTCGAGCGCCCATCGACTCGGCTGAACTGGTCGGGCTGGTGCCGGCGACCGTCCTGCACGCCATCCCCCCCGACCGCTGGCCGGCGCTCGATCTCTCGGAGGGGAGAACGATCGAGGCCCGCCTGTCACAGGCGGGCCTCGACGGGGGAAGCTTCTAACGGAGACGTCGGATCGACCTGGTCGTGGTCAGGCCGTCGCCGCTCCGGTGCTGCTGCGACGGGCCAACGCCCGGGCCCGGCGGATGCGCCGCCGTTCCCGTTCGCTCATCCCGCCCCAGATCCCGAACTTCTCGCCGTTGGCCAATGCGTACTCGAGGCATTCGTCCTTGACGACGCAGCCCCGACACACCTCCTTGGCCTCTCGCGTCGACGCGCCCCGCTCCGGGAAGAACAGGTCGGGATCGACGCCCAGGCAGTTGGCCTGCAGCTGCCAACCTCGATCTTCTTGCAGGAACTTGTGGAGTGACAGCTCCATCGGTGGGCCTCCCCTCAGTCGGCTATAGCACCGATGTAATTACAACGGTGTGATCATCCCCCGCCTGAGGCGCCGACGCAAGTGGAACTTCGAGAAATCCCTGGTTTGCAAGGGCGCAGTACCGTTCGATCCCAATGCGCATCGAGTACCGGACGTCCACCGAGGGTCTGCGCTGGGAGCAGCTCGACGGCTTCTTCGTCGGTTGGCCGGTGCGTCCGTCGGCGGCGACGCTGCTCGCCCACCTCGAACGCAGCTACCGCTGCGTGGTCGCCGTCGATGTGAACAACCACGACAAGGTCGTCGGGTTCGCCACCGCCATCTCCGACGGCCTGCTGAGCGCGTTCATCCCGCTCGTCGAGGTCCTGCCCGGGTGGCACGAACGGGGGATCGGCACCGAGCTCCTCGAGGTGCTCCTCGAGTCCCTCACCCACCTCTACATGGTGGATCTCGCCTGCGAACCCGAGCTCGTCCCGTTCTACGAGCGCCTCGGCTTCACGCCGGGGACGGCGATGATCCGTCGCGATCGCGACGCCCTCGCCCCGCTCGCCGAGGACACCTGAAGCCCGCTCATTCGGTGAAGGTCTCCGCGTCTCTAAGGCGGCCCGCAGGTTCAGCCCGCGCGCCCGCACCAGGGTTCGGTGGTCCCTTCTGGATGCTCAACGCCCCTTCATGGACCCTTCTGGCGACCAGAAGGGACCACCGAACACCGGCCGAGCTTCGGTCAGCCGGCTCGGCGGCCGCCTCGGCCGCCGTTGCTGCGCAGGGTGCGCTTGTGCTCGATGAAGTCGACGAGGACGTAGTCGCCGAGGGTCTCGGGCGTGGTGAAGAAGGCGCGGCCCCGGTTCATCTTGGTGAGCTTCTCGATGAAGTCCTGCAGGTAGCTGGTCGGCGTCGAGCATGAAGGTGTTGATGCGGATGCCGTCGCGGGTGCAGCGTGTCACCTCGGTCAGGGTGGCGTCGACGGTCTCGCGGACGGGCGGGTAGTTGAAGAACACCTCGCCGTTCCTCGTGATGTGGGCGGTCGGCTCGCCGTCGGTGATCATGATGATCTGCTTGGTGCCGGTCTGGCGGCCGAGCAGCCGCCGGCTGAGCAGGAAGCCGTGCTGCATGTTGGTGCCGTAGACGAAGTCCCACGAGACCTCGGGCAGCTGCTCGGGCTTGAGCTCGCGGGCGACCTCGCTGAAGCCCGACGATGCCGAGGTAGTCGCGCGGGAACTGCGATGGAGATCAGCGAGTGCAGCGCCATCGCCACCTTCTTGGCGGCGAGGAAGTTGTCGCGCATCGGCATCGAGAGCGACAGGTCGAGCATCAGGACCGTGGACGACCGGGTCATCGTCTCGGTGCGCTCGATCTCGAAGTCCTCCGGCGAGAGCGCGCACCGGGGTGCCGCCGCCGGCGCGAGCGACGGCGTTGCGGACCGTGCGCTCGATGTGGAGGTTGAACGGGTCGCCGAACTCGTAGGGCTTGGTCTCGTAGGACCGCTCGTGGCCGACGCCCGTGCGGCTCGATCTCGTGCCGGCCCATCTTGTCCTTGGCCAGCTTCGAGAACAGGTCGGAGAGGGCGTTCTGGCCGATCTGGCGCATGCCCCGCGGCGTGAGCTCGAAGCGGCCCTCCTTGTTCTCGATGAGGCCCGGCCTCCTCGAGCATCTTGGCCAGCTCGGCCAGCCGTTCCGAGGCGTTCGGCGCCGCTCGTCGCCGAGCAGCTCGCGGGCCCGGTCGATGTCGACCTCGGCGAGGGCGCCGGGGTTGCGTGCGCCCGGCGCAGCAGGTTCTCGAGCTGGTCGATGTCGCCGAGCTCGTTCATGAGCGACGCGCGCCTCGGCCGAAGCCCAGCGGGTCCTGGCCGGAGAAGTCGTAGCGCTTGTCCCAGCCGGCCTGCGGGAAGGCCTGCTGGAGGTTGGCGCCAGAGCTGGTCCATCTGCCAGCTGCAGGTCCATGTCCTCCAGCAGCTGGCTCGGTGAGGCCCTGCAGCTGCGCCCGCTGCTCGGGCGTCATCGAGTTCATCATCGCCTGCATGCGCCGCCATGCGCTGGGCCATCGGCTCGAGCAGCTCGTCGAGGTTCTGCGGGTTCTCGGGGAAGAAGTCGCCGAAGCGCTCCATGAACTCGTCGAACGTGGCGTCGGTCTCCTCGCCCGGCTCGCGCTGCTCGAGCAGCTGGTTGAGCTCGGCGAGCATGTCCTTCATGCGCGGCCATGTGCCTCGGGCGACGATGTCCTGCATCGCCCCGGCCATCTGGTTGAACGTAGCTCTGCATCAGCTGCTGGCGGAGCTGGTCGATCAGCTCCTCGAACTTCTCGCGGGCCTCGGTGGACGTGAACTCGTACTCCTGCAGCTCCTTCACCTGGCCGGCCAGGTCGGGCGGCAGCAGGTCGAGCTGCATGCGCGCTCCTGCGGCCACCTCGTCGGTGATCTCCTGGCGGCGCTGGTCGCCCGACTCGCGCGCCTCGCGCTGCGAGCTCCTCGAGGCCGCTGGCGCTCCATGTCGACGACGTCGCGCAGCTCCTGGGCGATGTCGTCGTAGACGCCGCCGAGGTCGTACTGCTCGAGCTGGTCCTTGCGGCTGCTGGCGCAGCTTCTCGAGCATCTCGCGGATGCCCTGGACGCGCTCGCCGTTGCGGTCGCTGGAAGCCCGGACTGCATCATCCGCCGCAGGGCGCGTTCAGGTCGCCGTGGTAGAGCAGGTCGTCGGTGATCTCGGCGAAGACGTCGTCGGCGTCCAGCTCGAAGCCGACCTGGGTGCCGTCCCAACGGCTGTAGTCGTACCGGCGAGGCATGCCTCACCCTACGTCCGGCCCGTTGCGGCCGAGTAGGGCGCCCCGGAATGGGCAGAAAGGGTCGATGATGACCGAGCCCCTGGTCGACGAGCTCCGCCGGCTCGTCGCCGACGACGACGGCCTGCACGCCGTGTACCAGCCCATCGTCGACCTCTTCAACGGCGAGATCGTGGCCTACGAGGCGTTGGCCCGAGGTCCGGAAGGATCGGCGCTCGGCGACGCCCGACGCGCTGTTCGCCGCCGCCGAGGCCGGCGGCATGGTGGCCGAGCTCGACTGGGCCTGCCGGGCCGCGGCAGTGCGAGGCGTGCTCGATGCCGGGGTGGGCCGAGACCTCGCGCTGTTCGTGAACGTGGAGCCCCGGGTGCTGGGCGCACCCGTTCCGGAGCGCTACCGCGCCCTCCTCCTGCAGGCGGCCGCAGAGCTCCAGGTGCTCGTCGAGATCACGGAACGCGCCCTCCTCCACGACCCCGCCGCGTTGCTCGCGCAGGTGCGGAACATCCGCTCCCTGGGCTGGGGTGTCGGCCTCGACGACGTCGGCGCCGAACCCGCATCCCTGGCGGTCATGCCGCTGCTGCGGCCCGACGTCATCAAGCTCGACATGGGGCTGATCCGCGAGCGCACCACCGCCGAGACCGCCGCCGTCATGAACAGCGTGCTGAGCCAGGCCGAGGCGACGGGGGCGCTCGTCCTCGCCGAGGGCATCGAGGACGACGACCACCTGCGACGGGCTCTCGCCCTCGGTGCCGTCCTCGGGCAGGGCTGGCGCTTCGGTCGTCCGGGGCGCCTTCCGGCCGAGGTGTCGGTTCCGGCATCGGAGTCCGGGGCCGCCCTGCGCCGACGCCAGCCCGTCGGTCGCCAGCTGACCGAGACGCCGTACGAGCTGCTCGAGCGCCGGCGGGGCGTGGGTCGGGTCGCTTCCCGTCAGATACTGCTCGAGATGAGCAATCACCTGGAGCGCAAAGCCACCGTCCTCGACGACGCCCCGGTGGTCGTGTCCACGTTCCAGCGCAAGGCGCGGTTCACCGTTCGGACCGCGGCCCGGTACCAGGAGCTGGCCGCGCTGGGCCGCCTTCGTGGGAGCTCTGGCCGCCGACTTCGACGTCGATCCGGCGTCAGGAGTGCGAGCACGGGCCCTCGGCGAGGATCACCCCTTGGTCGACGAATGGATCGTCTGTGTCGTCTCCCCGCACTTCGCCGGTGCTCTCGTGGCGCACGAGGTCGATCAGGCCGATTGCCCCGAGTGCCCTGCCGATGGAGGGATCCACTTCCGCTACCACCTCGTCTACGAGCGCGACGTCGCCCTCGACGTCGCCCGCCGGCTGTTGCTGGAGATCCAGCCGCAGCCGGCTTGACCCGAGGGACGACGACGATGCCCGAAGGCCACACCATCCACCGCCTCGCCCGCGACCACGCGCCGCGCTCTCGTGCGGTCGACCGGTGTCGGCGTGTCGTCGCCGCAGGGCCGATTCGCCGACGGCGCCGCCCGCATCGACGGCGGGTGCTCGCACGGCGTCGAGGCCTACGGCAAGCACCTCTTCTACGACTTCGGCGGCGCGGCGACCTCGTCCACGTCCACCTCGGGCTGTTCGGCAAGTTCTGGCCACGAGCGCCGCCGCCGGCCCGCGCGACACCGTCCGCCTGCCGGATGCGCGGCCGCGCGACCGCGCGTTCGACCTCACCGGCGCCACCGCGTGCGACGCTGCTCGACCCGGCGGGCCGCGCGGCGATCCTCGCCCGCCTCGGCCCCGACCCGCTCCGCCGCGACGCCGACCCCGACCGGGCCTTCGGCCAAGCTCCCGCAGCGCCGGACGCCGATCGGCGCAGGCCCTGCATGGACCAGTCGGTCCTCGCCGGCGTCGGCAACGTCTACCGGGCCGAGGTCCTGTTCGTGCACGGCATCCACCCGCTGCGGCCCCGGCCAACGACGTCGACCCGGGAGCAGTGGGACGCGATGTGGTCGTGGCTCGTCGGCTGCGCTGCGCCACGGCGTCAAGGACCAGCGTGATCATCACCGTCGACCCGAAGCTGGTCGGCAAGCCCCGGCCCGCATCAAGCGGCGCGAGGCCCTCTCGGTCTACAAGCAGGACCAGTGCCGCCGGTGCGGCACCGAGGTCCGCCGCTGGGACCTCGCCGGCCGCTGGGCCTACGCCTGTGAGTCGTGCCAACCGCCCTGCTGATGGCCTCGCTCTGCGGCGCCGCCCTCGGGTCCGGGGCCTTGCCGCTCGGCGGGCGCCGTCAGCGGCCGCGGTAGGTGGCCCGGGCGCCGGCGGCGTCCTTGTTGAGGCGCTTGGAGAGGTGCAGGCCCTCGAGCACGAACTCGACGGCGCTGGCCGACGGCGGCCGGGCTCTCGTCGCCGCCGGTGAGCTCGTCGACCGACGGCCGCGGAGGCCGGCAGGTCGCTGCGAGCAGCGCGACGTAGTCGGCCGACGGCGACGTCCTCGCCGGCGTGGACGACGGTCGCCGTCGTCGAAGGCGTCGAGCGACGTCGCGCGAGCTGGTCCGTGCGCGCAGCGGCTCCTTGAACACGGTGAGCACGCGCCGCCTTCAGCAGGCGCTCGACGATCTGGTCGTCGCGCCCTTCCTCGAGGGTCTCGATCTCGACCTTGCCGGCGGTGGACGACGACCAGCGCGTCGAGGTCGCTGACCCGCGGCACGACGTCGGTCTCGCCGAGGCGCAGCGCCCGGCGGACGGCGTTGGCGACCAGCGTCTCGTAGTTGGCGACCGATGAGGCGCACCGACACGCCGGAGCGCTGGTTGATGTGGGGGCTCGAGCGGGCCAGGTGGCTGACAGCGTGGCCACGATCTCGGCCATGAACGTCGGGCACGTGCGACCGTCGACGCCGTCGACCGTCGAGCGGCCGCGCCTCCTGCTCGACGATCGGCGATCTCGGTGCTCGACGTCGAGCGGGTAGTGGGTGCGGATCTGGGCGCCGAAGCGGTCCTTCAGCGGGGTGATGATGCGGCCGCGGTTGGTGTAGTCCTCGGGGTTGGCCGAGGCGACGAGCATCACGTCGAGCGGCAGGCGGACCTTGTAGCCCCGGATCTGGACGTCGCGCTCCTCGAGCACGTTGAGCAGGCCGACCTGGATGCGCTCGGCGAGGTCGGGCAGCTCGTTGATGGCGAAGATGCCGCGGTTGGTGCGGGGCACCAGGCCGTAGTGGAGCGTCAGCTCGTCGGAGAGGTAGCGGCCCTCGGCCACCTTGATGGGGTCGACCTCGCCGATGAGGTCGGCGATCGAGGTGTCGGGCGTGGCCAGCTTCTCGCCGAAGCGGTCGTCGCGGTGGACCCACTCGATCGGCGTGTCGTCGCCCTTCTCGGCGATCGAGGTCGCGGGCGTGGCTTGGAGACCGGGTCGTACGGGTCGTCGTTGATCTCCGAGCCGGCGACGATCGGCAGCCACTCGTCGAGCAGGCCGGTGAGCGAGCGGATCATGCGGGTCTTGGCCTGGCCCCGCTCGCCCAGGAAGATCACGTCGTGGCCGGCGAGGAGGGCGTTCTCCAGCTGCGGCAGGACCGTGTCCTCGTAGCCGAGCACCCCGTCGACCAGCGGCTCGCCGGCGCGGATCTTGGCCGGCGGCGTTGCGCCGCACCTCCTCCTTGACCGGGACCGACTCCCAGCCCGACTCGCGCAGCTGGCCGAGGGTGGCAGGTCGAGACGACATGCGATCGACCCTACCGCCGTCACGGTTCTTTCGAACCGGCGCGGACCGACGGCTCGACCGCACGCCGGCGGCGGGAACGGCTCCCCGGCCGATAGCTTGAGCCGCCTTGACGGACCTCGGCGGTCGGTGGCAGGCAGTGGTCGCCGACGAGGAGCTCCGGCGCACGTACCCCGAGCCGGACTTCGCCGACGAGGCGTGGGACGACCGTCGAGGTCCCCGGCCACTGGCGCTCGACACCGGCCTTCGCCGACACCGACGGACCGCTCCTCTCACCGCACCGCTTCGAGTACGACGCCCCGACCGTACCGGGCGCCGCGAGCTGGCTCACCCTCGACGGCGTCTTCTACCAGGGCGACGTCTGGCTCGACGGCGCCTACGTCGGCGACACCGAGGGCTACTTCTTCCCCCACGCCTTCGAGGTCACCGAGGCCCTGGCCGATCGCCGGCGAGCACCTGCTGGGCGTCGAGGTGACGTGCTGCCCCAGCGCGACCGCCGGGCCAAGCGCAACCTCACCGGCGTCTTCCAGCACTGGGACTGCTTCGACCCGGACTGGAACCCCGGCGGCATCTGGCGGCCGGTGCACCTCGACGCAGACGGGACCCGTCCGCATCGGGCACCTGCGGGTGCAGTGCGCCGAGGCCACGTCGGCCCTCGCCATCGCTCTCCTTCCGGGCGGTCCTCGACGCCGCCGAGGCGACCACCGTCCAGCTCCGCACCGTCGTCGCCGGGCACACCGACACCACCGAGGAGCACGCCCTCGCCGCCGGCGAGAACCAGGTCGAGTGGCGCGTGGGCGTCGAGGACCCGCCCCTGTGGTGGCCCCACGCCCTCGGCGACCAGCCGCTCGTCGACGTCACGGTCGAGGCACGGCTCCTCGACCGCGCCGGCGGCCCAGCGACGAGCGGCGCATCCGGACGGGGCTGCGCCAGGTGGCGATCTCGAACTGGATCGCCTCGGTCAACGGCGAGCGGCTCTTCCTGAAGGGCGCCAACCAGGGCCCGACCCGCATGGCGCTCGGCGAGGCCACCGCCGACGAGCTCGTCGCCGACGTCCGGCCTGGCCAAGGAGGCCGGCCTCGACCTCCTGCGCGTCCACGCCCACGTCAGCCGCCCCGAGCTCTACGACGCCGCCGACGAGGCCGGGATGCTGCTCTGGCAGGACCTCCCGCTGCAGTGGGGCTACGCCCGCAGCATCCGCAAGCAGGCCGTGCGCCAGGCCCGCGAGGCCGTCGACCTCCTCGGCCACCACCCGTCGGTCGCCATCTGGTGCGGCCACAACGAGCCGTTCGCCGTCGACGTGCGAGCCGGGGGCGGAGATCGGACCTCAGAGGGCGGCCCGCCGGACGTGGCCGGGAGGCCTGCCCACCTGGAACAAGACGGTGCTCGACCGCTCGGTCAAGCGGGCCCTCGACAAGGCCGACGGCACCCGGCCGGTCATCGCCCACTCCGGCGTCTCCCCCACCCCCGGCTCGACGGCACCGACAGCCACCTCTACTTCGGCTGGTACCACGGCGACGAGCGGGACCTCCCCGGCTTCGCCGCCTCGCCCCGCCTGGGCCGGTTCGTCAGCGAGTTCGGCGCCCAGGCCGTGCCCGACGCCGACGGGTTCCTCGAGCCCGAGCGCTGGCCCGACCTCGACTGGGAGCGGCTGGGGCGGCGCCACGCGCTGCAGCAGGCCCTTCTTCGACCGCCACGTGCCCGACCGGCCGACTACGCCACCTTCGACGAGTGGCGGGACGCCGACCCAGGCCTACCAGGCCGAGGTGGTCCGCCACCACGTCGAGACGCTGCGCCGGCTCAAGTACCGGCCGACCGGCGGCTTCGCCCAGTTCTGCTTCGCCGACGGCCACCCCGGCGTCACCTGGTCGGTGCTCGACCACGAGCGGGTGCCCAAGGCCGGCTACGACGCGCTGCGGGAGGCCTGCCGCCCGGTGATCGTCGTCGCCGACCGCCTGCCGCCGTCGTACGCACCCGGCGACGCGTCGCCCTCGACGTCCACGTCGTGTCGCGACCGCCGCGAGCCGCTCGCCGGCGTCGACGTCGTCGCTCGACTCTCGTGGGACGGCGACGAGCACCGCAGGGCGTGGACCGGCGACGTGCCGGCAGACGATTGCGTGCGCATCGGCACGCTCACCTTCGTCGTGCCGGAGGCGCCGGGCCGCCTCACCCTCGACCTCTCGCTCACGGGCGGTGGCGTCGAGGCCTCGAACCACTACGTGAGCGAGATCGCGGGTTCGACATCGGGCTGACTGCGGGTTGGGCACTGAGAAACGCCGAGTGACAGGATTCCGAGCAATGCAAGTCCACCATCACAGCTACGACGCCGTCATCGTCGGCGCCGGCGGCGCAGGCCTCCGGGCGGCCATCGAGACGGCCGGGAAGTGCCGCACCGCCGTGATCACCAAGCTCTACCCCACCCGCTCCCACACCGGGGCGGCCCAGGGCGGCATGTGCGCCGCGCTCGCCAACGTGGAGGAGGACTGCTGGGAGTGGCACCTCTTCGACACGGTCAAGGGTGGCGACTACCTCGTCGACCAGCCGGCCGCCGAGATCATGTGCCGCGAGGCCATCGACGCCGTCATCGAGCTCGAGCACTTCGGCCTGCCGTTCAACCGGACGCCCGAGGGCAAGATCGACCAGCGGCGCTTCGGCGGCCACACCCGCAACCACGGCGAGGCGCCGGTCATGCGGGCCTGCTACTCCGCCGACCGCACCGGCCACATGATCCTGCAGACGCTGTTCCAGCAGTGCGTCGCCCGTGACGTCAACTTCTTCAACGAGTTCCAGGTGCTCGACATCCACTTCGTCGACGACGGCGCCGGCGAGCGACGGGTCGGGGCGGTCATCGCCTACGAGCTGGCCACCGGCGACCTCCACGTCTTCAACACCAAGGCCGTGTCTCTTCGCCACCGGCGGCTTCGGCAAGATGTTCAAGGTCTCCTCGAACGCCCACACCCTCACCGGTGACGGTCCCGGCCTCCTGTACCGCCGGGGCATCCCGATGCAGGACATGGAGTTCTTCCAGTTCCACCCGACGGGCATCTACAAGCTCGGCATCCTGCTGTCCGAGGCGGCCCGAGGCGAGGGCGGCATCCTCCGCAACAGCGAGAACGAGCGCTTCATGGAGCGGTACGCCCCGACGGTGAAGGACCTGGCGCCGCGCGACATGGTCGCTCGGGCCATCCAGACCGAGATCCTCGAGGGCCGCGGCGTCGGCCCCGACAAGGACTGCGTCTACCTCGACCTCACCCACCTCCCGCCTGAGTTCATCGACGCCAAGCTCCCGGACATCACCGACTTCGTCCGCACGTACCTCGGCATCGAGCCCAAGACGGATCCGATCCCGATCCAGCCCACGGCCCACTACGCCATGGGCGGCATCCCGACGAACGTCGACGGCGAGGTCGTCGTCGGCCCGGACCAGACGGTGGTCCCGGGTCTCTACGCCGCCGGCGAATGCGCGTGCGTCTCGGTCCACGGCTCCAACCGCCTGGGCACCAACTCGCTGCTCGACATCGTCGTGTTCGGCAAGCGGGGCGGTCGGGCGATGGCCGAGTACGTCAACCGGCCCGGCGTCGACCTCGCCCGAGATGCCCGAAGGGCGTCGAAGACGACGTCCGCGGTCGCATCGAGAAGATGAAGGCCGGCAGCGGCGGCGAGAAGGTGGCCGAGATCCGCACCGTCCTGCAGAACGAGATGATGGACAAGGCCTCGGTCTTCCGCAGCCGAGGAGTCACTCGACTCGGTCCTCAAGACGGTCCACGAGCTCCGCGAGCGCTGCGACCGGGTCGTCGATCGACGACAAGGGCGAGATCTTCAACTACGACCTCACCGAGGCGCTCGAGCTCGGCTACCTCATCGACCTGGCCGAGGCGCTCGTCGTCGAGCGCCAGCCGCCCGCACCGAGAGCCGCGGCGCCCACTTGCGGGTCGACCACCCCGACCGCGACGACGTCAACTGGATGAAGCACACCCTCGTCACCCGGGACGACGACGGCAGCGTGACGCCTCGACTACAAGCCGGTCATCGGCGGCGCCTACGAGCCCATGGAGCGCAAGTACTGACTGGCTCGTTCGGCCCCGGCGGCGAACACCACCGCCATCCCCTCCGACATGATCGACGTCGAGCTTCAGGTCAAGCGGTACAACCCCGAGCGGGACAAGAAGCCGCACTGGCAGACGTTCAACGTCCAGGTGAAGGCCTTCCGATCGGTCGTCCTCGACGTCCTCCACGCGGCCAAGTGGCACCACGACGGAACGCTCACCTTCCGCCGCTCGTGCGCCCACGGCGTGTGCGGCTCCGACGCCATGGTCATCAACGGCGCCAACACGCTCGCCTGCCAGGCCCTCATCGAGGACTACGGCAGCGTGATCACGGTCGAGCCCATCCGGGGCCTGCCCGTCATCAAGGACCTCGTCGTCGACATGGAGCCGTTCTTCGCCCAGTACCGCTCGGTCCTGCCGTTCCTCATCAACAGCGGCGACCCCGGCTACAAGGAGCGGCACCAGTCCGCCGAGGAGCGCGAGCGCTTCGACGACACGACCAAGTGCATCCTCTGCGCCGCGTGCACGACCGTCGTGCCCCGTCTACTGGGGCAACTGCCAGTACGTCGGCCCGGCCGCGATCGTGAACGCCCACCGCTTCATCTTCGACAGCCGGGACGAGGCGGCCGAACAGCGGCTCGACATCCTCAACCAGAAGTCGGGCGTGTGGCGCTGCCGGACGGCCTTCAACTGCTCCGAAGCGTGCCCTCGTGGCATCAAGGTCACCCAGGCCATCGAAGACGTGAAGCGGGCCATCCTCTTCGACCGGGTCTGACCCCTTCGGCCCTGGCAGCAGGGAATCGCCGACCGGGCGTGGAAATCCTCAACTGCACGCTCCCCACCGACGACGATGAGGTGCGAGTGGTCGCTTCCGCAGGGCGCGACCGCCCTCCCGACCCATGCCCAGTCCGCCCGACGCCCTCGCCCACCGGCTCCTCCGCACCGGTCTCCGCGGTGCGGCCCGTGTCCGCCGCGGCGCCGTCGAGGCGCACGCCGCCCTCCAGGGCTGGGCCGCCTGGGCGGTCGACCCTGGCGGCCCCGGGCCGGCCATCGCTCCGCTGCTCAGCGCGGCCATCGGAGCCGCCGCGCCCCCGCCCTCGGTCACGATCCACGCCGTCGGGCGGTCGTGCGGTTCGGCCGTCGCCTGCCTCGTCGACGACCTCTCGGACCGCTTCGCCCACCGGTGGCCCGAGCCCGACCACGCCCGGATGGCGGCCGGCCTCTTCGTCGGCTCCCTGGCCCTCGGCTGCGCCGGCCTCGTCGGGGTGGTGAGCGTCGCGGTGCCCACGCCTGCGGTGCACCTGCAGCGCCTGGCCACCGTGGTGAACCTGACCGATGCCGAGCCGGCCACCGCGGACACCCTGGCCACCACCACCTCCGCCGGTCGCTCGACCGAGACCACGACGACAGCCGCCTCCGCCCGTCCCCCGACCGTGGGCTCCGGCGCCACGCCTTCCGGTGAAGCGGCGGCGGTACCCACCGCCGAGGCCGACCCCGTCGTCCCCGTGACCACCACCGATGCCCCCGCCGGAGCGCGACCTCCGACCGGGCGGGGCGGG
Source organism: uncultured Actinomycetes bacterium (assembly GCA_963731055.1). Taxonomy (GTDB): domain Bacteria; phylum Actinomycetota; class Acidimicrobiia; order Acidimicrobiales; family CADCTF01; genus DATLED01. Next base: position 11,534 of record CAVSUD010000002.1, on the reverse strand, counting down.
TTGCCCGTGGGCAAGGGCATGTGGATCTGGCTGGAGGATCGGGCCGACGGCGGCCGGCCCGACGCCATCGTCGCCCGCGCCCAGGTGACCGGACTCACCCACCTGTACGTCCGGACGGGCACGCTGAAGGGCGGCTTCGTCGCCGGACCGTTCCTCGATCGCCTCCTCCCCGCCGCCCACGCCGCCGGCCTACGGGTCTACGGGTGGGACTTCCCGTACCTCGACCGGCCGGGTGACGACGTGAGCCGCGCCCTCGCCGCCATCACCTACATGACCCCCGACGGGCACCGCATCGACGGATTCGCCGCCGACATCGAGAGCAGCCACGAGGGCACCAACAACACCACGGAGTACATGACCGCGTATGCGACGTGGCTCCGCCAGAACGTCGGCCCCGACTACCCACTGATCGCCACCGTCCCGAACCCCACGCCGAGCCGGTTGCGCCAGGGCTTTCCCTACGACGCCATCCTCCCGTCCTTCGACGCCGTCGCGCCGATGGTGTACTGGATGAACCGCGACCCGGCCTCCGACGTCGCCAACGCCATCGCCTTCTTCGCGCCGTGGGGCAAGCCGGTGTTCCCGATCGGTCAGGCCTACGACGGAGGTCCCGAAGGCGGGCCGCCCGGGGTGCCGGACCGCAAAGCGATCATCCGGTTCCTCCAGTACGCCGACGCCGGCGGCGCGGCCGGCGTGTCGTTCTGGAGCTACCAGCACGCCACGCAGGACGTGTGGGACGCCGTGCGCGACGCCGGCGAGTTTCGCCTCGATTCGGCGGGCCGAACGCCGAGGGGCTCACGCCCGGGATGGTGCGGGCGTACCAGACGGTGCTGACCGGCCTCGGCTTCCCCGTGGCGGCCGACAGCGTGTGGGGCCCGGCGACGGTGGCGGCGGTGCGGGCCTACCAGGCCGCGGCCAGGTTGCCCGCTTCGGGCCGCATCGACGAGAGCACCCGGGCCTTCCTCCTCGCTCCGGTGGCGGCGACGGTCAGGCCCGAGTGACGGGCGGCTGAGTCAGGACGGGCGGTTCCACTCCGTCCAGCCGTAGCCCGTGCGCCCGTCGGCGGCGTCGAAGCGGCACAGGCCACGCGGGAAGCGGCCCATCCGCCCGTCGGGCACGTCGAGGCGGATCGGCGCCAGCAGCAACGGCGTCGCGGCGAGCCCGAGGTCGTGCAACGGCATGGCCGTCACCCCGGGGAACCGGTGCGCCCCCTCCTGCTCGTAGACGGGCTTGAACCCGCTCGCCACCGTCAGCTCCCCGGATGGGTCGACGACGTAGCCGGGCTCGTAGTCGAAGCGGTCGGTCTCCACCTTGGTGGCGTGGAAGGCGGTGCCGTCGTCGAGGCGCCCGGCCGTCCACACCCAGCCCGTCCCCCACCAGTCCCGGACGCCCCAGGAGTGGTCGCGCTGCCCCCAGCCGTCGAGCTCGACGACCTCGTCCCCGATGAGGATCTCGCCGGAGACCCGGCACGACTGCTCGTATCGGGTGACGCCGGGGTAGTCGTAGACGGGCCCGGTCGCCTCCCACTCCAGGTCGAACCCGAGCGCCACCTTGTCGCCCCGCACCTCGTCGGCGTAGGCGTCGCCCGGGTCGTCCAGGCCGACGGCGAACGACTCGAGGCCGATCGTCCAGTGATCGTGCGGCGTCTCACAGTGCAGCTGGGACCACAGGCCCTCCTCCCGAACCTCGAGCACGGCGCCGGCGGGGAGCGCCGCCTGGTGGTGCTGGACGGCGAGGAGAGGCTCGTCCGGTCGGACCAGGTAGGCCCAGTACCAGGAGACGCCGAGGTTCGGGTAGAGGCCGAGGCGGACGTAGCCGCCGACGCTCCCGTCCGGCGCCGAGAAGTCGAAGTACCACGACTCGTTCCAGAGGGGCTCGCTCCCGGGCTCGTGGCGTCCTTCGTCCGTGGGAGTGGCCATCGGCGTTGCTTACCATGGGCCCCATGGGCCGCGCGGACGACGCCATCGACGAGCGGCTCGTCGCCTTCCTCCTCCGCCAGCCCGTCTTCTACGTCGCCACCGCACCGCTCGCCGGCGACGGCCACGTCAACCTGTCGCCGAAGGGCCTCAACGGTACGTTCGCCGTGGTCGACGACCGCCACGTCGCGTACCTCGACCTCACCGGCAGCGGGATCGAGACGGTTGCCCACCTGCGCGAGAACGGCCGCATCGTCTTGTTGTTCAACGCCTTCGCCGGCCCGCCTCGGATCGTTCGCCTGCACGGGCGCGGCACGGCCCACCTGGAGACCACCGAGGGGTTCACGCGCCTGCGGCCGTTGTTCCCCGACCTACCCGGCGTCCGTGCCGTCATCGAGGTGGACGTCACCCGCATCTCGGACTCCTGCGGGTACGGGGTGCCGGAGATGCACCTCGTCGGCGAGCGGTCGCGCCTGACGTACGGCCTCGCGGCCCGGGAGGAGGCCGGCACGTTGCGGCCCTACCAGGAGACGAACAACCGGCGGAGCCTCGACGGCCTGCCGGGCCTGGAGCCGACGGAGCCCTAGAAGCTCGGGGTGACGTCCCGCTCGTTCGCGCTCGACACCAGCGCGAGCCCCTTCTCGTCACCGCCGGCGGCATCGCCCCGCACGACGTAGAGGTCGCCGGCGCCGGTCCGGTTGCTCCGGAAGACGATCCAATCGCCGTCGGCGGTCCAGGTCGGCTCGCCGTTGACCGTGCCCGTGGCCGTCAACCGCCGCACCGCACCGCCGTCGACCCCGACGGTGAACAACTGGTACTCCGAGCTGTAGACGAGGCGCCGGCCATCCGGGGAGAAGGCCGGGTCCTGGGCCGGCGCCGGCAGCTCGACCACGGTGCCGTCCGACCCGTCGATCGGCCGGAGGGCCAGCCGCCGACCGTCGGCGACGACCACGCGCGAGCCGTCCGGCGAGAGGGAGAACGCTCCGCCGGGCACGGCGACGCCGACATCGCGCTCTTCGCCGGCGGTCCCGGTGGCGACGTCGTAGGGCAGGGTCAGCAGCGCGCCACCGCGGCTGAACAGCAACGTGGCCCCGTCGGGAGACCAGGCGACCGCGGCGTTCGCCGTCGTGTCGGCGATGCAGGTGCTCTCGCCGCCGGTCACGGCGCTCACGCAGATGCGCCACGCCCCGTCTCGTTCCCGGACGAACGCGACGTGGGCACCGTCGGGCGAGAGGCGCGGCCTCGACTCCGTCGTGCCATCGGAGCGCAGGCGCAGCTCGCTGCTCCGGGCACCCGCATCGCGGAAGACGACGTCACGCTGGCTCGGCCCGTAGATCCGGACGAAGACGAGGCGGGGCAGGGACGGGGTGGCGGCCAGCGGTCGCGAGGGGTTGACGGGGACGGGGGGCGGCGGCGGCTCGGCCGCAGCCACATCAGCGGGCGCGTCCTCGGTGGTCGGCTCCTCCGCCGCGGGTGGCGGGGCGGACGTGGCCGGCGCTCCCGACTTCCCCGAGCCCTGCGTGACGTCGACCGTGGCCGACGTCGACTCCGACCGGAGCAGCGCGATGCCGCCGATGAAGAGCAGCACGAGGAGCACACCGAGGACGCGCTGCCGATCGCACGAGCTCGTTCACGACCGACAGGTCGTCCGGGTACTCGGTGCGGAGCGTCGCCAGCGCGCCGCCGTCCGACACGACCGAGACGGTGACGCGGCGGTCCTCCTTGCCCCACGGGACCAGGCGCCGGGGAGGACGGATCCGAACGGCGAACGAGGCGGGCTGGCCGGGGGCGAGGTCGACCGACTCCGGTTCCATCTCGGTCGCCACCCCGCCGGAAGCCTCGACGCCGATGCTCATCCGCACCCGCCGGTTGCCGGTGTTGCGCACCGCCACGGTGAGCTCGGTCCATCGCGCCCCGACGGTGGTCTCCCCGGAGAACGAGGCGGCCACCGAGGAGAAGGTGCCGACGTCGAGGACGCCGGTCTCGACGGCGACGAAGTCGGGGTCGTGCGACGACGCCACGGCCACGGCGAAGGGGATGCTGCCCGGCACGGTGTCGGGCGCCCGCGGCGGGCGGAAGTGGACCCACACCGGGCCCTCCTCCCCCGGCGCCAAGGACAGGCTCGGAGGGTCGACGAGCGACCACGGCGCGGCCTCGCCCTGAACGACCACGTGGAAGACGTCGGGCGCGTCGCCGGTGTTCCTCACCAGGACGACGGTCTCCGCCTCCGCTCCCGGCTCGACCGATCCCGCCTGCGCCGCGAGCACCACGAGTGCTCCCACGTGGCCGACCGTACACCGGCCTGGTACAAACGAGCGTGGCCTCATCGTCGCATCCGCCGGCGTGGTACCCGGATCCCCGCCAACCCGACCGGGTCCGGCGGTGGAACGGTCGCGCTTGGACCGACGACGTTCGGCCCCGACCGACGTGGCTGCGCACGGTCCGGTTGGCTCCCGGTCCACCGGTCGGCGTCCACCGGGCCAGCCGGCCGCTGTGGTGGACGAGCGCCGGCCTGCTCGGGCTCGGTGGGCTGCTCATGATCGCCCTCGGCCTCGGCGGCGGCCACATCGAACGGATCGCAGATCGCGACTTCGTGGCCGCGGCCGACGAACGTTGTGCCCGCACCGACCGGGAGGTCGTGCAGCCGAACCTCGAGCCCCTGAAGGGCGCCGCCGAGGTCGCCCGCATCGAGGCGCTCGCCGGCGGATGGGAGGCCATGGTGGCCGACCTCCGTCGGCTGCCGATCGGCCGGGCCGATGCTCCGTCGGTCGACCAGTGGCTGCGGACCTGGGACGAGTGGACGACGCTCGGTCACGAGTACTCGGCGGCGCTGGCGGCCGGCGATCAGGATCGCGTCGAGCGGGTCCTGCACCGCAGCGAACGGGTGAACGCGAACATGACGACGTTCGCCACGGTCAACGGCATGCGGCGCTGCGCCTTCCGCTGAGCTCGCCTCAGTCGATCTCGAAGGTGCCGCCGGCCCGCCAGTAGAAGCCGTCGCGCCGCTCCAGGAACTCCTCGTCCACGAGGTACCGCCGCAGCGCCGCGACGTCGGCGTGGGCCATCCCGAGGAGGAGGTTCACATCCCGCTCGGGATAGGTCTTGCCCGGCTCGAAGCGGGTGGACAGCCAGTCGAGCACCACACGGCGCTTGGCCCGGTTGACGGGGATCTGGCGCAACCGACCGTCGCTCACGAAGTTCCTCAGCACGGCCGACGCATCGGCCGACATGCCGTCGAAGCGCTCCTCCGGTTCGGCCGCGGCCCGTCGCTGCGCTTCGGCCTGGGCGGCCGCCTTGAACCGCTCGGTGGCGAGTCGGAGCCCCTTCCCTTCGGCCGCGACGACGAGGCCACCGGCGGCGAGGCGCTCGAGGGCGGAGGCGGCGCGGCGCGGGTCGAGCCCGGTGGCCGCCACCACGGCGTCGAGACCGTCGGCACCGAGCGCGAGCGCGGCAACGGCGCGCAGGCGGTCGTCTTCCGCCAGCAGGCCGACCAGAGCCGAGGTCGACAGACCGACGGCGGGATCACTCATCCGGGGTCCACCCCGATCTCACGCAACGCCGTGGCCAGGGCGCGCCGGAGGCGCACGGCGTTCTCCGGCGCCAGGTGGGCCACCACCCCCCGCCCGTGCTCACCGGCCGGTTCGACGGTGACGACGACCCGGAGGTCGCCGCAGCCGTCGCAGTCGTCGAGGAGCGCGACCGACCAGCTGGCGGCCGCCTTGTCCTCGTCCTCCGGGTGGTCGTCCGTCGCGTCGTCCACGAAGCGCCTCACGCTTCGACGATACGGGAGCCTCAGCCGAGCAGCGCCTGCACCTCGTCGCGCTCGGCCACGAGCTCCTCGGTGGTGATGCGGATCTTGTCCTTGGCGAAGTCGTCGAGCTCGAAGTCCTCGGCGATCGACCACGAGTCGCCGGTCGAGCGGACGGGGTACCCGAAGACCAGCCCCTCCGGCACGCCGTACTCGCCGTGGCTCACGACGGCCAACGACGCGCAGTCGCCCTCCGCCGTCGGGTGCCACACCGACACGACCGAGTCGATGGCGGCGTTGGCCGCGCTGGCCGCCGAGGACAGGCCGCGCGCCTCGATGATCGCAGCGCCGCGCTTCTGCACGGTGGTGATGAACTCGCCTCGGAGCCAGGCATCGTCGGCCATGACCTCGGCCGCAGGCCGGCCGCCGATCCGGGCATTCGCGAAGTCGGGGAACTGGGTGGCGGAGTGGTTGCCCCAGATGGCGACGTTGCTCACCTCGGCGACGGGGACCGCCGCCTTCTTCGCCAGCTGCGCCTGCGCGCGGTTCTGGTCGAGGCGGGTCATTGCGAACCAGCGGTCGTCGGGGATGTCAGGAGCGTTGTTCTTGGCGATCAGGCAGTTCGTGTTGCACGGATTGCCGACCACGAGGATGCGGACGTCACTCGCCGCGTGCGCGTTGATGGCCTCGCCCTGGGGCTTGAAGATGCCACCGTTGATGTTGAGCAGGTCGCTGCGCTCCATCCCGGCCTTGCGGGGTACCGACCCGACGAGCATCGCCCAGGACGTGCCGTCGAAGGCGGTCTGCAGGTCCGAGGTCGCCACGATGTCGGCGAGCAAGGGGAAAGCGCAGTCGTCGAGCTCCATCACGACGCCCTCGAGCGACTTCATCGCCGGCTCGATCTCGAGCAGCCGCAGCACCACTGGCTGGTCCGGGCCGAGGAGCTGGCCCGACGCGATCCGGAACAGCAACGAGTACCCGATCTGACCGGCGGCGCCGGTGACGGTGACGTGGACGGGCGTCGTGGTGGAAGCCATGGATGCGACAATACGCACGCCCCGCGAGCGTGGGCCAAAAGAGCGGGAGACCCCCATGCAGGGCGAAGCGACCATCCACATCGATGCACCGGCCGAGGCGGTGTACGCACTCGTCACCGACGTCACCCGGATGGGCGAGTGGAGCCCCGAGTGCGTCAGAGCGGAATGGGTGGATGGGGCGACGGGCCCGGCCGTGGGTGCCAAGTTCAAGGGCCACAACAAGATCGGCCGCTTCCTGAAGTGGTCGACCACGCCCGAGGTCACCGAGGTCGAGGCGGGCCGGGTCTTCGCCTTCCGCACGAAGGAGACGATCTGGCGGTACCGCTTCGACGCCACTGGCGCCGGCACGGACGTGACCGAGACGTTCGAGACGGTCTCGTACAACAAGTTGATGCAGCTGGTCGCCCCCGAGCGGAAGCGACAGCCGCAGATCGTCGAGGGGATGCACGAGACCCTCCGCCGGTTGAAGGCGGCCGCCGAGACGAGTTGAGGCTTCGGCGTTTCATCCCTTTCCATCGCGGGCACGCAAGGTCCCGTGAGGAGCTCGAACGACGACGTGAACATCGTGACGGCGATCAACATCGCCGGACGCTCCTCCGTCACCAGGACCACGACCACGGAGGATGCAGTGACCGAACCCGAGCTCACCCCCGACGAGCTGGAGCAGGAAGGCGGCGAGGAGCTGCCGGACCGCGAGGCGATGTCGTTGATCAACGGCAACGTCGCTGCGCCGATCAATGCAGCAGTGGCGCTCAACGCGCTGTCGGACAACTCGACCGCCGTCGCCAGCGCCCACCAGACCGCCCCCATCACCCAGGGCAACTAGGAGAAGACATGCCCGACAACGAGCAGGAACTGACCGAAGCCGAGCTGGACCAAGAGGGTGGCGAAGAGCTGCCCGACCGCGAGGCCATGTCGCCTCGTCAACGCCAACATCGCCGTGCCGGTGAACGCCGCCGTGGCCGCCAACGTGCTGTCCGATGGCGCGACCGCCTACGCCGACGCCACGCAGACCACGCCCATCACCCAGGGCAACTGAGGAGAAGACGCATGACCGACGACATGAAGGACCAGGAACTGACGGCGGACGAGCTGGCCCAGGAGGGCGGCGAGGAGCTGCCCGACCGCGAGGCCATGTCCCTCATCAACGCCAACCTGGCGGCGCCGGTCAACGCGGCGGTGGCCGCCAACGTGCTGTCCGACAACTCGGTGGCCTACGCCAACGCCGAGCAGACGGCACCGATCACCCAGACCAACTAGCTGCCGATTCCGGCCGGCGCAGCCGGCACGGTGCACGACACGGGGAGCCCCAGCGGGGCTCCCCGTGTCGCGTCCTGAACGGGTTTCGCCCGATTCTCACCGGGTACGTCACGTTCGTCCAACGCCCCGACGCCGCCGAGCGCGTGGGCCCACCGAGGAGGCTCCCGATCACCGTTCTCGAGGACGGCCCCCGGCCGGGGGCCGCCGATGCACCCACAGACGGCTCCGACGACCGTCCCCGGCTCGCCGAGGGCATCGACCTCATCGGCGAGATGGAGGGGTCGGGCTTCAAGGAGGCGCCGTCCCTCGTGCGCCGCGCCGACGGCCAGGTGATCCAGCTCACGCCCCTGCTCTACGCCGTCGCCGCCAAGGCCGACGGGGAGCGGACGTTCGCGGAGATCGCCGAGGAGGTCGGTGGAGAGATCGGCCGGCGGGTCAGCGGCGGCCAACGTCGGCGTGCTCGTCGACAACAAGCTCCGGCCGCTCGGCGTGCTCACCGAGGCCGACGGATCGAGTCCGAAGGCCAAGAAGCTCGATCCGCTCCTGGCGCTGAACTTCCGCGCCGGCGTGATCCCGGAGCGACGTCTCGAACACCCTTGCCAGCGCGTTCACACCCGCTGTTCTGGCCCCCCGTCGTGCTCGGTCGTGCTCGCTGCGCTCGTCGCCGGCGACGTGTGGCTGTTCGGCCCCCACGGCGTGGCCCAGGCCCTCCGGAACGGGCATCGAACACCCCGGCGCGTTCCTGCCCGCTCTTCGCCGCAGTCGTGCTCTCGGCCGCGCTCCACGAGATCGGCCACGCCGCCGCCTGCCGCTACGGCGGAGGCAAGCCCGGGCAAGATGGGCTGCGGTCTCTACCTCGCCTGGCCCGCGTTCTACACCGACGTCACCGACGCCTACCGGCTCGGGAAGAAGGGCCGGCTCCGCACCGACCTCGGCGGCGTCTACCTCAACGTCATCGTCATCATCGCCACCTTCGGGCTCTACTTCGCCACCGGCTACGAGGCGATCCTGCTCGCTGGTCGTCATCCAGCACTTCGAGATCGTGCACCAGCTGCTGCCCGTCGTCCGCCTCGACGGCTACTACATCGTCGCCGACCTCACCGGCGTCCCGGACCTCTTCGCCCGCATCCGGCCGATCCTCGTCAGCGCGCTGCCGTGGAAGAAGGCCGACGAGCGGGTGACCGTCCTGAAGCCATGGGTCCGCGTCGTGGTCACGGCCTGGGTGCTGGTCGTCGTGCCGCTGCTGCTGTTCCAGCTGCTCACCGTCCTGCTCCACCTGCCGCGGATCATCGGAACGGCCATCGCGTCCGGGCAGCAAGCAGCTCGACGCCATCACCAAGGCCTTCACGCACGAGCGACATCCTCGGCGTCGTCTCCGGCATCCTCCAGCTCATCGTGCTCGCCTCCCGATCATCGGGATCCTGCTGATGCTGGCCAACCTGGCCCGGCGCCTCCTCGTCGGCGGTTGGAGGAAGACCCAGGGGCGCCCGGTCGGGAGGGCGGTGTTCCTCGTCGGCTCGACGGCCGCCATCGGCCTCCTCCTGCTGGCGTGGATCCCGAAGGGCAACTACCGCGCCATCCAGCCTGGGGAGCGGGGCACCGTGGCCGACGGCGTGGCGGCCGTGCGCAGCCTCCCGGCCGGCGACGCACCACTCGCCAGCCGGCGACGGGCCGCCGCCGCCGGACGCCTGGTCAGCGCGCCGCGGTCGGGCGCCGAAGAGCCTACGACCCGGTCCGGTGCCACGACCTCCGACGCACCCGCGACCACCACCACCGTCGCGCCGAGCACGACGACCAGCACGACGGTCCGGTCGACGGCGACCACGGCCGATTCGCCCACCACGACCGGGCGCGGGGCGGTCGTGACGGCGAAGCCCGTCGCCACGACGACGGCCGCGCCCCGAGGGACCACGACATCGACACCGACATCGACCTCGACCTCGACCTCGACCTCGACCTCGACGACCGTCGCACCGACGACCACGACGGCCCCGACGGCGGCGCCGTGATGCGGCTCCTCCGGCGCTTCGGGGCCACCGCGGCGGTCCTCACCCTTCTGGTCGTTCCCGCCATCGCCGGCATCGCAGGCGCGGCGCCGATCGACACGTCCGACCCGACTGGGGCGGACAACGTCGCCATCGCCGTCAACACCAAGGACGGGTCGTCGCTCTTCAAGTTCGCCTTCTCCATCACGGAGGCGACGGGAACGGTCGTCGACGCCGGCAACGGAGCGGCGGCTGTCGCCAGCTGCACCGAGTGCAAGACCGTCGCCATCGCCATCCAGTTCGTGATCGTGCAGGGCAGCCCCGAGGTGTTCGTTCCGGAGAACGTCGCCGTCGCCGCGAACATCTCGTGCTCGCTGTGCAACACCCTCGCCTCGGCGTACCAGTTCGTCATCCAGACCTCCGGACCGGTCGAGCTCACCAAGGAGGGGGCGAAGCAGCTTCACGATCTGGCCAAGCAGATCGACAAGCTCCGCAAGGGTGACCTCACGATCGAGGAGATCCAGGTGCGGGTCGACGAGATCGCCAACCAGATGGCGGGCGTGATGGCGACCGAGCTGGTCCCCGCGCCCCCCACCGGCCGCCGCAGCGGAGCCGGGGACGACCCGGCGTCGACGACGACGTCGACGTCCACGACGACCCCGGGCACGGGTGGGACGACGGTGGCGTCGACCACCACCACGACGACACGGGTGGAGGGCACGACGACGACCACCGCCGTCACCCGCTCGACCACCACGACGACCGCCGGTACGTCCACCACGACCACGGAGAGGGCGACGACGACGACGACGACGCCTGCGACGGCCGCGCCGTGACGCGGCTGCGCCCGACCGTCGTCGGGGCGCTGTTGGTGGCCCTGGCGCTCGGGGGTGCCTGCGGCGGGTCGAGCGGCGGCACGGGGGGCACCCGCCCGTCGGACCCCGTCGTCGCGATACAGCAGCGACTCGGGGAGGTGCGGTCGGCGACCCTGGACCTCCGCCTCGCAGCCCGGGCCGGGGCCTCGGGTAATGAGGTGGGATTCCAGGTGCGGGGCGAGTTCGCCTCACCGGCCCACGACGGCGACCTCCCGAAGGCGGACCTGACCTCGACTCGGCTGCTCGGAGACACGACGACCGAGGCGACGTTCCTCTCCGATGGCCGGCGTGCGTGGGTGCGGACCACGGACGGCGCCACCACCGAGTTGACCGGCGCCACCCTCGCCGGGCTCCGTGGCACCACGGCGGCGAGCGACCTGGAGGCGCTCCACCTGCGGTCGTGGTTCGCCACACGGACGGTCACCGTGGCGGACGGCACGCGAACCATCCGCGGCACCCTGGACGCACCGGCCGCGATCAACGACGTCTTCGGGTTGGCCGGCTCGCTGGGAGCGGGAACCTCGGCTGCGCCCCTCGACGGTGCCGACGCCGACCGCCTCCGCCGGCTCGTCCGTGCCTCCTCCGTGGAGCTCGTCGCCGACGCGGGCGACGACACCCTCCAGTCGCTGCACTTCGACGTCCGCTTCGCCCGGAGGACGAGGCGGAGGTGGCCAAGATCCTCCCGAACCTGAGCGGCGTCGGCCTCACCTTCG
>CAVSUD010000001.1:0-85658 GCA_963731055.1 uncultured Actinomycetes bacterium | reverse complement strand
GAAGTCGATGCGAGGAGGGACGGCGACGTCGCGGTCGGTGATCCTCGCCCTGGCGATTGTTGCCGGGATGGTGGTCCCCGCCCTGTCGGCGGGCCCGGCGTCCGCAGCGCCGGTCGTCCACGTGGTCTCCCACACGTCGTACACGGCGGGCAGCTACCTGCACGTGGTCGGCGAGGTGGTCAACAGCGGTGATCAGAGCGCTGAGTTCGTGCGGCTCAGCTTCAACTTCTACGACGCCTCCGGGCGTCTGCTCGATACCGACTTCACCTACTCGACGGCGCGGACCATCGGCCCCGGCAAGAAGTCGCCCTTCGAGGAATCGATCTCCACGCCGAGCGGCTACCACCGCTACACGATCGCCGAGGTCAGTTTCCGCGCGACCAGCGCGCAGCCGAACAACAACTTCACTGCTCGGGTGACCAACCGCTACATCCAGTACGGCTACGAGAACTTCGTCGGCGAGGTCACGAACAACAACACGACGACGAGCGAGTTCGTCAAGATGATCTTCACCTTCTATGGCAGTGGCGGCCAGGTCGTCGACACCGACTTCACGTACGTCGACGGATCGAGCGCCTCGCTCGCGGCAGGCGCCAAGGGCACGTTCAACGAGTCACGCGACACGAAGTACGTCAGCTACTCGTCCTACACGTTCTTCGTGGAGTCGAGCACGCCCCCCACCGGGCAGCCACAGCCGGCGCCCTCGCCCTCGCCCTCGCCGTCGCCGTCGCCGTCGCCGAGCGGTCGTCAGGGCTACTGGATGGTCGGTCAGACCGGCGACGTCTACGCCTTCGGCGGCGCGGGCCACTTCGGCGCACCGGCGAAGTCAAACGGGGCGGTGTTCGTCGATCTCGAGCCCACGACGTCGGGCAACGGCTACTGGGTCGTCAACGCCGTCGGCCATGTCTTCTCGTTCGGCGACGCCCGCTACCACGGCGGCGGTCCGGCCCTCATCCGAGGCGAGCAGGTTACGTCCCTCAGCCGCACGGCAGACGGTGGCGGCTACTGGCTGTTCAGCACGCTCGGCCGAGCGTTTGCCTTCGGCAACGCCACGCACTTCGGCGACATGGCCGGCCGCCGCCTCAACGGGCCCGTGCTCGACTCGATCCCCACGCCGAGCGGTCGGGGTTACTACATGGTCGCCTCCGACGGCGGCATCTTCACCTTCGGCGACGCCGCCTTTCACGGCTCGATGGGTGACACGAGACTGAACGCCCCCGTGCAGTCGCTGGTGCCCGATCCCGACGGCGTCGGCTACTGGCTCGTGGCGTCAGACGGCGGCATCTTCGCCTTCAGCAGCCCGTTCTACGGATCGATGGGGAGCACCCGGCTCAACCGGCCGATCACCGGCATGGTCGGCTTCGGCAACGGATACCTGATGGTTGCCGAGGACGGCGGCATCTTCACCTTCGGCAACGCTCCGTTCCATGGCTCGCTCGGGAACAACCCGCCGGCGTTCCCGATCGTGTCGGCGGCGGTGCTCAACCGTTGAGTGACTTCGCCCGGTGGGCCGCTGATCCGACCGATCCCAGCCGGATCCGCTACTGGGACGGTCGAGCTTGGACCGATCACACGGCCCCAGCGCCGGCAGTCGCCCCGCCGCCGGCGGAGCCAGGCCGCTCGGTGGGCAAAGGCTGCGCCTACCTGGCGCTGGGCGGCTTCGTCCTCGTGGTGATCCTCGTGATCATCGGTGCATTGGCGCCGACGGAGGAAGAGGTGGCCGACAGCGACGTCCGTCCGACCGCCACGCCCACGACGGCCGAAACGCGAGCCGAGGCCCCTTCGGCCGAGCGGTTCATTCGCTTGGCAGCGACGAGCGAACGCGACGCGATCAGCGAGGGGCAGAGCCACCCGCGGTACAACCGCGACAGCTCGACCATCTGGCGGGACGGATCGACGTTCTGGCTCGAGCCCCGGTTCGGCTTCGAGGATCCACCGGCGGGATTCCGGGTGGTCGACACCGACCAGTAGGTGACCGCCGACGGGTCCGTAGCCGTACCGGCGGACGGCGTGTCGCAGTCGGCGCATTCTCCCGTTGTGGCGCTTCTCGAGGAAGAGCACGACCGATGTGAACCGGTCCGAACGGTTGAAGGACTCGTTGCCGACGGTGGGAGGTGTCCGAGAGCGTTCAGGGAGTGTGGCGGACGAGCGCGTGCTCGAAGGCGAAGGCGGTCGCCGCCGAGCGGGTGGACACGCCGATCTTGGTGAAGATGTTCGACAGGTGGCGGGCGATCGTCTTGTCGCTCAGGAACAGCACCGAGGCGATCTCCTTGTTGGTGTGGCCGGCGGCCACGAGGCGCAGGACCTCGGCTTCGCGCTCGGTGAGCCCCGCCGGCAGCGGACGCCGTGGTGCCTCGGGCGCGGGGGGAGCGGCGCCCGCCTCGAGGTCGACGCCGAGCTCGTCGAAGTAGCGCCGGGCCGAGCTGAAGGCCACGGTGGCGCCGGCCTCGTCGCCGTTCGTGCGGCAGGCCTCGCCGAGGAGCACCCGCGCCGTCGCCGCCTCGTAGGGCAGGCCGAGGTCGGTCCACTGCGAGACGGCCGAGCGGAACGTGGCGCAGGCGTCGGGGCTGCCCGTGGCGAGCTGCACCCGTCCGCGCGCCGTGGCCGCGGCCGCCCGAAGGCCGGCGCTCTCGAAGTCGTGCGCGATCGACTCGAGCTCGTCGACGGCCCCGGCGGCGGCCGCGACGTCACCGGCCGCGATCTCGATCTGGGCATGGGCGGGAAGGACCTTCGACCGGGCGAGGCGGTTCCACGCCGCCCCTTCCAGCGCGTCGCGCACGATCGACTTCGCCGCGTCCAGATCACCCTGGGCCAGCCGCAGCAGGGCCAGCCCGGCTCGCGGCTGCGCGCACAGGCGGTCGGCGTTGGCGAACGCCACCGCCGCGCGGTCGAGGTCACCGAGCCGCCGGCGGATGTCGCCGATCTCCGCCCACGCCGCGGCGGCGTTCGGCAGGTTGATCTCGCCGAGCTCCTCGCAGGCGCGCGCCGCCTCGCGCTCGGCGCCGGCCAGGTCGCCGCGCCAGTGCAGGGCCGTCGCGTGGTGCACCCGGCACAGTCCGGGGAACACGGCGAAGGGGTGGCGCTCGGCCCAGCGCGCCGTCGCCGTCGTCCACTCCGCGGCGCGACCGTGGTCGCTGAGCTCCTCGCAGGCGGAGATGAGGCTGCAGTACACCTTGCCGGTGGAGTACGGACCGAGCCGGCCGTCCAACGCGAACAGCATGGCCTCGTCGAGGAGCTCGAGACCCTCTCGGGGCCGGCCCTGGTCGATGCGGACCCGCCCGAGCGTCTGCAGCGCCTCCGCCTCGAGGTCGACGCACCGCAGGCGCCGACCGAGCTCGATGCCCTGTTCCGCCAGTCCGGCGGCCCGGTCGAGCTCGCCGGCGCCATGGGCCGTCTCGGCCTCCCGGAGCACGAGGGCGCCGAACTCGCGGCAGTCGCCGTCGTCGCCCAGCGCCCGGCGGGCGCGGCGCAGCCAGCCGCCGGCGATCGACGGGCTCGCCCGGAAGCAGTGGTGCTCGTAGAGCCACACCGCGCACCGACCGGCGTGACGGTCTTCCCGCAGCTCGTCGTAGAGGACGTAGGCCTGCTCCCGCGCCTCGATGCACCGGTCGAGGCGGCCGAGCCACCAGGAGGCGTCCGCCAGGAGCTCCAGCCGGTCGGCCTCGGCGAGGGGGTCGTCGGGAAGGAAGGTGATGTCGGCGAGCGCCGTGGCGCACCCGTCCCAGTCGTGGCGCACCAAGGCGGCGCGGGCGGTGTCGAGCACGTCCATCGGTGTCCACGGTGTCACTTCCGGGCGATCGCCGTGCATCGGGCGGTCCGGCCCATCGAGCGGTGGCGCGTGGGTCGGATGCACCACGTCGGCCGCGCCGCATGGTCCGGGTGGCCGATGCCGAACGTGGGCGTGATCACGGAACATCGGCGCATGACGTACCCGCCTCAGCCCTCCCGCGCCGATGCCGACCTCACGCGGTTGATCAACCTCGGACGCGATAGAGAGGCGACGGAGCTCGCGCTCCGCCACCTGGCCGCATCGAACACCCCGACTCCTCAAGGAACGACCATGGACCCCCGCTCGCAACTCCGCCAGATCCTCCCGCTCGTCTGCGACATCGTCGGGCGTCTCGACGAGGCCGACCTCACCGCGCCGACGCCGTGTGCCGACTTCGACGTCCGAGGGGTGCTCGAGCACATGGTCGGCGGCGCCGGCCAGTTCGCGGCCGCCTTCCGCGGCGAGACGCCGTCGGGCGGTGCCGTCGACGACGTGCGGGTCGCGTTCCCGGGCGCCATGGACGAGCTCGAGGCGGCGATCGGCTCCCCGGGCGCGCTCGAACGAACGATCGCCGCTCCGTTCGGCGAGGTGACGGGGGAGACCTTCGCTCGCTTCGTCGCCCTCGACGGGCTCGTCCACGGCTGGGACCTGGCCACGGCCACGAACCAGCCGTACGAGCCGCCGGCCGACGTGGTGGAGGCCGTGACGGCCTTCGCGGAGGAGGCGTTGACCGACGATCTGCGTGACGGCGACACGTTCGGCGCCGCCGTCACCCTGCCGGCTGGCGCCTCCCCGATCGAGCGGCTCGCCGCCTTCACCGGGCGCCGCCGCTGACGCTGGGCCGTATCGACCATCGGGACGACGGCCGAAATGGGTCAGTCGGCCGATGCGAGGTCGGTCACGCCGGGCGCACGGTGTGCCCATGACGTCGACGTCACGACGGCCTGACCAAGGAGCACCACGAACCATGCGCATCCAGAAGAACGACATCCCGACCAAGATCGACGTGCCGGGCGCGCACGCCCGTCAGCTCGACGACTTCGGCGACGCCACCGGCTACGGGAACATCGGCGCCGAGTACTTCTCGCTCGGCGCCGGCACCGACATCGCCCCCCTGCTCCAGGGCCTCGCCGACGACGCCTGCCACGCGCCGCACTGGGGGTTCGTGGCCTCGGGCGAGGTCGTCGTCACCTACACCGACGGTCGCGAAGAGACGTGCTCCGGCGACGACCTCTTCTACTGGCCGCCCGGGCACAGCGTCCGCGTGGTCGAACGACGCCGAGGTCATCCTCTTCAGCCCCCAGGTCGAGCACGTCGCCGTGATGGACCACATGCTCTCGGTGATGGCGGAGGCCTGAGGCTGTCCCACTGTCCCAGGCGGCGGCGGGCCGCCGGGACGGTCAGGGTGCGACGACGGACTTCAGGGCGCTGATGTAGTCGTCGTCCGAAGGCTGGTCGACGAACGTGGTGTCGCCCTTGCGGAACGTGGCGATGAAGGGGCACTTCGTCTCCTTCGCCTCGAGCCGCTGCTCGTGCTGCAGCTCGCCCGTGGACGCGGCGTAGACCTTCAGCTCGTAGGTGGCGTCGACCAACTCGAGCTCGACCTTGCCCTCCTCGTCGTCGTCGAACGAGCAACGGATGCCGGTCGGCGTCTCGGCGATCCGATCGGAGCACGCGACGAGCTGGATGTCCAGCAGCTCGCTGGCGTCCTCGAAGTCGCTGTCCTGGGTGATCGTCCAGCCGGCCGGGAGCTCTCGTGCGCTCTCGACGAAGTCGCCCTCGCCCCGGAAGTCGTCGAAGAGCACGACCGGGTGGACGCCGGGCGCCGGCTCGTACGCCGCGAGCCCGGGGAAGCCGACCTGGGTGGTGCACACGCGATCGAGGTCGCCGAGGAACTTGGGCGCCTCGGCCGCGTCGTCCGCAGCTGCCGTCGTCGTCGTCGTCGGGTCGGTGGACGAGGCGGAGGCCGAGGTGTCCCCGCTCTCTCCGCCTCCACCGCAGGCGCCGAGGATGACCAGCCACCAGGGTCATGACCACGCTCGCCCAGGCGCGCGCCCGGCTCCGTCCGATCGGTGCTCTCATCATCCCCGCCTCCTTGCGCCCGACGGCGCATGGCGATTTTTGCATCTCTGAGGCGCCGCCGAGGACGATCTTGGCCGTCGTGGCCAGGCCGAGACGGCGGGCCGGCGGTTCCGGAGCAGGGTCAGCCGCCCGCGCGCCGGTGGTGGGGCATCAGGAGCGGTCGCCGAGCATGCCGCTGCGGTCGACCGCGAGGATGAGGACGATGGCGCTGATGATCGCCACGATGGCCCCGAGGACGTTGAGCTCGAAGATGTCGCCGGTGCGCAGCAGGTTGGCCACCACCCCACCGATGACGGAGCCGACGAGGCCGACGATCAGCGTCGCCAGCAGGCTCATGTGCTGACGGCCGGGGATGACGAGTCGAGCGACGGCACCCACGACCAGACCGAACACGATGAAACCGATCATGGAGCACTCCTCGTTCTCAGCTGTGATGACAGCGATCCCCGGAGCGCTGAGTCCGCTCGCCTTCGCACCTTAGGGGGATCGACGTCGGGCATGCAGAGGCCGATCCCGAGGACGCCGACGATGTCGCGCGGACGATCGCTGCCATCCGCCGAGCGCCTTCGAGCTCCGACTCGGATTCGGCACATGCCGGCGGCGGCCGTCAGCAATCTGCCTCTTGCGCGTCGAACGCGTGTTCGTCTAGAGTGACACAAGCGCTCGTCGGCCGGCGCCCGAACGGCTGACCTCTCGAAGTTCGATCGACCGCCTTTTCGATGCGGTCTCGCTTGTGTGGAGGTGCGTCGTGGCGCACGTTCGGGTGTGGTCGGCGTTGTCCGACGAGGAGCTGGAGGCGTCGCTGTTGCGGGGCACGGCCGAGCAGTCGGCGTACCTGGCGACCTGGCTCGAGGCGCTGGGGGAGTTCGACCGGCGCCAGCTGTGGTTGCGGGCCGGGTTCGCCTCGTGCGCGGCGTGGCTGATGGCGCGGTGCGGGTCGTCGTCGCGTGCGGCGCGCGATCACGTGTCGGTCGCGGCGCGGTTGGAGGACGCTCCGCTCGTGGCGGCGGCGCTGGCGGAGGGGCGGCTGTCGTTCTCCAAGGTGCGGGCGCTGTGCCGCGTCGTGAAGCCCGACAACGAGGAGTTCCTGCTCGGCCTGGCCATGGACATGACGGCGGCGCAGCTCGAACGCCACGTCCGCACGTACGAGCTGCACGCACCAGCGGCTGACCGACCAGGACGAGCTCGACCGGCGGGCGAAGTGCGGCGTGTGGACGTGGACCGACCCCGAGGGGCTGGTGCACCACGAGGTGGTGTCGCCGCCGGAGGAAGGTCTCGTCATCGACCGCGCCATCGAGTACGGGATCGAGCAGCGCTACAAGGAGCGCCGGGCAGCGGACAAGGCCGCTCGGGCCGAGGGGCGAGACGTCGAGGTGCGGCCGAAGCTCGGCGCCAAGGAACGGCGGTTCGAGGGGCTGAACTGGGTGTGCAAGCAGGGGTTGATCAACGCCGAGCGGGATCCGTCGGGGGTGCCGATCGGACGATCCGTTCCTGATCGTGTTCCACGTGCGGGAGGGGTCGGCCGAGGTGGACGAGGCGGGCCGGGTCGACCTCGGTGGCGGGATCGCCGTGACGCCGGCGGTGCTGCGGCGGTTGTGCTGTTCGTCGATGGTGCAGGCGATGCTGGTAGGGGACGACGGGCGGCGGCCGCTCGACCTGGGGAGGCGGGTGCGGCTGGCGCAGCCGAAGCAGAAGTTGGCGCTGGCGTCGATGTACGACACGTGCCAGTTCCCCGACTGCGAGGTGCCGGTGCGGTGGTGCCACTTCCACCATGTGCGGTGGTGGGACCGCGACGGTGGGCCGTCCGACCTCGACAACTTCCGCGCCGTTGTGCCGGCGCCACCACTCGCTGGTGCACGAGGGCGGGTGGGAGCTGGAGATCGGTCCCGGCGGACGAGTCGTGGCGGTCAGCCCGCGCGGCCGGCGCCACGACGGGTCGCAGGTGCTGACCGACGAGGCGGTTTCCGCCGAGTCGATGGTGGCCCAGCTCGAGTCCATGGGGTTCGACTTCGACGACCCCGAGCGGATCGACCAGATCGGCGGGCGGTGGCGGAACGAGCGGGTCGGGAAGTGGGCGCGCGAGGAGCTCGAGTGGGCCCACGCCGATGGCCGACGCAGGGCGGGGCTCCCTGGTGCGGGGATCGGCGGCGCCGGCGCCGTATCGCCACCGATGCGGACGTAGGCGATGGTCGATGTCGTGCGGTTCCGGCTGGCTCCTTCGGGAGCCGGCGGCTTCGGCGCGCCCCGCCGCCGGACTTCGGCGGCGGGGTGGTGCGGTGGACGTCGGGGACGTGGGTCCCCGGCGACCGGGCGTGGTGGGAGGGCCCGTTTCGGTGGCGGCGACGACGTTGCTGCCTCCGGCGGCCGGCGTGGTGGCACCGCGGAGCCGCTGTCCGAGATCTCCGGAACGGGAGGCTGGCGCTCGTACGATGCACGGGTCGTGGACCGCTTGTTCCGCATCGCCCGCAACCCGGATCCGGACTCGACGCTGCCCTATCGTGCTCTCGGTCCCGGTGGGCGTCCAGCCGCTGGTCGTGAAGGCCAAGGACACGTGGCCACGGACCGCCAAGGTCTACTGCCACCGGTGCCGAGTGGCCCGACGACGCCGAGGTCGTCGAGGAGGTCGCCGTCCGGTCGTGCCAGCGCCGGGGCGTCGCCATCGACCTGGTGCTCGACCGGTACCGGGAGAACCGCTCGCAGTTCGTCATCACCACGCTCGAGGGCGGACGCGAGGGCATCTTCTGGCAGACCGCCGAGCACGACCCGCAAGACCCGGCCGGGCATGCGCATCCCGACCCGGCGCAGCGCCGCCGGCGTGCTCGAGATCGTCGTCGACACCCGAGAGCGCTACGCCTGGAAGTTCGAGAAGCAGCAGGCGACGCTCGACCAAGCGGGCCCTGGCGGTCGGCGACTACGCCGTCGAGGTCGATGGCGCGGTCGTCGGCGTGGTCGAGCGCAAGAAGCTCGAGGAGCTCGCCGGCAACGTGGTCGACGGCAGCCTGCTGATACGGCTCGCCGAGCTGGCGATCGCGCCGCGAGCGGCCATCGTCGTCGAGGACCGCTGGGCCGACGTGTTCCGGCTCCAGCACGTCGCGCCCGTCGATGGTGGCCGAGATGCTGGCGGCCGCGCAGGTGCGCTACCCGAACGTCCCGATCGTGTTCTGCGAGACCCGACCGCTCGCCCAGGAGTGGGCGTATCGGTTCCTCGGCGCCGCCCTCCGCTTCGCCGAGGAGGAGTCGGTCGAGCTGTAGACGCGGCTGAGGGCGGGCGGGCGGCGTAACGTCGGCGGGATGGTCGCACGGGCTCAGTTCGGACGGACGGGACACCAGTCGAGCCGGGTGATCTTCGGGGCGGCGGCGCTCGGGCGGATGCGCCAGGAGCGGGCCGATCGAGCTGCTCGCCGTGCTCGACGAGCACGGGGTCAACCACCTCGACACCGCGGCGTCCTACGGCGACGCCGAGCTGCGGCTGGCGCCGTGGCTGGCCGATCATCGCGACGACTTCTTCCTCGCCACCAAGACGGGGGAGCGTCGGGCGACGGGGCGCGGGCCGAGCTCGAGCGATCGCTCGAGCGCCTCGGCGTCGACCGCGTCGACCTGATCCAGCTCCACAACCTGGTCGAGCCCGACGAGTGGGACGTCGCCCACGGACCGGGCGGCGCCGTCGAGGCGCTGGCTCGGGCGCGCGACGAGGGGCTGGTCCGCTTCATCGGCGTGACCGGCCACGGCCTGCGCATCGCCGGCATGCACCGGCGCAGCCTCGAGCGCTTCGACTTCGACTCGGTGCTGCTCCCGTTCATCGTTCCCGTTGCTGCAGGACGACGGCTACCGGGCCGACGTGGAGGCGCTCCGGGAGACCTGCGCCGAGCGCGGGGTCGCCGTGCAGACGATCAAGGCCGTCGCCCGCCGGCGGTGGACGGCGGACGACCCGCGCCGCGCCACTCGCTGGTACGAGCCGCTCCGGGACGCCGGCGCCGTCGGGCGGGCCGTGCGCTTCGTGCTCGCCCAGCCCGACCTGTTCCTCAACTCCTCGAGCGACGGGCAGCTGCTCCGTCCGATCCTCGAAGCGGCCGGAGGCGACGACGCCACGGTGGCGCCGTCCGACGCCGAGCTCGCCGGCGACCTCGACGCCTTCGACATGCGCGCCGCTCTTCGACGGCGGAGCGCTCGAGCGGATCTGACGTGTTGGGTGTGATCGGCGACGGATGGACGGTCGACCTCGACGAGCTCGCGGGCGTGGTCGGCGCTCGGGCCTTCGAGCGGGGGCGGGCGTACGCCCGAGAGGGACGGGTCGTGAAGGTGACCTGGGCGCCGGGCGACTTCGTCCTCCGGGGATCGGTCATCGGCAGCGGTCCCGCCCTCTACCGCACCACGGCCGAGTTCGATGGCGAGGGAGGCTCGCACCCTCGCCTTCCTCGGCGGCGACTGCACCTGCCCGATGGCCGTCGACTGCAAGCACGTCGCCGCCCTCGTCGTCGCCGGCGGCGCGGCGCCGGCGCCACCCGGGGCCGGACGCCGGCGGCGGTCGCTCGACCCGTCGCTGGCTGGGAGGAGTCGCTCGCCGCCCTGGTGGGTTCGCCCGCCACCACCGGGTCGACGCCGTTGGCCATCGAGTTGTCGGTCCGCGCCTCGTCCGCCAAGGAGTCGACGCCGAGGCTGCGGGCCCGGCTCGTGCGGCCGGCGGCCCGGGGCGGATGGGTCAACGGCGGGCTGAGCTTCTCCTCACTCGAACCGTGGCAGTTTCGCTCCGGTGAGTACCGGGCCGACCACCTGGCCCTGGCGCGGGAGCTGGCCGCCATCCAACGCGCCGCCCAGCCCGCGTACTCCTACGCACGAGCGTCGTCGGACAAGTCGATGGACCTCACGACGTGCGGGGCGCAGCTCTGGGGACTGCTCGACGAGGCCGATCGGAGCGGCCTGCGGGTGATCCACGCCGGCGGGGACGATGCGGTCGAGCACTCGTCGCGTGGCGAGGTGGTCATCGACGTCACCCGGCGGGGCGGCGGCGACCTCGAGGTGCGGGCCCGCCTCCAGATCGAGGCCGGGGACGGAGACTCGCGCACGCCGATCCTCTTCCTCGGGACCTCCGGGCACGGCGTGGTCTGCAGTGACGGCGGGCCGCGGTTCTCGCTGGTCCGCCTGACGCGACCGGCGCCACCCGAGCTCCAGCGGATGGTGCACGGCGGCGACCGGCTGCACGTCCCCGCGGACGACGTCCTGCGCTTCGCCCAGCAGGTCTGCCCGGCGCTGCAACGGGTCGCGCCGGTGGTCTCGTCCGACGGATCGTTCACGCCGCCGGTGGTCGGCCCGCCATCGCTCTCCCTCCACGTCGCCTTCGGGACCGGGCACGACCTCGAGGTCGGGTGGGAGTGGGCCTACGACATCGACGGCGCCGTCCGTCACGTGGCCGTCGGACCCGACGTGGAGCGCGTCGGATTCCGGGATCTCGCCGCCGAGGAAGCGATCCTGGCCGGCGTCGACTTCGGGCCGGCCGGCTCGGCGGTCGCCGGCCTCGTCGATCGCGCCGGCCGCCCGGCGTCCGGGGTCGTCCGCCTGCGCGGGCTGGCCGCCATGGCGTTCGTCACCGGAGACCTGCCCGACCTCCTCGACGGCTCCGGGTTCTCCATCCGGGTCGAGGGCGAGGCGCCCGACTACCGCGACGTCGGCGACGCGCTGGAGATCGGTCTCTCGACCACCCCGGTCCGTGGCGACCGCGACTGGTTCGGCCTCGGCGTCGCCATCACGGTGGAGGGTCGAGCCGTGCCTTTCGCCGAGGTGTTCCTGGCCATCGCCGCCGGCCAGGAGGTGATGCTCTTCGAGGACGGCTCGCACTTCTCGCTCCTCGACCCGCGGCTCCAGGCGCTCCGCAAGCTCATCGAGGAGGCCCGGGGTCTGGTCGACTCGCCGGCGGCGCCGCTGCGCATCAGCCGGTACCAGGTCGGCCTGTGGGACGAGCTCGTCGCCCTCGGTGTCGTCACCCGCCAGGCCAAGGCGTGGGCCGCCCAGGTGCAGCGCCTCCGGCGCCTCGACACGATCGGCGAGCACGAGCCGCCCGCGACGCTGCTCGCCGAGCTCCGGCCCTACCAGCGGGAGGGCTTCTCGTGGCTGGCGACGCTCTGGGAGCTCGGCCTCGGCGGGATCCTCGCCGACGACATGGGACTGGGCAAGACGCTGCAGGCGCTCGCCCTCATCAGTCACATCCGCGAGGGGCAAGGGGACGGGGCCAGGGAGAAGGGCGGCCGCCGTCCGTTCCTCGTGGTCGCCCCGACGAGCGTGGTGTCGGGCTGGCGAGCCGAGGCCGGACACTTCGCGCCCAAGCTCGACGTCGCCGTGGTCGGCGACACCTTCGCCCGCTCCGGTCGCGCCATCGAGGATCTGGCCGCCGCCGATGTGATCGTCACCACCTACACCCTCCTGCGTCTCGAGGTCCGGCCTCTACGGCTCGGTGCCGTGGGCCGGCGTGATCCTCGACGAGGCCCAGAACGTGAAGAACCACCAGTCCAAGACCTATCGGGCCGTCCGTCAGTTGGACGCGCCGTTCAAGGTCGCCCTCACCGGGACGCCGATGGAGAACTCGGTCATGGAGCTGTGGTCGTTGCTGTCCATCACCGCGCCGGGCCTGTTCCCGGACCCGAAGCAGTTCGCGCTGCTGTACGCCAAGCCCATCGAACGGGAGGGCGACGTCGAGGCGCTGGCCCGTCTGCGCCGGCGCATCCGCCCGCTGATGAAGCGCCGGACGAAGGAGCTGGTCGCCGGCGACCTGCCGCCGAAGCAGGAGCAGATCCTCCAGGTCGACCTGCATCCCCGGCACCGGACGATCTACGACACGCACCTCCAGCGGGAGCGCCAGCGGGTGCTCGGCCTGCTCGGCGACTTCGACCGCAACCGGTTCACGATCCTCAAGTCGATCACCCACCTGCGCCAGCTCAGCCTGCACGCCGGGCTCGTCGACGCCCGCCACCAAGGTGTCCCGTGCGCCAAGCTCGGCGCGCTGACCGAGCAGCTCGAGGACGTCGTCGGCGGCGGCCACCGGGCGCTGGTGTTCAGCCAGTTCACGTCGTTCCTGGCGGTGATCCGTTCCGGACTCGACCGCGCCGGCATCGGTTCGTGCTATCTCGACGGCCGCACCCGCAACCGCGAGCGGGTCATCGACCGCTTCCGCGCCGGCGACGATCCCGTGTTCCTCATCAGCCTCAAGGCGGGTGGCGTGGGGCTCAACCTCACCGAGGCCGACTACTGCTTCCTCCTCGACCCGTGGTGGAACCCCGCCACCGAGAACCAGGCCATCGACCGCACCCACCGCATCGGCCAGCAGCGGCCGGTGATGGTCTACCGGATGGTGTCCCGGGACACCATCGAGGAGAAGGTCGTCGCCCTGGCCCAGCGCAAGCAGGCGCTGTTCGATGGCGTCGTCGACGAGGGCGATCTCTTCGCCGGCGCCCTGACCGCCGACGACATCCACGCGTTGTTCGAGTAGCTGATCGTCAGGCGCCGTGAGCCAGGAGGAACCGCTCGACGACCTCGATGAGCCCGGCCAGCTCCGTGGCCGTCGGCGGGAGCTCGTAGGCGCCGTGGTGGGCGGCGACGCTCAGGCGGTTCCAGGCGTAGCGCACGTCGCCGGCGACGGCCTCGTCGAGGTAGTAGGGGAGCGAGATCAGCTGGGCGCGTGCGCTGCAGCGCTCGAGGCCGGGAGCCACGTCGGCCCAGAGGTCGTCGAGGCCCTCCTCCAACGCCTGGCGGGCGAGGAGCGCCGCCCCGGTGAAGCGAGTGGAGCCGAGCCGGCGGTCGGGGAGCGCAGCGACGCGACGGGCGGCGTCGAGCAGGTCGCCGGCGCTCATCGCAGCTGGGCCACGTGGCGGGCCAGCTTCTCTGCGGTGTCGACGAGGAACGACGGGTTGGCGTCGACGAGCTCGTGCGTGCCCTTGTTCATCGTCGAGACGGCGTCGGCGGTCGTGCGGCCGAGCTTGGCGTTGAGGTGACCGAGGACGTCGCCGGCCCGCTCGGGATCGCCGAACAGGCCGAGCGCGAGGAAGTGCAGCAGCTTCGACGGCGCGGTGAGGGCGCGCGTCACGTCCTCATGGGGCGTGCCCGCCTCGAGCAGGCGCCGGCGGGCGACCTCGATGCACGCCGCCTCGACGGCGGAACGGCAGAGGCCGGGGACGACCCGCCGGCGCACGTCGACGGGGTAGCCCTCGGTCTTGAGGACCGCCCGGGCGTCACTGATGTAGTCCTCGGACGGCGACGTTCGGGGCCGCACGGTGACGTCGGACCGCTCGCCGCGCGTGACCTCGAGGACGGTGGCGTCGAGGCGCAACGACCGGGTGGCCTGGGGGAGGCGTTCATCGTGGGTGAAGACCACGACCTGATGGGTCTCAGCCGCCCGGGCCAGGGCACGGGCGAGCCCGTCGACGCGGGCGGCGTCCATCGATTGCACCGGGTCGTCGATGACGATGAACCCGAACGGACTCTGGGGCAGCGTCGCCCGGGGCAGGAAGAGGCTGAGGGCCAGCGCATGCAGCTCGCCCTGGGACATCACGGCGAGCGCCGCCCCCTCGGTCTCGTCGACCGTGACGCTCAGCGCCACCGACCGGCGGACGCCCACCTTCCGCAACGTGATGCCGGCGATGGCCACGTTGCTCTGCTGGCGCAGGAGGCTCCACGTGTCCTGCACCTCCTTGGCGATGGGCTCGAACCGTTCGTTCTGGACGTCGTTGCCGAGCTCGCGCACCCAGTCGCAGCCGGCCTTCAGCTCTTTGCCCCGCGGCGCCTCGGTGGCGGCGCGACGAGCCAGCTCGAGGTAGGGCGCCAGACGGTCGCGCAGCGGTTGCCAGGTGGTCTGCCGAGTCTCGACCGCGCCGGCCGCCGCCGTGGCGACGTCGTGGACCGTGCTGCGAACGAGCGCCACGTTGGCGCGCAGGTGCTCGACGAGCGCTCGCCGATCCGTGGGTGCGGCCGACCAGGCTGCCCAGGCGGTCGCGGCCGGGCCGACGTCGAGGCCGAGGGCTGCCGTGTCGTCGAGGGCGAGGGCGGTCGTGAGCGCCTCGGGCGTGGGGCTCAGGATGCGGGCGGTGCTGGCGAGGGCCGTCCGGAGCGCCGCTTCCGCCTGGTCGGCGGCCGCCGCTTCGTTCGTCAGGGCGATGATCTCGGACCGGGTGCGCTCCACCCAGTCCTCGTCGAGGACGCCGGCCGTTCCGCACACCGGGCAGTCGCCCGCGGCGTCGTGGGCGTGGACGTCGAGGGCGCGTTGCAACAGATCGGCCAGTGCCCGGGCCCGGCGGCTCTCGGTGGACGCCGTCGCGTCAGCGACGTCGAGCGCCGACGCGAGGGCGTCGGCGGCCTCGTTCACCTCCTGTTCGTCCGGTGGGGTGAGCGCGGCAAGTTGCACGAGCAGCGCCAGCGAGCCCTCGTCCTGGCGGACGAGGTCCTCGGCGAGGACGGTCTCGATGGCGTCGAGGTCGGCGCCGCCGCGCTTCTCGAGGGCGCGAGGCAGCGGATGGCCCGATCGTCTCCGGTGGCCGCGGCGGCGAGTGTTGACTCCAGATCCTTGGCGACCCGCTTCGCCTCGTTCGTCGTCTCCTCGACCCGCTTGCGAGCGGCGGTGAGCCGGGCCTCGGTGTCGACGAACAACTGGAGGCCGAGCACGTGGGCGACGGCGTCGTAGAGACGGCTCGGCCCGTCCTCGAGCAGCCCGCCGAGCTCGTTGTAGGACAGGAACGGGCGGTAGTTGGCGACGGCCTGCGCCATCGACGTGCTCATCGGCCCGGCCGGCTCGCCCTTGGCCTGCATCGTCGTGGCCGCCGCGCCGACGTCGGCCGCCGACGGGTCCCACTGGTGGCGGACCTTCGTCTGGCCGGCCTTCCCGTCCACGAGGAGGTCGACGACGATGGCGCGGGCACCGTCGTGATGCAGGTTGGCCCATCCGTCCTGCCAGACCTTGGTCTTCTTGCCGTGCCAACGCAGGGTCGTGCCGGTGAGGGCCAGCTCGCACGCTTCGGCGAACGTCGACTTCCCCGAGCCGTTGCGCCCAACCACGAGCGTGAGTCCGGGGCCGGGGGTGAGACCGAGCCTCGCCTCGCCGGCGATGCCCCGGAAGCCGTTGACCGTGATGCCGGCGAGGTAGGTGCGCTTGGCCGTGGCGTCCTCGGCGGCGGATGCCGACGGGGCCGGCGTGGTGGGGGACTGGCCGCCGAGCGCCTCGTTCAGTTCGTTCTCGCCCAGGGCGGCGGCGAGCACCAGGTCCGCGGTGGCATCCGGGAGGCCGGCGCCGGCGAGGCGTTCGACCAGGACGTCGAGCAGGTCGTCGCCGCGCTCCTCGTCAGCCCCCGCCATCAGGCCGAGCGTAGCGATGCGCCAGCCACGCGCCGACGCCTCAGTGCTCCCCGGACTTCTGATCGCAAGCGATGCCATCGCCGTCTCGGTCGAGACCCTTGCGATAGCCGGGCTCACCCTCACGAAGGGGCGCTTTGCCGGCCGCCTCGACCTCGTCGCAGTTCTGGTAGCGGACCTCCGTCGTGGGCGGCGCTGTGGGTGGTGGGGCGGCGGTCGTAGCGGGGGCCGGCCGCGCGGTCGTCGGCACCGCCGCGAACTGCTGCACCGTGGGGGGTGGGGCTGCGGCCGTGGTCGTCGGTGCCGGCTTGGCGGTCGTCGTCGTGGGAGGGATGGTCGGCGTCGCCGTCGTGGGCGTGGTGGTCGGGACCACGGTCGTGGTTGCGAGTGGCAGTCGTTCGCTCGTGCCGACGCTCGACGCCGCCACGCGCTCGGCGTCGGGCGGTTGCTCACCTCCGCCCGCGAGAACACCCAGGGCCAGGAGCGTCGTGACGCCGGCCGCGATGAGCACGCCCTTCCGCTTGTAGAGGGGCCTGCCGGTCGGCGACGGTGATGCCGGGTTCGCCTCGTCGCTCGTGTGGTCGGTCCACGCCGTGCCGTCCCAGTAGCGCAGCGTGCGCTCTCCCGTTGGATCGGGTAGCCAGCGCGCCGGGTTCTCTGTCATGTCTTTCCCGCCTTCTCGTGTTCTGTCCGCGGTCAGGCTCGGCTCGAGCCGTGAGTGACCGGTTGGTCATAGTATGTCCCGTACGTCACTGCAGCGAATGCACTGGGAGGTGGGATGGTCATCACGGTCGATCCGGGCATGGCGGGGCGCTGCTCTCCGTTCGAAACATGACACCGCCCGCGCCTCCCGTTTCGTTCGACGGACCGATGCTGCCGCAGCACGGCGTCGGATCGGCTGCCGATCTGGGTACTCGCGTCGGAGCCCGACTGATCGACGGAGTGATCGCTTTCGTCGTGTTCATCTGTGTGATGGCCTCCGACGGAGCCCTCCGGAGCATCTTCGGGCTGGGTCCTTCCGGCACCGATGGTGATGGCTTTGCCGGCGTTCTCTCGATGGTCGCCCTGGCCAGTCCGGTCTTGTACGAGGTCCTCTCGACGAAGCTGCTGGGCGCGACGGTCGGCAAGCGAGCCGTCGGCATCACGGTGGTGTCGGCGACCTCGGGCGCGCCGGCGGGTGGATGGGCCCTGCTCCTTCGTTCGACAGTGTTCTGGGGCCTCTGGAGCTGCCTTCTGCCCGCAGTGTTGAGCATCGCCGCCGGGAGTAGCGATCAGGCAAAGCGGACCTGGCACGACCGGGTGGCCACGACCGTCGTCGTCCGGTCGAAGCGGTCGGGCGCCCCGGCGCCGATGGCGGTACTTCCTTCGCCCTGGCAGGACCACGTTCACGAGGCGATGGCCGCCAAGGCGCGCTTCGTCTCCGCGACCCGATCGGCGACCTCTCCGGTCGTCCGTCAGCGCCTCAACGATGTGAAGCGTCACATCGATGCTTGTGTGGAGGAGTGTGGTCGGGCCGCGGCTGCCGGATCCGCCTTGGCGCAGGCAGCAGCCGGCGTCGACACGGGGCGTGTCCGGAAGCGGGCCGAGGTGGCTGAGGCCGCCGCCCGCAAGCAGAAGGATGATCCGGGGGCCCAGGCCCTGGCCGAAGCCCGAGCGAGCGAGCTGGCGTCGGCGACGCGCCTCCACGACCTCGTCGGCAAGGCCGATCAGCGGATCCAGCGCCTCACTGCGCAGCTCAACGATTCGGTGAACCGAGCGACGGAGCTGGCGTTCGGATCGAGCGACGTGGCCGACTTCGATCACGTGGTCGACGAGCTGCGATCGCTCCAAGAGGGCTTCGAGGTGATCGAGGCCGTCGACACGGCCGACGTCGTCGGGCCGCCCGGCGCCGGGGATCGGAGCCGGCCGAGAGGGCGCTGGCGGAGATGACGGTCCTCGGCCGGCCTCTGGGCGTCAGATAGCACGCTCGGGTCGCACAGCATGACTAGATGGTCATGGTCGCGCGGCGTCATGGTAGACACGCCCAGACCGGACCAGCAGGGCATTCGAGGGCGCCGGCCTGCCGGGATCGGATCAGAGTCTTCGCGTCGGAGCGGCGAGGGGTGGACATGCGGGTAGTGACGGTCAATGTGGGCAACGGGGGTGGGCGCCGGCGTGCGGCGCTCGTCGAGGTCGCGGTGGCGACGGGCGCAGACGTCGTCGTGTTCACCGAGGTGACGGCTGGCGGCGTTGAGCTCGAGGAGCTGGCGGCGAGCGCCGGTTTCGGGTCGTGGCACACGAGTGGGCCAACCGGTGACTACCTCGGCGTGGCCATTGCCGGCCGGCTTCCGGTCGGCGGGGAGGCGGTGGCCGATCCGGTCGGGCCCTGGTCCGGTGTCTGCGCCGGCTCGGTCGACGGATTGCGGATCGTCGGGCTCTACGGTCCTGGGAGCGCGGTCGCGGATCGAAGGCGGCCCGCCGATCAAGGGCGTCTGGTGGGATGGGCTGTTGAGCCTGGCGAGCGGATGGGCGTCGACGCCGACGCTCCTCATCGGCGATTACAACGTCGGCGTCCCGACGGTCGACGAGCAGTACGCCACGTTCGTGCACAGCGCCAAGTTCGAGCGACTGCCCTCGGTCGGCTTCCGAGACGCGTGGCGCGAGATCAACGGCGCCGACGCAGGGGATCGCTCGTGGTGGAGCAACGCCGGCAACGGATTCCGCCTCGACCACGCCTTCGTCAGCGAGACCGTCGCCGTCCAGGGAGCTCGTTACGTGCGCGAGGCGGCCGGGCACCTGCTCGGCCGGGCCGTCGAGCGCAAGGGGTTGGACGTGGCTTCCGACCACGCCGCCCTCGTCGTCGACCTCACCTGGTGAACGGTGGGTTGGCTCACCGGCCGTTCATCTCTGTGGGCGTGAGAATGACCCACCCGCCGTGACTTCTCGCTTGCGACTCACGGGACCTTGAGCGCCTTCACGCGGGGCGGAGGTTTCCACTCGTAGGCGTAGACACCGTTCTCGTCGGTGACGAGACGGGCACCCAGTGTGACGGCGACAAATTGTATTGCCGCTTCGGTCTGATCAGGAGCTGCGAGCTGTACGCCTTGGTATGGCACAAAGACGAACCACACCTTGTCGGCTCGAATAGGCAAGGCATCATCCGCTCGGATGATCGGGTGGGAGAAGACAGCAGGTCGTTCTGCGAACCGCCCGACGACGCCGTGCGAGGCCAGCACCTCGGCGTCATCCGGCACTTGCGCAAGGACCTCTTCGAGCTCGGCAGCCGTTCCTGCGTCGATGCGGAGCCAGCGGTTTCGGGTCTGTTCGAGCCGCCCTGGGACGATGCTCAAGGCAACGAGTAGGAAGGCCACGAGGACCCCGGCTGCCCCGCCTCTGGCCCAGCGGCCCGGCAGTGCGGCGACTCGGCTGAGGATCATGACCGTTCCGACCGTGGCGAAAAGCTGTCCAGGGAACATCTGGAAGGCGGCTTCGACGAAGGCGGGTTGACCGTGGATGACCGCCGGGAGGACAACGGATGCCGTGACGCCAATCGTCCAGGGCGCGGCGACCCCGATCAGACCGCTCGGAGCAAGGCGCACGAACAGGACGGACGACCTGGAGAGGATCTGCCGGATCACGAGGTGGGGGTGTGTTGCAGCACCGACGATGACTGCAGCAAACATGAGTCCGGTCGGGCTTGGCAGGTCGCCGATGAGATAGGCGTATCCCGCTTGAAGGTCCGATCCTTCTGTTGCGCCGAGGCCCGAGGCCAGTGCCATCCATGCGCCCCCGAGGAGAATCAAGGCAACGCCGTGTGTCCTTGTGCGTCGGCCAGCAAGGAGGAGCGAAAGCCCAAGACCGACGACGTAGGTCGTGGCCACATCACTGACGAGAAGGGTCATTCCTGCCGCGAGCCAGGCCCGCCGGTATCGGCCCCGCCAGAACTCGCGAGCTGCGACGAGCAATGCAACCGTCGCAAGCGGTTGCACGTGGAAGTCATACGTGGCTGTCTCGAATACGTCGGCATTCACGATCATCAGAGCGAAACCGCACGCTGTCGCGCACCAGGCGAACCACCGGCCGTGGATGGCCATGTGGCCGTCGACCCTGAGCACGTCCCTCATCCAGAGGCCTGCGACCAGCTGTGAAGCCACGATCGCAATGTCCTGAATGATGAGCAACGTCAGCCCCGAGGGCGAAAGCTGGTGGAGGAGCGCGAGCGGCCACATGACGAGTTCGAAGTGGTGCCGCCAGTACGGGAAGTCGTAAAGGGTGCTCTGAGGGCTGAGGCGTCCGGAACCGATCTGGGTCCACGCTTGATAGAAGGTTCCGAAGTCGAGGGTGAGACTGAACCGTTGGTAGACGAAGGCGCTGTGCCGGACGAGCAGTGCCAGTTCGATCAGCAGGAAGGGCCCGGCGAACCACCACCACCTTCCACGCCGGAGTTGACGCGTGGGAACCGCAACTTGCTCAGCGCCCGGTCGCGCCACCATGGTCTCGCTCTCCCGCACAGCATGACCAGATGGTCATGAACGTCCGAGCGCATGGTAGACACGCCCAAATCGGACACGCAAAGGCGCCGGCCAGTGCTACCCGTTACGGGGTTCCAGTTCACGGCGTCCCAGCGACGGGAGTGTGGACATCCGGCCGTCGCGATCAACGGAGGCGGGCGCCGGAGGGCGGCGCTCCTAGAGGCGAAGCGTGGCCGGAAGTCATCGGCGCCTCCGCCCTCGTCGTCGATCTTGCGTGCCGAACGCTGGGTGAGACGGGCGTCACGCTCGGCGCGCCGTAGGCTTCGGCGGTCGACCGTCGGAAGGGGGCTGGTTTGCCGAACGACACCTGGTTCAACCTTCCCGAGGACAAGCGCCGCCGGGTGCTCGATGCCGCCCTCGTCGAGTTCGGCCAGCGGGGGTACGGCGCCGGCAGCTTGAACGTGATCGCCCGGGACGCCAAGGTGGCGAAGGGGTCACTGTTCCAGTACTTCGCCGACAAGTTGGACCTGTGGGCGGCCGTCGTCGAACACGGCTCCGCCCGGGCCGTCGAGCACCTGACGGCCGGCATCGAACGCCGGGGACCGCTCCCGTTCTTCGACCAGTTCCGGGCGATGGCGGCCGACTGGATCGCCCTGCTGAAGAAGGACGAGGTCCTGCGGTGCGGGATGATCGCCCTCGTGCGGGAGGTCGACGACGCCGCGCGGCGGGTCGGGCGGGGCGACACCAACCGCCACTTCGAATCCGTGTTCGACGGTCTGCTGAAGCGAGCGGTCGCCGACGGCGAGTTCCGGGCCGGCGCCGATCCGATCGTCGTGCTGTGGCAGGGGATCACCCTCCTCCGCCACCTGGTGGTGGCCGCCCACCTCTCCGGTGAGGATCCGTCGCTCGACCTCGGGGCGGTCTCGACCCGGACGTTCAACCGGCGGGTGGCGGCGATCTTGGACGGGTACGAGCGGGCGTGGTCGGCCGTCGCTCCTTGACTCCCGTCGCCGGTCGGCGGCACCCTATGACCAGCGGGTCATAGTCGGACAGCTGCTTGGATCGAGTCGCAGAGAGCGCAGGAGGAAGCCATGCCGTTCGATCAGCCCTTCGGAGGTGTCGTCGGTCGCACGCTCGAGGAGTCGACGCCGTGGTGGCCGACCGCTCGACCAGGGCCCGCCGGGCGCGCCCAACGTCGTGATGGTCCTGCTCGACGACGTCGGCTACGCCCAGTTCGGCTGCTACGGCTCCGACATCGCCACGCCGACGTTCGACCGGCTCGCCGACGACGGCCTGCGCTACTCGCAACTTCCACACGACCGCGCTGTGCTCGCCGACCCGGGCCTGCCTGCTCACCGGCCGCAACCACCACACCAACGGCATGGCCCGCATCGTCGAGTTGGCCGTCGGGCTTCCCGGGCTACGACGCCACGATCCCGCACGAGAACGGCTTCCTCTCCGAGATCCTCGCGCGGCGACGGGTACGCCACCTTCGCGGTCGGCAAGTGGCACCTGACGCCGGCGCACGGACATGGCCATGGGCGCGCCGCGCGACCGGTGGCCGCTCGGCCGGGGCTTCGAGCGCTTCTACGGGTTCCTCGGCGGCGAGACCGACCAGTACCACCCCGACCTCGTCCACGACAACCACCAGATCGACCCGCCGGCGCACGCCCGAGGAGGGCTACCACCTCACCGAGGACCTGGCCGACCAGGCGATCGCGCTACATCAAGGACCTGCGGGCGTCGTCGCCGCGAACGGCCGTTCTTCCTCTGGTTCACGCCCGGCGCCTGCCACGCGCCGCACCAGGCGCCGGCCGACGTTCATCGAGCCGCTACCGCGGCCGCTTCGACCAGGGCTGGGACGCGTGGCGCGACGAGGTCTTCGCCCGCCAGGTCGCGTCCGGGCTGCTGCCCGCCGGGCACGCAGCTGTCAGCGAGCGCCCGTCGTGGGTGCCGGCGTGGGACGACGCTCAGCGACGACGAGCGCACGCTCTACGCCCGGATGATGGAGGTGTACGCCGGCTTCCTCGACCCACACCGACGCACAGGTCGGCCGCGTGCTCGACTTCATCGACTCGCCTCGGCGAGCTCGACAACACCATCGTCGATCGTCATGAGCGACAACGGCGCCAGTCGCCGAGGGCGGGCCGCAGGGCTCGTTCAACGAGCAGTACTTCTTCAACTTCGTGCCCGAGAGCCTCGAGGAGAACCTGCGCCCGCATCGACGACCTCGGCACGCCGCAGCGCCTACAACCACTACCCGTGGGGCTGGGCGTGGGCCGGCAACACGCCGCTCAAGCGGTGGAAGCGCGACACCCACGAGGGCGGCGTCACCGACCCGCTGATCGTCCGCTGGCCGGCCGCGCGCTCGGCGCGGCCGGCGAGACCCGCCACCAGTACGTGCACGCCATCGACCTGCTGCCGACGCTGCTCGAGCTCATCGGCATCGAGGCCGCCGGCCGCGATCAACGGCGTCGAGCAGACGCCCATCGAGGGCATCGAGCTTCGCCCCGACGCTGCTCGACGGCGACGTCGCCGGCCGCCGCACGTCACGCAGTACTACGAGATGCTCGGCTGCCGGGCGCTCTACCACGACGGCTGGAAGGCGGTGGCGTTCCACCCGCTCGGCAACGTCGACTACGGCGTCGGCGACGACCCGCGCCGTCCCTTCGACGAGGACGAGTGGGAGCTGTACCACGTGGCCGAGGACTTCTCCGAGATCGCACGACCTGGCCGCCGAGCACCCGGAGAAGCTGGCCGAGCTGATCGAGCTGTGGTGGCACGAGGCCGAGCGCTACCAGGTGCTCCCGCTCAACAACCAGCCCGGCGCGCCACGGCGACCGTCGTCACCGGCGCGAGCGCTACGAGTTCCACCCCGGCATCGGCACGCTGCCCGAGGCGGTGGCGCCGAACCTCCGCAACCGGTCGTGGGTGCTGGTGGCCGATCTCGACGTGCCCGCCGACGGCGCGACGCCGAAGGCGTGGTGGCGTGCCAGGGCGGCGCCGGCGGCGGCTGGTCGGTGTACCTCGCCGGCGGACGCCTGCACTACGCCTACAACTTCCTGGGTGTCGCCACACGACGGTGTCCTCGGAGGTGCGACTGCCGGCGGGGCGGGTGCTGGCCCGGGTCGTGTTCACGTCGGCGGGCGCGTTCACCGGCGACGTGGAGCTGTTCTTCGGCGACGTGCCGGTGGGCGCGGGCCGCGTGGAGCGCACCCATCGCGTCACTCTCGGGGTGCAGGGCTTCACCGTCGGCCACCAGCGGGGGCCGGCGGTCACCACGGCCTATGCCGCGCCGTTCGCCATCACGCCGGGCGTGCTGCGCCTCGTCACCATGACGACCGAGGGACGCGAGCACCGCGACCCCGTCGGTGAGCAGCGGGCGGCCATCGCCATGCAGTGATCCCATCACCACCGGAGGTCCGACGACTCGTACGATCGTCGGCCGTGGCGGTGGAGAAGGTTCGGCTCAAGATCGGCAACATGGCGAAAGCCGTGCTCGTCACCGGGCAGGCGTACCAGGACCCCAAGGATGCCCTGAACGAGTTCGTCTCGAACGCCGCCGATGAGTACGCCGAGGCCGAGCGGCATGGTGCCGTCATCCGCGTCGTCCTTCGCAGGAAGGGTCGGTATCCGGTCATTGCGATCGACGACGACGGCCGGGGGATGACCGTCGAGAAGCTGCGTTCGATCGCCCGCAACCTCTTCGAATCGGGCAAGGCGGGTGACCGTCGCACGCTCGGCGAGAAGGCCATCGGCACCCTCGCCTTCCAGCAGCTGGGTGGGCGGCTCGACATCGTCACCCGTCCCGAGGGGAGCGACGTGACGCACTCGCTCCGACTCGAGCGCGGCAAGGCGACGGCGCAGCTCGAACCCGTCGAGCGTCGCCGGCCGCGAGCGACGCCGGGCACGACCGTCTACCTGTCCGAGCTCGACCCCGAGGTGCTCCGGGTGCTGACGCTGCGCAAGGTCGTCGACTACCTGCGCCGGCGCCGCGGGCCGGCGCTGGCGCGTGGCGACTACGTGATCGAGGTCCAGGAGGGCAAGACGATCGAGGTCGTCTCCCCGGAGCGGCCGGACGGCATCCGACTGGCGCTGGCGCCGCAACACACGCTCTGGGGGAAGATCGAGTTCGCCCTCTACGTCGCCCCGCCCGATGGCCGCACGCGTCGCGTCTCGATCGTGGGCCGGGCTGGCACGGTCATCATCGACGACCTGGCCGACCTCGACGAGTTCGAAGACGGACCGTGGGCGTCGGATCAGGTGACCGGCGAGATCACCTACGAAGCGCTGCAGCAGTCGGCCGGCCGGCGGGCGATCCTCCGTGACCGCGAGGCGTTCCCGGCCTTCGAGATGGCGGTCCGGTCGGTCGAGGCCACGGTCGCGGCGTCGCTCGAGAAGGTGCGTCGCGAGGTCGACGAGCAGACGGCCGACCGGCTCTCCGACACGGTCCGACGCATCTTCGGGCGGGTGCTCCGCGAGCTTGACGACATCGACAACCCCATGCGCTCGAGCGTCGGCCACGGCCCCGGGCAAGGTGGACTGTTCGCGCCGGAGGGCGAGCCGCCGGCCGATCCGCCGTTGCCTCGCCGCGACAGCGATGGCACGACGAAGCCCGAGCCGTCGTTGCGCGACCTGGCGCCGCCGCCCGAGGATGTTCTCGAACCGCCGCCGACGGTGCCGGACGCCGCCAAGCCCGTCCCGGCCCGGCGGTTCCCGGCTGCCGACCATCGCCCTCGATCCGGATCCCGGTGAGGCCCGCAGCCGCTTCGATCCCGACGACGGCATCGTCTATTACAGCGACCGTCACCCGGACTACCTCCTGGTGAAGGACGAGGAGCCGGCGCTGCTCGACTACCTGGCCACCCTCGTCGCCAAGGAGTACGTCGTCTACAACAACCCACGTGCGGAGACGTCGGAGTTCGCCGAGGAGATGGTGCGGATGCTCGTGCGCGTTCGGCGTCACCTGCGCCGGCGCTGAACGTCCGTTCACCGGTGGACTGAGGGCAATCTCCATCTCGAACATGACGCACCGCCGGCCGTGGTGCTGACGGAAGAGTTCGTCGAGTCGGGTCCGCCAGACAGGCCGGGGGCTCAGAGGGTGGCGACGGAGCCGGCGAGGATGAGGACGTTGCCGACGATCAGCGCGGTGGTGACCGGGTGGAGGACTCGGCCCGGCGGTGGCCCTGGCGGGCTCGAAGGCTGGAGTGCCGCTCTGGTCTGGAGGACCGACCACGCCGTGACGGCCAGCGCGAGGGCGGCGAACACGAGGGCGGCGACGGCGATCCAGGAGAACCAGGTGACGTCGTCGCCGGTGCTCAGGCTGTCGCTCAGCCAAGGTCGCGCCGGCGCCAGGTGGACGAGCAGGTAGCCGGCCGCCAGGGAGCTGCCGACCGATGCCGCCACCAGGGGAGCGTGCCGGTGGTTCATGAGGACGAGGAGGACCACCGCCGTCTCGAGCACCATGCCGAAGGTCCCGAGCACGAAGACGTCGGCATCGACGGCGTCGCCACCGCGCCGGAGGTGGTCGCCGTTGTGGACGAGCACGGCGGCGGCGAAGACGATCGCCGCGAAACGGAGGCGCCGAACGTCGGGGAGTCGAGCCATTAGAATGAACGTTCTACTAGTAGCGTCAGCCCATGGCAAGCGAGACCCGGGAGCGGATCCTGGACGCGGCGGCGGCGTCACTCGCCGTGCGGGGGTACGGAGGCACCGGACTCAAGCAGCTGGCGACGGAGAGCGGTGCCCCCATCGGGTCGCTGTACCACTACTTCCCGGGCGGCAAGGAGGACATCGCCGAGGGCGCGCTGGTGCGGTCCGCCGCCGCGTTCGCCGCTCGCGTGGGCGCCCTGCTTGTCGAGCGGGGGGCGCCGGCCGACGCCGTGCGCCATGCGTTCCGCCGGGCGGCGGAGACGCTCGAGTCCTCCGGCTACGCCGACGCCTGCCCCATCGCAACGGTGGCGCTCGAAGTGGCCAGCTCGAACGAGGCCCTGCAGCGCGTCACCGGTGCGATCTTCGCCACGTGGTTGCGGGAGCTCGACGCCTGGTTCGCCGGCGCCGGCGTCCCCGCGTCGGAGTGTGGAGCGTTGTCGACGTTGTTCCTCGCCAGCCTCGAGGGCGGGTTCCTGCTGTGCCGCGCCACCCGGGACACGACACCGATGCGGCACCTCGGCGAGCAGGTCGCCCTGGCCGTCGAGGCGGCGCTGGCCCCGAAGCCCGCGGCGACGCGTCGGCGCCGCGCCCGGACAGGCTGATCGGCAGGCTCGAAGCCGTTCACGCCGCATCGTTTGGTCGCGATCCCAGACGGGGAGAGGGAGAGGCAGATCGACGGAGGGAGCGGCACATGGCCACGCCGAAGCGGGCGCGCGCAGGCGCGAAGAAGGCGGCACCGACCAGGGACCCGAAGGGCGCGAAGGGTCGTCTGGTCGCCGAGGTCGAGCGCCAGCCGATCCAGAACCCCAGAGGCAGCCGGGTGCCCGGTCAGGACAGCGATCATCTGACGTCCGCCCAAGGTCAACGCCTGGCGCACACCGACGACTCGCTGAAGGCGGGCGCTCGCGGCCCGACCCTCATGGAGGACTTCCACCTCCGCGAGAAGATCATGCACTTCGACCACGAGCGCATCCCCGAGCGCGTGGTCCACGCACGCGGCGCGGCCGCCCACGGGGTGTTCGAGAGCTACGGCACGGCCAGCGACCTGACCACGGCGGACTTCCTCCAGCCCGATCGGCTCACGCCCGTGTTCACCCGCTTCTCGACCGTGCTCGGGTCGAGGGGCATCCGCCGACACCGCGCGCGACGTGCGCGGCTTCGCCGTGAAGTTCTACACGGAGGACGGCAACTTCGATCTCGTCGGCAACAACATCCCGGTCTTCTTCATCCACGACGGGATCAAGTTCCCGGACCTGATCCACGCGGGCAAGCCCGAGCCTGACCGTGAGATCCCGCAGGCCCAGACCGCCCACACCACGTTCTGGGACTTCGTCAGCCTCATCCCCGAGTCGCCGCACATGTTGATGTGGGTGATGTCCGACCGGGCGATCCCCCGGTCGTACCGGATGATGGAGGGGTTCGGCGTCCACACGTTCCGCCTCGTCAACGCCGCCGGCGAGACCAGCCTGGTGAAGTTCCACTGGAAGCCGGTGCTCGGCGTCCACGGTCTCGTCTGGGACGAGGCGCTCACGCTCAACGGCGTCGACCCCGACTTCCACCGGCGCGACCTCTACAACGCCATCGGTGCCGGCGCCTTCCCGTCGTGGGAGCTGGGCGTGCAGGTGATGCCGGACAGCGAGGACCAGTACTTCGAGGGGATCGACCTCCTCGACTCGACGAAGATCGTCCCGGAGGAGCTCGTGCCGGTGCAGGCGATCGGGCGGATGACGCTCGACCGCAACCCGACGAACTTCTTCGCCGAGACCGAGCAGGTGGCGTACCACGCCGGCCATCTCGTCCGTGGCATCGAGGCGGTGGACGACCCGCTGTTCCAGGCCCGTCTCTTCAGCTACCTCGACACCCAGCTGACCCGGTTGGGGGGCCCGAACTTCACGCAGATCCCGATCAACCGGCCGCACGCCCCCGTCAACGACAACTTCCGCGACGGCTTCATGCAGCAGGCCGTCCACCACGGGCGCACGCCCTACCTGCCCAACGGTGTCGGCGGCGGCTGTCCCTTCCTGGCCGGGGAGGAGGAGGGCGGCTACGTCCACACGCCGCGGCCGGTGAGCGGCCCGAAGATCCGAGCCCGCGGGCCGGACGACGAGTACGCCCAGGCCCGGCTGTTCTGGCGGAGCATGACCGAGGTCGAGCAGGACCACATCGTCGACGCCTACACCTTCGAGCTGGGCAAGGTCGAGGTCCAGGAGGTGGTGGAGCGGATGGTGGGCCGGCTCGTGCTCGTCGACGCCGTCCTCGCCGCGAGGGTGTGTGTCGGCCTCGGGCTGCCGGTGCCACTGCCGCCGACGCCCGATCCGGACGGCCCCACCGACGACGCCGATGTCGAAGCGCCCGATCCGACCGGGGGACTCGACACCTCACCGGTGCTGGCCATGGTCACGGAGGACACGTTCCCGCCCGACGGGCGTGTGGTGCACGTGCTGGCGGCCGACGGCGCCGACCTCAACGGCATCCGCACCGTTCGGGACGAGCTCCTGGAGGCGGGTGCTGCCGTCCACGTGATCGCCCCGCACAAGGGCACGATCAAGGCCGGCGGGCGCAAGGCCGACGAGGTGGCGGTCGATCGGTCGTTCCACACGTCGAGCTCGGCGGAGGCCGACGCCGTGGTGGTCGCGGGTGGCACGGCAGCGCTGCTCGCGGCAGATCCCGGCGTGCTCACCTACGTGCAGAGCGCGTTCCGACACCACAAGCCGATCGGGGCGTGGGGTGACGGCGCCGAGGTGCTCACCGCGGCCGGCGTGGTCGGGGACGAGCCCGGCGTGTCCGTGGCGGACAAGGGGACGAAGACGTTCGCCCGCTCGTACCTCGCGCTCCTGGCGGTGCACCGACACTGGGAGCGGGCCGGGGTCCACCCCACCCGGCTGGCGGTCGCCGACGCCGTCGCCACCCTTGCCGACGCTCCTCGCGGAAAGAAGGCTTGAGATGCCCGATGGTCTGGACCTCATCCTCGCCGACCACCGGGACGTGGACGACCTGTTCGCCGCCTTCGCCGCCGGCCCCCACGGCTCGGTCGTCGGTCGGATCGTCGATGCCTTGGCGGCCCACGACGACGCCGAGCACGCCGCCCTGTACCCGTTCGCCCTCGACGTGCTCGGCGAGGCGGCGGTGGCCGACGTGCTCGATCGCTCGGCGCTCGCCCACTCGGCGGTCAAGAAGCAGATCGACCAGTTGAAGTTCCTCGAGGGGCAGCCGCTCGTGGACGGCGTCGGCGTGCTCCAGGCACTGGTGCAGGAGCACGTGGCCGACGAGGAGAAGAACCTGCTCCCCGCCCTTCGTGAGGGTGCCTCGCCGGCGCAACTCGACGTCCTCGGCAGTCGGATCCTCCAGGCCAAACAGCGGGTCGGCTGACGGGGCTGCCGGCACCCTTGGCCCTCAACGTCGCAGATCAGGGCAAGATCATTCTCGAGGGCGCACGGTCGGCTTCCACTTCTCCTTCTTCGCACGGGCCCGGATCTCGGCCACGAGGGTGTGGTAGCCGGCTGCGGTCGCTCCGTACGCCCGGTCTTCCATCTCCGTCGTCCCGCCGCCGACCTCCTTGGCGATGAGTCCCTCGAGCCTCGTCGCCGCGCCCGCGAG
Source organism: uncultured Actinomycetes bacterium (assembly GCA_963731055.1). Taxonomy (GTDB): domain Bacteria; phylum Actinomycetota; class Acidimicrobiia; order Acidimicrobiales; family CADCTF01; genus DATLED01. The sequence goes on along the minus strand of CAVSUD010000001.1, from coordinate 55,781 downwards.
CAGGTCGTCGGCCTCCCGCTTGCAATGGTCGGCGGTGAGCAGCCGCCCGACGGGCTGGGTCAGCATCCAGCGGTGCACCTCGGGCATCACCTTCGGTGCCGCGGCGAGGAACTCGGCGCAATGGAACTGTTCGTGGGCCTCCGTGATGTGCGGGACGAACCAGCCCGTCGTCGTCGGGCGACCCTTGTCGTTGGGCGTGAGCGCTTCGATGATCTTGTCCCAGTTGTCACCCGTGATCGCCGGGTCCTGGGCGCCCGAGAGCGCCGTCCGACCGGGGTCGCTCTGCCGAACCTGGTACTTGGCCGTCACGTGCAGGTTGCCGTGGACGGCGATGATCCTCGACGCCGGCGTCTTGACGTAGGAGCCGGTCGGCTGGACGAAGGCTCGAGCGAAGCCGTTGTCGGACGGGCCGATGCCGGCGACGTTCTGGGCCTTCTGAGTGTCGGAGGACATCGTCATGTTGGCGATGGCGGCGTCGGCGACGCCGATGCCGGCCGTGGCTTCGAACGGGCCGCAAGGGCCCGAGAACCCCTCGTCGCCGGCGTCGATCGTGGCGGGCGCGTCCGGTAGGAGTGACCGGAGCCCACGGATGACGCTGTCCAGCTTGGCCAGGATCGCGCCGAGGGTCTGTACCGCCGCATCCTTCAAGTCGGCGAGGATGCCGAGCACCGGAGCGATCGCCTGCTGCACCTCTTTGCTCGCCGACTGGAGGTCGCCCTTGATGCCCTCGAGCATCTGGCCGACAGCCTCGGCCGGCGGCGCACCGCCGGCGATGGCCTGGCCGGTGTCGACGACCGTGTTGACGACGCCCTGCCCGGCGTCGACGACCGTGTTGGCGGCACCTTGTCCGGCGTCGACGACGCCGCCGACGGCGCCTTGGACCGACTCGATGACGTCCGAGACCACACCGGGACCGATGGCGTCCTGTACGGCATCGACGGCGCCGCCGACGACCTCTTCCGCGGTGTCGATGGCTCCGTTGGCCCCAGCCTGCACACCGTCGACGACGTCGTTCACCAGCCCCTGCGCGCCGTCCACCAGGTCGTCCAGCCAGCTCCCCTCGTCGCCGCTCGACTCGTCGCCGTCATGGCCGACGGGACCACTTGGAGCCTCTCGAGCACCGAAAGGTTCGAAGCTCTGCGAGTCCACTCGGGCTGGAGATGGGGCTGCAGCATTGAGCTCTTGGACGAGCTGGCGGATGGTGGCCAGACGACCTTGGACCGCCGTGAGCTCTGGAGCGCCCGTTGCGGCAGCGGCGCCGAGCGCGCCGGCTGCGGTGCCCGCGCCGCCGGCGTCGAGTGCGCCCCAGGTCTTCGCGCCGACGACACCATCGGCGCTGAGGCCGGCCGATCGCTGGAAGGCCACGACGGCCCCCTTCGTCTTCGGGCCGAACGCCCCGTCCGCCGTGATGGGTGCGCCGCCCTTCTGGAGAATGGTCTGGAGGTCGCGCACGCCAGGGCCCTGCGAGCCGATGCGGAGCGTGGCGTGCCCGCCGAGGGCCCGTTGGACGGCGCCGTTCCCTGCCGTCCGCTGTAGGTGCAGGATGTCGCCGGGCGCCATCAACTGGATGGGCGGCCTCGAGCGGAACGATCGGCCGAGGCCCGCCGACGCCGGTCCCTTGTGCGCCGGTCCGGCCCAGCCCTCCCCGGTCGACCGACGTGTGCGTGCCACCGCCATGACCACTGAGGACCGCCTTGTCCGGATTGCCCGGGAACGTAGCAGTCGTCGCGGCACCGCGGAGCGGGAGCCGAGGGCGGTGATTGCCGCATCTGTCGCGGCGGTGACGGAACGGGCGATCGGCGGCGCTCCGGCGGGTGGAGGCTCCTGACGGCTCGCTATTCGCAGCCGACGCCGTCACCGTCGCGATCGAGCCCGGCCCGGTACCCGGGGTCTCCACGCCGAACGGGCGCTGTACCCGCGGCGCGGGCCGCGTCGCAGTTGGCGTAGTAGGCCGATGCGCTCGATGGCGCCGCCGTCGTCGGAGCAGCGGTCGGCGGCGGGGCGGGCGCGGCGGTCGTGGCCACCGGCCGCACCGTCGTGGCGACGAGGGGTTGCGGCTTCGCCGTCGTGGGCGGGGGTGGGGCGGCTGTCGTCGTGGGCGCAGTCGTCGTGGGGGCAGCGGTCGTCGTGGTCGGGGCGGTCGTCGTGGTCGTCGGCGGCGCCGTGGTGGTGGTCGCCGGCGCCTTCGTCGTGGATTCGCTCGGCAGGTTGTCTGTCACGGACGTCAGGCGAGCGGTCCTCGTGGTGGGCTCCTGCGGAGCGGCAGCGCCAGCGGCGGCCAGCACCAGGAGACCTCCAGCCACCAGCACACGCTTCTTCTTCCACCACGGACGGGCGGGCGGGTCGGCCGCCAACGTGGAGGTCGGGGGATACCACCGCCCGTCGGATGCCAGCCAGTAGCCGGGCGGCACGCCGCCGGCATCGTTGTCGCCCATGTGAACACCGCCGTGTTGATGACCCCGGAATCGGGTCTCTTGCTCAGGCGGTGTATCGACGCATCAGCGGCGAACGTGAGCGATGAATTCCGTCAACCTCCGGCGGCCGCAACGAACGGCGGTGTCCACGTTCATCGCCCGCTCAACGTCGCAGCGAAGGGATCGGCGGCCGAGCGGGGCGGAACAGGCGCCCCCCCGATCGCTTCGGTCCGTCGCCATCCGAAAGATAGGGCTTGAGGCGAACACGTGTTTGGGGTACGATGGCTGCACAGGCCACGACCCCTCGGGGCAGGGCGCCACCTTCAGAGCCGGGTGCGACGGCTCTCTCGCAGTCCGCTGGTGCGCATCGTTCTCGATGTGTTCCTCGTTCTTCGTCGGGGAGGTGGCCGTCGTGGTGAGCTCGGATCGGGTGCTGACGGTGGTGTCGGACGCGGTGTCGTTCCGGGCGGCGCTGCGGACGGTCGAGGTCGAGGTGCTCTCGGGCGAGGCGGCGGCGCTCGTGGCCGAGGAGCTGGCGCGAGTGGAGAAGGCGTGCGCGGCGCTGCGGGCGATGGCGGCGGCAAGGGCGGCCGATGGCGGGGCGCATCGCTCGGCGGGGTACGCCGATCCCGACGAGTCGATGGCGCGGATGACCGGCGAATCGCGGGCCAAGGCGCGTTCGGACCTGGCGACCGGATCGAGGTTGGCGGACTGCCCGAAGACGCGGGAGGCGGCGACCGACGGGTCGCTGTCGCTGGGTCAGGCCGAGGAGATCACCAAGACCGAGGCAGAGAAGCCGGGCTCGGAGGACGAGCTGATCGCCAAGGCGAAGCGGTCGACACGGCGGGAGCTGGCCGACGATTGCCGGAAGCGCCGGCAGGAGGGTGCCGATCGTGAGGAGCTGGCGGCCAAGCAGCGGGCGCGCCGCTCCTTCCGGTCGTGGGTCGACGGCGATGGGATGCACTGCGCCCTGTTGAAGCTGGCACCGGTGGATGGGATGGCGTTGCTGGCCCGCATCCAGACCGAGGCGGATCGGTTGCACCGCGAGGCGAGGAAGTCCGGGTCGATCGAGCCGTGGGAGGCGCACGCCGCCGACGCCGTGGCGGCGATCTTGTCGGCGGGACTTGGCTTCTCTGTGCCGGCGGCGGATGGCGTGCCGGCGACGGATCCGGCGCAGACCGCCGGTGCCGGCGCCGAGGTGGTGCCGGTGGTGCCGGTGGTGCCGGTGGTGAGGCCGAAGGCGGCGAGGCGGGCGGACGTGGTGTTCGTGGTGGATCTGCGGACGTTCCGTGCCGGGATGCATCCCGACTCCGTGTGCCACATCGTCGGCGGGGGGCCGGTGCCGCCCGAGGTGGTGCGGGAGATGGCCAAGGACGCCTTCTTGAAGGTGGTGTTCCACGACGGCGTGAACATCCACACGGTCACGCACCTCGGCCGGTACCAGCGGGCCGAGCTGCGGACGGCCCTCGAGCTCGGCGCCCCACCGGACTTCGACGGCGTCGTCTGTTCGGGGTGCGGCAACCGGTTCGGGCTCCAATGGGACCACCTCGACCCGATCTGCGCCGGCGGCATCACGAGCTTCGCCAACGAAGATCCCAAATGCTGGCGTTGCCACGACGAGAAGAGCCGGCGGGAGCGAGAGGCGGGCCTGTACCGCCCACGGCCGGAGCCCGATCCCGACTCCGACCCGCCGGACACGGGATGACGCGGCGGCGGATGGCGCCGCTGGCGCAAGGGCTTGGAGCCAGCCCCGAATGCCTCCCTGCAGACGAAGGCGACGACAGGGGAGCGCGATGGACGAGGAGTGGCATGACGGCGACGACTGGGCGGGGGAAGCGTTGCAATGGGCCGAGGCGGAAGAGCGCGAGCCGGAGGAAGAACCACAGAGGCTCGAGGTCGACCTCTGGGTCGCCCACGACCAGCCGGAGCGCCCGATCGCCTACGGCGTCTGGCTCTGCGACTGTGCGGCATGTGCGTTGGCGCTCCAGGCGGCGGCGGTGCGAGCGCCGCGCTTGCCGATCGTGCTGAAGACGGGATCCGATCGGCTGGTGGTGACGGCGGAGTATGCCGACCAGGTGTGGTCGACCATGGGATCGCTGGAGCCGCTCTGTTACGTCCGGCGTGACTACATCCGGGAGGTGTTCGTCGCCGGCGACGACTGGATGTGGTGGATGGCGTCCGACCGCTGGTGGTCGCTCACCCGCTCGCGAGAGGTGACCTCATCCCGACGTGGCCTTCGGTGCGCCACGAGGTCGCGGAAGTGGCATGGGTTCTCCGATGTCGACCATGCCCGGGTCCCTCGACACCTCGTCCCGGGATGGAGCGCGTCGGACGGATGACGCCCGGGCGATGGATCCGGCCTCAGGCGCCCCGCTCGGCCCGCAGCGCGGCTCCGGCGGACCTTGCCGGCGTCGTCGCGGAGCGGCTCGTCGACGAACTCGACGGTGCGCGGCACCTTGTAGCGGACGAGGCGCTCGCCGAGGAACGTCGAGCAGCTCGTCGACGTCGAGCGACGGCTCCGGGTCGGCCTCGACGATGGCGTGGACGACGTTGCCCTTGTCCTCGTCGGGCAGGCCGATGACGGCGCACGAGCGCACGGCCGGGTGCTCGTGCGATGGCCGCCTCGACCTCGGCCGGGTACACGTTGGCGCCGCCCGATGAGGATCATGTCGCTGCGATGCGGTCGCCGAGGTAGAGGTAGCCGTCGGCGTCGAGCCAGCCCATGTCGCCGAGCGACTCCCAGCCGCCCTCGCAGGGTGCGGGCCTCGGCGCCGACGTAGCGGTAGGTCGGCGTGTCCCGTGCGCGATGCGCATCCACACCTCGCCCATCTCGCCGGCGGGCACCTCGTTGCCGTCGGCGTCGCAGATCATGACCTCGCCGCTCGGCCGGCTGGCCGACCGAGCCGCGGTGCGCGAGCCACTCGGTGCCGGTGATGATCGGTGGCGGTCTGGGCCTCGGTGCCGCCGTACAGCTCGAAGATCCGCTCGGGGCCGAGCCAGTCGATCCACGCCTCCTTCAGCCACGTCGGGGCACGGCTCGGCCAGGTGCCACACGATCTGCGGAGCGACGACAGGTCGTAGCGAGTCGCGGACGTCCTCGGGCAGCCGCCAGATGCGCTTCATCATCGTGGGCACGAGGTAGACGACGTCGGCCCGGTGCGTGCTCGATGGCGGCGAGCGTCGCCTCGGCGTCGAAGCGCGGCAGCACCACGACGTGGTTGCCGTGCGAGCAGCGCCTGGCACGACCAGACGAGCGGACCGTTGTGGTACAGCGGGCCGGGCATCACCAGGCACGCCGTCGGCGCTGAAGCCGAGCAGGCCGGCGCGGCGCTCGTCGTCGAACGTCGGCCGGGTCGCCGGACACGATCAGCTTCGGCCGGCCGGTCGAGCCGCCCGAGGTCGGCGCCTTCCAGGCCGGCGAGACCGCGTCGGGCAGCGGCGCTGTCGTCGACGTCGGTCGGCGGCTGGTAGCCGACGGGGAGGCGACGGCCGGCCGTGAGGCGACGGCCTCGAGCGCCGACGACCACGGTCGGGTCGGCCAGCTCGACGATCGCCTGCAGCTCTCGCGCGCCGGCAGCCGGGCCGACACCGGCTGCGGGATGGCGCCGAGCTTCCAGCAGGCGGCGAAGGCGACGAACCAGTCGACCGAGTTCGGCAGCGGCGATCGTCACCATGTCGCCGATGTCGACACCGCGCCCGAGGAAGTCGTGGGCCAGCCGGTTGGCCCGCTGTTCGAGCTGGCGCCTCGTCAATGTCGACTCGCCGCACGTGACCGCCGGCCGTTCGGGATCGAGCTCGGCCAGCTGGGTGATCCGCCGTCCGTAGGACATTCTCGCCATGGACCGGAGCGTAGGGTCCGGATCGGCGGTGTCTCACCCTCGTGCGATGGTCTCGACGAGACGCCGTCGAGGACAGACGCTGTCCTCGGCGAGGCCGCCTCGGAGCCGGGCGCGATGGCTCTCCTCACTGCTATGCCGGTTCGCGCCCGTGCGCGTGGCCGGAGAGAGAGGAGCTTCATGTGGTTCGGCCCACGGAAGCTGCTGGTCGCCTTCGCCGACGCCGACGGCACCTTCCGTGGCTTGGCCTACAGCGAGCGCACCGATCCGCCGGAGCTGGCCCTCGGACCTTGCATCGCCCACCTCGGGCGTGGTGCGGCGGCGGCGGTGGCCTTCTGCGACGAGGAGGTCGTCGACGGCCCCTTCGACCTCGACCACCTGCAGCGTCGCTTCGCGGTCGCCTCCGCCGTGTGTGCGAGCGCCGGCATCCACCTCGTCGACTGGATCGCCTGCGATGACGACAAGGTCCGCAGCAGCCGCATCGCCATCCACGGCCCGGAGGCCTGGTGGTCCGCGCCCGACGACTTGACGGGCGAACATACGTTCCCATAGACTGGCGGTTGCCGGCGGGCTCGCAGCTTCGGCTGCCTTCGAGTTGTTCCTTCGTCTGTGGAGGTGTGGTCTCGTGACCATCCCTGACGACCCGCTCCTGCTGTCGAACGATCAGCTGGCCGAGCGCATCCGTGTTGCCGCTTCCGAACAGACCGCGCATCAGGCGTGGTGGTTCTCGTTGATCGCCGAGTTCGACCGGCGCGACGGTCATCTCGAGTTCGGCATGCACTCGTGTACGGAGTTCCTGAGTTGGTGGTGCGGGATCGACCAACGCACCGCTCGGAGCAGGTGCGGGTGATCCGAAAGCTGCAGCGTCTGCCGCTGGTGCGGGTCGCGTTCGAGAGCGGACGCCTGACCTACTCCAAGGTGCGCGCGCTGACACGGACGGCGACGCCGAAGAACGAGTCGCATCTGGTGTCGCTGGCCGGCGACCTCACCGCCACCCAGCTGGAGCGGGTGGTCGGGGCGCTCGAGTCCGCACAACAGGAGCTGACGCAGGACGACGACGACCGGCGGCGCACGCAGTGCGGCGTGACTCGCTGGGTGGATGGGTCGGGCCTCGTACATCACGAGGTGGTGTCGGCGCCGGAAGAGCCGGGCCTCGTCGACGCCGCACTGGGATTCGGCCGCGACAACCTGTTCCAGGAGGCGAAGGCGGCCGCGAAGGTGACGGCGGACGAGGGACCGGCGGAGGAAGGCGTGCCGATGCCCCGACCGACCGCCTCTCGGCGCCGCCTCGACGCGCTGTTGTGGGTGCTCCAGCGGGGACTGATCAACGCCAACCGCACCGACCTCGTCGACGAGTCGCGCTATCTCGTGCTGTTGCACGTCCGCGAAGGACAGGCGATGGTCACCGACGACGGGAAGGTCGATCTCGGGAACGGCCTGGCGGTGACGCCGCGCACGCTGCGTCGCCTCGGGTGCGGAGGATTGGTCCAGGGGATGCTGCAGGGCGTCGACGGGAAGCCGCTCGACCTCGGCGATCGAGTCCGGTTGGCGACCAGGAACCAACGGCTCGCCCTGGAAGCGATGTACCCGACGTGCGAGATCCCCGGGTGCGACGTGCCCTTCGATCGATGCGAGGTGCACCACGTGGTGCCCTGGGAGAACGGGGGACCGACCGACATGGACAACCTTCGTCCGCGTTGCTCGTTCCACCACCACCTCGTCCACGAGGGCGGATGGCGGGAGGTGCTCGGCGTCGACGGACGCGCCGTGTTGCTCCGACCGGATGGCACGCAGCAGATCGACCCGTGCCCGTCGATGGTGGCCGCGCCGGTGTCGCCTCTCGCACTGGTGTCCGCCAACCGGGGACGAGGGGTGGCGCCGCCTCCGCCCGACGAGCTGCCGAGTCTCGGCGGCCACGCGATGGGTGAGCGGCTCACCAGGTGGGGGATGTCGGTGATCGTCGAGTCGCTCTTGGCGCTCGAGGGGTGCAGCGACGGCGGCCCCGTCCGAGACGAGCTCGCAGACCTCGAGGCGGCCGACACCGTCTGGGACCTCCTCGGCGCCGGCGCCGGTCGGACGGGTCGTCCATCGGGTTGAGCCGCCTGTCTTTCGCGCCGACGCCGCCGACCCCGGCGAGGCCGGCGGCTTCCGCGCGCCCGAGCGGCGGTCGGGCGTGGCGTGCGCCACCACGCTCGGCCGATGACAGCGTCGACGACGTCCGAGGGTGGCGGCGCCGACCCGCAGGGCGGTGGGATCGCTTGATCTCGGGGGAGTCACGGTTCGAGTGGCTCCGCGGAGCCACTGCATCGCCGACGTGCTCGGGCCCCGATGCCACAACGGTGCGAGCACTGCGTCGTGTCGATCGCATGACACTGTCCACGTCGGCGTGCTTGCATCGTCGGCGTGGACGACGTCGACGCGGTGCGGATCTCGGTGCAGGAGAACGGGCCGTACCAGGTCCATGGGTGGCCCCCGCTGCGGCGGGTGCAGGTGGTGGAGTCGGAGCACGGAGAGCCGCTGACCACCCGCACCACGGACCGGCCGCCGCTTCCCGAAGGTGACGTCTTCTTCCTCTGTCGGTGCGGCCAGTCGTCCAACCGGCCGTTCTGCGACGGGTCCCACGAGCGGGGGTTCTGGGACGGGACGGAGACGGCGCCGACGTCGACCTACGACGAGCGGGCCCGGACGTTCGAGGCGCAGCACCTCGTCGTGCGCGATGACCGAGGCATCTGCGAGCACGCCGGCTTCTGCGGCAACCGCCTGACGAACGTGTGGAAGCTCATGAAGGGTGACGCCACCGACGACTCGATCGTGCGGGCCCAGGTGCTGCAGATGGTCGAGCGATGCCCGTCCGGCGCCCTCACCTACCGGTTCCCGGACGACGAGACCGACGTCGAGCCGGAGCTGCCGGTGGCGATCGGCGTCGTCGATGACGGTCCGTTGTTCGTGACCGGTCGGGTGGCCGTCGAGCGGGCCGACGGCGCACCGTTCGAATCTCGCCACCGCATGACGTTGTGCCGGTGCGGCGCATCGAGCAGCAAGCCGCTGTGCGATGGAACGCATGCCAAGGTCGGCTTTCGGGATCGATGACGGAAACCGCCACGCCGCTCGCCGCCGCGTTGCGGAAGTGGAGCGGGATGCGGCCGACGCCCATGCCCTCGGTGGCCGTTGCCTGGTCCGGTGACCGACGACGCTGACATCAGGGCCCTGTAGCCATCAGCGAACGAGTTCGGGCGGCCTCCTACGATTCGGAGGCCGTGGACCGCCTGTTCCGCATCGCTCGCAACCCCGATCCCGAGTCGACCTTGCCGTTCGTGCTCTCGGTGCCGGTCGGCGCGACGCCCCTGGTCCTGAAGGCGAAGGACACGTGGCCCCGAACCGCCAAGGTCTACTGCCATCGCGCCGGGTGGCCCGAGCAGGCGGAGGTGGTCGAGGAGGTGGCGGTCCGGTCGTGCCAGCGGCGGGGTGTCGCGATCGACCTCGTGCTGGACCGGTATCGGGAGAACCGGTCGCAGTTCGTCATCACGTCTCTCGCCGGCGGACGCGAGGGCATCTTCTGGCAGACGGCCGGCACGGCGCGCAAGACCCGCCCGGGCATGCGCATCCCGAGCCGGCTCAGCTCCGCCGGCGTCCTCGAGATCGTGGTGGACACGAGGGAGCGCTACGCGTGGAAGTTCGAGGCGCAGCAGGCCGAGCTGTCGAAGCGGGCGCTGGTCGTCGGCGACTACGGCGTGGAGCTCGACGGCGTCATGGTCGGGGTGGTCGAGCGGAAGAAGCTGGCCGAGCTGGCGGGGAACGTGGTGGACGGCAGCCTGCTGCACCGCCTCAGCGAGCTGGCCATCGTTCCCCGGGCTGCCGTCGTCGTCGAGGACCGGTGGGCCGACGTCTTCCGACTCCGGCACGTGGCGCCGTCGATGGTGGCCGAGATGCTGGCGGCGGCGCAGGTGCGCTACCCGAACGTGCCGATCGTCTTCGCCGAGACGAGACCGCTGGCCCAGGAGTACACCTACCGGTTCCTCGGAGCAGCCCTGCGCTACGCCGAGGAGGAGGCGGTGGAGCTGTAGCTGGACCGGGCGCTACTCGCCGGTCTCGCCGTCGACAGCCTCGCGAAGGAGGTCGGCGTGGCCGTTGTGGCGGGCGTACTCCTCGATCATGTGCACGAGCACCCACCGCAGCGATGGGTGTCCCTGACCGCCCCAGGCCGAGTGGGTGGTGTCGATCGCGGCTGGTCCGGCGTCGAGGGCGGCGGCCACGACCTGGCGGGACGCGATGACACGAGCGGTCCAGGTCCGGCGGAGGTCGTCGCCGGTACGGGCGCCGGCCTCGTCCCACTCGGCGGCCCAGGGCATGGACGCCCAGGGCTCGGGGTTCGGCTGATCGGCGACGACCTGGCTGAACCAGTTGTCCTCGACGCGGGCGAGGTGCAGGAGCAGGCCGCCGAGCGACAACGCGCTCGTCGGCAGCCGCTGTCGGAGTCGGTCGTCGTCGAGGCCGGCGCACTTCCACGCCAGGGTCGCCCGCTGATAGTCGAGGAAGCCCAGCAGGGTCGACACCTCGTCGCCGGCGACCGGGAAGTTGGGACGGCCCTGCTCGTCGACGTCGGGATCGGGCATGGTCGGACGATAACCCGAGCTCGCCAGCGCATCGCCGGCTGCGGCGTACCGCCGGCGCCGGCCGTCCCCGGCCGAAGCGGCTATTCGCCGATGGGTTGGGCGAGCATGAACCGGTGGCCGTCGACGGAGCGGACGCCGAACTCCCGCATGCCCCACGGTTCGTCCGTCAGCGGCTTGGTGATGTCGGCGCCGGCGCTCGTGGCCCGCTCGTGGAAAGCCTCGACGTCGTCGACGCGCAGGTAGGCGACGTAGCTGTGGTCCCCGATCTCCGACGCCGGCGTCGCGTCCGGGCAGCGGCCCAGCATCACGTCGATCCCACCCGCCGCGCAGAAGGTCCAGTTGCCCGGATCGACCTCACGGATCTCGCAGCCGAGCACGTCGCGGTACCAGGCCGCCGATCGGGCCAGATCGTGGACGGCCAGGACCGGGTTCGAGTTCTTGATCTCCATGGCGGGAGTCTTCCGCGCCACGAGTCGCGGGCGGGCCTGCGATCTAACGTCGGCGGGATGATCGCAGAGGCCGAGTTCGGTCGGACGGAACATCGGTCGAGCCGGGTCATCTTCGGGGCGGCGGCCCTCGGCCGGATGCGACAGGAGCGGGCCGACGAGCTGCTCGTGCTGCTCGACGAGTTCGGCGTGAACCACCTCGACGTCGCCGCTTCCTACGGGGATGCCGAGCTGCGGCTGGCGCCGTGGCTGGCGACCCGGCGCGACGACTTCTTCCTGGCCACGAAGACGGGGGAGCGGTCGGGCGCCGGCGCCCGAGCCGAGCTGGAGCGGTCCCTCGAACGTCTCGGCACCGACACCGTCGACCTGATCCAGCTCCACAACCTGGTCGAAGACGACGAGTGGGAGGTGGCTCACGGCCCCGGCGGCGCCGTCGAGGTGCTGGCCCAGGCCAGGGACGAGGGGCTGGTGCGGTTCATCGGCGTCACCGGCCACGGCCTGCGCATCGCCGAGATGCACCGGCGCAGCCTCGAGCGCTTCGACTTCGACTCGGTGCTGCTCCCGTACTCGTACGTGCTGATGCAAGAGGATGGCTACCGGTCGGATTTCGATTTGCTGCGCGAGACGTGCGCCGAGCGCCGGGTGGCGATGCAGACGATCAAGGCCGTCGCCCGCCGGCGCTGGGCGCCCGACGACCCCTCGCCCCACTACTCGTGGTACCAACCACTCGAGGACGAGGCCGCCATCGGCCGGGCCGTGCGCCATGTCCTGTCCCAGCCCGACCTCTTCCTCAACTCCTCGAGCGACGGGCGGCTCCTTCGTCCGATCCTCGAGGCGGCGGCGGGCGCCGATGCCACCGTCGCGCCGTCGGACGCGGAGCTCGCGGTGGACGCCGACGCCTTCGCCATGCAGCCGCTGTTCGACGGCGGGGAGCTCGAGCGGATCTAACGGCGGAGCTGGCGCGGGCCCGTCGAGATGAGGGCGCGGCAGGCGGTCGCATTAACGTCAGGACATGGCGATCGCGATCACGGAAGACCACCAGGCTCTGGCCGCTACGGCGGCGGAGTTCCTGCAGAAGCGGGAGGCCCGACGGGCGGCCCGCGAGCTGCTCGAAGCCGAGACCGAACCGATGCCGGCGATGTGGGACGACATCGTCAACCTGGGCTGGCTCGGGCTGCACGTCCCGGAAGAGCACGGCGGATCGGGGTACGGGCTCGAGGAGCTCGTCGTGGTCGTCGAGGAGCTGGCCAAGGCGGTGGCGCCCGGCCCGTTCGTGCCGACGGTGATGGCCAGCGCGGTGCTGGCGGCGATCGGCGATGACGCGGTGAAGTCGCGGTTCCTGCCCGGGCTCGCCGACGGCTCGCTCACCGGCGCCGTCGCGCTGCGGGATCGGTGACGGTCAGCCGAAGGAAAGGCGTCGGGCGATGCGGGGGCGGTGCTGGGCGGCGGGCTGGCCAAGATCCTCCTCGTCCGCGGGTCGGCGACGACGTGGCCGTCGTCGAGGTCGGCGAGGGCGTGGAGGTCAACGTCCCCCGCAACATGGACCCGACCCGGCGGAGCGCCGAGGTCCCGCTGACGAGCGCACCGGCGACGGTGATCGCCGGCGGGCGGCAGTCGCTCGTCGACCTGTGCCGGGTGATCCTGGCTGCGGATGCGCGTCGGCATCGCTCGGGCGGCGACCGACATGGGCGCCGCCTACGCCAAGGAGCGCCTGCAGTTCGGCCGTGTCATCGGCACCTACCAGGCCGTGAAGCACCACTGCGCCAACATGGCCGTCGCCACCGAGCTGGCCACCTCGGCGGTGTGGGACGCCGCCCGCGCCACGGCCACCGGTGGCGACCAGCTCTCGTACGCCGCGGCGGTCGCCGCCGTGCTGGCGGCCGACGCCGCCGACCTGTGCGCCAACCTCAACACCCAGGTCCACGGTGGCATCGGCATGACGTGGGAGCACGACGCCCACCTGTTCATGCGGCGGGGCACCGCCCTGCTCGCGCTGCTCGACCCGGCCGGGCCGCCGCCGACGTGACCGACCTCGCCCGTCGCAAGGTCCTCCGTGAGCGGGCCGTCGAGCTGCCGCCCGAGGCCGAGGCCATCAGGGACGAGGTGCGGGCCTTCGCCGAGAGCGTGAAAGGCCTCCCCGAGGATCAGCAGCGGGCCCGGCTGCTCGAGACCGGCTACGTGATGCCGAACTGGCCCAAGCCGTACGGCCGCGCCGCCGGCGCCATCGAGCAGCTCGTCGTCGAGCAGGAGTTCGCGGCGGCCGGTGTCCGTCGGCCGCAGTACGGCATCACCGCCTGGAACATCCTCACGATCATCCAGTACGGCACCGACGACCAGCTCGCCCGCTGGGTCCAGCCCGCGCTCGACCAGCACGTGATCTGGTGCCAGCTCTTCAGCGAGCCCGACGCCGGCTCCGACGCCGCCGGGGTCAAGACCAAGGCCACGAGGGTCGACGGCGGCTGGCTCGTCAACGGCCAGAAGGTCTGGACGAGCGGCGCCCAGGTCGCCGGGATGGGCTTCGCCACCGTCCGCACGAACCCGGACGTGCCGAAGCACCAGGGCATCACCATGATGGCCATCGACATGCACACCAAGGGTGTGGAGGTCCGCCCCCTGCGCCAGACGTCGGGCAATGCCGCGTTCAACGAGGTGTTCTTCAACGACGTGCTCGTCCCGGACGACGACGTCGTCGGACCGGTCGACGGCGGCTGGACCGTCGCCCGGGCCACCCTCGGCAACGAGAGCGTGAGCATCGGCGGGGGCGGCGGCGGCATCGGCCAGGGCGGGGCGATGATCTCCGGGCACGACGCCGCGCCGGAGCGGCTCGTGGGCGGAGCGTCCCGGATCGGTCGCTACCTCGCCGGGACCCAGGCCCTCGGTCTGCTCAACCTGCGCAGCGCCAGCCGCGCCGTCGCCGGCGGGGAGCCGGGCCCGGAGGGCGCCATCACCAAGCTCGTCCTGTCCGAGCTCGGTGCCGAAGCGGCCGCCATCCTCACCGAGCTGAACGGCTCGAAGGCGCTGTTCCTCGACGGACCCGGGCAGATGAGCAACGCGATGGTCCTGTCCCACCGGGGGATGTCGATCGCCGGCGGCACGTCGGAGATCAAGCGCAACCAGATCGGCGAGCGCATCCTCGGTCTGCCGCGCGACCCACTGATCAGCTAGCGCTAGCCAGAAGGCGGAGGGCTGGGACCGGGTACGAGACCCTGCGACGATGGTCGTTCGTGGGAGAGCTCCGTCGGCGACCGCCGTTGTACCTGATCGTGCCGCTCGTGGTGATCTTCGGGACGGCGGCGCTCGGCAACGCCTTGTTCCCGGTCCTGGTCAACGATCACCCGCTCCTGTTGTTGGCGTTGAACTCCACGACGCGGCACCTGGTGGCGACGTCCACGAGTGTCGACGTGGTTCCGTTCGTGGCCGTGGCCCTCGTCCGGCGTTTGCTCGAGGACCCGTTCCTCTACCTGCTCGGACGCCGCTATGGCGACGGCGCCGTCGACTGGATGGGCCGCAAGCTGGGCGCCGGCCGGATGTTGCGGGCCGGGCAGCGCAACTTCCGGCTCTGGGGCGTCCCGCTCGTGTTCTTCTTCCCGGGGGGCGTCGTCTGCGTGCTCGCCGGGGCATCGGGGATGCCGGTGTGGCTGTTCCTGACCCTCAACGTCCTGGGCACGTTGGTCACCATCGGACTCCTGCGCTCCGCCGGCGAAGGGGTGGCGGGACCGCTCGCCATCGTCTTGGATTTCGTCGGGGACCACGTCGTGCCGCTCACGGTGCTCTCGGTGCTGGTCACGGTGGTCGCCATCGTCCGCCGTCGGCGGCGAGCCGGCGTCTCCGACGCCAACGAGCTGGCCCGCCTCGAGGCCGACCGGCGAGCGTAACTCGTCACCGCAGGTCGTCGGCCAGCAATCTCGGGAGGGCGTTGAACCGTGGGCTGCCGCGACGGGCGCGGTCGTCGCGTTGGCCGTGGCGCTCCGCCAGGTTGGCCCGCTGCGCATCCCCGAGGTCGCGCCACCGCGTCGCGGTCAGGGCCCATGCGTCGTCGGCGGAAGGATCGCGTCGGCGAGTGAGGCGGGCGGCGGTACGGCCGGCGAGGACCGCCTTGCGCGTGTCGTCGTGGGCGGGGCTACGGCGGGGTGTCGCGGGGTCTCGCACGAGGTCGACGACCAGGTCTTCCGGGTCGGTCCTCGGGATGACGACCGTCGACTGCAGTTGCCCCCCGCTTCTGGCCTCGCGGAGCGGCGAGAGGCCGAGTAAGAGGCGGTCGGAGCGACGGAAGACCCGGGCCCACGTGCCCTCGGCCGACGACGTGGCGGTGACGACCACGTTGCCGGTGGCGGTGAGTCCGGCCCAGGCTCGGTGTGCGCCGTCCACCTCGATCGGGAGGGTGGCCGCCCGGGGTGGCACCTCCTCGGCGGCAGCCATTGGCATCGTCATCATCGCCGCGGCCGCGAGGTAGGCCGGCTCGGCGGCTGGGCGTGAGATGAGCTGGTCCGCGGCGCGCCGCAGTCGGGCCTGCAGGAGCGTGTCGCCGCCGGCCTCGATCCGACGGGCGATCGCCGCCACCTGATGGGCCAGGTCGTCGCCGAGCACCGGAGGGGTGGCCTCGAGGAGGTCGAGCGCGCGTCGAGCGTGCGCCGACGCGAGGGCGGAGAGGCCGAGGACCATGGCGCGATCGGCCGCCTCGAGCCGGGCGACGGCACGGGCGTCGTCGGATCCATGGGCGTCGTCGCCGAGGTCGGCGGCGATGGCGAGCTCGGCGAACGCGGGACGCCGCCGGGGCCGGTCCAAGTCTTCGTGGTAGGCGTCGCCCCCGGCCGGGAGGGGGACGGGGCGGGTAGCGGCCCGCGAACCGGCGACGCGTCGGAGGCGGTCGGTGGCCTCGTCGCCGAGGAGATAGGACAGTAACGGCAGGTGGTCAGCCGCCACCTGTCCGTCCACGAGATGCACGGCCACCTCGGCCAGGGTCGTCGGGTGGGCGTGGTCGATGGCGACCCACAGCCCGTCCGCCAGCTCGATCGACGAGAGGCCGGCGGGGCCGGGACGCCAGCCGATCACCCGAACCTGGTCGCCGACCGGCTCCCACCGCGCATGCCGGTCCTCCGTTGGAAGCCAGAGCTCAGGCATCCGGGCCACCTCCCCGCACGGCCTCGAAGGCGTGGTGCAGCAAGGCATCGACTTCGCGCAACCGCCGCGATCGCGCCTGGCGCATCGCGGCGTCGTCGCGCCGACGCCGATCGGCGTCGGGGAAGGCGGACACCTCGCCGGCCAGCCACAGGGCGGCCCAGCGATCGGCCTGATCGCGGTGACCGACCTCGGGTGTCGGCACGTCCTCGGGAACGGCGACGTCGTCATGGAGGCGGAGGGTCAACGTCGTCAGCGCAGCGGCCACCACCCACGTCTTCGTCAGCGCGAGGGCGACCTGGAGCCGGCGCCGGAGGTCGGCCTCGACGGCGGTGGCAACGGCCAGGACCGACGGGTCGGAGGCGATCGGATCCTCGAGCACGGCCAGCGGGTCGCGCTCGTCGCCGTCGTCCGACAGGACGGTCGGCGAGACGTGCCGGCGCCGGCGCACCCGATCGCCGCTCAGCAGATCGCGAGCCCGGTTCGTCAGCGCGCGGCGGGCGTAGGCGATCGGGTTGGCGGCGGCCACGTCGAAGTCGGCCTGCAGGACACGGACCACGACGTCGTTGATCAGGTCGCCGGGGTCGTAGGAGTCGATGCCGTAGCGGCGCAGCTCGGCCTTTGCCGCCTGGCGCGCCTCGGTTGCGAGGAGCCAGTCCACCATCTGCCGACGTGCGTCGTCGACCGTCACCGATTCGTCCATGCCACCTCCTCGACGATGGTCGCACGGCGGTGTGACAGCGAGAGCCCGGAAAGTTCGGTGTCACATGAGCGGCGGTCCGCCGTCGACGTCGACATGACCACGAACTCCCAACCGCACGAGCCCACCGTCCACGTCCACTTCCTCCTCGACCGGAGTGGCTCGATGTCGGCCATGGCCCCGGATGTCATCGGCGGCTTCAACGCCTTTCTCGCCAATCAGCAGGCCCAGCCGGGCCGGAGCCGGATGACGCTCGTCCAGTTCGACTCGGGTGACCCGTTCGAGGTGCTGACCGACGGCCTCGCCCTGCACCGGGTCCGCTCCCTCAGCGACCGCACGTTCGAGCCGCGAGGTGGCACGCCCCTGTGGGACGCGGTCGGCGAGCTGATCACCCGGGCGTCGGTCCGCCAGCAGCAGCGCCGGATCCTGGGCAAGAAGGCGGAGGAGACGGTGGTCGCCGTCTACACCGACGGCGAGGAGAACCAGAGCGTCCGCTTCACCGGCGAGACGATCCGGCGGCTCATCGAGGCCAAGAAGGAGGAGGGGTGGACGTTCATCTTCCTCGGCGCCGGCCTCGACGCCTATGCCGAGGGCGGACGGATCGGCATCGGCGTCGGCTCGACTCAATCCTTCGCTCCCGACGGGCAGGGCGCTCGGCTCCGCGTTCGACGAGCTCGACCTGTCGCTGCAGGCGTTCCGGGCGGCCCCGGCCGCGGCTCGGCGCTCGATGAAGGTCGACTTCTTCGGCGGTCGCGGCAAGGCCGCCGAAGAGGACCGGCGCCGGCGGTACGGGAAGTGACGCCGGTGTTGGCCCGGTCGTTGCAGACGAACGTACGTTCGTGTAGGCTGACGCAGCGCTCGTCGGCCGGCGCGGCAACGGCTGACCTCCGTCGTACGGATCGATCGTGGCTGTCGTCGCGATCTCGTGGAATGGAGGTGCCTCGTGGTGCACGGGGATGGGTTGTCGGGGTTGACCGATGCGCAGCTGGAGGCGTCACTGTTGCGGGGGACGGCGGAGCAATCGGCGTACCTGGCGTGGTGGCTGGAGGCGCTGGCCGAGTTCGACCGGCGCCAGCTGTGGCTGAAGGCGGGGTTCGCGACCTGCGCCGGCTGGTTGATGGCGCGATGCGGGTCGTCCTCGCGAGCGGCTCGTGACCACGTGTCGGTGGCGGCTCGCCTCGGCGAAGCGCCGCGCGTGCGGTCCGCGCTGGCCGAGGGCCGCCTGTCGTTCTCGAAGGTCCGGGCCGTCTGTCGGGTGGTCAGGCCGGAGAACGAGGAGTTCCTGCTCGGGCTGGCCAAGGACATGACGGCGGGGCAGCTCGAGCGGCATGTCCGGAGCTACGAGGTCAGCCAGCGGGTGCTGAGCGACCAGGACGAGATGAACCGACGGACACAGTGCGGCGTGACGAGCTGGACCGACGGGCAGGGCCTGGTCCACCACGAGGTCGTGTCGCCGCCGGAGGAGGGCATCGTCATCGAGCGGGCCATCGAATACGGGATTTCGCAGCTCTCCAAGGAGCAGCGGGCGGCGGACAAGGCGGCTCGGGAGGAGGGGAGGGAGCCGGAGGTGCGGTCGAGGCGGGTGGCGAAGGAGCGTCGGTTCGAGGGGCTGAACTGGGTGTGCAAGCAGGGCTTGATCAATGCCGCGCTGATCCGTCCGGGGTGCCGATCGATGATCCGTTCCTGATCGTGTTCCACGTCCGGGAGGGATCGGTCGCCGTGACCGAGCAGGGGAACGTGGAACTGGGCCACGGCGTCGCCGTGTCGCCGTCGGTGCTGCAGCGCATGTGCTGCACCTCGATGATCCAGGCGATGCTCGTCGGTGACGACGGGCGCCGCCCGCTCGACCTCGGGCGCTCACAACGCCTCGCCCAGCCGAAGCAGAAGGTCGCCCTGTCGGCGGGCTACGAGTGCTGCGACTTCCCGGGGTGCGATGTCGCGGTGAGGTTCTGCCAGTTCCATCACGTCCGTCGGTGGGGCCGTGATGGCGGCACGACCGATCTCGCGAACATCCGGCCGTTGTGCCGGCGCCACCATTCGCTCGTGCACGAAGGCGGGTGGGAGCTCGTGATCGACCCACACGGGCGCCTCGTGGCGATCAGCCCCACGGGCCGGCGCCATGACCGGGCGGATCCGCTGACGGACGAGGCCGTGTCGAAGAAATCGATGGTCGCGCGCCTGGCGGAGATGGGCTTCGACTTCGAAGACGAGGAACGCCTGGACGAGATCGGCGGGCGGTGGCGGGGCGAGCGGATGACGAAGTGGGCGCGCGAGGAGATCGGGTTCGCCCACGCCATGGCGGATGCCGGCGAAGGGCGGGTCGTGGACGGCGTGTTCGTCACCAACCCGCCACCGTTGCGGACGTAGATCGCGTCGGCCCACGGGATCCCAGCTCGCCCCTCCGGTGGCGGGCGGCTTCGGCGCGCCCCGATGTCGGTCCGTGGGGCGCCCGACCGCCATCGAGCTCGCCGTATCGGGGAGCCGAACGCCGAGGGTGGGAGACGTGCTTCCGGCGGTGGTCGGCCCACGGTCGGGCGGCCTGATGGCGGCAGAGTGGCACCGCGGTACCGCCTGCCGCCGGCACCAAGTCGTGCGAGGACGCGACGGCAGCCCACGCGGCTGGAGTTTCGCAACGCGGAGCGGGGGCAGGCCCGCGACAAGCCCTCTAGAGGGCCGTGCGGCGAGTTCGCTAGTTGGCCAGGTCGGTGATGACGGCGCGGCCGAGGTACGCGCCGCCTTCGAGCTCGTCGAAGATCGGTCGAGGCTCCGACAGCGGCGCCGGTGCGGGACACGTGGGTCTTCACCTTGCCGGCCGCGGCGAGGTCGACGAGCTCGCGCATGTCCTGCACCGTGCCGACCGCCGAGAACACGATCGTCGGGTCCTTGAAGAAGAACCGGAACGGGTCGAGCTGGAAGTTGCCCTCGCTCGTGGGCGGGCAGGCCGACGGCGACGAACAGGCCGCCCTTGCGCAGGAGGCTCAGGCCGAGGTCGAAGCCGGCGATCGCGGGCGGCGAACACGAGCGACGGCGTCGCACGCCGCCGAACTCGCGCCTGCATCGACGCCGGGCGCGTCGGCCGGCGCTCGACGGCCACCTCGGCGCCCAGCGAGCGGACGAACTCGAGCCGTTCCTCGCCGACGTCGACGCCGACGACGCGGTAGCCGAACGCCGCTGGCCAGCTGCACGGCGTAGTGGCCGAGCCCGCCGGCGGCGCCGATGATGGCGATCGGGCGGCCGGGCAGCACGCCGTGCTTCTGCAGCTTCTTGACCGCGCCGTAGGCGGTGAGGCCGCCGCACGCCAGGGGCGCCTCGTTGTCGGGCAGGCTCTCGGGGATGGCGACCAACCAGGGGGCGTAGACGGAGAACTGCTCGGCGAACGTGCCCATGACGCCCTTGGCCTGGGCGCAGTGCCGGGGCTTGCCGCTCGAGGCAGTAGTCGCAGGCGCCGCACCAGTAGCCGCCGCCGGTGCCGCCGAGACCGAGGATGACCCGGTCGCCGACGGCGACGAAGCGCTCGGCCCCGGGGCCGAGCTCCTCGACGACGCCGATGGCCTCGTGGCCGACGGCCTCGGGCCGCATCCCGTACCAGTCGCCCCGGGCCAGGTGGAGGTCGGAGTGGCAGACGCCGGCGGAGGAGATCCGCACGACGGCGTGGTCGGCTTCCGGTACCGGGCGATCGACGTCCTCGACGAGCAGTTCCGCGTTCCTGATGCGCACAGCCTTCATGGCCGCCACGCTACGCGGACCGGAGCGACGCCCGCCGTCCGGTACCGTCCGGCGCATGGTCCGGCTCGATGACGTGGTGGCGATGGCGGAGGCACTTCCGGAGGTCGAGGAGGGGAGCCGCTACGGGAGCCGCACGTGGTTCGTGCGCAACAAGGCCTTCCTGTGGGAGCGCCCCTTCTCGAAGGCGGACGTGAAGCGCTTCGGTGCGGCGCCCGTGCCGACGGGAGACATCGTGGCCGTGTCGACGGCGGACCTGGCCGAGAAGGACGCCATCATCGCGGCGGGCGGGCCGGCCCTTTTCACGATCCCCCACTTTGACGGCTACCCGGCCTACCTCGTCCAGCTGTCGAAGGTCACCAAGAAGGCGATGCGCGAAGCCGTCGTCGACGGCTGGCTGGCCGTCGCCCCCCCGGCCCTGGCCGACGCCTACGTCGGAGACACCTCCTCCTCCTGATGCTCCACCTGCACCGCGTGGCACGGGCCGACGTTCTCGTCGAAGCCCTCGGGGACGTCCTGGCGAAGCCTCTGCCCGACCCCCTCGACGCCGAGGTGGTGTCGGTGCCGACCCGCGGGGTGGAGCGGTGGCTGACGCAGCGGCTGGCCCACCGGCTGGGGACGAGCGCCCAGGGCGGCGATGGGGTGTGCGCCAACCTCGAGTTCCCGTTCCCGGGCCGGTTGGTCGGTGACGCCATGGCCGCGGCCGTGGGAGTGGCGCGTGACGCCGATCCCTGGTTGGCCGAGCGGGCCGTGTGGCCGCTGCTCGACGTGCTCGATGCGTCGCTCCGCGAGCCGTGGCTGGCCACCGTGGCCGGCCACCTGGGCGTCCCGGCCGGTGGCGGCGGGGCCGACCCGTTGCGGCGGACCCGACGCTTCGCCACGGCGCGCCATCTGACGGACCTGTTCGACCGGTACGCCGTGCACCGCCCGGCGATGGTGCGGGCGTGGGCCGCCGGGAACGACGTGACCGCGCTCGGCACGCGCCTCGCCGACGAACACCGCTGGCAGGCCGAGCTCTGGCGCCGGCTGCGGGCCCGGATCGGGACCGACAGCGCGGCCGAGCGCCTGGCCGAGGCCTGTGCCGCCCTGGCCGCCGACGCCGACCTCGTCGAGCTGCCGGCCCGGGTCTCGATCTTCGGTCTGACCCGGCTGCCGGCGAGCTACCTGGACGTGCTGCGGGCGCTGGCCGTGCACCGCGACGTGCACCTCTTCCTGCTCCACCCGTCGCCGGTGCTGTGGGACCGGGTGGCCGCCGTCGTCGGCTCCGAGGCGGTCGTGCGGCGGGTCGACGACCCCACCGCGTCCGTCGCGGCCCACCCTCTCCTTCGGTCGTGGGGTCGCGATGCCCGGGAGATGCAGCCCGTGCTCATGACCGGCGGCTCCGAGGTCGTCGACGAGCACCACCCGATGCCGGCGGCGCCGGCGACGTCGCTGCTCGAACAGCTGCAGACGGCGGTGCGATCGGACGTGGCGCCCGCCGGCCCGCCGGCGCCGGGGGCGTCGGACGCCCGCCCGATGCTGGCCGAGGGTGACCGATCCGTGCAGGTGCACGCCTGCCACGGGCGGGCCCGCCAGGTCGAGGTGGTGCGTGACGCGATCCTCCACCTGCTGGCCGAGGATCCCACGCTCGAGGCGCGGGACGTGATCGTGATGTGCCCGGACATCGAGGCGTTCGCCCCGCTGATCCACGCCACCTTCGGCGCCGGCGACGGACTGCACGAGGAGGACGACGACCTCCGCACGGACACGGCCCGTCCCGCCGACCTCCGGGTGCGCCTGGCCGACCGCTCGCTCCGCCAGACGAACCCCGTGCTGGCCGCCGTGTCGGTGCTCCTGGAGCTGGCCGCCGGGCGGGTCACCTCGACGGCCGTGCTCGACTTCGCGGGGCGCGATCCGGTCCGCCGGCGCTTCCGTCTCGACGACGACGACCTCGCACGGATGAAGGAGTGGGTGTCGTCGACGGGGATCCGGTGGGGCCTCGACGGTGATCACCGGCAGCCGTACAAGCTGGCCAACGTCGACCAGAACACGTGGCGGGCCGGTCTCGATCGCGTGCTCGTCGGGGTGACGATGGCCGAGGAGGAGCAGCGCGTCGTCGACGGCGTGCTCCCCCTCGACGACGTCGACAGCGGGTCGATCGATCTGGCCGGCCGCTTCGCCGAGCTCGTCGACCGTCTGCACACGTCCCTGTCGGCCCTGCAGGGGCCGCTCCCGGTGGCCGACTGGGCGGCGGCCATCGGCGAGGCGGCGTGGGCGCTGCTGGCCGTGTCCGACCGCGACGCCTGGCAGCGGGGCCAGCTCCACGCCCTCCTCGACACGATGGTGGCCGAGGCCACCGCCGGCGGGGCCGCGAGTGCGGTGGAGCTCGAGCTGACCGAGGTGCGGGCCCTTCTCGCCGACCGCCTGCGGGGACAGCCGACGCGAGCCAACTTCCGCACCGGCCACCTCACCTTCTGCACGCTCGTCCCGATGCGGTCGGTGCCCCATCGGGTCGTGGTGCTGCTCGGCCTCGACGACACCGCGTTCCCGCGCCAGGGCGAGCGCGACGGCGACGATCTCGTGAGCGCCGAGCCGTTCGTGGGGGACGGCAACGGCCGCAGCGAGGACCGCCAGCTCCTGCTCGACGCGCTGTTGGCCGCAACCGGCCGGCTCGTGCTCACCTACAGCGGCCACGACGAACGGACCAATGCCGAGCTGCCGCCGGCGGTGCCGGTGGGCGAGCTGCTCGACGTCGTCGACGCGTCGGTGCGGATCGAAGGCGGCCGGGCCCGGGACCGGATCGTCGTGCACCACCCGTTGCAGCCCTTCGACCCCCGCAACTTCGCGCCCGGGACACTCGGGCGGGAAGAGCCGTGGAGCTTCGACGGCGTCACCGTCTCCGGAGCCCGGGCGATGCTCGGCGAGCGCACGGCCGGCGCCGCCTTCCTGACCGCACCGCTCCCGCCGGCGCCCCCGACCGAGGTGCTCGAGCTCGACTCGCTCGTGCGGTTCGTGCAGCACCCGGTGCGCGCCTTCCTGCGCCAGCGGCTCGGCATCTCCGTCGGCGACTTCAACGAGGACGTCGGCGATGCGATCCCCCTCGAGCTCGACGGCCTGCAGAAGTGGTCGGTCGGGGAGCGCGTCCTCGGGCGCGGTTGGCCGGCGCGTCGCCCGAGGCGTGCCGGGCGGCCGAAGCGGTGCGGGGCGAGCTGCCGCCGCACCGCCTGGCGGACGTCGTCTACGACGAGGTCGCCACGACGGTCGAGGCCCTGGTCCGCGAGGCGGACAAGGTCGTCGGTGGGACCGGCGAGATCGATTCGGTGGAGGTGACGGTCCGGCTCGACGACGGGCGTCTGCTGGTCGGCACCGTCCCCGGGATCGTGGGCGCGACGGCCCGTTCGGTGACCTTCTCCAAGGTGGCGGCCAAGCACCGGATCGCGGCGTGGGTGCGGTTCCTCGCCCTCGGTGCCGGACGCCCGGAGGACGGGTTCGAGGTGGTCACGATGGGTCGGAGCCCCGCTCGGGGCGCGACCGTGGCGGTGTCGCGGTTCGCGCCCCTGGCCGAGGACGCGGCGGAGGTCGAGCGGCGGGCGAGGGCGTACCTGCACGACCTGGTCGAGCTCTACGACCGGGGGATGTGCGAGCCGCTCCCCATCGCCTGCGCGACCTCGGCCGCCTATGTCGACGCCGTCCGCCGCCAGCGCGACGGGCGGGCGGCGGCGGCCCGGGAGTGGGAGTCGGGCCGGTATCCGGGCGAAGACCGTGATCTCGAGCACCTGTTGGTCCACGGCGGATCCCTCGGGTTGGATGCGCTGTTGGCGGCCGAGCCCTGCGCCGGCGAGGACGGCGCCGGTTGGGACGAGAGCGATGCGACCCGCTTCGGTCGCTACGCGCTGACGTCTCTGGAACGGGCTGCTCGATTGCGAGCGGGTGGAGCACCGGTGATCCCGCCCTTCGACGTGTGCGGTCCGTTGCCGACGGGCGTGACCGTGCTGGAGGCGAGTGCGGGCACGGGCAAGACCTTCACGATCGCCGCCCTCGCCACCCGGTACGTCGCCGAGGAAGGCGTCCCGCTCGAGCACCTGTTGCTGGTCACGTTCACCCGGATGGCGACCGGTGAGCTCCGCCAGCGGGTCCGCGAGCGGATGGTGCAGGCCGAGGAGGGGCTGACCCGGGTCATGGCCGGAGTGGCCCCCGACGCCGGCGATGAGGTGCTCGTCCACCTGGCCGACGCCCCCGCCGACGAGGTCCGGCGCCGGCGGGACCGGCTGCGGTTCGCGCTGGCGGGGTTCGACGCGGCCACCATCGACACGACCCACGCGTTCTGCCAGCGGGTGCTGCAGGGACTCGGGGTGACGGGCGACGTCGACCGGGACGCGACGTTCATCGAGGACTCGCGGGACCTGGTGGAGGAGGTCGTGCGCGACTTCTACCTCCGCAAGTTCGCCGGTCGAGGGTCGCCCGACTTCGATCTCGATGCCGCTCGTCGGATGGCCCTGCGGGCGGTGGCCAACCCCGATGCCGCGCTCGTTCCCGCCCGAGACGGGCGATCCGGTGGCGGACGTGCGCCGGAAGTTCGTGGAGGCGGTGCGGGCCGAGGTCGACCGGCGGCGCCGGCGGTCGGGGCTGTTGACCTTCGACGACCTCCTGACCCGCCTGCGCGACACCCTGGCGGACGACGAGCGGGGCGCGGTGGCCTGCGCCCGCCTGCGGGAGCGGTACCGGGTCGCCCTGGTCGACGAGTTCCAGGACACCGATCCCATCCAGTGGGAGATCCTGCGCCGGGCGTTCGTCGACGACGGGGCCGGCGCCGCGCTGGTGCTCATCGGGGATCCGAAGCAGGCCATCTACGCCTTCCGCGGCGCCGACGTCTACGCCTATCTCGACGCCGCCCAGGTGGCCGGGACCCAGGCCACCCTCGAGGTCAACTGGCGCAGCGACCAGCCGCTGTTGCAGGCCTATGACGCCGTGTTCGACGGCGCCCGGCTGGGCCACGAGGGGATCGCGTACCGCAACGTGCGAGCGGCCACGGGGCACGAGGTGCCGCGCCTGCGCGGCGCTCCGGTCGATGCTGCGCTGCGCATCCGCATGCTTCACCGGGTCAGCGGGCTCGTGACGCTCACGCCCGCGAAGCAGGCGCTGCAGGCGGCCGGAGCCCGTGCGGTGGTGGCGGCCGACCTGGCCGGCGACGTCGTGCGGCTGTTGTCGTCGGGCGCTCGGCTCGAGGGCGAGCGTCCGGTTCGACCCGGGGACGTGGCCGTGCTCGTGCAGCGCAACGCCGACGCCCTCGCCGTGCAGGATGCCCTCGACGCCGCCGGTGTCCCGGCCGTCGTCAACGGCGCCGGCAGCGTGTTCGCCACGCCGGCGGCGCGCGACTGGCTGCGGTTGCTGGAGGCGCTCGAGCGCCCGTCGGCCACCAACCCGGTGCGGGCCGTGGCGCTGACCTCGTTCGTCGGGTGGACGCCGGAGCGGGTGGCGATGGCCGCCGACGAGGAGTGGGAGCAGCTGCACGGCCGCCTCCACCGGTGGGCCGGCGGCCTGCGCCGACGGGGGGTGGCAGCCCTGTTCGAGGCCGTCTCGTTGCGGGAGCGGCTTGCGGCCCGACTGCTGGCCCGAGCCCAGGGGGAGCGGACGCTGACCGACCTCCGCCACATCGCCCAGCTGCTCCACGAGGTCGTCACCACCGAGCAGCTCGGCACCACCGCCCTCGCGGCGTGGCTCCACACCCGGATGGACGACGCCGACGACGAATCGGGCCTCGAGGACCGCAGCCGCCGGCTCGAGTCCGACGCCGAGGCCGTGCAGGTGCTGACGGTCTTCCGGAGCAAGGGCCTCGAGTTCCCGATCGTCTACTGCCCCTACCTGTGGCACCCCGGCTACATCGAGGAGAAGGACCCGCCCGTCTTCCACGATGCGGCCGACGGCGACCGGCGGACGATCGACGTCAGCGGCGATCGCCGGTCCAAGGCCATGGCCCGACAGCGGGTGGAGGTCCGGGGCGAGGAGCTTCGGTTGGCCTACGTGGCGCTGACGCGAGCCAAGCACCAGTGCGTGGTGTGGTGGGCGCCGACGGCCGACAGTCGCGACTCGAGCTTCGGGCGGCTGTTGTTCGCCCGCCACCCGGAGACCGGAGAGGTGTTGCCCGCCGGCGACGACAAGCCGCCGAGCGATGCGGCCGCCGTGGCCAAGTTCGAGGAGCTGGCCCGGGCGGTTCCCGGGTGCATCAGCGTCGAGACGGTGGACGGCGGCTCATCGGCCCGCTGGACGGACGGGGCCCGGGGCGGGCCCGCGGCCGGGGACCTCCGGGCCTCGACGTTCGACCGGACGCTCGATCCCACGTGGCGACGGACCTCGTACTCGGCCCTGACGGAAGGCGCCCACGAGGCGCGCGTGGCGAGCGAGGCCGAGGTCGCCGTGGTGACCGACGAGGTGGTCCCCGGGGCCGACGGGGAGGAGGAGGGACCGGCCGCGACCGTGGTGGGTGACGGGGGAGGCGACACCGAGGCCCGGTTGCGGGCGGTGGCCCTGCCGCTGGGGCCGATGCGGGCCGGCGCCGAGGTGGGCACGTTCGTCCACGGCGTGCTGGAGACGTGTGACTTCGCGGCCGCCGACCTCGACGCCGCGCTGAGCGGGGCGTTCGCGGCGGAGGCCGCCGCGCGGGTTCGTCCACGTCGGTGATCCGGATCTGGTGCGGGTCGGGTTGCGGGCCGCCCTCGAGACCCCGCTCGGACCCGTCGTGGACGGGCTGCGGTTGCGGGACCTGCGCCGGCGGGACCGCGTCGACGAGCTGTCCTTCGAGCTCCCCCTGGTCGGCGGCGACGAGCCCACCGCGACGCTGTCGGTGGCGTCGATCGGCGGGCTCCTCGCCCTGCACCTGCCGGCGGACGACGTGCTGCGCCCCTACGCCGAGGCGTTGCAGGACCCGGCGCTCGAGAGCGAGGTGCGGGGGTACCTCACGGGGAGCCTCGACCTCGTGCTGCGGACCCCGGCCGGGCGCTACGCGGTGGTCGACTACAAGACCAACCGCCTGGGCCGCCGGGACGAGGAGCTGACCGCCTGGCACTACCGGCCCGACGCGCTGGTCGAGGCCATGTTCGCCTCGCACTATCCGCTGCAGGCGCTGCTCTACACGGTGGCCCTGCACCGGTATCTGCGGTGGCGGTTGGTCGGCTACTCGCCCCAGGAGCACCTGGCCGGCGTCCTCTACCTGTTCGTGCGGGGCATGGTCGGCGCCGACACGCCGGTCGTCGACGGTCAGCCCTGTGGCGTGTTCGGCTGGACGCCGCCGGCCGCGCTGGTCGAGGCCCTGAGCGACCTGTTCGACCGGGGTTCGGGCCAGGGTGGGGTGGCGGCGTGACGATGCTCGATCCGGCGGGGCAGCCGGCCGTCCCGGTCGTCGACGTCGACCCCTACGACGTCCGCGTGGCGCGATCGGCGACGGGCCTGTTGCGGGCCTTCAACGACGTCGGCGCCCTGACCGCAGCCGACGTCCACGTGGCGCGGCGCCTCGGCCGATTGGGGGCCGAGACCGACGAGGCCGTGTTGCTGGCCGTCGCCTTCGCCGTGCGAGGGCCCCGCCTGGGGCACGTCTGCGTCGATCTGGCCGAGGTGCGGGCGAGCGTCACCGTCGAAGGGGACGTGGCCGTCGATCTGCAGGCGCTGGCCTGGCCCGAGCCCGGGTCGTGGGTGGCGGCGGTGGCGTCGAGTGGGCTGGTCTCCGACGCGGGTGACCGGCCCCTGCGCCTCGACGGGACGCGGCTCTACCTCGACCGCTACTGGCGCGAGGAGCAACAGGTGGCGACCGACCTCCGGGCCCGGGCGGCCCAGGTCGTCGCGTCGGTGCGGGAGGAGACGCTGGCGACGGGGCTGGGCCGACTGTTCGCGCCGGCCGTGGACGTCGAGGTCGACGACCAGCTCCAACGGACGGCGGCCGCCACGGCGGTCCGACGGCACCTGGCCGTGGTGGCCGGCGGTCCCGGCACCGGCAAGACGACGACGGTGGCCCGGATCCTGGCCCTCCTGCACGAGCAGGCCGAAGCGGGCGGTGCGCCGCCGCCCTTGGTGGCGCTGGCCGCGCCGACGGGCAAGGCGGCGGCCCGGCTGGAGGAGGCCGTGCACCAGGAGGCGGCCGGGCTCGACGTGTCGGAAGCCGTGCGGGCCCGCCTCCTGGCCTCGTCCGCGTCGACGCTGCATCGCCTCCTGGGCTGGAAGCCGGGCCACCGGGCCCGGTTCCGTCACGACCGGACGAACCGGCTCCCGCACGAGGTGGTGATCGTCGACGAGACCTCGATGGTGTCGTTGACCTTGATGGCGCGGCTCCTCGAAGCGGTGCGACCCACGGCCCGACTGGTCCTCGTCGGCGACCCCGAGCAGTTGGCCTCGGTCGAGGCCGGCGCCGTGCTGGGCGACATCGTGGGGCCGGCCTCGGCGCCGGGGATCACGCCGGCCTCCGATGGCGGGATCGGCGAGTCCATCGTCGTGCTGCGCCGGGTCCACCGCTTCGGTGGGGCCATCGCGACACTGGCCGAGGCCGTGCAGGCGGGGGACGCCGACGAGGTGGTGGGCGTGCTCCGGTCCGGGGCCGCCGACGTGACCTGGCTGGAGGGAGCGGGGCTCGACGACCTCCGGGTGTCGGTGGTCGCGGCCGGTCGCCGCCTGCACGCCGCCGCCCTCGCCGGCGATGGCCGAGCGGCACTCGAGGCGCTCGGCGAGTTCCGCCTGCTGTGCGCGCATCGGCGGGGCGACCACGGCGTCACCCGCTGGACCGCCGAGGTCGAGGGATGGTTGGCCGACGCCATCCCGGGGTTCGGCACCGGCGGGCCGTGGTACCCGGGCCGGCCGTTGCTGTTCACCGAGAACGACTACGGGCTCCAGCTCTTCAACGGCGACACCGGCGTCGTGATCGCCGACGAGGCCCACGATCGGGTGCGGGCCGTGTTCGAGCGGCGGGGCCGGCTCGTCGAGCTCAGCCCGCACCGCCTCGGCCGGGTCGAGACGGTCCACGCCATGACCGTGCACAAGGCGCAGGGCTCGCAGTTCGGGGAGGTGGCCCTCGTTCTCCCGGACGAGACGTCGCCGATCCTCACCCGCGAGCTGTTGTACACGGCGGCGACCCGGGCCCGCCGGCGGCTGGTCGTCGTCGGCTCCGAGGCGGCCGTGCGGTCGGCGGTCGAACGTCCGATCGCTCGGGCTTCGGGCCTCCGCGAGCTGCTCTGGGGACCGTCAGGGTGAGGCGACGGCGGCCGACGTGTCGAGGAACGTGGCGGTCGCCGCCCGGCCCCGCTCGATGAGCTCGGCGGAGCGGCCGAAGTCGTTGTAGCGGAGCTTCCCGGGGTTCACGCTCGGGAGGACGATGAGCTCGACACCGGCCGGCATCGGTTGGGCCACTTCGGTCTCGAAGCGGAAGGCGCGGGTGACGGAGAAGGCGTGGAGGAGGACGTCGACGGGCCGCTTGGGCATCGGGCGGGGGCGGGCGAAGTTGCCGACGTGGAGCACGACAATCCGGCTCGGACGCAGCTCCAGGGCGCGTGAGAGGGGCACGTTGTTGAGCACGCCGCCGTCGACGAGCACGTCGCCGGCGATGTGCACGGGCGGGAAGATGGCCGGGAGGGCGCACGACGCGAGGATGGGCTCGACCACGTCGCCCTCGGAGAACCACCGCTCGGAGTTCGTCCGGAGCGACGTGGTGACCACGTGGAGGGGAACCGGGAAGTCCTCGAACCGTCGATGGGGGAGGGCGGTCTCGAGCAGCCGGCGGAGACCGTCGTTGGCCTGCAGCGCCGGGCCGCGATGGGTGAGGAGTCGGACGCCGTCGAAGCGGGTCACGGGGGTGACGATGCCGGCCGCCCCGTCGATCCACAGCTCTCGGAGCCGGGCGACGCCGTCGGGGTCGGGCCGGGCCGCCAGCATGGCCCCGTTCATGGCGCCGGCCGAGCACCCGACGATCTCGTCGGGGACGATGCCGCGGTCGAGTACGGCCTGGAGCATGCCGACCTGGATGGCGCCGAGGTTGCCGCCCCCACCGAGCACGAAGATGGTGCGCGGCGGACGGCGCCACGGCCGGTGCGGGCGCAGGAGGACCACTCGACCGGTATGCGCTCGCGGCGCCGGTCTGGCAATGGCCCGATCGGCCTATTTCGCCGCTCCTCGTCGGACGGCGCGTGCCGTGGTCACCATGGCGAGCGACCAAGCTGCGGGGATGAACGTGATCGAGCGAATGATCCGGCGGGTCGACGCGTTCCAACAGGAGCACACGCTCCTGGCCGCCGCCTTCGGCGTGGTGAAGAAGTTCGGCGACGACCGGGCCGGTTCGCTCGCCGCCCTGCTGGCCTACTACGGGTTCCTCGCCGTCTTCCCTCTCCTCCTGTTGTTGACGACGGTGCTGGGGCTGGCCATGGACGTGCGCAGCCCGATCCGCCGGTTGGTGCTGCGATCAGCCCTGCGGGAGTTCCCGATCGTCGGACCCCAGCTCGGGCAGGCGATCCATCCGCTCCGCGGCAACGGCTTGGCGCTGGCCGTCGGCCTCGTCGGGCTCGTGTGGGGCTCGCTGGGCGTGACCCAGGCGGGGCAGTTGGCCATGGCCGAGGTGTGGAACGTGCCCGACGTCGATCGCCCGCCCTTCGTCACCCGGATGTTGCGCGGTCTCGGGTTCCTCGGCGTGATCGGTCTCGGCGTCCTGGCCACCACGTGCATCGCAGCGTTCTCCGCCGGCGGGGGCGGGTTCGGCATCAAGGCCGCGGCGTTGCTGCTCTCGACCGGGCTCAACGTCGGGCTCTTCGGGCTCGCCTTCCGGGTTCTGACCGTCCGGTCCATACCGACGCGCGACCTCCTGCCGGGGGTCGTCGTCGGCGGGCTCGGCTGGTCGCTGCTGCAGTGGGTCGGCGCCTACCTCGTCGGCCATCAGCTCCGCCGCGCGTCCGAGGTGTACGGGTACTTCGCCTCCGTGCTGGGGCTGGTGTCGTGGCTGTTCCTCGGGGCCCAGCTGACGCTCTACGCGGCCGAGGTCAACGTCGTGTGGGCGCGCCGGCTCTGGCCCCGCAGCATCGTGCAGCCGCCCCTGACCGAGGCCGACAAGCGGGCCTTCGACGACATCGCCCTCCAGGGCGAGCGCCGCCCGGAGCAGTCGGTGGAGTCGACGTGGGATCCCGCCGCCGACGTGGCGGTGGACTGACGTCCGTCACACCGGCACGACGAGGCTGGCCACGTAGCCGCCGGCGACCGTGCCGGTGACCGTGGCCAGCTGGTGAGTGGCGCCGTCGTCGCGGAACACCATGTCCGTCTGCAGCGTCATGCGGGCCAGGTTCCGGCCGCTGGCGGTGTAGCCCTCGGTGGCATACACGGTCGAGCACACGCTCTCGGGCAGGGCGAGCTGGGACGTGGCGCGAGGCGTACCCGCCTTCTTCGCCTCGGCGAGCGCCGGGTACACCTCGAAGTGGATGTGGGGCCACCGACCGGAATACGCGGCCGGGAAGATGCTGGTGAAGGAGAGCTTCCCGTTGCCGTCCGCGACCTGCACCCCTCGGAGGTAGTTCTGGTCCGTGATGCCGGAGGAGTACAGGGAGTAGCGGCCCTCCCGGTCGCAGTGCCACAGGTAGACCGCAGCGCCTTCGATCGGCGTGCAGCCGTCGGTGTCGACGATGGTCAGGTCGATCGTCAACGGCACGCCCGCCGCCGTCCCTGAGGAGCCGCCGAAGCTCGTCGTGATGTCGCGACGCACGACGCCGCTGTCGGTCAGCACGTTCGGTCCGTTCGACCCGTCACCGGGGTACGGCCCCGCCGTCTCCTCCGGGATCGGCGTGGCGCAGTCGACCGTCGAGGCGCCCGCCGAGGTGGCGCCGGCGCCGGTGGTGCTGGTCGACGCCGCTGACGTCGTGTCCACAGGGCGCTTGTCGGCGCAGGCGGCCAGACCGACGAAGGCCGCACCGGCGAACAACTTGAGGGCCCGTCGCCGGTTGACCAGGGTGGCGAGATCGAAGGCCAGGCCCCGATCGTGGAGGTGGTCCGTCGTGTCGTGCTCGGTGGGCATGGCGCAACGGTAGGAGCGGTTCGTCCGGGGCAGCTGGGAGCTGGCTGGGAACTACCGGTGAGCCGTGGCCGGCGCGATCCGGGTGGTCAGCACCCTCGTCGGCGCGAAGGTCGCCGCCGCCGTGGATCGACTACGGGGTCGCGGCCGCTTCGCTCTCGGCGTCGCCGGGGATCGGCTCCCACCACTGGCACCACCACTCGAACCCGACCAGGATCCGCAGCGTCGGGTGCCAGCAGTACGAGATGTCGTCGTCGGTGTTCAGGTAGTAGAGGCAGTTGCCACACTTCTCCTGGCCCAGGTAGGGCTCGCCCTTCAGCACGGACCGCACGATCAGGTCCTTGAGCTGGAGCCAGTTCTTCTCGTCGATCTCTTTCGGTTCCGGGAGGGGGAGGTCGTCGTCAGCCATGCCCGAAAACTACCCCGCGGGGTGGCATAGACGATCCGATATACTCCGACCATGGAGCCAGGGGCGCTGATCGCACGGGTCCGACGCCGGAGCGGCCTGACGCAAGCCGATCTGGCCCGGCGGGCCGGCACGTCCCAGCCGGTCATCTCGGCGTACGAGCGGGGCCATCGCGATCCCACGTTCGGCACGTTGCGCCGGCTCGTGGAGGCGGGGGGCGGGCGACTTCGCATCGACGCCGCCGTCGCGTCCTCCGATCTCCCGCCGCCGGCCGACCTCGAGGAGCACGCCCGTCGCCTCGCCGACGTGTTGTCGCTGGCCGACGCCATCCCGGTGCGCCGGCGGGCGAGGAACCTGGACGCACCTCGGATGGTGTCCACCCGTCGGTGATGGCACCTGCGAAGCGACGGACGTTGGCCGAGAAGGTGGTGGCCTTGGATCGCGCCCTGGCCGACGTTCCCCACGCCTTTGGCGGTGCCCTCGCCCTCGCCTACTACGCCGAGCCGCGGGCGACGGTGGACATCGACCTCAACCTGTTCGTCGGCACCGAACGCTTCGCTGATGTGGCCGCGCCGTTGGCGGCGCTCGGCGCCACCATCGACTACGCCGAGGTGGGGGAGCGGGTGGCTCGCGACGGCCAGGTGCGGGTGTTCTGGGACGAGACGCCGCTCGACCTGTACTTCGAGTACGACCCCTTCCACGCCGCCGCCGCTCGGGCGCGGGTGTCGGTGCCGTTCGCCGACACGACGATCCCGATCCTCGCCGTGGAGCACCTGATCGTGTGCAAGGTCGTGTTCGACCGGCCGAAGGACTGGGTCGACATCGACGCGGTCATCGCCCTCGACACGCCGGTCGACGCCGGCGAGGTGCTGCGCTGGGTCGGTCGGGTCGCCGGCGACGCCGACCGGCGCTACGACCGGATCGCGGCCACCCTCTCGCGCTGAACGGTCGGCGGCGGATCGGCCGCCACGCCGTCGACATAGGTGACGGTGGTGGTGCGGACGGCCGCGACCCGGGCTCCGGGGACGACGACGCCGACGAGGTTGAGGGGGTCGGCGCCGCACAGGGTGACGACCTCGCCGGTCCGCTCGAGCTTGCGGACCCGGCGCAGCGCGTCGACCGCGTCGGGGAGGGCGTACTGCTCGCCGGAGAAGCCGGTGACGAACCGGCCGCCCCGGGCCGTGCCCCGCGCCTCGATCCGGCGCAGGGCCCACAGGACGTCGCGCCACGGAAGGGCCAACGTCTCGCGGGCGACGAGGTCGCGGAACACGACACCCCAGCGGGCCAGCAGCTGCTCGGCCACGGCCTCGGCCAGCTCGTCGGCGTCGTCCACCGGACCGGCCTCGGGGACGAGACACCAGCGGCCGTCGGCGCCGATCCGTCCGGTCGCGCCCCGGCGGAGGCGGCGGCGGGCGACCGGCGCCGAGGTGGCGGCCCGGGCGGCACGGGCCTGCAGGAGGGAGCGGATGGCGCCGAAGCCGTCGGCGGTGATCAGGCCGCGGGCCACCCCGTCCCACAGCGCGTCCTCGACGTCTCGGCGGAGCGCAGGGTGGCGGCCGAGCTCGTTGTGGAAGAGGGCACCGCGGCGGCGCAGCTCGTCGAGGACCTCGGCCGGGTCGGCCCGTCGCACGGCTCGGCCGGGCGGGCGTCGCCCCGGGCGGCCTGGAGCAGCCAGCCCAGGTCGTCGCGGAGCAGGAGGGCGACCGGGGTGGCCCGGCTCGTCGTGGTGCGGGCCCACTCGTCGTCGTCGGCCACGGCCGACGGGTCGGAGCCGAGGCGGCCCCAGGCCACGTCGCCGCGTGCAGAGCCGGTCGAGCCAGTCGGACCGGTAGCCGGTGACGCCGCGCCGGCAGCACGTGCTGCTCCCAGGCCCCGGCCGGCGCTCGAAGCCCTGGAGCTGCTCGATGACGGCGAGCAGGCCGCGCCGGCCCTCGCAGCTGCGTGCCCGGGGCGACGTGCTGCCAGCGCAGCAGGAAGCGCATGAAGTCCTGGGCGGTGACCGGCTCGATCTCGCGACGGCGCCGCTTCTGGGTGTACGAGTGGATGCGGGCCAGCAGCCGCCGGGCGCAGCACTCGCTCGCTCGGCGATGGCGGGATCGAACGGTGCCCCGCAGCGCGAAGCCGCTCGTGCTCGAGGTGGGCCAGCGCCGACCGTGCACCGTGGCTGCGCCCGAGGCCCGTGGCGGCGCTCGAGGTCGGCGGCGGTGACCGGCCCGAGGTCTCGAGGTGGCCGCGCAGGACCTGGGCCGCCACCTCTTCGAGGGCGAGGGACTCGGTCGGCGCCGCGGCGCAGGATCGCGGCCAGCGTCGACGGCGCTCGGTCGCCACCCAGAGGTCGCCGTACGCGCCGTCGACGCCGCCATCGCGCCGCCCG
The DNA here is from genome assembly GCA_963731055.1 of uncultured Actinomycetes bacterium. Lineage (GTDB taxonomy): Bacteria > Actinomycetota > Acidimicrobiia > Acidimicrobiales > CADCTF01 > DATLED01. Next base: position 20,150 of record CAVSUD010000001.1, on the reverse strand, counting down.
CCGCTCGGCCAGCTCGTCGAACAGCGCCTGCCCACTCGGGCTGCGGCCGGCGACACGACGAGCGAGGCCAGCAGGTCGGCGAGCTCGTCGGCGTTGCGCGCGCTCGGCGGCGCTCTCGGCGTCGCACCCGCTCGATGGCGTCGGGGTCGAGCGCCCCGAGGTCGCGCTGGTCGACGGGCAGGCCGCGCCGCAGCGTGCACCGCGTTGGTGCGCCGGTCCTGCAGCTCGGCGCGTCGTCGAGGAACGCGTAGGGCCGGGCGGTGAGGATCTCGTGGGCGAGCAGCGACGGCTCGGTGGTGTCGACGAAGTGGACGCTGACGCGTCCCGGCCTCGATGCGCGCCGAGCAGCGCGCGCGAGCCCGTCGATGTCGAGCGCCTCGTGTCAGGCATGTCGTGCATGGTCTGGCGCACGAGCGGGTGGTCGGGGATCTCGATCGGGCCCGGTGACGTTCTCCTGGCAGGCGGCCGCCTGCGGGAACACCGCGGCCATGAGGTCGTCGGACTCCATGCGCTGGATCGGCGGCGGGTTGCGTGCGGCCGCCCCGGAACCGCAGCACCACCAGGGACCGGTTGAGGTTCCAGCGCCAGCGCGCCTGGAACATCGGCGAGTCGAGGATGGCCTGCTGCGAGCGTGTCCTCGACGGTGCGCGGCTGCTGAGGAACCGGGCACGTCGCTCGAGCGGGAAGCTGTGGTGCGGGCCGAGCGAGAGGACGATGGCGTCGTCGCTGGCCGCGCCTGCAGCTCGAAGTTGAACGTGCGGCAGAACCTCTTGCGCAGCGCGAGCCCGAAGCGCCCGGTTGATCCGCCCGCCGAAGGGCGAGTGCACGACGAGCTGCATGCCGCCGGTCTCGTCGAAGAAGCGCTCGAACACGAGGTCGTCGCTGCGTGGGCATCACGCCCGAGCACGGCGCGCGCCGGCGGCCAGGTAGTCGACGACCATCGCGGCCGACGTCGGCGTCGAGCCCGGCCGTCTCCATCAGCCAGCGCCGGGCGCCGTCGGGATCGCCGGCGGCGAGGCAGCGCGTCGACCGCCGGCGCGCAGGTCGGACACCTCGTCGGACAGCTCGGCGGTGCGGGCCGGCGCCTCGCCCAGCCAGAACGGGATGGTGGGCGGCGCGCCGCCGGCGTCGACGCACCCGCACCGACCCCGGCCTCGACCTGGCGGATCTGCCAGGAGTGGGTGCCGAGCAGGAACACGTCGCCGGCCATCGACTCGATGGCCCAGTCCTCGTTGACGGTGCCGACGAAGCGTGTCGTCGGGCTCGGCGACGACCCGGTAGTCGCCGGTCTCGGGGATGGCGCCGCCGGAGGTGAGCGCGGCCAGGCGGGCGCCCCGCCGGCCCCGCAGCTCGCCGTTGACCGCGTCGTGGTGGACGTAGGCGCCGCGCTGGCCCGCGCCCGGTCGTCGATGCCGTCGCTGACGAGGTCGACGACCTCGTCGAAGCCGCTCGCGGGTCAGGTCGGCGATAGGGCGCGGCGCGGCGCACGAGCGCGTAGAGGTCGTCCGTCCGTCCACTCGCTCGGCCGCGGCCTCGGCGACGATCTGCTGGGCGAGGATGTCGAGCGGCGCCACCGGCGGGCTCGATGCGCGTCGAGGCGGCCGGCCGCGCACCGCGGCCAGCAGCGCCGTGCACTCGACGAGCTCGTCGCGCGTCAGCGGGATAGAGCCGGCCCTTCGGCGTGCCGGCGCGGGTGTGGTTGGAGCGGCCGACCCGCTGGAGGAACGTGGCGATGCTGACCGGGGCGAGCCGATCTGGCACACGAGCTCGACCGGGCCGATGTCGATGCCGAGCTCGAGCGACGCGGTGGCGACCAGCGCCCGCAGCTCGCCGGCCCGCAGCCGGGTCTCGACCCGTGAGCCGGCGGTCCTTCGACAGCGTCCCGTGGTGGGCGGCGACCACGTCGTCGCCGAGGCGCTCGCCGAGCTGGTGCGCCAGCCGCTCGGCCAGGCGGCGGGTGTTGACGAACACGAGCGTGGTGCGGTGCTCGCCGACGAGCTCGGCGATGCGGTCGAGCACGCTCGCCCATCTGCTCGGCCGAGCCACCGCCTCGAGCTCGCCGTCGGGCAGCTCGAGGGCGAGGTCGAGGTCGCGCTGGTGGCCGGCGTCGACGATCGTGCCGGCAGCGGCCGGGCCGACCCGACCAGCAGCCGGGCCGACCGTCTCGATCGGCCGCTGCGTGGCCGACAGCCCGATCCGGGCCGGCGGCCGTCGTCGCAGACGCCGGTCGAGGCGTTCGAGGGTGAGCGCCAGGTGCGCGCCCGCGCTTGTCGCGGGCGACGGCGTGGATCTCGTCGACGATGACGGTCTCGACCGTGCGCCAGCGCCTGCCGGCCCCGGCTCGCTGGTGACCAGCAGGTAGAGCGACTCGGGCGTGGTGACGAGGAAGCGTCGGCGGCTTGCGCACCATGGCGCTGCGCTGCCGAGGCGGTGGTGTCGCCGGTGCGGACCGCCGACCCGCGATCGGCGGCGCGTGCGAGCCCGAGCTCGCGCGGCGATCGCGGCGATCTCGGCGCAGCGGGCGCTCGAGGTTCTCGGCGATGTCGACGGCCAGCGCCTTGAGCGGCGAGACGTAGACGACCCGGGTGCGGTCGGTCGAGGTCCTCGCCCGCGCTCGTGGGCCCGGTAGAGCCGGTCGATGGCGACGAGGAAGCCGGCGAGCGTCTTGCCCGAGCCGGTGGGCGCGGCGACCAGCGTGTCGGCCCCGGCGGCGATGGCGGGCCAGGCCCCGGCTGGGGCGGCGTGGGCCCCTCCGGGAAGCGGCGCTCGAACCAGACGCGCACGGCAGGGTGGAACTCCTCCAGCACGGCCGGAGCGTACCGCGCCCGAACGTCCGTTCGCTCGGTGCGTTATCCTGCCCCATGCCCAACGTCGACGACCACACGCCCCTCACCCCTGGCTGGATCGACATCGGCACCGATGTCGATGGCGCCAAGGCCTTCTACTCCGGCCTGTTCGGATGGGACACGCAGGACGCGGAGCCGGTCGAGGAGTCCGGTGGCTACGGCTTCTTCACCCAGGGCGGCCGGATGATCGCCGGCTACGGCCCGCAGCAGAACCCGGGCCCGCCGTTCTGGTCGATGTACGTGATCGTCCCGGACGCCGAGGCCATCGCCGCCAACGTGGCCGGGGCCGGCGGCGCCGTGGTGATGCCGCCGATGGACGTCATGGGCCAGGGCCACATGGCGATCTTCACCGACGCCGGTGGCGCCTTCTTCTCCGTGTGGCAGCCCGGCCTGCATCGCGGCGCGCAGGTGGTGCGCGACGTCGGTTCGTTCACCTGGACCGAGCTCGACACGCGCGACGTCGAGGGCGCGAAGGCGTTCTACGGCGCGGTGTTCGGCTGGGGCGCCGAGGCATCGACCGGTGGCGGCATGCCCTACACCGAGTTCAAGCTGGGAGAGGAGTCGATCAGCGGGATGATGGACATGCCGCCCGGCGTGCCCGAGCAGGTGCCTGCCTACTGGCTCGTCTACCTTCAGGTCGCCGATGTCGACGCGTCGGTGGTCAAGGCCCAGGAACTGGGCGCCTCGGTCACGGCGCCGGCGACGGACTTCCCGGGCGGGCGCTTCGCCGTGCTGTCCGATCCCCAGGGAGCCATGTTCGGGGTCATGACCAGCGCCGCCTGACCGACCCGGGCGACCTTCGCCGGGAGGCGTAGGTTGCCGAGATGAGTCGCTCGCTCCGCCGCACCGCCGTCCTGGCCCTGGCCGACGAGGTCGGGCGCCGGGCGGTGCTCCTGCGGTCCTTCGCCGACGTGGCCTGGTACAGCGGCGGGTTGGATGCCCGGGTCGATCGCAGCGGTGAAGGGGCCGCGATCGCGCTGCTGATCTCGGCCGAGGGCGAGTGGCTCGTGGCCGACGAGATCGAGGGGCCCCGCCTCGAGGCCGAGGGCCGCATCCCCGAGGGGATCGAGCTCGTGACCCACCCGTGGACCGGCTCGCCCGATGCGATGGTGGCCGAGCTCGCCGGCGGCGTCGCCGTGGTGGCCGCCGACCTCGACGTGGCGCCGCTTCGGCGGGTGCTCGACGACGAGGCCGTCGCGCAATACCGCGTGCTGGGATCGGACACGGTGGCCGTGCTGGACGAGGTCGAGCCCTCGTTGCACCCCGAGATGACCGAGCTCGAGGCCGCCGCTCTGCTCGCCGCCGCCGGGTGGCGGAAGGGCGCGCACCTGCCGGTGCTGCTGGTGGCCGGCGCCGACCGCATCCCGCGCTTTCGCCACCCCCTCCCGACCCGGGCCGCCCTGGGGGAGCGGGCCATGCTCGTCACCTGCCTCGAACGAGGTGGCCTCTTCGCCAGCCTCACCCGCTACGTCCACTTCGCCCCGCCCCCGGCCGAGCTGACGCGGCGGCTCGCCATCACCGACGACCTCCTCCGGCGCCTGCGGGAGGAAGCGACCGTGCCCGGAAAGACGATGGGCGAGGCGTTCGCCGAGTGCCGGCGCTTCTACGCCGACGCCGGTTTCCCCGACGAGTGGCAGCGTCACCACCAGGGCGGGATCGCCGGGTACCGGTCGCGCGAGGTGATCGCCCGGCCGGGCGAGCAAACCGTGATCGAGGCCGGGATGGCCTTCGCCTGGAACCCGTCGATCACCGGGGCCAAGTCGGAGGAGACCTTCGTGCTGGAAATAGGGGGATCGACCGAGGTGCTGACGTAACCTGCGGCCGTGGCCAGGCAGCGACAGATCATCGAGACCGTGACGTGCGACAAGTGCGGCCAGGAGACCGACGACCCCACGGGCGTCACCCTCGGTTGGGGCCGTGAGCAGTGGGAGCTCGACCTGTGCCCCACCCACAACGGCGAGCTGAGCGCCGAGTTCGAGCGGTGGACGTCGAACGCCCGCCGGGCGTCGGGTCGGGGCGGGTCGACGCGCAGCCCGTCGGCGGCTTCTGGCGGCAGCGGCGACGTGGGCGCCATGCGCGAGTGGGCTCGCTCCAACGGGTTCAAGGTCGGCGACAAGGGCCGTATCTCGTCCGAGGTCCGCGACGCCTACGCCGCCGCGAACCGCTAGAGCTAGCCGGCGAGGCTGACGAACTCGTCGATGCGGTCCTGGAGGACGCGGAGGGTCGAGGCCCAGAAGGCGCCGTCGTGGACGTCGATGCCGAAGCGGGACGCGAGGTCCGCGGCCGACGCCAGCCCGGTCGACGACAACAGGTCGTCGTAGCCGCCGCGGAAGCCGTTGGGGTCCTCGGTGTAGCGGGCGTACAGGCCGAGGCCGAAGAGCAGCCCGAAGGTGTAGGGCCAGTTGTAGAAGGCGCTCGAGTAGTAGTGCGGCTTGACCGCCCACATGTACGGGTGGCGGACGCCGGAGTCGAGCCCGTCGCCGTAGGTGGCGTCCTGCGCGTCGAGCATCAGTCGACCGGCCTCGGCGGCCGACACCGTCCGCTTGGCCCGCGCCTCGCAGAAGCTCCTCTCGAACAGGAACCGGGAGTGGATGTCGACCACCACCTGGCAGCGCCGACTGCAGGTCGCCGTCGAGGAGGGCCAGCCGCTCGGAGGCGTCGCCGGCGGTGGCCAGGCCGGGCTGGACCATGATCGTCTCGCAGAAGATGCTGGCCGTCTCGGCCAGCGCCATCGGGGGCTGGCGCTGCAGCGGCGTCCGCTCGCGCCAGCTTGACGTTGTGGTAGGCGTGGCCGAGCTCGTGGGCCAGCGTCTGCACGCTGTCGGAACGAGCCGTCGAAGTTGAGCAGCACCGGCGCTGCGGTCGCCCGTGACGCCCATGCAGAAGGCGCCGCCCGCTTGCCGTCGCGCGGCTCGGCGTCGATCCACCGCTCGTCGACGGCGCGGTGGGCGAGGTCCGCGAGCTGGGGCGAGTAGGTGGCGAAGGTCGAGGTGACGGCGCCGGTCGCCTCGTCCCACCGCCGGGCCTCGCCGTCGCCCAGGGGAGCGAACAGGTCCCACAACGGCAGGCCGCCATCGTCGCCGCGACCGAGCAGGCGCGCCTTGGTGCGGAGGTAGCGGCGGAAGTCGGGCAGGGCCGCCTCGACCGCACCCTGCATGGCGTCGAGCGTCGGCCGGTCGACGCCGTTGGCGACGAGCGCGGGCTCGAGGTCGTCGCCCCAGCCCCGCCGGCGGTTGACCGTCGCCGCTTCGCCCTTGACCGCGTTGAGGGCGGCGACGATCGGCACCTCGTTGGCCTCCCATGTGGCCAGCTCGGCTTCGTAGGCCACTTGGCGGGTGCCGGCGTCGGCGTCGTAGGCAAGGCCGCGGGCGCGGCTCATCGGCATGGGTCCGTGTCCGTCCACCTCGACGACCAGCTGGCTCGTGAACGTGCCGTAGAGGCGGGTCCACGCCGTCGAGCCGGTGAGGGAGAGATCGGCGAGCAGGCCCTCCTCGTCCTCGCTCATCTGGTGCGCGGCGCGGAGGGAGCTGCGCTGGAGGGGGTAGGCGTGGTCGGCGGCCGCGGTGGAGCGCGCCGCCAGCTCGTCGTCGCCGAGCGCGGCCACCCAGGCGTCGAAGCGCGACCGGAGCCGGGCGATCTGGCTGAGCTCGGCCTGCAGCTGGCTCAGCTCACCCTGGGCCAGGTCGTCGCGGGCGTCGGTGGTGACGAAGGAGTTGAGGTACGACCCGAGCAGCCGGATGCGTTCCATCACCTCGTTGGTCTCGTCGAGCACCGCCTCGAAGGCGGACACCGCCTCGTCGTCGACCAGGCGGCCTTCGCCGCCCCGCACGTCGTGCTCGTCGTAGAGCGCCGTCAGCCGGGTGATGTCGGCGCCGAGCTCCTCGCGCGCGGCGGCGTACTCCCGTGACCCGATGGTCGGGAAGAGGTCGGTGAGGTCCCAGCGGGGGAGGTCGGTCGCCGTCATCGTCGGAGTCTGTCCGATGGCTAGGGTCCGCGGTCGTGGAGACCTTCACCCTCACCGACGACGACGGCATCGAGATCACGTACGACCGGTGGCTACCGGCGGGGGAGCTGCGGGGCGTGCTCCACGTGCTCCACGGATGGGCCGAGCACGCCGGCCGGTACGACCGATTGGCCCGCGCGCTCACCGACGTGGGCCTCGCCGTCTACGCCGATGACCATCGCGGCCACGGCCGGACCGGCGTCGCCGCCGAGGGCGGGCTCGGCGACCTCGGTCCCCGCGGGATGGACGGGGTGCTCGACGCCACCCGCAAGGTCAGCGAGGTCGCGTTCGCCAACCACCCCGACCGGCCCCACCTGCTGCTGGGGCACAGCTGGGGTTCGTTCCTCGGCCAGCGCTACCTGCGGCGCTGGGGCAGCGACCTCGCCGGCGCCGTCCTCACCGGCACGACGTTGCGTCGGGCCGATGTCGCACCTCGAGCGGGTGGACCGAACGCCGCGTTCGAGCCGGCGGCCACGCCGTACGACTGGCTGTCGCGCGACGCGGAGGAGGTCCGGAAGTACATCGACGACCCGTGGTGCGGCTTCGAGCGCATGGCGACCCGTCCCGCTGAGTCCGCTCCGGCGCCGTCCGGCCACGCGCCCGACGACACCAAGGTGCCCCCGGGCCTGCCGATCCTGATCCTCAACGGCAGCGTCGACCCGATCGGCGGTGAGGCCGGCGGGGCGGCGCTCGCCGAGCACTACCGGGAGGCCGGCGTCCGCTCGGTCGAGTTCCGCTCCTACGAGGGCGGGCGCCACGAGCTGTTCAACGAGACCAACCGCGACGAGGTCACCGCAGACCTCGTCGCCTGGCTCGAGGCCCGCCTGACCTAGCGGCTAGGACGCCAGCGGGGCGCCGGCGACGTCGACGCCGCAGAGCTGGCGCCAGCCCTTGGTGACGCGCCCGCCGCGGAAGATCTTGGCCTCCAGGAGGGCCTTGAGCACGGGGCGCAGGGCCTCGTGACGGAAGTCGATGCGAGCCTGTGACTTGTTGACGGCCTTCCACGTCTCCCACGTCGGCAGCCCGATGGCGCCGTAGACACCGGGCTGCACGAGCGTCTCGAACATCCCCTTGATGACGAACGGGGCGACGCGGCGCACGGCGACCTTCTCCGCGATCGAGGCCTCGGCCCAGATCTCGGGGAGGACGGCCCGGGCGTAGGACAGGTGCCGGGCCTCCTCGAGGCGGTGGTACTTGTTGACGTCGCGCAGGAACGGGTCGGTGTCGGGGTGCTCCGCCGCCTTCTTCTGGAAGAGGTCGGGGATCTCCTCGCCAGCGAGGACGAGGGTGTAGAGCAGGCTCGGAAGGCTGATGATGCGCAGGACGCCGTGGCGCATCACCGCCCCGAGGAACTTGGCGTCGAAGGGGTTCTTGGCCGTGGGCTCGCACTGGGCGTGCAGGCGGGCGAAGAGGCGGGAGTGCCGGCTCTCCTCGCCGATCTCGTGGAGGAGGTACTCGATCCGGGGGTCGGCGACGCTGCCTCGGGCGGTGGCGATCTGGAGGGCGAAGCCGGCGGTGAGCACGGCCTCGAAGCGGATGCCGGCGTCGGTGATCGACGCCACCTCCTCGCGGGCCAGGCGCACCTTCTGCTCGGCCGTCAGGTGCAGGTCGAGGCCGGCGGTCGACAGGAGCTCGTCGGGGAGGATCTGGCCGGACCCGATGTGGCCGGCCACCTCGGAGTCGGGATTGATGACCCGACGGGACGAAGCGGTGTTGAGACGGTCGATGCGGTCTTCGACGGCGATCATGTTACCTACAGTAACGTTACCGCCCGTAACAGTCAACGGGACGTCCGTCACACCGTCGTCAGGGTCGAGGGGTGGGGGTGCTCTTGGTGAGGTCCCGCTCGGCCTCCGGCTCGAGGCCGTCGGAGAGGTCGACCGCCGGCGCGCCGCGCTCCTGGCGCCAGATGTTGAACAGCGACGCCGAGCCGAGCAGCCAGGCGAGACCGAGGAGGTAGCCGCCGGCGACGTCGCTGACGAAGTGCACGCCGAGCAGCAGGCGGCTGGCACCGATCGCCAGCACGAGCAGTGCCGTCAGGGTGAAGGCCAGCCATCGCCACGCCCGCGGCACCACGGGCAGGAAGACCAGCAACAGCGCCCCGTAGGTGACGGTCGAGGACATGGCGTGCCCGGACGGGAAGCTCTTGCCGAAGGCGTGGGCCAGCGGCGTGTCGAGCACGGGCCGGGGCCGGTTCACGAGGATCTTCACGCCCGAGTCCACGAGCCCGCCGCCGATGGCCGTGACCACCAGGAACAGCGCCAGGCGGTGTCGGCCCCGCCAGTAGGCGAACGCGGCTCCGACGGCGATGCACGCCGCCAGCAGGAGCGGCTTGCCGAGCAGGCTGAGTCCGTCGAGGACCTGGATCAGGTGCGGGTGGCCGACGACGTGACGGTGCAGGCTCGTCGCCGTCGTCTCGTCGAACCGCGTGAACGGCCCGTTGCGCAACACCTCGAACAGCAGGTACGAGAAGGGCACGGCCACGAGGATCAGCGTGATCCCGAACACGACGAGGCGCAGCTCGAACCGCCGTTCCGGGTCGAGGCGCCGCAACCAGGTCGAGGGGAGGATGCGCATGGCCGGCGTGTACCCCGTTCAGCTTCGGGGTACCCGTGGTCCCATCACTACTCCGAGCACCACCTCCAACGGCGACCGAGCCGACGATCCGCGCCACGTCGCGCGCTATCGGACGCCCCTGTTGTGGCTGGCCGCCGTGCGGGCCGTGCTCGGCGTGGCCGCCATCCCGCTGGCCCCGTTCCTCTACAAGAAGCACTTCGCCGTGCTCGTGCTGCTCCGTCCGACCAAGGAGGTGTTGCTGGCCGCCGGGTTCCTCATCAAGCGGGGCGACGTCCACCCTTTGGTGGTCGTGATGGCGACGATCCCGTTGCTGCTGTTCGGCGTGTGGCAGTTCTTCTTCCTCGGCCGCGCCTACACCGAGGAGATCACCTCCGGCGAGGGGCTGCCGAAGCTGGCGCAGCGGGTGCTCCCCCCGGAGCGCATCAAGAAGTTGTGCGCGGCGGTGACCGAGCGGGGCCCGAAGCTCGTCTTCCTCGGCCGGCTGGCCACGTTCCCCTCCTCGTTGCTGGCGGCGGCGGCCGGCACCTCGGAGATGGAGGCGAGGCGGTTCCTGACCGCCGACACCCTCGGCGCCATCGCCGGGGTGGCCGAGGTCCTCGTCGCCGGGTTCGTCCTGGGTGAGACGTACAAGGCCGCCGGTCCCTGGCTCACGGCCGTCGGGGTGGTGGCCCTGCTCGGCATGCTCTTCGTCCTCGGGAGGACGCTCACGCGCGAGCGGAGCGACTAGACCAACGGCCATGAAGGCAGTCGTCATCTACGAGAGCCTGACGGGGAACACCCGAAAGGCTGCGGGCTTCATCGGTGCCGCGCTCGAACGCGGTGGGATCGACACGACCGTCGCCGCCATCACGTCGGTGCCCTACCAGGCGCTGGCCGAGGCCGACCTGGTGGTGGTGGGCTCCTGGACCGATGGGTTGTTCTTCGTCGGCCAGCGCCCCGGGCGCGCCGGGCGTCTCCGCAAGCTGCCCTACATCGCCGGGAAGCGCTGCGTCGTCTTCTGCACCTATGCCATCGACGAGGGGAAGGTGCTCGAGAAGATGGTGGCGATGATGGAGGACCGGGGCGCCGAGGTGCTCGGCGGCATGGCCATCCCGCGCACCAACCTCGCCGGCGGCTCGGCCGAGTTCGTGGACCGCGTGCTCGACGTGGTGCGGGTCTGATGGCCGACGAACAGGTCCTCTACGAGGTCGCCGACGGGGTGGCCACGCTGACGCTGCACCGCCCGGACCGCCTCAACGCCATCTCCGGGCCGATGCTGCGCCAGTTGTCCGAACGCCTCCTCGACGCCGATCGCGACCGCCACGTCCGGGTGATCGTCCTCACCGGCGCCGGCCGGGCCTTCTGCGCCGGCCTCGACCTCCAGGATGCGACCGAGGGAAATGGCATCGGCAGCGGGGGCGGTGGCGGCGGGTTCAGCCCGTTCGACCTGCGCAACTCGCCGCCCAACGTCCTGCACAACATCGACACGCCGACCATCTGCGCCCTCAACGGCGGCGCCGCCGGCTACGGCATGGACATCGCGCTCGGCTGCGATCTGCGCATCGCCGGCGAGAGCGCCAAGCTGGCCGCCGCGTTCACCAAGCGCGGCATCGTCCCCGAGAGCGGTGGCACCTGGTTCTTGCCGCGGATGATCGGGTGGGCCAAGGCGACCGAGCTGATCTTCACGGGCCGCACGCTGGGGGCCGAGGAGTGCCTCGAGTGGGGTCTGGTGAACTCGGTCGTGCCCGATGCCGACCTGGCCGACGAGGCGCGGGCGCTAGCCCTGGAGATCGCCGCCAATGCCCCTCTCGCCGTGCAGGCCAGCAAGCGGATGATGCGTCAGGGCCTCGGCGAGCCCTTCGACGAGCACGTGGACCGCGTCTACCTCCAGCTCCTGCCGCTCTTCCGGACCAAGGACTTCCAGGAGGGCATGCGCTCGTTCCTCGAGAAGCGCCCGCCGACCTTCGAAGGCCGCTGAGTCACGACCGCTGGTCGTGCAACCCGTCGAGGAAGTCGCGGGTCTCGACCGGGATCCCCCGCACGAGCTCGACGAGCGAATCGGCCAGGAACCCGAGCTGCTCCTCCGCTCGGGCCAGCAACCGGAGGCAGGTGTCCTCGTCGATCTGGCCCCAGTGCAGGCGCAGGGTGGCCACCGTCGCCTTCGCCACCCCGACGGAGTTGAGCATCCCGTGGGCGGCGACCGAGGTGAGGGCCGCGTCGTCGGAAGGTGCTCCGGGTGTGGCCGCCATGTCGATCCGACCGTACGCCACGAGCCGTTGACGGGGATGACGCCGACGGATCATTTCCGCATGGCCCGATCAGGTCACCCGAGCTCGGTGGCGGCGCACGAGGGATCGGTTCGCTAGAACATCGACGATGGCCTGGTCGTTCCTGGAAGGTGTGCCCGAGGAGGACCGGCGTCGTCTGCTGTCGGCGACGATGCGGCGGCGCTTCGCCCGACGCGAGGTGCTGTTCCACGAGGGCGACCCGGGCGACACGGTCCACCTGCTCGATCGCGGTCGCGTCGCCGTCCGCATCACGACGCCGACCGGTGACGTGGCGACCCTCCGGGTGCGGGGGCCGGGGGAGGTCATCGGCGAGCTGGCCCTCCTCGACCGGACCTCGCGCCGCACCGCCACCGTCGTCGCCCTCGAACGGACCGAGACCCTCGCCCTGCATCGCGACCAGTTCGTCGAGCTGCGCCAGCGCCATCCGAGCGTCGACGCGTTCCTCGTGAACGTGTTGGCCGAGGAGGTGAGCCGCTTGTCGGGCTTGCTCGTGGAGGCGCTCCACGTGCCCGTCGACACCCGGGTGATCCGCCGTCTCGTGGCCCTCGCCGCCGCCTACCGGGATGCGGGGGGAGACGGCTCGATCGAGGTGCCGCTCACCCAGGAGGACCTGGCCAGCCTGGCCGGCACCTCGCGGGCGACCGTCAATCGCGTGGTGGGCGAAGCGGAGAAGGCGGGCCTGCTGGAGCTCCGACGGGGCCGGATCATCGTGCGCGATCCGGACGGACTGGCCCACCGGGGCCGCTGATGTGTCAGCCGGTTGACACATGGTGTGTCAACCGTGGGAACGACGCCGGCCCGCCCCGTCCGTACGTTGTCCTCAGGCGGGCAGCACGAGGAGCTGACACACCTCGCAACGGCGGAGAGGCCTTTGTCCCGGCGGGAGGACAAAGGCCTCCGTCGTCGTCGTTCCTCAGCGGGCGATGGCCCGGAACCTTCCACCTTCGCTGGCGTGCACCTCGACCTCGAGGTCGAACGTCGCCGACAGGTTGGCGGAGGTGAGCGTGGCCCCGATCGGACCCGTGGCGACCGCGCGACCGCCCCGCAGCAGCAGGAGGTGCCCGAAGCCGGGTGGGATCTCCTCGACGTGGTGGGTCACGAACACCACCGGGGGGGACGAGGGATCGGTCGCGATCTGGTGGAGCCGGCGGACCAGGCGCTCTCGGGCGCCCAGGTCGAGGCCGGCGGCGGGCTCGTCGAACACGAGCAGCTCCGGGTCGCCCATGACGGCCCGCGACAGGAGCACCTGTTGGCGTTCGCCTTCGGAGAGCACCCCGAAGGGACGTTGCGCGGCAGCCCCGAGCCCCGCCTGCTCGAGCAGCTCGGAGGCCCGCGCGCGATCGGCCGTGGTGTAGTCGTGCCACCAGGGCTCGAGGGCGGCGTGCCGACCGGTGAGCACCACCTCGTGGGCGGTCAACGCGGGACGAAGCAGTCGGGTCACCGCTCCGCTGACGAGGCCGATGCGGGTGCGCAACATCCGCACGTCGACCCGACCGAGGCGCTGGCCGAGGATGTCGACGGTGCCCCTCGTCGGATGGAGGTGGCCGGTGGCCAGCTGCAGCAGCGTCGTCTTCCCGCTGCCGTTCGGACCGAGCACGACCCACCGGTCGCCGGGGTCGACGGCCCACGAGAGGTCGGCGAGCGCGTCGAGACCGTTCCGACGGAGGGTGACCGCATCGAAGCGGAGCGTCGGACCTGGCACCACGGGCGCAGGGTACCGTTGGGGTCGACCAAGGCGGGAGTTGACGGACGTGGACGATCAGCAGTTCGACGACGGCTTCCTCGAGGACGACGAGTTCGAGGAGGACGAGCCGAGGAAGAAGCGGGTCTCCACGGGCACGAAGGTGCTGCTCGTGCTCGGTGCGTGGGTGCTCCTGACGATGGTCCTCGTCGGCCAGTTCTCGAAGAAGAGCTCGACCGTCGTAGCCCGCCTCGACAACTCGAGCCTCGGCGCCGACGCCGACGGCGACGGCGAGATCTCCGCCGAGGAGGCCGACCTCGAGGTCGTCGACTCGCCCGAGCTCGAGCCGTTCGACCTCAACGAGGACGGCTACCTCGACGCCGAGGAGCGCACCGCCGGCGGCGCGACCCTGGCTGCGCTCCACCCCCAGGAGGTCGCCTCCGGGGGGTCGGCGGCGGGCAGTGGCGGCGGGACCTATGACGGCTCCTCCGGCGACGCGTCGGCCACCCAGACCACGCCGGGCGCCGCACCCACCGGCTCGACCGGGGACACGACCGGCGGCCGGACCAGCGGGGCCACGTCGGGCGGCGGGACCACCGGTGGCGGCACCACCGCCACCACCGCCACCACGACCACCGGCGGCGGTGGCGGTGGCGGTGGTGGTGGTGGTGCGACCACGACGACGACGGCCAAGCCCGCCAGCCCGACCACGACGACGAAGCCGACGACCTCCACGGCCCCGCCCACGACCTCGCCGCCGACGACGGCCGGCGGTGGCGGCGGGCAGGCGGCGGCGCCCGTGACGATCACCGTGACGGCCAAGAACGACACCTACGGGTATCCGGAGGGCTCCACCCGGGACCTCGTGCTGCCCGCCGGTTCCAAGATCCGCTTCGACAACGTCGAGACGAACAACAGCGACAAGCACAGCTTCACGATCACCGCTGGCTGGGACTCGGGCCTCGTCAAGCGGGACGATCCCGTGAAGGAGTCACCGGCGCTGACCAGCGGGCTCTACACCTTCAAGTGCTCCGTCCACGCCACGATGAACGGGACGCTGCGGATCACCTGAGCTACAGGTGCCTGGCGGCGGCGGCTTGCACGGCGGGGACGATCTCGTCCCAATCGGCGCCGGCCCTGCGGGTGACGGTGACGAAGTCGGCCGTGCCGAAGACGGAGGCGACGCCGTCGATGGCGAGCAGCGCTCCGAGGAAGGCGTTGTCGCCGGCGTCGGCCACCGAGGAGGCACTGACGGTGCCGGGCAGCCGGACGTCCAGGCCGAAGCGGAGGGCATTCGGGTTGGGCGTGGGGGAGGGGGTGGCGGAGGCCATGACCCGCATCCTACGGACGGCTTGACGGTGCCCTCGGCGGGGTAGAAGCACCGCGTGCACGACCCGAAGCTGGAAGATCACGTCGTCGGCCTCGAGCTGCAGCTCGTCGAGCTGGTCGAGCAACGGGAGCGGGCCACCGTTCAGCACGACGACGCCGAAGCGACGCGCATCCAGGCCGAGATCGACGCCCTCCAGGCCGAGATGGTCTCGACCGCCGAGGCCATCGCCGAGGACTGAGCCCTCGAGGCCGATCAGACGGCGCCGAGGAAGTCCAGGGCGGCGTCGAGGAACTTGAAGTCCTTGGGCGTGGCGAAGTGGTCGACGCCCTTCAGCTCGAGGTAGCGGGCGTTGGGCAACGCATCGACCAGCGGCGCCGCCGGCGCGGCGAAATCCTGATCGCCGAGCACGACGAGCACGGGGCACGTCAGCGCGGTGAGCTTGGCGCGGTCGAGGGGCTTCGATTCCCGGCGGAGGAACGCACCGAGCGCCTTCGGGTCGTTCCCGGAGCCGGCCGCGAACTGGGCGAACAGGCGGGCCGTGCCGTGGGTGTCGTCAACGACGCCGCCCTCGATGGCCGTCGCAAGCGCCTCGGATGACCCGCCGGCGAAGACGCCGGCGCCGATGCCGCCGACGACGATCCGCTCGAAGCGGTCGGGTTGCTCGGCGGCCACCTCCAACAGCAGGCGGGCTCCCATCGAGAAGCCGACGGCCTGCACCTGGGAGTCGTCGTCGGGAAGCGCGGCGGCGATGTCGTCGGTCACGTTGGCGTAGGCCGCCGGGTCGTGGGGCTTGTCGGCCTTGCCGTGGCCCAGGAGGTCGATGCCGATGACCTCCCGACCGGCGTCGGAGAGCAGATCGACCCAACCCGGCTCCCGCCAGTTCAGGTCGAAGGAAGAGGCGAGGCCATGGACGAGCAGGACGGGCAGACCGGACACGGCGTCACCGTAGGGTCTCGGCGACGAACTCGCCGAGTACCGCCGGCCACGCGGCCACGTCCTCCTGGGACCGGGCCACGACCAGCTGCGACCCGCCGAGGAGCTCGTGCAGCGACTCCGCGGTCGCGAGCGGGTGGCCGGGATCGCCGTCCCAGGCGAGGATCAGCGTCGGCGCGGTGATCGAGGCCACTTCTTCCCTCGGCGGGAGGTTCGACCGCGCCGCGCCGCGCATGGCGATGGCGAGGGCGGCCGGGTCGGCGGCAGCGAGGTGGCGGAGGCGGATCTCGCGGCGGTCCGCCGTCCACTCCGGTTGCGCCGGCAGCTGCCGGCTCGCCTCGACGAAGGCCTCGATCCCCTTTTCCTCGAGGAAGCCGACGGACGCGAGGTAGTTGTCGGCCTGCGCGGCCCGCGTCTCCCACGCCGTCGGCGGGATCACGAGCACGAGGGCCTGGACCTTCTCAGGCGCCTGCAGCGCGGCGAACAGCGCAGTTGCGCATCCCATCGACGCGCCGCCGGCGAGAAACGACTCGGCGTTGGACGCCTCGGCCACGGCCAGGAAGTCATCGGCCAGCGTGGCCCACTCCAGCTCCTCGGGGGCGGTGCCGGCGGGGGAGCGGCCGTGGCTGCGGGCGTCGTAGCGGATGACGTCGAGGCCGGGCACCTCCTGCCACTGGAAGACGCCGCTGTCGCGCTCGGCCGCGATGGAGCTGGTGAGGCCGTGGCCCCAGACGAAAGGTCGCCCGCCACCGGCGCGCTCGACGTAGAGGTCCATGCGGGGAAAGGCTAGGCGCCAGCCCTGCGATGGTCGGCTCGTGTCCACCCGCTCCGCACTCGAGTTCATCGGGGAGGACGAGTGCGTGGAGGGCACGCCCGAGCGGAGCACGCTTCTGCGAAGCGAGCCGATGTTACGGAGCGAACTCGGCGACTTCCTTGATGCGCTGGAGGGTGGCTTCCATGCCGGCGAGGTTGTGCGAGGTCCGCTCCTTCACGCCGGAGGCCAGGGCGCCGACGTACTTCATCCAGCCGGGGCGATGGTCGATCGTCGACTCGGTGAGGCGGCAGGAGCGGTCGTCGATCGGGTCGATCCGGTAGCGCCACTGGGCGATCTTGAGGCCCGGCCCGGCGGTGACCTCCCAGGCCAGGTCGGTGGGCTCGGTCAGCTCGACGATGCGGCCGTTGGTCGACCACGTCTTCTTGCCGTTCTGGTTGCTGCCCTTGAAGGTCGCACCGACCGCCGGGCCTCTGGCGCCGCCCTTCCACTCGACCTTCGTGGTCTCCGGGCTCCAGTCACCCATGCGGGAGAGGTCGGAGACGAGCTTCCACACGACGTCGGCCGGGGCCAGGATCTCGATGGAGGCCGAAGCGGTCGGCGACGGGGTGGAGGTCGACATCAGCGCTTCCCGCGACCGCGGCCGCCTCCGCCACCGACGCGACGGGCCTGGGCCAAGCGGGTGGCGCCGGGGGCGGCGGCCGCTTCGGCGTTGGCGTGGGGCGCCCGTTCCTCCGGCTCCCAGGCGCCGAGGTCGGCGAGGCGCTCGTCGTTGGAGAAGACCTCGACGAAGTGGCGCGTCGAGCTGCAGCCGCTTCTGCAGGCGCTCGACCTCGACCTCCTGGTTCCACAGCGCGAGGGTGACGGCGACGCCGGCGGCGCCGGCCCGGGCGGTGCGGCCCGAGCGGTGCAGGTAGGCCTTGTGGTCCTCCGGCGGGTCGTAGTGGATGACCACGTCGACGCCGTCGATGTGGATGCCGCGGGCGGCGACGTCGGTGGCGACGAGCACGGGCAGCGTTGCCGTCGTCGAATCTGCTTCAGCGCCCGCTGCGCGGACGGACTGGGCGCAGGTCGCCGTGGATGGCGCCGGCCTTGACGCCTTCCCGGTTGAGCTGCTCGGCCAGGCGGTCGGCGCCGCGCTTGGTCCGGCCGAAGATCGAGCGTGCGGTCGCTCGACTTGGCGATGGTCGCGGCGACCTTGACCTTGTCCATCTCGTGGACGTTGAGGAAGCGGTGCTTCATCTGGTCGACGGTGGCGGTGGTCGACTCGACCTCGTGGCGCGACCGGGTCGTGCATGTGGTTCTTGACGATGTAGTCGACGTCGCCGTCGAGGGTGGCCGAGAACAGCAGCGTCTGGTGCTCGCTGGTCGATGCGGCGCAGGATCCACTCGACCTGGGGCATGAAGCCCATGTCGGCCATGCGGTCGGCCTCGTCGAGCACGAGGATCCGCACGTCGTCGACGGCGAGCTCGCCGCGGTCGACCGAGGTCGATGAGGCGGCCCGGCGTGGCGACCATGATGTCGACGCCCGCGCTCGAGGGCCTTGATCTGGCGGTCCATGGGGGCGCCGCCGTAGACGGCGAGGACGGTGAGGCCCGTGCACCTCGGCCAGCGGGGCGATCACGTCGCGCACCTGGACGGCCAGCTCGCGGGTCGGGCACGAGCACGAGGGCCCGGGGCTGCTCGGGCTCGGCCTTGTCGATCCGCATGAGCAGCGGGAGGCCGAAGGCGAGGGTCTTGCCCGAGCCGGTCTTGGCCTTGCCGCAGACGTCCTTGCCGGCGAGGGCGTCCGGGATGGTGAGGGCCTGGATGGCGAACGGGGCGTCGATGCCCTGGCTCGGCAGAGCGCCTCGACGAGGTCGGGCGAGACGCCGAGCGCCTCGAAGGTGGTGGTCATGAGTTGTCCTCTGCGTTGCTGTGTCGAGAGGTCGCCTCGGGGCGACGCTGTCTCGAATGAACAGCCGCTGGGTGAGGTGACCCGCGGGCGGCCCCTGTGGCCTGCCCGAATGCGACAAGCGTACCAGCGCCGGCGGGAATGTCCGGGGAGCCGGTGCTGTAGTACCAGGGCATGTCCTCTCTCTCCGAGATCCCGCTCAAGACCCTGACGGGTGACGACGCCAGCCTGGCCGACCTCCAAGGGCAAGGCCGTGCTGGTGGTCAACGTGGCCTCCAAGTGCGGCCTGACGCCCGCAGTACGAGCGGCCTCGAGAAGCTCCACGAGCAGTACGCCGACCGCGGCTTCGCGGTCGTCGGCTTCCCGTGCAACCAGTTCGGCGGCCAGGAGCCGGGCTCGGCCGAGGAGATCGCAGGAGTTCTGCTCGACGACCTACGGCGTGACGTTCCCGCTGTTCGAGAAGATCGACGTCAACGGCGACGAGCCGCCACCCGCTCTACGAGCGAGCTCACCGCCGTCGCCGACGCCGAGGGCACCGACCGGCGACATCCGCTGGAACTTCGAGAAGTTCCTCGTCGCCGCCCGACGGCGAGGTCGTCGCCCGCTTCGCCCCGATGGTCGACGCCCGAGGACGAGCGCTGGTCGCCGCCATCGAGGCCCAGCTCCCCGTCACCACCGGCTGACCGCTTCCGTAGCCTCGTCTTCAGCGTTCTGGGCGCATCTGTCCACCGAGGGGGTGGACTTGTGCGCCCCAGGACCGGGTCAGGTGGGTGAGATCCGGAGGATCTTGTCGTTGCTGCCGTTGCTGGTGGTGACGTAGAGGGCGCCGTCGGGCCCCTGGACGGGGGTGCGGAGGCGGCCGAACTGGTCCTGGAGCGCGGCCACCGAGGAGGTGACGTTGCCGGCGCCGTCGAGGCCGAAGACCTGGAGGCGACTGGCCTTGAGGCAGGCCACGATCAGGGCGCCGTTCCACGACCCCCACGCCGAGCCGGTGACGAAGGAGGCGCCGGAGGTGGCGAGCGTCGGCGAACCCGAGGCCCACACGGGCCGGAGCGCCCCGGGGAACTTCGCCGTGTCCGTCATCGGGACGCTCTGGTCGTAGGAGCCGTTGCGATTCGGATCCCAGCCGGCGTTCGCGCCGGCGCGCAGCAGGTTGACCTCGTCGTCGACATCTGGGCCCGTGCTCGACCGAGAAGAACTGGTCGGTCCCCGGTCGCAGGGCCAGACCTTGGACGTTGCGGTGGCCCTTCGTGAAGACGGACGTGGCCCCGCTGGCCGGGTCGACCCGGAGCACCTTGCCGCCCCGGCTGGCGTCGGCCTGCGGGGCCGGGCCCTGGCCGCTGTCGCCCGTCCCCACGTAGAGGAAGCCGTCGGCGCCGAAGCGGGGCCGGCAGCCGTTGTGGAACGTGGCCGTGGACGGGATCCCGCCGACGAGCGGGTTCGCCGTCCGGGTCAGGCCCGTGTACCCGGCATCGACGGTCCATCGGACGACGCGCACCTCGCGGGGCGAGGCGTTCGTCTGGCAGGTGTAGATCGTGCGGTTGGCGGCGAAGTTCGGATCGACCGCCATGCCCAGCAGGCCGGTCTCCCCCGACACGAACAGCTCGCCGCTGAGGTCGGCCAGCGGCCGGAGGGTGCCGTCGCCGAGACGGACCTTCAGGCGGCCGGGGCGCTCGGTGAACAACAGGGCACCGTCGGGTGTGAAGGCCAGGTCCCAGGGGATCACGAGGCCCGACACCAGCGTCGAGGCCGAGAGCGTCGGCGGTCCGGGCGGGAGCGCCACCGATCCGTCCTGCGGGGACCCGGCGAACCCGGCATCGCCGTAGGTGAAGATCCCCCCGTCGGC